>NZ_AZAC01000023.1 GCF_000931935.2 Dethiosulfatarculus sandiegensis
TGACCCGCAGGGCGTCGAAGATCACCAGAGGGTAAAGGGCGTCCAGGGGCCGATTCTGCCATTCCCGAACCTCTTCCATAACGGCGTCGGTCACTCGCGAAATCAGGTCGGGCGAAACCTGGACTGCGTATAGCTCCTTGAGATGTGACTGGATTTCCCGGACCGTCATGCATCGGGCATACGAGGAAATGATCTTGTCGTCAAAGCCGTCGAAATGGCGCTGGCCCTTTTTGATCAACTGAGGTTCGAAGCTGCCGTCGCGGTCGCGGGGGACTGACAACTCATTTCGCCACCGCTTGACTTCACCCGCTTTTTGCCGAGGCCGTTTCGGGTGTTGCCGCTTTTGGCTTCCGGCTTCTTACCTTTCTCGTACCCCAGGTGGTGCGTAAACTCCGCTCCAAGCGCCTTCTCAACCAGGGCCTTCTTCAGCTCTTGGAATATTCCGTTTTCTCCCAACAGGTCTTCGGGCTTCTCATAGCCCTTGAGCAACTCATCAAGCAACTCGTCCTTGGTAGCCATTGCGCGTAATCCTCCGATGAAGGGGTGATTATCTCACAATTGACTCCATACACGAAATTCCTGACACTCCTCGGTAGGCTATCGCTCCGAAAATGGACCTGTCGTCAAGACCTTTGCATATCGGGGCGGTATAGTAGCCCGCATCAAGACCAACTGATTCCACCTTAAAATCAAAACGCTCTATCTATTTTACGAAGTAAGTGGTCCTGTGGAACCAACTCCACGATGATCACAAATTCTAACTCTGTCTGTTTATAGCCCTGTTCTTTTAGCATCACTCGTAATAAAAAATCCCCGCCGATAGGCGAGGACTTTGTCAACAGCCTGAACGCGGGCCAAGGACACACCCCTGAAAAATCTTTGATTTTCCGGGGACCCCGAATGACGGCCCGCCGAATTGCGAGGCTTTCTTAAGGTGAGTAATTCGAGCCACTTAGCAAAACCGCGTTTTTGCTAAGTGGTCTCTGACAAAGTCCAGGAGGACTTTGTCAGCAAGCTAAGAAGGCGCTTAAGAGCGCCTCCTTATGGGGGTAAAAAATTTAAAGGTTTATAGAGAAGGCAAAGCCTGATCAGTCAGACAGAAATTGTCTATTATCCGCACCAATTTTTCAGTCTCCGGTTTGGAGCAATAGGCGTTGGCCCCCACTTGGCGGCATTTTTCAGCCATCTCCTTATTAATCAAAGAAGAAAAAACCACCACAGGCACTTGGGTAAGCCCCAAGGTTTGGCGCACTTCCTTGCAAAGGGCCAGGCCGTCCATCTCAGGCATTTCAATATCAGTCAGTAAAAGGCTGAGATAATCAGACATCGACCTTTGCTCCTTGGCCGCCCTTTGGCGCAGGGAGCTGATCGCCTCATAACAGGACTTTCCGTCAATAAAGGTGCGCACTTCGCCGAATCCCAGGCTGGTGAGGATTTTGGCCACCTTTGAACGTATAACCGTTGAGTCTTCGGCAAAGAAAATCCTCACCCTGGATCTGCCCGGTACATTGGGCTGTTCGCTAAAGGCGGATTCATCATAGTTGATAACGCTTTGAGGATAGATCTCGCCTAAAATCTGCTCCATATCCAAAACCAGAACCCTGCGCTCGTCAATGGTAACCGAACCGATGACATGCAAGGTGTTTACGGCCAAGGCATGATTCAACGGCCTGAAATCCCTCCATGAAACCCTGTGGATATCATGAATGCCGTCTGTGACGAAACCCGCGATGGTGTTATTGAAATCCGTAACCACCACAATCTTGCCATGATCTTTTTCATTTTCACCAAGGGCAAGATGACGGTGAAGATTGATCAAAGGGACTGTGTCATTGCGAAAATCAAAGACGCCTTCCACAGAGTCATGACTGCCCGGCAAGACGCTGACATCCACACCTTTGGCGTCTTTGAATTCCCTGATTTTGGCCACATTGATGCCGAACTCCTGATCACCTAATAAAACCACCGCGATCTCGACTTCATTGGTGCCGCTTTCCAAAAGTATGTCTTGACGGGTCAATTAAGCCCCCTTTGCCTCTTAAGGTCTTTGATAAAAAGTCCCGGGTCATACCTCTTAACTAACTGAAGTTTCCACCTGATTATTCTATCTTGCCAAACCCGTTAAAAAAGCACAACCTCAGTCCTTAATCCAACTCATTTAAATTTAAGCCCAAAATAAACGATTTAGAGGAGCTATTCACCTTCGAGGCCGCTTAGTCCTTCCAGCAAAAGAGCTAGGCAGGAGTGATCCAGCTCCCCCTTGCCTTGCGCCAAAAGGGAATCCATCAAGCCCGCCACCAGGGATGTAGCCAAAAGGGGCACACACTGTTCATGTCCTGTTTGTTCGGCAATCTTGAGATCCTTTCTGTGCAGGGCCAGTTTGAAGCCGGGCTCGAAATTCCTCTCAAGATTACGCAGGCCGTGGAGATCCAAAACCCTACTCTGGGCGAAACCGCCCAACAGAGCCTCGCGCACCTTGGCCGGGTCCACTCCGGCCTTACGGGCCAGGGTAAGAGCCTCGGCCACTGCCTGGATGGTCACTCCCACCACGATCTGGTTGCAGGCCTTAGTCAACTGACCTGCGCCGGGTCCTCCCATGTGAACCTGATTTTGGCCCATAATCTCAAACAAAGGCACGGCTCTCTCAAAGGCTGCGGCATCTCCTCCAACCATAATGGAAAGCGTTCCGTTTTGAGCCCCCACATCGCCGCCGGAAACAGGCGCGTCCAAAGTTTTCACACCCAGCTCCAAAAACTCTCCATGCACCTTTTGGGCCGTCTGGGGAGAGATAGTCGACATATCTATAAAAAGCATGCCCTGGCTCAAGCCTTCCCTGACTCCTCCCGGTCCAAGACAAACCTTTTCCACATCCGGAGAATCGGGGAGCATAGAGATGACAATATCGCTTTTTTCCGCCACTTCTTTAGGCGAAGCCGCAGGCGTGGCGCCTTTTTCAGCCAGTTCATTTACCGAACCTTGGGATCGGTTATGGACCACCAGGTCATATCCGGCCTTCATAAGGTTCAAAGCCATTGGTTTACCCATTATGCCCAGTCCGATGAATCCAATCTTTTCCATGTCATATCCCTTTTTCCTGTTTTTTATCCAACACCGAACGCACTGTCTGTAGAAGATCTTTGGCCATGTAGGGCTTATTTAAAAAGGCGGCGACTTTTTCACCGGCAGCCCCCAATTTTCTCGACTCGGGAGCGTGCCCGCTGGCAATAATAATATTAAGTCCTTCATGGTGCGCCTCCAGCTCAACGGCGCATTCCGCCCCGCCCATTTCCGGCATATCCAGATCCAATACAACTAAAGCTATACCATTATCAGATTCTTTGCACAGATTGAGGGCCTTCCCGCCATTATCAGCGGTCAAAACCTTATATCCGAAACGCGTAAGCACTGACGAGGCAAAGCTGAGCACATCCGGTTCATCGTCAACCAAAAGCACGGTTTCCGTGCCTTTTACTTGTTTAGAAGTTTCCGTATCGGTGCGGGAAGCAACTTCTCCGGCCTCCACCAAAGCCGGCAGATAAATGTAGAAACTGGTTCCCTCCCCGGGCCTGCTGTAACAGGTGATCTTTCCCCCATGGGCCTTTACAATGCCGTAGGCCGTGGAGAGTCCCAGACCGGTTCCCTTGCCCGGTTTCTTGGTGGTATAAAAGGGCTCAAAAATACGCGCTATGGTTTCAGAATCCATTCCACAACCTGTATCGGTCACGGTCAGAAGTACATACTGACCCGCGTTAAGATCAGGCAGAGGTTCCTCTACATAAAAATTCTTGGTTTCAAAGGTTAAAATCCCCGACCCATCCATGGCGTCACTGGCGTTTATGCCCAGATTCATCAGAACCTGTTCCATTTGAACGGGATCAACCTGTACCATGTGCAGATCCTCAGCCAAATTGGTTTTTATCTCCACCATCTTGGGGATAGTGCGGAAAAGCATTTCCGCTACGGAATCAACCGATCGGTTTAAGGTTAAGGGTTCAAGGACTAGATCAACCTTGCGGCTAAAGGTGAGAAGTCTGCGAACCAGGGAAACCGCCCGTAGGCCGGCAGACATAATTTGCCCAACATGCTCTTCACGCTCCTTGGCAGACTCTTGCTCCATCTGCAAAAGTTGGCAGTATCCGATTATGGCTTGAAGGATATTGTTAAAATCATGGGCGATTCCACCTGCCAGGGTTCCTATGGCCTCCATTTTCTGAGCCTGCCTGACCTGGGCTTCCAATTTTTTCCGTTGGGTGATATCCGTTACAACGGAGATAAGGCATTCCTGACCACCCAACTTTATCTTTTCGGCAGACCAAAGAACAGTGTTCTTAAGGCCGTCTTTGGTAAACATTTCTGTTTCCGCTTCGCGCAGACTTCCCGTTTCCCTAAGGGCCTGTAAATGGAGTTTTCGGTCCTCGTTTTCGCCCCAGATGCCAAGTTCAACAGAAGTGCAGCCAATTATCTCCTGCCTTTTCTTACCTAAAGCCCGGCAAAAGGCGTCGTTCACCTCCAGAAACCTACCATCATGCAGGGTGACGATGGTCAGCCAATGGGGACTGGCGTGAAAGGCCTTTATGAACTTTTCCTGGCTTTCGGTGAGCGCTGTTTCGGTCTGGCGGCGTTCCTGAATTTCCTGGTTGAGTTCCTGCAAATTTTCTCTGAGCCTTTGGGCCATCAGGTTAAATACCGTGGCCAGATGGCCTATTTCATCCTGGCGGACAACTTCCGCCCTGGCTGAAAGGCACCCCTGCCGAAAACGGTTTACCACCTGCACCAGCCCGTCAATGGGGCCCACAATGCCCTTCAATACCACCAGGGCAAAAACAGCACCAAATATTAAAGCTCCCACCAGGATTAATATAAGTATCTTTAAGCTGTCATAAGCAGGCTTAAGGGCAATATCAGCCGGTAAAAACGCAACCACCTTGAAATTCCGCCCGGGAAACGACACTTTTTGATAGGCCAAGACCACTTCCTCGCCTTTAAGCCCCATTTGCTGGCCCTTTTGGACGATATGCCATGTGGTGCCTTTTAAAACCAAAGATTGATTGGGATGAGCTATTATGCGGTCTTTCTCATCAAGGATAAGCAGGGTATGGCCTGATCCGCCGCTATATCTCCTTACTATCTCCCATACATGCCTTAACCTCACCTCGGCCATAAGGACAGCGGGGACCTTGTCGCTTAACAGTTCATTAACAGGCAGGGAAATAATCATCAAAGGTTCATGGGTGTTTTTATCAAAGCGAACCGGTCCGTAATAAGTGTTTTTTTCACGCAAAGGAATCGTGAAAAATTTTTGCTTTGTAAAATCAGAATGATGCCCTGTAATATCCAGCTCCACCCTGGAGCCCCGGCCAAGCTGCTCTCCTTTTTCACTTAACAGGATAATTTTATTGAAGAACCGGAAACCAAGCTCGCCTATGACAGCATTACATTTTTTTACATCTCCCAAATGGGAGCTTAATAAGCTGGCTGTCAGGGTCATTTTCCCCGTTACTCTAGAAATAAAATCACTAAAACGCTCGGAGACCCTTAAGGCTGTTTCAGCCTGCATCTGGATTGCATCTTTTTTTTGGTGTTCAAACGTGCGCACCGAAAGCAGCAGACCTGTGGCCACAAGGGGTAGGATGGCGACCAAGATAAAAGATATGGTCAAGCGCTTTTTAATGCTAAGCATTGTTTCCTTCAGGATAGGTCACTAAAACTAACGAACTACAATATCCGCCTGTTTCACAATATGTTTGGGTAAAGAGATTTTCAGTTCCCTGGCCTTCGTCAGGTTGATCATTAAAAAAATTTCCGACATTTCAACAGGTAATTCTCCCGGATCTTCGCCCTCCAATATCATGGCCGCCAAGCGGGCCCCTTGCCGGCCACATTGATATTGGGTAAATCCATAACCAATCAAGGCCCCCTTCTTGACTCCGTAGAGATTGGGTGCGCTTACCGGCAAGCCCAGTTCATCGGCCCTTTTGACAAATATCTGCGCATTGGAACAAACCAAAGCATCGGCCGGAAGAAAAATCGCATCCATACTTTGGTCAACGGCTTGGGGCGAATTAAGCAATTCTTCACGGGTTAAAAGAGGGTGTTCCACAATAAAAAGGCCCAGCTCTTTGGCTGTTTGCTTGAGCTTATCCAAGGCAACCCTGGGACTTTTATCCCAAACCATATAGGGGACCCAGACCCGCTGGATATCAGGCTGAACTTTTAACAGCCATTCCAATCTCTTCCCCTCTTGCAGCCAAAAGGAAACCCCGGTTGTGTTTCCTCCCGGACGCTCCAGACTTGCCACCAGGCCTGCTCCCACGGGGTCTGAATTTGGTGCAAAAACAATCGGGGTGCGGCCGTCTTTTACCACCTTTTGGGCCGCCACTGTAGCGGGCATGGTAAGGGTCAATATCAAATCCACTTTTTGATTTAAAAGTTCTCGGGCCGCCTTTTCCAGCTCACTTATGGAGACTACCCCCTGGTAAAAATATTCAATGTTCTGTGGTTCTTTATAACCAGCCCCGGCCATGCCGTCCTTAAATCCCGTAATTGAACCCTCGGCCATAACCGCGTGATTTAAAATCCCGATTCTGACCTTTTCCCGGCCGCATCCAGGAGAAATTAGAAGCAACAGCACCCAAAGGCAGCAAACAGCAAAAATCACCGCATTGGCTTTATCCCTGGAATATCGCCCAAAGCTTATTGATTCCATGATCACCATTACTGTCAATGCCGGGGTTTTAAGAATGTAATTTAACAGTAAAATGAAGAAAGCGAATACGTTGGAGATTTAGATTAAGCGCCATCACGGAGAGTTAGGAAAGAATTACACTCAAATATCCACCAAAAGCACCACTGTTATTTCTAATCTATTATGTTACTACTATTAACCGAAAAATAACAAATCAGGATCACAACCTGTCCCATTAAAAAAAGTTGAAGAATCAATCACTCATACAGACTAAACCATAAGGGGTGCCGCCTCGGCGCTTGGCGGAATCAACGCGGGCAACCTGCCGACTTGTTCCTCATCATGTCAAAAACAGCCCATAACTATTTCATTTTCTCAATAAAAAAAGCCGTTTCAACCAGTTGGGCTGAAACGGCTTTGAGCTGAATTTCTTACAAGTCAGGAGATTCTTTCCACCTTAACTGAACAGACTTTATATTCCGGTATCTTGCAGATGGGATCAAAAACCGGATTAGTAAGCACATTGGCGCTGGCCTCGATAAAATGGAAAGGAACAAAGGCCACGCCAGGCTTGACCCGGTCCGTAATCATGACCTTGGTGGTTATCTCTCCACGCCTGGTGCTCAAGCGGACCTCATCACTTTCCTGAACCCCCATGGCCTCGGCATCTGTGGGGTTGATCTCCACAAAGCCCTCCGGCATCTGCGCGTGCAGGCTGGGAGAGTTTCTGGTCATGGTGCCGGTATGATAATGAACATGGGCCCTTCCTGTGGTGAGCCAGAAGGGATATTCATCATCCACTATTTCAGCCGGGGCGCGCCATTCAATTGCATGGAACAACCCCTTGCCCCTGGCAAACTTGCCATTGGCATGCAGGAACCTGGTGCCCTGATGATCGGGAGTCGGGCAAGGCCAGCAAATACCCTCGCCTTCCAGGCGTTCATAAGAGATGCCGCCATATTGCGGTGTCAGTTGGGCGATCTCCTCCATAATCCCTTTGGCGGAGGTGAAATCCATCTTAAATCCATACCGGTTGGATAAGTCCTGTAGAATCTCCCAATCGGCCCGGGCTTCGCCCACCGGCTCCACTGCCTTGCGGATCCGCTGCACCCTGCGTTCAGTGTTGGTAAAGGTGCCGTCTTTTTCCGCAAAAGAGGCGCCCGGTAAAACTACATGAGCCAATTCCGCCGTTTCATTAAAGAAAATATCCTGAACCAACAGTAGTTCAGCCTTTTTAAGGGCTTTGACTACATGGTTTGAATCCGGATCGCTCATCACCGGATTTTCTCCCACCACCACCAGCGCCTTGATGGAGCCGTCTTCCAGCCCGGCCAGCATATCGGGCAGTTTAAGGCCGGGTTTATTGCTTAAACTGACCTGCCAGGCGTTCTCAAACTTATGCTGCACATCAAGGGCATCCACTTTCTGGTAGCCCGGATAAACATCCGGCAGCCCGCCCAAGTCACAGGCTCCCTGCACATTATTTTGTCCGCGCAAGGGGTTTACACCGGTGGAGGCCCGGCCGATATGACCGGTGAGCATGGCCAGGTTGGCCAGGCATTTCACATTGTCCACCCCGGATGTATGCTGGGTGATGCCCATGCAATAAACAATGGAGCCGTTTTTCGCCTTGGCGTATTTTTCCGCCATGTAAGTCAGGTCTTCAACCTTGACTCCGGTAAGCTGACTAACTCTCTCGGGGGTGTATTCCTGCACCACCTTTTTAAAATCGTCAAAGCCCTCTGTGTTGGCGTCTACAAAATCCTGATTTTGCCAGCCGTTCTTTAGAATTATGTGGGCGATGCCGTTTAAAAGAGCCGCATCCGTCCCCAGGGCGTGGCTGACATAAAGATCCGCCATAAGGGCCAGCTGGATCTTTCTGGGGTCGGCCAGAATAATAGTTGCCCCTTTTTTCTTGGCCCGATAAAGTCGATCGGCCACCAGGGGATGGGCTGTAGTGGTATTGGAACCTATTACAAAAATAACATCTGAATCAGCCAACTCCTCTATGGAGTTGGTCATTGCTCCGGAACCGAATGCTGCGGCCAGACCGGCCACGGTGGAGCTGTGTCAAAGGCGTGCACAGTGGTCTATATTGTTGGTTCCCACCCCCGCCCGGGCAAATTTCTGAAGTACATAGTTGTCTTCATTGCTGATTTTGGCCGAGGCCAAAAAGGCCACTGAATCCGGGCCATGCTCTTTTACTATGCGTTTGAGCTCATCTGCGGCATAGTCCAGGGCATCATCCCAACCAGCCCTTGTCAATTCGCCGCCCTTTTTCAGCAAAGGACTTTTAAGACGGCGGGGACTCTGTACGAATTCATGTACATTCCAGCCCTTTACGCATAATTTGCCCATATTCACCGGGCCTGCCGCATTGGGCAATGTCCCTGTCAGACGGCCGTCCACAGTCTCCAGATAGAAACTGCACCCGCAACCGCAATAGGGGCACACCGTCAGGGTGGTTTTGTAATCCATGTTATTTGCTCCTAAAACCGAAAAGACTTGAGGCGAGTCCAAAAACTCAGCCCATGACAGTCTGTTCAGGACTCTGGTCGGCATCCTGCACCAAGGGCGAGACCGGAAGCAGGTTCTCCTGCCCCAGGACCCTGGAGACCATCCTGTACAGATCTTTCAGCGGGATGCCCGCCGGGCAAGCCTCTTCACACAATCCGCAATATACGCAACGACCCACCATGTGGACCGCCCTGGTAATTAAAAAGTTGGGCGTGGGAGGCAATTGGCGCTGAGGCACCAACGCGTCTTGCTCTACTGTGCACTCCTGACAGACACAGACAGGACAAACGTTTTTACATCCCATGCATTTCATGCAGGTCTGGGTGATGCCGAGCCATTGCTCCATAAGGTCGGGCAAAGTCTCGGCCCCGGTCTGCCCGGCCAGAATTACCGGTTTGGTCTTTTCTCCGGCAACCATCTGGTCGGGCCAGGGTTTATGGCACTGACAATGATTGGCCAGCTCCTCCGGGCAGGAAAAACCCACCACAACCACCCTGTCTTTGTGCAAAGGCGATGTACGATCCTCGTTTATAAGTACATTAAGCGCCCTTTCATCGCATCCTCTGGCCATAAGACCGAAGACTTCCTTGGGAAAACGGGCGGCCAGGTCGAAAAGCACCTTTACCAGGGGATACCGGCAGTCGCCGGGCCTGTCCTTGTCTCCCAGGCATAGGTCGTTCAGCTCATCGGGCCTGGTAAACAGATAAGGGGCTATCTGATCGCCTTGTTGCTTAAGACCCAGAAAGCCCCCGATTTGGCCCGATTCCATCAGAGTTCGGGCTCTTTTTATTACAGCTTCTTTTATCTCAACCACATCCTACCTCGCTGGTCATGCCAATTTGCCGCAAAAGGACGGGCCGTCCACGGCCCGTCCTTTTTACGAGCAAGGCATTCTAATATTTACTGCGGTAGTAGCAGATCAGGCCGCAATTCAGGCAACGCTTGGCCTCCTCCTTTACCGCTTCTTCATCCATACCCAATTCAATCTCACAAGTGGGGTCAACCAATTTTTCTTCATCGGCCATGGGCATGGGTTGCCTGGGGGCCACCTGGTTGAGATTCATCAGCTGATTTACATCCAGCACCTTGGTGAGCGAAGTAAGCATGTGGGCGGGCGGGGTGATTTCGCCTTCGCTCAGGTACTGGTGGGCCGAGGCTGCGGTCCTGCGCCCCGCACCGATGGCTTCCACCGCGGCCCGATAATCGCTTACCGGTTCACTGGACTGAAAGATGCCGGGATCATAATCCGTGGGCAGGCCATAGGGTTTGATAGCCTGCCAGGAATTATCCGCATATTGCCCGTTTTCATCAGGCTCGCCCTTGCGCACAAAAATCAGTCCCGGCAACCTGCCGCTGGCAGCGATGATATTATCGGCGCTCAGCTCGAAAACAGTTTCCTCGCTCCCATTGGGTGCGGTCTTGACCACGACCTTGGACACGGCCCCGGTCTCGCCCTCAAGGCGCACCACCCTGGAGTTAAATTTAATGCTCACACCCTTTTCAGCCAAGGCCTCCAAATCCTCATCCGTAAGGCCCATATCCTTTTGGGTGCGCCTCAAAACGATGACCACGCTTTCGGCCCCGTTCTCCAGGCATTTTTCGCTGGTGGCCAGGGAATCCTTACCGCCGCCGACCATAACCACGGATTTTCCCAGGGAGACCTTCTGCCCCATGGCAAGGGCCATAGTCATGGGCAGTAAAAGTTTCAACCCGGGAAGGGTCTCGTCGGCCCGGTTGGGCTGGCCCATCATCAGGGCGGCGTCCCATCCGCCGGTAGTCAGGACACAGGCTTCAAAACCATCATCAAAAAGGGAGGGCACATCAAAGTCCCGGCCAAACATCTGGCCGCACCTGGCCTCAACCCCCATCTCCAGGATGCCTTCAATTTCCCAATCCAGAATATCTCTGGGCAGCCTGGACTGGGGTATGGCGCTTCTAAGAAGGCCGCCCAGGTTATCCTGGGCCTCAAAGACAACCGGGGAATGACCTAATCTGGCCAGGAAGTAAGCTGCGCTCAAGCCGGCCACACCACCGCCGATCACCGCCACCTTTTTATCAGTGGGCGGGGCCTTGTAGGGCTGAACCCTTTCGCCGCTGGTCCGCTCGAGGTCCGCCACAAAACGCTTCAAGGGGTTTATGGCAACCGCTTCATCCTCAAGGTTGCGGCGGCAGGCCACTTCACAAGGGTGGGGGCAGATGCGCCCGCAGATCAGGGGAAGGGGGTTCCTTTCCTTAATGACC
Organism: Dethiosulfatarculus sandiegensis; assembly: GCF_000931935.2. Classification (GTDB taxonomy): domain Bacteria; phylum Desulfobacterota; class Desulfarculia; order Desulfarculales; family Desulfarculaceae; genus Dethiosulfatarculus; species Dethiosulfatarculus sandiegensis. Next base: position 11,444 of record NZ_AZAC01000023.1, read on the forward strand.
CTTAAAGCCCCGGCGTAATCGCCCTTGGCAGTGAGGTTTATCTGTTTGGGGATATCAATCCCCGCGGGACAACGCCTTTGACAGGGGGCCGTACAGTCATCGGTGGTCTGCTCGTTTAAGATCCTGGTGCTGACACTGGTGAGCCGCATTATGCCCATGGGGCAGGTGCGCACACAGGTTCCGCAGCCGGTGCATTTATAAGGATCAACCACAGGCAGATTATCAGGGCCTATTTCGAGGGCGTCAAAGGGACAGGCAGCCGCACAGGAGCCCAACCCAATACAGCCCACCGGGCACTCCTTGGGGCCACCGGCCAATTGCACAGCCGCCCGACAGTTGGTGACACCCTGGTATCTGTATTTAAGGTCCGAACGCTGGACCGGATAACGACAGCCCACCTGGGCGATCTGAGGTTCGGTTTCCTTTAGCTCAACCCCCAGGATGGCGGCAACCGCCACTCCCACTTCGGGGCCTCCGCCCACACATCCGCCGGGAGACATTTCACCTTTGGCGATAGCCTCTGCCGCCGAGCTGCATCCCGCATAGCCGCATCCGCCGCAGTTCGCCCCGGGCAATTCTTCCTCTATGGCAACCACCAGGGGGTCTTCTTCAACATAGAACACCTTGGCAGCCACACCTAAACCAGCGGCAGCAAGGCAACCGATTCCGCCGATGGCCAAAGCCTCAATCAGCATTTACCCGCCCTCCAAATTCAGTCGTAAAAACCAACTCCGCTTATGCCGATCCGGCTTAGCGGGGCACCTTCAGCTTCTCAAAACACAGCAACGACGCACCATAAGCGAAGTGATCGGCGACTAAAAGCGGCGCACAATTAAGCAGTATTTCCCAATAAGCCGGTTATGCTTGTATATCGCAAAAAAAGCCATCTGGTCAAGAAATGTATAATGATCTCATTTTTAATAGTATTATCAATAAATTAACCCGAGCTTTCCCAGCGCCCTACTCCCTGATTAACTCGTAACTACGGGAAAAGGCAGGAAATTTATAATCTCTAATCATACCCTGTATAGCGCCCCGAAAAGGGAGGGAATGTATTCTGTGCAGCCATATGTCAGAAAAATTAATAATTATTGTTGACAGCTCATTTTGTTTGGTGTACTTAATTTAGCAATTCAAGTTAACCCCACCGGTGAAACCCGGTTTTCCGACCCTTAATGCTTTGGGTTTTTTATTTGGAGTTTATTTTAGGGACACCTAATTTAATTAAAATTTCTTAACCTGGAAGGGGCTAAAAAGTGAAATCAAAGGCAAAACGGAAAAAAGCTAAAAAAATGAACAGTAACCGTTGTTTCAGCATCAATGGCAAGACAAGCGGCGAGCGGGGTTTCAGCCCCAGGAACCAACCAAAGTGCCAGCAGTTCTGTAAAGACAAGGACAGCCTGGTCTATGGCAAACACTGTCCCCTTCCCGATCAAGAATGCAGCTCCTGCCCTCTTAACGGCAAAACCATAGCCCTGATAGGCGGGTTGGACCGGCTGGAGCCCACTTATCGTCAAATGGTGGATGAAATGGGCGGCACCCTTTTGTTCCACACAGGCCGCATGAAAGGCGGCTCGGGCCGCATGCGCCTCACTGTGAACAAAGCCGATCTGGTTGTCTTTATAACCTCGATTAACAGTCACGGCGCCCTTGCCACGGTGAAAAGTGAATGCAAAAGGGCAGGTAAACGTTTTTGCGCCCTGAAGCAAACCGGCGCCAAATCCTTTGCCAGGGCGGTTCAGGGCATGGCCGCCTGAAACCAGATGCTCATAAGTAATAGGATGCTCCCCAAAAAAACTTCTTCCCAGTGATCAACCATTTTTTCTAAGGAGAGGCAGATGTCCCACAACCCGTCAAACCAAATTCCTGCGGATTCCAAAGACCATTCAGAGGGCTGCAAATGCACGGGCAAGGGAAAATGCCGAAACTGCCCCTGCCGCAAACAGGAAAAGTGAAAACAATATCCAGATCCGTCTTTGCCTCTGTCCCGACCATTCAGCCAGAGCCGATCCGGCCCCGCCACTTGGGGCGGATCGGCTTTTTCCTTTTTTAACCTGGTTCGCTCCTTTCCCCGGTCCCTTTTCGCCTAAATAGTCTCGCAAAGCCAGGTAAAAACCCCTATTTTTTTCCGGAACAAAAATCAATACTTGACTTGTATCAAAGTTGTATGCCCTATAATATAAGGCTAAGCCAAGACAATATTCCGATCAATCACCTTATGGGCCGGCTTTGTGCCAAGCCCTATTCATGCCGGCGCCTTATGTGGAAACCAATTTTTCACGGCGTTCTCACCAAACCGGTGGCAGGCATGAAGCCATTTTCGGCACTTTTGAAAAGCGAGGTATTTGATTGGCGACTTTTGACATGAATGAAAATAAAAGCCGCCCCAGGCCCATGTATAGGTTCATAGCCAGGGAGCTGAAGGCGGATATTATCTCAGGTGTATATGCGGACGGTGCTTCCTTTCCCTCAGAGGCGGATCTGCAGAACGCCTATGGCGTCAGCAGAGTGACGGTGCGTTCCGCCCTGAAAATCCTGGAGCAGGAAGGCCTGATCAAACGGCGGCAGGGCAGCGGCACTGTAGTCTCGGGCAGGGCCATTCACAAATCCCTTAATACGCTTTTGGACTTTCACCGCGAGGCAACGCTTCACTTAAGAAATCCAAGAAGCCAGGTATTGAGCCTGGCTGAACGCCCCAGCCGGGCCAGGGAAAGGCTGATTCTGGGGCTGGAAGGCGCAGAAAACTTAGTTGAATTAAAAAGGCTGCGTTTTTTGGACGAAGACCCGGTGGTTTTACAGACAACCTGCCTGCCCCTGGACCTGATGCAGGGCGTAAGCTCCGCGGAATTAAAAAACCGCTCTTTATACGACTTCCTGCAAAAAGAAAGAAATATCCAGCTATCCTATGCCGATTCTGTTTTGGAGCCCTATTCCATTGACAAAAGGGACGCCGCCTGGCTCAAACTGGCCCCGGGAGCAGCCGTGATGCGGGCCCACCGCACGGCGGTCGATAAAACAGGGCGCACCGTGGAATACAGCATCAACCTGATCAGGGGCGATTACTTTAAATATTCCTACAGGCTCATGGCCGATGAGATGGAACCATGAATCCGGTTTTGGCTTTTGATCTCGGCGGCACCTCTTTCAAAGCGGGCCTGCTTAAGGAAACCGGGGAATTTCTGGCTCAGGAGTCTCTTAAATCAGAGATCAGAGTTGATGACAACGGATTTTCGGAAATTGATCCGGAAATCTGGTGGCGGGGATTGATCAGCCTTACCGGCCGGATAATGAAAAATCCAAAAGCGCAAGGGGTCAAACCAGTTGCCATTGTCATAACAGGCCTCACCAGGACCCAGGTGTTTCTGGACAAGGACGGACGTTCAATCAGGCCCGCCATAACCTGGGCCGACGGACGGGCCCTGAAACAGGCCCGGCCCCTTTCCGAGGCGGTTGATTCCCTTTCTTCTACGGAAAAGCCCTATGGGCCGGTGAACGCCTACCACAATCTGGCCCGTCTTTTGTGGCTTAAGGAAAATGACCCACACACCTTGGAAAGCGCCCGCCATATTCTGGAACCCAAGGATTTTTTAAACTTCAGGCTCACAGGCGTTTATGCCTCGGACTTTATTTCAAGCTCCCGTCTCCTGGCCGGTCCTGAGCTTCGCCCCACTCACCGTCTTTTCGAACTACTGGGACTGGAAAAAGACCTCTGCCCAACCTGCAGATGGCCCTGGGAAGAAGTCGGCAAGGTGCAAAAGGGCCTGCCCGGGGTTTTCTCGGATCTGGTCGGCACGCCGGTATTCTCCTGTTCCATGGACGCTTGGTGCGGGGCATTGGGCATGGGCGCGGTAAAGCCTCATGCAGCCTATAACGTAAGCGGCACTTCAGAGGTCTTTGGCATTTGCGGCTTTGTAAATGCAGTCCAAAAAGGCCTGGTCACCATGCCCTGGGGAAAAGGCCTTTATCAGATCGGCGGCCCCAGCCAGGTGGGGGCCGACAGCCTCTCCTGGTTTGGCGAAGCCTTTTTATACCAAAACCAGACGCCTGATCCCCAAGAAGTCTTAAACCTCCTTAAAACCCACAAACGCCACAGTTCGCCCCTTTTATTTCTTCCCTATCTGAGGGGGGAAAGAACCCCCTTGTGGGACCCTGAAGCCAAGGGGGTGTTTTTGGGCGTTTTACGAGACCACAAGGCGGTTGATTTTGCCTGGGCCGTGCTGGAGGGTGTGGCCTTTGCCAACCGCCAGGTATTTGAGCTGGCCACCGGCGGCCAGACCGAACCCTTTGCCGAAGTCCGCATCAGCGGAGGAGCGGCCAATTCAGATGAATGGTGCCAGGTGAAAGCGGACATCCTGGCCAAGCCGGTAATCCGCACCGCTCACAAACAGACCGGGCTTTTGGGGGGCCTGATCTGCGCCTTGACCGGCCTGGGCAGATATTCCACCCTGGAAGCGGCTCAAGATCGCCTGGTCTTGGCGGACCGCACATTCCACCCACAAGAAAACAAAACCCGAGCCTATGACCAACTATATGGCAACTGGCTTGATTTGCAGAAAAAGACTCTTCCCATTTCCCATGCCCTGTCCCATATGACCGGCTGGCAATAAACGGGGAAGCCAAAGAAAGGCAACACAATGAAAAACCTGTTTGAAAAAGATCACGGCCACAAAAATTTCATGATCGGCATGGTGCATACCCTGGCCTTGCCCGGCGCGCCCAAGTATGACAAGGCCGGGGGTATGAAAAAGGTGATCAACCAGGCCCGCGAAGAAGCCAAGTACCTGGAAGACGCCGGTTTCCACGGGCTCTTGTATTGCAATGAATCGGATATGCCCTACCAGACCCGGATGCAGCCCGAAACCGTGGCCGCCATGACGGAAGTGGTGAGCGAAGTTCAGGCCCAAAGCAATCTGCCCCACGGCATAAACATGCTCTTGGACCCCATAGCCTCGCTGGCGATCGCCCATGCCACAGGCGGCAGTTTCGTGCGCGCCTTTTTAACTGGCACTTATGTGGGCGACCTGGGTTTTTACACACCGGACGGAGCAGCCATCCTGCGCATGCGTGAAAATATCGGCGCAACCGATATCCGCATTATCTGTAATGTCACCGCCGGTTTTTCCATTGACCTTGACAACCGCAGCGTGGAGCAGAAGGCAAAAGGCGCGGTCTTTATCGGCCTGGCCGACGCCGTCTGCGTAAGCGGCCCTGCCGCCGGGATGGAAGCGGATTTCAATCTGATCAAAAAAGTCGCCCAAAACGTACCGGAAACACCTATAGTGGTGGGCACAGGGGTCAGCGCGGACAATATCGAAACCCTTTGCCGGGACGCCCAGGCCTTTATAGTCGGCACCTCGCTTAAGGTGGATGGCAAGACCCTGAATCCGGTGGACCCCCAAAAGGCCAAGGAATTCATGGCCCGCGCCAATGCGGTGAAAAAAAACTAGTCCAAAGGGTGTCAAACAGCCCGGTTGGGTGTGACGGTGGGGCCGGGCCTTTAGCCCGGCGCTCAACTCATCCGGGCCACGGTAGGTTAATATACGCTCTGGCGAGGCAATATCATCAGTGAATAAAAAAGCCCGCTTAAGGGCCAGCGATGGGATTATTTTTTCGGCATGAACAAAAAGACCAAAACCTTTCTCGGCAAATACGGCACCGCGTTGGGCGGATTGGGGGTTTTTCTTTTCTTTGCTATTTTTGCGGAGAACTTCCTGAGCACCATAAACCTGCTGAACGTGCTTAAACAGATCAGTTTTTTGACTATCCTGTCCATGGGATTCAGCTTTGCCCTGACAACCTCTGAATTGGACCTTTCCTTTGCCAATGTGTGCAGCCTGGCCACAGTGGTGACAGGAGGTTTGATTCATTTTGATTATCCCGTTTCCCTGGCCATATTCATGGGGCTCATGACCGGCCTGGGAGCCGGCCTTTTAAACGGCCTCATCGTAACCGGACTCAAGGTGCCTTCCCTGATCGCCACCTTGGCGGTTTCTTCCGTGGCCAACGGCCTGGCCTTTTGGATCACCGAAGGTGTGGCCTTTGTGGGGCGCTGGCCCGAGGCCTTTGTCTATTTAGGCAGGGGCAAGATCCTGGGCATACCGGTCCTGGCCATCTGGATGATCATAATAGCCCTGGTGTCGCTTTTCATAATGAAGCAGACCAGGCTTGGCATTCATATGGTCTTTACCGGCGAAGCCGATGAAGCGGCCCGCTTAGGCGGCATCCAAGTCAAACGCATGAAGATACTGGGGCTTGCCCTTTCAGGCCTTTTGGCCGGTGTCACGGCTGTACTTTTGGCGGCCAGCCTTTCCAGCGCGGCCCCGACCTCGGCCGGTGATTTCATGCTCACATCCATGGCAGCCGTGCTTTTGGGCATGACCATGGTGGAGCCGGGCAGGCCCAATGTCCTGGGATCATTCATCGGGGCGCTCACCATAGGCATCCTGAGCAACGGACTGGTGCTCATGGGAGCCCCCTATTATGTGCAGGACATTCTTTTGGGAATTATTATCGTGGCTTCGGTGAGCATCTCCGCCAGCACCATCACCAAAGCCGCCTTTAATGTTTAGTTGACTTTCAACAGCACCAAGGAGGAGGTTCCCATGTCATTTCCCCGTATTGCGGCCATTTGCTGCCTTTTGGCCGCGGCCCTTTTTCTGGCCGCGCCGGCAAGCTACGCGGCTGACAAAACCAAGATAGGCGTGATCGCTTTTCAGATGTCTTCGGAAACCCACGCCCGCACAGCCAAGGCCGCTGAAAAGGCCGCAAAGGCCCTGGGTTGGGACGTCACCCTGCTCAACTCCAGGGGCTCTCTCACAGAACACGCCGCCCAGCTGGAAAACCTGATCCAGGCCAAGGTCAACGGAATTGTGGTCTGCATGGGTAAACCGGTTCAGTTCGACGGCCAGTTCGAGGCCGCCAAAAAGGCGGGCATCCCGGTCATAACTGTGATGAGCGGCACCAGCCCGCACACCCTGTTTGAAATCACGGTCAACGAGTACCAGGTCGGGGCCCAGGCCGCCCTTTATCTGCTTGGCTGCCTCAACTACCAGGGCAACATCATGGCCCAGCGTTTTGAAAGCCACGTGGGCTGCCGCATCAGGGGCAAACTCCTGGATGTGGTTTTAAGCGAAAACAAGGCGGTCAAGGTGATCGGCAATCACACCATGGCCCGCACCAAATCCTGGCGCGAAGACGTCAAAAACGGCATGGAAGCCCTGATCCTGAAAAACCAGGGCAAATTCCAGGGCATCTGGGCCTCTTTTGATGCCCAGGCATTTATTATCGACGATATCCTGAGCCAGCAGGGCATTAAAAAAGGCGATATCGCCCTGGTCAGCATTGACGGCGGCCAGGAAGTCTTCCGCCGCATCAGGGACCCCAAAAGCCTGATGACGGCCACTGTGGCGATTCCCTTTGAGATCATGGGTGAAAAGGCTGTGGAATCCATGGATCAAATCCTGAACCACGGTAAGACGAAAGAAGACCTGGTCCAGGGCCCCTACATGCTGCTCGACGCAGTGCTGGTGGACAAAAACAACGTCCCCGAAGAAGGTAAATGGCCCTTCTGATCTGAAAACGCCCCCTGCCGCCCCGGTCTTCAACCGGGCGGCAGGTTGACAAAACAATTCAAACAGACTTTAAAATCACTGATTGAGTTTTTTAAGGAGAACAAGTGGACGCCCTGCTGGAAGTTAAGGGAATTCGCAAATATTACGGGGCGGTGAAGGCCCTCATAGGTGTGGATCTAAAAGTGCGCCCGGGCGAGGTGCTCGCCATCTGCGGCGACAACGGGGCAGGTAAGTCCACCTTGATCCGTATTGTTTCCGGTGCTGAGACCCAGACCCAAGGCTCCCTTTTTCTGCGGGGTGAAAAAGTGGAATTCCAAAGCCCTGCAGATGCCTTGCGCAAGGGAGTGGCCACCATATACCAGGATCTGGCCCTTGCCCCCAGGCTCACCATTTATCAGAACGTATATATGGGCGCAGAACTTTTAAAGAATACCTTCCTGCCCATGGTCAAGGTTTTGGACAAACCCCAGATGAAAAAGCTGGCCGCCGGGTATCTCTCCAGGCTGAACGTAACGATCCAGGACCTCGAGGCCCCGGTGAACACCCTTTCCGGAGGCCAGCGCCAGGCGGTGGCCATCAGCCGGGCGCTTCGCTGGAACGCGGAACTCGTGATCATGGACGAGCCCACAGCCGCCCTGGGGGTCAAGGAGACCGCCCAGGTGCTGGAGCTGATCCGGCAGCTGAATAAACAAGGCGTCACGGTAATCCTGATCAGCCACAATATGAAAGACGTTGTCTCTGTGGCCACCAGGGTGGCCATCATCAAGGGGGGACTCAAGGTGGGGGAATGCACAACCGAAGACCTCACCCCGGAGGAACTCTCCAATATGGTCATGACCGGTAATCTGGGAGACAAAAACCTGCTTAACTGACCCAAGCCCCCCAAAAAAAGCGTTAAAGACACCGGGCCGTCATTGGAACACCCAAATTTTCAAAAATCAGGGGTGCATCCTTGGCCCGGTTTTTTTATCAATTTCCATGTCTGTTATTGGTACGACCGATAACCCCAATCGCTACAAAGCCCATCTGGCAAACAAAACCTCAAAAAAACACCTCTTTTTTTACGTAAAACAGAATTAGACTCTAAAATTATATTACAAAATGGATAGTTATCTAAAAAGTTCCAAGTTTGAGGCCATGTCATTTCTTGCTTGACTAGGGATTAAACTTCACCATAATAACGTGATTATGGTAGGACCAAACAAATATACCGCTCCCCAAAGCAAACCGGAGACAGTCTTCCACCCGGCCAATCCTGGCAGTGTGTATGCGGATATACTGGCCCAGGTGGAAGAAGCCATTGTAACCGGCACTTTTAAACCGGGAGACAAACTCCCTCCGGAAAGGGAGATGCAGCAGGTCTTCGACTGTAGCCGGGGACCGGTGCGCGAGGCTCTGAAGACCCTGGAGCAAAAAGGTCTTTTAACCATAAAAAACGGCCCCAGGGGAGGGGCGGTGGTCAGGTCTTTGGGCACCAGGCAGTTGCGGGACAGTCTGGGACTTTTGATACGCAATAAAAAAGTGCCGCCCTCCAGGCTGGCCGAGTTCAGGGAGGCGGTGGAAGGTGCGGCCGGCGGCCTGGCCGCTCAGCGCATTTCCCAAACCGAACAAAAAAAATTAAAAGATATGTTTCGGGAAATGGCTCTCCTGGCCAAGGGGGGCGATGCCCCGGACTTCTGGGCCATGGAAAGAAAGATGCATTGCGAGCTGGCCAAGGCCTCGGGCAACCTGATGTTTGAATGGGTTCTCACCTCCATACACCAGGAGCTGCCTTCATACGGAGACCTTTATCCCAGCGCTCAAAAGGGAATCGCCGAATCCCTGGACCATTGGAAAAACCTCTTGAAGGCCATTGACCAGGGAGACATCATGCTGGCGGCTTCACTCTCCAGGCTGCATGTCAGGCTTTCCCATATGCAACATCATCTTACAAAGGACGATTCCCGAGAAGGGCTGAAAAATTCTTGAAAAACCGGTCGCCAAAAAACAGGCGGCCAGTAAATATATGACACATCAGGCCAAGGGCCTGTTGCAAGAAGAACCCAGTTCAAAGGAAACCTGAAATGTCCAAATCAGCAGTTAACCAAAGCATGCTTGCCCCGATCGCCCAAGTTGATCCTGAGATCGCAGAGTTGATCGTAAAAGAAGACCAAAGACAGGATCAAGGCATAGAGCTTATTGCCTCTGAAAACATCACCTCCCTGGCAGTGCGCCAGGCCCAGGGCTCCGGCCTTACCAACAAATACGCCGAGGGCTATCCCCACAGGCGCTATTACGGCGGCTGCGAAGTAGTGGATGAGGTGGAAGACCTGGCCCGGGATCGGGTCAAGGACCTGTTCGGCGCTGAATATGCCAACGTGCAGCCCCATTCCGGCAGCCAGGCCAACATGAGCGTGTATTTCAGTTATTGCCAGCCCGGAGACACCATCCTGGCCATGGATCTGGCCCACGGCGGGCACCTGACCCATGGGGCCAAGGTTTCTTTTTCCGGCCGGATCTATAATTTCGTGCATTACGGCCTGAACCCGGAGACCGAGGCCCTGGATTACGACCAGATCAGGGCCATGGCCAAGAAACACCAGCCCAAGTTGATCGTCACCGGCGCCAGCGCCTACTCCCGCATTATCGACTTTGCCGAGTTCCGCAAAATCGCGGACGAAGTCGGCGCGGCCCTGATGGTGGACATGGCCCACATCAGCGGCCTGGTGGCCACGGGACATCATCCCTCGCCTGTACCGCATGCGGATTTTGTGACCTCCACAACCCACAAAACCCTGCGCGGCCCCAGGGGCGGTTTTGTACTGGCCAAGGCCGAGTACGGCAAAAAAATCAACAGCCAGGTCTTCCCGGGCATCCAGGGCGGACCTTTGATGCATGTAATCGCGGCCAAGGCAGTGGCCTTTAAACTGGCTGCCGAGCCTGAATTCAAGGATTACATGGAGCAGGTGGTCAAAAATGCGGCGGCCATGGCCAATGAACTGGCTGCCAAGGGCCTGCGCCTGGTCAGCGGCGGCACAGACAACCACATGGTCCTGGTTGATGTCACTCCCCTTGGCTTGAACGGCAAGGAAGCGGAGGATCTTTTGGGCTCAGTGGGCATCACGGTGAACAAAAACGCCATTCCCTTTGACCAGAAGCCCCCCAGCCTGGCCTCCGGCCTGCGCCTGGGCTCTCCGGCCGCAACCACCAGGGGCTTTAAAGAGGCTGAGATGGTCACCACCTCCCGCCTTATAGCAGAGGCCTTGGGCAATCCTGAATCAGCCGGGATCAAGGAAAAAGTCCACGCGGAAGTCTTGGAACTTTGCAAAAAGTTCCCCTTGTCCGACGACTGACAGCCGACTCATAAAAGAGCGGGAAGCGTCTTTAAGGCGCTTCCCGCTCTTTGACATTCGATTTTCGACAGCCTAGTGACAGCACGGTCCCTTTTTGCCAAATTGCTTTTCATTGGAGCGGGCCACTCTGTCCAGCCATCTTCCCCACCTGCCCTTTTCCGGCTGACAGGAACATCTACTTTGCAGGAACTTGTCACGGCAGGATTCAGAGCAGAAATACTTCTCCTTGCCTTCCCAACGCAGAGTACGCGGTCTGGATTGCGGGTCAACCTGCATCATGCAGATGGGGCAAGTTACCTTGGACCGGTTTTTAATTCTCATAACATCCTCCAAGCCCCGCCTCTTTAACGAAGTTTATCTCTCTGGATGCACCTTCTGACGCCTGTTAACCCTAACCTTCAGGATTCTTCTGTCTGGCCGGGGTTTTCATCCCCCTGCCATCCGGGTCGGCGCGATTCGGGCCGGGTCCTATATTCCTGTCTCTGATCATATCCCGGTGCGTAATAACGCCCATAGTGGTGATCTTGCGGGTTTTCGTTGCGCCAATATCCCATCTGCTCACCCGGTCTGTGATAGCCGTATCCTCCAGGGCCTCCACAATAGCCGCCTCCCCTGAGGCCGTAGCCATCGGCCCAGGCGCCGTTGCTTATTAACAGAGCCGCCGCAGCCAATACCAAACTCCCTGTAATTGCAAATATTCTTTTCATGGTCACCTCCTTGATCGTTTTGTAGTCATTATCAGAGCAATAACCATGCCTTTTTTCCCGGAAAACGGCCCCCTGCTTATTTCCTAGTTTAATAATAGGGCTTAAACGCCTTTCATTCCACCTTCCCGCTCTTTTTTTATTTCAAATGCCTGTAAATAAATTTCGCAGTTACGAAAACTTCGGGTAACTATTTCTCAAACCGGCATTCGACTACTCAAACCAGGATGCGAAAAGCTCCCCGGTTGTTATTGAGAAAATGCCGTGACAGGAGCAAGACGGAAAGAGATTCGGCCTGAACCAGGGGCTTTCCATGGTCCAGGCCGTTTTTGCATACACAGAATTAACTTTTAACCTGCCTTGGCCGGTTGCTTTATATCAGATCAAGAAGCCGCGGAGGCCGCTCATATGTTCCTGATCTTAAGAATTTTTTACCCGTCAGGCTTAAATTGGCGACCTGCCGGAGGTCTCATTACCTGAAATAGGCGTCTATGCGGTCTTTGACGTTCTTTTGCAGGTTGCGATACCAAAACGCGAAATCAAACTTGTGCAGCACGCCCTGGGGGAAATGCCCTATTTCCAGTTTTTCCGGCGGGGTGGTGACCAGGACCCCATTCTTCCGATCTATCTGCGCACCGGTATAGTGAGGCACTTCGCGCAGCACCTTGCCCCTGAAGTCATCGAAAAACACGGCCCCCATATTTTGATCCTTGTCCGCCGGAGTCTCGTCGGTTCTCCAGTTGAGGGGATTGATGCAGATAGCACCGGGACGCAACACCGGCGAGCCCGTTGCTCCGGGAGCCTGGGTGTTCCAGGAGATGATCACGCCTGTGTCGTCCGCCTTTTGCGCAGGCTTGAGCCAGGGGTATTGTTGCAAGTCCTTGCCTGTCACGGAGTAGCCTATCACGTAAGCCGCCACGAGCTGCTTTTGCAGTTTCGGATCCTTGAACCGGCTGCGTAGAAGATCCAGCATCACCACGGATCCCTGGCTATGGGATGCGAGGATAAACGGCCGCCCCTGGTTCAGAAAATTCAAATAGTAGTCAAAAGCCCGGTGTATGTCGTCCGCCCCTATGCGGAAATAGGAATTCAGCATAGTGTCCTCGGTGGGGTCCAGACATGTGAAGGAAACCTGACGGTAATAGGGTGCAAACAAGTTGGCGGAGTTGGAAAAGACTCCGGCCTGGGCCTTGAGCAGACCCTGCACATCCGCGCGCAGCTCCTGGTTGAAAACGTCCATGTTTTTGGGATAGGCATCGGGATAAATGGTGGGGTACACATAAAACACGTCCACTTTCTTATCCGGGTGCGCGGGTCTGGATGCCCAGCTTATCTCCTTGCTGTAATCCGGACAGGCCGGGACACAATCCGCATTTTTAGCCGTTTTGTCTTGTGCGGCATAGGCTGCACCACACAGGCAAAGGCAAAACAGAGAAATAAAAATTCCTGTCCAGATACTTCGCATACTTTTTTCTCCTTATTGATTATCAAGCCTGACCATACAAACAAAAGGCGGCATAAGGGACAATTCAACCGGGATTACGCGGCAACGGCAGCTTTGGGCGGTTTGGATGGCCCCTAGACAAAACGAGCAACCACTACCACGCATCCTCCTTTTGCTCCAAGGTTGCAAATTAAATATATACATCTAATATGACTTTTAAATCGGATAGATATATTGCCCACAGCATTACCAAACAATAGTAAAACACTACACCGCTCACCGTCAATCATCACCGTGGTTCCAGTTCAATACGTGACCGGCATTGCCTCAAATTGGCGTGACAAAGAAAAACAAAGACACCGGCCCCATCACCCTCTGGCAGACGAGCATTACCTTGTGATGTTTTTTAACCTGCCTTGTTTGTCAGGAAAGTTGCCGTCTGCCGGACAGGGCTTGAAACTGTCGAACCAGATGCCAACGGAGTTCTTTGGAGCCCAAAAGCAGGCCTTTACTTGCGCAGGCGGGGGGCTCCGTGTTTATTCAAAAGGGCATGCATACGGGATTCAGACAACCCCGCTATCTTGGCCGCTTCCTTTACCTTGCCATTGGTGTGGACCATCAAATTGCGCAGGTAGGTGGCATCCATCTCCGCCCGGTAATCTCTTATGCTTGGTATTTTTCCTTGTGAAAAGGCGGGCTGAGGTATTGAAGCACATTCCTGTGATGAGGTCTTTTCAGACTGGGGCAAACCGCTCAGACGAAGGTGGGCAGGCAGATGAAGGGGATAGAGGGTCGGCGAATCCAGAGCCTGGGCCAAGGCGGTCTCCAAGGTGTTTTTCAATTCCCTTACATTACCCGGCCAATCGTATTGCTCCAGGCAATCCAGAAACTCGGGGGAAAACCCCTTTATCGGTTTGTTCTGTTCTTTACAGTTTCGGGCAATATAGTGCAGGGTCAGCTCATAGATATCCTGACGGCGATGACTTAAATCCGGGACATTAATGCGCATGGCCCCCAAACGGTACAAAAGGTCGGAGCGAAAACCACCCAGAGCGGCCAATTCACCCAGATCCCGGTTGGTGGCGGCCAGCAGGCGGAAATCGCTTTTTCTCTCCTTTTTACTTCCCACCGGACGGTAACAATGTTCCTGCAAAACCCGTAAAAAGGCCTTTTGCATGGCAAGAGGCAGCTCCCCCACCTCATCCAAAAATAAAACACCCTGATGGGCATGACCGACCAGTCCGCCAGCGTCATGATCAGCGCCGGTGAAAGATCCCTTTACATGACCGAACAAAAGGCTCTCCACCAGAGTCTCGGGCAGGGCCGCACAATCCACCACCACAAACTCGTTCTGCGCGCGGGAGCTGTTTTCATGAATAACCCTGGCCATGAGCTCCTTGCCCACCCCGGTGGAGCCGGTCAGCAAAACTCCGGCCTCGCTGGCCGCGGCCTGGACCACCTGGTTAAGGCATTGCTTAATGGCCGGGGAACTGCCTATGACCTTGTCGGACTTCAAAAGAAACTTTCGCTGGTTTGCCTTTTTTTCCTCTCGGTATTGCAACACCCTGGTCAGGGACAAGGCGAGACCTGCCATGCTCAAGGGCTTTTGCACAAAATCCCAGGCCCCGTATTTAAAAGCTTTTTCCGCACCGTCCGGGTCACCCGCTCCGGTTATGATCACGACTTCCGGGCGCCCCGGCATCTCCCGTAATTTGGGCAACACATTGAGGCCATGACCATCAGGCAGGTTAAGGTCCAAAAAAACCACATCAAACCGGCCCTTGCGGGCAAGTTCCAGCCCCTCGCTCAAACACCCCCCTGTTGTGGTTTCATGTCCCAGACGGGTCATTTTGGCGGCTACAAGTTCGCAGATGGAATTATCGTCATCAATAATCAGAACTTTAGCCATCAGGCACACCTGTTTTGGAAATAAGATAAGGAAACTTACGACCGGAACACGCCAGTAGGAACCAGGCTCTTGTTTAACTGTAAGCAGAAAAAATGTGAGATCAAAACCAGTCAATCCAACTGGGCATTTCCCGCCCTTACTGGTTCTCTTTGAGAATCTCCATAACGTCCGGCAAGAATTCAATAAAAACATCAAACACATCAGGATCGAAATGCGAAGCCCGCCCCTCGTGCATGATCTCCATCACCTTATCGTGGGGCATGGCTTTTCTATAGACCCGGTCATTACTCAAGGCGTCAAAAACATCAGCCACCGCTGTAATACGAGCCTCCATGGGGATTTCCTCCCCGGCCAGGCCATGGGGATAGCCTTTGCCATCCCAGCGCTCATGGTGGCTCAAGGCTATTCTTTCGGCCATCTGAATAACCGAATAATGCGAGCCATGCAGAATAGAGGCTCCAATGGTGGTGTGGGTCTTCATAACCGCAAACTCATCGTCCGTGAGCTTGCCGGGCTTCAGCAAAATAGTATCCGAGATGCCG
This sequence comes from Dethiosulfatarculus sandiegensis, assembly GCF_000931935.2. Taxonomy (GTDB): domain Bacteria; phylum Desulfobacterota; class Desulfarculia; order Desulfarculales; family Desulfarculaceae; genus Dethiosulfatarculus; species Dethiosulfatarculus sandiegensis. Next base: position 26,946 of record NZ_AZAC01000023.1, read on the forward strand.
ACTTTGCCCACGTCGTGCAGAGGAGCCGCGCCCCTTATCTCATCGGCCTGGGCGCGGGACCAACCCAGTTCCTGGGCAAAAAGTGCGGAAAAGAGGCCAATACGCCTTACGTGATCCCCGGTCTCCTCGTCCCTTGACTCCAAGGCGCTGAACAGACGGCTTATCATCTCGCCCTGGGTCTCTCTGATCTCCTCTGTCTGCTGGCTGACGATCTTCTCCAGGTTTTCTGAATAGCGGCGCAATTGGCGCTCGGCCTTGATCAGCCGCATGCCCACCTTGATGCGGACATCCAATTCGGCCGGGTCAAAAGGTTTGACAATATAATCATCCACACCGCCTTCCTTAAAGCCCCGGATCAGGTCCTTGGCCCCTCCCCTGCCGGTAAGGAAAATAATGTAGATATATTGAGACTCATCGCTCATGCTGCGAACCCGCCTGGCCAGCTCCAGGCCGTCCATCCCAGGCATCATCCAATCCGTAACCAGTACATCCACCAAGCCGGCCTGTTCACTGATCATTTCCAGAGCCTCAAGCCCATCCGAGGCCTCTTGCACCTCATGGCCCCAGGTCTCCAGAAAACGCCGAAGAATAGTTCGGGGAATAGTTTCGTCTTCAGCAATCAGGATTCGCATGCATTCGCTCCCTGCCCGGAATTTGTAAAGCTTGCAATCATTAACTGACTATTTAAAATAGTGTTCTTTATTATAAGCCAAAACAATCGACCACCGGAAAGCCGGCCCAAACCAAGACCGGAAGTGCCGCCTTAATTGGTATTCTATCAGTATGAGGTATACATCTGAACCGCCTTTTAACAGAAAAACCAATTATGGCTTTCGCACAGGTCCATGGAAGGTGCACTATCAATCAGGTTCAATCCTCAAACATGCCACGCAACGCTTTATTTAAAGTTTTGATCCAGCTCTTTAAAATCTCAAAGTCCTGTAGAGAATGGGACATATCACCGTCTTTGGCGGACTGCACCAGGGAAATGGCCGCATCAAAAACACTTCCCTTGTCAAAATAACCAATGGTGCCTTTAAGGGCGTGGGACAGTTTGTAGACCTTTTCCAGATCTTTTTCATTCAAGCCTGTTTTTATCTCTTCTATTTTCTGATCCGCACCCTGAAAAAACAACGAAATATTTTCCTTTAAAAAATCACGGTCACCAGAGAAAGTGACCATAAGCTGATCCATATCCAAGGTATATTCACCCGGATCAGGAAAATTTTGCGCGGCACTTAGGTCAGGCTTGGCGATCCCCGAATCTCCTCCGAGCACGGCCTGCTTATTTGCGCCAAATCTCTCAATGACTTCAAACAGCTCTGCCGGATCAAAGGGCTTTGAGACATAACCATCCATCCCGGCCTCAAGGCAACGCTCTTTGTCCCCTTTCATGGCATGGGCGGTCATGGCAATTATCGGGATATGTCCCCCATCTTGCCCGGCCTCGCTTTGCCGGATCATCCTGGTGGCTTCCAGACCGTCCATTAACGGCATCTGCACATCCATCAATATCAGGTCAAAGGTTTGTTCTTCTAGAATATTAAGGGCATCCAGACCGTTTTGGGCAACCTTCGGACTGTGCCCGAAACCCTCAAGCATGCGGCAGGCCACCTTTTGATTCACCGGCATATCTTCCACCAGCAAAATTTTGAGGCTGCGGCCGGTCTTCATTTTTTTAAGGGCTTCGGCCATGGGCCGATCTTGTTTCACCGGCCTGCCGGCCTTCCAGGTCTGCGCAATCGTGTTCATCAATTCCTCGGGGTTCACAGGCTTTATCAGGCTCGCAAAAAGTGCGGGCACGTCTTTAACGGCCGTGGTCTCCCTATCGTCCACACTGGTCAGCACAATGATCGGAATCCGGGCCCCGTGCTCCGATTCCTGCATTGCCCTGATAAGGGCTCCGCCATCCATGTAAGGCATATGCCAATCGGCAAGAACAAGCTCAAAATCCTGTTTACCCTGGTGAGCATTATCGATCATGGCAAGGGCGGATGAGACGCTTTGAGCTTCATGGGCCTCAATCTCCCACATGAAAAGGGTCTCCATAAGTATGCGCCGGTTGGTCTGGTTATCATCGACCACCAGCACTTTTTTACCTTTGAAAAGGCTTTTATCCGACATGACGCTCACAGGGGAAGGCCCGGGGGCCAGCCTGAAATCAAGTTCAAAGGCAAAGGAGCTGCCTTTGCCTTCCTGGCTGGAAAAATCCAATTTTCCGCCCATGAGTTCAACCAACTGATGGGTAATGGCCAATCCCAATCCAGTGCCGCCATATCTTCTGGTAATTGATCCGTCTGCCTGTACAAAAGGCTGAAAAATATAACCTTTTTTTTCTTCGGGTATTCCTATGCCGGTATCTGAAACCCTGAAACCGATCCGGGCTTGATATTCATCCGCATCAATGGGAGCGACCTCTAGCAAAACCTCGCCCCGGGAGGTGAACTTAAGCGCATTGTTAACCAAATTAAGAATTATCTGCCGTAATCTGGCCGAATCCCCCACCACATGATCCGGTGTATCGGTAGAAACATGTATTATCATCTCAAGCCCCTTGGCATGTGCTTTAGGGGCCAGGGGCCTTAAGGTGTCATACAGCACTTCCCGCAAGCCGAAATTAATGTACTCGAGGGTTAGTTTGCCCGCCTCTATCTTGGAAAAATCCAAAATGTCGTTAATAACCGTGAGCAGGGCGCCGGAAGACGATTTTATGGCATCCACATACTCTGCCTGATCATTATTGAGCATGGTGCCCGTCAAAAGGTCCGCCATGCCCATAACCCCGTTTAAGGGGGTCCTGATTTCGTGGCTCATATTAGCCAGAAAAATGCTCTTGGCCCGGTTGGCCGCTTCGGCCGCTTCCTTGGCCTCGGCCAGCTCAGAGTTGGTCAGGGTCAGTTCGCTGGTGCGCGCACTTACCCTTGCTTCCAACTCCTGATTGATCTTTTGCACCTCAAATTCGGCGTTTTTACGTTTGGTAATATCCTGACTGATTATCTGAACCTCGCGCAGGCGGCCCTTTTCATCACTTACAGGCTGAAAATTACATAAAAGCCACATTTTACCGGTGGGGAAATGAACAAGATTCTCAAAACGGCTGGATTCTCCGGTCTCCAACACAAAGGCCAGGCTGGCCGCCAGTCCGTCTCTGTCTTGGGGGAAAAGATCATAGATTGCCCTGCCGATAAAATCCCTCGGCTCTCCGCCCAAGGCCCGGGCAAAATACCTGTTCATCATGATAAAACGGCCGTCAAGATCGCAGACCGATGCATAAACGTCTGCCTGCTCAAACAAAAGCCGGTATTTTTCCTCGCTTTGCCTTAATTTCTCCTCAGTTTGAAGCCTTTTGCTTATATCCTTTGCAAAAACACAATCATATTCATCTCCTTCGAATTCGAAAAAGGTACAGGTCGACTCCACCGGGTAGGTTTTCCCATCCTTTGCCTGATGACTGGTACGCCAATTTATAGTTCCGTTCCGCTTGAGTTTTTGCCAAAAATCCACCCGGGTTTCCTTGGACATTTCAGGGTTGATATCCAGGCTGCTCATCTTAAGCAGTTCATCTTTGAAATACCCCAACTTTCGGGATGCGATCTGATTGGCATAGGCAATGGACCCGTCCGGGTGCACTATATAGGCCTCGTCAATGGAATGATCCACCGCAAAACGGATCAGCCGCAGTTCGTCCTCGGCATTTTTACGGGCGCTTACGTCCTCATGAGTCAAAACCACCTGCCTGATCTTGCCGTTGGTGTCTTTGACCGGGTAGAAATAGCTGGTCACCCAAAGAGGCCTGAAGCCCGCAACTCCACCGGGGAGATCGCTCAACACTTGAGCCTCGTATTCAATCAAAGGCACATGAACCGAGACTCCGGAAAAGGCCTTTCGCACATATTCCAGGACCCCCTTTTCGGCAAGTTCATTATCCTCAAAAATATTGTAATTTTCCTTTAAGTACTTCAGCTGGTCATCGTCTAAGCCCCAAATATCCTTAAAGGCCTGATTAAAGCTGACCATGCTTCCGTCGACGTTCAGAATCAGCATGCTAAGGGGAGATTGCTCCACCAGGGTGCGAAATCTGTTCTCAGACTCCAGAAGCTCCCTCTGCGCCTTTTTACGTTCTGTTATATCTAAAAAACTGATCAGATAATGATCCTCGCCACCCCATTCCATAACAGCCAGACTGGCAAGTACTGGTATTTCCCTGTTACAGGCGCTTAAAAGAATCCATTCCTCCTGCCGCATGGCCCGGCCTTTTTCAGCGATCCGCTCAGATATTTCCAGGTCTCCCTCAAAAAAGGACCGCCAATCTCTGCCAAGCACTGTTTCCCTGGTAAGGCCGGTCATCTTAAGGGCCAGCCAATTGGCCTCCTTGATAAGGCCGCTTTGCGCTTCAGCCATCATGATGCCCACATCCAGGAAGGCCAGGATCTTGTCTATGCGTTCTTCCCTTTCCCTCAGGGCCTCGTTGGCCTGCCTTAAATCAGCGGTTCTGGCTTTCACCCTTTGTTCCAAGGCCTCGCGCTTGGCCAAAACCTGATCAGCCATCAGGCGCATTCCGGTAAACAGAAAATCTATTTCCCGGATAAGGGGCCGTTTGGCCGGAGGTTCCGGTTTCTTTTCTTGCCCCACTTCCTTAACCTGGGCTTCAAGCAGGCTGAGAGGCCGGACCAAAAGCCTTTTTCCCACCCAAAAAGCCGCCAAGCCTCCGAAAGCGGCCAATAAGGTCAGCACCAAAACGACCCGGGACACCAATCTGTTTCTGGCTTGCAGAATATCTGCCGTGTTAGCGGTATAGACCAACTTTATCTTGAGATCACCCATTTCATGGGTTACAGTGCTGCCGTTTAACTTATCGCCAATCAAGGCCAATCTCTTGTCACCATGAAATAGAGTCAAACGGCCATTATGGATTTTCTGGCGCAGCCTTAAATCACCCATCACATGTGAAAATGGAATCATCGCCAAAAGAGCGCCTATGACCTTGCCCTGCCGCCTTACCGGTACTGCCAAGCCCAAAAAACACGGGTAGCTCCCAACTTCCAATACAGACCAGCCTTGGGCGGTATTCTCCTTCAGCACAGGCTTGAGCAGGGCAAAATCAGGTTTGGTCCAATAAGGCGCGGTATCATGAAGCACACCGCCATCGGCATTAATGAAAATCAGCCTGTACTTTCTTCCCAAAATGGTAATTGCATCTAGATATTCGGACAGTTGACGCATATTGCCATCAGGCTTGCCAAACGTATCTTTCAGTAACGGCAAGCCGACAAAATCACGCAAAAGAAGGGTGCGGTTTTGAGCATACAGGCGAATGGAATCAACGATGTCTTCCAGGCGGGAGGCGGCAGCGTGTTGAATATATTCTTCATAGGTTCGACTGAACCCCAAAATAGTGATCACAGACCCGACAAAACAAAAAGCCACCAGCCAGGCCACCAGAATCATGCCCATGATTTTAGATATCGGCATTGGGTTCATGGAGTCTTATTACCGCTGTTTATATCTTATCTGCCTTATTACTTAATAATCGGATCTTCACCTGGCATCCACTTTTAAAGCGGGGTTGTCTATTCATCATAAAGGCAGTCTATAAAGAAGCATAGTCAACCACAGGTAAAAACAATTTAACTACCGATTTTTAAGAGCACTTCCCTGAAAAAGCTACAAGGGGATGTGCGACGCTTTTCAATTAATAATATAGTGTAACACGGATATTTTAAATGTCAGAAAACGTGCTGATATTGGCAAAATCCAGAAGGAAGGGACTTAAGCTTTTTTAAAAGGCGGGCAGGTAGTTTAAACCGCCGAAGGCCCCCAAAACAGGCCTCCGGCGGTAGTTAAATCATTTCTCAAGATGGGGGCAAGAAACGCCTTTGCCCGCATAGATTGGTTTGTAGCAAAGATTGTCCGAAAGGCATTCGGCGGGCCTGGTGTCTCCTTTTTGCCAACGCTTGATCAGGTCCGGCTCTCTGATCAAGGGACGACTTAACGAGATATAATCACAAGTCTTTTCATCAAACAATTGTCTGGCAACATCCAGAGATCTGATGCCGCCCACCAAAATCAAAGGGCAGCTGATCTGAGCCCTCACCGCCTTGGCCTGGTTTCTGTAGTAGGCTTCTGTTTGCGGAGTAATCTTTCCCGGCCTGGCCGGACGGAACTTGGGGTCCAAAAGGTTGCCCCCGCTCATTTCAATGGCATCCACCCCGGCCTGGCTCAAAAGGCGGCATGCCACCAGGGAATGGGCTTCGGAAAGTCCGCCGTCTAAAAAATCGCCGGAATTTATCTTGACCAGTACAGGGTAATCTTCCCCTACCTGTTTGCGGACAGCTTCATAAACCTCTAACAACATTCTGGCCCTTTGTTCAATGCCGCCGCCGTAAATATCTGTGCGACGATTGAAAAAAGGCGAAAGGAACTGGCTTAACAGATAGGTGTGGGCTGCGTGAATCTGAACCCCGTCAAACCCGGCGTCCTTGGCCCTTTGGGCGGCCAGGGCAAAATCCCGGGTCAATCGGGCGATATCAGAAACCGTAAGGGCCTCCACCTTTCTGTTGTAACCCTGGGCTGTGGCCGAAGGGGCCACTGCCGGAAGGCCGCTCAGTTCGGTATTGGCCAAAAAACCGGCATGGGCAAGCTGAGCCGCCACCTTGCCTTTGTTTTCATGCACAGCCTTGGTGAGCCTTTCATAGCCCGGCGCCAGGCTGTCATCATAAATCCCAAGCTGGCCCAAACCGGCCTTGCCCTGAATCGTTACATAGGCATGGCTGGCGATGATAAGCCCAACTCCGCCCTTGGCCAACCGGGCATAGTATTCAATCAACTGGTCGGTGACCGCCCCTTTTTCATCGGCCATGCCTTCCCAAGTGGCGGAGCGCACAAAACGGTTGGCCAACTCCATGCCCGCCAACCGATTAATTTCAAACAAATCAGACATATGCCATCCTCACGACACCCCGCAGGCTGCGGCCGGGCGGGGTATTACATAAGGCCCTTCGGGGATTACAACCACTTCCCTGTCCTCTATCTCGTTTACCCAGGCGCTTACTTCAGCGGACAGGTCCATGACTCTGTTCACACCGGTGAGCTCATGATCTTGATCGCCAAGGCCTTCGGTGAACAGGTAAATCCCGCCCGCCCTCATGGCCTTGACCTGCATCTCTGTTTGCCATTCATCTATGTCGGCCCTGGCCTTGGGCAAAAGGCTTGCCAAAAAAGCCTCCGGACCCATTTGGACCAGGCGCCTTTGAGCGTCTATAAAATCGTCTGAGCCTATTCCTTCGCTGCAAGCCGAGGCGATGAACATCCTGCCCCCAGGGGCCAGGGCGTCCATGGCCCCCACCATGCCCTTCACAGTCTGGTAATAGGTGCTGTCCAAAGGATAGCCCGCACCTGATGTTATCACTGTCCGGTATTTTTTAGTCAATGGTATTTCAGTATAGGCGCGAATATATTTAACCGCTTTCAAGTGGCTTTCCCTGATCTCCCCGTAACTGAAAAAGCAGGGACGCCTTTTTTCATCTATCACTACGTTTACACAAAGCACCTTGCCCAAACGCGCCACTATATCCAGTTGTTCCTCATGCAGCGGGTTGCCTTTAAGTATGCAGTTGGCGGCCTTGGGATTCTCTAAAAAAGTGGCGGTGTGGATATGGCCTATGGTGTTTTTGTGACAAATGCCCGGTACGATAACCTTGCGTCCGCCCGAATAACCGGCCATGAAATGCGGTTCCACCAAACCGGTGACAATCTTCAAATCCGCCTCAACAAAACGCCGGTCCAAAAGAATCTTTCCCCCGCTTTGGCTCATGCCCAGAAAAACATGATCCTCGTCTTTCTTGGCATAGTGGTTTTGAACCTTTACCGTATTCAAGACCCAATCGTTTCCGATCAGTTCCCTTAACTCGTCGTCCAGATTGGGGCGATGCAGACCTGTGGCCACCAGCACGGTTATGTTGCCCGGCTCCATGCCTGCTCTGATCAACTCTTTGATGACAGGCTCCAGAATAAGCCCGTTGGGCACCGGCCTGGTTATATCGCAGATCAAAATACAGGCTGTATTTTGGGACTTAGCCTCTTTTTGAAGGGAGTTTGCCGCAAAAGGCTCTGTCAGGGCATTTTCCAGGGCGGCCTTGGGATCAGCCAGCACAGGCATGGTTTTCTTTTCGATCAGGTGAATACCCAGATCGTCCGGCAAGGCCAGAACCAGGCCCCTTCTGCCATAATTCAGAGTGATCTCCACTTTGTTTTGACCTCCCCGGCAAACCGGTATCGGAAAATTATTATTCCCCTATACAAGTTCGGGTCAAAAAACTTTTTGAAACCGGTTTTTTAAAAGGTTGAGTGCGCCTTGGATAAAATTCATATCACAGAGCTTCCGCCAGCGTCAACGTATTGTTTGAAAAGATCTTTTTTGCAATATTACAATAAGTTACAAGGAAGGATAATTTTATTCTTGACTGTTGACACCAGACGATGCATATGTATACAACAAGTTGTTGTATACATATGCATCACACAGGTTGTATATATATGCAGTAACTTACTCATATCCTAATTACCGGCTTAATCAGCCCTTGGGCGGGGAAGTATTTAATCAGGAGATTCAAGAAGTGCCCTCAGAAACAATATTCAAGCTCAAGCGCATTCGCTCCCGGGGCAATCTGGCCGAAAAAGTCTACCAACGACTCAAAGAAGCCATCATCAGGGGACACCTGCCCCCGGGCTGTCTTTTGCAGGAACAGCTTGTAACCAAGGCCATGAGCATCAGCCGCACACCTCTTAGAGAGGCTTTCAACCGGCTGAAAGCGGAAGGGCTTATTGAAGTCACCACCCATAAAGGAGCCAGGGTGGTGGAGTTGAATGCAGGTGAGTTGGATGACCTGTTTGAAGCCAGGGAGGCCATTGAAACCCTTTTCTTCGAACGCTCGGCCAAAAACATAAGCAAGGAAAGCCTGCTGAAGATAAGAGACGACCTGGTTCAGGCGGAAGAAAAGATTCATCAGGCTGTGGATCCCGAGGAGCGGGAACAGGCCATGCACCACTACCTGAGGCTGGACCGTGCCTTCCACGATGAGTTGATAACCGCTTCCGGAAATAAATACTGGCAAAAGGTCTATCTGAACATCAGGGACAGAATTGAAATCTGCGGCTACCAGGCAAGTCAGAAAGACGACTTTCAGATAGTCATGGATCAACACCTGGCAATAATCGACGCTCTTTTACAAGGGGAGACTGATGAAGCCTGCCGGATAATGCGCAGACACATAACGGCAATGAGAAAAAGAGTGGAGGATTTTGCAAAAGAACTCCATCCCCAAAGTCAAGGGGGGCGGCCTGAGTAATCCGCCGATACGGATAACAGGGCCGGGCATAATTTTTCACCAACCTCTTAAGCCGCCAAAACCAAACGGCGGTCATTAATTGGAGAGTCATCTTGGCTGAAGCCAAACCCAGAGTCATCCGCTTGAGGGATGAAGACAGTGTAGCCCTGGCCATACGGAAACTGGACCAGGGAACCGAAATCGAAGAGCTCAACCTCACCACCGGCCAGGAGATCCCCAGCGGTCACAAACTGGCGGTAAAGGCTATAAAAAAGGGTGAGCCCATCACCAAATACGGTCAGGTAATCGGCTTTGCCTTCGAAGACATAAAGGTCGGTTGCCACGTACACACCCACAATGTGGAGGTTAAGGCCTTTAAGCGGGATTACGCCTTTGGATCAGAGACCAAGGAAACCGAATACCTGCCTGAAGACCAATGCGCCACTTTCCAGGGCTACCTGCGCCCCGACGGCCAGGTCGGCACCAGGAATTACCTTGGAGTGCTGGCCACGGTCAACTGTTCGGCTGGGGTTTCCCACCTTTTAAGAAGGGCCATCAGCCAGGAAGAGCTGGCCAAATTCCCCAATGTCGACGGCATTGTGGCCCTGGGCCACGGCAGCGGCTGCTGCCTGCCGCCCGACAGCGAGGCCCTGGCCCAACTCAGGAGGACCATCGCCGGTTTTGCCCGCCACCCCAACTTTGCCGGAGTGCTTCTGGTGGGGCTGGGCTGCGAAGTGAACCTGGTGGACACCCTGGTGGAAAAGGAAGAACTCATAACCGGCCCCAGGCTGCGCACCTTAAATATCCAGGATCTGGGCGGCACCGGCAAAACCGTGGAAAAGGGCGCCGAAATCCTGCGGGAGATGCTCATCCAGGCCAACCAGCAAAAACGCACCCCCCAGCCCGCCTCCAAGCTTAAGGTGGGGTTGGAATGCGGCGGCTCCGACGCCTATTCCGGCCTTACGGCCAACCCCACCCTTGGCGCGGCCATGGACATTTTGGTAAAAAGCGGCGGCACAGCCGTTTTGAGCGAAACGCCCGAGATCTACGGAGCAGAGCACCTGCTCACCAGAAGAGCGGTTTCCAGGGAAGTCGGAGACAAGCTGGTTAAGCGCATTCGATGGTGGGAAGAATACACAGCCCAAAACGGGGCCCAGATCAACAACAACCCCACTCCGGGCAACAAGGCGGGCGGCATCACCACTATCTTGGAAAAATCCTTAGGTGCAGTGGCCAAGGGCGGCTCCACCAACTTAGTTGATGTGCTGCTTTATGCCGAGCCCATCACCCAAAAGGGTTTTTTATTTATGGATACTCCGGGCTATGACGTAGTCTCCATCACCGGCATGGCCGCCGGAGGGGCCAACCTGATCTGCTTCACCACAGGCAGGGGCACGGTGTACGGCTGCGAGGCAGTGCCCACCCTCAAACTGGCCTCCAACTCAGATATTTACAACAGACTTGCCGAAGATATGGACGTAAATTGCGGAACCATACTCGAGGGCGAGACAACAATTCCGGAAAAAGGCAAGGAACTGTTTGAACTGATTCTGGAAACAGCCTCAGGCAAGCAGACCAAAAATGAAAAATGGGGTTTCACGGGCCATGACATGGTGCCATGGCACCTTGGTGCGGTCCTGTAGCCAAACCCGAAAACGCCGAACCTTCCAGGAGGAGGAAAAAATAATGATCAGTGATCGTATGAAACAAGGCCCGCAGCGCCTGGCCCATCGCTCGCTCATGCGCGCCCTGGGTGTGGACAAAGACGATATAAAGCGTCCCATTATCGGTGTGGTCAACGGATTCAACGAAATCATTCCCGGTCATCTTCATTTAAACGATCTCGTCAAGGAAGTTAAGGCCGGGGTCTATATGGCCGGAGGCCAGCCCCTGGAATTCCCCATGATCGGCGTTTGCGACGGCATCGTCATGGGCCACGAGGGCATGCGCCAGTCCCTGCCGAGCAGGGAAATGATCGCCGACAGCATTGAGCTGGTGGCCAGGGGCCATGCCTTTGACGGCCTGGTTATGGTCACCAACTGCGACAAGATAGACCCCGCCTGTCTCATGGCCGCCGCCCGTATTGACATCCCTTGCGTGATCGTAAGCGGTGGAGCCATGCTGCCCGGCGAGTACGCAGGCAAAACCATGGACGTAGCCACTGCCTTTGAGGCCGCGGGCAAGCTGGTCAAAAACCAAATAACCGAAGAAGAGGCCTATCAGGTCGAATGCGGCTGCTGCCCCACGGTCGGCTCCTGTGCAGGCCTTTTCACGGCCAACTCCATGAACTGCATGATAGAGGCCTTGGGCATGGGGCTTCCCTTTAACGGCACCATCCCGGCCCCCTACTCTGACCGCCGGATCATTGCCCGGGACAGCGGCAAGGCCGTGGTTGAGCTGGTGAAAAACGATATCAAACCCTCCAAGATCCTGACCAGGCAGGCATTTTTGAACGCCATCGCCGTGGATATGGCTATCGGCGGCTCCACCAACACCCTCTTGCACCTGATGGCCGCTGCCCAGACCGCGGGAGTGGACCTGACCCTGGAAGACTTTGACAGGATCGGCCGCCAGGTTCCCAACCTGTGCCATATCAGCCCCTCGGGCGAACACCGCATTGTGGACCTGCACCATGCCGGAGGCCTCCCCGCCATTCTGCGCCTTTTGGGCGACAAGGGCCTTTTGGATCTTTCCGCCATGACCGTGACCGGCCGGACCATGGATCAGTCCATTGGCCAGGCCCCGGTCCTGAATGAGACGGTGATCCGTCCCTTTGACGATCCCTACGCCGCTCAGGGCGGCCTGCGCATATTGCGCGGCAACTTGGCTCCCAAGGGGTCGGTGATCAAGGTTTCGGCCCTGCCGGCGGACTGGCAGGGGCACAGTGGACCGGCCAAGGTCTTTGAATGCGAAGAAGACGCAGCCGACTTTGTCTTCTCCGGCCAGGTTGAAGCAGGCCAGGTTCTGGTTATCAGAAACGAAGGTCCCAAGGGCGGCCCCGGCATGCGCGAGATGCTGGTCCTCACCGCCGCCCTGGCAGGCATGGGGCTCAGCGAAAAGGTGCTCTTGCTCACCGACGGCCGTTTCTCGGGCGCATCCAGAGGCGCCAGTGTGGGTCACATCGCCCCTGAAGCCGCAGACGGAGGCGCAATAGCGGCGGTTAATGACGGTGATGTCATTGAACTCAACGTAGCCGAGAGGACCCTTGACCTCAAGGTTGACGAGCAAGAGATCAAACGCCGCGTCGCGGAATACAAGGTTCCTGAGAAACCGGGTATAACCGGGTACCTGCGCAGGTACGCTGCCAGTGTGGGCGGCGCGGATATCGGCGCTGTCTGGAAAGAAGATTAATAACGGGGGCTGTAAGGGTTTGGTTGCCTTTACAGCCCTTTTTCATTAGGGGTTATTTTTTTTACAGTCAATTCAGACGATGTTGCATATTTTGACATGTCTAATTTGACATTAGGACTAAGTTAAGTTGATCCAAATAATTACTAAGTTCTGCTATCGGTTTTTAAGGGAGAGGCCGGTATAGGCCTTCCCCTTTGAAAGCCGGGGAAGATAGGCAAACCCGGGAGGCGCCACCGGCCGCAGCAAGCCAAAAGAAGGCCGCTAACCGGTAAAGACAATGTCTGGTTATTTTCATTAAGGGAGGAACGAGATGCCAAGATTGAAATCCTTAACCCTGCTGGCAACAGCCGTGGCCCTGGCCCTGTTCATGTGCGCCGGTCCCGCAGCAGCCAAGGTGGTCGTCAAAACCCAGCTTCTTTACAACACATCCCTGCCCTGCTTAGGAGAGTCCACCCCCTGGTTTGCCGAGCAGATCAAGATTGCCAGTGACGGCCAGCTTCGTTTCAAGCTGTTTGATCCCGGCAAACTGGTTCCCCCCATGGAGATTCTGGAATCCGTTTCCAAGGGCCGCATCAACGCCGGTTCCACGGCCGCGGGTTTCTGGGCAGGCAAGATCCCGGCAGCTCCCCTTTTCTCCTCCGTGCCCTTTGGCCCGGAAGCGCCTGAATACGTTGCCTGGCTCCTGGAAGGCAACGGCATGAAGCTTTATCAGGAGATGTATGACCAGGCCGGTTACAACGTCAAGGTGCTCCCCATGGCGATCATAGCCCCTGAAACCGCCGGTTGGTACACCAAGGAAGTGAACAGCCCTGAAGACTTGAAAGGCCTCACCATGCGCTTCTACGGCCTGGGCGGCCAGGTTATGCAGAAGCTGGGCGTGAACGTTACGCTTCTGCCCCCGGGTGAAATCTTCCCGGCCCTGGAGAAAAAAGCCATCGACGCCACCGAGTTCTCCATGCCTTCTTTGGACAAGAACCTGGGTTTTTACAAAGTCTGCAAATACAACTACTATCCCGGCTGGCACCAGCAGGCCACCATCACCGAGCTTTTGATCAACAAAGATTTCTGGAATAAAAAACTTAACGACTCCCAGCGCAAGCTGATCGAGCTCACCTGCATGGCCACGGTCCTTAAGATTCTGGCCAAGGGCGAAGCCACCCAGGCCGCCATCATCAGGAGCAATGCTGAAAAGCACGGCGTGAAAAACATGTACTACTCCAAACAGATGTTGGACACCTTCCGCAAGGCCTGGGAAGAGGTTGCCAAAGAGCAGGCGGAAAAAGACGCCTTCTTCAAGAAAGCCTATGAGGATTTGACCGAGTTCCGTAAAAACTACTCCACCTGGAGCCGTTTGGGCTTCCTGCCCAGGGACACAGGCGCTGAGTAGCATTTTAAAACACCACGCTTGATTCTTCCCGGTGCGGGGTTTTTCCACTCCCCGCGCCGGCCAAGTAAAACCCTTGGCTTCAGGCATCCCGGAGTTCAGACACTGGGATGTGCGGTGCAATCAATGGATTCAAACAATACGAAGGCGCCGGAAATAACCCGAAAGATGGATAATTTCATCACCCGGGTCGGACATATTACAGCCTGGCTGAATGTAGTTTTGATAGCCGTAATCATCGTCCAGGTGGTATTGCGCTATGCCTTTGAAATGGGCATGGTCTCTTTGGAAGAGATGCAATGGCACCTGTATGCCGTATTGATAATGCTGGGCCTTTCCTATGACGTAGTACATGACGGCCATATCAGGCTTGACCTTTTACACAGAAAATTTTCCAAACGCACCAAGGAGCGGGTGGAATTCTTTGGCCTGCTTTTCCTGGTCGCACCCATGGTGGTGGTGATTTTCATCCATGGCCTGGATTATGTGGGCACATCGATTAGAGTGGGGGAGAGTTCAGACTCCCCCCTGGGCCTGCCCTACCGCTGGATCATCAAGTCCTTTATCCCCATCAGCATGGCGCTTTTGGGCGTGGCCACGGTCTCCCGCATGATTCGGGCGGCCAAGACGGCCTTCTGCAAGTCCTAAGGAGGTCTTTAAGTGGAAGTTGAACATATCTTAGTCATAGCCATGTTCCTGACCTTCATCGGGCTTTTGTTCACCGGCTTCCCCATTGCCTTTGTGTTGGGCGGTGTGGCCATGCTTTACAGTCTGGTCGGATATCTGGCTGACATTTATCTGGATACAGCCACCGGGCTGGACTTCAACATGATCGGCATGGTGGTCAACCGAATATACAAACTCATGAGCAACTGGGTGCTTGTGGCCATACCCATGTTTGTCTTCATGGGGCTTATGCTGGACCATTCGGGCATTGCCGAACGCATGATGAAAAATATGCAGGACCTTTTCGGCAAGGTTCGCGGGGGGCTGGCTATTACGGTGGCCTTGATCGGCATCATTTTAGCCGCGTCCACAGGTATTATCGGGGCCTCGGTGGTCTTGCTCGGCGTACTTTCCCTGCCGGCCATGCTGCGCCAGGGATACAGCAAAACCCTTGCCCTGGGAACAGTGGCCGCCTCCGGCACCCTGGGTATTCTGATACCTCCGAGCATCATGCTGGTGATCATGGCCGACCAGCTCAGCCTTTCGGTGGGCGATCTGTTCATGGGCGCAGTCTTCCCGGGAGTTATCCTGGGAGCACTCTACATTGCCTATATTCTCATAACCGGCCTGGTCAAACCTCAATCAGCCCCGCTCTCCCCGGAACTGCGGCCCTTGAATATGAAGGTCTTTATCGATGTGCTTAAGACCATCATCCCCCCGGCCGGACTTATACTCCTGGTTTTGGGATCCATATTCGCGGGCATGACCACCCCCACCGAGGCCAGCGGGGTGGGCGCCCTGGGAGCCATGCTTCTGGCCGCCTACAACAAGAGGCTGAGTTTCAAGGTCATCAAACAGGTGACCATCGACACCTTCAAGACCACAGGCTATATCTTCGGCATCTTTGTTGGAGCCACCTGCTTTGCCCTGGTCTTAAGGCTCTTGGGCGGCGACGAATTGATTGAAAACGCGCTCACCGGTCTGCCCCTGGGGCCCTACGGCATTGTGGCCGTTATCCTGGCGGTGGTGTTCTTACTGGGCTTTTTCCTGGATTGGATTGAGATCAGCCTTATCATCCTGCCTCTTCTGGCCCCGGTTATCAAATCCCTGGGATTTGAGATAGACGGCTACGGCGTGGTTGACAACCCGGAGCTGGTCTGGTTCACCATTTTGGTGGCAGTGACCCTGCAGACTTCATTCCTGACACCACCCGTGGGTTTCGCCATATTCTTCCTGCAGGGTGTGGCGCCCAAGGAATGCACCTTAATGGACACCTATAAGGGAGTTATTCCTTTTGTTATCCTGCAGGTGACAGGACTTGCCCTGGTGACCCTCTGGCCCCAGCTTGCCGTGTGGCTGCCGGCGATTGCCTATGATTAAAGGGAAGTCATTCCCAACCGGCCCGCAGCCAATATTCACAAGGCTGCGGGCTTTTTTTACCGCCGCAGGGATAAAAACATCCCAGCGAAAAGATAAATTTAATCTGCTATAATCCCATCTGCCCTTTTGGGAAAAAGCTAAAGATACAGACCTTCACAGACTTACTCCAACCAGCCCAAAGGTAAACACGTTATGCCCGGTTTCACTGCCCCTATTCTGGCCGCCCTTCCCATAGCGCTCGCGCTTTTTCTGATGGTCGGTAGAAAATGGCCTGCCACCAAGGCCATGGCCCTGGCCTGGCTGGCCACTATCCTGACCGGTTACGGCTACTGGCAGATGAGCCCCGGTTTTCTTTTGGCCTCCAGTCTGGCCGGCATGGTCAGCGCCTTAAATGTATTGATAATCGTTTTCGGGGCCATGGTCATCCTCTACACCCTGCAGCAAAGCGGAGCCATGAGTGTCATCCATCAAGGGCTCAGCAATTTAAGCCCGGATCGCAGGGTGCAGACCATTATCATTGCATTTTTGTTTGGGGCTTTTCTGGAGGGAGCCGCCGGGTTTGGAGCACCGGCGGCCATAGCGGCTCCACTTTTGGTGAGCCTCGGCTTCCCAGCCCTGGCCGCGGTGATGGTCTGTCTGGTCTTGAATTCCTTTCCGGTGAGTTTTGGGGTGATCGGTACGGTCATCTGGTTTGGCCTGAAAAACTTAGCCCCGCAGATAAACCAGCTTGCAGGACATGGCCTTGCCTCAGGCATAAACGGCATGGCGGGCTATGAAAGGCTGGTGGGTGAATGGGCAGCCATTTTCAACCTACCGATCATTTTTCTTTTGCCCCTTTTCGTGATTTGTTTTTTAACCCGGTTTTTCGGAATGGAAAAAAGCTGGAGCAAAGGACTGGGGGCCTGGAAAATTTCCTTGTTCGCTTCCTTTTGCTTTGGACTGCCCTATGTCCTGACCGCCTTTTGGCTTGGGGTGGAGTTCCCCAGCCTGGCCGGGGGCCTGGTGGGCATGGCCCTTGTGGTGGGAGTGCTTAAAAAAGGATGGCTTTCACCCGCCGAAAACTGGGACTTCTCACTGAGCGCCCCAAAGGAAAAAACACCTCAAGTAAATCAAGCCCAGCCCCGCTCCCCTGAGCTTAAAAGACCTGCTCTAAGCCAGTTCAGGGCCTGGTCACCCTACCTGATAATCGGCCTGATCCTTTTAGTGACCAGGCTGGAAAACCTTCCCTTTAAAGCCTGGCTCAATTCGATTGTCATTTCGTTTCCGGCAATTTTAGGGCACCCCACTGTGAACGTATCCCTTAAACCGTTTTATCTCCCCGGGATCAATCCTTTTTTATTGGCAGCCCTATTGTGCATATTTCTACACCGCATGACAAAAAAACAGGTTAAAGAGGCTTGGCTAAAGGCGGTAACAGGCCTGAAAAGGCCTGCCATTGCCCTCTTCTTTGCCGTGGCCCTGGTGGAAATATTCAAACAATCGGCCCACAACCCCATGCACATGCCTTCCATGCCCCTTTGCCTGGCCAACGCCGGTGCTGATGCGGCCCAGGGGGCTTGGCCCCTTCTTTCCCCTCTGGTGGGAGCCCTGGGGGCCTTTATCACAGGTAGTAATACAGTCTCCAATCTGCTTTTCAGTGATTTTCAATTCAATATCGCCCGCAATCTTGAATTGCCCACCCAGATTGTAGTTGCCCTGCAGGTGGTGGGCGGATCCATGGGCAATATGGTTTGCGTACACAATATTGTGGCGGCCTCGGCCACAGTGGGATTGGTTGGGGCTGAAGGGGTTATTATCAAAAGAAACGTTTTGCCCCTGTTTTTATATGCGGCAATAGTCGGTGCAGCGGGATTGTTATTTTGCCGGTTCTTGGCGGGAAGCTTGTTTTAAGCCAAACCAGCCAGGGTAAAAAAGGAAAAAGGCGCGGCCTGTAAAAGGTCCGCGCCTTTTGTTATAACAATCAGCCTCAAGCGGCCTGTTCTTCCTTTTTCATGTGCACATCCATCTGCGGGAAAGGAATACCGATTCCCTGCTTGTCAAACTCAAGCTTTATCATCTCTGAAAGATCCCATTTGGCCTTCCAGTAATCATCCTTATCCACATGGACTCGCACCGCCAAATTAACACTGCTGTCGGCCAGCTCCAGTACAAACACCTGGGGGGGAGGATCTTTTTTGGCCCTTTCATATCCCTCGACCAAGCGGTTCAAAACCTCTTTGGCCTTTTCTATATCATCGTCATAACCTATGCCCACCACCAGATCGGCCCGCATCACATCCCTGACCGAATAATTAATCAAACGGTCCCCAAAAACCTTGGTGTTCGGCAGGATAACCGTGCGCCCGTCCGCACACTTCAGGATTGTCTGCATTATGCCTATTGATTCCACCGTGCCGACCATGCCGTTGGTTTCTATGACCTGCCCCAGGTTAAAAGGCCTGAAGATAAGGATCATTATTCCGGCGGCCAAACTGGAAAGGTTGGATTGCAGAGCCAGGCCCACAGCCAAACTGGCCGCACCCAAAACCGCGATAAGAGAGGTGGTCTCAAAGCCCAGTTGATTGAGGGCTGCCATGATCACAATAACGATCAGGAAAAACTTGGTCAGTTTGCCCCCAAACGAGACCAGGGTTTGATCCATATTGCCCTTTTTCATTGCCTTTTGAATGGCCTTTGTCATAAATTTTGCCGCCCAAAGACCTAGAACCAAAATGGCCAGGGCCCCAGCCACTTTTAAGCCATAGAGAGTCAACCAGCCTTGAATTACCTCCACTGAAAACCAACCTTTCCAAGCCCGCAAATTAACTATTCTGGGCTTAATCTTTGGTAATTTAAGCAAAAAACATCCTTGACCACAAAGATCAAGGGTATAGAAAGGCATTTGGAAGCGCCTTTAATTATTGTAAAGGAAAAAAATTTATGTATTAGCAAAAAATAATTTCAAGAAAGTTATAATTTGACACCCATCCCAATAGGTTGAAAAATAATTCCATCGTAAAACCATTACAAAGGGGAGTCATGCAAACCTTTAAGGCCCCCGGCCGCCTTTTAAGCGGAGGATTGATTACCAACTACAAGTGCCCCTCAAAATGCGCCCATTGCCTTTATGCCTGCGGGCCTGAACGATCCTGGCAGTATATTGATTATGAGACCGCTCTTGCCTGTTTCAGGCAAGCGTCCCGGTTGGGAGCCGGTTCCATGCATATTGGCGGAGGAGAGCCTTTCCTTAATTTCAAAGGCCTGGCCAGGGTGATCGAGGCGGCCGGAGACGCCGGGGTTAAGGTGGATTATGTGGAGACCAACTCAGCCTGGTTTACCGACCATGAAACAGCCTGTCGAATCTTGGGCAATTTGAGGCAAAAAGGGCTGACAACGCTTTTAGTATCCATAAGCCCTTTTCACAACCAATTCATCCCCTTTGCCAAGGTGCTCGGCGTAATCAGGGCATGTGAAGAAACCGATCTCAGAGTGTTTCCCTGGATAGCTGATTTTATCCCAGAAATCAGGTCATTGGATGTGGAAAGCACTCACGGCCCTGAGGAATACATGAGAAAATTCGGCGAGGATTACCTGGCTGCCCTGCCCGGCCGCTATTGGGTTCACATGGGGGGCAGGGCCGCTTTGACCTACAATTCGCTATGGCCCCCAAAACCCCTGGAATCTATTTTGGAAGACACCCTTCCTTGTCCTGAACTCTTTGATGTCTCCCATTTTCATATTGACCCGTATGGCAATTACCTGCCCGGCCTTTGCACAGGCCTGGCCCTTGGCATGGAGCTTTTGGGTTCTACTCTCTCCCAAAACGACTTTCCTGTTTTAGGTGTTTTAGCAGCTAAGGGAATTGCAGGGCTTTTTGATTTAGCTCAAAAGGAAGCCGACTTTGAACCCCAGGGGGCCTATTTAAATAAATGCGCCCTATGTCTGGATATAAGAAGTCATTTGGTGAGGCGAGGCTATCCTGCCCGAGAACTCCAGCCCAAGGGATTTTATCGGGCCCTTGAATCATGAGCAAAAAAAGAGCCGCCATTTAAAAAGGCAGCAACTATTACTTGCGGCCAAGGTCCTCCTGGACTTCGGTAGAGGCCAGTCAACAAAGACAATTTTTTCTAACTGGTTCGAATTACTCGCCTAATGGTCTCGCAATTCGGCGGGTGTTCATTCGGGGTCCCCAAAACGCTTAGCGTTTTAGGGGTGTTCATTCGGGGTCCCCAAAACGCCTAGCGTTTTAGGGGTGTTCATTCGGGGTCCCCAAAACGCCTAGCGTTTTAGGGGTGTTCATTCGGGGTCCCCAAAAAATCAACGATTTTTCAGGGGTGTATCCTTGGCCCGCAAAAAAAGAGCCGCCTTTTGGAAGGCGGCTCTTTATTAATCAATTTTGTTCTAAATCAGGTTCAAGCCTTGGCAACCTTGCCCTTTTTGTTCTTACGGCGGCGCACTACGCCCGCACCGAACAGGGCGGAGCCAAAGAGAATCATGGTGCCTGGTTCGGGCACTGTGGAAGGTACGGACTTGCTGGCCAACATGAGTTCCTGGGCCCTGCTCTCGGAGTCCATCTTGTAGACATCCTTGGCATTGGCAGACCAGGTAATGCTGTCAAGACCAATGACGCCGCCGTATTTGGTGGGCAAGGCGTTCAACATGGACTGGGCCAGTTGCCGGATCCAGTAATTAGTGTTGTAGGTCAGGTAAAAATTACCCGAACCAATATCAAATCTGCTGCTGCCGGTGTCATAGACAATGCTCCAGACTGCCGACTGCAAAGCCGCAATGGTTGTACTCAAACTATAATTACCTGTGCTATTGCCAAGCCCGGGCGCAAATTGATGGATTAACCAGGCCGCTTCTTTCTGGTTCTGGTTAAACGATCCAAAGGTCTGCAGGTTGCCCACGTTATAGGTGCCCGTGTCTATTGAATTGCTCAAGTCCACACAATATCCGATAGCGTTAAAGTCTCCGCCACCGGAAGTGTAATTCTTAAGGGTGACATCAAATTGGGCGGTGCTGCCTGAGTCATAGGTGCCGTTCAAATTGTAGGAAACATTACTGCCCATAGTATAGGCCACATCCATCTGCACCGCCTGCGCGGCCAATGGAGTGACCACAAGCAAAGCCAAGGTCGCAAAAATTGAAACGATGATGTTTCTACGCATGACTACCTCTCAAATGCGCGGCTTGTTTTTGCCCCCCTAACCGACCTTGGCTGAAAAACAAAAATCCGGGCCGCCGATTTGGAGGCAACCCGGCCATCTTTAAATTAAAGATCCGTTGGCTTTCCGTCCCCGCCTCACGACGGGTTTGGCTTTTTCTCATTATTTTTTTATGACCAAACCGCCACACCATCCCTGAAGGGCAATTCGGCCACTATACCTACAGATAAGTGATAGATTAAAAAAGCCTATAGTATTTGTCAATATATATGTGCCTAAAAAGGTTTTTTTTTGTATCGTCCAGTAGATTCTTATCATTTAAACATTATACGACTGCGGGTGAGTATCCCTTGCCAGGCAGATTGAAACCAAGGCTATGGCAAAACCTGCCAGATAAATTAAAAATGCGCTGCCATAGGCCTCAGTGGTAAAGGCCTGGGCCGCTCCGGACCGCCACTCCAAAACCCAGCCGACCAGCGGTTGCAGTAGAGAAGCCCCCAAAAAGGGGAATACATTCACCACACCGGTTGCAGTCCCGGCCAAATGCAGAGGGAAAAGTTCTTTCACCGTGGTGACGCACATAACGGCAATGGAGGCCGCGGAACAGCCAAAGATGACAAACCAAAGATAAAAAACCCAAACCGGCAGGCTGTCTATAAAAAAGGTGAGCAAAAACATCAAAAAAACATTAATGGAACTGGCGCCGATCAAAACCTTTTTGCGGGAGTCCAACACCTTATCTGAAAGATAACTCAAGGCAGGAGCGCCCAGGATCAAGCCCAAGGCAATCATGGACAGTATGCCGCCCACCTGAGACTTGCTGAGCCCATACACCTGTTGCAGGTAAGGGCCTCCCCATAGGCCGCCAAAGCTGAAGAAAATGCCGTTGGTCAATAAATTCCATATGGCCAAAGGCCAAAAGGCGGGTGTTTTACAGACCTGGACCACCCCCTGCCAAAGTTCCCGGATACTTTGTTCTTTGGGTTCGATCCGCAAGGAACTCACCGATGGAAGTCCCATCTCTTCCGGGGTGTTGCGCACAAAAAACCAGATGCAACCGGTGAGAAGCATGGATAATGCCCCTATGGCCAAAAAGCATCCCCGCCAACCCAGCAAGTCGCTTAAAAAGACCAGGGGATCGGACGAGGTGTAAACACCTATCCCCCCAACCGCCATTATCAGCCCGGTCATTTTGGCAAACTCGGTTGCTGAAAACCACGAAGTAAGGATTTTTAAAGTAGCCACAAAAACCATGGCCACCCCCAGGCCCACCAGGGTGCGCCCAACAATTGCCCACAACAGACTGTCCGCCAGTCCGAAAACAATGGAGCCCACTGCCGCCAAACCGAAAAACAGGGTGATTGAGCGGCGCGGCCCCCAAGAGTCGCTTAACATACCCACAGGGATCTGCATCACTGCGTAGGCGTAAAAATAGGCCGCGGCCAATGCCCCCATGGCAGTAGCTCCAACCTTTAAGTCGGCCATCATCTCGACCGCTATCACGGCTGGTGAGAGTCTGTGGAAATACACGAAAAGGTAAGCCACCGCCAAGGTGGAAAACACAACCCAGCGATACCTGCCGGGGCCGTTCCCGGGTGCTGGACGGTTAACTTGCTTTTGCTTGGCTGAAGATGCAAGGCCATGGTTGGGCCGGGGCTGATGCCTGCTTGATTGGGTGCTCACGTCTCTCAGATCCTGTTTAGGTGTTTTTTATTGACCTTTTTAAAGACACACTCATCTGTCCGAACTAAGCGGATGTCGTAAAACCCGTTATGGGCACCCAACAGCGGCCTTTTCTCAACTGGTTGTTGGCCAATCAGCCTGCCCCAAAAAAGGATCACAACCAAAAGCCTTAACGCCACTGGAAGGCTGGAGGCGCTGGTTTGGCCAGGGCCTTAAAACAAAAAAGTGTTTTCAGGGAATTTGGCTCAAGCGTGTTATGTATGCCCTATTTGAACCTTATTGAAATCCTCTTTAACATTTGCCTGGGCAAGGCGAACATGACCTGCCTCACCCCACATATAGTTGGTAAGAGGTTTTGCCTTTTGATAAAATGAATTTGCTAAAAAAGCTTTGGATATTAATCTTACTGGCCAGAAAAAAAGCGTCAACCGTTTGAAATGATTATTTATCCAATATAACATCTTGAACGCGGACCTTTGATCCGAGTTCTTATTTTTTCTGGCATATTCCCCCGGGAGACTTGAAATTGTCCGTGACCATCCAAAAAATTAGAAGAATACCCAGCCTTTACGAAGAAGTGGTGGATCGGATTAAAAAGGCCATTTTTGCAGGGGAATACCGTTCCGGCGAGGTTTTACCCAGCGAGGTGGAGATGGCCGAACAATTGGGGGTCAGCCGCCCCGTGGTAAGGGAAGCATATAAGTCCTTACAATCTTTAGGATTTCTAGAGATACGCCGAGGCACCAAAGGCGGAGCCTTTGTCTGCGACCTGGATAACTTAAGCTTTGCGGAAAACATCTCGGACCTGATCAGACTGGGAAAAATCAGCATAGACAACCTGGTGGCCACCCGCCTGTTTCTGGAACCTGAAATTGGACGACTGGCCGCCACCCACGCCACCCTGGAGCAGTTGGATGGGCTGGCTGAAATTGCACAGGAATATGCCGACGTAACCAACCCCAGGGATCAGATCAGGCTTAACTCCAAATTCCACCGATTCATAGGACGCGCCTGCGGAAACCCTTTATTTTCAGTGCTGCTGGACAGCATCATGGACTTTACGGAAACCTTTCTGGAATCCATTTGCCCTCAAAACAAGGTTTTGCATCAACCCCAGGAACACATGGCTATTCACGCCGCACTCTGCGCCCGTGACCAGGACTTGGCCCGGGAGTTGGTTCACAAGCACATCAGCAATATATCCACCCGCATGCACAACCTGCAAAATTCCTATTTAAAGGGCTTTTCCGAACAGGAAAGCAAGCAGGAATCCGAACCCGAAGGTTAACAATGGCCTTGCCCGCAAAAGATTAACTCATTACAATTAAATCATACCAGACTTACATCCGAGTGATTGTAGGTTTTCTTATTGCCGGATCAGCCAGGTTAAACCCTAGACAATCAGGCAAAATACAAATGTCAGAAATCCTTATCATCGATGATGATCAAGCCATCTGCGACCTCTTGACTGAACGCTTAAGCAGGCTGGGGCACGAGGCCAGCTGCGCCACTGATCTTGCCGGTGGTCTAAGCGCTGCTCAAAAGGGAAGTTACGAGGTCATATTCCTGGACGTATGTCTGCCCGACGGCAATGGCCTCATGGCCCTGCCGAGCCTGCGCAACGCGCAAAGCTGTCCCGAAGTGATAATCATGACCGGCCAGGGAGATCCCGACGGAGCCGAGTTGGCTATCAAAAGCGGGGCCTGGGATTATCTTGAAAAAGGCAATTCTCTATCCGACATTCCCTTGATATTGAACAGGGTGCTGCAATACCGCCGGGAAAAGGCCTCCACCAGACCGATGGTGGCGCTGAAGCGCCCCGGCATTGTGGGCAACAGCCCCAAAATGCTCAAATGCTACGATCTTCTGGCCCAGGCCTCGGCCAGCGAAATGAATGTCCTGATCCAGGGGGAAACAGGCACCGGAAAAGAACTCTTTGCCAGGGCCATACATGAGAACAGCAGCCGCAGCCAGGAGCCCTTTGTGGTGCTCGACTGTGCGGCCCTGCCCGAAACTCTGGTTGAAAGCATCCTCTTTGGTCATGACCGGGGGGCCTTTACCGGCGCGGACCGCACTCAGGCGGGCCTGATCAAACAGGCGGACCAAGGCACCCTTTTTCTTGATGAGGTGGGCGAGCTGCCTTTGAACGTGCAAAAATCCTTTTTAAGGGTGTTGCAGGAACGCAGTTTCCGGCCGGTCGGCAATCAAAAGGAAGTTAAAAGCGATTTTCGCCTGGTGGCGGCAACCAACCGCAGGCTGCAGGACATGAGCGAGGATGCATCTTTCCGCAAGGACCTGCTCTACAGGTTGCAGTCTTTGGTTATTCCCCTGCCCTCACTGCGTGAGCGAAAAGACGATATTAAAGAAATCGCGGTTATGCATATTGCCCGCCTTTGCGAACGTTACAGCATCAAAACCAAGGGTTTCAGCCACTCATTTGTGGATTTATTGCAAACCTACTCCTGGCCGGGAAACGTCAGGGAGCTGATCAACGCCTTGGAGCACTCCATTATCGCGGCCGGCGACTCTCCCACCTTGTTTGAACGCCATTTGCCGGAGGCAATGCGCATCTCCCTGGTCAGGGCCTCTTTGGCAACCCACCTGCCCGCCCCCCAAAACCAGGAAGACCTCCCCAATGAAAAAGACGGGCATCTGCCAAGGTTGGCTGAACTGATCAACTCCGAGACCGCCAAATTGGAAAAATGGTATTTAGCCGAGCTTATGAACCGCACCCAAGGCGACCTGAAACAGGCTTTAACCATCTCCGGCCTGGGGCGCACGGCCCTATACGACCGCCTGAAAAAATACGGCATCTCCCGTCAAGGGTCCTGAAAATCCGGTATATGCGAACCTCGTACGGAACTTCCGGATAAATATAAATATCTTTAGCCACCCGGCCCAAGCCCCGAACCAGTAACCACCCGATAGTTAGAGCATATCTGCCATATACTGCCTTCAGGCACATTTTTTGCTGTTACAGATCCAAAGCGACCCAATTCCCTAAGGCAGGTGCCAAGATGCTCTTTATTCTCTATAGTCAAGAACCGAAACTTTTTTACCAAAAGCTGAGTTTCCCGGCGCTTAAGGTTTCCTCCCAGACAAAGGTGGAGGAGTACAGCAACCTTGAAGAACTGGAGGCAAGGTTAAAAAAACCACTGGGCAACACCATGATTGCCCTTTTGGTGCTTAAAACTCCCCGCGAACTGGACCGGGCCCTTTATCTGACGCCTTTGTTGGCCGATTACAAGGTGATACTGGTTCTTCCGGAATTGACCGCAGGGCAGGTGGGAAAGGCCCTTTTGTTAAAGCCCAGTTATTTCACATCCCTTGAAAGCGATTATTCGGACCTAAAGGCCGTATTGAAAAAAATGTTGAATTTTGAAAGGAAAACAAGCCGGGCCTCTTCGATTCATGATCTCTATGTCTCTCACTTGACCAGGCAAAAGGCCTCCTGAATCAAGTCGTTGTTTTTTTATATTGAAGTATCAATTCCTTCAGGTGGTCACTTGTAGTGCCGCAACAACCGCCCAATATGTTTATGCCGTGTTCCATATTCAAGTCGAGCATTCCCCTGACCCAAGCCTTAAGGTCATCAGACTCAAGGGACTTGGCGTTATCCAGTTGGTCATGATCCAAAGACGAGGCATTGGCCTGGTATCCCATGAGCCTGGCCAAGTTTTTTGGCATCATCTCCTTTGGCTTAAGAAAACTGGGATGGGCACAGTTGATCATGAATCCCAAGGGCTTCTGGGGACCCGTTTTCCGATCAATGGTTGCAAAGGCCTCATCCAGGCTGGTTCCGTCCAGAATCCTTCCCTGAGAATTAATTACAAAACTGATTATATATTCCAGACCGGTGCGGGAAAGGGCCTGAGCCATGCCCAGGGCTTCATTTAAGCAAGGCAAGGTGGCGGCCATGAGATAATCAACCCCGGAACCCGCCAGCGCCCTGGCCTGGGGTTCGTGAAATAAAAAGGCTTCTTTTTGGTCAAGCCCTTCTTCGGGCCGGTAGCTGTCGTTTTTACAACCCATAAGACCGCCGATCAGCACCTTGTCCGCCCTTTGGCCGTATTCTTCACGCAGTTTGAGTAAAAAGCCGGCTGCCTCGGCATTGAAATCAACCGAAAGGCCCTCTCCGGCCAGGCGTTCGGGATTGGCCCTCCAGGTGGGGGTGGCCAACAATATCGGCAGATTATGCCCCACTGCCAGATCCACGAATCCCTTATACAATTTTTTTAATGCAGCCCGACCACCTGGCTCTGTTACCAAAAGGGCGTTCTCCAGGCTTGGATGTAGTTCCACCCCGCCTCTGCGCAGGCTCTCTATCACCGCCGCCTCCATTAAAACCAGATCGTTGGCATCAAGACACTCGGCTAATTTTTTTTCTGTATTCACCGCCTCTTCCTCTCCCATATACTTATCTCTAGGGCATGAACCGTAATTCAGGTTTGGCTGGACACATAAACACCGGCATACTATCCTTTGTCAAGGACAACAGGTCGGCCGCTGACTTCAAAGGCTTTAGCCCAATTAAGGATAAAAGGTTTTTCCATTTTGCCCAGGGGTGCGAAAATGGCCAAGAAAAACATACCTCCCTGGAAAAAAAAGATCGTCAGCCCGGAAACGGTTCTGAAAAAACTGGAACCCGGCATGAGTATCTTTGTCAGCACTGGTGCGGCAGAGCCCCGCACCATGATCAAGCATCTCATGGAGAGTGATGACGGCAACCTCCAGGACCTGGAACTCATTCAGCTTTTGAGTTTCGGCGAAGCGGTGGGCGCAGGCGAGGCAGTGGCCAAAAAATTCAGGCTTAAAACCTTTTTCTCCGGTTGGGTGGCGGGAGAGGCCATTACCTCGGGCAAGGTGGACTTGATTCCCAGCCGCTTTTCCCTGATACCCAGCTTGATCCACACAGGCCAGATACCGATAGACGCGGCTTTTGTTCAGATCAGCCCGCCGGATGAGTCAGGCTATGCAAGCCTGGGCATGGCAGTGGACGTGGCCCGCCAGGCAATGAGCCGGGCCAGCCTGGTGGTGGGAGAGATCAACCCCAAGGTGCCTGTGACCTTTGGCGACACCTTTGTCTCTGTGGATGAGCTGGACTACCTGGTGGAATCCACTGAACCGCCGCTTTATTTTCCCCGCTGGCCGGTAGGCGATGTGTACAACAAAGTGGCGGCAAATGTGGCCTCCGTAATTGAGGACGGCAGTTGCCTGGCCTTTTCCATAGGCCCTCTTTTCGAAGCCCTGGCCAAGCATCTTATGTGCAAGAAAAACCTGGGACTGCATACGCCAGTCTTTACAGACGCCCTTATGGATCTGGTCAAGTCCGGGGCGGTGACCAACCGGGCCAAGGGTATATTCAGGGGTAAATGCCTGGTCTCCTACGCCATGGGCACCAAGGAGCTTTTATCCTGGCTCAATAAGAACCCGCTGGTGGAGTTCCAGGGCATGGATAAGGTCTTCCATCCCATGGGAATCGGTCAGAACAGGAAATTCGTGGCGGTTTTTCCGGCCCGCAAGGTGGGGCTCACCGGCCGGGTGGCCCTGCACGTGGGTAAGGGCAACGTCACTGCGGGACCGGGAGAAGGCATGGATTTTATTAACGGAGCCGAACTCTCCCCCGGCGGTTTCACCATATTCGCCCTGCCCAGCCGCAACCTTAAAAACGAACCCAACATAAAGGTTTCCATAAGCGACTACCCCAATATATTCACCATGCGGGAAGCGGTTCACATGGTGGCCACCGAATTTGGAGTAGCCACCTTGGACGGACGCACCGTGCGGGAAAGGGCCCAGGCCCTTATTGATATCGCCCACCCCGAAGACAGAAGCGAACTGGTGGAAGAGGCCAAGGCCAGGAACATGATTTTTCCGGACCAGATCTTCCTGGCCGAATCCGCCCATCTCTATCCCTCTGAGATATCCTTAGACCATGTCTTTAAAAACCAGGTCTCTGTGCATTTCCGGGCCATACGCCCCTCGGATGAGGAAGAGATGCGCAGGCTGTTTTACCGTTTTTCCGACGAATCGGTTTATTACAGATATTTCAGCCCCATACGCTCCATGCCCCATGCCAAGATGCAGGAGTATGTCAATGTTGACTACCGGACCACCATGTCCATTGTGGGGATAGTCACTGAACGGGGGCAAAAGAAACTCATCGCCGAAGGCCGCTATACGCGTTATCCCAATCGTCCCTTTGCGGATGTGGCCTTTATTGTCGACGAAAAATACCAGGGACTCGGCATAGCTTCCTTTACCTTAAGCCTTTTGACCCAACTGGCCCGTGAAAGAGGGGTGCAGACCTTTACCGCGGACGTCTTGAACACCAACCGAGGCATGATGAAGGTGTTTGAAAAAAGCGGGCTCAAATTCAAGGCCCATTTGGAAGGGGGAGAATATCATCTGGAAATCCCCTTGGGCGAACCTGAGCCGAGCCAGGAGATCACAGGCAGAACTCCGCCCCGGGGGAGCGGCAATAATGAAAACACCCTGGGGCTGGGCAGGGCCATCCTGGCCAGATTGGGCAACAGAAGCAAGGAAAAGCCCTGAATCAAGGGGGCAAGGCACCAAGACAATTCCGTTTGCAGGAATAAAAAAGCAAGGCCCGGCAGCCTTGCTTTTTCAGGCTGTTGACAAACAGCCTGAACGCGGGCCATGGACGGCCCGCCGAATTGCGATGATTTCTTAAGACGAGTAATTCGAGCCACTTGGCAAAACCGCGTTTTTGCCAAGTGGCCTCTGACAAAGTCCAGGAGGACTTTTTCTGCAAGCTAAAAAAGCAAGGCCCGGCGGCCTTGCTTTTTCAAATTCTTCTCAAGTCGATTAGTTGGGCATAAGGGTGCGCAGCACATCCTCCTTGCCCACCACCCCCAACAAAATACCGTCTTTTTCCACCGGCAGGGTATGGTAGTTACTGTCCACCATAAGGCCGGCTACATCTTCTATGCTGTCCTCCGGCCCCACAGTCACAGGTTTTTTGGTCATGGCCTGTTTAACCGTGGATGCGGCGATCTTGTCTACTTGAGCCTGAATCTGGTCCATGGAGGTAAAGGAGATATAACCGTCCAAGATAGTGAAAATTGAAGGTAAAGGTAAGCGTTTCTGCTGGGCGATCAAATCACTTTGACACAAAATTCCCAAAAGTCTGCCCTTTTCATCCACTACAGGGGCTCCATTGATGCGGTTTTTCAAAAGCAATTTGGCAGCCTCTGTGATCTCTGTCTCCGGTTTAAGAGTGATAACATTTGAACTCATGATGTCTTTGACCTTGAGCATGGCGGCTCCTTTTTCGAAGATTGCTGTAATACCAATTCTAGCAAGCCTTCAGGTTAAAGACACAGGAATTGTCTTTATCCGGGCATCAGTTTGTGATAAGAAGCCCGGCCTTTGCGATTCAGGCATGTAAACACCACCACCGGCAAAAGGCATAACCCTGCGCACATAGCGAACAAAAAGGCATAGCCGAACCTCTGGGCAATCATGCCGCTTAAGCCCATGGCAATCATGCCGCCCAAAAAGGCCAGAGATAAAAAGGCCGTAAAATCGGTACCTTCTCTCCCCAACCTGGCCAAGGACATGGCAACCGTATTAAGCACTGTGCTGATAATGGCAAAAGAAATGTAAATTCCGGCCAAGGCCCAGACAACCATAGCTCTGCTGGATGCGGGAAATGAGGCTGCCGCCAGATTGAGGCAGGTAAGCACCGCTATCAAAGCACCGAGCATAAAAATTTTGGCCGCGCCCCACCTCTTTATACATATGCCGCTTAAAACAGCGGCAGGGACCCCTAAAAGCGGCATCAGACCCAAAAGCCGGGAAATCGTCTGCCATTGAAAACCCAGGTCCAGCAACAGGGGCTTGCACATGGCCATGGCGCTGAATATGCCCGCAAAAACCGGAAGCATCACCGGAATCCACCTTACTGCGCCGGGCATTTTAAAAAAAGAAAGCAAATCCCCCCACCCGGCCTTGTGGGGCGAGGTCTTGGCCGGTTCGGCGGCCGGGATAACCGGCAAGCCCAATAAAAGGATCACAATCCCCATAACAACTAAAGTGCTTTGCCAGGAAGTAAGATAGTAAAGGGCAAGGGCCCCGCTTGAACCTAAAACAATTCCCGCCAGGTTGCCCGCAGTCTGAACCCCATTGCCCATCGCCCTTTCGTGGGGGGACAAAACCCGTACGGCAAATGCATCCACCGCCACATCCTGAGTCGCGGCCAGGGCGTAGGATATGGTCATCAAGGCCAGAAGCGTCTGGAGATCAGAGCCGAGGCTAAAATATGAGGCTGCCAAACTAAGAAGAGCAAATAAAACCTGGCAGGTGATTATCCATTTGCCGTAATGACGGGTTTTGCCTCCAAAACGGTCCACCAAAGGGGCCCAAAGGAACTTCAAGGCCCAGGGCAAAGAGACCAGACCGGTCAACCCGATAGCCTCAAGGGAAAACCCTGCACTACGCATTATCACCGGCATGGCGTTGGTGGCAAAATGCCCCGGTATGGTCTGGGCGGTGTACAGACAGGCCAGGACCAAAAATTTATTCGCCTCTTTCACCAGACAAAATCCTTGCTTTTCCCCAAACAAACACCGGCGAGAGGCATCATCCTTTTACCCCCTTTACAACCATCAGCCTCGGACACATAAAGGCCCTGGCGTAATGGACCATGACCTGGTCAAAGCCCGCCACCTTGAAAAGGGTTTTCATTTCTTTCTCCGAATAAATGCGAATTCCGTGCTTTGCCACCCGGTCGCTGTGGTTTTGACCGTCTTCCGCGTTCCAGCCCAGGCTTATAACCAACCTACCCTGGTTTTCGAGAACCCTGTTGATTTCGGCCAAGGACTTTTCCGGTTCAGGCCAGAACATGAAGGTGCCTGTACCCGAGGCCGCGCTGAAAGACCCCTCCGGCCAGGGCAGGCTTGCGGAATCCGCTTCTTTTATCACGGTGAGGCCCTGCTCCACCCTTTTTCGGTTCCGCTTAACAGCCATATGCACCATCTCGGGAGAATGGTCCACACCAGCTGATTTATGCACCTGTTTTGAACAGAGGGCCAAAAACTCCCCGGAGCCGCACCCCACATCCAACAGATTGTCCTTTCCTGAGAGTTCAAGGGCGTCGGCCACCGCCTGGTATTCCTTTTTATGGGCAAAACGCATCAACTGGGCAAAAAACCGTCCCTTGACGCCCATGGGCCTGCCTGCAAGTGAATAGTCTTTTTGGGCTTGCATGAATTATCCTTATCAAAGTTCGCCGGCAAGGCCTTTTCAGCCTTGCCGGTTCTGGTTGTAACTGTTTAAAAATTAAAAACGGATGCTTAAGCCTGCGCCGATGGTTAAAGGCGCACCCGCACGGCCATACCAGGCACCGCCGCTGCCAAAGGCGCGGGTGAAATAATCCGTATCAAACAGGTTGCGCGAAAAGAGATAAAGGTCAAAGGTATCTGACTCATAACCCAGTTTCAGCCGGGCCAGGCCATAATTATCCTGGGCCGTGGTGTTGGCCGGATCAAAATAGATCTTGCCGAAATGCCGATACCCCGCGTTTACAGAAAAGCCCCCGCCAAAACGATATGTGGCGGCCAGATTCAGGGTGTATTCCGGAGAATCAATCACCTTATTACCGCCAAAGGATTCCGTGCCTGTTTGGTAATCATCATAAGCGGCATCTGTATAAGATGCCCCGGCCACAAGCTCCAGCCCCTGGGCCAGGATGGCGGTGATCTCCAGCTCCGCCCCCTGGCTGGAGGCCTTGGCCGCATTGTCAATGTAAACCGACGCTCCGTCCAAAGTGGAGACTTCCACCTGCATATCCGACCAGTCTATGTAAAACAGGGCTGTGTTCACCTTGAGGCGCCCGCCCAGCCAAGAGCTCTTAAGGCCAAGTTCATAGTTCCAGGTGAACTCGGGCTTATATGAAGTCCCCAAGTCCTCCTTGTCATTAAATCCACCGCTTCTGAACCCCCGCGAAACGCTGGCATAGGGCGTCAGGTTCTCAAACAAATGCAAACTTACAGAGGCCTTGGGCAACCAGGCGTCAAAAGTGTCTGAGTTATCCCCTTGTTCGGGGCCATAACCCATAAAGCCCAGCGTCGGCCCGCCGGGAGACTGGTTATAGTCAAAATCCTTGTCTTCCCTGTCATAGCGCAGGCCCAAGGTGGCGGTCAGCAGATTATCAAAGGTATAGGAAACCTGGCCGAACCCGGCCAGGGCAGTAGTTTGTGTCTCGCTATCCTGGCGCAGATACTCGCCGGGCATTCCCATGCCCATATTCATAAAATTCATCCAGGTTTTGTAATTCCTTTTGTCTTTCTCGGAAAGGGCGAAAAGGCCGAGCAGCCACTGCCAAGGGGAGCCTGCGTCATCAGACAAAAGACGTAATTCCTGGGAAACGTTTTCCAGATCCCGATCAATA
Source organism: Dethiosulfatarculus sandiegensis (assembly GCF_000931935.2). Classification (GTDB taxonomy): domain Bacteria; phylum Desulfobacterota; class Desulfarculia; order Desulfarculales; family Desulfarculaceae; genus Dethiosulfatarculus; species Dethiosulfatarculus sandiegensis. The sequence continues at coordinate 60,297 of NZ_AZAC01000023.1, forward strand.
TTCAGTCTCATAAGGTCAAAGGCGGTAAAATCAACGTCATTGTTGGCGCTGAGTTCATCTTTCCTGGCGGAAGTTATGGAAACCAGTCTCATTTTGTTAAAGCGATAATCAGCCCGCAAAGCCAGCGAATCTGTATCGTTTTTTGCGTCCCCCTCGTAATCAACGGTAATGCTTTTACGGGGGTCGTCCGAATCAAGCAGGGAGAACGGTGCGTATTTGGGCTGTTTATACCGCATTAAGGCATAGGTTAGATCCATCTCCAACCTGTCTGTGGGGGTGAACCTCAGGCAGATGCGGCCATCTAAATTTTCCTGACTGCCCAGGTCATCGGCATCGTCAATCTTGCTCTCAAGATAACCCCGGGTGTCCAGATAATGCAAAGCGGCGGAAAGGCCGAGCTTATTCTTAACCAGGGGGCCGCTTATCTTACCGGCAACATCATAGGTGTCAAAGGAGGAGACCTCTGCGCGTAGGCTGTTTCGCCATTCATCACCGGGTTTTCTGGTTATGATGTTAATGACTCCGGCCTCTGCCCCGCGGCCATACAATGTGCCCTGGGGCCCCCTGAGCACCTCGATCCTTTCAATATCAACCAGGTTGTATTTCAGGGTTGGATAATAAATGTCATCAACATAAAAACCGATCGCCGGCAACTGAATCATGCCCCCGGTTATGCCCCGCATGGAGGCGTAGGTCACCATGCCGCTGCCTGCGTCGGTGATATACAGATTCGGCACCAGGTCCATCAGGTCAACCGTATTTTTGAGGCCGTTGTCTACAATGGACGCATGGTTAACAACCGAAACGCTCACCGGAATATCCTGAGCCGAAGACTCCCTTTTCTCCGCGGTAACGGTCAGCCCCTCCAGATCGTAACCCGAGCTTTCAGCCTGTTTTTTTGATTGGCTGCTCCCTGGCTGTTCCGCCCGGGCATTAGCCAGGGGCAGAACGCAAAGAGCCCAGAGTAAGGCCACCCCCCAAACAGACCACTTTTTCCCCGACATTGACACCTCCCTATTGCATAAGCTTTGAGACTGCAGATAAGAATCCAGAATTATCCATTTCCAAGGGGCAGTATATTCTTTATGCAGGTAAGGCATAGAACATTAGGAATTCTTAATTGTATTTGAAGGCCAGAATATCAAAGAAAGGCTAGTAAGTTTGGAGTTTCCCCGCCACGGCAGGGCTCTTAAGGATTTGTTCGCGGTTTTTGGAGTACTTACCCGGTGTGGCGCCGTAATGAGCTGAAAAAGACTTGATAAAGTGAGAAGTGTCGCTATAGCCCAGGGCATGGGCTATTTCAGTAATGCTCATTTCGCCTTCAAGCAACAGGCGACTGGCCTCCTCCAGGCGGGCTTGCCTGAAGAGTTCAAAAGCGGTGGCCCCATAGGCTTGACGAAATCCCGTCTTGAGTTTGGTGGTGTTTATGCCGACCAGGCGGGCCAAGCCTTCCAGATTGGGCGGATTTCTGAAGTCTGAAAGCAAAATCCGCCTGGCTTCCTCTATGCGCCTTTTGTCTTGAAAAGACAATTTTACGGTTTTCGGCCTTTCTCTTTTTGGCAATGCCTCCTGCAACTGGCAGGCTATCAGCTCCATGGCCTTACCCTTAAGATAAAGACGCCTTAACCCGTCGGAAACCGGGTAATTGCATATCTCATCTATCACCGTGCGGGCTTTCAGACTCATTCGGTTGACCGTGAGATAAGCCCCCGGACTGGGGTGTTCCACCAATTTGCGCAGATCCCTGGGCAGCAGACTGAGATCCTGATCCAACATCTTCCCCAGTTGAGCGGGCGACAGGTAAATATTTAAAAAGCACATATTCTGGGGAGCGGGAGTCTCGGCCCGGCAGGTGGCCTCGGGAGTAAAGGAGGTGACCACCGTCCCGGGCCTGCATACAATCTTGCGGGAGCTGAGGCTGGAAAACTCAAAGCAGGCCTTTCCCACCCCGGCCAACTGAAAGGAAAAAATCAAAGGCGACTGGAAAAGCGGGAAAACACGTTTCAAGGGATTCTTTGCACTGCACCTGAAAAAGACCATTTCCAGGCTGGGGGCAAGCGTGACATGGCTGACCTGTTCAGGGGAGAGGTCGTTAAATTCCCTTAAAAAACCCCAGGATGAGTCATTTATGGAACGACTGACACCTTTTTGGGGAGTTAACATCATGATTTTTCATCCTAAATCAGGTCTGATCAACCGGTTGCGCCCCCGACTTTCAAGGCTTTCATACTTTTAATGTAAATTTAATTTATTAGTTATACCTAACATGAGCATATGTCAACCCCTGATTTCATACCCCTGACTTGCCTTCCGGCCTTTTTACACTGCACCACCGGCAACGAAACCATTCAGGAATTTTCCAGGCTTAGCCGGATTAAACCAAGTGCTGAAGACCGGTAATTCCATTATTGTGCTTTTACTTCAGTTGGTATAGGATAAGGCGCAATTCAACGAATAAGCCCTTGACTGCCCGCGCTTAATGGCAAGGGGAGGATATACGGCGACTATAAGGGCGATCGTTAAATAATGTGATTATCGGGATTTCCGGCAGTAAAGCCATATTCATCACAAACGGTTTCCGGAAAACCAAGACTGGTAAATTCACTTACCCCATTTGGATAAAAGCCTGAAACCAGGACCCTGGCCGTCGGGCTTGCCATGGTCCGCCTAAGGAGGAAAGGCTCATGCTGGAGTTGGCACTCACAGGGACCAGACGCTACTGGAACTGGGTTCTGTTTTTACTGGTGATTATAGCGGCCGGATTCGGAGCCTACATGGTGCAATACCATGAAGGCCTTGCCGTAACCGGTTTGAGCCGGGATGTCTCCTGGGGGCTTTATATTGCCCAGCTAACCTTTTTGGTGGGCGTAGCCGCATCTGCGGTGATGCTGGTTCTTCCCTATTACCTTCATCACTATAAGGATTTCGGGCGCATAACCATCCTGGGCGAATTCCTGGCCATCTCAGCCGTGATAATGTGCATCCTGTTTGTGTTGGTTGACCTAGGCCAACCGATCCGAGTATTAAACACCCTTTTGCACCCCTCGCCGAATTCAATCCTTTTCTGGGATATCGTGGTGTTGCAGGGGTATTTGTTTTTGAATCTTATCATCGGTTGGACCACCCTGGAGGCCGAACGCAAACAAGTTCCCCCGCCCTCCTGGGTTAAGCCCTTGATTTATCTTTCCATACCATGGGCGGTCTCGATCCATACGGTCACAGCCTTTTTGTATGCCGGACTTCCGGGCAGGGGCTACTGGCTCACCGCCATCATGGCCCCGCGTTTTCTGGCCTCGGCCTTTGCCGCAGGCCCCGCGGTCCTGATTCTTCTTGGCCTTTTCATCCGCCGCTTCACCAGCTTCGACCCGGGTAAAAAAGCCATACAGACCCTGGCCAAAATTGTGGCCTATGCCATCATCCTGCACCTGTTCTTCTTTTACCTTGAAGCCTTCACAGTGTTTTACAGCCAAATTCCCGGACACATGGATCACTTCATCTATCTTTACTTCGGGCTCCACGGCCACTACTCCATGGTGCCCTTTATGTGGGCGGCCATGCTCATGGGCCTTGCTTCGATAGTGCTTTTGGTGGTTCCGAAATTCAGGCAAAATGAAAAAATACTCGCCGTAGCCTGCGTAATGGTCTTTGGCTGCACCTGGATCGACAAAGGCCTGGGCATGATGGCAGGCGGCTACATACCAAACCCCATGCACGAGATAACCCCCTACACCCCCACCGGTCTTGAAATAGCAATAGCAGTGGGAGTCTACGCATTGGGAGCCCTGATACTCACCCTGCTTTACAAGACCGCCCTGGGAGTTAAAAGGGAAGTGGAAGAATAGAAAGACTTCTAATTGAAAATAAAGGCAGGGCATCTTACATGACGCCCTGCCTTTTCATTTGGCCAAATTAAATCTTAAAAATCCGCGAAATCTTCATCATCCAACGGCAGGGCCGACGCCTTCTTGGGAGGCGCTGGAGGCTTGTTTGCCTTGGGGCGGGCAGAATCGGCCATTTTTTGAGGTGTATGAGGTGTCTGTCCGGCTGAACTACGGGGCACCCTTGGGCTGGAAGAAGCCCTTCCTTTGCTGCCGTAAACCACACTCATCAGGCGACCGGCAATGCTTGCGATTTCCTCGGACTGGGCACTCAGCTCCTCGGCCGCGGCTGCGGATTCCTCAGCGCTGGCAGCCGTGTTTTGGGTTACCCGATCCATGGCTGTAACCGCCTTGTTGATCTGGTCAATACCCTGGGCCTGCTCACTGGAAGCGGCCGCGATTTCACTTACCAATCCCGCTGCCTTGGTGGCGTTTTCCGCCACTTCGGAAAAGGCTCCGTCCACTTCCTTGGCCAGGTTCACCCCATGATCGATGCGGGTGATGGTTCCGGCGATCAACTCGGCCGTGTTCTTGGCAGCCTCGGCAGCCCGCATGGCCAGGTTGCGCACCTCATCGGCCACCACAGCAAACCCGGCTCCCGCTTCACCGGCCCTGGCAGCCTCCACAGCGGCGTTAAGGGCCAAAAGATTAGTCTGGAAGGCAATTTCATCTATGCTCTTGATGATTTTGCTAATTTCCTCCCCTGCCTGGGCAATCTCATCCATGGACTGGCGCATCTGGCTCATACTCTGGCCAGCAGTTTTGGTATGGGTGCCCACCGCTCCCATCAGGCTGTCGGCCTCAGAGGCGTGTTCCGCGTTCTGCCGGGTCATGGAGGTGAGTTCCTCCAGGGAAGCGGAGGTCTCTTCAATGGAGGCCGCCTGTTCACTGGTGCCTTCGGCCAGGGACTGGCCGGACTGTGCCACCTCGGTGGAAGCGGATGCAACCTGGCTGGAACCGGCTTCAAGTTGCTCGGCGGCGTTGCTGATGGGTTTGGTTATGGAGCGGGTCAGTAAAAACACACCCACCACGGTTATCACAAGGGCAATCAAGCCGATGAGTAAAGAAATATTGCGAATATTATAGGCTGGGGCCATGAACTCATCTACATCCTGAGTAAAGGCCACAGTCCAGCCGGTTATGGGCACAGGAGCGAAACCACAGATCTTGGATATCCCGTTAAAAAGATATTCTTCAACTCCCTTTTCTCCGGCCAGCATGCGTTTGTTTATATCTTCCATACCGGCCAGGTTGGAGGCGTTCAGGGCCAAAATATGCTTGGAGACCGGATGGGCAACCACCACGCCTTTTCGATCCACCATCCAGGCATAACCGGTTTGGCCAACCTTGATTGCGGTAATTTTCTTTGAGAGTTCGGTTGTCTGCAAAATTGTAGCCAGCATTCCGCTGATACTGCCATCATCACTTTTCAAAGGAGTCGCGATTACCACAATCGCATTACCGGACAGCTTTGATTTTATAGGGGGGGAAATGGTGGTATCACCCTGCATGGCTGCCTTGAAATAAGCACGTTCTCCCACATTTATATTAGTAGTTTTACCGTTCTTACTATCAGCAATTACCTGACCTTTTTTGTCTGTTATAATGATACTCTCGTAACCGTCACCAAGGGTTTTTCCCAATTTTGCCAACCAGTTATTAGCCGAAACAATCTGCTCAGCAGCGGCCATCCGCCCTTCGGATCCGGCCTTGGCTGCCGCACTGGTCAGAAGGGCGTCTGTCGCCACCGCCTTTGTGAGTTTGACTTCCTGGGATAGAATACTTTGGGCCACCTCTGCCAGAGAAGCGGCTAAATTGGATACCTGGGAAGAACCCTGTTTTTGCAGAGCGTCGGTGGCATTGATAACCCCAGTGGCGGCAACTACAACCAGTGGTATTAAAACCGCCAAAATCCCACTCAGCATTAACCTGAAAGCCACGCTGCGTTTCTTCATGATCTATCTCCCTGAGGGCAAGGCTTCGCGCCTGGTTTTACCGACCCTTTGAGCTAAAGGTCGGCGAAAATCAAACGAATCTAGAACTGTAAAAGTTTTTTATTGTTATTGACTATCAAAAAACCAAAAGCACAGTTTAATTCAGAGCCGTAACTCCAAAGAAAAAACAGGAGATAGGAATAAGGAAGTAAAAGTGTGCCATTATAGAGCGTACGAATTCACTGAACAGCAATAAGTTAATGGAGCAGGCTGTTTGTTAATAGTATACTCCCAAAATTGTTACTGCCTATAGTTTTAAACTATTTTCGTTGTTTTTTATTATTAAAATTAAACGAGTGTAAAGGCAGCAAACCAAGGCCACAGTACAACTTTTTTATTATTCCAATCAGTAACGCTCCCACTTTAAACGCTCTTGAGCCGTAAAATCGGGAATCAGCTAACGACCCGCAAAAAAAGACTATTTAAATATGTTAATCCAGAGATGCCTCCGGTTTTACCCATTAACTAAACATTAGTATATTTTATTTTTAAAATCAAACTTTTTTTCAATTACCAAAAGTATTATTAACGAAAATTTGGTCTACCGCATTTTCACTTAACTAAACTTAAATCAATTTCTCCATCAACGGATCAAGTCAAGGCGACATTTTTCCCTGTCAATTTGTCTTTTAGTAAGGTGCAGCAGGTATGTATAAATAAAAAAGATGGCACCTGAGAAGAATGATTCTTAATAAAATATATTACAAAATATATAATTATGTCTTTTTGAGGCTTATTTTCAGAACAAAAACCAGTTTCTCCGCCGGACCTGTTTATTTCTCTTTACGGGGGGGCTTGCCAGCAACAAACACCGCAAACCGCTTACGCGGTTTGCGGTATCAATTGGAAAACCTTTGAAAGGAGATTAATTAAAAATCAGCAAAGTCTTCATCATCAAGGGGCAAGGCACCTTTCTTTGTCCTGGCCGCGGCAGGGTGGGGGTTTGCTGTTCTTTGAATTGCCGCAGCAGCCGTTTTCTTATGTTCAATCTTCGGCACTACTCGATCAGTAAGCTTACTCGCATCGCCGGAAGCTTTTTTACTGCCATAAACCACAAACATGAGGCGACTGGCGATGCTTGCGATCTCTTCGGACTGGGCGCTCAGTTCCTCGGCCGCTGCCGCAGACTCCTCCGCGCTGGCCGCTGTATTCTGGGTCACCTGGTCCATGGCGGTGACAGCCTTGCTGATCTGGTCAATACCCTGGGCCTGTTCATTGGAAGCAGCCGCGATTTCACTTACCAATCCGGCTGCCTTGGTGGCGTTTTCAGCCACCTCGGAAAAGGCTCCGTCCACTTCTTTGGCCAAATTCACCCCATGATCAATGCGGGTGATGGTTCCGGCGATCAGCTCCGCCGTATTCTTGGCAGCTTCGGCAGCCCGCATGGCCAGGCTGCGGACCTCATCGGCCACCACTGCGAACCCGGCTCCCGCCTCACCGGCCCGTGCCGCCTCCACAGCGGCGTTAAGGGCCAACAGGTTGGTCTGGAAGGCAATCTCATCGATACTCTTGATAATCTTGCTGATTTCTTCCCCTGCCTGGGCAATCTCGTCCATGGACTGGCGCATCTGGCTCATGCTCTGGCCAGCAGTTTTGGTCTGAGAGCCCACCGCGCCCATCAGGCTATCCGCCTCTGAGGCGTGTTCCGCATTCTGCCTGGTCATGGAGGTGATTTCCTCCAGGGAGGCGGAAGTTTCTTCAATAGATGCCGCCTGTTCACTGGTGCCTTCGGCCAGGGACTGGCCGGACTGGGCCACCTCGGTGGAGGCGGCTGCAACCTGGCTGGAACCGGCTTCAAGCTCCCTAGCCGCGCTGCTGATGGGCTTGGTAATGGAACGGGTGAGCCACAATACACCAACCACGGTCAACACAAGGGCAATAACCCCGATGATTAGTGAAATGTTGCGGATGTGATAGGCAGGGGCCATGAACTCATCTATGTTCTGGGTAAAGGCCACACTCCAACCGGTTATAGGCACCGGAGCGAAACCGCATATTTTGTGAAACCCTTTAAAATCATATTCCTCAATACCGCTCTCTCCCGCCAACATCCGCTTGATAACAGTTTCCATGCCGCCCAGGGTTGAAGCATTAAGGGTGAGGATATTTTTAGGATTGGGATGGGCGACAAAAACACCTTTTTGATCAACCATCCAGGGGTAGCCGGTTTCCCCTACCCTGATGGAGGTGATTTTCTTGGAAAATTCAGTGGTCTGGATAACCGTTGCCAGCATACCGTTGATTCTGCCGTCATCACCTCTTACAGGGCTGGCGACCGCCACCACCGGATGACCGGATATCTTGGATTTTATTGGCGCGGAAATGGTGCTTTTACCCTGCATGGCGGCCTTGAAATATTCACGGTCCGCCACATTTATGTTACTGCTTTTGCCGCTGTTGCTGTCTGCAATAGTCTGACCGTTCTTATCGGCAACGATAATCATCTCGTAGTCGTTTCCCAGGCTTTTACCAGCCTTGGTCAACCAGTTGCTGGCCAGGGTCTGCATCTCAGAGGCAGCCAAGCTACCTTCTGTTGCAACTTTGGCCGCCACCCCGGTCACAAGGGTGTCCAAGGCCATCTCTTTTACCAGTTTTACTTCCTGGGAAAGAATACTCTGGGCCGTCTCGGCCAGGGCGGCCGCAACTTTAGAGACCTGAGAAGCTCCTTGTTTTTCCAAGGCTTCTGTGGAATTGATCACCCCGGCCCCGGCCACCACAACCAGAGGTATCAAAACCGCCAATACACCGCTCAGCATCAATCTGAAGGCTAAGCTGCGTTTTTTCATAATCCACCTCCCTGAACCAAGGATTTTCCACCCTATCCACCCTGTGTTGCAAAACCGGTAAATAAGGTTTTTCAGACACACATATTAGGTCCTTTGCCGATACGCGAATTCACGCAACCAAGGACTTTTTTTTGAGCCAAAGCTCCTGGAACAAGACAAATATATGAGGGGGCGGGAAGCGGCGTAAACAGAGGGAGGGAGGCAATATGGTACTCTGGGCGCGGGTGCTTCTTGGGAGCAGGCTATTTCTAATAAATATACTACCAATTATAATTATGACTATAGGATTAAGCTATTTTTTTACCGTTCACTACCTCCTCTGGAAATTTTTGTGACATTAAAAAGTAGACAAAATCGGAAACAGATCGTTGAGCCAAGCTGCTCCTAACCTGGACGCCGGTACTATTTCACAAAGGTACCACTGCCGATGAATCTCATTCAAAAAATATAGTACCACCGAAAATTCTACTTTTAACTATATGATTTCACAATGTTTATTAAGTTAAATCCTGATTTTGTAACCTTATTTACAACTGGATTTTAAAAAAACCGTTCAGAGCCTTTCCACCAATTTTAGATATATTATCTAAATAGATAACCGATATTTTAAGTAGCCCAGCACCATCTACCCCTTCTGAGAAAAGAAGGTTACTTTCCTTTTGAAGAACCGAATTTAAAAGAAGTAAACCCATGCGGGTCGCTTTGCGATTAAAGTCCCACTTAGGATGACCGTACAAATTGCCTAAAAATGAACAACCAATCATTTAAAATTGTTAAAAACCTCACAAAACAGCAACAGGCAAACTTTAAAACAACCTGATCTATAATTTCAATTTATACAGCCCAAAAACAAGTTGCGGCCCGGTGGTTTGGTTCACCGGGCCGCATAGGCAGGAAGCCACTTCATTAATAAAAATCAATTCCAGGGCAGTGAGGCCAAATCCACATTACCGCCGGATATAATCACTCCCGCCCTTTTCCCCTTTAAATCGACCTTTTTGGTCAAAAGGCCCGCCACGGGAACAGCGGAAGAAGGCTCAATGATTATCTTCATACGCTCCCACACAATCCGCATGGCGCTTATGATCTCTTCATCGCTCACCGTGACAATATGGGATACATATTCCTGCAACACGGGAAAAGTAAGGTTGCCGGGTGCAGTCAAAAGACCGTCCGCCACTGTGTTTGGATTTTTCTGAGGCACGATCTCGCCTTTTTGCAGGGATTGCCAGGCAAAATTGGAGCCCAGGGGCTCAACCCCCACCACCTCGATCTTTTCCGAAATTCCCTTTACCGCCAGGGCGGTTCCTGCCATAAGCCCCCCGCCGCCCACCGGAGCCAGCACCAGATCCAGGTCTGCCACCTGGTCCAAAAGCTCCAGCGCGGCAGTGCCCTGGCCTGCCATAACCAAATGATCATTATAAGGATGAACCATTTTGGCTCCGGTTTTTTGGGCCACTTCCGCAGCCAGGGCTTCCCTGTGGGCCTGGGTGGGTTTACTGAGGTAAACATTGGCCCCATAGCCCTTAACCGCATTCAGTTTCACAGTGGGAGCATTCTCGGGCATGACAATCTCAGCCTTGATCCCTCTGGTCTTGGCTGCCCAGGCCAGGGCCCCGGCATGGTTGCCCGAAGAATGGGTCAAGACTCCTTTGGCTGCCTCTTCATCGGAAAGGGAAAACACCGCATTGGTTGCTCCCCTGGCCTTAAAGGCTCCCACCTTCTGAAAATTCTCGCATTTTAAAAAGACCTCGCCCCCGCAAAAGCCGTTTAAGGTTTCAGACGTGCAAACAGGAGTGCGGTGAATGTAAGGCCTTATGCGTTCCGCAGCTTTTTGGATAGCTGTGAGATCCGGACGAGGAATCATGAAAAGCAGATCCTTTCCCGGCCCTTACTATTCAAACCACAAGTAAGGGCCTTTATTTGGTTTCTCTTTGGTAATTGCCTTTAAAGGCCCTTACCAAGCAACTACTGGGGGTAAGCTAAAAAATAAACTATCACTCCATGAAACTGTCTTCATATACATGCAGAGCGGGCGAACCACCGGTATGTACAAACAAGACTTTTTCATCTTTTTTGAAAAAGCCCGTTCTGATCAGGTCAAGCATACCGGCCATGGCCTTGCCAGTGTAAACCGGGTCCAGAAGTATGGCCTCGGTCTTGGCCAGGGTGCGGACCGCATCCACCATGGAGTCTGTGGGAAGGGAGTAACCAGGCCCCACATAATCACCAAAGCAAAGAATTTCCTCCCTTGGCAGCTCCTCTCTCACACCCACATGCAGGGCCGTAGCCTTTGCCAGGTCATAGACCAGTTTTTCCTGATCTTCCTTGGTGCGGCTAACATTGACCCCCACCACCGGCACCTGACTGTTGTTGCCGAAAAAGCCCACCACCAGCCCGGCATGGGTCCCGGCGCTGCCGCTGGGGCAAACCACCCGGTCAAACTTGATCCCCATCTCAAAAGACTGGTTCAGTATCTCTTCGGCGCAGGCCACGTAGCCGGTGGCGCCGATAGTATTAGAGGCTCCGCCCGGAATCACGTAGGGTTTTCTGCTCTGGGCCTTTAGCCCGTCGGCCACTTTCTGCATTTCCTTAGCCATATCCGAACCGCCCGGAACCACGATTATTTCCTCAACCCCCATAAGTCGGTAAATCAGGTTGTTGCCCATGGCCCTGGGCCTGTAACTACCGGCCACCCTCTCCTCTAAAACCAGACGGCACTTGATGCCTTCCTTGGCTGCGGCGGCCAGGGTCAGGCGGCAGTGGTTTGACTGCACCGCGCCGCAAGTGATAAGGGTGTCCGCTCCCTGGGCCAAGGCATCGGCCACGACAAACTCAAGCTTGCGGGTCTTGTTGCCTCCTGCGGCCAGGCCGAGCATATCATCCCTTTTCATGTATATCTCAGGCCCCCCCATAAAGGTCGTCAAGTTATTCAGCTTTTCGATCGGAGTCTGTCCCACGGTGTAGCGGCGACGGGGAAAACGCGCCAAATTCATCTTGATTCTCCTTTAAATAGGCCCGTACACAACGGGCATTGGCTTAACTTGTCTCCCTTGGCATTGGGCAACTACCGGGAAACATCTATATTGACCCCTTTTGCCGGGCCGGAGTCAAGGACAATGGTGAGTCTTCGGGCAGCAGGGGCCGGGCTTTGGCAAAACCTGTCCAATTACAGCATGCAACCCATTTGTTTTTGGGAATTTCACCAACCGTATCATCAACCCAAATTCCTAATCTAAAATCTGGCTTAAGAATTCCTTGGCCCTGTCTGTTTTGGGATTATTAAAAAAGGTTTCAAAGGTGCCCCTTTCCACAATTTTCCCGTGATCCATGAATATAATTTCATCGGCCACTTCCCTGGCAAAACCCATCTCATGGGTCACACAGACCATGGTCATGCCTTCCCTGGCCAAATCCACCATGACATCCAGAACCTCTTTGATCATCTCCGGGTCCAGGGCGCTGGTGGGCTCATCAAAAAGCATATATTTAGGCTCCATGGCCAGCGAACGGGCTATGGCCACTCTTTGCTGTTGCCCGCCTGAAAGATTGGCCGGATAGGCATGGGCCTTGTCCGGCATTCCCACCCTTTCCAAAAGCAGCATGGCCTTTTCCTCGGCCTTTTTACGAGGCCAGCGCCGCACCTTCATGGGGGCCAGGGCTATATTCTTAAGTGCTGTCATGTGGGGATAAAGTTCAAAGCGCTGAAAAACCATGCCTATGCTTTCCCTTAACTTGTAAAGGTTGACCTTGGGGTCGCTCAGGCTTTTTCCATCCACAACAATCTCGCCTTTTTGAAAAGGCTCCAATCCGTTTATGCAGCGCAGAAGCGTGCTTTTCCCCGACCCGCTGGGGCCGCAGACCACCACGGTCTGGCCCTTTTCTATGGTTTCGGTGATATCTGTGAGCACATGAAAATCATCGAACCATTTGTTCAGCTTTTGTATCTCGATCATATGATATTGGCCTTTCTGCCCAGTTCCTCGTAGTAACGGGAGATGCGAGACCCCACAAAACAGACGATGAAATAAACCAAAGCCGCGAACCCGAAGAGCTCAATGGAGCGCACTTCCAGGTTGTCAACAATGGAAGCCCTTCTGACCAGTTCGGGCAGACCGATGACAAAGGCCAGGCTGGTGTCCTGAAACGTCACTATGGACTGGGTTATCAGGCTGGGCAACATGCGCCGCATGGCAATGGGGATGCTGATATGGCGGGCGGTCTGAAAATAGGTCATGCCGGTTGAATAGGAGGCGTTTATCAAATCCTTGCTTATAGTCTGGTAACCGGCCCTGAATATCTCCCCAAAATAGGTGGCCTCAAACATAATAAAAGAGACCACCGCCGCCCAAAAGGGGTCCATGGCCTCTCCCACCAAAAGGGGCATAATGAAATAAAACCAAAAAATGACCAGAATCAAGGGAATGTTGCGCAGAAAATTGACATAGGCTGTTACCGGATAATAAATCCAGGGATTTTTGGAAAGCCTGGCCAGACCGGCCAGCATGCCCAGAAATATGCCTCCGGCCAGGGCGAATACAGACAGCTTAACCGTCACCCACAACCCGCCCATCAGATAGGGGAAGTTCCTGGCGATCACATCAAACATGGGCTACCTCCCCACCAGGCCGGGAATTTTGAACCTTTTTTCAACTATTCCCATAAGCCGCACCACGGTCATGCCCAAAAACAGATAGATGATCATGGCGCCGGTGGTGGATTCCAGGCCGTGGAAGGTTTCCGCATCTATCTGATAGCTTTGAAAGGTAAGTTCGGCCACACCAATGGTCATACAGATTGATGTGTTTTTAAATATGGTCAGAAACTCGGTGGTCAATGGCGGTATGGTCAGGCGCAGGGCATAGGGAATGATTACATGCCAATACATCTGAAATCGGGTCATACCGGTTGAGAGCACGGCCTGATACTGGTCCCTTCCTATGGAGGCAAAACCAGCCCGCAAATGCTCCGCCACCCTGGAGGCGGTGTAGAGCCCCAGGCCAAATATCGAGACGTATATATTCAACCCGGATATGCGGTTGATCTCTCTGGAAAGGGTCTCGCCAAACAGCATGGGCCCAGCGTAGAACCAAAAAAACATCTGCACTAATAACGGTATGTTGCGCAACACCTCGGTGTAGGCGGTTCCTATGAACCTCAGGCTGCGATAGGGGGTGATCCGCAGACTGCCCACCAGTATCCCCAAAGCCATGGCCAGTATCCAGGCGGTAAGCCCGATAAAAATGGTGAGCCCCAACCCCTTGAGAAGCCAAAGGCCATAGGGCATGCGCCACAGCACGCCCCAATCAAACTCATAGCTCAGCCCCATGAATCACTCCCGGTTATAGAGCGGTTTGGTAGCGGGCTTCCGGACCGGGGTGATATTCACTCCCCGGCCCGGAAGGCAGGTTGGCTGATTACAGGCTTTTTTTGACAAAATCCGGAAAGCCCCTATCAGCAAATCGGCTTTACTTCTGTTTCTTCCACCAGTTTTCGCCCATGGGGTAGACGATCATCTGCAGGTAATCCTTGTACGCCGGAGACATCTTAATGGGGACCACACCCTTGGGGCCCATCCACTTTTCATAGATCTTGTAGAATTCTCCGGTTTTGATTGTCCACAAAATGGTGTTGTTTATGAAATCCCTGAAATCGGAGTTACCCTCGCGCACAATATAGGCATAGGGTTCATAGGCAATGGCAAAATCAGTGGTCATCCATTTATCCGGATTCTGATCTTTCATGCGAAGCCCTTCCAACAGGCTGCGGTCTGTGGAATAGGCGTCTATCTTGCCGCTTTTAAGCGCCAACATTCCCTGGGGGTGGGTCTCTGTAATAACAATCGCCTCGGGCTTGAATTTGCCTGCCTCGGCCAACTGCTGCACCGCCTTTAAGTTGGTGGTGGCCCTGGCCGCACCGACCCTCTTGCCGTTTAGGTCAGTGAGCTTTTTAATGCCGGAATCCTTGGCTACCAAAAAAGTTGTCTCGGAAAAGAAAAAGATCAGGCTGAAATCCGCCACAGCTTCCCTTTTGGCTGTGTAGGTGGTTGAGCCCATTTCGCAATCAACCGTGCCGTTGACCACCAAGGGGATGCGGGTCTTGGGGGTGATGGTGTAGGGAACGATCTCTATTTCCTTGCCAAAACGTTTAGAGAGATACTTGGCCACCATATGGGCCATATCCACGGAAAACCCCACATGCTTGCCTACTTTGGGGTCCATAAAGGCAAAGGGGATGGAGCCCTCCCTGAACCCCACTTTGAGTTTGCCCGATTTTTCAATGCGGTCCATGGTGGCGTCGGCCAGAGCCGGGCTGGAGAACAAACTCAAGCCCAAAATCAGGGCCAATAAAAGAGTCAGGCTCTTTTTCATCTGTATCCTCCCTTGTAGCTTTTAAAGAAACACTTTGAAATTAGAACAAAAAACTAAGCTATGATCTAAAACCTCCCATTTAAGAATTTGTATAAAAATCGCCAAGGCCTTTACAAAACAGGGCTTACCCCTTTAGAGGCCGCTCCGATTCAGGACTAACTCCTGATAAATTAAGCAAATTGTTCTGCAAGGCTGTTTGCGGGCAGTTGTTGCCACACCAGGTAAAAAAAGCTGATCCCAAAACCGGGTTAAGTGCCTGGGTGTCTTTTAAACAACAGGTTTGAAGATCTGTGACCGCAACAGTTGTGCCAAGACCCCTTTACACAAACCTCAGGCAGGACACAAAACTGTTAACCTTTAAATATCAGGAGATTATTAAAAGACAGTGAAAAGCTGCAACCCGGAAGAGCTTCTGTTTTACATGTGCGTAAACCGCACTTCTTGTGCGCTTGCCGCACTAACTGAACAGGTTTTACAAAGCCTTTTAAGTTCAGGAGCGATCATGGTTATCTGCAAACAGACGTTTCATTTTACGGGCCAGGGCAAACCGGCTGATTCCCAACAACCGGGCCGCTTCTGATTTGACTCCTCCCGACTTATTCAGGGCTTCCAAGATCAATTGCCTTTCCAGTTCAGAGAGTGTTTCATCAAGATCACCCCCCCGAGCCAGGGAATCGTTCAGATCCGGCGTCTGTCGCGGGGTGATCTTTTGTATGGAGGTGGGCAGATCGGCAAGGGTGATAGTTTCGGAACACAGGATCACCAGGCGTTCCACCAGATTTTTAAGCTCCCGGATATTTCCGGGCCACCTGTAATCCAAAAATGCCTGGCTCGCCTTTTTATCCAGCCTGGCCAGTGGCTTATGAAATTTTTTTGAAAAATGAGTTAAATAATGATCCGTAAGCAGCAGGATGTCTTTTCCCCTCTTTCTAAGGGGAGGAACGGTCAAAGGCACCACATTCAGGCGGTAATAAAGATCCGGGCGAAAACGATTATGCATCAAGGCCTGATCCAGATCCCGATTGGTGGCGCTTATTATCATCACATCCACCTTTATCTGAGATCCGCCTCCTATGCGACGGAAGCTTCTGGTCTCTAAAAAACGCAACAGCTTGGCCTGAAGGGTAAGGGGCATTTCAGCCACCTCATCCAAAAAAAGCGTGCCCTGGTCAGCCAGCTCGACCAGGCCTGTCTTACGCTGTCTGGCATCGGTAAAGGCGCCTTTTTCGTATCCAAAAAGCTCGCTCTCCAACAAATTGTCAGGCAGGGAGGCGCAGTTTATCTCTATAAACTGTTTGGAGGCCCGGGCGCTCATATTATGAATTGCCTTGGCCAAAAGGTCCTTTCCGGTGCCGCTTTCGCCTTTAAGCAAAATGGTTGTATTCTGCACCTGGGAAAGCTTTCCGACCGTGTTTAAGAGCTCTTTCACCAGGTTGCTTTGGCCGATAAAGTCCCTAAGGCTGGCAGACTGGTAATCCCGTTGCCGCCTGTGCTCCACTTCCCGCACCAACCTGCTCTGCTTAAGGGCCTTTTTCAGGACCAGCCCTATCTCCTCCAGATCAAAAGGCTTACTGATATAATCAAAAGCCCCGCCTTTTAAGGCGCTTATTGCCGATTCCATATTCCCGTGGGCGGTAATGATTATCACCTGGGTCTTGGGGGTGGACTCTTTTACTTTTTTCAAGAGTTCCAACCCATCGGCATCCGGCAGTCTCAAATCCAAAAGCACTGCGTCCGGTTCGTTTCTTTTGAAATAAGCTGAAAAATCATGGGCCGTGCCAAACAAATGCACAGCATAACCCTGGTCGGAAAGTTCCATTCCCAGAGAGTTAAGCAAGGTTGTTTCATCATCCAAAACAGCTATTTCAGGCATGGCGCCCTTCCCTTAAGACCTTTGGTTGCATTCAACCGGTTCTCAACGTCTCTGTTCGGAAAACACAAGCCTGAAGGTGGTTCCCCGATTTTTTTCACTGTTCACCTGCACTCTTACATGGTTTTGTTTAAGCAGGGAATAGACAATGGAAAGCCCCAGGCCGGTGCCTTGGGGGGAAAGGGTGAAAAACGGGTCAAAAATACGATCCAATTTTTCCTGGTCTATGCCGTAACCGTTATCTGATATCAAAAGAACCACTTGATCACGCGGATTGAGCCAGCTGACCAGCTTGATCTCTCCTTTGCGAGGCAAAACAGCGCTCAACGCGTTTAAAAGCAGGTTCACCATAACCTGGATCATTTGGTCCTTATCAACAAACACCAAATGGTTATCCACCTTTGAGTTACAGACAACCCCCTTTTCCAGCATTCGCACTCCCACCAGACTCACCGACCTGTCCACGATCTCTTTTAAGCTGAACATGGCTGCCTCTGAAGGCCGGGGACCGGCAAACTCCAAGAGACCACTCATGATCCTATCCAGGCGATCCACCTCCCGGTTGATGGCCAGAGCCAGTGCAGCCAGCCGCCGGTCCTGTATTTTTCTGGCCAACACCTGGGAACTTGTCTTTATCCCGGCCAGGGGATTTTTCACCTCATGGGCAAATCCGGCAGACAAGAGCCCTAAGGAAGCCAGTTTGGCCGCCTCGATCAGCTCGGTCTGGCGCTCCTGCAAGGTGGCGGCCATGCAGTTAAACTCCCTGGCCAGCCTTCTCATCTCCGGCCCGGAAGTAATTTCTATCCTGTGTTCAAAATCACCGGTGGCAAACTTTTGGGCCCCGTTTATCAGGGTCTTCACCGGCCTGGTGATCCTTCTGCTGAAAAACAGGGAAGCCGCAAAGGTAAGCAGGGCCACAAACAGGCAAAAGGCGAAGGTCAACCAAGCCAATCGATTTACATCGCTAAACAAATGCATTTCCGGTATGCGAATCATGATCCGCCAGTTTAGCAAGGGCAAAGTAGCCTCATACTCGCGAACCTTTTGTCCCGCTTCATCTTTCACTTCGATCCTGGGTTCTGCGAACACCCTGGTTCCGTTTTGGGTAATGATAAACTTTTGAATCCCGATTCCCAAATCCAATTCCTTGATAAAACGGGTGAAATCACTTAAAAGCACTGTGGCTGCCACCATGCCCACCTCACGGGAGGGATCCCGAAAGTCATAGACTTTGCGTAATAAAACCACTTGTTTATTTTTTTGATTAGCGTTTACCAGATGGTAGTAGTCATGCTGAAAAGCCTGTTCAAGCCGACTCCTGTCAAGACCCCATCCCTCCAATGAGCTATTGCCCGCAGGCGTCTCCGCTACTATTGAAAAATCCCGATTATAAAGGGCGATGTGGCTGAAATTGCCAGTATTTATTCGGAATATTTCCAATTTTTCCCGTATTCCGTCCTGGGTTCTTGCCCTGGGGAACTCTAAAAACCGGAGCTGTACATAGGGGAAATGGGTGAGGATATCAAGGTCTTTAAAGAGGTTGTAACAAAAGGAATCAGTCTGCCAGCCAATACGCTCAACCAGGGCGTTCACCTGCTTTTCATTTATACGGGAGACTGATGAGGAGTAGGAAGTAAAACTGAAAACGGCGACCATGGCCAAGGGTGCCAAACCAAAGACCAGGTAAAACCAAAAAATTCGCCATCTGAGGGACAAATTCAGCATTCAGCCTCTATTGCCAATGGTGGAAGACCGCTTACTTATGGTAATCTTGCCGCCCAAGCAAACTCCGGCCGGCAAACGCCCAGAACTGTCGCGCCCGCACCGGGGCTAGCTAAAATCCTCCCGCAAAAGACCTTGTCTGCGCTAAATTCAGCATTTTCCACCAAGATACCTTGATTCGGCCTCAAAAAGATAATTCAGGTAGAAAAAATAAGAATAACACTTTTTATTATTCCCAGACAAGTATATGAGTTAAATAATCCAGCACTTTCAGGTAATTAAGGCAGAAATTAAATCTAATTTCGCTGATTATGCAAAAGCGGTAAAACATCTTGGAACAGATGATTGCCCCCGCACCTGGTCCCAAAAAGCACACATGCAGGAAAAGATTTAATATCAGCAGGTTGGCAAACTTAAGTCTAAAGAACTTCAAGAGAAAAAATCCGGAGATGAATCTTCCGGCGCATAGCTTCACCGCCGGGCAGGTCACACTGAATTATTCATAACAACCAGCCGGACTCCGCAGGCACGCCTACAAAAAAACTAAAGACTGCTCAGGATATCAGGTCTTTTTCAGCCAGATATTGGGCAACCACCAGCGCCTGGCTCCAGGCCAATGTGCCGCCCATGCTCACCGCAACTGAACAAACTTCAAATATTTCCTCGACAGTCGCGCCCAGGCTGAGCGCCTTTTCAGTTTGTGAAATCATACAGTCCTTGCAACCGGACTGAACGGCAATGGCCAGAGATAAAAACCTTTTGGTCTTAAGGTTCAGAGCGCCGTCCTTATAGACCGCTTTTTTAACCTTTCCATAATAGGCATCTGTCAGCTCAGGCATCTGCTTTTTGGTCAGTTCAAAGAGCCGCCACATTTTTTCTTCGTATTGCAAGGCCGAATCACCCACTTTTAAAAACCCTTCTCCAAAGCCGCTTACAAACAAAAAGACTACGAACAAAGCAGCAAAACCTCTCCCCTACTTCCTGGTCTTGTATCTGGAAATCTTAAATTTTGGCAACCGAAGCCCCGTAAGCTCTTGACCCGGAAAAAACAGCACGGCGCACGGACTGCTTCCCGTGTTCCCCCTAAAATCTCATCTTATTAATGCATTTCAGATCAATACTTTTGTCTCAGTCAACTCCGGCGGCAAGTTAAAAACAACCATACTTTTGTCTGACGGCATTAAATTAATTTACAGAGCTGCTTTATAAATTAATCTTCATTCCAAGAAGTTAAGATAAAAGAGCTTTTCAACGCAGCGTAATATTAAAAGAACGCATCGTCAAACAAAAGGCGTGCCCTTTTATAAACTATTTTTCCATAACGACATAATATCAATAGAATAATAGTACAATATTCTTGCAGGGAATAATTGTTTCTGGCACAATGCTCGAAAAATACAAATAATTTGCTCAAGCATCGCGTTTATTAAGGTTGTGAGATGACAGGGTGACTTGCAAAACCACCTTGACCCAAAAGTTCGCTCCATGCCGCTTAAGCCTCGCCGGCCCCTGCATCTTGTGACCAACCCTAGAGGTTCGTGCATATCAAAACACCTGACATGGGGGCGTTTTTTTTGCGGAAGGACCTGACAAAACGCATCTATTCCATAAAAAGACTGGCGGCAATGCCCCATGTTCTGACCAGGCTTTTAAGCGCCCTGGCCACCCCTGACGTCTCCATCAATAAACTATCTGAAATAATTGAAAATGATCAGGCATTGACCGCAAAGGTGCTGAGCTTGGCCAATTCTGCGTTTTATGGTTTCAGCCAGGAAGTAACCACCATTAAAAGAGCCGCCACCTTGATAGGAATGCACGAGCTGGAGTTGCTGGCTTTAGGCGCAGGGTTTGGTGACTTTTTTAATATGAAAAAAACACCCGAGCGTTTTAATGGCCGGGCCCTTTGGCAACATTGCCTGGCTGTATCCTGGTTAAGCAAGGAACTGGCCACGGTCACCGGCAGTTTTTCACCTTCAGAAGTCATGGTGGCCGGCCTGCTTCACGATCTGGGCAAACTGGTTTTGATATGTCATCTCAAAGAAGAAATGGAAGAAGTGTTGGCCTTGACCGATCAAGGCGTCTCCCCCCATGAAGCGGAAAGAAGACTGGGCGTTGAACATACCAGGATCGGCGCTCTTTTGGCCAGGCGTTGGAATCTGCCGGCACTTTTACAGGAGGCCATTGCCAAACACCACAACCCCACTCCCAGCGATCCTTTTTACGCGAGCACCAGCTTGGTTTTTCTCGGCGACTATATGGCTCATAAATTGGGTTTCGGCCTCGCCGCACCGCCCAAAGGGGCGGAGCCGGATGGGCATTTTAAGGCGAATCAACTGAATCAGATAAACCTGAAGCCTTTGCTAAACAAGGCCAAGGAAAACGTGCCGGATCGCCTACAAATGGTGGGCATCATGGTAACTATCTAAATTTATTTTATTTATTATCTAGGCATTATATGGTCTCTCAGGCAAAAAAGCCCATAAATGCCAAAAACAAAAGGATACCTGGCCTGAAAACACCCGATTGTTGGCACCGGAAAAGTTAATAAAGTTCAGACTTCATCCAAGGGGTGTTATGACCGGCAAATCAACAATCAAAACAAATCCCGCTCTGAGCGCGAACCTGGCCCGGGAGAACCGAACCATACGAAACGCCCTGGCCCGCATGGGGGACAGGCTGGATTCGGCCATCACCCTTTTGTCCGCCATATCAAGCCTCACCCAGATCCCCGTACAAGCCAATGAAATGAACCAAGCTGCCGAGATGATAGTCACCGAGTTGGTCAGGAATCTGCCGGACGTAAACAACTGTTCCATTATGATTCATTGTTCTGCATCCAATCTGCTTGATGTAATGGCGGCCAAGGGCAGGGACGAAGTCTTTGGCCTGGAAAAAGGCTCCTATAACAAGGGTCTTTCCTTTACACCGGGTGAAGGGGTGGCGGGTAAAGTTTTCCTGGAAAACAAAGCGGTTTTTTGGGATCGTTCATCGCCCGAAAAAAGCCTTTTAAAACAAGATCCTAACAAAATGACCCCTGTATCATTGGCCTGTCTGCCGGTGACCACCCTGGGCCGCTGTATAGGTGTATTGAACATATCCTTTGCCGAGATGATTCCTTTTGACCTGCCGCGCAGAAGGGAACTTGAACTCTTAAGCCAGGTTGTGGGTAATCTTTTGGAAACCTGCACACTTAAGAAAGACCTGAATCTAAAGGCAAGCAACCTGTCCCAAAAAGTGGAAGAATGCGAAATTGAAATCAGGGAGCGTTTGCTGGCCGAGTCATCACTTCAGCAGACCGAGGCAATGTTGAGGCTGGTTTTGGATAACATACCTCAGCAAATCTCCTGGAAATCCCTTAAGCTAACCTACCTGGGGTGCAATAAAAGCTTTGCCGATGCGGCTGGCTTCGACTCTCCGGAAGAAGTAATCGGAAAAGCCGAAGACCGGATGGCCTGGGGCCTGGCCCAGGGCAGAGATAATCGGGCCAAGGATCTTGAGGTCCTTGACGGCACTTCAGCCAGGTCAGACACCCTGGAACCCCAACAGCAGGCAAATGGTAAAAACGCCTGGCTGAACAGCAGCCGAATACGCATTTTAAATGACCAGGAAGAACTCTTGGGCCTTCTGGTCAGTTCCGAAGATGTGACAGAGCAGCAAAAAGCCAAACTGAAAAACCGGCTGTGGAGCAAGATATCTGAAACGACCTTGGAAGGCATTGTCATTTTAGATGAAAAGGGTTGCATTCAAACAGTCAATCAGTCCTTTACCGAGCTTACCGGCTATAGCCAGCAAGAACTACTCACTGAACCTTTTGAATCTTTTGTAACCTTGGTCAACGGACCTCCGGATGTGGATAGCCTGGCCGGATTGGTCAAGCCCTGGATGGGGGAAATAAAGGGGCATAAAAAGGAGGGCGGATTTTTCCCGGCCCTGGCCGGACTAAACCCCATATCTAATGATGACGGTAAGATAATCCACTATGTAGCCATATTGCACGACCTGACCAAAATAAAACAAAGCGAAGAGCAAATAACCTATCAGGCTTTTCATGACCTGCTCACCGGCCTGCCCAATCGCCGCCTGTTCTCAGATCGCCTGCAGGTGGCCTTGAACCATGCCTCAAGGCATTCCTTAAGCTTGGCCATTTTGTCGGTGGATCTGGACAATTTTAAAGATATTAATGACGTTCTCGGACCGAACGGCGGAGACTATGTTCTTAGAACCACGGCAAATCGCCTACTCGGAACCATTCGCGAGGAAGACACCGCCGCCAGGTTGGGTAGCGATGAGTTTCTGGTTTTGTTGCATGGCCGCCATGGTTCTGATTACGCCATCCATACAGCAGAGAGAATCATCTCCAACCTGGGCTCTCCCCTTAAGTACAAAGACAAAAAAATTTACATAACCTGCTCCATCGGCGTAACCCTGCATCCCCATGACGGGACCCGGGCCGACACCCTGATAACCAACGCCCAACTTGCCATGCACAGGGCTAAAAAGCAGGGGCGCAGCAACTACCAGCTCTTTACCCAAAACATGAACTCAGAGGCAATGCGGCGAGTGCATCTGGACCACAGCCTGCGCCGCGCCCTGGAAAACCAGGAACTGGAGGTTTTTTATCAGCCCAAAGTAGACCTGCAAACAGGGCAGGTGTTTGCCCTGGAAGCCCTGATCCGTTGGCAGGAGCCCGGAGGAAAAATAATACCGCCGGATGAGTTCATTCCCCTGGCCGAAGAATCCGGGCTCATAATCCCACTGGGGGCCTGGATTTTGGAAGAGTCATGTAATCAAGCCAGACGGCTGAACCGGATATTCCAAACACCTTTGCGCATGTCTGTAAATCTTTCACCAAGGCAGTTCAAGCACCGCCAGCTCGCCCGACAGGTGGATGAAATCCTGGAAAGGACCAAACTCAGGCCGGATTTACTGGAACTGGAGATTACGGAAAGCGCCATGGCCAAAAATCCGGCCAAGGCTCTCAGAACTCTGCATGAACTAAGCGAACTGGATATTTATCTTTCCATGGATGATTTTGGCAAGGGCTACTCCTCGCTTTATAACCTCAAAACTTTTCCTATTAACTCGCTTAAGATAGACGGCTCATTTATAAGAGGCTTGCCAAATGACCTTCAGGATGCCGCCATTGTCAAAACCGTTATCACCTTAGGTGAAAGCATGGGTATTGAGGTTCTGGCGGAAGGGGTTGAGACCAGGGAGCAACACGATTTTTTAATCAAACAGGGCTGCCGCCAAGGTCAAGGATATCTCTACTCTCCCCCGGCTCCCGCCAAAAATCTGGACTATATCCTTTCCAGGCCCTTGATCAGCTAATCTCCCCTATTAAAAACCTCTCTTTTTTGGCTAACATCCTCTCTAGTAAAAAAACTACCCGGCGTGTGGCGGATCATCTTCAATTCATATTGAGATCGTTGATAAACACCCGGGAATTTAAAAACGCTTAATCTGTCAAACACAGGGAGATAAGGGAGGGGCTCTGGAAGTTTAACTTTTTGCTTGAAGTAAAAGCCAATTAGGGAAAAGCTGGCTTTTATCTTTAAAGCAAAAACTTGACACTAGTAATTATTTCTGGCATGACATCGTAAAGAATTTTGCTGTCACTAAAACAGTTTTTAATCAGGGTTTTTTAAATTCATTTTTATTTCCGGTTGCGGACATATTAAATCAGGACAAACACAGCACTTGTCCTTTTCTCCAGCTCATTGCGACCTAGACTGCCAGGATGCATGTCATACAGCCCGGAGACTGTAAATCCTCATCCCGAGAGGCTCTGGTTTTTTTTGGTGAAAAACCGGCAAAAAACCATTGTCTGGGTTCTTTTGTCCGGCTTTATCCTCTCAATTCTTCTTTTTCTGATTGGTCTTTATATTGACAACCAAAACATCCAAAAGGCCTTTGAGCACAGGTCTCGACAAGCCCTCCTGCGTATTGAAAAAAGGTTCGTAAGCAACCTTAACATTCTTACTATATTAGGGAATAGGCAAGACCGCACGAGACTGGACCGCTTTGCCTTTCAGGCAAACGCGGCTGTCTTGGCCCAACTTAGGCCCGAAATACTCTTGCAGGCCTGGATGCCGGGAGTTGAACCGGAGAACATCCAGGGCTTTTTGGAGACGGCCAGACTTATAACCCAACAAGACTACAAAATCAAAACCGGCTCCTCCACTTCCTCCTTCCCCAAATACTACCCCATATTGCATGGTTATCCCCAGGTCAAGGCCCAAGCCCTGTTAGGCGCCTGCCCGCTTACCTATGAAGATCCGTTGCCCCCTCCCGGCCCTGAATTTGAAAAAACTTTACAGATCCTACTTCCCTGCCGAACTGAATTGGGAACAGTGAGCAATCCCGATTCTCTTATTTTGGCATTCATGGATTTTGAAAAGCTTTTGCGGGCCGCTGTCAATCCAAACCTTGCCAGGGGGCTCAATTTCTCCATATCCCTGACAAATCGTCTTCCCGGAACTTCTCAGAACACCTTGGCAAGTTCTTCCCCTTCCAGCCGCCATAAAAGCGACTGGCTCTGCACCTTGGAAAAAAACGGCCCCGCAGGCCGAGTCACGTTCACTTGCCAATCCTCCCCAACCCTATATGCCTGGATGAATTCCTATATTCACTGGAACCTTTTTTTTGTCGGAATTATTTTAAGTTTGACCTTGGCCCTGGTGATTCACTTTCTACCTTTGCCTCCAGGGGTCAAGAGCCGTCAGACGCTTAACAAAGAAATAATCGCCAGAAAAAAAATCGAAGCCGCTCTGAAAAACTCAACAGAAAGGCTTAACCTGGCCCTACGCACTTTTGAAGAGGGAATCTGGGATCTTAACCTTGAAAAGGGACAGGCCTTTTTCAGTGATCATTTCTTCTCCATTCTGGGTTACACGGCCGAGGATTTCTTGAGCCAGCCGGAAAACCTGATCAATCTGGTTCATCCCATGGACCGGGATCTGGTGAAAAAGGCCTGGGACAGGCTCAGGAATCCTTTTGGTAAAGAAGAAGAAATTGAGATCAAGGTCAAGGAAAGAAAAGGCAATTGGACCTGGATTTGGCTAAAAGCCTCGGTGCAGGAAAGAAGTTCTACAGATAAAAGGCCGTTGCGCATAGTCGGCGCAGCAACCAAAATTGAAAAACGAAAATACGCCGAGCAGGCCCTTTTCGAAACAAACCTCATATTCAAACAGATGTACCAGTTCACGCCCATCGGCATGTTTTTTTTAGACCTTAAAAGCCAAATCATCTCCGCCAACCCTGCCGCCTGCTCCATGCTGAAGTATGAGGAAGAGGAGCTTATAAATACCTGTCTACCGGATTACCTGCACAGCCGGTCAGGCTTGGATATGGAATCGGATAAGGAAGATCTGCTTAAGGGTAAAGTAAGCAGTATAAAAAAGGAAGCTGTTTTCAGCACAAAATTGAAGACTAAGGTCTGGGTCGAAAGGACCGTCACCCTTATCCGGGATGAAGATAATAACCCGCATTATTTTGTGGTGGTTTTGACAGACATCACCCAGAAAAAGCAGGCAGAGGAAAAAAAGGTGCTTATGGACATCCATATGCGCCAAGTGCAGAAGATGGAGGCCATGGGCACTCTGGCCGGGGGGGTGGCTCATGACTTAAACAATATTCTCACCCCCATATTGATTCACACTGAAACCGCTTTAATTGAAGCGGGGGTTGAGCCTAAGTTAAAGTCCAGGCTGGAAGAGATCAGGGGCGCCTCCTTGCGGGCCAGGGACCTGGCAGCTCAGATACTCAACTTCAACCGGCCCAAGGACAAAAAGTTGGGGACCTTGCGCTTGAACATTCTGATAAAGGAGATCATGAAGCTCTTGCGTTCAGCCTTGCCTTCCAACATTGACATTGTACAGAACCTAACGGCCGCCAATTCCTCGGTCCAGGCCGACGCCACGGAAATGCATCAGATAGTAATGAACCTTTGCACCAATGCGGCCCATGCCATGTCACCCAAAGGCGGGGTGCTGAAAGTCACCCTTGAGGAGGCTCAAATACCCGCCAAAAGGTTCTCAGCGGATGATAAGAATCATCCCGGCCCCTATCTGCTCCTGAAGATAGCTGACACTGGAAAGGGGATTGACGAAGACATCAGGGAAAAAATATTTGAACCCTACTTCACCACCAAAAAGCCAGGCGAGGGCACCGGACTTGGCCTGGCAGTGGTAAAGGGAATTATTAAATCCTATAAAGGGATTATTGATCTTGAGTCGGAACCGGGCAAAGGCACCTGCTTCAACATCTACCTACCCATAGTAAAAGAAGAAGCCAAACAGACCTCAACCAAATGCCCGGTCCGGATAAACAGTCAAAAGGCGTTATTGAGTATTGTGGATGATGACCGCCCCTCCCTGATGGCCATGTCCAGCCTGCTCAGTGCAATGGGCTACCGAACAGAGATTTTCACCAATCCCGAGGAAGCTCTCTTCAGCCTGGCCAACAAACAAAAAAAACCGGATCTGATTCTCACCGACTATTCCATGCCCCACATGAATGGTGTAGAGTTAATCAGCAAAATTAGAAAGTTAAAGCCTGATCTGCCTGCCGTGATTATCACCGGTCAAAGAGACCAGGTCATAATCGATAAAGAACAAGGTAAAGATGTAAAAATCATGCAAAAGCCGGTGACTCGGCAGGAAATCACAAACATCCTGAACGAACTTCTAAGCTCAACTTCATAAGTTAAAAACACCCCACGCTTAAACCTGTTTTTTTGTCTCCCGACCCTTTTGTCCTCCCGGAATAACAACGGTCGACAATCCATGGGTAAGCCTCTGGAAAGCAGGCGTTTTTCCCCTTCCAGCCTCACCCGAAAAAAAACCTTATTTTGCATGACAAGAACAGGTCTGATGGTTGATTATTAGACTATATCGGTCAAGGAGGTCTTTTCATGAACATTTTATATTATGATCTTACTAATAAATCCGCCAAGTTGGAACAAGCTCCCTTGGCCATGCAATATTTGGGGGGCAGAGGCCTCACCTCTGCCCTGACCTGCGCCATGACTGACTCGGCTTGCCATGCCCTGGGCCCTCTCAACAACCTGATCTTTGCACCGGGCCTTTTAACCGGCACCAGCCTGGTTAATACGGGCAGGCTTTCAATTGGAGGCAAAAGCCCTCTTACAGGCGGCATAAAGGAAAGTAATGTGGGCGGAACCACGGCCCTGGCCCTGGCCAGGCTGGGGTTGGGGGCATTGGTCGTGCAGGGAAGCCTGGAGGGGCTTTGGGTGCTCCACCTGGACGAAGAAGCCAAGCCCACCCTGCATTCAGCCTCTGATCTGGCCGGGTTGATGACCTATGAGCTATGTGAAAAACTCTTTGAACGCTTTGGGCCGGATATCGGAATCTGCTGCATTGGCCCGGCCGGGGAACAGCAGATGGCCCTGGCCTCAGTCCAGTCCACGGACAAAGACGGACGCCCCTGCCGGGCTGCGGGGCGGGGGGGCCTCGGTGCGGTCATGGGATCCAAGGGCCTTAAAGCCATAGTCATATCCCGAGAAGGCAAACAAAAGCCCGTCTATCAAAACAAAGAGGCCTTTAACAGGGCTGCCAAGGAATTAGCCAAGGCGGTTAAGGAATCCCCTTTTTCCGGCAAGGTCTTGCCCGAGCTGGGCACCAGCGCCCTGATCGGCGCGGTGAACAGCCTGGGAGCTTTCCCCAGCTATAACGCCACCCAAGGTGTTTTCCCAGGCTGGGAAAAAATCAGCGGCGAGGCCCTTAAGGAGACCCTGGAGCAAAGAGGCGGCAACACCACTCACGCAGGCTGCACAGGCTGCATTATCCATTGCTCCAATGAATACCTGGATCAGGCGGGCAAATTTGTAACCTCTTCCCTTGAATATGAAACGATCTGGTCCACAGGCGGCATGTGCGGCATTGACGACTTAGACGCCATTGCGGCCATGGACCGGCTCTGCGATGAGATCGGTCTTGACACCATAGGCACAGGCGTGACCATGGCAATCGCCATGGATGCGGGCCAAGCCCAGTTTGGAGATGCAACAGCGGCAAGGGAAATGCTGATGCAGATCGCCAAAGGCGAAGGCCTGGGGCTTGTCCTGGGTCAGGGACCCACCGCAACCGGCCGCCACTTGGGGCATCACAGGATTCCGGCCTGTAAAAACCAGAGTATTGCAGCCTATGATCCCAGGGGAATTCAGGGTATGAGCGCGACCTATGGCTCCTGCCCCATGGGTGCGGATCACACGGCAGGCAACTTTATAGGCGACGCCCTGGCCGGTAAGGTTGACCCTCTTTCAACCAAGGGAGTTGCCGAGCTTTCCAGAGAAAAACAGACCCAGGTCATGGGCATTGACACCCTGGGCATCTGCCTGTTTGCCATGGGGGCCACCACCCCGGAACTTTTGGCCAGGCTTTACCAGGCCAAGGTGGGAGATGGTTCAGACTATGAGCGGTTGACCGGGCTTTGGCGGGAAATTATCAAACAGGAAATTATCTTTAACAGAAGGGCCGGATTGACCAGGCAAGATGACCGCCTGCCGGACTTCTTCTATAAAGAGCCGCTGCCTCCCCACAACAAGACCGTGGAATTGACAAACCAGGAGTTGGATTCCATCTGGGGTATTGATTGATTCCCTTTGGACAAACAACTTACCGGATGAATATGAACGCCCGGTAAGTTGTTATCTGCCTTTTTAAAAGGGCCTGCCCTCACGGCCCGTGGCAAGGGCAGGCAGACAAAGGGGAAGTCTGCGGCGTTATGGGTTGATTACCGCAGTCCGCATGAAGGTAAATTCCAAATGGGGTCTATGCCCTTACCTGCAGATGCCATAGGCCTGGCGGCGGGGATCGGCCCCTCCCATTTTCAGACCGTTTTCATTGATGCGGATAGCCTGGGAGCTTCCCATCACCTCATCCCAATCATCCAACACCTTCACCTTATGCCCTTTTTGCTCAAGGGCCTTGACGGTTTCAGCAGGGAAACGCCCTTCCATCAAAAGGGTGCCGTCAGGTTCGGCCCGCCAGCGGGGAGCCTCCATGGCCTGTTGAGGATCGGCCCCAAAATCAAGCATGGCTGTGGTCATTTGAATCACGGTCTGGGTCTGGCCGTCCGCACCAGGCGAACCAAGCACATAAGCAGGCTTGCCGTCTTTCAGTATCATGGCCGGATGCAGGGTGTGATAGGGGCGCTTACCCGGCGCGAGGCAGTTGGGATGATCCGGATCCAGGCTGAAGCCCCTACCCCGGTTATGCAGCACCATGGCTGAATCAGGCACCATAACGCAGGAACCGAACGCCTCGTAAATGCTTTGAATCAAGGAAACCGCGTTGCCGTCTTCATCGACCACCGCCAGGTAGACCGTATCATCGCCGCCGGTGGTGAAGCGCCTGAGCTCAGGCTGGGGCGCAGCCTGGTCGGGGTTTATCTTGCCGGCCTGGTCCCGGGCCAGTTCCTTGTCCAAAAGTTTATCCAGTGGGATTTCATTAAACTCGGGATCGCAGACATAGGCATTGCGGTCGGCAAAGGCCAATTTTTTGGCCTCCACCATAAGGTGTATAAGCTCTGCCGAATCAGGCTTAAGGCCGCTTATGTCAAAAGTATCCAGCATATTGGCCTGGAGTAAGAGGGCCAGGCCCTGGGAGTTGGGAGGCTGGGTGCAGATTTCGTATCCCCTGTATCCGGTCTTCAGGGGATCAACCCAATTCACCCGGTGGGCGGCCAGATCTTCTTCACTGAAAAGGCCGCCGAGCTGGTCTGAATATTCCACCAGGGCCCTGCCCAGGGGGCCGTTGTAAAATGCATCCGGTCCCATGTCAGCCAGCAGACGGTAAGACTTGGCCAAGGTCGGCTGATACAGAATACTCCCCACCTCGGGAACCTTGCCCTGGGGTATAAAGGTATCCATGGCGGCCTGGGATTCTTCCAGTTTGGAGCGGCGGTCAATCATGGCCTTTCGCAGGTCCGTATAAACCCCAAAGCCCTTTTCCGCGTAATCAATGGCTCTGGCCAGGAGCTTATCCAGCCCCATGGTGCCGTGTCTTTCCAAGGCAGAGTGCCAGCCCATGACGGCGCCGGGTACGGTGGAGGTGAGAATTCCGTACTCGGGCATCTTGTCATAGCCCTTTTCCTTGAAGAATTCCAAGGTGGCCCTGGCCGGAGCCCGGCCGCTGGCGTTAAGCGCCTCAAAAGCGCCGGTATCGGATTTATAGACCAGGGCAAAAAGGTCTCCACCCATGCCGGACATGTGGGGGCGCACCACAGTCAAAACCAGGTTGGCGCAAATGGCCGCGTCCATTGCATTGCCCCCGGCCTCCAGAACAGAGGCTGCGGCCTGCACGGCCAAGGGGTGGTCAGCGGTTATCATAAAGCGGTCACCCATCAAAAGAGGACGATGGGTCTCGAAATGTTTACTCATTTTTGACTCCGTCATGTGGTGTTCTTAATTAAGCAGCGGCACTGACTTTTGCCTTTTTCTTAGCCCTATAACTTTTATAGAGAGGCATTAAAAGAGACAATACAGACAATACCAGGAAAAAGGCGGAAATGGGCCTGGTTATAAAGAGGGTCAAATCATTTTCGCTCATAAGGGCCCGGCAGAAATTAGATTCAGCCATGGGGCCCAGGATCACTCCCAGAATCATGGGAGCCAAGGGCAGTTTAATCTTGGCCATGGCATAGCCCATAAGGCCGAAAATAACTAACACCCAAATATCAAAGAACCTATTATGAATTGAAAAAGACCCCACACTGCAAAGAACCAGTATGGAAGGTATCAGGACATAAAGCGGAATCCTGGTAAGGCGCACAAAAATTTTGATCCCGTAAAGTTGCAGCCCCAGCATAAAGAAGTGGGGCACAAAACCGGCCAGGGTCCAAAGCCCGCTCACAGCCAGGCTATACTGGGTGGCGGCCGTGACGGTTCCAATAATCAAAATGGCAGGCAGCCCTTCCTTAAGCGCCTTGAACCCACCATAAAAATGGAAAAACGCCAGGCCGCAGAGATAGGCTGTGCCCCCCAGGAAAAACGCCGACCAGGAATGGCCAATGGCCGGAGCCGCTACCGATACAGCCGCGGGAAAGCCCAGGCCCATAAGCAACGGCCCCACCACTGCGATCGGCACCCCAAAACCTGCGACGCCTTGTAAAAAGGAGCTGAAGACCCAGCCCAAAATCAAAAGCTGGATAATTCGGTTGCTGGTAAGCTTTTGAATTCCTTGCCCTATGGTTTCAATAGCCCCGGTATCCTGCACCACGTTGTAGAGCAGAAGAGCCATCCACACGATATAAAGCACATAAATGGAGAGCAAAATCCCTTTGGTCTGAGCAAAGGCCAAAAGATTGGATCCTGCGCCGAAAAAGGCAACCGCCACTATTAAAGCGGTAAACCAACCGGCTGCTCCGGCCCTACCGCCACCCCAGTTAAAGCCGATCATGAGGATCAGGACCACTGCAATGGGAGAAAATGCCAGCAACCACTTGAAAAGGAAGACGTAATCCATGATGAGGCGCCAAACCAAATTTTAATGATTGAATCAATTTAGCTTTTCGCGATGTCACCCCTAAAAGGACTGTTTTTTAGGCCGGCTATTTATTTTAATGCTGGAATTTGAAAAAGACTGAAAAGATTGATTGACATTCAGTGCAAGAACAGGGGAAACGCGTCCTTTGCCTGACGAAACTTATCAAACCACAGCTTAGTAAGATAAAAATCCCTTACCCAAAGTTAAAAACCGGGCAAGGGATTGGGCGGAAAATCAAAATTTTTGGAATAAGGCCCGGCTTTTGGCTGGATTGGAGGAATCAGCCAGAAATTTAAATCCGGCGTCTTCGGCAAAACCTATGCATTGAAGGAATCTTTCTTTGGATACATGTCCCTTGGGTTCAATAAAAAGGAGCTTGGCTCCGGTTTTAGTCACCTCGCCCACCTCCTGGAAGAAGGATTCAGCCGAAGGAACTTCATGGACCATGTGAAGGGCGCAGACAAAGTCAACGGTCCGGCCCAGGTCGGCTAAATTCTGGGAGTTGTCTGAAGCCAGCCTTAGCTCCAACCGATCGCTCAATCCGGCCCGGGACGCCCTGCGGGCCAGGCCGTCCAGCATGTTTTGCTGTACATCCACAGCCACAACCTTGCCCGAGGGGCCCACCATCCTGGCCAGGGGCAGGGTGAAAAAGCCCAGGGCGCAGCCGGTCTCCAGAACCGTCATACCCGGTTTCACATACGGCTCCAACATTGCTTTGGGGTTCTCCAATATTTTGCGCAAGGGATTGAGTAAAAAGGTGTAACCAACCCATATGGGGCAGACTCTCTTCTTTTCAGCCATGTGCGAATTCTTCTTTCTGTTAAATGCCGGCAGCTTCAAACACGAGCCTGGTTGCCGCTGGTTTCGGAATTTTTGAAAGCGCTCCGCGAGGATCAATATTTTAAGTTATAAATTTTCTTTATTTATTTAAACTTTATACCCACTCTAAGTGGCTGCATCCGGCAGGCAGGGACAGGCCCGAGCCTCAAACAAAAACCGTCTTCATAAATTATTTCAATAATAACATTTGGATATTTTAGAGATTACTTCTAATACCTTTTATATCACAGTCGTACGCAAGCACTTTTCAGTTACAGTGCAAAAGGGAGGCCTCGCATGCCGTTATTAAACAAGATACTTGCAAAGGAGTGAATCATATCTGCCCCGACTTCACTCAGAAAAATTTTCTTTTCATAGAAATCTTGTTCACTTAAAAGACCTGTTCTTATATCTACATTCCCTTTTATCTTTGGAGAATTACAGAAAAAAGCCTTGCGGCCTCCGGGCGGATTGACGCCCCGATTGCCAGGCAAGGGCCTGAAATGTCATAAATAACATATTGACAATATACACTGTGTATATTGTATGTATATCGCAGTGCGCGGTGTGAGGGATGACAACATGGAACACATTGATCTGGGTTATTGGGTCAACTCATTTATCAAGAACGGAAACTTTTCCGACAAACATGCCGCTCTGTACATGAGCGAAGCAGCTTATAGAAATATTTATAAAAAGATTGTTACGCTGGAATACGGCCCCGGCCAGATACTGAACGAGAAGGATCTGATCAAAGAGTTGAAATTGGGACGCACTCCCATAAGGGAGGCGGTTCGCAGCCTGGCCTCCAACGGTATTGTGGAGCTGCACCCCAGCAAGGCCATTTTGGTGAAGCCCATCACCATCCAAAACACCAAGGCCCTTTTCAGTGCCATGGATGTCCTGGAGCAAAGTATTGCCAGGAACATTTACCTGCATGACCTGGACAAGGAACTGGATTTGATGAAAAAGGCCCAGGAGGCCATGAAAAAATCGGTCCGGGAAAAAAGGCTTTTCGAGATACTCATGGCCAACCATGTCTTTCACATGGCTTTTTACCATG
The DNA here is from genome assembly GCF_000931935.2 of Dethiosulfatarculus sandiegensis. Lineage (GTDB taxonomy): Bacteria > Desulfobacterota > Desulfarculia > Desulfarculales > Desulfarculaceae > Dethiosulfatarculus > Dethiosulfatarculus sandiegensis. The sequence continues at coordinate 94,308 of NZ_AZAC01000023.1, forward strand.
CCTCGCGCAACGAGTACCTGATCTATGGGCTTAAAAGGGTGCGTTTTGAGGCTGAACGCCTGGGTTTCATCTCATTTAGCGTGGAGATATTCAAAGATCAACCCGTGGAGGAGCTTTACCAAATTTTGATCGCAGACCACCAGGAGATCATGAATCTTCTGGCCCAAAAAGACTTCCCCAAACTGCAGGAGGCGATCTTTAAGCACAACCGCACCTTCCGGAAAAGAATATTGGAGTATCTCTCGCCAGAAGGCGGTTTCCAGGGGACCAAAGACTGGCTGATAAGCGATTAACAGGCTCTCCTTAAACAGATTGCAAAGTGGGGCAGATATACCCCTAAAATCGGAGATTTTAGGGGGACGAATGGCGGCGAGGCATATGACATAGCCTTGAAAAATAAACGATATAAGCACGTTGTAAAAAACCTTTTTCATCAACTTGGCTATTTAAAAGGCCAGTTGGGGCAAATCAAAGGAAACAGGACTCATGGCCTTTGGCTACGCGGGAAAAACAGCCTTTATTGACCTGACCCGGCAAAAAATAGATCTGACCGAAACCGAAGAATATCTTTCCTGGGTCGGCGGACGCGGCATCAACCAAAAGCTGCTTTTTTCTGCGTTAAAGCCCGACACCCATCCCCTTGACCCCGAGAACACCATAATTTTGGGATCGGGTCCCCTGGTGGGAACCCTGGCCCCCACAGCCTGCCGCCTTGCGGTTGAATTTAAAAACGTCATAACCGGAGGGCTGGGTTCAAGCAACGGCGGCGGTCATTTCGCAGCTGAGATGAAGTTCGCGGGCTTTGATCATCTGGTCATAACCGGCCGTGCGGCCTCGCCTGTTTATCTTTTTGTTCAGGACGGAAAGGTTTTCTTCCAAGACGCCGAAGCTCTCTGGGGGCAAAGCACCTGGGACACCGAGGTCTTCATTCAAAAAGCCTTGAATGACCCCAATATAAGAACCCTGACTATAGGGCCGGGCGGAGAAAACCTGGTCAAGTTCGCTTGCCTGATTGTGGACCGGGGGCGGGCCATAGGATATGGAGGCGCGGGCGCTGTCTTTGGCAGTAAAAACTTAAAGGCAGTGGCGGTCCGCGGCAGGCTCGGGCTGAAGGCGGCACACCCTGAAGCCCTTATCCAAGAAGTGAAACGCTACCATGAAGAAGTGATAAACCAAAGCGGTTTCGCCAAGGTCTACCGCCAGGGAGGCACCTTGCTGGGCTATTTGGGACCCAAGGAAAAACGCCCCCATGCGGTGCGCAACATGTCGGACGAATTCTGGCCCGACGAAAAAATAGAAAAAATACTTCAGGATAAATTCGAACCCAGACAAAAGGCCCTAAGATCCTGCTTTGGCTGTCCCTACCACGGCAGCCGCATCTATGAAATCAACCATCTTAAATGCGAAGGCATCCAGGCCAACACCTGGCGGGCCTTTGCCTCCAACCTGGGCATCACAGACCCCGACAAAATGCTGGAGATTCATGCCAAGGCCAACCTTAACGGGATCGACGGCGATCATCTTTCTGCGGTCATGGCCTGGGCGGTTGAGTGCTTTGAGAATGGAATCATCAGCCAGAACGAAACCGACGGGCTGGAGCTTAAATGGGGGAATGCAGACGCCCTAAGCCTTTTGGCGGATCGCATCGTCGCCCATACCGGCTTTGGCAAAGTTTTAAGCCAAGGCCTTAGCCAGGCAACCCATATCCTGGGCAGGGGCTCCCACAAACTGGCCACCACAAGTCATAAAAACGCGCTGATGGAAGCAGGCATGCGCTCCCATCGGGCCTGGGCGCTCGGCATACTGACCAGCACCAAGGGCGGCGGGCACCTGCGCGGAGCACCGGCCGTGGAATTTAAATGGACAGACGCAGAAGACGATGAATCCATCTTTGGCCTGCCCAGCCCATCCTCTGCGGGCTGTTACAGGGACAAGGCCTCTTTAGTTGTGATGTTTGAAAGATACAAGGCTGTTATCGACATGATGGGGCTTTGTTATCTGCCGAGTATGTGGATGGACCTCTCGCTCTTCGTGCCTCGCCAGATCGCCTCCTTTTACAACCTGGTCACTGGAAGAGATCTTAGCGCCGAGGCGCTTTTGGATGTCGGCGAAAAGATCCAGGTAAGTGAAACCATCTTCAACCTGCTCCATGCCGGTTTCGGGCGGGCGGATTGTCTGCCCCCGGTCCGGCTTCTACAAGAACCGGTGAGCAAAGGCATTTTCAAGGGCGAAAAAATAGATATGGAGCAGTTCAGCACCATGCTGGACGAATATTACCGGTTTCGAAACTGGGACCAGGTTACCGGCTGGCCTTTCAAGGAAACCGCCCTTGAACATGGGCTCCATGAGCAGGTGGACGCAGTGGAGCAGGCGGGAAGACGGCTCCCGCTGAAAAAAAGCGCCCGATAAATCGCACAAAGGCCAAAAACCTTCATCAATTGACCCTTTACCCCAACTAAAAGAAGTAAACCATGTTGACAAGTCAAACCAAGCGGACAACCGATACTGCCGATAAACCCACAAAAACCATACAGATAACTATAAAACCCGGGATTTGTGTCGGCTGCCGCATCTGCGAACTGGCTTGTTCCCTTTCTCAAAAAAACCTCTTCAACCCCCAGGAATCAAACATCCTGGTTCACATCACTGAAACCGGGGAAGTAGAGCTTGAAATTGTACAAGAGTGCTCTTGCGTGGGGGGAAGGGCTTATTGTGCGGAGCTTTGTCCTGTGGATGCCTTGCAGGCTGATCCGGGCGACTGACCCTCGTATGGAACTACCACTTGTTTACGGAGGTGCACTGTGAAAAAACTTTTACTGGCATGCATGACAGCCCTTTTGGCCACAGGCCTGCTAATGGGTTCAGCCATGGCCAAAACCACATGGAACGCCAATATCGCCTGGCCGCCAAAGAACCACCACAGTCAAGCCATGATCGAGTTCGCCGATCAGGTGAAAAATGCCACCAACGGTGAGCTGGAGATTATCGTCAACCTGGGAGGCGCCCTGGGCTACAAGGGTCCGGAACTGCTCAAGGCAGTGCGGGACGGACTTTTGCCTGTCTCGGATATGGTCATAAGCGCTGTGGCCGGTGACGCCAAGATTTTTCAGATTGTCACCCTGCCCTTTTTGTGCCGTGACCTTGAAGACGCCAAACGCTTAACCCAGATAGCCAGGCCCTACTTTGACAAGGCCGCTGCCAAATGGAACCAGAAGATACTCTATATTGCCCCCTGGCCCCCCACCGGCCTGTGGAGCAAAGACAAAATCTTGAAAATCGAAGACATCAAGGGTCACAAGGTCAGAACTTATGACAAAAACGGCGCCCTTTTAATCAAAAACCTCGACGCGACTCCCTATGCCCTGCCCTTTTCGGAAGTCTACTCCTCCCTGGCCACGGGCTTGATCGACTCGGTGATCACCTCCACCACCACGGCGGTTGACGGCAAATTCTGGGAAGTGCTGAACAACTTTGAGAGATTTAACATCACCATCGCCACCAACATGGTCAATGTGAACCTTCGCGCCTTTAACAAACTGGACAAAAAGACCCAGGAAGCCTTGATCGCCGCAGGCAAGGCAATGGAAGAAAAAATCTGGGGCAAGGTCGCGGCCCTGGATAAGGAAAAGGAGGCTCTTTGCAACCAAAAGGGCATCACCAGTGTGCCGGTCTCCCCGCAGATCTTAGAGGGCCTTAAAAAAGCCAGCATGTCCATACACAAAGAATGGCTCAAGAGCGCACCCGCCGACGCGGTTAAGATTTACGAGGAATTCACCAAAAAATCCGGCAAATAAGAATCTTTAATTAATTCAATTTTCTGCCTGGAAAGGCTATTAGCGCCTTTTCAGGCAGGCTGATAAAAAGAAGGCGAACCAGCCATGAAGCCCCTGATCCATTTTATAGACAAGCTTAGCCAGTTGGGAGGATATGCCGCCGGGGTCATGACCTGTTTGGGTCTGGCCATTGTCCTGGTGGAGATTGTCGCCCGCAGCCTGTTTGACGCCACCATCTACATCACCGATGAATACTCGGGCTACCTCATGTGCGGTCTGGCCTTTTGTGGCCTGGCCTACACCTTTAAGGAAAAAGGCCATATCCGCATGGTTTTCATTTACAAAAGCCTGAAAAACCGCGCGCGCCTGTTTCTGGAGCTGTGCTGTTTGGGCGCGGGATTGATCTTTTGCATTTTCCTGACCTACCATAGCGGCTTATTTTTCTGGGATTCAGTGGTAAGCGGCTCTCAATCCATGCAGATAACCGAGACATATCTGGCCATCCCCCAATTCTTTATGCCCCTGGGGTCTTTTATTCTCACCTTGCAGCTGGCAGCCGGGCTCGTGAGGGGCCTGCTTGTTCTGAAAGGTGAAATGCCTGAGAGTGAACTAATTGAAATAGCCGAAGATCTGGGCAGATAAAGGCCGGCGGCAAAGAAAAACCAATGCAGGACATGAGAGAATAAAATGGATTTGTTTACTGTTTCGCTTACCTTGGCCGGGCTGCTGGCTGTGTTTCTCGGCGGTTCTTTGTGGATCGGCATCTCCCTTTTTTCGGTGGGTTCCTTTGGCCTGATTTTATTCACGGACCTTCCGGCTGGCTCTATTTTGGCCAATGCCATCTGGAACAATACCAGCGGCTCGGCCATGTTGGCCTTGCCCATGTTTATCTGGATGGGTGAGATCCTGTTCCGCAGCAAAATATCCCAAAACCTGTTTAACGGCCTGGCCCCCTGGATGGACTCCATTCCCGGCAGGCTTATCCATGTAAACGTGTTTGCCTGCACCTTCTTTGCGGCGGTCAGCGGGTCCTCAGCCGCGACCACCGCCACTGTGGGCAAGATCACGGTCCCCGAACTCTCCGCACGCGGCTATGACTACAACATGTCCATCGGCTCCCTGGCCGGTGCGGGCACCTTGGGTTTTCTGATCCCTCCCAGCATGATGATGCTGGTTTACGGCATAATCGGGGATGTAAGCATCGGCAAGCTCTTCATAGGCGGGTTGCTGCCGGGAGTTTTGATTGCAAGCCTGTTCAGCGTTTACACGGTTACCCGCTGCCTGATAAACCCCGCTCTGGCCCCGGCCAACAAAGACAAATACACCTGGGGTCAGAGGGTTAGGGCCCTGCCCCAGATAGCGCCTGTGGCGATTATGATCGGCGTTGTCCTGGGCAGCATTTACACCGGCTGGGCAACTCCCACAGAGGCCGGGGTGGTTGGCGTGGCAGGGTCTCTCTTCTTTGCGGCGATCACCAAAAGCCTGAACTGGCGGGTCTTCAAGGACAGCCTCATGGGCTCTGTCAAAACCACGGCCATGATCATGCTCATAGTCATGGGCGCGGCCTATCTCTCAGTGGTGGTTGGCTACCTGGGCATAACCCGCCACTTGAGCCAATATGTGACCTCTTTGGGGCTCTCGCCCTACCTGCTTATCTTCATCCTCTCCATCACCTATATGGGCATGGGCTGTTTGATCGACGGCTTTTCCATGATCGTCATGACCACACCCATTGTATTGCCCTTGATCAAGGCTGCGGGCTTTGACCCTATCTGGTTTGGCGTCTACATTGTAATGATGATAGAGCTGGCCCAGGTCACTCCGCCGGTAGGCTTTAATCTTTTTGTGATAAGCAGCTTAAATAACGATGATATCCTGGCCATTGCCAAATCTTCGGCCCCGTTTTTCCTTTTGCTTTGCCTGGCCACGGCCTTGATAACCATATTCCCCGAGGTGGTCCTGGTCTTGCCCAACAAAATGATCGGGGCGTATTAACTCGCACTTGAAAACCGCATCTCATGCTTCGGGCCCGGCTTTTCGCCGGGCCCGAGCTTGCTGGCAAGGTCCTCCTGGACTTTGTCAGAGGCCATTTGACAAAAACGCGGTTTTGCCAAGTGGATAGAACTACTTGTCTTATGAAAGACTCGCAATTCGGCGGGCCGCCATTCGGGGCCCCAAAAACCTCTGATTTTAGGGGTATTTCATGGCCCGCGTTCAGGCTGTTTGTAAACAGCCTGGGGCCCGGCTTTTCGCCGGGACCTTTTTCATCTCAAATTCACTGGCCTCATTTTGTTTTGGCCTGGCTTATTAACGGAAAAAGCAAGGGAAAAGAAAACTTCAAGAATTGACAAGCCAATCAGAACTTCGCTAACATGCACAAAAATTTACACCCACGGCCTTAACGCCAAACAAAACTTGGCAAAAAAAACTACATTCAACCAGATCGAGTCTGGTCTTGAACCCAAGGGGTGAAAGTGAATTATCAAAAAATGACGGCTCCGTGCGGGCTGGACTGTTTCAATTGCCAGATGTGGCTGGCAAGCAAAGATGACAACTTGCGTAAAACCATCTCGGAAAACTATGGAATCCCCTACAACATGGCGGTCTGTAAGGGATGCAGGGCGCATGGGGGGCAGATTCCTTTTCTGGGCATGAAAGAACCCTGTAATGTCTATAAGTGCATCACGGCCAAGGGTGTTGAAATCTGCAGCGACTGTGATGAATTCCCCTGCGATCACCTCCATCCCTATGCAGACAAGGCCGGCATGGTGCCGCACAATACCAAGGTGTTCAACTTATGTTTGATCAAAAAAATGGGTCTTGAATCCTGGGCCGAGGATAAGGCCGCCCAAGTCAAAAAGACCTATTTTGGAGGCGTTTTTAAACTCTGAAATCAAAACCGCCTATCGCCACACCTGTGATTTAGTGAGCTAAAAACAGCAGTTAGCCTGTTTGTTTGGCTTAGTGGTGAATCAGTTTGGGAACCTTTATTCAAGAGCTTTCCGATTCCTTAGATAAAGGTTCACCATATATCCTATCTATTGCATTTAGAAATATTACATAGTTTTTAAAACCTTTTTCAGATCGCTATAATTATAACGAATAAGGGAACCGCCAAATGGATAAACCTCAGGGCAAATGCCTGTTGCAGGGTTTTTCCCTGGCCGACAAAACCGTGGCCAGAGTTGCTTATTACGGCCTCTTTATGGTTGCCTTGTACGAACTTTTTCAAAGAAGCCTACCTGCGGCAATCGCCTATCTCCTGTTCGGAGCCATTGGACTGGGTTTTCTGGTCCTGCGCATTCTCTGCGCCCATTGCCCCTATCCCGCCCACAAGGCGGATTGCCTTATAGCGCCCCCCAAACTGATACAAAAGCTGGCGCCGTATAAAGGTCCTCATATAACGGCTTCGCAAAAGGCGGGACTGATACTTTCCCTGGCTCTGCTCTTTGCTTTACCCCATATCTGGATATGGCAGAGTCTTTTTCCCGGCATTTTGTTTTCTTTTTTAAGTCTGATTATCTTGCTGGGTGCGCCTATACGCTATTGTCAAAGATGCCTCCATACAGCCTGCCCCTTTAATCGGGCTGCAAAGATTTAATCCAACCAATAATCAATATTAATTTAATTTAAATCTCCCCCCCAAACCATGAAACACTGCTTTTTTAAAAATTAGCCCAACGGCAACTCCAAACATTTTCTCAAAAATTCCACGACGCATTTTTAAAAATTTATCGTTACGAAAAAACGAATCAGAAAAGACAACAAACGAAAAAAAACACCTTTTTATTTCTTCAAGTAAAAGAAAATACACAACGGTCCTGTTGCAAATGACGGGAAAGGTCACAATTCAAATTATTTATTCATTATAACTTCTTGTTATTAAAGGTAATTTTTACTAAGGGTCATATTGAACCCAAAAAATACCTTGACAAAAACAAGCGGCTTCTTAGGATACTAACCAAAATCAAGTAGGGAGCGCGGATGCTGCAAATGAATTTAAATACCCGATTTAGCCAGACCACCGGTCAGGCCAGGGTATTGTTTTGCACTTCTGCGTTTTTTTATTTTTGGTGGTGTGAACCCGTGACGGTGAGCTCTACCAAGGGAGTCAACATCTAGACTCCCAGCCCAACACCAGGTAAACGAGCCCACCGTCACCAGACGGTGGGTTTTTTTTGTCACTTTTTTAGAAAGACAAAAAATGCTCCACCTCACAGCCCTGTCCAGAGAAATGCTGGACGACACCGAGACACCGGTCTCGGCCTTTATGAAGCTTTGCCCAAACCAAGAGGATTCTTTTCTTTTGGAAAGCGGCGAAGGAGACCAAAGCGTTGGCCGTTATTCGGTCATCGCTTTCACCCCCTTGGCTGTGCTGGACCTGAACTGGCAAAAGAGCAGTCTGACCATAAAAGGCAAGGAAGAGACCCTCGAGCCCGAAGAATTCTTTGACTTGGCTCAAAAGGCAAGCCAAATGCTTCAGTGCAAAGACCTGCCGGACCTGCCCGGCGTGGGGTCTTTCACGGGTTATGTGAGCTATGAAGCAGTGGGGCTTATAGAAAAACTTCACCCGGCCAAGGAACACCACCTTCCCCTGGCCCGGCTATGTTTTGCCTCGTCTTTTGTAGTCTTTGACCATCTGTGCCGGAAAATGACCCTGGTTGCACTGGCCGAGGATAGAAATAAGGCCGAGGCCGCCCTGGACAACATAGAGGCCCGCTTAAAGGAGCCTTTGCCCCCCATGCCCCGGCCGCAGTCCCAAGCACAGGTTGAGCGCCCTTCCCGCCGGGATTTTGTGGAGGCAGTCAAAAAAGCCAAGCAGGAGATCCTGGCCGGGGAAATTTTCCAGGTTGTACTTTCAGCTCCTTTCACCATGAAGGCCGAGATGGATCCCTTTTCGGTTTATCGTTGGCTAAGGGTAAAAAATCCTTCCCCATACATGTTCTTTTTGAACATGGGCGGTTTTCAGTTGGCAGGCGCCTCGCCTGAAACCCTGGTCAAGATAGAAGACGGAAAGGTGATCCTGCGCCCCATAGCCGGGACCAGGCCCAGGTCCCAGGACCCGGCCGAGGACCACGCCCTGGAACAGGAGCTTTTGGCTTCTGACAAGGAAAAGGCCGAGCATGTCATGCTGGTGGACCTGGCCAGAAACGATGCGGGCAGGTTAAGCGAATACGGAAGCATATCCGTTTCTCCCTACATGACCGTGGAGCGCTTCAGCCATGTAATGCACCTGGTTTCCCAGGTCAACGGCCGCCTTGACCCGAAAAACACGGTCTGGGACGCCTTTAAGGCCGCTTTTCCCGCAGGCACCGTCTCCGGAGCGCCCAAGGTGAGGGCCATGGAGATCATAGGCGAGCTGGAGACCACGCCCAGGGGGCCATATGCCGGAGCGGTTGGTTTCTTTGGACCGGGAAAACGCATGGATACCTGCATCGCCATTCGCATGCTTCAGTTTGAAAAAGACAAAGTCACCCTGCAGGCAGGCGCCGGCATCGTGGCCGACTCAGACCCGGAGATGGAGTATCAGGAGATAAACCACAAGGCAGCCCAGGGCTTGGCGGCCCTTCTAGCGGCAACGGAGGGCCGGTGATGATTCTGCTTATAGACAACTACGACTCGTTCACCTTTAACATTGCCCAGGTCATAGGCAGCCTGGGCCTGAGATGTCAGGTGATCAGAAACGACATCCTTAGCCTCGAACAGATAAAAGAACTTTCACCTCAGGCGATTATGATCTCCCCTGGCCCTGGCAGGCCGGAAAAGGCGGGAATCTCCTGTGAAGTGGTAAAGGCCCTGGCAGGCAAACTGCCGATTTTAGGCATATGCCTGGGGCACCAGGCCATTGCCCATGCCTTTGGCGGCGAGGTCACAAGGGCCAAGGAACCTGTGCACGGCAAGCTGAGCGAGATGTTCCACGACGGCAAGACCATATTCAAGGGGCTTGGCAATCCCTTTAAAGCCACCCGTTATCACTCCCTGGTGGTGCGGGAAGAGACCCTGCCAGCAGAGCTCAAGGCCTCTGCTTTCAGTCTGGACGGCCAGATAATGGGAATCCGCTCCCGAAAACTGATGCTGGAGGGGGTGCAGTTTCACCCCGAATCCATAGCCACCAGTCAGGGCAAAACCATATTCTGCAATTTTTTCAATACTTATCTTGGCATGAGGCTTGATCCCTCGGAAAGGCCAAGGCTCGCTGGAGGGGGAATGCCCCTGCAAAAAAACGACCCGAACCAGACGCCCGACACCCTCACAGGCAATCTGCCGTGAGCCTTGTTTACGGACAGAAAGAAGGATCCTGATGTTTGTAACCATGCAGCCAAGCTGCCCCAAATCCCAGGTTGCCGAGGCGATCCAGGCCCTGCGGGGCCATGGCCTGAACCCCAGGCTCATCCAACCGGGAAACCAAAATGTTTTGGGGATTGTAGAAGAAATAACCGCGGAAACAGCGGCCAAGTTGAGCAAGCAACTAAAGGCACTGCCCGGGGTGGAAGAGGTTTGCGACTTCAGCAAATCCTGGAAACTGGTTTCCCGGGAATTTAAAAACGAGCCCACCACCATTCCCTTGGGACGGGTGGAGGTCGGCTCCAGGGATATTTTAGTCACGGCCGGTCCCTGCGCCGTGGAATCAGAGCGGGGATTCATGGATATCGCCGATAAAGTTGCCTCCCTGGGGGCCGGGGCCTTGCGCGGAGGAGCATTCAAGCCCCGCACCAGCCCCTACTCCTTCAGGGGGCTGGGGGAAGACGGCCTTGCCATAATGGCGCGGGCCAGGGAAAAACATGGGCTTCCGATCATCACCGAGGTGCTCGAACCGGAAGAGGTGGACCTGGTGGCCGCCTATGCCGATGTGCTCCAGATCGGAGCCCGCAACATGCAGAACTTTGCCCTTTTGGAAAAGGTGGGCGATACAAACCGCCCCGTGCTCCTGAAAAGGGGGCTCATGTCCAGTTTAAAAGAGCTGCTTTTAAGCGCTGAATACATCCTGGCCAGGGGCAACTGGCAGGTGATGCTCTGTGAAAGGGGAATCCGCACCTTTGAGACTGAGACCAGAAACACCCTTGATCTATCCGCGGTTCCCATTTTAAAGCAATACACTCACCTGCCGGTGGTGGTGGACCCCAGTCACGCGGCAGGCAAAAGGGAGCTGGTTCCCAGCCTGGCCAAGGCCGCGGTGGCGGCCGGTGCGGACGGCATCCTGGTTGAGGTGCACACCTCGCCCGATTCCGCCTTGTCCGACGGACGCCAAAGCCTGACCATCGATGGTTTTAAATCTCTCATGCTAGACCTCAAGCCCGTTGCCCGGGCAGTGGGGCGCACTATTCCGGAGGCGGCATCATGAAACTCAAGGGTTCTTTCAAAGCGCCGGGCGATAAATCCATCTCCCACCGCATTGCCCTTTTCTCGCTATTGGGCAAGGGCCGCATGCAGGTGAACAACTTCTCCCCTTGCGCAGACTGCGCCTCATCGCTCAAGGCGGTGAACCTGCTCGGCGGGGAGGCGCACATCTTTGGCGACATGCTTTCGGTTGAGGGCGCCTTAGGCGAGATCAAAGACAGCCGGGTGGACTGCGGCAATTCAGGCACCACCATGCGCCTTTTAATGGGGCTTTTGGCCGGGCGGCCGGGTGAATTCTGCCTGGACGGCGACGAATCCTTGCGTAAAAGGCCCATGCAAAGGGTGGCCGACCCTCTCAGGCAAATGGGGGCCGAGCTTATCTGTGAAAAAGGCAATGCCCCGGTTTTTATCAAGGGCAAAGAGCTCAAGGCCTGCGACCACACCCTGAGCGTGGCCAGCGCCCAGCTCAAAAGCGCCCTTTTACTGGCCGGTCTCCAGGCCAGGGGGGTGACCACAGTGCGGGAGCCTGCCCAAAGCAGGGACCATACCGAAAGGCTTCTGACTCAATGCAAGGCGGCATGCAACGGAAAAAACGGAACCTGGCAAGTGGCCCAGTCAGAACTCGATCTGCCGGAGCGCTACTGGGTTCCGGGCGACATATCTTCAGCCGCCTTTTTAATCACCGCCGCCCTGATAAACCCGGACAGCAGGGTTATGGCTGAGGATGTGCTCTTAAACCCCACCCGCATAGGTTTTCTAAAGGTTCTTTTGCGCATGGGTGCGGACCTCAAGATTGAACAGCAGGGCAACCACCCCGAGCCCTGGGGCAGGGTCACGGCGGGGTATACGCCTAAACTGGAGGCCTGCGAGATCATGGCCGAAGAAATTCCCCTGATGGTGGATGAGGTGCCTATCCTGGCCCTGGCCGCCAGCCAGGCCCGGGGGGTTACGATCTTCCGTCAGGTGGGCGAGCTGAGAATCAAGGAATCTGACAGAATATCCGCCATCTGTTCTCAGCTAAGCGCCTTGGGCGTGGATATCAGGGTCAAGGACGACGACCTCCTGGTCACCGGCCCGGCCAAGTTGAAGCCGGTGGCTGAGCTGGATTCCTTTGGCGACCATCGCATAGCCATGACCCTGGCCATTGCCTGCGCCCTGGCTGAAAACCAGGCCAACATCAAAAAAATGGAAAGCGCGGCCATAAGCTATCCCGGTTTTCAAGATGCCCTGAACGGACTTATGGCATGAAGGTGTTCGCCGTATTGGGAGACCAGCGGGCAAAGGCCTCGCTTTCGCCCCAAATGCACAACCAGGCCCTCTTCAAGGCCGGGATAAACGGCAGGTATGTGAGTTTTTGCGTGGAGCCCGCCCGCCTGGGACAGGCAGTGGAAGGGCTCTTTGCCCTGGGCCTGGCCGGGGCCAATGTAACAGTGCCCCATAAGCAGAAGGTGATTCCTTTTTTGCAGGGCTTAAGCGATGAAGCCGGGAGCCTTGGCGCGGTAAACACAATTGAGTTCACAGATAACGGCATGATCGGGCATAACACAGATGTGCCGGGTTTTGTAAGAGCCCTTGAACAGGCGGGATTCAACCCCTTTAACAGGCGTTGCCTGGTCATGGGCGCAGGCGGAGCGGCCAGGGCCGTGGTCGCCGGACTTAGGCAGGCCAAGGCAAAGGAAATAATGGTTGCGGCCAGACAAAAAAGCCGGGCGGAAGCCCTTTGTCGTGATCTGGGCGGAACCCCCTTGGGGATCGCAGACTGGGGCAGGGCTGCCAAGGGGACGGATCTTCTGGTTAATGCCGCCAGCGTATCCACCCGGACCGAATCGCCGGAGCTGGCTGCGCTCTTGTCCGAAACACCTGACCAGGCCAGACCCGCTGTGATCATGGATCTTAACTATGGCCGCAAGGGAAACCTGTGGCAGGCCCTGGCTCGACAAAAAAACGCCGTGTTTCAAGACGGGCTTGTCATGCTGGCCGAGCAGGCCAGGTTGAGTTTTGAAATCTGGACCGGCGTTTTACCGCCGACCTCCCATTTCTTGAGCGCACTGGAGCAATAAAAAACGTGAACAAAAACCTCTACCTCACAGGCTTTATGGCCGCGGGCAAGACCACGGTGGGCAAATCCCTGGCCCGGGCACTGGGGCGTAAATTTCTGGATATGGACGACCTGGTGCGTGATGCCTTGGGCATGAACGCCCAAGAGGCCTTTGCCCGCCTGGGGGAGGAGGCCTTTCGTGAAAGTGAAACCAGCCAGCTGAAACGCCTTAGCCGGGCCAAGGGCCTGGTGGTGGCCACAGGCGGGGGCCTGGCCCAAAGGGCGGAGAACCGCTCTTTGATGAGGGCCGGCGGCAGCATCGTAAACCTCGAACTCAACCTGGAAAAATGCAAGGCCAGACTCAGCCCGGCCGAAAGGGACGAACGCCCCCTTTGGCAGAACCAGGCAGCCTTGGAAGGACTTTTCAAGGCCAGGCAAAAGGCCTACCTGGATTGTGATCTTTTGGTAAACGCCGATCAGCCGGTGGAGGATATAGTGGAAACGATCCTGACCCATGAACTGCCTGAAGACAGCTTCACCCTTAAGCTGGCTGATCAGGCAACCCAAATAATCAGCACCTGGCAAGGGCCCCAGGCCCTGAAACCCCTGCTTAAATCCAGAAAGGTGGTGATTCTCACAGACCGCAACCTGGCCGGGCTTCATCTTGAGCGCTACACAGCCCGGCTGGAGAACCCCCTGGTAATCACCCTGCCCCCTGGTGAACGCAGCAAGACCTTGCGCTCAGCCGAAAAGGTCTACAAGGAAATGCTGAATAACCAGGTGGAAAGAGGCGATCTTTTGCTGGCCCTGGGCGGAGGGGTGATCACGGACCTGGGCGCATTTGTGGCGGCCACCTATAAAAGGGGCATGAACTTCATCCTGGCCTCAACCAGCCTTCTGGGCTGCACGGATGCAGCCATAGGAGGCAAGGCGGCGGTGAACTTAGATGGTGAAAAAAACCAGGTGGGCCTTTTCACCAGGCCTGAGGCGGTGATCCTAGATTTGAAGGCGCTCACCACCCTGCCCCGCTCCCGCAGGGCCGAAGGCATAACCGAGGCCTACAAAACCGGTCTGGTGGCCTCCCCTCCCCTGGCCGAGTTTGCCGAGGCCCGGATCAAGACCCTGTTAAAGGGCGACATTCCCCAACTGGCCAGGCTGGTTAACTATTCCGCCCGGGCCAAGGCCCTGGTGGTGGAAAAGGACTTCACCGAATCCGGCCTGCGCAAGGTGCTTAACCTGGGTCACACGGTTGGGCACGCCCTGGAGGCCCTGGTAAAACCCAGGCCCAGTCACGGGGTTTGCGTGGCCCAGGGCATCAAGGTTATCGCCAGGCTCTGCCTCAAAAGGGGGCTGATAGAAGAACACCAGGCAAACCAGATGATTGCCGCCCTGGATCAGCTCACCCCGGCCAAGATGCAATGGCCCTCGGTGCAGGATATTTGGCGGGTGATGCAGCACGACAAGAAAAACCAGGGGGGCAAGGTGAGTTTTGTGCTGCTAAACGCCAAGGGCAGGCCCCTTTTGGCCGACGATGTAAGCCAAGGGGAGCTTGAATCAGCCATTCTGGAACTTAAGGGGGGCCGGTGATGTCCAGCGTATTCGGCAAACAGCTTAAGGTCTCCACCTTTGGCGAGTCCCACGGACCAGCCCTGGGAGTGCTGGTCGACGGGCTTCCGGCCGGGCTTTTGATAGACCAAAAACGCATTCAAAGGGAAATGGACCGCCGCAGGCCGGGCGGTTCCGCCATGGTCTCGGCCCGCAAAGAGGCGGACCAGGTGGAGATACTCTCTGGTGTATCCCAAGGAAAATCCCTGGGCTCGCCTATTGCCCTTTTGGTGCGCAATAAAAACGCCAGAAGCAAAGACTACCGGGACTTGGCCGAGGTCTTCAGGCCCGGTCATGCGGATTTCACCTATTTTCAAAAATACGGCATCCCGCCCCAGCCCGGCGGAGGCAGGGCCTCGGGCAGGGAAACCGCGGCCAGGGTGGCGGCGGGCGCGCTGGCCCGCGCCCTTCTGGAGCCCATGGGCATCGCCTTTTTCTCCTGCACCGTGGCTGTGGGGGGAATCAAGGCCAGGAAAATCGACTATGAATTCAGCCATACAGACCCCCTACACGCCGCAGACCCGGACCTGGCCCGGGCCATGGGAGAAAAAGTTTTGGCGGCCAGGGAAAAGGGAGATTCCGTGGGAGGGGTTGTCCAGGTGGAGGTGCGGGGGGCGCCCGCGGGTTGGGGCGATCCGGTGTTTGACAAGCTCGACGCCGCCCTGGCCGGGGCCTGGTTCTCCATCGGCGGGGTGAAAGGCGTGGAGATCGGGTCCGGTTTTGAGGCGGCAGCCAGGCTTGGTTCCGAAAACAACGACCAGATGGATGAAAACGGATTCTTAAGCAACCATGCGGGGGGAATCTTAGGCGGCATCTCAAGCGGCCAAAGCCTGCTGGCCAGGCTGGCAGTAAAGCCCACCCCCTCCATAAGCCGCCCCCAGTCAACCAGAGACCTTTCCGGCAGACAAAGGGAGATTGAGATCAAGGGCAGGCACGACCCCTGCCTTTGCCCCAGGGTGGGGCCGGTGGCAGAGGCAATGGCCGCCTTGGTCCTGGCCGACGCCTGCCTCTGCCAAAGGGCCTTACAGGGAGAATCTAGATGAAATTCACAGTGGTTAACGGCCCCAACCTGAATCTTCTGGGGCTGAGGGAGCCTGACCTTTACGGCAGCCTGACCTTGAAACAGATCAACCAAAGGCTTGAGCAAAGAGCCTCCGAGCTGGGGGTAGAGCTTGTCTTTTTTCAGTCCAATCATGAAGGTGATCTGGTGGATGCCCTGCAAAAGGCAGGCAAAGAAACCCAAGGGGTGATCCTTAACGCCGCTGCCTACACCCACACCTCTGTAGCCTTAAGGGACGCGATATTGTGCCTTGAGATACCTGTAATAGAGGTTCACCTGACCAATCCCCAGGCCAGGGAGGAGTTCAGGCAAAAGTCTCTGATAGCAGCAGTCTGTCAAGGCACTGTGGCCGGATTTGGAGGGGCCTCTTATCTCATGGCGCTGGATTGGCTGGCCCTTTACAAGCGGGAATAAACGTTATTTGGATGTTGAAAAAGCCGCCCCAGGCTTTTTCAACGCCCTGCTATTGAGCCATGTTTCTTTGGGCTGGGTGCTTAAAGAAACATGGGATATAAAATACAAATAAAAAGCAACCTATAAACTTTTTTTTACAGATTTTTTTGGGAATGGATTATTTTGTTCTTTTTCCGGTGAATAATCGTACACGGACTTATCTGTTAAAAATCAACTTAAATCGTAGACTATTTTTGATTCTTTACAAAAATATTACGATCTCTCACAAGCAGACCATCCCAAAAAATACAACTTGTCAGTACAAGCCACAACTAAATCCGGGTCTCATGGAAAGATAAAAAAATCTTGAGGCAAATTTACTCCGAATAATTTAGCCGGGCCCCGTCAATCCGGAGAAAAAGCAAGAGGCAGTAAAGAGCAAAAGCTATTCCACGTATCTTATTAATTATAAAGATAAAATTACATAGATCCCCTAACGGAACATCTGGCGGAAAACTTGCCGGATAATTTTTTTTACAAAAAATGGAGTTTTCCCGCTTGACAAATCCGCTGAAATGCACTTTAACTAGTACAAAATAAACAAGCGTTTTTTACGTTTCTCCCCAAAAAGGCAAAAAAGCCGGGAGCCGGGAAACAGACCATGGGTATAAGCCAGAATAAAAATTTGACCATCCGCACAGCCAATGGCGGAGTGGGCTTTTTTTATTTTAGCTTTTATTACTTTACCAGGGTCCGTCCTAGGCCGGGGGAGGGTTTAGACTAGCTTAAGTCTTAAAATAACCAACCAAAGGCCATGGGCGGACAGCATCCGCCCATGGCCTTTTTTAGTTTGGGCTACGGGTTTTGGAAAGGATGCGTCTGCTCCGGGTCTTCAGCAAAAGGAGGCTTAAAATGATGCACGGATGGGTGGAAACAAAGGTTCAATGCACCGAGGGTTCCGCTTCCGCCTGGACCAGGCCCGCGGCCAAGGCAGTGCCGGGCAGTCGGGTGATAGCTCAAATTGAAGCCATACGCCAAGCGCAAACAGTTTCAGTAAGCCAAAACACGGCAAGGGAGGAATAAAGTGATACCCGCTGAAATGCAGTCGGAACAGAGAGTTGTTCAAGAAGGCGCCAATAACTGGGTGCGGCCCGTCAAAAGAATTGAACCCAAGCCTGGCCAGTTCCTCTATAGCCGCGAGGCCAGGGCCCAAGATACCGTGGTAAAGGCGGGACCTGCCCGGATCGGGGGAGCGGGCTTTGCCGTAATTGCCGGGCCCTGCTCGGTTGAAAGCAAGGAACAGCTTGTTGAGACAGCCGAAAAAGTCAGCCAAGCCGGGGCTCATGTTTTAAGGGGCGGGGCTTACAAACCCCGCACCTCCCCCTACAGCTTCCAAGGCATGGAAGAAGAAGGGCTGAAGCTTCTGGCCCTGGCCCGGGAAGCCACAGGCCTGCCGGTGGTGACCGAGCTGATGGATGCCGACGAGCTGCCTTTGCTAGAAGACTATGTCGATATCATCCAGATCGGCGCGCGTAATGTGCAAAACTTTTCACTACTTAAAAAAGTGGGTAAAATCAATAAACCAGTGCTTTTAAAGCGCGGGCTGATGACCAAACTGGATGAATTTCTACTCTCGGCAGAGTACATCCTGGCAGGCGGCAATGATCAGGTCATTCTCTGCGAAAGGGGAATCCGAACCTTTGAAACCGCCACCAGGAACACCCTGGATTTGAGCGCGGTATGCGTGCTCAAGGAACGCTCCCACCTGCCGGTTATCGTTGACCCCAGCCATGCCACCGGACACTGGCGCTTTGTGGAGCCTTTAGCCAGGGCTGTTCTGGCGGTGGGGGCCGACGGCCTGATGGTGGAGGTGCATTGCCACCCGGAACAGGCCCTTTGCGACGGCAGCCAGTCTCTCACCCCTGAGATGTTCAGCCATCTTATGGGCGAGTTAAACGCCATGCCCTCTTTCCGCCCGGCGGATCAGGCAGCTTTAAAGCAGGTGTAGAACAAAAAACCAATAGTCCCCGGGAAGCCGTTTACATGGAACCAAAAAGAACAGGCGTTGAGCTTAGCCGCCCCAGAAAACGCATTGACGCAATTGACCAGCAGATTGTCGAGCTTTTGAACCAAAGGGCAGAGGCCGCCCTGGAGATAGCCGGTCTGAAAAAAGGCTCGAACCGGCCGAACTTTGCCCCGGTGCGGGAGTCGGAAGTCTTTGACGGGGTCATAAAAAACAACCAGGGACCTCTGACCCCGAGCACCTTGAAACAGGTTTTTACCGAGATCATAAGCGCCTGCCGGGGAGTGCAGGGTGAATTCAAGGCGGCCTTTTTGGGGCCTTTGCAGACCTTCAGCCATCAGGCTACCTTGCAGAGATTTGGAAAAGCCTGCATGTGCCTGCCCCAACCCACCATCAGCCAGGTTTTTGACCAGGTGGAAAAAGGCCTGGCCCAGGTGGGAGTGGTGCCGGTGGAAAACTCGACCGAGGGCGGAGTGGGTCAGACCCTGGACCGTCTTTACACCTCAAGCCTGAAGGTAAGTGGTGAAATCTTCACCCTTATCCGCCACAACCTGATAGGCGCGGATGTGAAGATCGAACAGGTGGAAAAGGTTTATTCCCACCCTCAGGCCCTGGCCCAATGCACCCATTGGCTAAACCGTAACCTGCCCACGGCAATCCTGGTGGAGACGGCCAGCACCGCCAAGGCCGCCGCAATCGCGGCCCAGGAAAAAAACGCAGCTGCCATTGCCAGCCTCCTGGCCGCCCAGAGCCGGGGCCTCAATGTTTTGGCCGATTCCATTCAAGACGATCCGGGTAATTTAACCCGCTTTTTGGTGCTTACCAAAAAAGACTGCCCGACCACGGGTAATGATAAGACCTCACTGGCCTTTATGGTGCCCCACAGGCCGGGTTCTCTGAACCGGGCCCTGGATATATTTGCCAGGGCGGACTTAAACCTCACCAAAGTGGAGTCCAGGCCCTGTAAAAACCGGCGTTGGGAATACGCCTTTTTTGTGGATTTTCTGGGGCACAAGGACGATCCGGCCGCAGCCGAAGCCTTGGCCGAGCTTAAAAATGCCAGCTATATGATGCGGGTATTTGGGTCCTATCCCAGGGGAGAGGAGCCCTTGCCCTGAAAAAGAAAATAAAATTCTTCACTTGACCCATAACACTTTTTCAGATATGAAAACTAAAAATGTTTTTTAACAGGGAAAGCAATATGCAGCACAACAATTCCTGGCCGAGCTTCTGGCAGATCACAGGTGTAGTCTGTCCTTTAGCCGGGAGTGCTTAAACCCTGATTCCAAATAGAGCACTTTAAAAGGCCCTGGACAGACAAAAGCTGTCCAGGGCCTTTTTTTTATTTGGAGCTTAGACAAAACAAGATGAAAACAATCTTCATTCAGACCGCCTTAACTGTAGCCACCCGCCTTTACTGGTGGCGTGGCCCGGGGAGGTGGTCTGTCTGAAATCCGGCTGAAAACCGGGGAAAGCGTGCCGCAAGGCCGCGGGCAGACCAAACAATCTGCCCGCGGCCTTTTTTTGTTTTTAAAAGTAAAGGAAGAAAAATGATCAAAAAAGCCATTGCGCAATTGAGCCGGGGAACCGACCTGACCGAAAAAGAGATGATGGAGGTTATGACCCTCATCATGGAGGGACAGGCAACCCCGGCCCAGATTGCCGCCCTTTTGATGGGGCTCAGGATCAAAGGGGAAACCATTGCCGAAATAACCGGAGCAGCCAGGGCTATGAGTTCCCATGCCGAGCCGGTGATCTGCCGTGAATCAACCTCAGACGACCCTCTGGTGGATATTGTGGGCACAGGCGGAGACCAAAGCGCAAGCTTCAATGTCTCCACCACAACGTCTTTTGTCCTGGCAGGGGCCGGACTCAGGGTGGCCAAACACGGCAACCGGGCGGTAAGCGGTAAATGCGGCAGCGCCGATCTATTGGAGGCCCTGGGGGTGCGCCTGGAGATGGATCCCCATGACTTGGCGGCCTGTGTGGATCAGGTGGGGATCGGCTTTTTATACGCCCCGCCCCTGCATCCGGCCATGCGCCATGCCATGCCGCCCCGCAGGGAGCTGGGGGTGCGCACCATCTTCAACCTTTTGGGCCCCTTGACCAATCCGGCCAGGGCCAAGGTTCTTTTAGTTGGAGTCTATGACCAGGAGCTGGTGGCTCCCCTGGCCCGGGTCATTGGACGGCTGGGTGCGGAAAAGGCCTATGTGGTGCACGGACAGGGCGGCTATGACGAGGTAACCTTGACCGGCCCCACCCATATGGCTTTTTTTGACGGCAAGGATGTAAGCCTGGAAACGCTCCACCCCCAAGACCTGGGACTCACTCCCACAGACCCCAGGGCAATAACCTGCGAAACCCCTCAACAGAGCAAAAAAATAACCCTGGCAGTCTTAAACGGTGAAGCGGGACCGGCCAGGGATATGGTGCTTATGAACGCGGCTGTCGCCCTTAAAGCCGCGGGCAAGGCCGAAGACTTCAAGCAAGGCATGCTCCTGGCCGCCGGCGCCATTGATCAGGGCGAGGCCCTGGCCAAACTGAACCAGCTGGTCGAGGTCTCCAATAAAAGACGTCTTATGGCTGTGTGAGAAATGGAATTCAGAACCAGAATCAAGGTGTGCGGCATCACCAACCCTGACGACGCGCAAAAAGCCGTCTCCCTGGGGGTGGATGCCCTGGGCTTTGTGCTGGCCCCAAGCCCGCGTCAGGTGACCCCTGATCTGGCCCGCCGAATTATAGGATGCCTCCCGCCATTTGTGAGCACAGTGGGGCTTTTTGTGGATTATCCGTTAAAGGAAATGCTTTATCTTAAAAACTGGTGCGGCTTTGACCACATTCAGCTTCACGGCCGGGAAGACGAACAAACCGCAAAACAACTTGGCCCCGGGGTGATCAAGGCCCTTAAAATCAGGCCCGATCATAAGCCCAAGCCGGGAGTCTACCCAAACTGCGCCCTTTTGCTGGATACCTTTCATCCGGCCAAACCAGGAGGCACGGGCCTGGCCTTTGACTGGTCCCTGGCAATTGGTATTTCAGCCCAAAGGCCCATAACCCTGGCCGGGGGATTGAATCACGAAAACGTGACCCGGGCAATCGACCTGGTCAAACCATTTGCCGTGGATGTATCAAGCGGTGTGGAGCTTTGCCCCGGTAGAAAGGATCATTCAAAACTGGCCGAATTTGTCAAACAGGTAAAACAGGCGGATCGCAGCCGCCAAACCGTTTGACCGCGACCGGGTAATCAGGTGTACTCTATATAAGGATAAGTTTTAACCCGATTACCAAAACCAAGGAGATGGTATGCGGCAAATACTCAGGTCCCGCAGCCTGATAGTAATGGGCATGATGCTACTGGCCTCGGCCTGCGTAACCGTGAATATCTATTTTCCGGCCGCCAAAGTCGAAAAGCTCGCGGACGAGATTGTAGACGAAGTTTACAAGGGCGATGAAAAACAAAAACCAGCGCCAAAAAAAGAGCAGACCAGTTCGCTTCTGCGCCAGGTGCTGGCTTTTTTGGCGCCCAGGGAAGCTCACGCAGCCAGCGCCACTACTGTAAGCAACGCCTCAATCAGGGCGCTTAAGAGCAAGATCGCTGGCAACCATCAAAAACTGGCCAAATACTACAACCAGGGCAATGTTGGCATAACCAAAGACGGCATGTTGGCCGTGCGTGACACCAAGGGACTTAACATGCGTGATGTGGCCAACTTGAAAAGGCTGGTCAACGCAGACAACATGGCCAGAAACGCCCTTTACAAGGAAGTGGCCAAGGCCCTGAATATAAAACCAAACCAAATTGGAAAAATTCAGGGAATATTTGCCGACCAATGGCGCAACAAGGCCCGCGGCGGCTGGTGGATTCAGGAAAATTCGGGCAAGTGGAGACGCAAGTAAAAGGAGGTTTAACATGACCGGCCAAAACCTGGACCCCGGCCTGCCCCTTTTGCAGCAGGCGGACCTTAAAAACAAGGTCGTATTGGTCAGATTTGATCACAATGTGGTCAAAAAAGGCGAAATAAGAGACCCGTACCGCATTGACCGAACCATAGGCACCTTGTTTTACATTGTGCAGCAAGGCGGCAGGCCCATACTAATGACCCATGTGGGCAGGCCCAGGGACAAAAAAACCGGTGACATAAAAGTGGACGATTCCAGTTCGGTAAGACCGATTGTGGAATACCTGGAATCCAAACTGCACAGCCGCTTTATGGTGCCCGAATTCAGGGCCACGGAAAAAGGCATCCAGGCCATTGACACCAGCATCAACCTGGCCATCCGGGAGCTTGAACAGGGGAGGATAGGCGGAATCTATCTACCGAACACCCGCTGGTTTGCAGGCGAGGAGCAAAAAGGCGAGGCCAGGGAGTCATTGGCCCTGCAATTGGCCGGGCTGGCCGATATCTATGTGAACGATGCCTTTGGCTCTTGGCAGCCCCATGCCTCCACCCTGGATATAACTTATCATTTGCCAAGTTATGCAGGCTGGCTCATGCAGGCCGAGTTGAACAACTTGGAGCAGGTGCTGAAACCCGAGCGGCCCTTTGTGGGTGTGGTGGCCGGGGCCAAGTATGACACCAAGATAGGCCCCTTAAACGCCATGTACGAACAGGTGGATTACCTGATTCTGGGAGGGGTGATCTATAACACCTACCTTTGCGCCAAGTACGGGGTCAAGATCAAGGGAGTCAGTGACACCGACATAGAAGCGGCCGGGGAGCTTGTGAAAAAAGACAAAGAGCAGGGCAAGATCTTAGAGCTTCCCCTGATTGTGGAGAGCGACCTGCTCGGCAGGGAAGAAAACGCCTTCCGCACCCTCAGGGTTGAAGACCTGAAACCCGGCCGGGAGCTGAATTACATCTTGGATATAGACTCGGCCAGTTTCGAGGACCCGAAGGTAAAGGAAGTCTTGGGCCGGGCCAGGACCATATTTGTCAATGCGGTCATGGGCTTCACTCCCCACTTCACAGACGGTTCCAGGGCCTTGGACACCACCATTGACGCCAACCGCGAGGCCAACAAACTTTATGGTGGAGGAGACACCCTGCAGGAATTCAAGGATCTTTGCCCGGGCCTTTACCTGTCCGTGCAGGACGATGCCCAATATTATTTTTTTACCGGCGGAGGCTCTGTGCTCAAGGCCATTGAGCAAAGATCGCCTTATGGCATGGAACCGGTTATCGCACTCATGAAAAACGCTGAAAAATTCAAGACCATTCCCCAATAGACCATAACAGGACATGAAAAAAACCGGTCGGATCAACTTAAATCCGGCCGGTTTTCTTTTTTGCGGGTGAGGTAAAGGCAGATTTTTAATTCTGCTTTTCCTTTAAGATATTTTTGGCAGGAACGCCGACGCAGGTTGCATTATCCGGCACATCTTCCAGGACAACGGCATTGGCCCCAACCCGAACCTGATCCCCCACCTTGACCGGACCGAGGATTTTGGCACCCGCCCCCACAAATATGTGATTGCCCAAGACGGGGGCCATGCCCTTTTCAGCCCCAATGGTCACCTGGTGTTCCAGATATACGTGGCTGCCGCCTTGCACATTTGTGTTTATCACCACACCCAGAGCGTGGATAAGCACAAATCCCGGCCCGAAATCCGCGCCTCTTCCGATTACACAGCCGCCGAACCAGGTTATCAGCTTGTTAAACAGCATGGTAAAGGGAAATAGCCCCGTCTTATGGCTGGCCTGCATGAAACGGTACATGAGCATGGCAAAGGTGCCGTCGGTAAGAAGGACCTTGAGCAGATCCCCCCTGGAATCGCTTCCATAGAGCCAAAGCGCCTTGGCCTTTATATCTGAATTCATAAGCTGGAAAAGAGTCATCTTTTGATCCGCCCCCTTTTCACAGTTCACCTGCAATTATCCTTTGCGCAATCACACCCGGTATATCAATGCCTGCCAGTCCGGGGCCATGATGACCGAATTTAACATTAAACTCAAGCAGGTAAGGTTTGCCTTGCCAAAAGGCCACATCAACCCCCACTTCGTTCAAGTTGGCGCTTCTGGCCGCTTCCACAGCCAGTTCCACGGCAGAGTCGGGCACGCCTTCAAAATCCACCTGGCCGCCCCGGGCCACATTGGTGCGGAAATCCTCGGGCTGGCTCCAGCGCCAATAGGCCAAAAGCGGCTCAAACCCCAAAACAATAACCCGTATATCCCTTTTTATCGGTAAATACTCCTGGATATAGGCCGGGCTGTTGTCAAGCAGATAGGCGTTTAGCTCTGCCTGATTGCGAACCAGATAAACCCCTTTGCCCAGGGCGGAGCCCCTGGCTTTTTTGGCCACAAAGGGAAAGCTGAAATAATCGGTGATTGCCTGTGCCTGTTTACCGTAAAAAACCCTGGTGCGGGGATGGTCCAACCCCAGAAGGTTGAACAAAGTGGTTTGCTTTATCTTATCCCCCTCCAGCAAATGACACTCCAAAGAGGGATAAATACCCTTGCCCATGGCGCTGAGCTGCAGGGCAAAGGCATCTGTGGGATAAAAAATCCGCCGGGCATTTTGGATAAGCTCCAAATGCTCCGGCGGATAATCTTCCAGATTGGGGCGAAGCCCCAGGGTTGTGAACTCCGGAAAACGGGCCAGACGGACCCCAATGGCCACCAATGGTTGAGCCAAGATCAGCTTCCTTTTTTTAACGGAATTCCAAGGCCGACTGAGAAAACCTTGAAAAAAGGGGACAGAGTCGGCCTGTAAGCCGAGTTCTGTTCCCGGCTAAAAAGCCGGGCGATGACCATTCCTCTAGGACGCCGGTTACCCGACGCCTCAAGCAACCTACCCGGAGGTATCGGACGGGCAGCCCTTAACACCTCCCTATTTGGTTTTGCACTGGGTGGGGTTTGCCTAGCTCCGGACGTCGCCGCCCGGACTGGTGAGCTCTTACCTCACCGTTTCACCCTTACCGCCTTCCAAAGGAAGACGGCGGTCTGTTTTCTGTGGCACTGTCCATGGGGTCACCCCCCCTGGCCGTTAGCCAGCACCCTGCCCTTCAGTGCTCGGACTTTCCTCTCGCCTTATTGCTAAAGCCGGCGGTCATCCGGCCGACTCTGTCCCGCTTAGCTTAAAAACAAACCCAGTCAGACCTCAAAGGGCCTGCCCAGTCAAAAGGTCCTGATCAAAAGACCCTATCTCCGGTCTATGGCCTGGTTGGCCAACTCATCGGCCCTTTTGTTAAACTCTCGCCTTACATGAATAATATCCACCTGTTCAATGCCCTGCAACAGGGTCTTGACTTCATCGAACAAAGGTTTTAAAAGCGGGCTTTTAACTCGGTATTGACCGTTTAACTGTTTAACCAGGAGTTCCGAATCCAGGCGCACGGAAAGGGAGGCGACTTCCAATTCCAAAGCTGCCTTGACACCCAGGATAAGACCTTGATATTCCGCTACATTATTAGTCACTTTACCCAGGTAGCGGGTCAGGGCCCTGACTTCTCCGCCCTCTTTGTCATAGAGGACCGCCCCAGCCCCGGCCTCGCCGGGATTTCCCCGGCTGGCGCCGTCTGAATGGAGCACCAATTCAGGGCCGGGCCTTTTCGCGGAGCCTAGCGGGCTCATTCGTCGTCAGCCCCGTTCAGGGTCTCCGCATCTGCCCAGTAGATCAAACGACGGCAGGAAGGGCAATCCATGATGCGGTCCATGCGCTGAAGTTCATTAAACTGTTGGGGAGGAATGCGCATGTGGCAGACTCCACAGACCCCTTTGCTCACAGGGGCCAGGGCCACGCCTTGGCGGTTTTCGCGGATAAAGTCGTAACGATCCATGAGATCGAAATCAATACCCTTGGTCAGGCCGCCTCTGTTCTTGCCAAGCTTATCCACCTGAGTCTGAATTTCGGCGGACCTTTTGGAAAGAACCTCTTTCTGCTCATCGGCGTCTGCGGTGATGGTCTTTAAACGCCCCTCAATCTCGGCGATCTGGGCCTTTAAGGCTTCCTGATCTTCCATGAGTGATAAAAGGACTTCTTCGTTTCCCTTTACCGTATCCTTCCCCTCTTGAATCTCGGCGGTCGCGGCCCGGTACTCACGCTGGTTTTTGGAAGACATGAGCCGGGACTCGGCCTTGCGAACCCTGGCCTGGATCTGATCGTTCTCGGTCTCCATAAGCTTGCGCTTGCTCTCAATCTCTGAGAGGACCGCCTGGTTCTGTTCCAAATTACTGGTCAGGACTTCTTCCGCTTGACTCAGCTCCTCCAGGCGCTGGGGAATGGCTTCCAGCTCCTGGGTGAGATCGTAAAGAGTTTTGTCCAATTTTTGGAGCTTAACCAGAAGCTTCAACTGCTCCAGCAAAATTTGCCTCCTTCTATTCTTCGAATACGGGCCGCCAGGGGTCGCGGCCCTTGGTCCAGGGCGTTACCTCAGCCTCAAAACCGCTGGCTTTTATGCGGGCGGCCAATTGAGTTGCCCATGGCAATACGACGATTTCCTCGGTCTGAAAATGACCCAGCACCAATAGGCATATGCCAAGGTCCCAAGCCCTTTCACCCTGGTGATAGCCTGCTTCGCCGGTTACCAATACCTGAGCTCCGCTGGACGCCGCCCGGTCGATGAAATCACCGCCTGAGCCGCCCAACACAGCAACCTTATCTACTTTTTCCGGAACAGGTCCTGCAAAAGCGCCGTGGGTCGCACCCAACTTGCGCGCAGCCAATTCCAAAAATTCCTTACCTTTCAAGGGTTCGGGCAAACTGCCCACCCTGCCCAGGCCAAATCCGGAAGGACCCTGCTTGAGTTCATAGATATCAAAAGCCGGTTCTTCATAGGGATGGGCCTGGTATAGGGCCTTTATAACCGCTCCCAATTCGGCCGAAGGGACCACGGTTTCAAGTCTGCATTCACGCACCCGGTTTCTGCCGCCCGGGTTGCCGAGATAGGGGGTTCGCCCCTCCGGCGCAAAAAAAGAGCCTTCACCTAAGGTGGTGAAGGCACATTCATTGTACTGGCCTATACGGCCAGCTCCTTTTTTGAAAAGAGCATCTTTGACTGATCCCAATTCCTGCTCGGGCACAAAGGTGACCAGTTTGGCCATGCCTTTTTTGATCTCTTCCAAGGGCCTGGTTTCAACAAGGCTCAAGCGCTCGGCCAAGGCATCGTTAACCCCGCCGGGGGCCGCATCCAGATTGGTGTGAGCGGCAAAAAGAGAAAGCCCTCCGGCCACGGCCCTGATCAACCGGTCGGTCTGCGGGTTATCCGTGCGCAAATTTTCCAGTGGTTTAAAAAGAGGGGGATGGTGTGTCAAAAGTAAGTCTACATTCGCGGCCAAGGCCTTTTTCAGGAGGATTTCGTCCAACTCCAGGGCCACCCAGATTTTCCGGGCCTCCGCCTTGGGGTTTCCGGCCAGAAGGCCTACCCTGTCCCAGGGTTCGGCAGTCCAGGCTGGAGCCCATTCCTCCATGATTTGTGCCACCTGGGCCACATTTATGTATTTAGTATGCTCAGTCATGAGGGCAATAAAGTGGGCGCCCCTCGCTGAGGCGCCCCTTTTCAGGCCGTGTCCGACGCTTTTGTGCATTTTCGGGATCTTTCCCTATGCACATAAGCGGTTTCCATATGGCCTACTCCTTAAATTTTGGTGGGCCCACCTGGCCTCGAACCAGGGACTATCCGGTTATGAGCCGGAGGCTCTACCAACTGAGCTATGGGCCCGAAGACAGAATTTGATTATGGCTGCACACATGGCGCCTGTCAAGCCGTGGAGCAAAGTTTACTGTAACCAAACGGAAAAAAACTGTCTCGACCCCGTAAAATATTAATTTTACATGAGTCGGACAGCTAAATGCAAGTTAAACCACCCTGTGGGGGATTTCCTCCCCTTTCAGATAGGCGATGATATTTTCAGCCGCCGTGCTGCCAATATCGCAACGGGTCTCCCAGGTGGCGGTTCCGGCATGGGGCGCCAACAGTACATTGGGCATATCCAAAAGGCCCTGATGCACCAAAGGCTCCTTTTCATAGACATCCAGCCCGGCTCCGGCTATGAGGCCTTCGGAAAGCGCCTTGACCAGATCCGCTTCCTTGATCAAGGGTCCCCTGGCGGTGTTGATCACATAGGCGGTTTTTTTCATCTTGCCGAAGGCCTGGTAGTTAAAGGCGCCTTTGGTCTGCTCTGTGAGAGGGGCGTTAACAGAGACAAAGTCAGAAGCAGCCAAAAACTCATCAAAGGAAAGGTACCTGGCGCCGAGTTCCGCCTCTGCCTCGGGGTCTGGTGTTCGCTTGGTGTAAACGATATTCATGCCAAAGGCCCGCGCCCTTCTGGCCACGGCCAGGCCAATACGGCCCATGCCGTAGATGCCCAGAGTCTTGCCCTTAAGGTCGACACCAAGCATGAACATGGGAGAGGTGCCCTTGAATTCGCCCTTACGCACCAGCTGGTCGCCCTCAACCAGCCGCCGGGCCACGCCGAGCATCAGGGCCAGGGCCATATCAGCCGTGGCATCTGTGACCACATCCGGGGTGTTGGCCACAATCACTTTCCGTTCCCTGGCCGCTTCCAAATCTATATTGTCAAAGCCGACCGCAAAGTTGGCCACAATCTTCACATCGGGGCACCTATCCATGTAATCCGCGTCGATCTTGTCCACCAGCATGGAAAGTACGGCCGTGGCTCCCTGACTCATATCGAGAAGCTCCTGCCTGGCAAGCGGGCGGTCATGGGGCGAGACCACCAGTTCCACGCCATCCATATTCCCGAAAAGATCCAGGGCAGGCTGGGGTATGCGTCTTGTGACCAAAATTTTTTTCATTTTTATCTCCTTAAAAGAAACCGGTGCTTACGGTTCAAGGCCAAAGCACCCGTCAAATGAATTCATTGTTTCGGGGCCTGTCTCCCCCTGTTAGGACTCGAACTCAGCCTCCTCTTCGGCCTGTTTCTCGGCTTTTTTCTTTTCCGAAGCAGCCACTAGCCAGATGGAGATTTCATAGAGTATCAAAAGAGGCAATGCCATCATGATCTGGCTCACCACATCCGGAGGCGTGAAAAAAGCCGCGGCCAAAAACATAATCAGAACTGCGTACTTACGTTTTTGGCGCAACATCTTGTTATTCACAATGCCCAATCTGCCCAAAAAAATCAAGACCAGGGGCATTTGGAAAACCGCACCAAAGGCAAACAGAAGAGTGCCGCTGAAAGAGAGGTACTGCTTCAAGCTAACCATGGGCACGATCTCTTCGGTGGCGAAACTCATGAAAAAGGTGAAGGCGTAAGGGAAGACAACGGTATAGCAGAAGACTGCGCCCACAATGAAAAGCACCGAAGAAAAAACCACATAGGGCCAGATCAGCCTGCGCTCGTGCTTGTAAAGCCCGGGTGAGACAAAACGCCAGAACTGATAAAAGACCACAGGCGAGGCAGCCACCACTCCGGCCAACAGGGCTACCTTTAAATAAGTGAAAAAGGCCTCGGCCGGTGCGGTGTAGATCAGCTTTCCGGTGGCAGGCAGGGCCGCCACCAGGGGTTCGGTCAGAAAGGCGTAGATCTTTTCCTTAAAGGCATAGGCCCCCAAAAAACCTATCATGATCGCTATGACCGCCCGAACCAGACAGGTGCGCAGCTCCTCTAAGTGAGACATGAAGGACATGCCCTGTTCCCGGCTCTCCTCCTGAGGCTCAGCCTGGCTGTTCTCCATGGTGTTCTCAGACATTGGTCTTATCCGCCTTGTCTGACTCGTCCGGCTCATCTGAGGAACCAGACTCCAGGAATTCTTTGGCGGTTTTATCCAAAGAATCTTCCACGGGCTGAGTTTTCACCTCCGCGGGTTCGGGTTTATCAGCCTGGTCTTTTTTGGAAGGGGGCGTATCCAAAAGGGCCTGGGGCTTTACCGATTCCACGGTCTCCTGAAAAGAATCTTTTATACCCTGAATATCCTGATAGGTCTGATTATCAGACAACTCGCTTTTGATCTCGTCCGTGGCCCGGCGGAATTCACTTAATCCCTTGCCAAGGCTTTTGGCCAGATCCGGGAGTTTTTTCGGGCCCACAACTAATAGGGCCACCACCAGAATTATCATAAGTTCGGGCAAGCCAATGCCAAACATTTATTCCTCCGAAATGAATACCAAAATCTACTCTGGGCCCGGTTTGGTGTCAAGGGCGGCCAAAAAGGCCGAAGTCCGGCGGGCCGACTCCTGATCAATTCTTGCTTTTTTTGCTATTAAAGCGGGTTCAGCCTTTTTGAGCGCAGCCAAAGAGCCAAAGGCCTTAAGCATGGCGCGGCTCTTCTTGGGGCCTACACCGGGTATCTCTTCAAGTATGGAGCGCTTAAGCGCCTTTAGCCGCAACAAACGGTGATAGGTGATGGCAAAACGGTGCGCCTCATCCCTCAAATGCATCAGCATGAAAATGGCCGGCTCCCTGGCCGCCAAATTCACCGGGTTTTTCCTGCCGGGCACATACACCTTATCCGGCCCGGTCTCCCTGCCCTTGGCCAGGGCTGCCAGGGGCGGGCGTCGTTCATAAGGCACCTCCTGCAATATGGAAAGAGCCACATTCAGTTGCCCCTTGCCGCCATCGACCACCAAAAGATCCGGAAGGGGCCTGTCGCCCGACAGGCGGCGCAAAACCACTTCCTTCATGGCCGCATAATCATCCCCGCCCACATCCTTGGTAAGGACCTTGTAGCGGCGGTATCCCTCTTTATACGGCTTGCCGTCCTTAAACGCCACCAGGCTGGCCACAGTGAGCCTGCCCCCCAGATGGGAGATATCTATACACTCCATGTGCCGCGGCGGCGCATCCAGGCCCAGCTTTTTTTCCAAAAGTAAAAGCGATTTTTCAGACTTGTCTTCCGTCTCCACCCTGGGCTGGGAGGCGTTTAAAAGGGCCAGGTCCAAAAGGCCCCTTTTCTCTCCCCTTTGGGGCTTCCTCAGCTCCACCTTTCGCTCCGCCCTGTCGCTCAGAACCTCGGCCACCAGGCTCGGGTCCGAAGGCATGTGGGACAAAAGCACCAGCGGAGGAGGCGTGCCATTGAGCTCATAAAAAGCCAAAAGAGCCTGCCCCATAATCTCTTCGGGATCGGCCAAGGCTCCTTTCAAATCTTTTACCTGATTGGAGACGACCCTGCCCGACCTTACCCGCAAAATTGCCAGGCGAAAAGCACCCCTGTCTTCATGGAGAGCCCAGACATCCTGGTCTCCGCCTGTGGGTCCGGCCACCCTTTGCTTTTCAACGGTGCGCAAAAGGGCAAAATAACGGTCCCTCAAGGCCGCGGCCTGTTCAAAGCGCTCCCCTTGGGAAGCCTCTTCCATGCGGCGCTTCAACTCCAGGGCCACATCCCTGCCCTGCCCCACAAAAAAACGCTTAAGCTGATCCACCAATCCCTGATAATCAGCGTTATCGATTTTGCCCACGCAAGGCGCGCTACAGCGGCCGGTCTCATAATCCAGACAGGGCCGAGCCCGATTTTTCAGGGTGTGATCCGTGCACCTGCGCAAAGGAAATATGCGCTGCAACAGGCTCAAGGTCTTCCTGGCCGCTCCCACTTTATCAAAGGGGCCGAAATACTTGGCGTCCCCTTCGGCGCGCCCCCTGACAATGCTGAGCCTGGGGAACTCATGATCCAACCCGAGCTTTAACAGGGGATAGCTCTTGTCATCCCTGAGGTCCACATTGTACCTGGGACGATGGCGCTTTATCAGGGTATTTTCCAATAAAAGCGCCTCTTTTTCCGAACCGGTGACCACCCACTCCACTTGGGCCACCCGGCTTACCATGGTCTGCACCTTGTGGCGGTAATAGGTGGGGTGATCCTCCACCCGGGCGTAATTGCCGAGCCGGCTGCGCAGGACCTTGGCCTTGCCCACATAGATGATCTTGCCCGAGGGGTCTTTCATGAGGTACACCCCCGGCGATCTGGGTGCGCGAGCCAGGGCCTCCTTGATCACCAAATGCCCGGTAAGGGAGGTTGTTTTATCCTTCAGATCCGCCACTTGAGTTCCTGCTCCTCCAGCTCCTTGATCCGGTCCCGCAGCTCCGCCGCGTCTTCAAAGCGCAGCTCCTCGGCCGCGGTCAGCATTTCTTTGCGCAATTCCTTAATCTTAAAGGGAATCTCCTCGGGCAACAGATCAAGTTTTTTCCTGGACTTGGAAACAGTGGTGTAGTCCGCCTCAAGTTCGTGGGGAAGCATGGCTTTGAGTGTATTTTTAACGGTCTCAGGGGTGATGCCGTGTTCCTGGTTGTACTGGTTTTGGATCACCCGCCTTCTTGCTGTTTCATCCATGGTCTTTTGCATGGAATCAGTGACCTTGTCGGCATAGAAAATCACCTTGCCTTCCGCGTTTCGGGCCGCCCGCCCCGCGGTCTGGATCAGGCTTCTGGCGGAGCGCAAAAAGCCCTCCCGGTCCGCGTCCAGAATCGCCACCAGGCTGACCTCGGGCAGATCCAGCCCCTCCCGCAAAAGGTTGATTCCCACCAGCACGTCAAACTCGCCCTGGCGCAGCTCCCGCAGAATCTGGACCCTTTCTATGGTCTGCACATCACTGTGCATATAACGAACCTTCACCCCCTGCTCGCTCAAGTAGTCGGTCAACTCCTCGGCCATGCGCTTGGTCAGGGTGGTGACCAGGGTTCTCTCCCCCTTTTTTGCCACCTTTCGCACCTCTGCCAAAAGGTCCTCCACCTGGGCCACGGCCGGGCGCACCTCTATCACCGGGTCCATAAGCCCGGTGGGCCGGATTATCTGCTCCACCACCACACCACCTGCCTTTTCCAGTTCATAATCCGCAGGTGTGGCTGAAACATAAATCGACTGATTAAGGTGCTCACTGAACTCAGCGAAATTCAAGGGCCGGTTATCCAGGGCGCTCGGCAGACGAAAGCCGAAATCCACCAGGGTCTCCTTGCGGGAGCGGTCGCCCCGGTACATTCCCGCCACCTGGGGAATAGTGATATGGCTCTCATCCACAATCAAAAGCCAGTCCTTGGGGAAATAATCCAGCAGGGTCGGCGGCGGATCTCCGGCCTCTCTGCCGGTGAGATGACGGGAGTAGTTCTCAATGCCGTGGCAATATCCCAGCTCCTTCATCATCTCCAGGTCAAAAAGGGTGCGCTCCCTTATGCGCTGGGCCTCCAAAAGCCGGTTGCCGGATTCAAAGACCTGGAGCCGCTCGCCCAATTCACTGCGAATGGAGCTTAAGGCCCTCTCCCTTATGGCCTCGTCCGTAACATAGTGGCTGGCCGGAAATATGGTTATGCGGTTTTCCGTGCCGAGTTTTTTACCCCTCAGGGGGTCGATAAAGGCGATTTCCTCCACCTCGTCGCCGAAAAAGCTGATTCTGACGGCCCTGTCTTCTTCATAGGCAGGGTAGACCTCCACAACATCCCCCCTCACCCGGAAGGTCCCGCGGTGAAAATCATAGTCATTGCGTTCATAGAGGATCTGAATCAGCTTTCTTATCACCGCCTCCCGGCCGGGCTCCTGCCCCACATCCAGGCAAAGCAGCATATCCGCATAGGCCTCGGGCGAACCCAAGCCATATATACAGGAAACACTGGCCACAATAATCACATCCCGCCTGGTCAAAAGGGCGGCAGTGGCTGCGTGGCGCATGCGGTCGATCTTGTCGTTTATGGAGGAATCCTTTTCTATATAGGTGTCACTGGCCGGAATATAGGCCTCGGGCTGGTAATAGTCGTAATAAGAAACAAAATACTCAACCGCGTTTTTGGGGAAAAGGGCCTTGAACTCTCCATAAAGCTGGGCGGCAAGGGTTTTGTTGGGGGCCAGGACCAAAGTTGGCTTTTGGTGGTTTTGGATCACGTTGGCCATGGTAAAGGTCTTGCCGCTGCCGGTGACCCCCAAAAGCACCTGATGCTCCACCCCCTTTTCCAGGGCCAAAGAGATATCGGAAATAGCCTGGGGTTGATCACCCTGGGGCTTGAACTCACTGGTAAGGCTGAAAACCCCTCCCTGGGGCGAGGGCTTGGTGCTCCAGAACCTGGAACTGAGCTCCTGTTTTTTGTCCACCCTTAATCACCTTTATCCGGCGTTAAAAAGCGCCGAATGCTTAAAAGGCCGAGTCCCGTCAATGCATAAGCGCACATTTCAGGCCCGGCCCATTATTACTTTACGTAAAAATTACTGAATCTATTCCTTGTGCCAGCGGGTTCCCTGGGGAGTGTCTTCCAGCATCACTCCCTGGGCGGCCAACTGATCCCGAATCTCATCGGCCCGAGCGAAATTTTTATCCTTGCGGGCCTGCTTACGCTCCTCGATCAAGGCCTCGATCTCCTCGGCTGAGGGACCCGTTGCATCTTGGCCCACACCGCTTGTTTGCAGATATTCCGTGGGATCAGAGTTCAAAATGCCCAGGCGGGCGCCAAAATTGCTCAGCCTGGCCCGGCACAGGGACAACAGCGCGTCCCTCTCTTCCTTTTGAGGCAGAGCCACCAAGCGGTTGGCTATCTTGGCCAGGGCAAACAAAGCGCCTAAAGCCGCGGCTGTGTTAAAGTCGTCGTCCATGGCGTCTTCAAAGCTCTGGGCCGCTTCGTTGATCTCTTCCATGTATTTGAGGTCATCGGGATGGGTGATGGCCTTGTTCAGGGGTTCGGTCACCTCCTGGTCAATCGCCGCCAAGGCCCGGTAAAGCCTTTCCATACCCTGGGCAGCCTCGCTCAAGGCCTGGTCGCTGAAATCAATCGGCGAGCGGTAATGCTTGCTCAAAAGGAAAAAGCGCAGAACCTCGGGCCTTGTGGTCTTGAGGATATCCTTGATGGTAAAAAAGTTACCCAAAGATTTGGACATCTTCTCCTGATTGACCTGCACAAAACCGTTATGCACCCAAAAGCGGGCAAAGCCCTGACCAGTGGCGCATTCGCTCTGAGCCACCTCGTTCTCATGGTGGGGGAAAATAAGGTCCTTGCCTCCGCCATGGATATCAAACTCGCCGCCGAGGTATTTAAGGCTCATGGCCGAGCACTCAATATGCCAGCCCGGTCTGCCTTGGCCCCAGGGGCTTTCCCAGGAGGGTTCACCGGGCTTACTGGCTTTCCAGAGCACAAAGTCCATGGGATGCTCTTTGCGCTCATCCACCTCAATGCGGGCGCCTGCCTGCATCTGCTCTATGTCGCGGCCGCTCAACTTACCGTAACCCTTGAAGCTCTGCACCCTGAAATAAACGTCTCCGCCGGATTCATAGGCATGGCCCTTTTCGATCAGGTCCTGGGCAATGTCTATGATCTCCTTTATATGCTCTGTTGCCTTGGGCTCGATACTCGCGGGCAGCACGCCCAAAGACGCCATATCCTTGCTAAAGGAATCAATGTAGCGTTCACTCAATTCACCTGTGGAAATATCGAGCTCGTTGGCCCTTTTTATGATTTTGTCATCCACATCGGTAAAGTTGCGCACATAGGTGACATCATAGCCACGGGCTTTGAAATGGCGGATAATGGCATCAAAGGCTACGTAACACCTGGCGTGCCCCACGTGGGGGTCGTCATACACGGTAACTCCACAGACATACAGGCCCACCTTGCCAGGTTGACTGGGAACAAACTCTTCCTTTTTACGAGTCAGTGAATTGTAGATCCTAAGCGCCATATCTTCTCCTATCGTTTGAAACCATCCGCGCTGAATTTAGATGGTTATTAAAAGTCCAGGCTATCCATATTATAAGGACCAACTCCAGGAGTAAAACCCTTACGTCCGATATTTAAAAAAAAACGGTTCAACCTTAAACCGGGTTTATCTTTTGAATCACCGCCGTGGCCATGGCGGCCATGCCCTCTTGCCTGCCCACAAAGCCCAGGCCTTCGGTCGTTGTCGCAGCCACGTTTATATCCCTGACCCCAAGCCCGGTGGCCCTGGCCAGGTTTCCCCGCATTTTCTCGGCATGGGGGGCGATTTTAGGCTTTTGAGCCATAAGGGTGGCGCTTATCTGTTGAGGCCGCCACCCCTCTTTGACTAATTCGCCGCATACCCGAGCCAAAAGCTCCAGGCTGTCTGCCCCCTTAAAGGCAGGGTCGTTATCCGGAAACCAGCGGCCGATATCGCCCAGACCGGCTGCAGCCAAAAGCGCGTCCATAACCGCATGGGTCAGCACATCTGCATCTGAATGGCCGTCCAGGCCCAGATCATGGTCCAGCAAAACCCCGCCGAGCACAAGTTTTCTGCCCTTGACCAAGCGGTGCACATCCATGCCCTGGCCGATTCTGGTGAGCAAAAGGCCGCCCTTTATGCATTGGGCCAGGCGCAGGTCCTCCGGGGTTGTTATCTTGAAATTGTCCCGCTCGCCGGGCACCAGCTTCACCTCTTTACCCGCCCATTCCAAAAGCCCGGCCTCGTCTGTGGCGTAATAGCCCTGGTCACAGGCCTTTTGAATAATCTCCAACAAGAAATCAAGTTCAAATCCCTGGGGAGTCTGCACCAGCCACAGCCGACTCCGATCCAAGGTGGTCTCCACCAGGTTGTTCTCCCCGGCCTTTTTCACAGTATCAAAACAGGGAACCGCGGCAATGGCCGCGCCATGCAGAAGGGTTTTTTGATAAACTTTCCTGAAGAGTTCCGGTGTGGCCAAGGGCCTGGCTCCATCGTGGATCAGGACATAATCCGCACCAAGTTCCCTTGCCTTCAGAAGACCGTTTTTAACGCTGTCCTGCCTTTCGGCCCCGCCCGGGACAACATGACATTTAGATTGCAAATCAAAAGGCAGAAGGCAATCCTTTATGGCCGATTCCTCCCCACCCGGAGGGACCACCACAATAATCTCCGCAATTTCCGCGACCCGCTTCAATACGGAAACAGTGTGGCTCAAGAGGGGTTTTCCTGCAAGCTCCATGAATTGCTTGGCTTTTTTTGCCCCCATGCGACTGCCCTTGCCTGCCGCAGGCACCACTGCCGCTACCCTGGCCATAATGCGCCTTTTTTTATAAATACCAAACCCTTAAAAAAACCTTTTTTGATACTCATAACCAATTCCAGCGAAAAAAGGGAATATACCTGAAACTCCTTTAAAAGTCTCAAGGTTTAGTGGTCAATCCCATACCAGGCAACAGCGGCCCGTGACAAGGAAAAACTGTTTTAATCAAGCCCCTGGCTCAACTCGGGCACCAGACCGCATAATAATGATATAATAATCTGCTTAAACATTTTGGCCAAAGCGAGGCAAAAACCAGATGAATTTCACCTTGATCAGAATATGGATATGGCGCATACTCACCGGCTCTCGCTTCAAGGCCCTTCTCATGGAAGGTGGGAATCTCTTAAAAGCCGGTCACAATGTGGAGGCCCTGGATCTTTTTCGGCAGGCGGTGCGCGGATGGCCGGCCAGACCCGAAGGTTATCAGGGCATGGGGGACACCTACCAGGCCATGGGGCTGAGGCCCGAGGCCAACCGGGAAAACACCATCGCCAACGCCCTCATGGCCCTGGAACAAAACCCGGATGATCACACCTCCCGCATCAACCTGGCCCGGGCATTACATGAAAAAGGCATGGCAGGCTATGCCGCAGGCCACATGGACCAGATAATACACAAGTTCTCCAAAGATGTGGAAACCTTACGGCTAGCGGCCATAATATTTAGAGATAACGGTAACTTCTCCAGGGCAGCCGACGCCTTGAGGCACCTTGTCTATCTGGACCCCTTAAACACCGAGTACTACGACAATCTCACCCTTTGCCTGACCAAACTGAACCAGGGCACAGAGGCCCTGACCTATCTCTCGATCTCCAAGGCCTTGAGCCAAGTGGAAAAAGACCCCAACGACCTGGAAGCGGTGGAACAGGCGGTGCGCCAGTTTGTGGCGGCGGGGCAAAAACAATCGGCCCTTTTGTTGGTGGAAAGAACCATTGGATCCTCTTCCAAACCCAACGGGCTCTATCGTATGCAGGGAGAGCTTTTATTATCCGAGCGCAGAATTCCCGAGGCTGAAAAGGCCCTTCGCCAGGCCGTTGCCAACGACCCCACAGACTTGAAAGCCCACCGCATGCTCTCAAATCTCTATAAGCTACGGGGAGAGAAAAAGCTTGCCCAGCAACATCAGGAATTGGCCGAGGCCATGGAAAAAGCGCGCAAAAGCGGCGATCCGGTAGCCACGGAAATGGCCATGGTGAGGTTGCTTTTGAGGAGCGGAAAGAAAGATCTGGCCCGAGAAAGGGTTGAAGCCCTGAAGGCAAACCATCC
Organism: Dethiosulfatarculus sandiegensis; assembly: GCF_000931935.2. GTDB lineage: Bacteria > Desulfobacterota > Desulfarculia > Desulfarculales > Desulfarculaceae > Dethiosulfatarculus > Dethiosulfatarculus sandiegensis. The sequence continues at coordinate 132,669 of NZ_AZAC01000023.1, forward strand.
CCGAGACTGGCGGGGCCCTTTTCTGGAAGGGCTAATGGCAAAAAGCCAGGGCAATACAAACCAGGCCATGGGCTTTTTCCAGGCTGCCAGGCGCCTGGATGTCACGGCGCCTGATCCCCACATTGAAATCGCCCGCATACATTCTAAAATGGACGATATGATCGGTGCGGTCTCCGAGGCCCGCCAGGCAGTGGCGCTTTCACCCAGGGATCCTGAGGTTCGCATTGCCCTGGCCGAAATTCTGAGGGCCCACGGCTACATGGACCAAGCCATTGAAGAAGAGGAGTTGGCTGAATCCCTGGCCAAAAGGGGCGCTAAGTAAGCAAAAACCAACTTCCGCCCAAATAATGAAACCCCGGCGGGTTGGAACCCGCCGGGGTTTTTATGTTTCAAGGCAAGGTTTATTTCTTGGGCTTAATCCCCAGCGCCTGATAAAGGGCATCGAAATCAACACCTTCCTTTACCAGTTCGGTCGCCCGTTTAATCTTCTCGGGCTGGCTCAAGGAATCCCTCATGCCCGCGAACTCCAGACTGCGGGAAACCGTAAAGGTGTCTGCCCTCACCACCATGACCGGCACGTCATGCTCCTCTGCCCTGCTGATGATTATCTCGCTGGGATAGAAGTTGCCGGTCAGGATAAGGCAGGCGGCCCCTGCTTCAATGGCGGCCATTTGCATGTCCGGCCTGTCCCCGCCGACCAGGCAGGCAAAATCCCTGGCCCCGCCGAAAAAGCGGCTGGCATGCCCCACCTGCATGGCTCCGATAAAGAACCTCTTTATCATGCGGTCGGTATGACTGAAACCGGTCAGCGGTTTGGCCCCCAGGATCTCAGCCAGGACGCGAACCGAAACGGAACTCAAAAGATCGTCTTTGGGCAAAGCTCCCAGAACCTTGATACCCTGTTTGGCTAAAAACGGGGTCACCTGCTCCGTAAGGGCTGCGTTCATCTCCTGATCCACCGCGTTGATCACCACCCCGGCCAAGTTGTCCTTCAACCTGAGGGCCGCGCTCAAAAGGTCATCCAAGAAAAAGTCGTTTTCATAGCGGTCTATGATGATCACCTTGACTCCGGATTCCAGGGCCAGTTTATAACCGCCGACCCCGACCATGGCTCCCGAGCGCAGGGTTCCGGTCCCGCAGAGTAGAACCACGTCCCTGCCCTGGCCCATCTCTTCATACATGGCCTTTATCCTGGCCATATAGTCTTCCGAATGGCCGCGCAGTGCCTTGGCCACCAGATCCTGGGTGCGGACCACCGGGCAGCACTGGTCAGGGGTCTGGCCAAGCTCCAGGGTCTCATTCATGATCCAGGCGTCGCCGTCGGTATAGGTGTCGTCTATGGCCTGGGGATTGGACCCGTAGGGCTTCATCACCGCCAGAGACAGACCGTGGTTCATCATGTTCCTGGCCAGGCCCAGGCTGAACAAATTCTTTCCAGCAAAGGCCCTAACCGAGCCCACGTAAATCAATTTCATCTCACTCTTCTCCATTCGGCCGGCTTAGAGAAAGCCTGGCGTCCACCGCCATGGCGCCCTGGCCCCTGGGCAGGACCAGCAAGGGGTTGATATCCGCTTCCGAAACCTCGGGAAAATCCGTCACCAAAGATGCCAGGGAAAGTATGGCGTCTGAGAGCGCGGCCATGTCTGCCGGTGGCTCGCCGCGCACTCCTCGCAAAAGCGGGAAGGCGTTTATGCTCTTGACCATCTGATCTGCGTCTTCCCTGGTTATGGGGGCCACCTTGAAGGAAACATCCTTCATGACCTCCACATAGATGCCTCCCAGGCCGAACATGATCAGATGACCGAATTGGGGATCTTTGGTTACGCCCGCAATGGTCTCGCGTCCGCCTTGGACCATCTCCTGGACCAGAACTCCCCGCACCCAGGCGTTCGGCTTTAAGCGGCTCACCCGGCTGGTCATCTCCAAAAAGGCTCTGGCCACTTCATCCGGGGTTTTAAGCCCCACCTTGACTCCGCCCACATCCGATTTATGGCTGATGGCGGGCGAGTCTATCTTCATGACCACAGGGCAACCCAGCTTTTCGGCCGCTGCCGCGGCCTCGTCGCTGGTGGCGGCCGGTATGGATTGGGCCACGTTTATGCCATAGGCCTTAAAACACTCCCTGGCCTCGGTCTCTGACATCTCTCGCCGCTTGACCGCTCGCATTTCATTGATAATGCCCTGCACAACTTCTTTTTTACCCTCTACCAGGTCCGGGGGCTTGGGCTTGGTGTTAAGCCATTTGCGATATTGCATCATACCGGCCATGGCCTGCACCGCGTCTTCGGGGAAGTCATAGGCGGGCATGCCCTGCTCCATGCAGTATATGCGGCTTTCCTCAACCGAATGCCGTCCCATAAGCACACTGAATATGGGCTTATTGGTCTTTTCCTCGCAGATAAGCCTGGCCACCTCGCGGGGGTCCACCGTGGCTGTGGGTGAAAGAATCACCATCAACCCGTCCACGTTGGGGTCTTCGGCGGTTATGGACAGCGACCTGCCGTAAAGCTCGGCCGCGGCCCCGCCGGTTATATCCACCGGGTTGTATACCGAGGCTATCGACGGCAAAAAGGACCGCAGCTCATCCACGGTCTCGGGCCGAAGCCCGGCCATATGCATGCCCAGTTTTTCCACCGAGTCCGCGGCGATAATGCCCGGCCCCCCGGAGTTGGTGACTATCGCCATGGCAGGGCCTGCCAAAAGCGGCTGGCGAGCCAGGGCCTGGGCCAGGTTGAAGAGCTGGCGCACGGTATGCACCCTGAGCACCCCGCATTGGCTAAAGGCGGCTTCATAGGCTGCGTCCGCCCCGGCCAGGGCTCCGGTGTGACTGGAAGCGGCCTTGGCCCCGGCCGAGGTCACCCCGCTTTTTAAAAGCACCACCGGCTTTTTACGGGTGACCTCGGCGGCGGCCTTCATGAACTTTTTGCCGTCTTCCACCGCCTCCAGGTATCCCATGATAACCCGGGTGTCTTCGTCTTCGGCCAAAAGGTGCAGGATCTCGGTCTCGGTCAAGTCAACCTTGTTTCCCAGGCTTATGAACTTGGAAAAGCCAATGGCGTTATCCAAAGACCAGTCCAGAATAGCCAGGCACATGGCCCCCGACTGGGAAAAAAAGCCGATATGCCCCTTATTGGGCATGCCCGCCGCAAAACTGGCGTTAAGACCCTGGAATGAATCCATGATTCCCACGCAGTTTGGGCCGATGATCCTGACCCCGGTCTCTTGGCAGGCCTTGGCCAGGTCTTTTTCAAGCTGGGTTCCTTCGCCGCCGACCTCCTTGAATCCACTGGAGACCACTACGCAGGCCATGATGTTTTTTTGGGCCAGCTCATAGATGCTTGTCACCACCATGGCTGGGGCCACTGCCACCACTGCCAGGTCCACCTCATCGGGAAGTTGGTCTATGTTTTTAAAAACGGGAAGGCCCAATATCTCTTTTGCCTTGGGGTTTATGGGATAAACCCCTCCGTTGTAGCCGTAGTTCTTAAGGTTGGCCACAATGTCGTGACCCACCTTGCCGGGCTTGGTGGAAGCCCCTACCACAGCCACCCCTCTGGGGTTGAAAAAGGCTTTGAGCAAGGTAAACAGCTCCTTAGGATAATGAAGAAGGGATACGCCTTCAAAGGTGTATGGATACCTTTGATCACAATCAATTCTTATTCTAAACGAATCACATGGGAACAAGCAAGAAGATTGGGTTAACTATTCATCAATACAAGCTGTTTTTACTTAACTACCCCAAAAGCCCATGATTGGACAAACAAAAATCAACCCATTACAAAGGAATGGCTCCGGGTCCCAGGGGGGATGGCGGACCCGGAGCCATATGGAGAGGAACACGCCGCGCCTTAAGTACGCGACGCGCTTTGTGACTGATTTTTCAGTCACCAGAATCAACTAGCACTACACCTGCCCGGTTTCAGCCTCTGATATGAGACGTAAAAAAACAGCCGGGGAATTCGCCTACACCCCCCCAACCGTAAACCAATGGACCCGGCAAGTTTTTTAGTAAAAAAAGGAAAACCCTTTAAAAACAGATAAAACACGTTTGTTTTAAATACCCAGGGGGTGAAGCAGGGTTTCGCAGGCCACCAGGCGGCCCTGGTAAAAAACGCTTAAACAGAGTTCATAGGAATCTCCTGTATTAAAGCTTAAAACCAGTCTGCAAAGGGATTTGGTCTCTCCCTCACTGATAAAGACCCGGCCTGCCTGGGAACTGTTGGACCGGCCCGAAGCCCCGCTTTTTCTGACCTTTAAAAGATATCTGTACTCACCACTCTCCGGAGCCTGACAAAAGGGCACAACCTTGAGTTTGCCCTTTTCCTCGTTAAGCTCAAGCCAGGCTGGGGAATCCGGCTCCCCGGCCCTGCAATAACTCCCCGTCATAATAAAGGCAAAGGTAAAGAAGGTTATTATGAGGGAGTATTTCCAGTCCATGGCATGGTCCCCCGGTTATTTTTAAGGATAGAATCCGGCCCCGGAGCAGCCCGGGGCCGGACTTGATTGGAGGTTTGTTTGAATTAGTGCTGGATCACTGTGGCGCTGCAGCCAACCGCCATGGTCTGGTTCACATTGGCCAGACCCCAGGAACCGGTCTGCACCACCAGGGCGGAGTTCAGAGCGCCCTGCTGGGTAACATAAGCGCTATTGTCTGCATTAGCCTGCTCGACAAACGCGCTGTTCATGAAGCCGTCCTGGTCAATATCAGCGTACTGGGACAAACCAGCCTGCATCACCTGGGCCAAGTTGCCCACACCCGTCTGATTGATATCGGTTTCATCATCGACTCCAACCTGGGTGTTAAAGGCCGCGTTGGCGCTGCCCTGCTGCCAGATTTCGGAATCGTCGCCCGCACCCACCTGGCTATTGAAGGCCAGGTTTAATGCGCCGTCCTGATCTATGGCAGAGGTCTCGCCGGCTCCAAGTTGAATGTTAAAGGCCGCATTGGCAAGGCCGTTTTGGATTATGGAAGAATAATTACCGGAAATCACGAAGGGAACGGCTATGCCGGTCTGGTAGTTGAAAGCCAGGTTGCCGACGCCGGTCTGAGTAATCTCAGACTCATTGCCAAGCTGGAAGAGTAGGCCGCCTCCTTCTTGGTAGCTTATGGCCGCATTGGCGGCGCCGTCCTGGTCAATAGTGGATTTATTGCCGGTGCCAGAGCCTTCCTGAACGTTCAAGGCCAGGTTGGCCAAGCCGTTCTGGTCAATAGTGGATTCGTCGGATTCCCCTGTCTGCTCATTAAGGGCCAGGTTGAAAGAGCCCTCCTGGTTGATGGCGGAATCATTGTCATCACCAGACTGGTTGTTAAAGGCCGCGTTGGCAGCGCCGTCCTGGTAAATGGTGGAATCATTGCCATCACCGGACTGCTCACTGAGGGCCGCGTTGGCAGTGCCGCCCTGGACGATAGTGGAATCGTTGTATTCACCGGTCTGTTCATTGGAAGCGAAGTTAAAGGTGCCCGCCTGGTCTATGCTGGAAGTGTTTTCCTTGTTGAGCTGGTAGTTGTGGGCTTCGTTACCGGCGCCTGTTTGGTTTATCACCGAAAGGTTGCCTGCTGTGGGGGGCGTATATATTGGCCACCACCCGCCACTCCAACCGCCGGGAGTGCCGCCGCCGCGCTGGGTGTTGTAGGCCAGGTTTCCGGTTCCGCTCTGGTTGATGGTGGAGTCGTTGCCGGTGCCGGTGCCGGCCTGATCATTAAAGGCCTGGTTGGCAGCGCCGCCCTGGTCGATGGCGGAGACATCAGACCTACCGGTCTGCTCGTTTACGGCCAAGTTGAAGGAACCACCCTGGTTAATATCGGACTCGTTCTCATTGCCGGTCTGGGTGCTGTAAGCGGCATTTGCCGTGCCGCCCTGTCCGATATTGGATGCGTTGTCATCACCGGACTGGGTGTTATAAGCGGCATTTGCCGTGCCGCCCTGTCCGATAGTGGATGCGTTGTCATCACCGGACTGGGTGTTATAAGCCACATTGGCCGTGCCGCCCTGCCCGATAGTGGATGTGTTGTCATCACCGGACTGGGTGTTATAAGCCACATTGGCCGTGCCGCCCTGCCCGATAGTGGATGTGTTGTCATCACCGGACTGGGTGTTCGAGGCCAAATTGGCTGTACCGCCCTGCCCGATACTGGATTCATTGTCATCACCGGTTTGGCTGCTGAGGGCCAAATTCGCCACGCCGCTTTGGGTGATGGTGGAGTCGTTGTAATCACCGCTTTGGTTATTGTAAGCGAAATTCCAAGCGCCATCCTGCTCAATATCGGCAAAATTGAAATTACCTGACTGATCGCTGAAGATTGTATTTTGCACCCCTTCTTGAATGGCAGACAGGTAATCAGCATTACCCGACTGATAGCCTTCAATCTGGTTAAAGGCCGAACCAAACGGAGTCAACTTGCCCTGGCTCGCCTTGGCCTCGGAATCATTACCAGTTTGGCTGAGAAGGACACTGCTTTCCATCCCCTTCTGGTAGAAGGTAGCCAGATGGCCCTGATTTTCCTGCAAAATATCAGCATCATTGAAAAGGCCCCCCTGGAAGCCGGCGGCGTTCTGATTGATCCCGGTTTGCTTAATATTGGTGAAGTTAAAGCCGCCGGTCTGCAACACGCCCATGCGCCCCACGGAGCCATAAAACATCTCGCCGCCGAGCCAGGCCGCCTCAACCATATCGGCCACAGTGTTCCCAGAGCCGTTCTGCTCCACATTCACCGTGCCGGCAACACCAGTCTGCCCTGTTTCAACGAGGTTTTGCGCACCAGAGTTGTCATAGGTCTGGGTTATGTTGGCATCATTCAACGAGCCGGTCTGGTACACATTGGCCTCATTTGAATCGCCCGGGGCAGCAAAGGCATACCCCGCCACCATGGTCAGGCAGCATGCTATGGCTAGTACTTTTCTCACTTGGTCATCTCCTTTTTTAAAATGACACGTTTGATCCTTTGGAACGTTATCCCCTTGTTTTGTCCCGCCTTGGGTCAGCTTCCTTGCCGCCTGTGACCGGACTGACTCTAAACAATTGATTCAGGACAAGCTTGTTATTACGGATGAACCGTGATCACCGTCACCCCGGACGAATCACGCACCATGGAGATATGGCTGTCGCTTCCGAGCTGGGTGACTGAGGGCAAGGCTCCCCCGGCATGGGCCTCCACCTCGGCCAGGTTGTCATGGCCGAACTGGTTGATCCTGGCCTGACTGGGACCCGACCCAAACTGGCTTATGTAGGCCTCATTGTCGTAACCGCCCTGGTTGATGGTTGCCTGATGGCCGTAGCCCTCCTGGACGATCCCGGCAATATTGTCCAAACCCATCTGGTTGATCACAGCCAAAAGCGAATCACCGTCCTGACTGATTGCAGCCTGGCACCCAACCGCGTTGTTAAACTGGGCAAGCCCGGCCACATTGCCGCTGCCGGACTGGGTGATAAAGCTTTCCAGTAGAAGGCCCCTTTGACGCAACTCGGCCCGGTTTCTCTGACCGCCTGATGCATACTGATCCACCACGGCCAGGTTGCCGACACCGAACTGGGTGATCTCCGCCTCGGAGCCTTGACCGGTCTGGCTGACCTGTAGCCTGTTATCCCAGCCTGTCTGGCCGGCGCTGAGCCATGAGGCTGAGCCTGTCTGACTTATCTCGGCCTGGTTCGGGAGGCAGCCCAGGCTGAACTGGCTGAGGCCGGCCGTATGATAGGAGCCGTCTTGGCGAATCTGAAAATAGGCCGGACCCATACTGCGTTGATAAAAGGCCTGGTTGTTTGCTCCGCTCTGCTGGATCAACCCCCAAACAGCCCCAACCCCGGACTGTTCCAGGTTGGCCACCTGCCCGAGCCCCTGCTGCTCAACCTGCAGCCCACCCATGCCCTGGCCCGGGATATAAGACTCAAGCCAGGAGAGGTTCACAGGCCCGCTTGCAGGCTGCGCCTGTGCAACAGGTGCGCAAACCAGGCATAAGGCAGCTAAAATCAACCACAAAGCTAACTTTTTCATTACATTAACCTTTAATGCGGTCAGCCGGGATACTTGGCTTTTCCTTGCTTCTGCCCGCCTCTACCAAGTAATCCTGAATAACCTGGTTCTTCATTTGGTTGGGATCTTTCAGGGTCCAGAGGCCATCCACCACCCCTTCCACGATCAGGGCGATCACAGCCTTGTCAATGGCTGCGGCCACACAGAGCTGAGTGGGCTCGTTGGTGGTAAAGCCGCCTTCTATCTCCCAAAGGCGCTTAAAGGAAAGGAACCTGAAAAGACTGGCGTCCACTTTTTTGGAAAGAATCGTCTTGGTGGTGGAGACCGACTTTAAGATGCGACCGCTTCTGATATCCACGGCCCTTAAGTGCACACTCACCCGGTCCTGGCGATACTCAACCGAGCCGCCAAGCCCCCAGTAGCGGGCTCCCAGACCACCTGTGACGATATTGGTTTCATATGAGGTGATTCCGCCTTCCAGGAGAATATGGCCGTATTCCAAGGGCGGCAGCTTGACTGTACTTTTGGAGGCCTTTCCGTTTTCCTTGAGTGCGGCGCGAATAATCTTGCGCTCGGTCAGAAGATCCTGCAGACCTTCCCTTTCAACCGCTACGAACCAGCCCGAATCCTTAAGCGCCTGGATCAGCATGCTGGTGGCCCCCTGGGTCACGGCCGTGGAAAAGGAGCTCACTCCGGGCAGGGGCTTGTACTGACCGGTCTGGTCCCGGAAGCTGTAGAGCGAGACAGGGATCTTGCCTTTGGGCAAGGGCAAAGTCCGCAGTTGTTCATGGGTGTAGGGCACCTGAGTCAAGGTGGGCGCCTGGGTGGCAAACTCCTGCACCGGGGCAAAGCAACCGGTAAAGAAAAGAAGCAGAAAGGCGAGATAAATTAGAATTATTTTTTGCTTTATTTTTTTTGCGGCTTCACCTAAAAACTGTGGAGTGAGCATCTCTGTTTGCTCACTGGTAATATTATCTTTATGACGGATAACCACATTACCTAGATTCTCTTCCACATTGAGCTGGAAATCACCGATCATATAAGACCCCGTGAGCAGCCTCTTATCACCAAACATGTCGTAGGTGATGCGCTGGGAGATGGTGCTCAAGATCCTTTGGCACAGGGAGTCGCCGAACTGTCCGAAATTGCCTTTTTCCTCTTCAACAGCCGCGGGATCTTTCTGGTTGTTTTGAGCCTGAGCGTTATTCAGGAGATAAGACCCGTTTAAGGGATTACCGCCAAAATTCGGATTAACCGGCGTATAAACCAACTCAGTGGCTAGGGCTCCCCCACCCCATAAGCCGACGGCTAGAACCACGGCCAAGGCAAACACCTTTGATAACTTATTCTTCATTTGTTCCCCTCCATTATCTGAGACCATCCCCTTGTAAATCCGGATTCTCTTTTTCGCTTACGAATTCCCGCCTTACCAGATAAAGCAACGCAGCCTTGACTGCCTTTTTTACTGAACCTTCCAACCCATCACCCCTGCGAGATATTTGGGCTCTTAAAACCAGCTGATCATCTACAAAAACCATAATCACGCTGCCCCATTGGGGATCAACTTTTTCCGATATCAAAACATTGGGATCTCCAACATTCTGAGGCGGTATCCAGCGACTAGTAAACTTTCTATAAAACTCGTGACCTTGTCTACTTATTACACGACTAGTAACGATTCCCTTTAAACCTATTTCCTCATCCCCCAAGCATTTCCGCCTTCAAGCGAACAAGAAAACAATGCAATAATCAGTGCCAACATCACAGCAATACAAAAAGTATAGCGCACTATTTACTGTTTTATTTCAGATATTTATTCCCAAAAGTAATCTGCTGTTTTCTATTTTACTGTTTAATAATCAACAGAAAAAACTAACTATCTAAGATATAAAAACTTGGATTTATCAATTACTTTTAAAATTATCTCCCGATAAAACCAAGTTGCCCGTTTTTTCATGATCAAAATTTACATGTATTTATCCATATTTTTTTTGCGGAAACAATCCCAATTAAGCACCAATTTTTATAAAAGGAAATACCGGCCTTAAGGACCAAACAACTCCAGACTAACTTCATCCGGTGATATGGGTTTATTTTGGGTAGGTATTATGAAGAAGTGACTTACGTCTCATCCTGTATTATTAGTACTTTTTCCAAAGAAAACTCAATTGGGCATCATAGCGGCCTTTTCGCCTAATACCCGTTACCCTGCTGAGGAATATTCATATAAAAAAGCAATTAAAATAACTTTTTTTGAATGTATTTTACTCTGTGATACAGGCAGAAGGGTTATATAAAGCACTAAAAGACAGGTAAAAAATCTGGCAAAAAAGTACTGCTATTACCAGTCAAAATCTCGCCCGGCTTAACCGGACAATGAGAAGGATATTTCGTATTACATAGTTAAGTAGTGGCCATTAAATTGTAGGATTAACTTAAAAAACAAGAAAAAGCCGGAAGCGCCTGCCTGTTTGGCGGCGCTTCCGGCTTTAAAGCTTATCAGCCTTGGCGGTTGGAAAATTTTAATCACGGGAAAAAGACTAAAAAGCAGCCGGTCAGAACCGGATAAAATTTATGAATCCATCAACTCAGGAAGGTGTTCTGCGGCCCAGCGGGCTGCCTGCATGCGGTTTGAAACATTTATCTTCTGGTAAATATTGTAGATATGGGTTTTAACGGTGTGGACGCTTACAAAAAGCTGATCTGCGATATCCATATTGCTGCCTCCCCGGGTAAGGAGGTTCAGCACTTCGATTTCCCTTCTGGTCAGTAAAGTAGAATTTTTCTTGTTGGGAGAAAATGCTTCTGAGCTCTCCTCCAATACGCAGCGCTCCATTACCAGACGCGGGACCCACAACTCTCCGCCCACTATTTTAGATACTCCCCTTATCACATTATCCAAAGGATCACGCACGTAGAAAAACCCTTTGGCTCCCCGTTTCAGCGCCTGTTTCTCTATGTGTGTGCTTCGATCCAAGTCAAAGAGAGCCGCCGACACAGAAGCGCTCTTGGCCAGAGCCAGGTATTTAAAGACCTCGCCCTCGCTCAACCCGGCCACATCCAGGATCACCAGATCGCAATCTGAAATATCTCCTTCAGTGAGGCCGTTTTGCCCGGCCGCAAAGGAATACATGGTGCAGGTGGCTCCACCGTTTTGGGTTAAAAAGAAATGCAAAAGACTGTTTTTCAGTTCGCTGCGCCCCAGAGCCACCAAGCAGACATTGTCAAGAGGCTTAGAGTTGTTTACGTGGCTTTCATCTGACCCTTTCATGACAAGCTCCCCCTCCAGGCCGGTGCGTCGCGACACCGCCGGTTTGGACAGGTTCAAGATACTGCACATGAGTATCTCATACCTTTCAGCGTAAAAAAAGTTCAGTTCTTAGAATGTAGGGCTGGCGAGATAAATCGGGCGTGGCTGTCACACAAAACAACCCTAATTTGACTATCTCGAATGGGCAGCAGCTTAAGGAAAGCTGTGTTTTTAAACATTACTTTTTCCCAAATGGGATGTCAAGGCCAAAAATTAAAAAAAAGTATGGCCACATTTTTATAGAGCGGAGTTAGCAGACTAAACCTTTCCCTTTTTTTGATGCTATAAATTTGTCAAAAAACCCGTCTAAAATATCTTCACGGGCGAACTATTAAGGGTAACCTCTTAAAGTTTTTTGCCAAAATTTTTAGCCTAAAAACAAAAAATGTCTTTTTACAAACAACAAAGAAACGCTTTTTACTTTACTGAACCGCCCCGGGATTGCCGGAGACCTCAGAATTTGAGAGGATGGAGTCATGGAACAAGGCAAGAGATATCCCGAAGAGGTGAAGGATCGCGCTGTACGTATGGTGCTTGAGCACCAGGAGGAGTATGGCAAGCAGTGGTCAGCCATATCAGTTCGATAGCTCCCAAAGTGGGTTGCACCTGCGAGATCCTGCGGCGCTGGGTGAGGCAAGCCGAGCGTAATCAGGGTCTTCGCGCCGGTATGACAACATCAGAGCGTGAAGAGCTCAAGCAACTGAAACGTGAGAACCGTGAGCTACGGCGGGCTAATGAGATACTGCGCCAAGCGTCGGCGTTTTTCGCCCAGGCGGAGCTCGACCGCCTACGGAAGTGATGGTTTCCTTTATCGACACCCAGCGCCAGGTCCACGGGGTCGAGTCGATCTGTGCGATGCTGCCGATCGCCCCGCCGGTCTACTATGAGCACAAGGCCAGACAGGCCTATCTTAAGCGCCTGCCGAAAAGGGCCAAGCGGGATGGTTATCTGTGCACTGAGATACGCCGGGTGTGGAATGATAACTTCCAGGTTTATGGAGCGCGCAAGGCATGGCCCAGCTTCTTCGTGATGAAATAGAAGTGGCCCGGTGTACGGTGGAGTAATGGGTCTGACCGATGCAGTGAGGGGCATGAAGGTTAGGACCACCACGCCGGAAGACGTGAGACTGTCTTGTTTTCTGT
>NZ_AZAC01000024.1 GCF_000931935.2 Dethiosulfatarculus sandiegensis
CACCACCTGGGGTGCGAGAAAGGTAAGAAGCCGGAAGCCAAAAGCGGCAACACCCGAAACGGCCACGGCAAAACCGCCATACTTCTTCTTCCAATTGTAAAACGTGGCCTCGCTGATCCCCATCTTGCGGCATACCTCGGCTACACGAGTGCCAGTCTAGGCGTGGCGCAACGCAAACGTTATCTGCTCATCTGTGAACTTGGTCTTATTAACGGCAAAATAACTCCATACATGCGTATATATTATGCCGCATTCCTCTACTTTACGCTGGTACCGTTTGCCGGGGGTGGCCAAAGGAATGATGAAATTCAAGGGCGCTTTTTTGTGTGCTTGGAAAACTTGTAGCAAGACCGATGGTAAAATAAGCCAAAAGTGCTTGGGCCCGGCAAACGATTCAACGGCTCGACCGGACAATCAGTTGCGCCATAATTATCAATCATTGGTAGGGCGCATGGTATCTATTCCGTGATCTCCACACTGCCTATCCGGCACCATCCCGACTGGAGAGCGTCTACGCGCACAGGGCCAAGGCTGGCAACAAGGACCCGTCACCGGGGCACTTGGCTAATCCTGAGCCTGGCGCTTTACCGGCGCTGGAAGCTGCTAACGCTGCCAACCTATGAAGTGGCGGCGAAGAGGACTAATCACACGGCGCCTTGCATAATTCCATTTTGGACCAGGACAATCAGTTGACCTTTTATCAAAAATCAATGTAGATTTTGAACAATTAATTAAATTCCCCTTATAGGCCTCGCAATTTATCCTATCCAAAAAGATTCCGCCGGTTGAGGGGGGGGCATGAGGCTCAGAACCAAGCTAATACTGATATTGCCGACCATTGTTATAGCCGCATCGCTGATCTCTTCGGCCCTGATGTATCTATTCGCTTCCAATGAACTTGAATGGAGGGCCAAGCGGCGTCTGATGGGAACTGCCGTACTGGTGGCGGAGTCCATCCAGCTTCGTTTCGACACCGAATTGCGCAAGTTTGAATACTGGGCGGCCATGCCCTTAGTCGTCAATACCGCCCGAAATTATAAAAATACTAGGTTGCTGTCCGAGTTTGATGATTATTTCTCCGCTGTGGTGGCCCGGGAGCCGTATTCCAGCATCTATCTGATCCACAAGAGTGGGGAATGCGTGGCCAGCGACAACCCCATCCGAGTGTATCAGCCCTACTGCACCAATGTCGTCAGCCAGCGGCCCAGCGCGAAGGCGGGCTTTGCCGGGATTGCGAACATAGGCCATACCTTAATGGGCGTGGCCGACGATCGACCTTTGGTGCCAATCACCGCACCGATTCGTCACCAGGGAGAGGTGCTGGGTATTCTGCGGGCTGGCGTGGATATGGGGCGCCTCAGCGAAGAGGTGCTTAAACTCCACACCCTGGCGCCAAAAGAAAAAATCTATTTTTTCGATTCCTCTTTGCCTGCGGTGCCGCCCGAAGGCCTTAAGCTTCAAGCCCCTACCCATTGGGAACAGTATTCACCGCCGCCTAGCGAGCTTCAAGCATCCTTCGGAAAAAGAGATGGATCCATCTTCCACTACCGCGATTCAAAAGGGGATCACCTCGCCGCCCTTGCTCAGCTGAGAGCCCCACAATGGACAATGCTGGTTTCGCAGCCCATGGCCGAGATACTCGCGCCGGTGAGATTGCTGGAAGAAATTACCCTGGTTGTGGTGGCTGTCACCATCGCCCTGTTGATAGCCCTCATATCAATGCTCACCGCTCCGGTAGTCAAAAGAATAGAAAGTTGCCGGGAATTCTCCGAAGACATATGCCAAGGTCGTCTGGAGGAGCGTTTAATTTTGGACTCCCACGATGAGGTGGGCGATCTGGCCCATGATCTTAACCAGATGGCCGCCAGGCTCCAGGAGAATTATCGCGCTTTGGAGGAGGCCGAACGTAAGTACCGCGGAATATTTGAGAACTCAGTGGAGGGTATTTTCCAGACCAACAGCCATGGAGTCATACTGGCAGCCAATCCTCGATTGGCCGAGCTGCTGGGTGTGCCTAGCGCCGAGGAACTTGTCGGCGAAAGCGCGGTTGATTTTTATGCCGATCTCATCTTGCGTGAGCGCTTGTTGGAACGGCTCCGTTTGGAAGGAGAGGTTGGCGGTTTTGATTGCGAGATCATCCGTAAGGACGGGGTCCGGTTGCAATCGGTTCTACACGCCCGCGCCGAGTTGGATGCCCAGGGGGCAATTAAATTGATTCACGGCAGTTTGGAAGACGTAACCGAATTGAGGGAGGCAGAGGAAAAGGCCGAACGCGCTCGTGAAACGGAAAACCTATTACTCAGAACCAAGCTTGAGATGCTTCGTTACCAGGTTAATCCTCATTTTTTATACAACGCCCTTAATTCATTACAGGAAATCATAATGACCGCCCCTGAAGACGGGGTGGATATGACCCGGGCCATGGCTGGTTTCTACCAAGCTTGTCTTGCCCGCCGTTCCGAACTATTATCCACGGTTTCCGCGGAATTCGACCGCATTGAAAAGTATCTCCGGGTACAAAAAATCCGATTTGAGGATCAGTTGGAGACGAGTTTACAGATGGATACGGAGGCTCGGGAGGTGCGCATACCGGTTTTTATCGGCCAGCCGGTGGTGGAAAACGCGATTAATTACGGACGTAGATCAGGCGCCAGGCCATTGAAGATTCGAATTAGCGCGAACATTGTCAATGGAAAATGCCTATTCACAGTGGCCAACTCAGGCATCTGGTTTGAACCCGGCCAATCCGGCGGCCACCAGACGGGCACCCAATTGGGTTTGGAATATGTGCAGCGCTGCCTTGCCCACCATTATGGTTCGAAGGGCTCTTTGGAGATAAAAAAAGAAGACGGGTGGGTGATCGCCCAAATCGTTTTCCCAGCGCGGGAGGAATTCCGGGATGAATGATTTGGGTGTGGTCATAGTGGATGATGAGCCCAAAGCAAGACGGCTTTTAAAACGTATGCTGGAGTCTTTTCCCGGGATCGATATCCGTGGCGAGGCCGACTCTGTGGCCATGGCGGAGAGGCTGATCAAAGAAACCAGGGCTGGGGTAGTTTTCTTGGATATTGAATTGATTGGTGAAAGCGGCTTCGACTTGGTGCCCAAGTTGGATGAAGAAACAGCCGTGGTTTTCGTCACTGCATTTAATGAATATGCCCTCCGGGCTTTTGAAGTCAACGCTCTAGACTACCTCATTAAGCCCGTCTCCGAGGATCGTTTGGCCAAAAGCATCCGCAGGCTGGGGAAGAGGCAAAGACAGCGACCGCTGCAAACCTCTTCTGAACGTCTGCATTTGGATGACGTTATCCTGGTTCAAGATGGCAAAAAGCGCCGCTGGCTTGCCCTAAAAAATTTATGCCTGATCGCGGCAAACGACAACTTCACTGTTTTACACTCCATTGACGGTGTCTCCGGCGCGGTTTGGCGCAGCCTGGAGCAGTGGGTGAAGCTACTCCCAGAAGATCAGTTCGCGCGCATCCACCGGGGGATGATCGTTAACCTTGAGCAGGTCGAGACTTTTGAACCAATTCCGGTCAACAGACTAAAACTGCACCTGACAGGCATGGCTGAGTCCTGCATTGTGAGCCGCCGCCTCACCCCTCAAATTAGAAAACGTCTTTCCTTGTAATCGGGCGGTTCTCCCAAGCAATTACCTTGTTAAAACCAGTGACCAGTCAATTCGTGTGACGCTTATTATGACCGCTTGCCAGAATCTTGGCTCCGTTCGCTAAATAGCCTCCCACCTTCCCTTGACTTGCTCAATGCACGGATATTAATAGCTTAAGTATTGAAGATTGTATTACGCAAACTGAAACGGGAGCCAAAAAGCGATCGTCAAATTTGCTGCGGCAGTTCTATTTGGAAAGGGCTTCCCTCTTCATTTTTTGATCGCCGACACTTCAATAGGCTTAAGCGCAAAAAATACGCGTGATTTGTAACAGAATGGAGAATGCATTGCGAACCATGGCTTGTCATGCACTGTTGTTTTTTGGGGTCCTAGCTTTTGTAATCAAAGGCGCGGACCCGGCCCAGGCCGCATGCGTTCATAACAAGGCTCATTATTCCATTTCCGTTAATTTTCGTCGCGGCAACATAGGCGGCAATAATTGGACAATTTACGTTGGGGAACACCAATGCTGCCCAGGCGAGGGCGGCAAAGTCTATGTGCGCCTGATGGGCGCCCATGCCGGAAAAGAGATAGATAACCATGAATGCAGGGTGGATGTGGGTGCCCACGGCTGGGTGACGGTTTACCAGTACGGCAAGCACATAACGGTCAAAAGCAGGTATAAGGACGGCTCAGACAGGATGGAGTGCAGCTTTACAATAGTAGGGGATTGATGCCACCGCGAAGCAAGCCTGCTTTGGCTGTCACGAAGCTTTTGTAAACCGTATATTGGGAAACTGAGTGAGGACCATGAAAGTAGTTTTTTGTTGGCTGACAGTGATGGTTTTGGTGCAGGTGGTCTACCTGGGCGCGGCACGTCCGGCCTCTGCCGAAGGAGGAACCATTTTTTACATGGGCGGAGAGAACAACATAACTTCGGTCCATATCATCCTGAACAACGTTTCATTGGAAAACCACAACCTGAGTATGGAAAAAATCGATGCGGAAACCGGCACTGGTTACGTTTTCAAAAAGGTAAAGGCAACAGCTCCGTTCAGTTGCATGCAGGCCAAGAGAAAGCGCGGCGACTTGGCCAATACGGCCAGGATATATATTGGAGGACCAGGCGGTTACGATCCGGTAATAGTCGAGATGTCCGATATAAACGGATTCAACAGCACACACGAACTTGTAGCTGAGTGGGATGAGTTTTATTGTTCGGCTTTTGTGAAGGCCAAACTTAAAAGCAAATAAACGCCATGACGATAACCGACGCAATGGCTCCGGCAGATAGGGCCCGGTAAATCATTGTGCATTATTATCATTTTAATATTAATGACGGCGACTGGAATAAATAAACGGTACACATTTCCAATCGTTGCCTTGTTGCTGCTTATGGCGTGTTGCCAGTTTGGTATTGCCGGCGAAAACGAAAAAGCTGAATATCTCGTAAACGGGGGAATCGGCACCATAGACGAATCGAGGGACAGCCGCTATGAGCATGGATGCATCAGTGTGTGCTACTACAACGCGCAACGCTGCGGATGGGGTAAGGTCCAAGGCGACACGGATTTAAATGACCTCTGCGATTTTGCTCAAGAGCGCGCCGATTATGCTTGTTATGCCAACTTTAAATACCCCGTGACGAAGTGTCAAAAGTATAAAACATGGTGATCTGCGGCATGTTGCCGCTACGGAAGTGCTGGCGGCAGGTGCCGATTCCGTGGCTGTGCAGTACCAGCTTGGCCACAAAAACCTCAGCACCACGATAAATGTCTATAGTCACGTCTTATCAGATGCCCAAGAGCGTGCGGCAAGGATGCTGCCTGACCTAAACGGCAACGATGAGAACTGGACAGGGTAACGCTACCTTCGTGGCTAGCGTTACCCCAAATATCGACCATTCGAGATGCAACTCGCCTGGATAATTAACAGCAAGCCGCAACCTTGAGCAGGTAAAACAGGCCCTTTCAACACCAAAAAAGGTGTTAAGGTTCGCCTTTCGGCCACCAGACACAACAGCTTGTCTTCATTGGTTATTCGTCAAAATGGTATTGTTAAAGTTTGCCTTAAAGATCGTGCAGTGAACTATAACCTTCATCTAACCAGCCACATCAAGCCAACGGCTTGTTATTTCGGTCTAAAGCAGTGTCTGGGTAGGCTGAAAAATCCTCATTTCGTGTGACAGAAATGGCCTTTTTTGCAAAAGTGTTTGATTTCATTTTTTGCCCGGCAGGTGGCGGCCCCAAATTGCATAAGCCCCCGTTAGTCCTACAATAGTCCTACGTTGGTCCCATGTTTTCCAATGGCCATGCGCTGTTTCATTTCATGTGGCAGGTGATATCGGCGGTAAGTCAATTGGCAGAAAAAACAATATAATTCATTTATTAAAGCAAAAAGTATAAAATTGCCCAGTAATCCGACAAAAAAAGGACCCTACCTGTATACCAGGTAGGGTCCTAACCAATTAATATTGGGTTCTATTTCTGGTGGGCGATGCGAGATTCGAACTCACGGCCTTTGGCTCCGGAGGCCAACGCTCTATCCAACTGAGCTAATCGCCCTTTTTTTCTTGCTGCATCAGGACTTGTACCACAGGGGGGTTCCATTGTCCACACATGCCGCGGGCTTTTACGCGAGTGTCTTTTCAAGGTCTGCGGGCGTATATTTATCCTGCCTTGATTTTACTCTGGCGAGGTTGCAAACAGCCCCATGGCAGGCGAGAATTTTTTATACGCCCCTAAATGAAGGTGCATAGGTTTTATGCATTTGAGCCTTGGCAGACCTTTAACCGTCTCCTAATTCAAATATAAATTTCAAATAGTTAATTAATTTATACAATAAACACCCCTCAGGCCCGGGTTTTGCAGTAAAGTGGGTGACGTTTTTACGAGAAGCAGGGGGGATTCCTTATGGCCGGAGCGGTTTTTGTGATCTGAATTCGGTTTAAGCATCGCCCCTTTTCACTAAAATTCAATAAAAGAGCATTGCCATGAAGCCCAACCTGCGAGTATTTATTTTTTTAAGCGGTGTTCTCTCCCTGTTGGCCGGGTTGCCTGCCCAGGCTACGGGCAAACCGGTGATCAGCCTGGATGAGGCCGTTAAATTGGCGCTCACCAAAAACCCGGCCATAACCATCTCCCAGAGCGAGGTGGAGGCGGCCCAAGGACGGGTCACCCAAGCCAGAAGCGGTTATCTCCCCCAGGTCTCGGTCTCCTCGGGCTATGACCGCAGGTACAGTTATTCCCCCGGCAGCACCGGCCGTTTAAACGATTCAGCCTATGACGACTACGCCGCCAGAGCCACAGCCTCCCAACTTATCTATGACTTTGGCCAGACCACAGGCAAGATCGGACAAAGCCGAAAAAACCTGGATGCCAGCCGCGAGTCACTCAGCGACGTGGCCTCGGCCCTGTGCCGGGATGTAAAGGTGTCCTATCTGGAGGTTCTAAAAAAGCAGCACCTGGTTCGGGTGAACATAGAATCCCTGAAGGCCAAGGAAAAGCATCTGGCCCAATCCCGGGCGCTATACAACCAGGGGCTCAGGCCCCGCATAGACCTTACCAAGGGGCAGACCGAGGTTTCCCAGGCCAAGCTCTCCCTTTTACAGGCCAGGTATTCTCTTAAAAACAACCTGACTGAACTGGAAAACCTCATGGGCGGCCCGCCTGTGGCAGGGGAATATGAACTGGCCGAGGTGGGCAAGGGCTCCAAACCGCCGGACAATCTCGAATCCCTGCGCCAAAGGGCCCTGGAGGCCAGACAAGACCTGGCCCAGCTCAAATCCAAGATAGAAGCGGCCCGGGCCGGACTGGAATCTGTGACCGGCAATTACTGGCCCTCTCTCAAGGCCTCGGGATCCTACTCCTTTTCAGACGACAACCCGGATATGGAAGACAGGGCCTGGCAGGCCGGTCTCACCCTTAACTGGGACATCTTCACCGGGTTAAGGCATTCCGGCCAGGAAAGCGAGGCCAGGGCGGAGATCAGGCGCTTGGACGCCTTTTTGAAGCAAGAGGAACTCACCGTAACCAGGCAGGTGAACCAATCCTTCCTGGCCCTTAGGGAGGCCTACGAAGCAGTTGACACTGCCCGAATCGCCTTTGCCCAGGCCAAGGAAAACTTGAACCAGGCCGAAGGCCGTTACCAGGCAGGCAAAAGCGATATAGTTGAGCTGAGCGACGCGCAGGTGCTTTACACCACCTCCCAAAGCGCTCTGGTGCAGGCAACTTACAGTCATCTCCAGGCCTGGGCCGCCCTGGAATACGCAACCGGCGAACCGGCCCCCCTCTCGGAATTAACCGCGGAAAGATGAGGACTATCATGCGCAAATACATCTTGGCCGCCTTGGCGGTGATACTCTTAGCAGCAGCAGGGTTCTTTTTCAGCCAAAACGGGGACCAATCCGCCAAAGCCGCCTATCGCACAGCCAAACTGGAGCAGAGAGACCTGGTGAAAAGCATCTCGGCCACCGGCACCTTGAACGCAGTGGTGACCGTGGATGTGGGTTCCCAGATCTCGGGGCAGGTCTCGGAACTTATGGTTGATTACAACTCGCCGGTCAAAAAGGACCAGATAATAGCCAGGATCGATCCCCTGGATTATGAAGCCAAGCTGCGCCAGGCCCAGGCCGAGCTGGATCTGTACAAGGCCAAGGTCTCTTCCCAGGAGGCCGAGGTCAAGGGCGCTGTGGCAAATCTGGAAAACGCCGAATCAAACCTGCTGGCAGCCAGGGCCGCAGTGGCCAAGAACCAGGCATCCTTACAAAACGCCAAACTGGAACTTGCCCGCAGCGAGGCCCTGATTAAAAAGGATTTCATTGCCAAGACGGAATATGACCAGGACCTCACCACCTTTCAGGAAACCAAGGCCCAGCTTGAGCAGGCCAAGGCCCAGGAAAGGGCGGCCAAGAGCCAGGTAAGGGCCAGGCAGGCCGCTTTGGAGGCGCAAAAGGCCAAGATCAAGGAAGCCCAGGCCCAGGTCCGCTTAAAGCAGGCCGCCCTTGAAAGCAGAAAGGTTGACCTGGAGCACACCATCATCCGCTCCCCTGTGGACGGAGTGGTGATCAACCGGGAGGTGGATGTGGGCCAGACCGTGGCCGCCAGTCTGCAAGCGCCTGTGCTCTTCACCATAGCCCAGGATCTGCGGGAAATGGAGGTGGCGGCATCTGTGGATGAAACCGATATCGGCAACATCCGCCAGGGCCAGGATGCGATCTTTACAGTAGACGCCTTTGGCGACCGCAAGTTCACAGGCTCGGTGAAACAGATCAGAAAGGCCGCCACCACGGTGCAGAACGTGGTTACCTATACCGTGATAATCGCGGCGGAAAACCGGGATTTGAGCCTTTTGCCGGGTATGACTGCGGAGGTGAAGATCATTCTGAAAAAGCGCCCCCGGGTTTTGGCGGCGCCTAATGCGGCCTTGCGCTTCCAACCGCCCAAGGGTGCTGCGATCATCAATGCCCAAGGTTCCGCAAACGAGCCCAACGGCAAAGACCGCATGCAAAACCGCCAAAATCAGCACATTGCCCGTTTATCCCAAGCCCTTGAGCTAAGCAGCGAACAAATACAGCAACTGAAAACGGCTTTGTCCGGCTTAAAGAAAAAGATGGCGGGACAAGGGGGCACTGGTTTCGGGCCCGGCGCGGGAAGCAGAAAAAGGGCCGCGCTTCGTCAAAAACTGGAGAGCGCCATCTTGCAGATACTCACCCCCGCCCAAAAGGACCAATACATGCAGCTTGCCCGCCAAAAGGCAACCAATCAGTCCAGACCGGGGAAGATCTACAGCCTGGAGCCGGACGGAAGCTTGAAGGCGTGGCAGGTCATGATCGGTGTTACCGACGATGCCTTCAGCCAGGTGAGGGCAAATGGTTTACGGGCCGGACTCACCGTTGTCACAGGGAGGCAATAAAATGAGCCGCCAGAGCGGTGAATACATATACCAAGCGGAAAACCTGACCAAGGACTACCAGGTGGGGCCGCAGACCGTGCACGCCCTTAAGGATGTGAGTTTAACGGTTGCTCCGGGCGAATTCCTGGCGGTGATGGGGCCTTCCGGTTCCGGCAAGTCCACTTTTATGAACCTCCTGGGCTGTCTGGACACCCCCACCAGAGGAAGGCTTTTGCTGAACGGAGAGGAGGTCTCGGCCATGAAGGGCAGGCAAAGGGCCAAGGTTCGCAACCAAAGCCTGGGGTTTGTTTTTCAGAACTTCAACCTCCTGGCCAGGACCAGCGCCCTCTATAACGTGGCCTTACCCCTGCGCTATGGTCGCACCCCCCAAAAGGAGCGACTGAAAAGGGCTGAAGAGGTGCTCAAAATGGTGGGCCTGGGGGAAAGGGCGGATCACCAGCCTTCCCAGCTCTCGGGCGGGCAGCAGCAAAGGGTGGCTATTGCCAGGGCGTTGGTGAACCACCCCAAGATAATTCTGGCCGACGAGCCCACCGGCGCCTTGGACACCCAGACCGGCCGGGAAATAATGGCCCTTTTCCAGGAACTGAACCAAAGGGGTATGACCGTTGTGCTGGTCACCCATGAGCCCGAGATAGCAACCTTTGCCCACCGGCTCATACGGTTCAGAGACGGTGCTTTGGTTAAAGACGAAATTAATCGTGAACCCGCCCAGGCGGCCTCTGAAAGGAGCCACCATGTTTGACGCGCTTATGGACGCCCTGCGCAGCCTGCGCGCCAACACCATGCGCAGCGTGCTAACCACCTTGGGCATAATAATCGGGGTTTCGGCTGTGATCGTCATGGTGGCCGTGGGCAACGGGGCCAAGGCCAGGGTGGAGAATCTTATCCAAAGCCTGGGAGCCAATATCATGATGGTGCACCCGGGAAGCAGTCTGGCCAAGGGGGTGCGGGGGGGCTCGGGCACCCTGCCCACCCTCACCGGTAAAGACGCCAAGGCCATATTGAACAATGTCTCCGGAGTGGTGGAATCCACCCCTTATGTGCGCGGCTCGGCCCAGATAATCGCCGGGAACCTGAACTGGGGCACCATTGCCTATGGGGTTGAACAGGGATACCTGAACGCCAGGGGCTGGAAAATAAATACAGGCCGCACCTTCACCCCGGAAGAGATCAAAAGTTCCGGCAAGGTGGCGATCCTGGGCCAGACTGTGGCGGATAACCTTTTCCCAGGCGAAGATCCACTTTACAGAAGCATCAGGGTCAAAAGGGTGCCCTTCACCGTGATCGGCACCTTGGAGAAAAAAGGCGAAACCGGTCACGGAGATCAGGATGACGTGGTCTTCATCCCCCTTAGCACGGCCAAGAAAAGGGTCCTGGGCGGCAGGTATCTTGGCGGTGACAGGGTGAACGGCATAGTGGTGCAGGCGGCCAGCTCGGACCTGGTCACCCTGGTGGAGGAAAGGGTGGCCGAGCTTTTACGCATAAGGCACAAAATCCTGCCGGGCAAGGAAGACGATTTCAGGGTGAGGAACCTGGCCGAGATGTTGAACACCAGGGCCAGCTCTTCCGAGGCCATGGGGCTTCTGCTCATGGCCGTGGCCTCGGTCTCCCTTTTGGTCGGCGGCATAGGCATCATGAACATCATGCTGGTTTCGGTCAGCGAAAGGACCAGGGAGATAGGCCTGCGCATGGCCGTGGGGGCAACAGCCAGGGACATTTTGGCCCAGTTCATCATAGAGGCGGTTGTCCTTTCCCTGATCGGCGGCCTGATAGGGGTTATTCTGGGGGTGGGCGGTTCACTTATGATCGCCTCCATGAGCCAGTGGCCGGCCATCATAAACTCCACCTCCATCCTGCTGGCTTTTGGCTTTTCAGCAGCCGTGGGGGTGTTTTTCGGTTTTTACCCGGCCCGCAAGGCCTCGCTTTTGGACCCCATCGAGGCGCTTCGCTTTGAATAGAAACCGACGCATCGCCGCACACGGTTCTAAAATAGCCATGAAATCAGACAAAAATCCGTGGACGGTCTTTCAAGGGGACTGTTAGAATTTGAGATCGGTTAATACAAAACGATTTTCTAAGGGACCACACAGCGGGAGGTTTTCCTTGTGAGCGATATAAAGGCCCAATACCGTACGGTTATGGATGATCATTTTCCTTCTGAAGTCACCCTGAAAGTGGGTGAAACAGAGCTGGTATACAGAAAACGCACCTGGAAACTGCCGGACAGCCAGGGCGAACTGGTGGAAAAGGGCCTGCGCTACGGGGAGAACCCGGGCCAGGAGGCGGCCCTCTACGAGCTGGTCAAGGGCGGGCTCACTGTGGGGGATGTTGAGCTTATAGAGGCAGGCAACGGCCTGGTGAGCGGCCTGGATGAAAGCCAGATGCTCCAGGCGGGGAAGCACCCCGGCAAGACCAACCTGACCGACGTGGACGGCGCGCTGCACATTCTGCGCTACCTAACCGACCGCCCGGCCGCGGCGATCATGAAGCACAACAACCCCTCCGGCGCAGCCATGGGCGCAGACATAGCCGAGGCCTATCACAAGGCCTTTATGGCCGACCTTATCGCCGCCTTTGGCGGTGCGGCGGTCTTGAACCGGCCCGTGACCGTTGAAGCGGCCGAGATGATGAACGACCTCTACCTGGAGGTGGTCGCCGCCCCGGACTATGAGGAAGGCTCCCTGGATATTCTGAAAAAGCGCAAAAACCTTCGCATTTTGCGCATACCGCGCATGGATGAGCTGGCCCGTTACAGAAACGCCCGGTTCCTGGATATCAAGTCCTTGATGGATGGCGGAATGGTCTTGCAGACCTCAAGCGTGAACCCAATCAAGACCCCGGAAGACCTTCTGCCCGCCCGTTCAGAGCACCAGGGCAAGGTATATGAACCCAAACGCAAGCCCACCCAAAGGGAGCTGGAAGACGTGGTCTTTGGCTGGGCCGTGGAGCAGGGCGTCACCTCAAACTCGGTTATCTATGTGAAAGACGGCTGCACCGTGGGCATAGGCACGGGAGAGCAGGACCGGGTGGGCGTGGCCCGCATTGCGGTTGACAAGGCCTACTCCAAATATCAAAATCGCCTGGCCTGGGAAAAGCACGGCCTTAAATACGATATTCTTTTGGCTGAGATCGCCCGGGGGACCAAAGAAGCATCCCTGAAAGAGGCGATCGATCAGGAAGCCAAAGAAGCCAAGGCCGGGCTTACAGGATCCATCATGATCTCAGACGCCTTTTTCCCCTTCCGGGACGGAGTTGACGTGGGCCTGGCCCAGGGGGTGAGCTGCATTGCCCATCCCGGCGGCTCCATGCGTGACTGGGAATCCATTGAGGCCTGCAACGAGACCGACCCGCCCACAGCCATGGTCTTTACCGGCCAGAGGGCCTTTAAGCACTGATCTTATAAAAAAGGCAACGCCTTCTTGCAAGGCGTTGCCCGATTCCCTCAACACCCCGAAAAGTTTCATCAAAAGTTTAAAGCAACCTCAAACCGCCCAAACACCGGCCAGGGCCTTCTTGGCCTCCCTGGTCAATTCGGGTTCCGCATCCTGCAAGAAATCTTCCAGATCTATCCAGTTCTTATCTTGGTAAACTTCTACGGCCATCCAGTTCTCACTGGAGACCGGGGCAAACAAAACCCGCCAGTCCCCACGTCTGGCCCCAAATCGTTTAGCCTGGTTCTTTATCTTGCGCTTAACATATTTCGGCAGCCCACTTAAGGGTGAATACCTGGTCCAACTACCAAAAGGCAGCTCCGGATCAACCTGAATCCTGGCCACCGGACAACCCATGCGCACAAGGGCCTTTCGGCCCAAGGGGCCGACCATTTCACCGCTTACCGGATCAGGAATGGATTTACGCACAGTCAACTCCCAGTCCGGGTGAATGGAAAACCAGGCGGAAGGCATCTCCTCGGGCAGGCGGGAAAAGAGAGTAAGAGGTTTTATCTCTTTTTCATCCAAAATAGAAAGCAGATTGGGCCAGATAGTGTAATGCCAGATCTTCGGACCCGCGTTTTTGCCTGCCGTGGGTTCCTTTTTATTTAGAAGACACTTGGTTACTTTCATTGAAAGCCCGGCCTTTCGATGAACAGGCGCATCTGATCAGCCTATTGCCCGTTCACCCTCAAAATCTTCTTCCCAAAGGCGATCCCGGACCCGTAAAGAGCCCCTTTCGCAAGCAGCTGAACTTAGCCTTTGAAAAATGCTTTGCCCATTCAGAAATCCGGCCTCACGGATCCAGTCACCTTTCGGCAGGGCAGCCTCAAACTGGGTGAGGGTTTGAGAAAGTTCATTTAAAAGTCTGGCCAGGAGCCTGGATCCAGCGACCCGGCAAAGTTCTTCAACAAAGGCCTCTTCCGCCTGATCATTGGCATGAGGATCGTTTTGGGACCTTGCCCTGGACCAGACCATGAACAGGGACTTAAGCTCCAGAATTTCCCGGCGTCCGGCCCGCTCCAACACTTTTTTCAGGGCCTGTTCCATGAGAACACACTTAAGATCAAAGGCATCTTTCAAGTCCCTATCCGTGATATCCCCAACCAGATAGCCACCCTTTTTCCTGCGGATCAAAAAACTTTCCTGCTCAAGCCTGTGCAAGGCCTCCCGTACAGGGGTGCGGCTGGCCCCCATCACCCTGGCCACTTCTTCCTCTTTGAGCCTGTAGCCCGGGGAAAGTTCGCCTTTTACAATCATCTCCCTCAAAAAATCCGTAACCTGTTCACCCAAGCGTTTGGGTCTGGCAACCATCCGGGACATGACGTGTTTACCTCCAACTCCTTAAGGGCAAAAAAAACCCCCGGCCCATGTAATGGACTGGGGGGATTGCACCCTGATTCCCTTGGTCTCCCCAAAAGAGACTTTTTACGCCTGGTCTTATCTGTATCCGAACGCAGGCACCGGTCCTCGCCGGCAAAGTTAAAAGCCTCGGACTAAACGGCGGGCAGGTCTTCTGACTCCCGGATCATCCCATGCTCCACGTCTTCCCACCCCAAAAAAGGCAGTGACTGGAATAAATTCCCTGCGGGCATGCTCCCCGGATACAGCGGCGGGACCGTGACGGATTCTCACCGTCTTCCCTATTAAGCCCTAAAAGGACGCCTACGCCTATGGCCATAAACTTCCCTAAACTGGAGATTTTGTCAAGTCCTAACCATCAACTTCAAAAAGAGAACACCAGCCTTGCGCAGGCAAGGCCGGTGTTCGGATGGCTTTACATAAATGAAAAGAATCGCAATTAAAACAGGTTAAAGGCTAATTTTCCTCGGCTTTGCTTTCGATCTTTTCGGTGTTTTCCTCTTTGTCGGTAAGCTCTTCTTCTTTTACACCGGTCTTGAAGTTCTTAATGGCCCTACCCAGGTTGCCGCCGATCTGGGGCAGCTTACCCGCGCCAAAAATCACAAGCACTATCACCAGTATTATAAGAAGCTCGGGAACACCCAATCCGCCGAACATTTGTATCTCCTAAATCTTATTATCGTGAATCAATTTTAAAAAGGCGGGCGAACGCCGGAATTCGTCGCTGGTCCGCATGTATTCGAGCCAAGTGCGCCAAGTGGCAAACCATTGTTCTGTGTGCCAAAAGGCTTCCCGACCTTTTTCTCCGTTTTCTTTACGTTTGTAGGCCTGGTACTCTTCGAGACAGATCCCACACAAGGGAAAGTTAAGCTCCGCAGGCAGGTTCACCTGGTCTTTTATGGGAAGACCACAGTGGGCACAACGGTGCGGACACAATCCACAGGTCAGGGCGCCGGCCACAGCGACCGCACGCTTTTTGGCTTTTTCGCGGCGGTCTTTTTCATGCTGCCGCTTTTTACCGTCAAGGTCGATTACCTCGGCCATAATACACTCACACGTATTTTCGGAAATCGTACCAGGGTAAAAGCACCCCGTCAAGATACTGGAGAAATAGCATCCAAATACTTTACATCAGTATACAATTATATCCGAAAGGCCGATCCGGCCTAAGCCAGCCCCTGGGCAATTCCCTCCACAATTTTACGGGCTGCCGCCACCGGGTCTTCAGCCTTTCTGATAGGCCTGCCCACCACAATGTGGGAAGCTCCCGCAGCAATGGCCCTTTGGGGGGTCATGATGCGTTTCTGGTCGTCCGGGTTGTCCTCGCCGCCGCCGAGCCTGATGCCGGGGCAGACCACCAGGGCTTCCGGGCCCAAGAGTTCTCTCATGGCGGCGGCCTCGTGCCCGCTGGCCACCACTCCGGCGCAGCCCGCGTCAATGGCCAGGCGCGCCCTTTTCTCCACCAGCCTGGCCGGGTCGGAGAGTTCTTCGGGATAGCCCATGGCCAAGAGATCCTCAGTCCCCAAGCTGGTCAGGACCGTAACGCCCAAAAGCCTGGTGCGGCCCAGATCCAACCCGTCAAAAATTCCCACCTGGTCGCAGTGACAGGTAAGCAGGTCCACGCCCATCCTGGCCGCCGCCTTGGCCGCGGCCCGCATGGTGGCAGGAATGTCATGCAGCTTGAGATCCAGAAAAATGGCGTTGGCCCCGGCCCTGCGCAGGCGTTCAACCATCTGGGGGCCCTGGGAGACAAAAAGCTCCAGCCCCAGTTTGAACACGCCCACTTCCGGCGCCAGCATGCGCACCAAAAGTTCAGCCTCCTCGGCTGAATCCACATCCAAGGCGAAAATCAGCCTTTCGCGAGCCTTTTCCAACATATTTTCCATCCTTTAAAAGACTTATAAATTCAAGGTCCGGTGTTCCCGGAAAAGGGCCCTGATATGACCCTGGTCCGCAAAACTGTATATGCGGTCTCCTGCCACCACCAAATGATCAAGAAGATCTATTTCAACTCCCCGACAGGCATAAAACAACCTTCTGGTAAGGTCTTTATCCGCTTGGCTGGGGGTGGGGTCGCCCGAGGGGTGGTTGTGGGCGCAGATTACCGCCCCGGCCCCGGTGGCCAGGGCCCGGGCCACCAACTCCCTGGGATATACCACAGCCTGGTCCAAAGTGCCTTCGGCCATATCCTCCACCGCCTTCACCCGCTGCCTTTTGTCCAGGTAGATCACCCGGAAGACCTCTCTTTGCAAAGAGCGCATGGTGAAACGCAAATAATCCAGCACCTGGGCGGGATCGGAAAGGCTGGGCTGATTCAAAATACCGTCTTCCAAGTAGCGTCTGGCCACCTGGGGAACCAGCTTAAGCCCCAACACATTTTTAGGGCCGATCCCTTTGACTGAGGCCAGATCCTCCACCGGCGAGTCCAACACCCCCTGTAGGTTGCCTTTAAGCTTCAACAGCTGCCGGGCCTGCTGTTTGCAGTCCCTTCTTGGCGTGGCCAGGGTGAGCAGAAGCTCAAGCACTTCCTCATCGGTGAATTTACTCAAGCCGTGGGCCAGAAACTTGTCCCTAAGCCTCTGGCGATGACCCTGCCCAGGGTGGGGGTTGCTCACGACCACACCCCTTTTATTTCAGCCCCGCAATGGGGGCAGGCCCGGTCCTTAAGGATGTTCTCCATAATGCTGAAAAGCCTTCTTTTCACCAGCACTTGGCCGCAACCGGGGCAATAGGTGCTCTCACTGTCGTGTCCCGGCACATTGCCCGCATAAACATATTTGAGCCCCGCCCTTTCACCTGCCTCAAGCGCCCTTTCCAAAGAAGACAACGGCGTGGCCGGCGGCCCCTTTTCCACATATTTGTAACGGGGGTTATAGGCGCTGACATGCCAGGGCACACTACTCCCCAGATCAGCGGCCAAAAAACCGGCGATCTGATTCAGCTCAAGGTCACTGTCATTCATCCCCGGGATCAAAAGGGTGGTAACCTCCAGCCAGACGCCTTGCTCCCTTAAACGGACCAGGGTGTCCAAAACAGGTTGAAGACGGGCCTTGCACTGATTTTTATAGAAATCGTCACTAAAGGCTTTCAGGTCCACATTGGCGGCGTGCAAAAGCCCCCGGCAGGCCTCAAGGCAATCGGCGGATTGATAACCATTGCTCACAAAAACGTTTTTAAGGCCCTTTTGAACCGCCAGCTTCATGATGTCAAAGGCATATTCAAAATAAATCGTGGGTTCGGTATAGGTGTAGGCAATTGATGAACAGCCGTATTCCAGGGCCTGATTCACAATAACCTCGGGCGGCGCGACTTTCCCTCCGGAAGAGCCGCCGGGAATTGAATCCCCGCTTTCCCGCAGAAATTGGCTGATATCCCAGTTCTGGCAAAATCCGCATTGAAAGTTGCAGCCAATGGTGGCAATGGAAAAAGACCGGGTGCCGGGTTGAAAATGAAAAAGCGGTTTTTTTTCAATGGGGTCGGGGTTTGCGGCCACGGGCTTTCCCCACACCCTGGTGTACAGCTCGCCGCCTTTATTCTCCCTCACCCGGCACAACCCCAGCCCGCCCTCCTTTATCAGGCAACCGTGGGCGCAGAGCCTGCACCTAACCTTTTCCCGGGCAAGGCTGTCCCAGAGCATGGCCTTATGCATATTCCCCTCCTTGACACGTCTTTTCCGGCAGGCAGCCGGTTTTTTAAAGACCTCTTAACCCCTATTATAGAATGGAATGCCCGTCGAGTCCCGGAGGGGTTGCAACATTCAACAATTCCATAATGGTGGCGGTGAGATCTTCCAGACGCGGGAGCGTCTCCCTTTTGGGGGGATCTTTGATGCCGGTCAAGTGCACAAAGGCCCCTTCCCTGACATGCATGCCCGGCAGATTGGCAGGGCCGAGGACAGCAGGGACATTGAGGTTGGCTTTCAGGTCAAAACCCGGATTAGGCTCCACTATCAGGTCCGCGGCCTTCCCCAGGTGGGGGCCTGAGTAGAGCTCCTCCCTGCGGTAGACCCTTCTTATCAAGGGCTCGTTTGTCTCCGGATGGCTGATTCCGGAAATTCGGTGGATAAGCTCCTGGCGCAGGTCCTCATACTCGGTGCCCTGGGGCACTGTGCCCCTTTCCTCCCTGCCTTCCAGGTTTACGAAGACCCTGCCCGGCACCAGGCTGTAGGCCCGGCTGTCCGGCAGCATGGTCAAAAGTTCTTTTTGCCCCTTGCCAAAATGGAGATAGCCGTTTTCCTCCAGCCATTGGTTTAAAAAAACCAGGGCCCGGGTGGAGGCAAAGCCATGGTCGCTTACCAGGGCCAGGCGGCAGCCGTCCGGAAGCTGCTCCAGAAGTTCTCCCAGGTAGGAATCCAGCTTCTGATAAAAGCCAAAGAAATCCCGGTTGCCTTCCTCGGTGCCGAGGATCTGGTCACTCCACAAAAAGTGATTGAGCCGGTCGGTTGACATGACGTGCAGGTGGAATATGTCCCAGCTAAAGGAGCGCATAAGGTCAAAGCAGGCCACAAACCGCCTGGTCATGGTGGTGTGCAAATCCGCCATAAAGGCGTCCATGTCTTCAAAAGCAAGGTTGGTGTCCACGTCGATGCGGTATTCCTTTTCCATAAGCTTGGGGGCCAGCTCCACCGGATAGGTGGCCTTGCTCAAATCCGGGCTCAGAAAACCGCCGACCATGAACCCATTGACCCGCCTGGGCGGATAGGTGAGGGGCAGGTTAACCACTCCCACCATTTTGCCGGCTCTGCTAAGGTATTCCCATAAAGTGGGAACCTTGATATCGTTTGAAGAGGGAATATGTACTGAAAAGGGATTGGGGTGCCGGTCTACAAAACCGAATACACCATGTTTCCCGGGATTTACTCCGGTGGCATAATTAGCCCAGGCCACTGTGCTCACTGTGGGCACCACAGAGTCAAGGGGTATGGAAACGCCCCTTTGCAATACGCCGGCCAGATTGGGCATCACCCCGCTATGGGCCGCTTTGGTCAGAAAAGTCAGCGGCACGCCGTCAAGGCCCAGAACGAAGAGCCGGTCCTCAGCTTGTTCCCGCTGGAAGAGTCGCTTGAGAAACTTCACTTACTCCCCGCAATCATAGGGTTTTTTATCAAGTGGTAAACTCTAACCCCAGCCTAGGGACAAGTCAAGGCAATTGCAAGTTGGATTTATAACCATTTTAGTTATGAAAAACCTTGCCAAAAGCCTTCTTGACTTGTATGCCCACTATGGTAGAAACGTGAGATTCTAGGAACTTGTTATAACAATATCGCCAAGGATTCCGTCATGGACTATAAAGACACCCTTAACCTTCCCAAAACCAAATTCGCAATGAAAGCGAATCTTCCCCAAAGAGAGCCTCAGTTCCTGGCTCGCTGGGAAGAATCTCGACTTTATCATCGCCTGCGCGAGGCCTCGGAGAACCGTCCCAGGTATATTCTGCACGACGGCCCACCTTATGCCAACGGCCACATTCATATGGGTACGGCCCTGAACAAAATACTCAAGGACATTATTGTAAAATCCCGCCAGATGAACGGCTTTGACGCCACCTATGTGCCCGGCTGGGATTGCCATGGCCTGCCTATTGAACACGAAGTGGACAAAAAACTGGGTCCCAAAAAGCGCGACATGACCAAGGTGCAGATCAGAAAGCGCTGCCGGGAGTTTGCAGGCAAATTCATTGATGTGCAACGCGATGAGTTCAAGCGCCTGGGCGTTTTGGGTTGTTGGGAAGATCCCTACCTCACCATGAAATATGAGTATGAGGCCATCATTGCCGAAGAATTCGCCAAGATCTATCAAAAAGGCAACGTCTATCGCTCCAAGAAACCCATTTACTGGTGCAACTCCTGCCGCACCGCCCTGGCCGAGGCGGAGGTTGAATATGCGGACCACACCAGCCCCAGCATATACGTTTCCTTTAAGGTGAAAGATGACCTCTCCGCCAAATACCCTGAGCTGAAGGGGATCGACACCTATCTGGTGATCTGGACCACCACCCCCTGGACCATCCCCAGCAACCTGGCTGTGGCCGCTCATCCGGACTTTGAGTATGTGGCCGTAAAGCACGAGGGCAAGGCCTACATCCTGGCCGCCCGCCTGGCCCCGGTCTGCATGGAGACCTTTGGATTCAGCGGTTGGGAGACTCTTTGCGAAATCAATCCCCGGGACCTGGAAGGCGTCAAGGCCAAGCATCCCCTTTTCGACCGCGAATCCGTGGGCGTTTTAGCCGACTATGTCACCCTGGAAAGCGGCACCGGACTGGTCCACACCGCTCCGGGCCACGGTCGCGAGGACTATGAAACCGGCCTGAAATACGGTCTGGAGGCCTATTCTCCTCTGGACGACGGCGGACGCTTTGAAAAAGAAGTGGAGTTCTTCGCCGGGATGGAGGTCTTTGAGGCCAATCCGCATGTCATAGCCAAGCTCAAGGAAGTGGGCGCGCTTTTGGCCAGCGAGGATATCACCCACTCCTATCCCCATTGCTGGCGCTGCAAAAAACCGGTCATCTTCAGGGCCACGCCCCAGTGGTTCATCTCCATGGATGAGAACGACCTGCGCCAAAAAGCCCTGTCCGCCATTAAAAACGATGTGCGCTGGGTTCCCAAATGGGGCAGGGAGCGCATCTACTCCATGATCGAAAACCGTCCCGACTGGTGCATCAGCCGTCAGCGCTCCTGGGGCGTGCCTATCACGGTATTCACCTGTCAGGAATGCGGCGAGGCGGTGCTCACCCCTGAAATGGCCGAGCAGATCAAAGAGGCCTTTTTGGAAGAAGGCGCAGACGCTTGGTTCAGCCGGGACGTGCACGAACTTCTGCCTAAGGGCGCCAACTGCCCCCATTGCGGAGCCGACGCCCTGAAAAAGGAAACCGACATCTTAGATGTCTGGTTTGACTCGGGCTGCAGCCAGGCCGCGGTCCTGAAACCCAGGGCCGACCAGAACTGGCCCGCTGACATGTATCTGGAAGGCAGTGACCAGCACAGGGGCTGGTTCCACAGCTCCCTTTTGTGCTCCATGGCCACCGAGGGCAAGGCCCCTTACGGCACGGTTCTGACCCACGGTTACGTGGTCGACGGCGACGGCCGCAAAATGTCCAAGAGCCTGGGCAACGTGATTCCGCCCCAGAAAATCGCCAACCAGTACGGCGCCGAGATCATGCGGCTTTGGGTGGCTGCGGAAGACTACACAGACGATATCCGCATCAGCCACGACTTTCTGAAGCAGCTCTCCGAGGGCTATCGCCGCATCAGAAACACCATGCGCTTTCTGCTCGGCAACTTAAACGACTTTAATCCGGAAACCGACCAGGTCGCCAAAGAAGATATGCGTGAGCTGGACCGCCTGATGATGCATCGCCTGCAGGAGTTCACTGCCCGCATCTTAAAGGGATATGAAGACTTCCAGTTCCACAATGTCTACCACGGAATCCATCATTTCTGCGTGGTGGACCTCTCCGGTTTCTATCTGGATGTGACCAAGGACTGCCTGTACACCAGCGCACCGGCCTCCAAGGCCAGGCGCTCGGCCCAGACGGTTCTGTACAACCTTTTGATGAACATGGTCAGGCTCATGGCCCCGATTATGAGCTTCACGGCTGAAGATATCTGGGATTTCCTGCCCTGGGCCGATGAAAAAAGGGAAAGCGTGCACCTGGAGTCCTTCCCCAAGGTGGACGAATCCTTTATGGATGAAGAGCTGAACGCCAAGTGGACCAGCCTTCTGAACGCCAGGGACTGGATCAACAAGGGCCTGGATATGATGAGAAAAGACAAGGTCGTCGGCAATTCGCTGGAGGCCAAACTCACCATGAGCCGTCAGGGTGAATTGGCCGAACTTCTTGAAAAAGAGGTCGAAAACCTGGCCGAAATCACCATGGTCAGCGAGATAGACTTCACCGACCAGGTGGAAACCCCCTTGGTGGACACCGAAGAGTCAGGCGTGCCCGGATACACCATCGAGGCCACCAGCTATGAAAAATGCCCCCGTTGCTGGAAACGCAAACCAGAGGTGGGTGGCGGTCAGGAAATCTGCCACAGCTGCCAAGAGGCCCTGGACCAACTGGGATAGGGCTCTTATATGAAGCGGCTTCAAAAAATGGCCGTCATCGCCTTTATGGTGGTGGGGCTTGATCAGCTCACCAAGGCCCTGGCTGTCCATTACCTGGGCGGCCAGGGCGGTGTGCCGATTATTCCGGGCTTTGCCGAACTGGTTCTGGTCTACAACCGGGGCGCGGCCTTTGGCATTTTCAGTGATTTTGTTCATGCCAAGTGGCTTTTGGCCGTACTCACCCTGGTGGCCCTTTTTGTGGCGGGCTGGGTGGCTCTGGGCAAAAGCGGAAACCACCCCCAGGTTCAGCTCAGTCTGGGCCTGATAGCCGGAGGAGCCCTAGGCAACCTAGTGGATCGGCTACGTTTAGGTCAAGTTATAGATTTTATTCACTTATATGCTGGAAACTGGCATTTCCCCGCCTTCAACCTGGCAGATGTGGCCATAAACGCGGGTGGTTTTCTCATCGCCTGGCTGTTGCTCAGGGGCAAAATCTGAAAACACCTGGTAATGAATGAGGGCATGACATGCACCCTGTGCTTATAAAGCTGGGTCCAGTAACCTTGCATTCCTACGGCCTTCTCCTGGCCCTGGGCGCAGCCCTGGGCCTTTGGCTTTTGGGGCGTCTGGCCAAAAAAAGCGGTCTTAATCCGGACAGGGTGACCAACCTGGCCGTATTGGTGCTTTTGTCCGGCATCCTGGGAGCCAGAGTTGCCTTTGTGCTCATAGAGCCCCGGGCCTTTCTGGCCGATCCCCTTTTATTTTTCCGTTTTTGGCAAGGCGGTCTGGTATTTTACGGAGGCGTGGCCGGAGGCCTTCTGGTGGGAGTGCCCTTGGCTCTGCGCTGGAAGCTGCCTGCCCTGCTCTTGATGGACTGTTTTGCCCCGGCCCTGGCCCTGGGCCAGATATTCGGGCGGTTCGGGTGTTTTTTCGCGGGATGCTGCTATGGCAAACCCTGGGACGGGCCCTGCGCCGTGATCTTCAACGATCCGGCCACCCTGGCGCCCAGAGGGATTTTCCTGCACCCGGCCCAGCTTTACACGGCCCTGGCCCTGGCCCTTATCCTGGCAGTGCTTTTGTGGCTCTGGCCCAAGCGGCGCTTTGCAGGCCAGATATTCTTTTCCTATGGCCTGATGCACGGCCTGGCCAGGGTGATAATTGAACAGTTCCGAGGAGACTGGCGCGGAGAAGAGATCCTGGGGATCATAACCCCCACCGCCTTGTTTGCCTTGGGCCTGGCAGCCGCAAGCGGCCTGGCCCTTTTTCTGCTTTTTCAACGTAACGCCAAGAAAGGAAACAAGAAATGAACCTTCCCGATGATCTCTATTACAGCCCTGAACATTTCTGGGTGCGCGACGAAGGCAAAGGCAGGGTCACTTTGGGCATCACGGACTTTGCCCAAAAACAGTTGGGCAGCCTGATTTTCATAGATCTGCCCCAGGTGGAAGACGAAGTTGAAGCCGACGACGAGATGGGCGCGGTGGAAAGCGCGAAAAGCGTATCAGACCTCATCTGCCCGGTCTCTGGTAAAATCATCGATGTAAACCAAGAAGTTATAAACGAGCCCACCCTGGTTAACGAAAGTCCTTACACCGATGGCTGGATGGTGGTTGTGGAATTATCCGATCCGGCTCAGCTCAAGGATCTGGACACCGCCGAAGACTACGAATCCAGGGTGGACAACGAAGAGGAAGAATAAGGAGAAAAACCATGCGGGTGGAAATGCTACCCCTGGACCTGCAAAAAGCGGTGGATTTTCACGGCCACCTCTGCCCGGGCCTTTTGATAGGCTACCGGGCGGTGAAGGCGGCCATGAAGGCTCTCAAATTGAACCCTTCCGTGGATGAAGAACTGGTGGCCGAAGTGGAGAACGACTCTTGCAGTGTGGATGCCTTTCAATCCATGCTCTCCACAACATTTGGCAAGGGAAACCTGAGGTTTTTAGACCATGGCAAACAGGTCTTCACCATTACGGACCGCAGTGAAAACCAAGCCGTGCGCATTGTCTTTATCGGCGACAAATTCAAGGATAAACGCCCCGACGGCTCCACTGACCGCAAGGCATATATGAAGGCCCTTTTGGACCGATCAGACGATGAGCTGTTAAAAGTGGAAGTTGTGGATGCCGCGCCCCCGGCCAAGGCCCGCATCGAGCCTTCCCTGGTTTGCCAAAGCTGCGGCGAAAATGTACAGCAGAGTAAATCCGTAAATAAAAACGGTAGGGTGTTCTGCAAACCCTGCGCCCAAAAGGAATCCAATTGAGATCCCTGGCCAAATTCCTCTTTGAGGCGGGCATGCTGAAAAAGATGCGCCGCACAGGTTATCCCTTTCTCGGCACAGGCAACGAGTCAGTGGCTGACCACAGCTTCAGGGCCGCTCTTCTGGGCTATATGCTTGCCTTGCAACAGCCTGAACTCGACGCCCCCAAGGTGGCGCTTTTGCTTTTGCATCACGACCTGGCCGAGGCCCGCACCGGCGACCTGAACTATATGCAGAAACGCTATGCCAAGGCAGACGAAGAAAAGGCCATCGAACACCAGGTGCGTGACCTGCCCGAGGTGCTGGCCGAGAGCGTTCGCAGCCTGACCAGGGAATTCAACGAATCCAAGACACCTGAGGCGATGTTGGCCCGGGATGCGGATCAGCTGGATTTTCTGATCGAGTTGAAAGAACAGAAAGACCTGGGCAACAAATATGCGGACGACTGGATCCGCTATGCCTTGAAACGTCTGCAGACAGACGCAGGCAAGGAACTGGCCCGGGAAATCCTGACCACAGACTGGACTGAATGGTGGTTTGAAAAAAGAGACGATCTTTGGGCCCCGCCCAATGGCGAAAACGGAGATAAATAATCCGCTCCCCTATTCTAGATAATTTGGGGGTTTTGCATAAGAGAGCCCCCTTTTTCAAACAGGACGTCCCAAAAGCATGACTCCCCGGCCCAAACTGGCCATCATAGGCTTAGACTGCGCACCCCCGGAGCTGGTCTTTGACCGACTGGCCCATCACATGCCCTTTGTAAGCTCCTTAATGGACCGGGGCGTCCATGG
Organism: Dethiosulfatarculus sandiegensis; assembly: GCF_000931935.2. Lineage (GTDB taxonomy): Bacteria > Desulfobacterota > Desulfarculia > Desulfarculales > Desulfarculaceae > Dethiosulfatarculus > Dethiosulfatarculus sandiegensis. The sequence continues at coordinate 25,412 of NZ_AZAC01000024.1, forward strand.
GCCCATGCACTCCACGGAACCGCCGATAACCGTTCCGGCCTGGAGCGCCATGATGACCAGCCTTGATCCGGGGCAGCTCGGTTTTTACGGTTTCAGAAACCGTTCGGCCTATGACTACAACTCCCTTGCCATAGCCACTTCCCGGGCGGTGAAAGAGGCCCGCCTGTGGGATTATCTGGGGCAGGCCGGGCTTAAATCCATTGTCCTGAATGTGCCCCAGACTTATCCGCCCAGCCCCATAAACGGGCTCATGGTAAGCGGGTTTCTCGCACCGGACACAGACAGCCAGTTCACCTTTCCCAGGGGGCTCAAGCTCAGGCTGGACGAATTCTGCCAGGGTGAGTACATCATAGACGCCAGGAATTTCCGCACCCACAATAAAGACCGGCTGGCCCGTGAGATAAACCTCATGACCACCCGCCGCTTCAACCTGGCCCGCACCCTGATCAGCCAAGAGGAGTGGGACTTTTTTATGATGGTGGAGATGGGGCCGGACCGGATGCACCATGGTTTCTGGCGCTTTTTTGATCCTGAACACCGCTTTTACAAGCCCGGCAATGCCTATGAAAAGGTTATTCCGGATTACTACGCCCGGCTGGACAGGGAAATCGCCTCCCTGGTCAAGGCCATGCCTGCCGACACCCTTATCATGATAGTCAGCGACCACGGCGTTCAGCCCATGCAGGGCGGTTTTCTGATCAATGAATGGCTCTGCCGCAAAGGCTGGCTGAGCCTGAAGAAGCCTGTCACCGAGCCCGGTCCCCTTAAACCCGAGATGGTTGACTGGCAAAACACCCTGGCCTGGGCCGAAGGCGGTTATTACAGCCGCATTTTCCTTAACTTGATGGACAGGGAGCCCCAGGGGGCTTTAGCGCCGGGAAAAAAGGATATTTTTTGCCTAAAACTCAGCCAAGAGCTGGAGGCGCTAAAAGGCCCGGATCAAAAGCCCCTTAATAACCGGGTGCTGAACCCGGCTGATTCCTATGTTGAACTCAAGGGGCTGCCCCCGGACCTGATCCTTTATCCCGGAGACCTGGCCTGGAGAGCCTTGAGCACAGTGGGCACGGGCTGTTTATTCAGTTTTGAAAACGATACCGGGCCGGATGACGCCAACCACGCACCCTGGGGCATATTCATGGCAGCTCCCAAACAGGGCAGCCTCAAGACGGAAAATCCCCTGCCCAAGGACTTGAGCCTTTATGACGTGGCTCCCACGGCCCTTAACTGGATGGGGCAAAAAATCCCTTCCAAGATGACCGGCAGAGTTCTTTTTCTGGAAAAAACCAATTAATGAATTAGATTATGAATCGGAAACAATAACGGGCCGGTTCCATAGTCAAACTGAATTGGCCCGACAAGGAGATATGATGTCTGAAAAGGTTTTACTCGAAGTCTTCACCGACTACACCTGACCCTGGTGCTACTTCAATACCGTGAGTATTGAGGAGTTGAGAAGAGAATTCGATATAAACGTCAAGTATATCTTCCGCTTTCCCAGCCGGGATATTCCCCCCGAGGGTCTGGACATGGAGGAGGTGCTCAAAGGCAAGGACATATCAGTCAAAGACGCCATGAACACCATGAAGTTCCAGGCTGAAACCCTGAAAATGCCCTTTGGCATGCACACCATGATGTACGACAGCCGCCTGGCCCAGGAGCTCTCCAAATGGGCCGAGGAAAAGGGAAAAGGCCACGAGTTCCATGCCGAGGTCTTCAGGATCTATTTTGTGGACGGCGAAAACATCTCAGATATGAATGTGTTGGCCAAACTGGCTGAGACAGTGGGACTTGCCCCTGAAGAAGCCCGAGAGGTGCTCGAAAACCGCACCTTTAAAGAGGCTGTTGACCGGGACTGGGAATATTCTCGGGACCAAAGGATAATGGCTATCCCGACTTACAAAAACAAGGACCGCAGAATGGTCGGGGCAAAATCCTATGATTCCCTGGCCAGCCTGGTCACTCCCCTTAAAGCCGGGGAAAAGGAAATGGTTTTCCTGTAGGACAGGTTCAGCCGTTGATCACAAGAACAGGCCGCGGTTACAATGAAAAGCCGCGGCCTGTTCTTTTCTCTATCAAGCCACCAGGTGCGGGGCCCTGGTCTCGGCCTGAACCCGGAAAAGCAGATAGTCTACTTGGGACGAAAGGCAGGTCAGTTCTTCCACGCCGGTGGGACGTCCCAAAAGGCATTGCCCCAATCCGCCCCAGAATCCGGCCAAAAAGGAGGAAAAATCACGTCCAAGTTCAGCCAGGGGCGGATTCCTCACCCCGCCCAAAAACCTGGCCTCATCCGGGTTCCATTCCACCAGGATCAGCTCACCCAGTCCCTTGTCAGCCAAACTACTCAAAAACTCTCGTAAATCCGGAAGTTGCCAATTGGCCTGCTTCTCCTGGACGGGCAAAATCTTTTCACCTTCGAGAAAACCGGCCTGAAACCACCTTTGCCTCACATCCCCTTGTCCCTTGGCCACCAGGGCCAGGGCCTGGGGTTGTATGCTTATCAGCGGGGCAGACAGAGAAGCTTGGTCGCGGTTTGTCAACCTGTCTTCAGCCTGCCCCTTGCCCATGTCCGTCACGGGGCTTCCTCCTTTGTTTGCCTCAAAAGGAATTTCCGCACCTTGCCCAAGGGAGTGCAGGGGAATTCCGAACAAAAAACTATTTTCCGCGGCTTTTTGTAAGCGGCCAGACGGCCTGAACACCAGGCCAACAGATCCTCGGCCGAAGGGCTCAGGCCCTTTTCCGCTATTACATGGGCCTCACCCACCTGCCCCCAAAGTTCATGGGGAACTGCCACCACAGCCGCATCCCTTACCTGGGGGTGGGATCTCAATACCTTCTCCACCTCGGCCGGGTAAACATTCTCTCCACCGCTTATGTACATGTCCCGAGCCCGATCCACCAGATAGAAATAACCTCCGTTATCCACCCTGGCCAAATCTCCAGTGTGCAACCACCCGTCACGTATAGTTTTTTCGGTTTCTTCCGGTTCCTGCCAATATTCCTTCATCAAAACAGGGCCCCTGGCTACAATTTCACCCACTTCTCCGGGCGCGACCTGCCTGCCGGTTTTGTCCACCACCCGCACCTCGGCGTGAAAAACCGGCCTGCCCTGAGTCCCCGGCCTGGCCAGGGAATCCTCCTCAGAGGCCCAAAGTAAAATTGAGGTTTCGGTCTGCCCCATTACCTGGCGCACCGGAAAACCGGCCTTGGAACAGGCCTGTAAAAGTTCATGGGTAACCTGTTCCCCGCCGATGGCGCAGACCTTCAGGCTTTTCAAGCTGAAATCGGTTTTCCGCTTTTGCTTCAGCAGGGCGCGGTAAACCGTGGGCACAGCCAGAAACTTGCTCACCTGATGGGACTCGATGTCGCTCAAGGTCTTTTGGGGATCAAACCTGCGGTGTAAGAGCAGGGTCCCGCCCCGGTAAAGGGTTGGGGTCGCCTGGATAAAAAGGCCGCCGGAATGAAAAAGGGGCAGAATAACCAACATCAGGTCATCTGCCGACATGTTGAAAAAAATCTCGGCGTTAAGGCAGTTGAAAAAGGTTTTCCGATGGGTGAGCACCGCGCCCTTGGGCCTGCCCGTGGTGCCTGAGGTGTACATGATAACCTGGGGTTCATCCGGATCTGACGGGCCCAGAGACAACCCGGAAAAGGGCTGACAACCTTGAAAAGAAAGGGCCCCGGCCTGAAAATCCAGGACTTCGCCCTTTAGCTCATCCTCTTTTTCCGGCGCGCCCACCCGGCTTAAAAGCATGGGAGGCCTGGTTCTGTTCAGTTTTAAAGGGGCCAGCCGATCTTCAAAACCGGCGGCAAAGACCAAAAGTACGGGCCTTGAGTGGCGCAGGATGTAATCCAACTCAGGCGGGGTTAAGCGGTAATTCAAGGGTACGCAGATAAGCCCTAGCCTGCTGGCGGCCAGGTAAAGGCTTATGAACTCTGGGCAATTATCCAAAAGTAAAGCCAGGCGATCCCCTTTTTTGAGGCCCAGGTCATTAAGCCAGCAGGCCGCCCGGCATGCCCTTTTATGCAGCTGGGCATAGGTGAGGACCTCACCCTCAAAGATCAGCGCCTTTTTTTGCGGGTTAAGCTCACTCTGGCGCTTCACCCACCAGGCAGTATTCATGGATCTGATCATTAATCCCCTTTTAACCCGGCTTTTCAGCCCCTTGATCTCACTAAGCCACAGACTTGAATTACGGTCAAGCCTTGCCTCAGGCCCGCCATTCAAGATATCATCGGAAAACACCTCCATTCAGCAAGGAGAAGAGCATCATGAAAAGCACCTTGCGCAACCTTTCCGATATGCTGCATCAGGCTGACCCCGCAACACCGTTTTGTTTTGAGTTATGGAACGGCGAGGTGATATCCAAAGGAGCCAGCCCTTGCTTCACCCTTAAATTCAAGAACAAAACCGCTGCCCAAAGGCTTCTCCGCAATCGCTTTCTGGGCTTTGGGGAATGCTACATGCAGGGGGACCTGGAGCTTGACGGCAATTTTGACGATCTTTTCCGCCTGGGCATAGCCCTTGAGATGCATAAAGACAAGTTGAGCCTTTGGCAAAAGTTCGATCTTTTCCTTAGATATCTCAAAACCCTTCCCACCCTCGGCCAAGCAGGGCAAAACATCCGCCGCCACTATGACCTGGGCAATGATTTTTACTCCCTTTACCTGGACCCCAGCCTCACCTATTCCTGCGCCTATTTCAAAAAAACCGATCAAGACCTCATTTCCGCCCAGGAAGACAAATACGACCACATAACCAAAAAGCTCATGCTGAAACCAGGGGACACCCTTTTGGATATTGGCTGCGGCTGGGGAGGCATGCTGATCTTTGCCGCTTCCAACTACCGGATCAAAGGACTGGGGGTGACTCTTTCGCCGAACCAGGAAGCCTTTGCCCGCCGTCGAATTGAAGAATTGGGGTTGGCCGGCAAGATCCAGGTTCGACTTCAAGATTACCGCCAGGTCGAGGGACAGTTTGACAAAATCGTCTCCATAGGCATGTACGAACATGTGGGCAAGCGGTTTCAAAAGAAATTCATGCAAAAAGTGTCAAGCCTTTTGAAGCCCGGAGGTTTGGGTCTTCTGCACACCATAGGCAAAGACACCCCCTCCCCCACTGATCCCTGGACCCTGCGTTATATCTTCCCCGGCGGTTATCTGCCGAGCCTGTCCGAGATAACCGGGGCCATGGGAGAAAAAGGCTTAAGCATCTGGGATGTGGAAAACCTGAGGCTTCACTATGCCCACACCCTGGATCTTTGGGCTGATAAGTTTGAAACCAACTGGGAAAAGGCCATAGAAATGACTGATCGGTCCTTTGCCAGGCGCTGGAGGCTTTTTCTGCGCAGTTCAGCGGCAGGCTTTCGCTATGGCCAAACCAGGTTGTTTCAACTTTTATTTTGCAAGGGCCTTAACAATAAGCTTCCCTTGACCAGGGAACATATTTATGCCTTGCGAGAGCCGGTCAGGCCTTGATCGCCAGGCAAAGAAAACAGCTGTCGCTCATTTCGTCAGGCCTTGCCCGCCCCACAGCCAGGCTGAGGCAACGCAGGTTTTTGGTCAAAGCGCCGAGTTCCGCCAGGGCCTTTTTTTGTTGAGTTTCTTTTCGGCAGGACACAGCCAGGACGCCGCCCGGCCCAAGCTCCAACCACAGGGACTTTAAATCCGCCTGGCTCCGAAGTCTTTCTCCGGCTACATGTATGGCTCCGGGCTGTTTCAGGCCTTCTGTGGATTGCCCCGGAGTTGTCACCTCCAGATTGGCGGCTCCATATTCTGAACAAAGGAGCTTGAGATCCTTTTCCTTTTCGGGATCGGAATGAAAAGCAACCACCCCGCCTTGCCAAAGGCGTCGGCTGGCGCAAAGGGCCATATACGGATCCGGGTTAAAGACATCCCAAAAACAATCAGCCTTGTGCAGATCAAGGTTGGCCAAAACAGCGGCCCTGATCTCCCTGCCCAGCTCCGGATCGGTGAAAACCGGCAAAAGACCTTTGCGCAAAAGCACCATCATGGACAGCTTGGCGAATTCCCGACTCTTTATTTGCTCAAGCTCCCACAGGTTCACCTTTTCAGAGGCCATGCCCAGATCTTCCAGCACCCAGGCCTGCCATTTGTCCTGCCCCCTTTGTAAAAGCAGCTCAGCCACCCTGGCCGGGGTATGCAGATGATCATTTAACACCGCCACTTGGTCGGACCGTATCAGGGCCGGAAAAAGATCCCGGATTCTGCCGCCATGCATGCAGACCACCTGGGCCCCCACCCAGGAGAGCTTGAGCCGGGCAAAGGCAGCCTGAAAAGAAGAGATATTGCAGATTATTTCAAATTCAGCTTCAGGCAATCTTTGAGCCAGCTTCCAGGCAACACCGTAAAAACCCGGATCACCGGAGGCCAGCACCACCACATGACTGGTCTTGGAATGGGTGACTATCTCATCCAAAAACTTCTCCAGATCGGCTTTTTTCAATCGCCTGGCGGTGCTTTCGGCAAAAAGCGCAAGGTGCCTTTCGGCTCCGGCCAACACCTCGGCCTTTTTTACGGCCTTTTGCACCTCGGGGGTAAGGGAATCAGCCCCCAGGCCCAGGCCTACAACCGTAACCATGAAAAAACCTCCCCAGTCTGGGGCATCTTTAGAACAGGCTCCTTACTTCCTGAAAGTAAGGGAGTTATCGCACTATCTATTACTTTTTCACTTTGTCGGGTCAGACGACAAGGCTTTTTAACAATTTGTGAGTGAGAACAAATCCAAAAGCCCTTGCACCACGGGCATATCCATTGAAAAATGCTCTTAAGCCGTGTATTCTTTCTGAGTCAACAAATAATCCAAGCAACTTAAATGAATCGCGCCCAGCCGGTTCAGCAACCGGTCCGTGCGTATGTCTTCCTTTCAATCAATCGTGTCCTATAATCTACCGCTTTTCGGTAATGGCATTAACAAAAACAGGAGGAATTAATTAATCGTGGAAGTCAGGGTCGCAGATAACAACGTTGAAAAAGCAATTAAGGTCCTTAAAAGAAAACTTATTAAAGAAGGTGTTTTTCGTCAGCTGAAGGAAAAACGCTGGGCCGAAAAACCCTCGGACAAACGCCGCCGCAAGGAAAGACAGGCCGCTCGCCGTCTGCGTCGTCAGATGTCCCGAGCCCGCGCCCGCACCACCGGCCGCCCCCACTAAAAATAAATATTTTTTCCTGATCCCCGTTTAAGGGATACACTACTGTTTCGGCAGCTTGATCACTCCATCTGACCTTGGCAATTATTCCAAAACGTGCTTGGTCAATGGGGTGAATCTTGCGCCGAGGCTTTTTTTCTGTTCTCTTTTTCTCTCCTTTTGCTCCTTCAAATTTAAATTTTTTGTCCGGTTCCGAATTTCCGTAAAAAATCTGTTACTTTCCTTGCTACTTAAGTTTGCTATAATTTTTGAATGACGCTCCTAACTGAACGCCGAAAAAAAACGGCCTGACCACGGGAGACAATATGGAACCAATTTACCGCAGAAAAGACTTTTTCGAGGCCCTTTATGAAGTGGCCAAGGTGATTAACGCTTCCCTTGAGCCCAAGGAGGTGTTGTCAAAAATCGTTAACTCAGTGGCTGAGGCCATGGATGTCAAGGCCTGCTCTTTACGCATCCTGGGCAGCCGGGGCAGAAGGCTGACCTTGGGGGCATATAAAGGCCTCAGCGAAGATTACATTCAAAAAGGCCCCATCCTGGTTGCCGAAAGCGGGCTCGACAGACGTGCGCTTTCCGGAGAGTCGGTTTATCTGCATGACGCCCAGACTTCGGATGAATGGCAGTACAAGGACAGGGCCAAGGAGGAGGGCATCCGCTCGGTTCTGGTGGTGCCTTTAATGGTGGAGGAAAAGGCCATTGGCATACTCAGGGCATACAGCGGGGAAATAAGGGAGTTTGACCCGGATGAGATGAAATTTCTCGAGGCCTCGGCCAGCTTAAGCGCCCTGGCCCTGGAAAACGCTCGCCTGCATGAGGCCTTGAAACGGGACTATGACCTTCTCATTCAACATGAATACCGTCTGGACGACAACTAGGAGGTGACTGATGATCCGCCTTGGCATAAACGGATTCGGCCGCATAGGCCGTCAGGTTCTCAAGGCCATCATTGAGCGTCACCCTGATGACCTGTCTGTGGTGGCGGTAAATGATCTGGGCGATGTAAAGACAAACGCCCATCTCTTTAAATACGACACCAGTTACGGCCGTTTTAACGGGACAGTTGCAATTGAAGAAAACCGTTTTCTGTTAAACGGCAACCCGGTGGAAAACTTAAGCTATCGAGACCCTGCCCAGATCCCCTGGTCTGACCTGGGGGTGGAGATTGTGCTGGAGAGCACCGGTCTTTTCCGCACCGGGCCCACGGCGGAGGCCCATTTAAGGGCCGGGGCCAAAAAAGTTCTGATCAGCGCACCGGGCAAGGAAGTGGACGGCACCTTTGTCATGGGGGTCAACCACAAAGACTACAACCCCAAGGAGCATGAGATCATCAGCAACGCCTCTTGCACCACCAACTGCCTGGCTCCGCCGGCCAAGGTGGTTCACGAGCGCTTCGGCATCACACGCGGGGTGATGACCACGGTCCACTCCTACACCAATGACCAACGTATCCTGGACTTGCCTCACAAGGACCTGAGAAGGGCCAGAACCGCGGGGGCCAACATCATCCCCACCACCACCGGAGCGGCCAAGGCCGTAGCCCTGGTGGTGCCGGAGCTGGAAGGCAAATTCGACGGTTTTTCCCTGAGGGTGCCGACGCCCACGGTCTCGGTGGTGGATTTTACTGCACTCTTGGAAAAAGACACCGACACCGAAGGCCTGCGACAGGCCCTGATAGAGGCTGCCGAAGGAGAGCTAAAGGGCATCATGGCCTGCCAGGATGAGCCTCTGGTCTCAAGCGACTACAAGGGCGATCCCCATTCCTCGATCATTGACCTGCCCTTTACCATGGTCTATTCCAAGAACATGGCCAAGGTGCTCACCTGGTATGACAATGAATGGGGCTATTCCTGCCGCCTGGCCGATCTGGCCCAATATGTGGCCTCTTTCATGGGCTGAAAAAAACCCGCCAGACAAATAAACTGCGTCCCGGCCTGAAATATGCCGGGACGCAGTTTTTCATTACTTGGCCTCAATTGGTCTCGGCCGTAAACAACGTCTCGTCTTTCAATGATTTACCGAACTTACTCACCACCTCGGGCACGGTTAGCTCCTGTTTTTCACTGCCCTTGACATCCAGTTGAACCCTGCCCTGATGCAGCATGATCATGCGGTCGCCATGGCTTAAGGCCTGGTTCATATTGTGGGTGACCATAAGGGTGGTGAGCCGGTTTTCCTCGACCATCCTGTTGGTCAGTTCCATAACCTTGGCTGCGGTCTTGGGGTCCAGGGCGGCCGTATGCTCATCTAAAAGCAAAAGCCTGGGCATGGTGAGGGTGGTCATCAATAGGGCCAGGGACTGACGTTGACCGCCGGACAAAAGGCCGACTTTATCATTCAGCCGATCTTCCAGCCCCAGTTCCAGCACCTTGAGAATCTCGGCGTAACGCTTGCGCCTGGCCTTGGTGACTCCCCACTTAAGCCCCCTTTTCTGTCCCCTCAATTCAGCCAGACACATATTCTCGGCAATGGTCATGCTGGCCGCGGTCCCCAGGGTGGGATCCTGAAACACCCTGGCCAGATAAGCCCCCATGGCGTACTCATGGGTCTTGGTGACATCCTGGCCGTCTATAAAAACCTTTCCCTTTTCCGCCTGATAGGTTCCGGCGATTATATTCAACATGGTTGATTTACCGGCTCCGTTTGAGCCGATAATAGTCACGAACTCACCTGATTTAACCGCCAGTTCCAGACCGTTAAGGGCCCATTTTTCATCCTGGGTGCCGAGGTTGAACACCTTGGAAACCTTCTTTAGATGGAGCATGTCACGGGCCATGATCACACCCCCCTCAGGTGAATCTTGGCCTGTTTGCCTCCTCTTATGGAAGGAATCCCCAAGGCCAGGATAACCATTAGACCGGTGGCCAACTTGAGATCTGTCGGGGCCAGGCCCAGGCGCAGGCCCACCACGATTATCAAACGATACACCACCGACCCGACCACGGCGGCCAGAGTCAGGCGGAAGGCGGTCACCGGTTTAATCAAGCCCTCTCCGATTATGATCGAGGCCAGGCCGGCCACGATCATGCCTATACCCATGCCCACATCGGCAAAACCCTGGTCCTGAGAGATCAAGGCTCCACTCAAGGCCACCAGGCTGTTGCTGAGGCCCAAGCCGAATACAGTGGCCTTGTCCGTGTTAAGCCCCAGGGAGCGTATCATCTGTTCGTTATCGCCGGTGGCCCGGAGCGCCAGGCCGTATTCTGTTTGCAGAAAATAATCCAGGCCGAACTTGGTGACCAAAATCACCAGGAAAAGAATTAGAATCACCGGGATATCCCGGCTTATGGCCAATTCTTCAAAGGGGCTGAACATGGTGGGGATCGTCAAAAGTTGGATATTGGCCCGGCCCATTATCCTTAAATTCACCGAGTAAAGAACCGTCATCATGAGGATGCCGGACAAAAGGCTGTTTATGTGCAGCCTTGTATTCAGTATCCCGGTAAGGCAACCGGCCAAAAAACCGGCCAGGGTTGCCACCAGGGCCGCCAATATGGGGTCAACCCCCAGTACGATGAGTTTGGCTGCCACAGCGCCGCCAAGGGGAAAGCTGCCGTCAACCGTCAAATCCGGAAAGGCCAAAACCCTGAAGGTCAGGGCAATGCCCAGGGCCACAAGGGCATAGGCAAAACCCTGTTCAAGGGTGATGGGCACAATGCTCTCTAACATGCGCGTCAATCCTTAACTAGCAATTGGCTCCCGGAGGCAGCCCTCCGGGAACCGGCAACCAAAATCGAAAAACCGTTTACTTAAAGACCTTTTCCGCCTGGTCAATATACTTTTGGGGAATCTTGAATCCTTGTTTTTTGGCGTTGATCAGGCTTATGTGCAGGCTTAATTTCTCTGTGTAGCCCGAAGGAATGTCACCGGGCTTTTTACCGTCCTTGAGAATCTGAACCGCCTTTTTACCGGCCGAGTAACCCACCTGAAAATAGTCAAACCCCAAGGCCACACTCGCGCCCTGGGGCACTGAGCCGGTGTCGCCTGCAAAAAGCGGAATATCCTTGTTGCCCGCCACCTTGGCCACCGAGCCCATGGCGGAAACCACAATGTTGTCACTGGTGATATAGATGGCGTCCACCCTGCCCACCAGGGACTGGGCCGCAGTGTAGACCTCGTTTGAGTTGGAGACTGTCACCTCCACCAGCTCCAAACCCAGCTCCTTCATGGCCGCCTTGGTTTTTTTGATACTCACCAAGGAGTTGGCGTCGCCCGCGTTATAGATGGTGCCCCACCTTTTTGCTTTAGGGAGCATCTCTATGTATAGCTTGATCTGCTTGGCAATGGGCCAGGCATCCGACACACCGGTCACGTTCTTGCCCGCAGGGCCCATGGTGGAGACCAGGCCCGCATCGACCGGATCTGTGACCGAGGAATATACCACCGGGATCTCTTTGATCACCTTCACCGCCGCCTGGGAGGTGGGGGTGGCAATGGCATGCACCAGATCCACCTTGTCGTCTACGAATTTCTGGGCAATGGTCTGGGCATTGGACATTTCACCCTGGGCGTTTTGCAAGTCATAAACCACCTTTACCCCGGCATCGGCCAAGGCCTTTTCAAAGCCCTTCTGATCTGCCTGAAGCGCAGGGTGAGCCACGATCACCGTCACCCCGACCTTAAACTCCTTGGCGAAAGCCCCTCCGGGCATTGCCAGTAAAAGGCCAATGCACACAAGCAAGCTGATCTTCAAAAATCTTTTCATAAAATACCCTCCCAATGATCAATGATTAAATCTATATGATTTTATTCTCCGCCAAACCGGTGTCCGGTTTAAAAACCATAAAGACGACAGATCAACAAGGATAAGGAGCGTCACGTTTCAGGGGCCGGGGAGCGTGGATGCGCCGGTTCAAATATTCGGTGTCGCCTATGCAGGAGAAATAAATCAGCCGTTTAACAGGATGAAGATCCAGGCAGGAAACAGTTGCGATAACAAGGGCTGATCCTTTGCAAGCGGCCTCAATTTAGCATAAACCACCGGGGTGAACAACGATAAGGCTTTTGGGCTGCTGGTTTTTCGAAAACCCATTCAATACTCCGTTGTATTTAACGGGTTCTCTCTGTGATATTAATTAGGCATCGCCAAGTCTTGATCAGCCCTTCGGCGGATCAAAACGGGCCGCTAAAAAAACCTTGCGAGATGTTTGGGGCCTTTACCATACAAATAACTCTGATGCATTTTAAGAAGAGAAACTCGGAGCCGTCTTTTTATTCTCCGCCATCTCCCGCCTGTGGAACAAAAGCAAGGTCAAATCGTCGAACTGTTCAACTTCCCCGGTGAATTCCCTTTGCGCAGCAACCAGTGATTCCACCATAAGGGGGGCCTTTTGAACGGAACTTTTTTCCAGCCATCGAACGGCCCTATCGATGCCGAACATATTTTCATCAGAGTCAATGGCCTCGTCCAAGCCGTCGGTAAAAATCAGAAGCAGGTCACCTTCCGACAGATGGACTTCAGCCGGTTCCAGGCCCATCTCCTCAATGATTCCCACTGCCATGCCTCCCACCCTGGGGAGCTGTCTGGTTTCACCGGCATGCCGTTTGAGTATTGGGGCTGGATGTCCCGCGCTGGCATAGGTCAGGTTGCCGGAGCCCAGGTGATAAACCCCGAAAAAAATCGTCACAAACATGCACATTTCATTTTCAGGCAGGATCTGGCGGTTAACCTCTTTTAAAACCTCCACCGGCTCGGAGTGGTGCATGGCCGCGTTTTTAATCAAGGTCCGGGCCACGGTCATGAAGAGCGCCGACGGCACCCCCTTGCCCGAAACATCACCGACCACCAGGGCCAGGTGTTCAGGATCTATAAAGAAAAAGTCAAAGAAATCTCCGCCCACTTCCCGGGCGGGAATGTTTTTGGCAAAAAGATCAAACTCAGGCTGATCGGGAAAAGGCGGGTAGCTCCTGGGCAGAATTGACTGCTGTATCCTTCGGGCCAGATCAAGCTCGCCCTCGATACGCTCCTTGGCCGCGGTGGTCTCGGTGAGTTTGTTTATATAGCCGTTTAAATCAGTGATCATGTGGTTAAAGGAATCGGCCAGATCCCCGATTTCATCACCGGGCTTTATGCCCTCCACCCTGGTGGAGAGGTCGCCTTCCGCAAGCCTCCTGGCTGCCGCGGAAAGGAGGGTCAGGGGCCTGGTCAGCCCCACAACCAAAAGCCACACCACCACTACCAGAAATATAAGGCCTATGAATGCGGTAATCGCCTGTTCCCTGGCCAGATCCCAGGCCGGGGCCAACACCTGGCTTTCGGGCACCACCGCTCCCAGGCTCCACCCCACCTCCATGATGGGGGCATAGGCCAACCAATCCCTAACCTCACTATCGGTCCAGTCCTTTACACGCACCACTCCGGCCGAGCCGCGCACCATCCTGCGGCCCAAGTCTCTTAATCCCGGTGCATTTAGAGCCTCGGCCAGGGAAAAAAGGGTCTGACGCATAATCAGGCTTTTTTGAGGCGCGGCCAAAAAAGACCCCCTTTTGGAAAGCACAAAGGCCCAACCCTTTTCACCAACCCCCAAGCGGGCCATCTCCTCGGCCAGGAAATCCAGGGAAAGATCTGCGGTGACAACCCCGATAAGCTTACCGTCCCGGTAAAAGGGTACGGAATAGGTGGTCATGACAATATTGCCGCCGCCCTTGTCCATGTAGGGCTCGCTCCACAGGGAGCGACCGCTCAAGGCAGGGGCCTGGAACCAATTCTGCAAAAGGTAGCCATACTCCCTGTCCTTCAAGTTCAGTTTTTCATAGCCTTTTTGGGAGCGGTGGATATAGGGGCACATAAGCCTTTGGTTTTTATCAAAGGCATAAGGAGCATAAGCGACTGCGGAACCGTAGACCCGGGGGGACCTGCTTAAAAAACTTTTCACCAGGGCCAGAACCGGTTCGATTTGACCCGGCTCAATCACCTCCAGGGCGGCCGCCAGGTTTGTGGCCATGCCGGAAACCTCGCCCATCTCAACCGCCAGTCTGGTGGCCTGGTACGAAGCGACCTGGAACAAAAGCTCCTGATTGGCCTCTGTCAAAGAATCACGGCTCTCTTCAAAGCTGACCCAGGCCATGACCACGGAGACCAGCCCCACGCCCAACAGCACCACCAGGGCAAAACGGCTCCGCAATCCCAAAAGGCGCTTTTTCATGGCTGTCTCTCCAAATGCTCCATCCGGCTTTTTATAGCTCAAAGTTAATGGGGAATATCATTAGCATGTTAGCTGCTGGAGCTCACTCAGGCAAGGGATTCGCATAACAGAACTGAACTGATCCCGCCAAATAGCAAAAAACGGGCCGCCTTAAAAAAGGCGGCCCGATAGCTTATTGACCAAGTCTCTCGAACTTTTTCAGGCTTCGGCCCGGGAAAACCCGTCAGGCCGGCGGCTTATCTCATAATGTCCCATTACCGGGCGCAGATTCTCCCTGGTGGCGGATAACCTCGCCTTCAACCAGGTAAACCACCTCTTCGGCCACATTGGTTGCCTCGTCGGCAATACGCTCTATGTGACGGCTCAAAAGAATCATCTCCACCCCGCTTCTGACCACCTTCCGCTCTTGGGTCATGCTCTGGATATTATCCTCCAGAAAACGCCGGGTGAGCTTATCCACTTCGTCGTCTCTTTCGATAATGCTGCGGGCCCTGTCCGGATCGCCGTTGACAAAAGAGTCCAGGCTGTCGTGAAGCATGGAATGGGAGATCTCGTAGATGCGTTTCAGCACATCCGGGACCTCAACCTGCTCCATCTCGGACAAGGTGATAACCCTCCAGCTGAAGTTAACCGCCTGGTCGCCCACCCGCTCCAAAAACGAGCATATCTTGGTGGTGGCCGCCAAAAACCTCAGGTCAATGGCCACCGGCTGCTGGGTGGCCAAAAGGGTGATTGATTTTTCATCAATTTCGTTTTCCATCAAGTCAATGCGGCGGTCGCCGTTTATAACGTCCTTGGCCAGCCTGGGATTCCTCTGCAAAAGGGCGTTGTAGGCGTCATTCACCGCTGTCTCGACCAGCCCGGCCATGGCCAGGAGGTCTTCCCTAACATCCTGCATGCGACGATGAAAAAAGCTATGCGTTTTCATTATTCGACTCCCTACCCCTTAACGTCCTAGCCAAACCGGCCGGTTATGTATTGTTCGGTCTGTTCCTCGGAGGGGCGGGTAAAGATCATCTCGGTGTTCCCCACCTCCACCAAACGGCCGACATAGAAAAAGGCGGTGGTGTCTGATACGCGGGCGGCCTGCTGCATATTGTGGGTGACTATCACCACTGTGTAATCCTTTTTCAACTCCTTAACTAGTTCTTCTATCCGAGAAGTGGCTATTGGGTCAAGTGCGCTGGTGGGTTCATCCATCAAAAGTATCTCGGGCTTCATGGCTATGGCCCTGGCCAGACAAAGCCTCTGCTGCTGGCCACCGCTTAAACCAAGGGCCGACTGGTCAAGGATATCCTTGACTTCATCCCACAAGGCCGAGGCCTTGAGGGAATCCTCCACCATCTTATCCAGTTCCGAACCGCCGGCCATGCCGTGCAGGCGCGGGCCATAGGCAACATTGTTGTAAATGGATTTGGGAAAAGGATTGGGCTTTTGAAAAACCATCCCCACCCTTCTGCGCACCTCCACCACATCCACTTCCGGATCATAGAGGTCCACACCGTCGAGCAAAACCTTGCCTTCAACCCTGGTGCCGGGGATAAGCTCGTTCATGCGGTTCAAAAGGCGCAAAAAGGTGGATTTTCCACAGCCTGAAGGGCCGATCAGCGCAGTCACCTCGTTTCGCACCACTTTAAGATGAATATCATGCAAGGCGCGAAAATCACCGTAATAAAAATTGAGGCCCTCCACTTCTATGATGGGGGGCATTATTGATTCTACCATTGTTTTGTCCTTCTCATGCGGGCCCGCAACAAAATGGCCAGAAGACTTAAACCCAACACCATGGAGATAAGCACCAGGACAGTGCCGTACTGAAGCGGTCTTGTCTGCTCTATATGGGTTCCGGCGGTGGCCAGCACATAGATGTGATAAGGCAGGGCCATTACTTCATCCATTACGCTCTCGGGCAGATATCTGGCGAAAAAGGTGGCCGCGGTAAACATGATGGGAGCGGTTTCACCGGCGGCGCGCCCCAGGCCCAGAATGCTTCCGGTCAGGATGCCCGGCAGTGCGGCGGGGAGCACCACCTTTCTGATGGTCTGCCAACGGGTGGCGCCCAGGGCCAACGAGGCCTCGCGGAAGGTGCTCGGCACCTGGCGCAAGGCCTCTTCCGAAGCACCGATAACCGTGGGCAGGATCAAAAGACCCAGAGTTAGTGACCCGGCTATGATGCTGGTTCCAAAGCGGAAAAAGACCACAAAAAGCGCCAGCCCGAAAAGCCCGAAGACCACCGAAGGCACACCGGCCAGATTCTGGATTCCGAGCCTGACCACTGTCAGCAGCTTGCCTTCCTTGGCATACTCGCTTAAATAGATGGCCGCGCTCACCCCCAGGGGCAAGGCCACCACCATCGCCCCCACAGTGAGGTAAAAGGTGCCCACAATGGCGGGGAATATGCCACCTTTGGTCATGGAGTCGCGGGGCGCGTCTGTCAAGAATTCCCAGCTGATGGCCCCAAGGCCGTGGATCAGCACAAAAAGGATGATCCCTCCCAAGGCTCCGAGAACCAGTACGATAACCCCCCTTAAGACCCAAAAAGCCGCTTCCTCTTTCAGATGGCGTTTTTTCAGCATGGCCTGGTTCATAGGGTGGCCGCTCCTTTCTGCTGGAAGCGGTTGCTTATATAGGCTGCCACCAGGTTAAAGCCCAGGGTGATAAAGAACAGGACAATACCAATGGCAAAAAGGGCCAAGTAGTGTTCGCTGTCCACCGGGGTTTCCCCCATCTCAGCCGCAATGGTGGAAGGCAAGGGCCTCACCGAATCAAATATGCTGGTGGGTATCTGAGACGCTCCGCCCGCCACCATTAAAACAACCATGGTCTCTCCCATGGCCCGGCTCATCCCCAAGATGGTGGCCGTCCCCATACCGGAAAGAGCACCGGGGATGGTGACTTTGGTAAGGGTTTCCCATCGGGTGGCGCCTAAGGCCAGGGAGGCTTCCTTGAGTTCTCTGGGCACTGAATGCAGGGCGTCTTCACTGATGGAGGTGATGGTTGGTATGGCCATCAAAGCCAGCATCATGGAGGCGTTGAAAATGTTCAGGCCCGAGGGTATATCGAGCCATTCCTGCAGCATGGGTGCAATCACCACCATTCCCACAAACCCCAGGACCACTGAAGGTAGGCTGGCCAGAAGCTCAACCGCGGGTTTAACGATCTCCCGCATCCGATTGCCCGCCACCTCGGCCAAGTAAAGGGCTGCGCCCAGGCCGAGCGGCACTGCAATGACCGAGGATATAATCGTGACTGCCACAGATCCCATGATCAGGGGCAATATCCCGAAATCCGGAGGATCATAGGTGGGATACCATAGTTTTCCGAAAATGAAATCAATGGGATTCACCGTTACAAAAAGGCCGGCGCCTTCAGCAAATAAAAACAAAACAATAAGCGCCATCACCAACACGGAAAAAAGACCGGCCAAGGTGAAAAACAAGCGCACTCTGGCGTCGTGGGAGCGTCTGCGCCCGCCGCCTTTGGCCAATGATTCCCGGTCGCGGTCGGTTTGCCGGGTTTGGGCTCCAACACAAGGGGCCGTTGCTGCTGTTGTCATTTATCTTCCTGCCTTTTTAGGCGAAAGGTTTTTGTTTAGTCCTGAATAATTAACTTATGATTGAACTATAAGGTGTGATTGATCCCGGGGTGGTGACAATTCAGTTACAACCCCCCTATCCGGCAAACAGCGCCCCCCAAAAAGTCGGGGGGCGCTTCAGGCTCATTCAAATCCAGAGTAAAATACAGGTTTTATTTGAAGGGCACAAAACCCTCTTCCTTGACGATCTTCTGACCGGCGTCGCTCTTGACAAAGTCCAGGAAGGCCTTGACATCGCCCTTGGGCTGGCCGTTGGTGAACATGAACAGGGCGCGGGCCACAGGGTAGGATTTATCCATGGCTGTCTTGGCCGAAGCCTGGACGCCGCCCACGGTCAAGCCCTTGATCTTGCTGTTCAGGTAACCGATGCCCACATAACCGATGGCATACTTGTTACCGGCCACGGCCTGGGCCACGGCGCCGTTGCTGGCCTGGAGCTGGGCGTCGGGACGCACGCGCTCTTTTTTCAGGACCTTTTTATTCCACACTTCAAAGGTGCCGGAGCTGGAATCGCGGGAAATCACCACTACGGGCTTGTCGGCTCCGCCGACCTCTTTCCAGTTTTTGACTTTACCGGTGTAGATATCCTTCAACTGGGCCAGGGTGAGATCACGGAGCTGGTTGGAGGGGTTGACGATCGGCACGATGCAGTCTAAGCCAACCACGTGTTTGACCGGGGTCACGCCCTTGTCCTCGGCGCGCTTGATCTCTTTTTTCTTCATGTCGCGGGAGGCGTCGCCGATGTCGGCGGTGCCGTCGATGATGGATTTAATGCCGTCACCGCTGCCGGTGCCCGCCACCGTGATGTTCAAACCCTGATGTTTGTTCATAAAGACCTCAGCGGCCTTTTGAGCCACCGGCAATACGGTGGTGGAGCCGGTGATGGTAATCTTTCCGCCCGCCAGAGCCGGGGCAGCCATCATTGCGATCGCCGTCAGGGCCACAGCGGCCTTGACTACCAAACCTTTACGCATCTTGTTTCCTCCAAAGTACTTAAAAAAATTTAAAGTAATCTCGTGTTCGGTGTTGATGCGAAAGATAACGACAGGATATTACAGCGATGTTACGGCGTCTTGACAATTCGGATACATAACCACCCCCCCCAAAAAAAGCCATCTTAAACATCTGAAATCCCAAGCCCCGTCGGCTCGCCCTTAATCCGGAAATAACTCCTTATAAAAATCACCTGTATCAGTCTTTTAAAAACAGTCATTTTCCCCCGGCAAACACCCTTTTTTATGACCCCTGGTGTAATTAACCTTGGGTTAATGACTTTTTCTTCTGTTTAATTTCTTCCGATCTACATTGTAGCCATAATATAGCCATAAGTTTCTTGTCATCATCTTCCGGTTGGGCTATAAATATTCATCGGAAAACTGGTCACATCCGGCCGTCCGCCCCGGCGGGATATCCCGGTGAGGCACCAATGTTGTCCTTTGAAAACCACGAGAGTTTTCGCAGCTATATTGAAGACTTTGTGCAAAAAGAGATAGCGCCCCTGGCTCCGGCCATAGAGTCGGAAGAAACCTACCCGCAAAAAGCTCACAAGGCTTTTGCCAGGGAAAAACTCTTTTGCCTGGCCATGCCCAAATCCCATGGCGGCGGCGGAGCGGACACCCGCAGCCTGGCGCTTTTGGTTGAGAGTATTGCCAGAGTCAGCCCCAGCGCCGCCCTTTTGGTCTTCCCCACCAATGCGGTGATGCGCACCATTGATCTTACCGGCACCCAAGAACAGAAAGACCGCTTTTTCACCGAACTCTCCCAAGGCGACATGGCCATGGCCTTTTGCCTCACCGAGCCGGAGCACGGCTCAGACGCCTTTGACATGGTCACCACCGCCCGCAAGGAAAACGGCCATTACCTGGTAAACGGGGTTAAGAGCTATACAACCCTGGGATCTAACGCCCGCTATTATCTCACCTTTGTCCGCACCGGCCCCAGACCCAAGGCAGGAGGAATAAGCGCGCTTTTGATTCCCAAAGACGCGCCCGGCCTTGAATTCGGACCACCGGAAAAGAAGATGGGCCTGCACGGCTCCATGACCTCGCAGATGTACATGTCAGATGCCAAGGTGCCGATTGAAAACCGTCTTTGGGATGAAGGCGAGGGCTGGAAGGTCCTGACAAGAGTGGCCAACCCCATGCGGGTCTGGGGAGCCGCCTCCCTGGCCCTGGGCACTGCCCAGGGACTTTTCGACACCTCGCTGGCCCATGCAGCCCATAAAAAGAAAAAAAGCCAGGCCACTGGTTTCACCCTGGCGGATATGGCCATGAAAATCGAGTCATGCCGGGCCTTTATCTACAAGGTCTGTGAAATGGTGGATAAAGAAAACTACTCTCCCAAAAAAATTGAAACCTATACATCCATGGCCAAATGCCTGGCCGCGGATACGGCCATGGAGGTCTCGGAGCTGGCCGGAAGGGTTCTGGGGACGGGCATGATGCAGGCTGACAGCCAGGCGGCGCGTTTCTTTTGCGTGGCCAAGGGTATTCAGATATTTGACGGTTCCAATCAGATCCAACGGCTTATTATCGCCAGGAATCTGCAGAAAAGCGGCTTATAACAAAAGGGCTCGCCAGGCATAAAGGCGCCTTTTCAATTCCAATCGGGAAAGGAAAGCAAGGAAAAATGAATTTTGAACTTTCTGAAGAACTCCAGATGCTAAGAGAGATGGCCCAGGACTTTGCCAAGGAGCAGATCGCGCCGAATGCCGACCAGTGGGACGAAGACCATTATCTGCCCCACGAGGAAGTAATGAAGCCCATGGGCGAATTGGGTTTCTTTGGCACGGTTATTCCCGAGGAATACGGCGGAAACGAAATGGGCTGGCTGGCCGCCATGATCCTCACCGAGGAGATCGCCAGGGCCAGCAGCTCCTTGAGGGTGCAGATCAACATGCAGACCCTGGGCTGCGCCTTTACCATCTTCCGCTACTCCCAAAACGAAGAAGTCAAACAAAAATATATCCCCAAACTGGTGAGCGCCGAATACCTCGGCGGATTCGGCATAACCGAGCCCAACGCCGGTTCAGACGTCATGAGCCTGAAATCAGTGGCCGAAGACAAGGGCGACCATTACCTGATCAACGGCTCCAAGACCTGGATCAGCAACGCCAGCGTGGCCAAATGCGTCATTTTCTACGCCTACACAGATAAATCCGCCGGTTCCAGGGGCCTCAGCGCCTTTGTGGTGGATCTGCGCGACGAAGACGGCAACCCCACCGAAGGCGTCTCGGTTACAGACCTGGACAAGCTGGGATCCCGCAGCTCCCCCACCGGCGAAATCTATCTTGAAAACGTCAAGGTGCCCAAGGAAAACCTCTTGGGCAAGGAAGGCGACGGCGCCAAGATCGTCTTCGGCTCCCTGAACCAGACCAGGCTCTCGGCCGCGGCCGGCGGCGTGGGCCTGGCCCAGGCCTGCCTGGACGAAGTTATCAAATACGCCAATGAGCGCGAGCAGTTCGGAAAGCCCATCGCCTCTTTCCAGATGATTCAGGACCAGGTGGCCCAGATGGCCATAGAGATCGAAGCCACCAGGCTTTTGGTTTACAAGGCCGCGGTGCAGAAAGATAACGGTCAGCTCGGCAACACCCTGGAAGTGGCCATGGCCAAATACAAGGCCGGAGAACTGGCCACCATGTGTTCCCAGTATGCCCTGCGCATCTTGGGAGCCTACGGCTATTCCACTGAATATCCGGTGGCCCGTTTCTACAGGGACGCCCCCACCTACTTCATGGTGGAAGGCTCGGCCAATATCTGCAAGTGGATCACCGCCTTGGACGCCCTGGGCATCCGCAAGGCCAACCGATAGTTACTTTAGCTCCGGCCGGGCCCGGCGGGCCCGGCCGGAGCTTTTCGAAAAAAATCCTGAAGCGG
Source organism: Dethiosulfatarculus sandiegensis (assembly GCF_000931935.2). Lineage (GTDB taxonomy): Bacteria > Desulfobacterota > Desulfarculia > Desulfarculales > Desulfarculaceae > Dethiosulfatarculus > Dethiosulfatarculus sandiegensis. The sequence continues at coordinate 47,190 of NZ_AZAC01000024.1, forward strand.
GCCGTGATTCCTCCATTGCCGGGCAGATCAAAAGCCCCGGGGAGGTTTGAAAGACCCTTTTCTTTAGCCCGGTTTTAGCGGCTCAAGACTTAAGGCAGTAGAAACCGGACAGCAGGGGCCCCTAGAAGGGGGCAAGGAGATCTAAGCCATGCATCCCTATTTTGAGAACATGCCCACCTTTGGCAAGGCGCTAAGCGACAAGAAAAAAGAAAAGCTCACCCCCAACCGGGACCAGATCACCGAGGCGCTGGACGTGGTTCTGGCTGAGGTTGAACGGGTCAAGAACGCCGGAATTCCCGCTGAGAAGGTTCACAAACGGGGGCAGATGACGGTCTGGGACCGGTTGGAATATCTGGTTGATCCCGGCACCTTCCGGCCCTTGCACACCCTTTACAATCCGCGTCAGAACGTGGAAGGCACCACCGGCGTGGTCGACGGCCTGGCCAAGATCAGCGGCAAGTGGTGCGTTGTGGCCGGTTTTGACAACAAGGTCATGGCAGGGGCCTGGATCTCGGGTCAGGCCGAGAACCAGCTCAGGATCACGGACCTGGCCAAGAGGTTGAACGTGCCCCTGGTGTGGCTGGTAAACTGCTCGGGTGTGAAGCTCACCGAGCAGGAAGAGGTCTATGCCGACCGCCGCGGCAACGGCACCACCTTTTTCCGTCATGCCGAGCTGGAGATAAAGGGCGTGCCCATCCTGGCCGGGATCTACGGCACCAACCCGGCGGGCGGCGGGTATCAGGGCATCAGCCCCACCTATCTCATTGCCCACAAGGATGCAAACATAGCCGTGGGCGGCGGCGGTATTGTGGGCGGCATGAGCCCCAAGGGATTCTTTGATCTGGAAGGCGCGGAGCAGCTCATAGACGCCACCCGCCACTTCAAGGCCGTGCCTCCGGGATCCGCCCCGATTCACCACGACGCCACCGGCTTTTTCAAGGAAGTGCACGACACGGAAAAGGGCGTGCTCGACTCCATCAAGGAGCACATGAAGCAGATGCCCGCCTATGACCCGGATTTCTTCAGGGTGGATCAGCCCAAGGAGCCCCTCTTCCCGGTGGAGGACCTGAACTACCTGGTCTCCTTCAACCAAAAAGCCACCTATGACTTTGACCAGTGCCTGGCCAGGCTGGTCGACGGAAGCGAGCACATGGAGTTCAGGCCGGATTACGGGCCAGAGGTCTACACCGGCCTTGCCAAGCTAAACGGTCTTTTAGTCGGCGTCATCGGCAACCGTCAGGGCTTCATGCCTCCGGGTTATCCAGCTTATGCCGAAGGGGCCTACCCCGGCATCGGCGGCAAGCTCTACCGCGAGGGTCTTATCAAGATGAACGAGTTTGTCACCCTCTGCGGCAGGGACCGGACGCCGATCGTCTGGTTCCAGGACACCAGCGGAATCGATGTGGGCGACATTGCCGAAAAGGCAGAGCTCCTGGGCCTGGGCCAAAGCCTCATCTACTCCATTGAGCAGACCAATGTTCCCATGATGCTGGTGGTTCTGAGAAAGGGCACCGCCGCGGCCCATTACATCATGGGCGGCCCCACCGCCAACAACCATAACGCCTTCAGCCTGGGCACACCCACCACTGAAATCTACGTCATGCACGGCGAGACCGCCGCGGCGGCATCCTTCAGCCGCCGACTGGTCAAGGAACAGGACGCGGGCAGGGAACTGGACCCGGTCATCGACAAGATGAACCAGCTGGCCCAGGAATATCACGACAAGTCAAGGCCTGCCTATTGCGCCATCAGGGGATTTGTGGACGAGGTGATCAGCTTTGACAACATGCGGGAATACATGACCGCTTTTGCAGAAAGCGCATACCAGAATCCGCTTTCCATTTGCCCTCATCACCACATGATGATCCCGAGGATTATCAAGGGATAA
>NZ_AZAC01000025.1 GCF_000931935.2 Dethiosulfatarculus sandiegensis
TAGCCGTGAATTCAAACTGGAGGCGGTATCACTAATTTTTGAGGGAGGGCTTAGCATTTCTCAAGCAGCCAGGGACCTTGGGATAGACAAAACAGTGCTTGGCCGTTGGAAAAAGCTATTCGAGGATAATTCTGAGCATGCATTTCCCGGAAAGGGGAAGCTGAAACCGCAAGATGAAGAAGTGGCCCGTTTAATGAGTAAAAACAACATTAAAGCCAAGCAGAAAAGAAAATACAAAGCCACTACAAATTCCAACCGCAATCACCCGGTTAACCCCGATCTTTTGCAGCGTAAGTTTGACGCAGAAGCTCCTAACCAAAAATGGCTTGCAGATATTACCTGTATCCCCTCCCGTGAAGACTGGCTGTATCTGGCTGCCATTTTGGATTTTTATTCCAAGATGATCGTGGGCTGGTCAATGTCAAGCCGCATGACCGAAAAGCTGGCTTCATTCCCTGAAAACGGAATTAGTGATGCATAGAGATTATCAAACAAAAACGCAGGCTAAAGCCGACATCTTTGAATATACAGAGGTCTTTTACAACCGCAGCCGTAGACATTCGTCTTTGGGGTATATGAACCCCGAACAGTATGAGGTCATCAAAATGGCTGCTTAACTGCGTGTCAACAAAATAGGGGGAAGATCGGGAGTATATCTGTGCCTAATCATAATCTGCAGGTAAGGATCGGGCTACTGCTGAGCATATCTGGCTTGGTGACGGCCATATTGGCGGTTTTACAATACATTGGCTTGCTTCCCTGGAGCGGGCCCATATCCTTAGCTATTGCTTTCACTGCTGTTGTAGCAACTGGATTGGCAATCTATTTTATGGTGTCCAGGCTGCAAAGGTACGTTTATTACCTGGAAGGTTCACTAGATGCGTTGGAGATGCCCATCACCACCACAGATGTGAACATGAACTGGGTATTCATAAACAAGGTTACGGAGTCCCTTCTGGCTATGCAAAACCTGGACAAGAAAACCTGTTTGGGTAAGCATTGCTCCAACTGGAAAGCGGATATATGCGGGACCGACAAATGCGGTGTGGAGAGTTTGCGTGATGGAAGACCCCGCACAAATTACAACCAGGAATACCCAGATGCACCCAGCACACTGATGCAGGTAGACACAACTTATATTACTGATCCCAAAGGCAATGTTCTGGGCCATGTGGAGGTTGTGACCAATATCGACACCACCCGGCGTTTAGACGAAACCCTTTCCAATGTGGCCGCGACACTGGAAGAGACCAGTGCAGCTTTGGAGCAGATGTCCGGTCTCACCAAGCAAAATGCAAAGGCCAGCGGTGAAGCCAATCAAATGATGAAAGCGGCGGACCAGACCGTGAGCCAGGCCAACTCCGCCATGGACGGTCTGACCAACTCCATGAGCGGCCTGAGCGAAGCAAGCCAAGAGACGGGCAAGATCATTAAAACCATTGATGAGATAGCTTTCCAGACCAACCTTTTGGCCCTTAACGCCGCAGTGGAGGCCGCCCGGGCGGGTGAAGCGGGAGCCGGATTCGCAGTGGTGGCCGACGAAGTACGCAATCTAGCAATGCGGGCTGCGGAGGCTGCCAGAAACACTGCCAGCCTGATAGAAGACACCATTAGGCGCATAGATGAAGGTAGCAGCCTGGTCGAACAAACTAATCAAACCTTTGGTGGGATGGTGAAGAGTATCAACGAGGTGGCTCAGATGCTTGAAAGCATCACCAACGCCAGCCAGGAGCAGTCTTTGGGAATCGAGGAGATAAACCGGGCGGTGGCCAGCCTCGAAAACTTCATTACCGGCGGTGGTTCACAGGCCGCCATCGATATAAAGGAAGAACGCCACGCCGAGGGAGAGACCAAACTATTGGAAAGTGGTTTCTAGACCCAGTCTTAAACGGCTTGCTGGCGACACACCAAAAAACGAACCAGCAGGGCAGATATAAGGATCAGCATGGTCAAACGCATGGGTTGCTCTCCTGGGGTTTCATAGGGCAGGTTGATCAATCACAGCACAAAGGACTGCTGCCCAATAAGCTCAATAGAAAGACGTAAAAACGGACGTAAATTGTGTGAGCAATAAAACCAAAGGGGCTACGCCTTCAGGCGTAACCCCTTGTTTTTTATTATGGCGGAAGTGCATGGGAATCGAACCCACCTACCGCCTTCCTCAGACGGTACACCGGATTTGAAGGCACACCCGAAGAGTTTGCCGACCTCCTCACATTTCGGCAACTTACTGCAACTACTTAACATTTAAGATAACAGATTTTCCAGCTGGGCAGCGATTTTCCGGGTTTTCCAGAAAAAGTCCCTCTCAGATTCCCTCTCAGAAAGGATGTTGAGAGCAGGACGCGTATGAGGACATTTCACCTGGACCGCTCACTCCTACAGTAAAGCCTCTATTCGTTCCTGAAAGTAGGCTGGGTATTTCTCAATCACATCCATGGCAGCATCTTCGTTTTCTTGTAGGGCTTTGACAATTTCATACTTCCGACGGACTGTTATTTCGAGCGTATTGACTAAGTCCTGTGAAATGACACGATCAGAAAGACCAAGCTCGTATAAGGCAATGGTTGTCTCCGTAGGTAGTCCATATTTGAGGCGCTTCTGGAATAGCTGAAGGGAGCTTAGCAACTCGCTGGTCTCTTCCTGTTCGAGTGCCTCAATAAACTCACACAATGCACCGATTAGAAGAGCCCCATCATATGCCAGTGCTCCTTCGCAGACTTCGACTACATGATCAATTTTGAATTCATGCCGTTTAGAGCCCCAGATCATTTTGGCACCACGCTGGTGTATGGTCTCAAGAAGATCACAAAAAGGTTTGCCTGCAATCCATTGTCCTGCGATCTCTTTCAAAACATCTGGGTTGTCAAACTTTTGGAACACCTTGTTGTGGATATGGGTTGCTAACAGCGGCCAGACTAAGTCCAAGAATTCCTTTGCTGAATTAAGCGAAAGAAGCTGAGTGATATTTTCTTGAACCCAACCCTGGATTGATTGGGCATCTTGCATTCCGTAAAGAGTTCTGCCAAAGACTCTCCTAACATCAGGATCGGATATTTTGTTGACAATATTTTCTGCTAGGAGTCTGAATAGATTGCGTATGTTTTCTTGATTTTTCTCGTCAGCAAGAGAAAAAGCTAATGTTGCCTCAGTCAGGTTGATTACATCTGATTCGGATAAGCCATCTTTAGACTCGTCCCAATGAGATAGCAGAAAACTCTCTATAGCCGAAATAAGGCTGATTTTCCATGAAATCTGACTCTCAACACCTGCCAGGGTAAACCCTTTATCACCATGCAGCTTTGTAATTTTAACAGCATATTTGGAGACCTCCTCGGGATTGCTGATATAGGCTTTGGCAAAATCCATAGCCTCCATATTGATGCGGATCTTTTTATCGTTATTTAGAATCGGATCGAAAATAGACAATAAATTGCTTATACATGGCTCTGAATTACTTGGTTCTAAAAGTGTTTTGACTTGATTCCATCTCCACTTTTCACTGCGATCTTTTCTTTTGTCATACAAAATGGGATCGGCAAATAAAATGCTACCTTCGGTATGCATCCCTGCGCGACCAGCCCTGCCTATCAGATTATGGAAATCGCGTACTTTGATGCGCTCCATGCCCTGATAAACACTGGTCACTATTAGGTAGCGGATAGGAAGATTTACTCCTTGTGCCAAAGTGGATGTGCAGACTACAAAACGCACAAGGTTCTCACGCATTGCAAACTCGACCGCTAGCCGGATGCCATGTGGGGTGTTACCGTGGTGCGAAAAGATACCATGGGCAGCACTTTCTGATGCAGGGGCATTATCTCCAAGATTTGCTATATGCAATGTGCGTAGCCTAACAATCTCCTCCTGATCTGAAAAGTCTGAAGGCAGAGGCAGAGGTATACCTCGCTCAATTACATCAACTACCTTCGCGCAGATACCAGCTGCAGTATCTTTTCTGCCACAAAAAATTGCAATGCCACCACTTGGGGCTAATTTGAGACCAAGATAAAGGGCAATCGCCTGCCCATCTTCCTCTCCGTTAGCCTTTTTCTGCGGAAAAAATCTATCTAGTCTCTCTCTTGGCTTTCGAGCAAGTTTGAATCGTTCTAAGACCCTGGGAACGAAGAATTCCCCTTTTTCAGCATTTTGCAAATCAACATATTCAATTCTGCCAAGCCTATCTAGCCAACTTGCGAAACCGATAGACCTGAATGTTGGATATAGGTTGGTTCCTTCAACAACATTTGACTCCCCATTCAACCATTCTCCCACAGCACCAGCGTTGCTAATTACTGCGGAGATCAATACCTTTTGGGTATCGTCGTTAATCATGGAGCGTAATGATGTTAAAAGTAACTCGTAGGTGATTCCCCTCGTACCACTATCGAACTGATGCCCTTCATCAAAAACAAGCAATCCGACATGGGATGCCAACTCTGGGGTGTGGCGCAAAACGTAAACGAGCTTTTCGGGTGTGACAACCAAAATTTGTTTGTGTCCGAGTAGCTCCGAAATCTCAAAATCAGCTTGGAGCGCATCTGAAAACTCTGATCTTCCCCCTATTTTGTGGACACGCAGTTAAGCAGCC
>NZ_AZAC01000026.1 GCF_000931935.2 Dethiosulfatarculus sandiegensis
CTTAGGGAGGCCATCTTCGAGACCGCGATTATTGAGCGCTGCAAGCGGCGGGAATCATCCGTTGAAGAAGCGATGATCGAGATGTATCTGGCCGGAGTAAGCGTAAGACGGGTCGAATCCATAACCGAAGCGCTTTGGGGAACCAAAGTAAGCCCCGGCACGGTCAGTAAACTAAATAAGCGGATATACAGCCATATTGAAAGATGGCGCACCCGGCCTATAACATGCTAAAGGCCATACACGCCCAGGAAGACCTGGCGGCGGCAAGGGACAAAGCCCACGCTTTGGTGGAAAAGCTTGAAAAAATGAAGCTGAAAGCTGCTGCCGATTTGGTGGCTAAAAATATTGACCAGACCCTTACCTATTACCATTTTCCAAGTAAGCACTGGCGGCGCATCCGCACCAACAACCCCATGGAACGCATTATCCGGGAGATACGAAGGCGCACCAGGGTGGTCGGGGCCTTCCCCGATGGCGAAAGCGCCCTTATGTTGGTGGCGGCCAGGCTAAGACACGCGGCTTCCACTAAATGGGGTGCCAGGAAGTATCTGAACATGGAACTACTCAACCACAGGGATTACCGCGAATCTCTCGTGGGCTGACCACGACGGAGGCCGCTTCCAAAATTAAAAGCGAAAGATTATTGACACTATCATAATTGATTAATAAAATTTTATATTTTGCCATATCATATATTAATAGCTCTACTCGCTAGTTCGCCATGCAAGCTGTATTTAAATAACTTTTAGTCACCGCATTATTTTCTATTTCGTTTTTAAATGTTGTCATCATGTCAAGTACTATTTTTCGCCATTCGCAATAATCATCAGCATCCAACGCAATATCATTGCCATGTGCAATATGGTTTCTCTGCCCTAGCAGTTTTGCATCAATGAACTTTTCTTTAGACTCAAACAAGCTATAATTTAAGTTTAATGTCCATATAATTTCCTTAAGTACGCTTGAAGAGAGGTTGCTTTCAGTATTTATTGCAGTCTTAAACGGGATTGAAGATCGAGCATTCATTTGTGTGAGGAAAAAATTGGTAATTTTACCGAACTCGGAGCTTTTCTTTGATTCATTATTAAAAGAAATTGCACTCCTCATAGATAATGTAAGTAGATTTTCCTTTAATTGAGAATTACAGTGTCGTTGCATGGCTATAAATTCTAGGTAACATCTACTACATATCTTGATAAAACCTTCCCAGTGAGCATAAAGCATCACCACGCCACAGCGGGCCAACAATGGGATGAATGAACGATCGGACTTGTTTTGATCTAAGAGATATTTCAAGCCAGTTAGTTCTTTTTTTCTCCACCCGAGCTCATAAGAAAGTTTATCTGACAAATCGTCTAGCGTACGAATTTTCATTTTGAAAAAAGTTTCCTACCTAATGCCATAAGATTAGGGACCCTGGTATTTGCGCGGGCTCCTGAGCCAGACCATTTATTATAGGTTTTATTCGTATATAGTTGTTTAACATTCTTAACTACATGTTCTTCTGATGGCAAGTCGGGATAATTATATCCTAAGCCGTATGCGACAACTTCAAATGGCGATAGTAAAAAACCTCCTTTGAATTTGTTATCTGTATACCTCCTAAAAGAGTTGCTTGCTGTGGATCTTGCCAATAAATCAAATGTCGCTTCAAATTGCTTCAATGTAAAATCATAATCAAAAACTTCACCCTCAGCTAATTCAATCATCTTTGATGTTAAATACTCTCCCACATCACGAGATCTATCATATTCTTCAATTTTCAAATTAGAAAAAATTATAAAACGTAATGCTAATTCTAAATCATATTGCTCGATAATATTTTTATCGCTAAGAGAAATTGACTCTTGGAAGTTTTCGTTATCGGCTAATTCTCGCAACCATTTGTAAAATTCTGGCTTGACCATCACTAATATACAATTACGAACTTCCTGTGGAGTGAGGGCTGAGCCCCCTGTATTTAACCTTTGAAAAAGTTCATATTTTGCAATATCATCGCTCTCTCTTAAAATAATGCTAACATTTATTTTTGAGCGTTTTATTATTAGTCGTTGTTCCGCAGTTAATGAGCCTCTGGTATCATCTAGATCATTCCATTTTTTTCCCTCAAGATCTGACAAATATTTTGTTTTCTGCAACACAAGCGGATTGATATTATTCGTACTTTCATCTTTTAAAACGCCAACAAATTGATAGATTGTGGATAACCTTTGGAGTCCATCAACAACATCCCAAACACCGTCTTTTCTTTGACTGACAAAAATAGGAGGGATGGGAATACCAAGCAAAATCGACTCAATTAAATCACTTTTTTGAGATAATGACCATCGAAAGAACCTCTGAAACTCTGGATGTATATCTATTTCTTTATTCTCATACAGGCTTATCCATTCCCCTATGGACATACCATAGCCATCAGTCCTGATCTCTTTCCGCATTTGGTCTATCTGATCTTGTAAAGACATAGCCAATCCCTTAATTCAATTTTAATTAAAAATAGAGTACGCAGTTATAATAATATATTATTAATCATTCACTTTTTCGTCATTCAATATTAATTGAAAGTTTGAGATTATCTAAACTCAAACTTCTAACCAAATATTTACGCTTGTTAGTGACATGAGACTCAAGACTTATTGCATAATTCATGAGCACCCCAGAACTCAACCTTTAAATGGAATCTTTACCCAAGACAGAACTCACCGTCCCCGTGCACATTGGAACCATGCCGACAATCTCCAACAGAAAACAAATATCCACTTTACTCAATACGCAATCAATGCGTTGCCTGCTTTGGTTAACCCACAGCAAGCGGCATACAATAATAGTGTTAGTGGTAGATGCATTTTTCCCCTCGAAGCGACTTGTCCTATATTAACTGGCAGATAGGTGCTTAGTCCAGCAATAACACCATAGGTGTTGCAGAGCGGGAAAGGGCTTGAGGTTCTAACGACTAGCAGGCTGTTGAAAAAGTCCCGTCCCGCATCCATATCTATTAAAATAGGCACAGCTTAGGAGGAGTAGATGCGGGGAGCCGATCAGAAGCAGGGAAACATGCTATGCCTTATATCGCCGGACATGCGGGTGCCCAGGAATCACCCCTTACGTAGTATTCGGCGGGTGGCGGATGAGGCTTTCAGGGAAATGGATGAGGTGCTGGCCGGAATGTACAGCCGCACCGGGCGTCCTTCGATACCGCCAGAGCGTTTGCTGAAGTCCTTTGTTCTGATGGCTCTTTATTCGATCCGTAGCGAGCGGCTGTTCTGCGAGCAGCTTGATTACAACCTTTTGTTCCGCTGGTTTCTTGATATGGACATGGTGGAGGACAGCTTTGATCATTCCAGCTTCAGCAAGAACCGCCAGCGTCTTTTGGACCACGGAGTTGCCCAGAAGTTTTTCGCCCAGGTGGTTGGCTACGCTCGCGACAGGGAGCTTTTGAGTGATGATCATTTCACGGTGGACGGCACCTTGATCGAGGCCTGGGCATCTTTGAAGAGCTTTAAGCCCAAGGGCGAGAAGGCAAAAGAGCAAGAACCGCCCGATGATCCGGGCAATCCCAGCATTGATTTCAAGGGCCAAAATCGCAAAAACAGCACCCACTCCTCCACTACTGATCCAGAGTCCCGGTTGATGCGCAAGGGAAAAGGCAAGTAAGCCAAGCTTTCCTACTGCCTCAATGCCCTGATGGAAAACCGTAACGGGCTACTTATGGACTTCAAGCTGGCCGCGGCCACCGGCACTGCGGAGCGGGAAACAGCGCTTGAAATGCTGGATCACAGCCTGCCCGGCTCCAACCGAATAACCCTTGGCGCTGACAAAGGCTATGACACCTTCAAATTCGTAACACTTTGCAGACTGCGTAACGTAACTCCACATGTCTCCCAGAACACAGCCAGAAAAGGCGGCTCCTGCATAGACTCCCGCACCAACCGGCACAAAGGTTACCAAGTAAGCCAGCGGATACGCAAAAGGGTGGAGGAAATCTTCGGCTGGGCCAAGACCGTGGGCAACTTCAGGAAAACCAGATTCGTGGGCATGGATAAGACACAACTGGCGGCCTACTTCGTGGGAGCGGCATACAACCTGCTCCGAATAGCCAAGCTAACGGAGGAACAAGGGTAGGAATTGGGCGGCAGGGGGAACTCTTACTCTTTCACCCCTAACGAAAACAACAAATTCTGCCGTGCAAAACACGTAGAACCGCAGAATTGATACTCAATATGTACGTTAAACCTGCTTTTTCAACAGCCTGTTGGAACGAAATACCTAAGATCCTTTGTTTAAATGTTTGATTCAAAGCGTGGACGAGCCTGAAAGTAGGTAGAGTATAAAATCGGGACAGGACTACCGAAAAATTTGAAACGTTTCAGCTATACTAATCAATATATATTCCCCAGTCAACTGGAATACTGGTGTTGAAAATTTGTCTGATTTGGTAAGGAAATTAGGAAAATCTTGCGGAAAACATAGTTGCGTTTGACTAAGGGACTGTATTGGAAAAGCTGAGGGAGATCCCGTTAAAGCGGGATCTCCCATTATCTTCAGGGCTTAAGTTGAAGGGGCTATTGGTCTTTCAAGATGCTGGCTTTTTCGAGCATGATTTTCAAAATGGTGCGGTCGGTATCGATCATGCCCTGGGTGCTTAAGGTCCCCAGGTTTTGAGTGGTCTGCTCGGCTGTCAGGCCAATAATGCCGTCTGTGGCCATCACGTTGACTCCCTGCAGGGAGAATAGGGCGGAGCGCACCGCGTTGCCCGAGGCGGTGGCCAGTTTGAGGGCGCATCCGGCCTTGGCTCCGTCGCAGATTACACCGGCCAAGTCTTCAGTGATGTTTTTGATGGCGCCTGCGATCTGTTGTTCATCGCCGCCAAGCAGATAGGCCACACCCGCGGCAGCACCGGCTCCGGCTGCAATGGAGCAACCGCAGACTGCTGAAAGCCGGCCGGTGTGGGTCTTGACATAGGCGGTGATAAGATGGCTGAAACCAATGGCTTTTAGGATTTCCTGCTCACTTTTGTCAAGATAGTCCTTCAGGGCCCAGATGGTGAGCACTGCGGTCAGACCGTGGTTTCCACTACCTGCCGAGGACATGGCAGGCAGATTAACGCCGGACATGCGGGCGTCGGCTGCGGCCGAAGTCAGGGTGCGGGCGGCCAGGATCATGTCATTTGTGATCAGTTTTTGGTCGGCAAGTTTCTGCAGGGTCTTGCCGATGCCCAGGCCGGAGCCGTGTTCCAGGCCATACTCGGCCAGGCGCATGTTGTAGTTGACGCTTTCTTTGAGAAAGGTCATGTCGTCTTCGTCCAGGCCTTCCAAGAGATCCAGGAGTTCTTTTAAGCTTCTTTGTTTGAGCCATGCCTCCATTTCGGCCCGGGGATTGGGGCCGCCGGTGGCTGCGGGAGACAAAAGAGGATTGTCTTTGAGCTCTTTATCATCCAGGGTCAGGCTGACAATATTGTCGTGCATGTCCTGGACCACGGACTGGGCCACATGACCTTTGCCCTTGATCGTTGTTTTGATCAAAAGCCCCTGATGATCGGCCATGAGATGGACCTTGACTTTGCCGTCACGCAGGGCGGTCTGGGCTTGTTCGGTAATTTCGGCGTTGATGTCGTTAAGCACTTCCAGGCCTTTGTTTGCATCGCCGCCCAGAGCGCCCAAAGCGGAAGCCATGTCAAGGCCGCTCAAGCCGCCGGTGCCCGGGATGGAGACCGCGAGTCCGTTTTTATAAATATTGGGGTCCACCCAGATCTCAACGGAGTCGATCTCTTTTTCGGGCAACAATGAGGCGGCGGCAGCCGCGCCCAGGGCAATTGCAACGGGTTCCGTGCAGCCCAGGGCAGGGGCCACTTCCATGCTTAAGACATCTTTGATTGTATAAGACATTTTTTCTCTTTCAGGCCTTTGTTAATTTGGTTTGGGCAAGCAGCCTCGCCTTGCCCAAACCTAGCTGAAATTAAGTTTAGCAGCCCAAAACAAAAGGTAACCAGCAAAATACCTTATAATCAGCCCTGGTTAGGCAAAAGAACCGGGCATAATCATTTTGGGTAGGAATAAGAACAAATCAGGCCAGATAACACCGGCGACGATAATGGCAAGCGCCAAAAGGAACATGGGCAGAATGGCAATAAACGCCCTTGGCGCTGAGATCTCGCCGATTTGAGACCCGATCAACAGGCAGATTCCATATGGCGGGGTAACCATACCCAACGCCAATGTAAGGTTTACAATCAGGCCAAGGTGAATGGGGTTTAAGCTGGCCGCCTCACCCAGGGCCTGAATAATAGGCATGAAAATGATGATAGTGGCTATGGGGCTCAAGAAGGTGCCCATAACGAGCATAGCCAGGATGATCATGGAGTAAACGCCGAAGTAGGAGGTCGTTATACCTAAAATCCACTCGGATATAATAGTCGGGGCATCCAAGTAGGAGATAATCCAACCCATGATTCCGGCTGCGGAGACACAGAACATCGGAAGCGCGTAACCCACGCAGGCATTGGCAAAGACCTTGGGCAGCTGTTTGATGCCCACATCTTTGTAAAAAACCAGCACCAGAACAAAGCCGTAGGCCACTGCAATGGCCGCCGCCTCGGTGGCCGTGTAGATGCCGGCTGTGATGCCGCCCAGGATTATCAAGGGCAGAAGAAGCGGGGGAACCGCTTTGGCGGTTACAGTGATGCGTTCTCCCCAGGTGACCTTGGGCGCCCTTGGGTAGTTATATTTACGAGCCCGATAGTAGCAGTAGAACATCTGGGCCACGCCGATAAGTATTCCGGGGATCACTCCGGCCCAAAACAGCGCGCCGATGGAGATCTGGGCCAAGGCGCCGTAAAGGACCATCATGATGCTCGGCGGAATAATCACGCCCAGGGTGGAGGAAGCAGCGGTGATGGCCACACTGAAGGGCTTGTCAAAACCCGAGCGGTTCATGGTGGGAATCATCATGGAGCCGATACCGGCCGTGTCAGCCGCACCGGAGCCGCTCAAGCCTGCAAAAAGCATGGAGACCATAACGTTTACGTGGCCCAGGCCGCCCCGGATATGTCCCACCCAAACGTTTGAGACATTGACCAGACGGTCTGTGATGCCGCCGCCGTTCATGACCTGGCCCAGTAGCATGAAAAAGGGCACAGCCAGAAGCGGGAATGAGTTGATGCCCGCGAACATCTGGTTGACTATGCTCATCAAGGGCAGGTCAAGCTGGATAATGACCAGAAGGGAGCTGATGGCCATGCCAAAGGCAATGGGCACCCTTAAGATAAGCAGCAAAAAGAAACTGCCTAAAAGCAACACTAACGGGTTCATTGGGCGGCGCTCCTTCCCATCAGCGACTTGAGTTTGCTGAAGTCATCCACCAGGTTTTCAATGCCGAAAAGGAACATGGCCACCCCGGATATGGGCATGACTATAAAGAGCCAGGCCATACTGATCGGCAGGCTGGTGCAGTAACGGGCAAAACCCATTTCAGTGAATTTGATGCCGCCCGCAACCAAAACATAGATCAAGACAAAGATGACTATGTCGGCAAATATGTTCATTAAATGGTTCACCAATACGTATTTCGCGGGAACCAGTTCTATTATGTAGTGAGACCGGGACTTGATGGCCACGGCGCTGCCCAGATAAACAGACCACAAGAAGCACAAAAGGGAGACCTCGGCAGTCCAGTCCAGGGGAATTTTAATGTAGTTTCTCGTGGCGATCTGCAAAAGAACCACCAGCGTGAAGACAACAAGCAGAGCGATACAGGCCTTTCGCAAGAAACTGTCGAGGGCGCGGTTGACTTTTCTTAAGAAATTCATACGGAACTCCGTACTTTTTCACCGGCGCTGGTTAATAAACAAGCCCTGGTGAAAGTGAAAATGGCGAAATGTCCGCTTTCTTCTGTTTTTGAGAACACGCCTTTACGATTGGTTGTTCTAAAAACGCCTTTATTTCGCATGCTAAAAAACAGCCAAAGGGCCATAAACGAGACTGTCTTGTTTTCTGTGTATGAGCCAATTGCGGATTTGATTTAACATTTCAATTTTGCACCGCGCGAATTCTTTCGCCAAATAAGATAGCGAATTGATTCATGGCTGCGGTCCAATCCTTTGGCGGCCTCTTCCACTTTTCCGCCAGGTTTTTAATGGCAGGGTAAAGCAGCTTGGTGGCGG
>NZ_AZAC01000027.1 GCF_000931935.2 Dethiosulfatarculus sandiegensis
ACCGCAATGTCTTCAGCCAGGTGCCCAGGGGTAAAGTGGCCGAGGTTTCTCGCATGCTAAAGGCCATACACGCCCAGGAAGACCTGGCGGCGGCAAGGGAAAAGGCCCGGGCCGTGGTGGAAAAGCTGAGGGTTATGAAGCTGAAAGCTGCTGCCGATTTGGTGGCTAAAAATATTGACCAGACCCTTACCTATTACCATTTTCCAAGTAAGCACTGGCTTCGTATCCGCACGAACAACCCCATGGAGCGCATTATCCGGGAGATACGAAGACGAACTAAGGTTGTTGGGGCATTCCCTGATGGCGAAAGTGCTCTCATGCTGGTGGCGGCAAGGCTAAGGCATGTCGCCTCGACCAAATGGGGAACCAGAAAATACCTGAATATGGATTCATTGAGGTTGCAAGAGCAAACTGAGGCTCTTGCCGGTTAAACGTGTCGGAGACTGCTGCTAAAAATAAAAGCGAAAGATTATTGACACTACCCTAATCCGTTGAGCAGCCACGGGTCAAAATATACCCTGTGCGCGTGTGCCCGGGCCTTAGGAAGGCTGTGAGTGGTTACGATTCCCGTTAATTTCCGCCAAGGTAGGTTTAAAGAGGGGGCTTTGTAGGAAATATACAGTACGTTACGTTTGATCAAAGAACTCGGTTGTTTCCCGGTTTTCGGCATTCTAGGGTTTTTGCCCGGTAACCTTTCCTGCACCTTGGTATTGAGTTCTAAATCTGTCTGTATGAATCATTCAATAACTAAGTTTGAGTTCAATTGACCGAAAATATTTAAAATCAGCGAAGTTAAATTGGATGGTTTACCCCGTTGTTAGCTCAATATTCTCGGAGATATTACGATTGTCCATTTGACTTTATTTGTTCTATTCGCCTGATGATATCCAGGGAGCCATGGTGATTGGGCTGTTGGGAGATTTCGGTTTTGGCCTCTTGTTCGGCTTCTGAATAACGCCCCAGATTGAACAGGGCCACAGCCCTTACATAATAAAAATCATTGATCTTGAACCGAATATTTTGATCTATGATTTCCTTTGCCTGGTCCAGGCTTCTCAGTCCTTCCAAGGCTTCATTGCGGTTGATCATATCCGTAGCCGTGCTCAAGAGCTTAATTACTTTTTGACCCGCCCTGGGAGGTCTGCCATTAACATCATCAGACAGGCAAATTTTGTTATCAAGCATTACATGACTGGCTTCACTTGTGGTTCCGTATATTACTTTCATCCCGGCCATTTCACGGTTGCGTGCAGCCTCCCGGCCATTCCATACTTCATTTCTACCTCCTTTTACATGCAAGTAATCATGGCTTTGATGTATTGCCGTGATAACTTCGCTGCAATCCACGACCGGTAATCCCAGGTCCAGGGGCTCCGCCACCAGCCAGTTGTCCCAAGCGGTGCGGCCAACTGCGAACGGAGGTATCATAGGCCATAGGCCCTTGCTGAAAATAAAGTAATCAATGCCGGTAGTCTCATGTAACTCACCCGACTTCTTTAACTGATTTCGCAGAGTTTTCTGCCAGTCCGCCTGGCTGAAATCCAAAACCTTATTTAGGGAGAAATCCCAACGACGCCCAATCAATAAGTACTTTGAGAAGAGAGCGGCTGCCCGGTTGGCGGCTGTTATAAAATCGTCCATTATGATTACATCTGTATTGACAAAAGCCAGATGTTTCCCTTTCACCAACTCTTCTGCCCTGCCAAAAATCTCATTGATCAATGGGGTTCCGTATTCGTTGCACTTCACATCCGGCTCGTGGATCAAACCATACTTATGAGCGATTTCCGCAACCCCTTTTTCATTACCAAACAAAATTATTTTGGGCCTGGGGTTGAGGTGCAGCCAACTGTTTATCGCGTTGTTTTGGATGACGGCGGTGTGACCTGTAAAAGCCTTGGGAATTGTGAAGATAGTGAAATCGGATATTGTGTCCGGCGAAGCTGTTTTGTCCTCCTGCTCCTGTATATTCTGGGTGGTTAACTGTGCAGGACTCAATGGTTTTTCAGCCTGAGTGGTTTTCTGATTATGCTTTGATGCGTGGGCTTTTGGGGAGGCGCTTAAATGGCCTGGTGTATATTCCGGTAAATTTTCCCCGCCAAATCCCCAATCTTTTTTATTGGGAGTGATTGCCTGGTTGCGCTCCACCATGGCGCGGCACCAGGGGACATAATCCTTTTCAAAGTCCAGGCTGGGAAGATGCTTAGCCGGTTCTTTATCCAAAGCCCATCCCATGGAATGTTCTATGTGATAAATGCGCATGGGATCCTGCAATACCACTTGCTTAAGCCCGGCAGTGTGAGACATGAAGACAAAAATGCCATCCAGGTAGATCGACCAGAGTGGCAGCTCCGGGTAGCCCATCAGTGTGTGCCAGTGCTCCTTGGCCAGTAGGGTGAAATCACCACAGGCATTGGTATGCAATGGCCGGTTTTCCTGCTGGTGCATCCTGTGCACCCGGCTTTGGCAATACTCCATAAGTTGCTTGGAGTTTTGGAAATCGGGCAGTTCACGGTCAATTAAGTCATGGCGGTCCATGCGGTAGAAAAAGGCTTTGTTCAATTTCCGTTTGGCCAGAAAAGCCATTAATTCATCAGAAAAAATGAGGTCCAGATTAGTGGCCAGGATGAATTCGCCCTTAGCCCGTCTGATGCCCACATTTTTGGCAATCATCTGATAGAATCTGATTTTATCGTGGCTTTCCAGCCGGTTGTGTAATCTTGGCGGCACCTGGATCAGACGTGATTGGAAATACTCACTGTCTTGGGGCCAATCAAGAACCTCGGCAAGGCTCTGAGTTTCCTCGGGTGGATTCCATTCCACAAAGACCAGCTCGGTATTTAACTTGAACTGATTGCATTGATATGCCAACCAGTTAAGGAAAATTTGGGTGCGGTCGTTCAGGCCGCCTCCATGGTCGTCATTGCGCGAGGCCACAACCAGGCTGAGGTAGGGCGCATCAGATGATTTGACCGCCTGCCTTGATGCCCGGGGCTTTTCCTCCGCCATGTCGGCAGAGACCACGATTTCCTTTTCCGGTAGGTCCAATTGAGCCAGGCCCCAGTCAGGCGGGTTGACCAAGGGTGCCTTTTTCGTTTCAGTTATTTGACGGATCGCGGCTTCAGCCTGTTGGTTGCTTATAAAGGGGATCTGTTTTTGGCTGAGTTTTTGGTAGAGCCCGTTACTGCGGTCCTTTTCCGGCTTCCATCCTGATTCGTGGTCAATGTGAAAAATAACCAAGGGTGGTTGAAAGGCATGCTCAACAATGCCGTTGTAATGGCTGTTATAGCAAAATAGGGAATCCAGGTGCATTGAAAACATGTCGTATTCAGGGTATGCCCTGAGCTTGAACCAATCATTTTTGTGCAGCAGGGTAAAGTCTCCGCAGGCGTTGGTGTGCAGGCGGAGGTTTTTTTTGTAATAGGGGTTTTGGGCTAATTCCTGAGGGCTTACAATATATATACTCTCGCCGCTTTTCAGCATTTTAGTCTGGTAGCGTTCACAATGCCTGATCACATTTTTACTGCAATAGGCGAGAAGTTTGTTTAGATCTGCGCTCATTGGGATGCTGGAATCAATGTCCCAGCGGTCACATCGATACATATGGCCGGGTGATAAAGAAGCAGAGGCGAAATATTCAAACACCTCGTCCGGGAATATGACATCTATGTTGGTAGCTAATACGAATTCACCTTTTGCCCGTCTGATTCCCACGTTCTTGGCAATCATCTGATACAGGGGCAGTTTGTCATGGTTTGTATATCTGCGGTGCACCTCATTGCCTACGGTTATGATTCTAACCGAGCTGTATTGGGATAAAGCGGACCAATCAAAGATATCAGCCAACCCCGGGCGATCCGCCGGTGGGTTCCACTCCACCATTATTAATTCGGTCGGAAGTTTATGCCGTTTTGCCTGTGCCAATAGCGCATGTATGAAAATTTGGGTGCGTTCTTTGAGTCTGCTTCCATGGTCATCATTGCGCGAGGTTACCACAACACTCAAATAAGGTGATGGCATGGTTTTGACTTCCTATTTCCTTATGCCGGCCAGAATCCAGCTGGGATTGATCCAAAATAAAGGGGACACCTCTTGGTTAAGGAATTCCCAGTTATTCACCAATGCACTGGTGACGCCTTTCACCACTTCAAACTTTTCCATCACCGGTGGGCAGAAGTCGTGCCACATTATCAAGCCGCCTGGCCGGACCAACTCAAAGGCTTTTTGGGTGTCGCTTATAACCACTTCAGCTTTATGGCTGCCGTCAATCAGCGCTGAATCAAAAAAACCGGGCTGAAATGCGCTATGGTCCCATTCACGGCTGTCACAGTATATCTGGTTGACCCGGTTTCCCAATCCCGCCTCCAGGTACAGCCTGCCGATGAACCCGACACTGTCGGTGCTTTGAACCGCCTTCGGGATTATGCCTATTCTTTCCAGCCATTTTTGAATTTGTGGGATCTGTTCCCGGTTGTACGAATAGGCGGCCCTATCCTGCTCTTTTTTCTCGCCAAACGGCAGGTTGATCGTCCAAACGGTGGCTTCGGATTCCTCCAGGCAATACACAACCCCCTGACCCTGCCAGGTTCCGAATTCCAGATGCCGTTTGGGCCTATGATTGGAGTAGAGATAGCGAAATATGGGTGAATCGTCCTTTTCCATATTCCATTTATCCAGGGGAGTGTTGAGGGAGGCGCCAGGGTATGCTATCTCCTGTGAGTAGCCTAATACCTTGTGGATTCGCTCAACAGGAACGACCATTAATTTGGGTTCTATATGTGACTCTGAAGTCAATGGTTTGGCTGAAGATAAATTGGGCTTCACTTTACAAAACTCCCCATATTATCCGGGAAAATTTTCATCGGATAAATATCCCCATTCACTAAGCAGCGGTTTAAAACGTTTGTTTATGTCCCCAAGTACTTCAGATGAAAGAGTTTCATTATAGTAACCATGCCCCCCTCTTCTGAAAAATGAGCTGGTATTTGTCTGAAATTCTTGGATTTCAGTACCTGATTCCTTTAATTCTTCCAAAAACTTATCATTGATTGCGTCAAAAATTGCCTTTCGGGAAGCCGGTAATCCCATCTCATTTAACAGGCGGCTAAGCTCATAGGCGGTGTTGTCGTACAAATTCTCATAACGAATAAACGGCAGCTTTAACTGCTTTGATGCCTCAAAATGCTGGTACCATAATTCGTCGAAATTTCTTTTCTTCAGATAATATTCAAAGTAAAAATCATCAATGTTGTTAAATCCTCCATTTTTATCAACCTGATTTTTAAAATAGTCAGAAAGTTGATAATGATAAAAGGAAGAAACGGCATCTCTTATATCGCGTACTAAGAAACAAGCGTGAGAAATCTTAAATTTATTCACTATGTCTCTTAGCGGTTCATTGAATTTAACAATAGCGGACTTCCCGGAATTGCCGTTTGATAACTGGGAGGGATGGGCAGCAGTAATGCCTAAAACATTTGAGAGGATCAACTGCAGCCAAGTCGATCCGGTTTGAGGAGGTGCACAGATGGAAACTATATTTATTCGATTGTTTATGCTTTGGGGTTTTGCATGATTTGTTGACGGTCTATTTTCCACCGGCTTGATAGCTGGTTCTGATCCACCAAATAAATGTTCCCTAAATGGATCGGAAACCGTTTCATCGGTTATCCTGGAATACAAAAACAACTTGGGATTAGCTCGGCCAATACAACCTTCACATGCCTTTGAAACAGTTTCTTCTTTCATGCGTCGACGGTACTCAATATATTCAGGGTCAAACCATATATCAAGAAATGGCCGATCTATGGCATTACCGGCGATATAGGTGTCCTTTAATATATACCAACATGGGATAACCTCACCACCGCAACCTATGTGAACAGTCTTTGTGTTTGGGCATAGTCCCGGTTGCCTGTCCTTGATCAATTTACCTTGATTGTCCAAGCGGTGATAACTGAAATGATGATCCGGAATGAGATATTCCTGAATCATTTTATTCTCAAATTCCTCACCTTCTCCCGGCCACACCAGGATAGGCTTGAGTCTGGCGCCATCAGCCCCTAATTTTTTGGCCTCATGCCAAAAATCACCGGCTTCGTCTATGTTCTTTTTACTGACTACCATTTGTACGTTGACTATAGGTAGGGAAAGGCCCAGTTTTTTCTTTTGTTCGACTAAATACCTAACATTTTCATAGAGGGTGTCTAAGTTGCCATTGATTCTGATGTCTTTGTATTTACTTGGTTTAAAGCTGTCAAAGGCAAGTAGCAGTTCATTTGGTTGGGCTTCAAGTATCTTATCGGCTCTATCCTTGTTCAATAGAAATGCGTTGGATGTTACGGTGCAGTGAACATTGGTTTTTCTTGTTTCTTTGATGATTTGATATAAGTCCTTATTCATCAAAGGCTCGCCGCCTGTAAACTCCACTTCTGTTGTGAACGGCTCTATGCCCCGCCATAACTTCACAAAATCATTGAAGGACATCATCGACTTGCGCCGATATTTATGCAGTTCATGCAATGTGCAAAAACCACATTTATAAGGGCAAACAGCTGCTACTTCAATGTTTGCCTTTATCGGTGCGTTTATTAACACTTGAACCAGTTTTTTAGCCAACTGCCGTAAAGGGATCTGATTGTTGTCATGAAGATATCTTAGTGCGATATTCTTTAGATAATTCGCAAGTTGCGGTACATGATTAATAATGTCATCCGGTGATTTAAACTTAGTCAAAAAATTATTTATTTGCTCAGACGTGAATCGATTCGTTTGTACATTGGCTCCTGTAGGGGCCGGTTTTTCTGTCCGGGATGTCTTTGGTTCTGTCTTTTGGGTGAAACTGTTACCGGTTCCGGCCTGGTTTTGCCGGGCCTGTTGGCTGACAGCCCTTTCAACTTGAACGATTTTATTTGAGTCAATGACTTGATATCCTTTTTGCTTAAGATCATGCAAGAAATTTAAGACGGAATTCACCCCAAGTCTTGGACTTTCCCCATTACATATGGCGCTGAAGCGATCTACTTCATCCGTAACACCATTAATGCCAAATACGAACATAATATCGCCAAGGCATTGGTTTGAGGGGCAGGGTTCTGCTTTTTTGATTCCGTTTCCAAAGAAAGTATTGTTTAGGTCGCGGGGAAAAGCGCTGGTATGGCAACATGGAATTGCCTGCCTATCACCTTGCATATTAAAAACGACAAAGTCATTGGCAGCCCGGCAATTGATATTTCTAGAATATATTCCATTAAAAAATTGGAGGCCATGTACATTCAAAGTCACCATGTTGAGGAATTCAAGCAATTCATCCATGCTATATTGTTGCGGTAATCTCCGTTGGTTCCAGTTGCCTTGTAACAGAGTCACCTGGGTTCCGATCCCGGCGTCCCGCAATATCTGCATGTTGTTTTTAATGGTTGTTATTTCCTCCGGGGCTCCTACGTATTTTACAAAATTGGGGATGCCTTTCTGTTTTAACAGGGCAACCCGCTGCATAATATAATCCAGTTTGATGCCGGTTAAAAAGTGATGGCTTATATTTACGAACCCCAAATGGTCGGGATTCCAGGTATTCAGCATCTTCTCCAGCTTGGCCATGGGTATGCAAATATTGGTATCCAGCGAAAAAATATGACCATATCTCCCGCCATAGCTGATCACGTCTTCTAAACCGGGATGCACCAGAGGTTCTCCACCGCTTAAATAGAAATGAGTGGGCGGAATTTGTTCCAGCAGTGAATAGAGGTTCTTATCCTGATATAGATTGTCGCCTATTTGATCTGTCCGGTTGGTTCTCTGCGTACAATAGGGACAGCTGAGATTGCAATAAACTGATCCAAATAAATGCATCCACGGCATTTGGGCTATTTTTCTGAATTTCATTTCGGACCACTCCTTTAATATTCATAAAACGCGGTAACAACAAAAAACACGGGCTATCAGATGGAGTTCCGAACAGCCTCAACACACAAATGCCATCCCAGACGCTCTTCCAAGCACCTGAATACACCATCCGGCAGGAGCCTGAAATACCAAACCTTTTTATACTCACCGCGTTTATATTCCGGGATCGAATATGGGAATATATGCTCTACTTTGGCCTCTTTAATGTTGAAACCGTTCAGTAGGGTTTTTATGGTGGTTTTTGAATAGGAATAGGTGACAGGGCAGCCGGTTTGTGCTTCGGAATACCTGGCTATGAGTTCATCTAATTTCCAATACTCACCCTTGCCGTATTTAATCAAAATCCAAAGGACCTTCCAAGAAAGCCGGTTATAAACCATGATTTTGAAAGTGCCATTTTCGCTTAAATATTTTTTAATCTGCCGGATAACATTTTCCGGGTGTGGGGTGTGATGAATTACCCCGAACGAGTAGACCAGGTCGTACTCCTCCACTGGGACAACATTGCTGAGCTGTTCTGCATCGGCCTGATAAAATTTTATATCCAGGCCCAAAACTTCGGCGCGTTTTCTGGCGAGAGACAGGGATTCTTCTGATAAATCGACCGCCGTAACCTTGGCCCCGGCCCGGGCGAAGTTCATAGTGTCTGTGCCTATGCCGCAGCCGATCTCCAGCACCTTTTTGCCTTTCCAGCGCTTAAACTCGGCGAATTCGGGGATGTGAGGCTCGACAAAATATTTTTTAGCCTCCACTTCATTGAAATATTTCAAAGTGCCCACCGGGCTGGGGGAGTGCCGGATATTACAGGGGCGCGCGTTCCAATAGGTTTTGACCTGTTCCAAAGTTACTTCATTGAACATGGCGACTCTCCATTTTTATCCTGGCTGCAATCGGCGGCAGGTCCTATTCCCCACGCCTGGTAGCTGAATCCCCTTGGGGGCGAACTGCGCATAGCCCGCCAGCAATCCAACAATAAAGGCCTCTCCCGGCTTAAGTCCGCAGCCCGCTCCCAATCAAGTTTGGTGAATTCCGGCCAGTTGGTGGCCAAGATGACAGCCGAGGCCTTTTTAAAGCAATCCATGGGATCAGGGCAGAAGTCCATGCCGGGTGTCAAGACTTTGGCGGCTTCATCAAGAGCCATGGGATCATGGACCGCGACATCATAGCCCAGTTCACTAAGTCTATTCGCAATATCAATAGATTGTGACCTTTCAACTATCTGGGTCTGCGGTTTGTATGAAAGGCCCAGTATGGCCACACGCTCACCCGGTGCTACTTTTTGTTTGATAATGTCGCTCAGCTCGTCAACCACGGAATTATTCGCCGCGACCACGCTGGTGCTGATGCTCAGTTTTTTTTGGAATTCATTGGCTGATTTTTGAAAGGCCAGATTATCACGAGGAAAACAAGGCCCCCCGAAGCCCAAGCCACCGGAAATGTATTTATTTCCTATCCTGGTGTCGGCTCCCAAGGCATCCGTGATGGTGTCAATGTCCGCTCCCGGTATGGCCGAACACAAGGCGGACAGCTCGTTGGCAAACGATATTTTCATGGTGACAAAGCAATTGAGGCTCAACTTGCTAATCTCTGCGTTTATAAGCGACATACAGGCGATTTTGGGGTTGGAGCGGCAAGTGCGTTCATATACCTGGGAAACCATGTGTCCGCTGACCTGGTCTGAGCAGCCGATAAGCACCAAATCCGGGTTGAGGAAGTTTTGGATAACCGAACCAAGAGCAATGAACTCCGGATTGTAGGCCAAACCAAAACCCTGTCCGCATTTTTTGCCGGACAGATTTTCGAGAAGAGGCAGAAAGCTGCTTTCGCTGGATCCCGGCATGACAGTGGAAATTACATCCACTACCTTGTAATCATAGTTTTGTTTAAGAGCCGGTCCGATTTCGGCAAGCACCTTTTCAATAAATGAGTTGTCAAAACGGCCATCAGGTCCGCTGGGTGTTGGTACGATTATGAAAATGACCTGTGCATTGTTAACGGCTTGTTCTGTGCTGGCAGCCAGGCGTAAATTGGGCCAGGCCTCAGGCATCAGCTTTTCTAAGTCTGTTTCCCGAATCGGCAAACGTCTTGAAGCAAGCTCCTGCATCACTTCCGCATTGGCGTCGTAGCCCCAGACTTCAAATCCGGCCCCGGCAAAGCAGGCCGCTGTGCACAGCCCCAATTTGCCCAAACCAATAACCGACACCCTTTGAATTGTTGGGAAATCCGATTGATTTTCTGACATTATCTTAAGTCCTCTGAACACCGGTTAATCAACATGAAGCACGAGCCGTTTTTTGTCTTTTTTATGGAGCCGGTTGGCACAAGAGTTTAATGAGCGTATGTATTGCCCTTTTGTATTCCATAAAGACCCTTTGGGTTTACTATCCAAAATCCCCCATCTTTCATCGATGCTTAGGCCGGATGGGTTTATATGAAAAACTACATTGGCCGACCTTCTGTTCATTGCTGGCACATGTTAAATATTTATGGTGCTTATTACTCATGGGAAGTTTAGAAGTATTAACGGAAACTTCCGGCTAAGTAGATAACTTTTTAAATATATCCAATGCCTTAAGATGATTGGATGAAGCCTTGTTGTTTGGTGGGCAGTTTTCGCTCTCTCCTGTTTAACGCCAACAGCCAATCTCTTATAATGTGTTTCATGAATAATGGTGTTCTTTTTTATAAGGAGCCTTTTGTTCCACTCCTGTTGCAGCCATGCTTTTTTCAGGTTTTAAATCAGATATAACCATTTGATTTGACTATATGAACTTGTAAGTCATCGCATCATTTAAAATGACCTGCTCATAAATTTCGTTATGGGGCTGATAAGTGCAGCGGGGGCATTCGCTGGCCACATCGATTTGGTCATGGATCGCCCAGTGATTAGAGCTGCCCCACCATTTTTTGATCTTTTCAAAATCATCTTCGTTTTTAATCAGCTCCAGTTTTTCCGACCCCCGCCTGTCGCAACAAAGGCCCATGGTAAAGGCATCGTCAGCCTTGCAATCATCACTGGGCGGCATGAAAACCGCTGTCATAAAAATTGCGTAGCAATTGGAAAAATAGTTCGCGATAGAGAACTGGGAGTTGAACTTGTGAGTGATGCCGTAAACGCCAAAAGTATCGTCATCCAACTCCTGGGCCATGGCGACCTGTTCTTTAAAGTGCTCAATATCCTGTTTGCTGAAATTGATCTCATCGGCGGTGCCGATTTTATCCCAGGTTGTGCCGGCAGGCCTGAAATGTATGTTGCGGCAGCCTATATCTTTAGCCAGTTTTGCGGCCTGGTATATCTCACCGATATTTTTTTTGTTATATAAAAGGTACTTATAACTTACCCCATAGGCGGGGTGGGGCTTGCCCAAGGTAGTGAAGTGACGCTTGGAATAGTCGACCAGCACCGAAATATTATGGATTATTTTTTCGAAAGCCCCGGAATTCTTTGGCAGGCCCTTAAGGGTGCTGAAAGTGCCTGGTGATCCGGCATCCACCGAAACTCCCACCCAGGTGCATTGAGAAAGGCTGTCAATTGCCGAGCTGATGTTTAAGCCGTTTGTGACTATGCCAACCTGGATATCGTTTGCCACCAGGCGGTCAATGAACTGTGGTGTGCCCGGGTTAAGAAGAGGCTCGCCGCCGCCGGCAATACAGACAGCCTCTACTCCATAACCGTTTGGGTCATTTCTATGACGCCAACCGCCCAGAAAGTCTGCCAGGTTGTTCATGGCTTGCGCTGATAACGAATTGTGCCTGATCTTGCGGATATATTCCGCGTTGCACCACACACATTTCAGGTTGCAGACATTAGTGGGATCGACAGTAACCAGCACAGGAGGTGGAACTTCGCGATTTCGCTTGATTTCCGCCCACCTTGTAACATGACTCAACAACTTGTGGCTGTTAAATGGATTCCAGCGTTTTGCCGGGGTCCATTCCAGTTGCTTGGAGGGAGTCTTTTCTTTAGCTTTTTTGGGCTCTGCCAAAGTCAGGGCGGCTTCCATCGGGCTTCTCCTCTTATCTTTAGGTCCCGCCTGTTGGGTGTAATCCGGGTTTATCTGGCGTATTTTAAAGCAACTTGCATGCCAATAAGATGAAGTTGATGGCTTGTTATTTGTATGATCCTTTAGGGGATGTATTAGGGGGACAAGGCCACAATCAATACTTGTAAGGTTAAGCAGCTTAGATTACGCACTAATTAAGATGGTGAATTAAAAACTGAGTGAGCATGAACCGGTGCTCGCTTCTAAAATAGACGGAACAAGCAAAACATGCAGAATTGTTTAAAGGGGAATTTTTTTCCGGAGCTCATATCGAATTGTTTGGGAAGTGTCAAAGATTGTACTATCCTTGGTGAATGACTCGTGAATACCGGATCTGCCACGCATGCTGAATATTGTTCGAATCATTGAGTTTGTTTTGGGTCTGCCATCTTGCCCCAAATTTTGATAACTCGATAAAAGGATTGGGTTTAATTACGGTTTTTTATCTTAATATTCATCCCCGGTTTTTGTGGGGTCAGCCGCTGGCCGGAGAGGATTTAGTCAATTGTCAGGCGCAGTAAAGATTCCCCAAAAGCATCTGGGCTGAGAACAAACCTTTAAGGCCGGATTGTTCAATTCAGACCGGCGCGCCTTTGCTCTGGCCGATTTGTGAGGCGGTGATATCCCGATGTGTCCGGGCCCGAATAACGGGTCGGTATCTTTTAGGGCATCCTCCCATGGTCAGGGGCTGGCGGGGCCTTGGCGCTTGGCATTTTGGGGGGGCCACTCCCGGGAGTCCGGCATTGGTGGTTTTTGCTCGGGGTCTGCGAATCGGTTGGCGATGGCTTGGAACTCATTCTGAACGGCCAGAAAGGCCTCCACCAGAACAGGGTCAAAGTGGGACCCGATTTGTTGGGTGATGATATCCGCTGCCTGGTCGTGAGTGCTCGGCTGCTTGTAGGCCCGTTTGGAGATCAAGGCGTCGTATACGTCTGCCAAGGCCATGATGCGACCGGATAGGGGGATCTCCTCACCGGCCAGTCCCCGGGGGTAACCGCTTCCGTCCCATCTTTCGTGATGGGTATGGGCGATGTCTTTGGCATGCACTAAAAATGAGGGGATGTTCTTGTCCAGAAACAGTTTTTCGCTGTTCTCCAGGGTTCGGCGCCCCAGTTCGCAGTGGCCTTGCATGATCGCGAATTCCCGCTGGGTCAGCGGGCCCGGCTTGAACAGTATGGCGTCCGGCACGCCCACCTTGCCGATGTCGTGCAAAGGGGCTGATTTGAAAAAGAGTCGGATCATATCCAGGTCCAGCTGGCCGGTGTAAGGCGAATTGCTTAAGAGCCGCTTGGCCAGGGTGTCCACATAGAACTGAGTGCGCAGAATATGCCCGCCGGTCTCGTCGTCCCTGGTCTCGCACAGTGTGGTCAGGCTGTGGATGATCACATCCTGGGTGAGCAAGAGCTCCCGGGTCCGCTCCTGCACTTTTTCCTCCAGGATCTCGTTTTGTTGCTTTTGTTCGCGGCTGGCCAGCACCAGGGATAGGTGAGTCTTGAGGCGGGCCTGCACCTCCAACACTTCAAAGGGTTTGGTGATATAGTCCACCGCCCCGAGTTTAAACCCCCTGGTTTTGTCCCCGACCTCACTCATGGCGGTCAGGAATATAACCGGAATTCCGGCTGTGGTCGCTTCAGCTTTGAGCCGTCGGCAGACCTCGTAGCCATCCAGCCCGGGCATGAGAATGTCCAAAAGGATCAAATCCGGTGGTGATTCATAAATCGCCTCCAGGGCTGCATGCCCGTCCATGGCCACCGAGACATCATAATCATCGCCCAGCGCATCCACCATTATGTCCACATTGGCCTCGCTGTCATCCACAACCAGCACTTTACAACCCCTTAGATCCTTGATTGGCATATTGTTATTCCTTCAATTTTTCCAGAAGCGCTTCGGCCAGGGGCAGGGCCTTTTTGAACTTGTATTTACCTATGAACTTGCCCAGGTCGGAGAACTCAACACAGTGCTCCGGCGACCATCCCATTTCCTTGAGTCGGTCGAAACTCTCCTTGCAGGGTTTGGGTTTTTTGGCCCGCAGATGGGGCAGCATCTCCTCCAGGGCGGTGGCCAATTCCGCAGGCGATGCCGCCGCCTCGTCGGTTGCCGGTGCGGCCTGCGCGGCCTCGTTCGCTCCCAATGGACCCAGCGCTTGCACCAGGGCCTCCAACTCGGTGCCGAAGGTCTTCAGCAAAGAGGGCAGAGTGGCCTTTTGTCCCTCTTTCACCGCCGATTCAATTGTCGCGGCCACACATTGCAACTGCTTCGCGCCCACGTTTCCTGCCACACCCTTGATGCTGTGAGCCAAGCGTTCGGCCTCGGCCATCTTTCCCCTCTCAACCATGCAGGCGATCTCTCCCCTGGCTCCGGCGTATTCCTCACGAAATTTAACCAGGAGCTTGCGGTAGAGTTTTTCGTTTCCGCATACACGGTTAAGCCCTTCTTTCATATCCACGCCTGCAATGGCCTCGGGCAGGCCGGCTTCCGTCTCCTCCTGCGGGGTAGTGTCCCGGGTTGCCTGGGCCGCTCCGGGCGTAAAACCGCGCACCCCGGGTTTTATCCATCTCACCAGGGTGGAAAAAAGCTGCCCCACGTCGATGGGCTTGGCCACGTGGTCGTTCATACCGGCCTCCAGCGCTTTTTCGCGGTCGCCTGCCATTGCGTTGGCGGTCATGGCGATTATGGGCAGATCCGTGAATTGTTCATCCGCCCTTATGGCCCTGCTGGCGGTGTAGCCGTCCATCACCGGCATCTGAACGTCCATTAAAACCGCATGGTAGTCACTGGTCTTTATCGCCTCCAGTCCTTCCTGGCCGTTGTTGGCGATATCCACCCGCACTCCGGCCCCCTCCAGTATCTCCCTGGCCACCTGCTGGTTGATTTCATTGTCCTCCACTAAAAGCAGGTTGGCTCCGCGGATAGGATCAATTAATTCGGCGATTTTTTCTTTCCCGGTGGAGCGGCGGCGTCTGGTCACAGTCTTTCCAAAGGCATTCATAATGGCGTCGAAGAGAGACGAGGGGCTAACCGGTTTGATCAACAACCCGTCCAGCCCGTTTTTTTCCATGGCTCTTGCCGCCTCCTCATGGTCATAAGCCGTAACTAATATGATCTTGGGCGGATTTTCAGGGTCTGCGGCTCTATACAGCATCTCAGCCGTTTGAATTCCGTCCTTACCGGGCATCTTCCAGTCCAGAAGGATCAAATCAAAGGGGTGGTCGGTCAGGGCGGCTTTAAAGACCTCCAGGGCCTTGTCACCACTGGGGGCGTCTTCTACGTCCAAGGAAAACTCAGCCAGCATTTCTTCGAAAATCTTACGGGCGGTTTTGTTGTCATCCACCACCAGGGCCCGCATGCCGGTTAAATCCTGGGACAGCTTAAGGGGCTTTTCTTCCTTTTGTTCGCTTAAATTGAACTGGGCCGTAAATATAAAAGAGCTGCCGATCCCGACCTCGCTCTCCACCCAAATTTCGCCGTTCATCATCTCCACCAGCCTTTTGC
Source organism: Dethiosulfatarculus sandiegensis (assembly GCF_000931935.2). Lineage (GTDB taxonomy): Bacteria > Desulfobacterota > Desulfarculia > Desulfarculales > Desulfarculaceae > Dethiosulfatarculus > Dethiosulfatarculus sandiegensis. Next base: position 15,444 of record NZ_AZAC01000027.1, read on the forward strand.
TGATGGTCAGCCCCAGGCCGGTGCCGCCGTATTTGCGAGTGGTCGAGCTGTCGGCTTGGGTGAACGCCTTGAACAGCTTTGCGCTTTGCTCGGGAGTCATGCCTATTCCAGAATCACGCACCGTAAACTTCAGGTCCGCCTTTCCCGTTTTTTGTTTTACTAAGTCGGTGGATACAACAATTTCCCCACGTTCGGTGAATTTCACTGCATTGTTGCCCAGGTTCACCAGTATTTGGCTGAGGCGCAAGGGATCTCCCACCAGGTAATGCGGCACGTCGGCGCCCCAGTGAAAAAGGACTTCCAGGTCATCTTTTTCCTGGGCTTTCACTGTGATCATATTCGCCACGTTTTCCAGGGTCTCGTTCAGGTCGAAATCCACCTGTTCCATATCCATTTTGCCGGCTTCGATCTTGGAGAAATCTAAAATGTCGTTGATCAGGCCCAACAGCGATTTGGCGGAAACATCTATTTTTCGTAGGTAATCAATTTGCTTAGGGGTTAGATCTGTCTTGAGTGCCAGATGGGCCATTCCGATTATGGCGTTCATGGGTGTTCTGATTTCATGGCTCATATTGGCCAGGAAATCGCCTTTTGCCTTGGTGGCAGTCTGGGCGTCCCGCTTGGCCTTTTCCAGGTCTTCCAATAGATTCAACATGGCCCGCCGGGAACTGGCCAGTTCCTTTACCTGGATCTCGAGAGCCTCGCTGTTTCTTTCCGCCTCTTCCTTGGCAAGGCGGATTTCTTCTGCGGAAACCTCCAGTTCCTCGGTCTGCCTTTGCAGATCACGGAGCATTTCTTCCCTGGAGGGCTGGGCGAGCATTTTTTTCTGCTCTGTCAGGAAATTCGGTTCAAAATCCATTTGATCGTGACTAAATGATTTGAAAGCCCAGACAGTGGTGTCCCCATGCTCCGTATGCACCGTCTGTAATGAATCAAAGAAACGGCCGACCGTAAACGGCGGCTCGACCATGTAGCCATATTGAAAACCAAGCCCCAAGCCTGACAGCCCTTGGCTGTCGTTGAGGCTCACGTTGACTTCCACCTTTTGGTTTTGCTTGCTTCCGGCCCGGGCCATTTCGGAAAAAATGCTGGCCAGTCTGGTTGATTGCAGTGCTCCATATCCGATCGCTTCTGCCAAACGCAGAATTTTACCCCTGGCATCTTTTAAGGATTCCGCAGTGGAAATATGCAAAAGACCAAGCTCGGTCATTTTTTAGTTCCTCAAAACAAGGCAACAGGCGTCATCAGTGCCCTTGCCCAAGTGATGGATTATTTTTTTTGCGATGTCGCCTGCCGAGCCCGTCAAAAGGCCCGGATAATCCAGAAGATCAAAGTTTTCGCGCACACCGTCCGAAGTCAGCACCAGGGTGTCTCCCACGTGGAAATCCACCTTGAGCTCCTTTGGAGTTGGCGATCTAAAACCCAAGATGCCTCCCCTGGGCACGAATTTGTAAGCGCCGCCGCCGTATATGCGGGTGTTGATATTGCCCACACCCACATAGGAAAGTTGGCGGTTTTGCAGATTAACCCGACACATGGCGGCAACCGCTCCCCTGGTGCCCTTGAGGTGTTTGTGCAGCCTCCAGGTGAGGTCCACCAGGTTACTCTTGTAGTTCTCAGCCAGAAACTCTTCGGCCATTAAGGCCACCTGGTGGGCTTTATTCCCATGCCCCAAGACGTCGATCAGGGCCACAAAGGCCGTTTTGCCTCCTAACTTGATCACTCCTGTGTCTCCACAAGCGTCATCCGGCCCTTCCAAAGAGTATTTTTCCAGGTGAGCATCCAGTTGGGGCATCAGTTCCTCCATTTGAGTGCGGTAACCGTGGTCCCTACGCCTGGAGATGACTCAAGGCTGAACTCATCCATGATTCTTTTTACGCTGGGCAACCCAAGTCCCAGGCCGGCGCCTCCACTGAAATGATCTTGCATGGCCTGTTCAATATCATGAATCCCGGGGCCGGAATCCCGGGCGACCACCTCAATGCCCTCTCGCTCGCCTTCCATGATAATTCTTATGATCACTTGCCCGCGACCGGCATAACGCAAAATGTTGGTGGCCAGTTCCGAAACAGCCGAAGCTATCAAGAACTGCCGGTTTTTTTCAAAACCCATGTCGCGGGTAATGCTCCGAGCCGCGCTGACCGTAGTTGCGATGTCCGAAGGCTCAAACAGGTTGATCAAGGTCTCGTCAATAACCCGGGATCGATTCGTCAATCTGCCTCTCAATGGGGTCATTTTCCTCTTCCTGCGTATTATGATCCTCAAGATCTTCTTCTGTAGGATTTTCACTTTGGGAATCGCCGCGCAAAATCTCCAATCCGTCTTTCATGGTCAGGGCGGTTTCCAAGTCATCCAACTCTATATCCAGGTCCACCAGGGCCGAAGCAACGCCGGCCTGGAAACCCACAAAAACGGCTCTTTTCCCCAACAGCTTGATCATGCGGAAGGTCTGGGCCAGTAACCCGAAGAGCACCGAATCAAGCAATCGCACCCGGGAAACGTCCAGCACCACGCCGCTTAAGGGTATTTTTTCCACCTTGGCCAGCACCTGCTCCCGTAACATCTGAAGTTCACGATCATCCGGCTCAGCGTTAACCGAAGCAACCAGACAGTCATCCACCACATGCATGCCGTCGCCGTTATGGGAAATGACTTTCGACATATTGAGGGTTACTCTCCCGATTCTTCAGGTTTGAAAGGTGCAACCGCCAGGCCAAAGGTCAAAAGTTACCTGGTGCTGATTTCGTAATTCAACATTTTAAAGGCATCCAAAAGGGCGTCTTCCAGGGTTGAGTTGGTGGACACCTCGCCCAGGCTTATGCCCAGCTCCACCAGGGTCTCCGCCACCTGGGCGGATATGCCTGAGATAATACAGCGGCAACCCATTAATTTTGTGGCCTTGGTTATTTTGATCAGATGGTTGGCCACGGCGGTGTCCACTGCGGCAACTCCCTGGATGTCCAGGATAATTACCTTGGAAGCGGTTTCGGTGATCTTGGTCAGCATGGCGTTCATCATCTGCTGGGCCCGCATGGAGTCCACTACTCCCACCACGGGCAAGACCACTATGCGATCCCACAGCTTAATCGCCGGAGTGGATATTTCCTGGATAGTCCGGCTCTGCTCCTTAAGTTTTTTCTCCGCCCGCAGCCTTTCGGTGATGTCGAGGATATACTCCAGCCCGCCGACGACCGCTCCGCTCCCATCTCTGAGCGAGGCGGCGGTGTACTCAATTGGTATCTTGCGGCCGTTGATGTTGGCTTCGCTTAGGGCCGTACTCCTTTGGCCGGTTTCCATGGCCTCCTTCATGCGGCATTCCTGGTTGCCGCAATGAGTAGAATTCATCAAGGACTTGCAAGGGGCTCCCTTGATCTGCTCCCAGGGCTTGCCCAGCATGACCCGGCCTGCTGCGTTCATGAATATCACGTGCAGGTTCCGGTCAACAGCCATCACCGGCGTTGGTATCTGCTCTATAAGAGTCAACGCCAGCTCACTATTCATCTCTTCTTTGGCTATGGGATTTTTTATTGTCATCGCCATGTTCCTTTTAGTGATATTAGGCCGTTTATAGGGATCACGAGGGCGGCCCTTTTACGCAAAACTCCATCCGCCTCCGTGGCTCTAATTTGCTATCTTATATTTTTTCGGCAGCCCCCCGACCTTAAGTAGCTCATTTATTTCTTCCTTCAGGGAAATCATCATCTCTTCTCTCCCCACCATCAGACGGCTGAAGCGCTCCAACTCGCCTAAATTGCGCCGCAACTCCTCCTCGGCTTTCTTTTGTACGGTCACGTCCATGATCGTACCCACCATGCGAGTCACCAGGCCGTTATCATCATACTCAACTGCCTTGCCTTTACTTACCTGCCAGCGCAGCTCCCCCGATCCCAGGACCACCCGGTAGGTGACCTCATAATTGTCCCGCCCTCCCCGGCGGTACTTGTCCATCATTTCGTCCATCATCCGGCGGTCGTCTTGATGAACGGCATCCCGCCAGAAGCGGTAGGGGTCTTCCAACTCCTCCAGGTCCACCTTCATCAGCTCGGCCCAGCGTCTATCCACCAGGATTTGGCTGGCCTGCAGGTCGGCGTCCCATATCCCCAGGTTGCCGCCCTCCAAGGCCAGATCAAGCCTTTGCTTGTTTTCCCGTACACTAAGCTCCGCCTTTTTTTGGGCGCTGATGTCTGCAACCATGGCAAAGGAACCCGTCTTCCGGCCTGAATCGTCCAGAAAGGGGGTGGCATTGAACAGACAGGGGATCAGGACGCCGTCGGGCCTTGAAATGGATATCTCGTAGGCGGTTTCTTTCTGTTTTTCCCGTAGAGCCAGTTGCTTTTTTAAAATTTGCAGGTTTTCCTTGTCATAGAAATCAAAGATATGTCTATCCACAACCTGATCCCTGGGTCTTCCCAGTATGCGGCACATGGCCTCATTGACGTCTTTGGTATAGCCTTGGTTGTCTATGAACCAAAATCCGTCCAGAGCCGTTCCCAGGATTTTTTTCATGTAGTTTTCGCTGGCCTTGAGGGCGTTTTCCGCCTCTTTTCGCTCTGTAAAATCATGGGCGCTGGTGCGGAAGCCGGTGAACACTCCCTTATCATCAAAAACCGGGTTCCAGGAAATGGCCACCCACACCTGAAGCCCGTCCCTACGTACAACCCGGAAGGGCAGGTCATTAGAGACTTTGCCGTCCAAGGCATGCTCCAAGCTGTCCCGCCAGGTCTGGTGGTCGTCAGGATGGATAAGAGGCAGGGGGTAGTCTCCCATGGCTTTGCATTCCTCGACCGAATAGCCGGTGATGCGTTCCACTGCCGGGTTGAGCCAGATCAAGCGGCCTTGTGCATCATGCCACCCCTCCCAGTCATAGGTGTAGTCGGCGATGATGCGGAATTCATCCTGGGAGCGGCGCAAGGCATCCTCGGCCGCCTTGCGTTCTGTTATGTCGCGCACCGTCCCCACTGCGTACCATTTTTCATCGAGCTGGAAGGAGGAGAGGGTAACCTCTACCGGGAATTCCTCGCCTCTGCGGTTACGGGCGGTGATTTCCGTGGTCTTGCCAAGCACCGGGCCCTGGCCGGTCTCGGCAAAGTGCTTTAAGCCGACGGCTATCTTGTTTCGGTACTTTTCCGGCGCGGCCATGTCATGGAAGGACATGCCCTTGGCCTCTTCGGTGTTATAACCGAAGAGCCTCTCGGCGGCTGGATTCCAAAACAGCATCTTGCCATTACTGTCAATCATGACCAGGGCGTCCTCCACCGCTTGGCTCATGGCCATGACCATGCGTTGGTTGGCCAAGTTTTCCTGCTCGGCAAGCTTACGCTCTGTTATGTCCAGGATAAAACCATTGAAGATAAGGCCATCGGCGGCGCTGGTGGGAAAGCCATTTAGCCTCACCCATTTAATCTCTCCGTCGGGCAGGAGGATGCGGCCCTCAAAATTGATGCTTTTTTCCTGCTCGACCGCTTGCTGAAAATTATTTTCGAGCCGTTTTCTATCATCCTGGTGGATTACCAGCAGGCGCTCTTCGTTTATAATCACCTCGGCCGGTGCTCCAAAGAACTCACTGGCCTGTTGGTTGAGATAGATGTATTTTCGTTTTCCATTGAAGGGAACATGCAGCTGAAATATCGCTCCCGGCACGTTGGCGGCCATGGAAGTGAACCGTTCTTCCGCCTTTTTACGTTCAGCCACCTCTCCTGCGATCCGCCGGTTCCAGGCTATGACCACGGCCAGGATAAGGGCAAATACGAGAGCCGCCAGACCGCCCACTCGCGCCACATCTCCCCAGTCAAGCTGCCTGACCACCCTGATCTTCAGCCACTTTTCATAGATTAATGCTTTCTCTTTCTCGTCGAAACCGGGCAGAAATTTGTCCAGGATACTGACCAGCTCCGGCCAATCCTTACGGACTCCAATGGAAATTTTGTAGGTATAGGGAGATGTCGCGGCAACCTTGAGGTTTTTGATGCCTTCTTTTCTTTTTACGAATTCCAAGGAAGCAACCGTTCCCACGGCGGCCATGGCCTCGCCGTCCGCGACCATGCGAAACGCCTCCGTCATGTTGTCGGTCAGCTTTAATCTTAATTCGGGGCGCTCCTTGGCGATAAATTGTTGGACGGCGTAACCTTTGCCTAAGGCAATAGTTTTCCCTTTTAAAGATGCAAGCCCCGAAACTATCGGCGCGTCATCTCTTGTGATAATCACCAGGGGGGCTTTGAAATAAGGTTTGGTGAAATTAAGATATTCTTCCCGTTCCTTGGTGTGAACAATCGATGAAACTGCATCCACGCGCTTGGCTTTGGCTTCATCAAGCATCTGATTCCAGGTAAGGCCCTTGACGGGTGAAAGTTCAATATTTAGTTGGCGGCTTAAAATGCGGATGTAATCAGAGCAAATACCCGCGTAATCTCCCTGACCGTCAAAGTATTCGAATGGGACCCAGGTTGGGTGCACGCCGAGTCGAATTTTTTTGTGATCCTTTATAAAGGCCTTTTCTTTGGCTGTAAGCTGGGTCTGGCTTATTCCTTGGTCTTTTAGCTCAACCCATTGCTGTCGAGTGTTCTTTACCTCCCTGGTGGTCAAATCACCCAAGGCCCTGTCTATAATAGCGGCCAGTTGAGGCCAGTCCTTACGCACTCCGATGGTTAAAACCGAGCCCACTGAATCGCGCCGACCCTGGATTTGTAAATTGGAAATCAATTCTTTATTGATTATCCAAGAGGCCACGGCCCGGTTTCCCACATAAGCATCGGCCCGGCCTCGGGACACGGCATCCAGGGCCATGGCGGTGTTTGGGTATTCAACAATTTTTATTTGGCCGGGGTATTTTTTCTTGAAAGCCTTTACAGTCCCAAAGCCCTTTTCAAGAGCCAGGGTTTTGCCTTTCAAGTCTTCTTCCTTTTCATAATAGGGGCTTTCTTTACGGGCCACTATGACGTGGGGTATGTTCAGGTAGGGTCTGGTGAAGTTAAGGTATTTTTTACGCTCCGGCTTGGGTGTCACGTCCATGATTGCGTCTATTTCCTTATCCCTTGCCATGGCGAGATTAGTTTTAAAAGGCCCGGGCACAATTTCGAATATATCTCCGAGCCTCTCGCTCAATAGCTTCAGATAGCCAATATCAATACCGCTGGGTTTGCCTGAGGCAGACAGAAAAGTGATCGGGGGCCAGGCATTCATGACCCCAATGCTGATTTTAGGATGTTGGGCCAGCCATTTTTTTTCCTGGGCAGATAATGTAAAGCGAGGGGCGCTATCTGCCTTTAGAGCTTTGATGGGCAGCCAGCGAAATTTCAGAGCCTGTATGTCTTCCCTTGATATTGCGTTGAGACCCTTTTGCAAAATATCACGCAATATGGATTGGTCTTTCAAGGTGGCCATGTGAAGCCTGGTTGCCTCGGGCTTCTCAAGTGACACTTCATCGACAATTTTCAAAGAGGGGATAACATTTTCCCCAAGTAAATACGTGATGACGCCCAGGCTGCCGATAAATGCGTCCGCTTTTCCCAAGGAAACAGCCTTCAGGCCGTCCAGGACATTATCCGCCTTGACGGTTTTTATTTCCCGATGTCCTTTTGTTATGACCCTGGAAATGGAAAAGTCTTCCACTATGGCGAGTTTTTTCCCCGCGAGGTCTTCCAGCCTTCTGATATCCGGGGTTTTTTCATGCACAACCAATACCGAGGGATTGGCAGCGTAATAATTGCTCAGTGCGAATTCACGCTCCCTTTCCGCTGTCTTGTATATGGCAGGGAGAATGTCTATTTTTTTAGCTCTGAAATCCTTTAACAATTCGGCCCAGGTCAGTCCGTAGACAAATTTTAGCCTTAGCCCCACCTTTTGAGCCGCCAGGCGCAGCAGGTCATTGGAATAGCCCGTGGGGTTGCCGCTTAGTACGAAGTCAAAGGGAGGCCAGTCTGTTTCAGCGCCGACCACCACCGGGGTCTTTCTTTCGGTCAGCCATTTCCTTTCCGCTTGGCTGAGAGTAACCTCTGTTTCATCCTTGGCTAAATACCGAGGAAACTGTCTGTTCTTAATGGTTAGAATTTCTTTTGGGGAAATGGCGGCCAAGCCTTTGTTGACCTGGCCCAGCAGTGTGGGGCGATCCTTGGCAACCCCGGCCAATAGGGGATCTTTTGAAAATGGTGTTGCGCCTTTGATTATTTTTTCGCTTAAGCCCATTTGTGTAAGGAGCGCCTGGAAGGAAATTGCTTCAGCCGCCACGGCCCTGACCTCGCCTTGGTCCAATGCGCGGGCCAGTTGTTCCGGGGCGGCTATTTGCCTAAAGGCAATGTCAGGGTGTTTTTGAGTCAAAAGGCCTATGAAAAAGGAATCCTTGAGCACTGCCACATCTTTGCCGGTCAACTCGGATGGCGCCACCGGGCCGCCCTTTTTGAGATAGAACAGACTGGTGTTAAAGGTGAACAAAGGTTTGGAAAAGTTCAGCCACTTGATCATGTAGGGTTCGCGCACAAGCCCACCGTGGATATCCGCCCGGCCGTCGCCCACCATGCGCAGAGTCTCGCCATAGGGCGCGGAGACGAACTCCACCTTTATGCCCGTTTTTTCCGACCACAACCGCCAGATGTCCACCAGCCATCCCCGGGCCCGGCCTTTGTCGTCCAGTGTGCAAAAGGGCGGGTAATCATCACAGATGGCCACATTCAACGAAATAAATTTTTTGGGGGCGCCATGGGCCGGGTCAGAAAGCGCGCACAGGCAAATCCAGACAGCCAGGGTTACTGCCAGGCTCCCTGTTAAAAATGCTTTCATGACAACCTCATGGGTCTAATTGCACCATATTTATGTATGGTTGGGCAAGCCTTCTTACTATTTAATCTCTTTGTTTAGTAGGTTTTCGTTTTAAGCAAGCCAAACTTCCTCCCAGACTGATACGTCGGGCACCCCAAGTAGGGGATAAAGGGCTAATGAGATACCCCCTGATTGTTATCTGGCTGGACAGGAGGCAGGCGGGTTGCGTTGCCCGATATCGAGGGCAGGGCCAACGCCTCCGGCATACTGCTAATCTTGCTATAGCTTCGCAACGGTCTGCCCGAGGTTGCAATCGGCCTGCACCTTTATTTATGGAGAAGCGAACCTCCTGGCTAGCAATCTGGAACCCGCTTGGTCGAGCGGGGTGGACTGGCTCAATGTATCCCTTGAGGGCTGGGGCGGTTGCCCGTTTTTATCCGGCTCTCCCCTTTAAACCTTTTCAGTTGGCAAACAATGTAATTTTTAAAGGAAAAGGGAATTGAACCGGGCATTGATCCGGTTAAGCTCAGAAAAGCGGGCAATCGGCGGAGATATATCCTTGGTCCAGAATCAAATGTCTTCCAGGTTAGCCACCTATGAGTATGAAAAATTAAATTAACTTCCCGTTTGGTACGTTTTCTCTTAAAAACAATGTGGCTGGTTTTTCGGTTTTACTACTATAAAATCAATTATATAAGCATGTTAGGTAAAGGGTTCCAGTGACTCATTTTTTTGTAAATACTTCCCGTATGGGCGCGTGGGTCAGAAATATGGAACTCCGGGTCTTGTTAGAGATCAGCTGTATTATCGGTGAGACACTCAATCTGTCTCAAAGCCTGGAGCGGGTGTTGGGCATTATGTCCGGCACCCTGGCCATGAAACGCGCCACAGTCACCTTGCGGGATCCCCGCAGCGTCGGACTGCCCATCTTATGCCTCCCAAGGCCTCGGCGTGGAAAAAATGAAGGGCGGGGTGTACAGCCCATGGCGGGGGCGTCACCGGCGGCCGCATATTTGAGACCGCCCACCCCTTTTATGTTCCGGATGTAAGCCGCGAGCCGCTCTTCTTGAATAAAACCCAGTCCCGCGATCTGGATAAAGGCAAGGTGGCCTTTGTGGGGGCGCCGATTTTCCTCAAGGGCGAGTCCATTGGAGTCCTGAATGTGGACTGTCTTTTTGGCGAGGAGATCTCCGACTGCCGTAACGTGCTGGTAAGCGGTATTGGCGAGGCCCCCGTGCACTGTTGGACGGTTATGGGGGTGGAGCCTTTGGAAGTTACCGGTTCTATAGAAGAAGCTTTGAGATTTATCTATACCGGGGATGACTTGTTGGCCATGCGGGTGCGTAAGGCCAAGGTCTGCTCCGTTTAAAAATTGGGGCGGGCCGGCGGTATGGGTTGCATGTAGATCGGCTTGGGAGAAGAGAATTTTTAGCTGAAGGCCACCGGTAATGCTGGTAGTGAGCAGGTTGTGACAGGGCGATGAACCCCCAAACGCTTCATCCGACAACAGGAAAATAAACCCGCAGTTTTAATATGCAGCGAGCTTGAATTTGGTCTGCTCTTTTAATTTTAAAAATACTATTTCTCCGGTTAAGTGGTCGGTAAATTACATTTTTGAAAAACTGGGAGATGAAACTATTTTTTTCTTGAAATTAGTTCAATGATTTTTTTGGTGTTTCTACTACTCAGGTAAATAGTTGTTAAGAATAGGCAAAAAGCAGTGCCAACTGTAACAAGCATGGCCACGCTCAAGTTGCGGTTTTTTGCTGTTCTGGTTTTTTTTTCAGGTTTCACCGAAAAACCATTTCTAGGTGGAATGCCTTTTTTCAGTGTTATATGTTCAGGTCCGACGTTGAGCATAATCTGATACGGTTCCTTGGGTATGGCAACGGTCAATTCACCTTCTTGTGGCAGTCTTTTTTCGAAAAGTTTTTTGCCGGATATTTCGGAAACCAGCCTTACCATGGCACCAACGGCACGCGCCCCTGTGTCCAGCTTTCCGATAATGGTAATGCTGTCATTATTGTTATTAATTACGCTCAAATTTAATGAATGCGCAAAAACAGTAAACGGAGTCATTAATATAAGAAATGAAAATAGTAGCTTTTTCATTTGGCAATATCCTTTTATCGTCCAAAAGTTAGCGTTTTTGTTTGACTTATGGTCTTTGATAAAACATACGCAACTCTGAGAAAAATTACCCCAAGTGTTGCAAAGGCTAAATTAACAATGAATATAGTAAGCATATCATTATGGATCATTTCCATCGGTGTTGATCTGTTTTGAATGCAATAGATAACAGGAACGATAAAATATAAAAATCCGCCAAGAGTCAACAGCTCCATGGCGGCTATCTTGGAGTGAATCCTGTAAAAAGACCAGGCAAAGGCGGCAATCCAAAAATCGAAAAATAAACCTTGCTGCCAGATAAGCCTGTCTTTCATGTCAAAAGGCAGCAGCCATTGCAGATTTAGTAATATTCCGGTGGCCGGTATGACGCCGATCATGAATGCCAGAGATAACTTGCTCACCCAATGATAAAAGGGAATATTCTTGCCAAAATATTTTTTCTTTTTTTCTAGCCAAAGCATCACTCCCAGGGCAATGCCAGTGCAACATCCCAACATCAACAGAAACACAAGTGATCTGGTGAATATATCAACACCAAAAAGGAGATGTAGAAAATAGACGGAATCGGTTAAAAGCACTCCCCATGGCCGATCCATTACCTTGGATTGTTTGATTAAATTACCATCATACCCGTTCAGGACAATGCTCGGTTTATTGCTTACCCCATTTAAGAATGGTACATAGGGGTTGTATCCCTCCAATTTAATTTTGGCGGATTTGTCCCCCCAATTTATAAGGGTGAGTTTCTGAAAATTTATATTTGAATTTACCTTTTGGGCTTTTTTGATTAACTCCTTCAGGGGCAACATGGGTACGGGTTCATTTAGTTTTGGTATTGGCTTGTCTTTCGGAAACAATACTGGAAGAATAAGGGGGCGGATGTTTGTCTTTTCACCATGTGTGGTGAGGTAGACAAGTGGCCCGGAGCCAACAAAGCTGAGACCCATAACAGTTGCGCATAGCACTATTATCAAGAGAGGAGCCGAGCCCCAGAGCAGAAGTTTGCGATGCCAAAAGGAAAAAATATTTCGGTTGCTTTTTTTTGATCCCTTGAAGTCAAGCACGGAGATAAGGATAAGTCCGCCGATAATGAGAAATAGAACACCGGCAGCCACAAGGCCAAAGATTGTGGTGCCAAGTTTTTTTAGGGGCCTGCCATAATGCATTCCATTTAAAAACATGGCAAGATTTGAGCTCCCACCTTCGTCTTTTATCCGTTTTTGGGTTATTGGGTTGAATACGATCTTGGGAGAGTGCCTTTGTGATATCTGTAGGGCGGGATCTTCTCCGGCTCCTGGGAGATCAAGTAAAATTTCTTCCCCGGACAAGTTCGGATCCGACAATGCTTCTTCAAGCATCGGCTCGTAATTTATCTCTGTGATTTCCATTGTTGGGAAGTGCCGGGAGGGCTTTTCCCATACTCTGATATACGGCATGAAGATTGCGTAAAGCCCAAAAAATAATGAGTTGTATAGCAGCAGTGAACAAATGATGCCCATTGCGACATGCCCACGATATAGTCTTTGTTTGTAGACATGTGAGTTGGCTTTGTGTGTGTTTTTCATGTTTTTTGCTTTAATCCATGCATACAAAATAGATAATCCCTGCGTTGAAGCAGAGAGTAGGCACAACAAAACGAAGTAAGGTGCTTAATTTCGAGGGAGAAACTGATATCCATAGTGCGGCGCATGACCAGACAAGTGGTGTGAATAAAAATGGTAGAAAAACGGCAAGTTGTACTTTGTCAGGGATAAGGAAGACCAATAAAGTCATGCCGGAATAGGCAAGTAATAACCCTCCAAAAGTTGCACAGACAATTCTGAACCAACCAATTTTTGATCCGTTTTTTTCGGGTTTTTTCAGATAATCATATAGGGTGAAAAGCGACATAGGAATCAGGCCCTTATTAGAATCAAGTAGTGTTGCCACGATAGCCGGCTCCGGGGCGGCGTAACCAGGATTAAATGGTCTAGCCTCAGCGTGGTTTTTTAGCCATTGCCTGGTTAAGCATGCTTCGTGAGAATGGACATCAAATTGGGCATGCTTAAATTATTTTATAAGTTATAACAAATTATCTGAGCAATTCTAGCGGTAGATTATAATTTTGTAGCGGGATATGACGCCTGCTATTACCTATGATATTGCTTTTCTTTAATTTGGTCTGGGAATATAACCCATGGCTTGCCGGAAAGCCCTTGTGATTGGTGGGGAGGATCAAGCTGAGGCCTTTAATGGAGAGAGGCTTTTCAAGGCTCGTAGACTATATGGCGCACAATAAGGCAACTAGGTGTTAAATGCCGATGAGGCTCAATGCTTTTGACTTGAGGTGGATTTCACAGCCCGCGCTCTGGGAATAGCTGAAAGCAGTCTATGGATTAGGTCGAGGTGCTTTATACTAGTTTTCCTGTTTGACATCTCGAGCTTTAAGAGTTACCTATTTATATGCGTGCGCATGCATATAATAACTTCAAATCCTGAGAGGGCTTTATGAAATGTGAAGAATGCGGAAGGTTCATGGAAGCTGACGAGGCGCGTGAGTTAAACGGTAAGCAACTGTGCGAGGATTGCTATATCGATGCCATGACCCCGGTCAAAACCTGCGATCCATGGGCCACCTATACTGCCAGCCGTTTAGAAGACCAGGAGCTGAGTTCACGGCAGGAGGCTATTCTGGCCTGCATTGATGAGAAAGGCGGAGCCACCCTGTCTGAGTTGTTGGCTGCTACTGGTTTGTCTGAAAAGGATTTTTTGCGCGAGTTCGCAGCTCTCAGACATATGGAGGTGGCGGCTGCGGCGCAGCAGGCGGATAACAACAAGGTTTTCGTACGGTTTGAGAAAAAAGACTAAGTTATTTTAGGGGGGTGTAAATATGGCCGCCTGTTTTTCATTGTCAGGTTGTTTTTAAACCCGGCCTTGCTCGCCCGGATTGGGAGAAGTCTTAATTGGATAATTTGGTAAGGCTCTTCGATTTGATCGTGGTACTTGCCCGTCGCCGGTATCATGCTGCGGAGCACCATTTTAAAGTTTTAGGGCTCAACCATACCAAAGCCAACCTGTTGACTCTGCTTGACCGGGAAGGCGGTGTGGCCACTCAGGAGGAGCTATCGAATTTGATCTTTTTAGATCGAAGCAATGCCGGTCGCGCTTTGAAATGCCTTGAAGAGCAAGGTTATGTTGAACGGCGTAAAAACACAGGTGATAAAAGAACGAACCTGGTTCAAATAACCACCAAGGGCAGCAAGGCGGTGATTGACATATCGCGGCTCAAGAAAAGGATCATAAAAAGCGTTTCCGGCGAGTTGAGCGATGAACAAGCCGGTCGCATCATGGAGATGCTGGAGAAGACTCTTAAGGCTGAAAAGTAATGCCTCTCTTTTAATAATAGTTGCGATTAGCCGAAACCAGGCAGATGCCTGTTGTTTTAAATGCGGTCTCTTGTTTATCAGTCATCACCGCATGGTCCTACAAAACCACCCCATAAAAGGAACCTGAAATTGAGCACAAGCAGTGGAGCTAAGGTAACGGAGAAGACGAAAAAGGCTTTCTGGGAAAATCTGGCAAGGCATTATCCCCTTCCTTTTGATAAAGAGGTTTTGGCCACCACGCAAAAGGTTTTTTCCATGGTCAAAAAAAGGGGGGTGACCTTCAGCAATGCCGAGATTCTGGATATAGCCTGCGGCACCGGTATTTACACCTTGCCCCTGGCCGGTGAAGCAGCCGGGGTAACCGGGCTCGATGACTCTGAGGCCATGCTTGATCGGATGAAGCAGGTCATGGAGGCCAAAGGCATCCAAAACGTGCGGCCGGTTAAGGCATCGTGGGAAGATATAGATATCGCCGCCAAGGGGTTTCAAAAGGCGTTCGATATTGCCTGGGTGTCTATGACCCCGGCTATTCAAACCGCTCATGATTTTGACTTGATGGAACAATGCGCCAGAAAATGGTGCGTTTACATTGGCTGGGGGCGCAAACGGGAAAATGCCCTGATGCAGGAGATATTCAGCTCACACGGCCTTTCTTACGGCCCCCCGCCAAATATCGCAAAGGCCTACGATATCTTGCTGGAATCCGGACGAAAGCCCTCTTTGGATTACTTTGAGACAACCTGGTATTGGAAGGGAACCGCCAATGAAGCCCTTTCAGATATAGCGTTTCATATTGAAATGCATGGGGAAAAGCCTCGTCGAGACCTGATTGCAAAAGCCCTGCACAGTTATGAACGAGATGGCGTGCTAAGCTATGCCACTGAGGTGGAACTGAGGCTTTTGGTGTGGCCGGTTTGAGACGGCAGTTTTTGTAACGTGATTGAATCTGCGGCCTGAAAGGCGACTGAAAGGACTTCTCCGTGATCTTGAGCGCCGATCAGGTCGTAGAGGCAGGTCGACGGCCTTAAAGAGACTGTCTTGTTTTCTGTGTATGAGCCAATTACGGATTTGATTTAACATTTCAATTTTGCACCGCCCGAATTCTTTCGTCAAATAAGATAGCGAATTGATTCATGGCTGCGGTCCAATCCTTTGGCGGCCTCTTCCACTTTTCCGCCAGGTTTTTAATGGCAAGGTAAAGCAGCTTGGTGGCGGCCTGATCATTGGGGAAATGCCCCCTGGTTTTAACCGCTTTGCGCAGGCTGCGATTCAAGCTTTCGATGGCGTTTGTGGTGTAGATCACCCTTCGGATTTCGTGAGGATAGGACAGGAAGGGAATGATCTGCTCCCAATTGCGCCGCCATGACTGGCTGATGGTGGGATATTTGCCATCCCACTTTTCTTCGAATTCACAAAGCCGGCCCTCGGCGGCCTCGGTGGTCTCGGCCCGGTAGATGGCCTTGAGGTCGGCCGCCACTTGCTTGCGGTGCTTCCAGGGCACGAAG
>NZ_AZAC01000028.1:0-18040 GCF_000931935.2 Dethiosulfatarculus sandiegensis
TCAGAGGCCGGGTGGAAAGGGCTTTCGGAACCCTCAAGAAAGACCACCGCATGGCCAGGGCAAGGTATCTTGGCGCAGCTAAGGTGGGCCTGCAACTCATGTTGGATGCCATTGCCTTTAATCTCAAGAAAGCGGCCAGGATGGCTATGGCATAGAAAAACAGTCCGATAGAGCCTTATCAAGGCCCTGTCGGGCAAGCTTAAAGCGATAAATAAACTCTAAAATCAAGGTAAAACGGGACTGAAAAATCAACTTCAAGATTAAAAAGGGAAACCGGCACACCTAAAAGCGGCCGGACGACTTACGCAGCACTCTCGATTAGGGGAACAGGGCGATTATTAAAAGGGAGAACAATGCAGTAATTATTCACTCAGTGAGGTAAGAATCCACAGGCTTTTGCCAAATACCAAAATAACTCACTATGCGAAGAATATATCAAGACAAAATCTAAAAACAATAAGTTGCGTCAAGAGGCTAAGTTGGATTAAAACTACGCCAACTCAAAAGATGTACACGGAGTATCCTTATGTGTTGAAAGAATAAATCAAACAATTAATAACCTTTGGCCGTTTTATTAGAAAGGCAGATATATTTTAACAAATAGCTTTTTTATCAGATAGCTAATTAAAATAGACGAACCGGGTTATTGACTAATGTGACCCGGTTTTTTATTTTTTATTCCAGGGAGTTATCGTGGAGAGATTCGGATATTTCCTGTAATGAGGCGGTTATGATTGCTGCCCCAAAATCAAGGGCGCAGGTTTTCATAAAGTCAGCAACAAGTTCCGGGTGATCTTTGGCATACCCTTCACCAAATTTGGAATCAATTATGCGAATAGAATTACTAAAATAATTCCCAGCGGTTTCAGATGCTTGTTTCAATAAGTCATTACTAGTAGCGGTAATTTTTCCATTATTACTTACCTTCTCCCGTTCTTTTTCAGAATTTTATTAGTTCAACTTCACATTTAGCTATCTAAACTTATTTTGGTTAAATGTCAAGAGCAGGGTTTTAACACATCCCCCACATTGCGCACCGGCCAATTTGGCTTGGGCGTTATTTTTGTGTCTTTCCCTCCCCAAAGCAATACCCATTCAAATTCAGTTAGTTACCTGGCGCACGCTTTGGGAGTGGGTGCTTTTCATTTGTCAGCCTCGACGGGTTATCTTGGTGGCGAATATGGTTATCAGGCCTCCGAGCATGAGATACCCCAAGAATACTTCCGCCATTACCCATCTGGCCGCAACATGGGTGAGCGGGGTTATATCTCCGAACCCCAGGGTGCTGAAGGTGACCACGCTATAATAGAGCATGGTTTCAAAATTAAATCCCAATTCAGGCGGGACAGAGAAGGCACTTTTACCCAAGCTAAAAAAAATACCGGCAAACATGCAGATAAAAGCCAAGGACAAGGTAAACCAAGGCCATATACTGCGCCCACAATCGCAGGTTATGAGCCAAATCCAATAAAGGATATTGCCAAACTTGGACTGTCTAAGTTCTTCAATGAATTCTTGAGTTCTGACAAAATCTTTAAATTTGGCGCTACCGATGGAAGCGAAGGCATTGCAACCGAGAACTTTAGTTTTGCGGTTGAATTTAACGTTTGTAGAAATTGCGTGTCTAAAATTGGCATTAAAAAGGATTGCATTACTAAAATCGGCGGACCCAATATTAGACTCTCTGAATTCTACTTCTGTAAGGTTTGCATTTACAAAATCACTCCCTTCCAAATCAGAATTCCCGAATTTTGCACCACTACAATTGGAACCTTTAAATTCCACCGCTCTCAAATCGCTTCCGGTAAATTTTGCGGTACAAAGAATTGCACCAATGAAAAAAGCATATTTAAAAACAGCATTTCGACAGTCGGCCAAGATAAAGTTGGCTCCATTGAGCACAGCCCATTCAAAATTGCCTCCTTCAAGCTTTGCCAGCAAAAAATTCGTCTTGCAAAGATTAGCATAGGCAAAATTAATATACCTAAGGTCTGCCCCACTAAAGTCAACGTTTTCAAGGTTAGAATTAAACAAGTTATGGGGCGGCTCCCCATTACGCCCACCTTCCAACCAAGTTTTGTGATCCTCCAAAATCTGGGCTATCTCTTCTTCGCTGGGCTTCTTCCCTGCCCAAATAACAGGCTTACTCTGTTCTTTGTGCTCATTCGCCATGATCATTCCCCCTTTTCAAGAGACACCATCCTAACACGGAAGGCGGCTTAAATGTCTTGGGCATTGGATCATCTAAGCCGGGACCAGCGGCTTTCAATTCTGGAAAGCCTGGAGGGGCAAAGCAAGGCTTCTGGATCATGGCAAATGACGCTTTGCCCGTTTCACAATGATCACACCCCGTCTTTTGGCTATGATCCGGATAAAGATTGCTGGAAATGTTTTGCCGGTTGCGGGAATGACGACATGATGAACCTTTGGGCCCGAATACATGGCACGGGTGATAAAAAAGCGGACTTCAAGGCCTTTGTGGCCCGATATGGCGACGAAGAACCGTCAAAAAAGGCCAAACCAGGTAGGAAAACCGACAACAAGCTATCCAGGCGCACAGCGAGCCCGGATGAATTCATAACAGAGCAGGAATTCAAGGACCTGGCCCTTTTGCCGGAATCCTGGATAAAGCAACTCCAAAAGAAGCGGGGTTGGAGCCGGGCGTTTGGTCAATATCCGCAAGTACATTACAGGCGGGCCTAAAAACCACAAAATAAAAAGCTGGTACCGAATTGAGCAAGGGCCCGGCGGCAAGGACCTGGTGAGTTTTGGGGCCAATCGCCTTTAACCCCACCCCAGCCAGTTGCGGCCTGGTCGGGTTTGGTTTTGCGAAGGCGAACCAGACCGGATCTACGCCTTTTCACATGGTCTAAATGCCATCACCCAGACCTCTGGGGCGGGAAGTTGGAATCATGAGTTTGAAGCATATTTAAAAGCTATTCTGCTAAAATGCATACGAAGCTGGCTAAAAGGGAGCCACTAAGTTTAGCTTACGGTAGGGCATAATTATCATGCTGACGGGAGACAAAGAAGGAGACGCCATGGCCCAAATTATCAGGCAGTCGCCCGGTGCTGTGCTTAAGGATTTATTGAAGGAAGAGGAACTCAGCGTAAATGCTTTATCCATTGCCCTGGGTGTGCCGGCCAGCCGCATGAGCCAGATTGTCAAGGATCGGAGATCCATATCAGCGGACACCGCTATCAGGTTGGGACATTATTTTGGCAACGGTCCGGAGTTTTGGCTTCGTCTGCAGATGCGCTGGGATCTGCATCAAATAGAAAACCGGGAAGGGGAAAAGATCCGCGCCCAGGTTCGCCTGGCCAGTTGATTTAATTCTCATCATTTGCAAAAAGCTCTCAAAAAAACCGGAACCTGCTTCTTGAGCTTCTTTCCTCGGAAATCACTATCTGTCCTTGCCGCACGGTGCTGGGGAGCCGGGGCCGTGGAGCGGGGTTTCGTCGCATTCCCCACCTAATGCACCGGCCAAGTCCGTTTGGGTTTTATTTTCAGTTCTTTTCCATCAACTCCATAAGATCCTGGGGATAATCCGTGATAATGCCGCCTACGCGAGCATCTATCATGGCCTGCATGATCTTGGTGTCATTAACGGTCCAGGCCATGATCTCAAATCCGTTTTTTCTCATTTCCTTTAACGGCAGGGAATGAACCAGGCTGAAATGGGGATGCAGGGCGTTTGCTTTTAAGGCGGTCAAAAGCTTTATCGGGTCTTCCACCGGTTCTTTTATTAATGCGCCGGTGGGAATCAGGGGTTCGATTTCCTTTATCATGGCCACATATTCATGGTTAAAAGACGAGATTAAAACACGATCTATCATGTTAGTTCCATGTATCACCTCGATCACCTTCTCACAGACATCGAAATCAAACTCAAGCCCTCTTAGATCCTTTATCTCCACATTCACCAGCTGATTTTTTTCCCTGGTAAAGCTAAGGGCCTGGGCAAGGGGGGGAATCTTCAACCCTTCCCAGCCGCAGTTAAAGTTCATCAATTCCTGCCAAGTATACTCATCCACATTCCAGGGCCTTTCTTTGGGCCTCAATTCCCAGGCATTGGTGGTTCGCTCAAGGGATCTGTCGTGGATGACCATGGGAACTCCGTCCTTGGAAAGGCGCACATCAAGCTCCCAAAAGTGGGCTCCTGTAGAAAATGCCTTACCTGCCGCCGCCAGGGTGTTCTCAGGAGCCAAAGAAAGTCCACCCCTGTGCGCACCGCAAAGCGTCTTTACACCTTTATTTCTGAGTTTGGCCACATAATCAAAAAAGGACATTTTTCCCCCTTTAGGTTAAAGGCCCTTGAATCCTATCACCTGAGTGGAAACCTTTCGGCCCTGAAAGGAGTTTGCCATCTAATTGTCTCAATAAACAAACCGCCTGGCCAAAGGGGTATTTGTTCCTTGACAATAAAGACCATCTCTTCCAAGATAACCGGAAAGCCATGCCCCTGTTAAACAAAGGGGCAACGGTCTTATGGGTGTAGATGCACCCAAAGGCCGGGCAGACTGAGAACGGTCGCCGACCGCCTCTTGACTCCGGGGAAACGCCACAGGCAGATTCCCGGCGTAAAAGGCGGAAAGCCGAAAAGGGAAGGCGATGTGAATTCGCTACGGTCCCGCCGCTGTGACCGGGGACTTTTGCCGCAGGGCAGGCCTTTTATAAAGGCCAACAGTCAGCCACTGTCCTTAATCGGACGGGAAGGCGCGGCTCAAAAGGTATGATCCGGGAGTCAGAATACCTGCCCGTTCTCAAAAAATAGGAATCCTTATCCAATTGGCGAGGACCGAACCGCCCTGTTTTGCAGGGTCAAGGGATTCCCTGGGCGGAATTAAGTCAAGAAGGGTGCACTCCCCCAGTTCGCACGAAGCGAACTGGGGTTTTTTTATGGCAAGAACCTGACTTATTCAGGCAAAAGCAGGAGGATATCGCCGTGGCTTTCGAACCTGTGAAAGTTACCTACTCCGGGGAGATCATGGAGGTCTCTTTTGGGCAGGAGGGAAAAGAACTCACTGTAGGTGGAGAAAAAAGCTACCCTTTTCATAACTTTGAGCATCCCATGCCGCACCGGCCGGTATTGGCCATGGAAGTCTGGGACATGAATCCCGAAGAATGGCCCAAGGCCTGTTCCGAGCCCTTTGCCGATGTGATGGCAGACACCGGCGCCTGGGCTAAAAAATGCGTTGAGGAATTCGGGGCCGAAGCCATTGTGGTCCAGCTCAAATCAACCGATCCCAATGCCGACGACGCCCCGCCGGAGAATGCCTCCGAGGCGGTGGGCAAAGTTTTAAGCGCTGTGGATGTACCGGTTATAGTCTGGGGGTCGGCCAATGCCCACAAAGACGCAGAAGTCCTGAAAAAGGTCGCCGAAGACCATGCGGGCAAAAAACTGGTGTTGGGGCCTGTGGATGAAGACAACCACAAGGCCATCGGCGCGGCCGCCCTGGCCTATGGCCATTCCCTGGTGGCCAGCTCTCCCATTGACGTGAACCTGGCCAAGCAGCTCAATATCCTTTTGGGAAACCTTGGCGTGGATATGGGGCGCATCATGATTGACCCCACAACAGGCGGACTGGGTTATGGAATGGAATATTCCTACTCGGTGATGGAACGTATCCGCATGGCCGCCCTGGTTCAGGAAGACGACAAGCTGATTCTTCCCCTGATCAACAATGTGGGCAACGAGGTATGGAAATCCAAGGAAGCCCGAATTGAAGATGAGGAGGCAGCCTCATTAAACCTGGGTGACGACAAAAAACGCGGTGTCTTGATGGAGGCCACAGCGGCTGTTTCCTATCTCATGGCCGGTTCAGATATATTGATCCTGCGCCATCCGGATTCAATCGCCTTGATGAAGACCTACCTGGACAAAATGCTGGCCGAACGGGAGCCTGCCGCGGAAAAAGAAGTCGTTGACCGGCCCAAGGTGGCCAAGGCCGACTTTAAACCCGCTCCGCCGCCAAGGGAAAAAGCGACGGCGAAACCTGCCGAAGCCGAGGGCAAACCACCAGAGCCTGAGGCCAAGCCTGCGGAAGCCGAGGCCAAACCACCAGAGCCTGAGGCCAAGCCTGCGGAAGCCGAGGCCAAACCGCCCGAGCCTGAGGCCAAGCCCGCGGAAGCGGTAGCCAAGCCGCCCGAGCCTGAGGCCAAGCCCGCAGAGGCGGAAGCCAAACCGCTGGAAACGCCCAAGACTGCGGAAATAAGTGCAGCTTTGGGACTGGAAGCCCTGGAAAAAGCAGTTTCCGGCCCGGCTGACCTGGCCGAGACAGCCAAGGCCCTGGCCCAGGTGGCGGAAAGTCTTACCCAGGCTGCCGGGGTGTTGGCCAAGGTGGCCCAGAACCTGCTTAAAACCCAGCAAGCGCCTCCTGAAAAAACAAAACCAGAGGCCGGAGAGCAGGAGCCTCCCAAACCGGCAGAGGCGGAACAAGCCCAGGCAGAACCTCAGCCCCAGGGAGAAGTCAAGGCCAAGCAGCCTGAAACAACACCTCAAGAAGCCGAGGCTAAACAACCTGAACCCGCAGCAGCACAAAAAGCCAAGGAACCTGAGGCCCCGGACGAAAAAGCTGAGGCCGAACCGGAACAGGTGAAAACCGAAGAAGAGCTGAAAGCCGAAGAAGAAGAGCAAAAGAGGCTTCAGGCTGAAAAGGAAGAAGCGGAAAGAAAAGCCAAGGAAGAGGCAAAGGCAAAAGCCGAAGAAGAAGCCAGGCTCAAGGCCGAGGAAGAGGCCCGTCTTAAGGCTGAAGAAGAGGCCAGGGAAAAGGCCAGGCAAAAAACCGAGCAAGAAGCAAATCTGGCCAAGCTGCGCCAGGAAAGAAGGGAGGCCCAAAGGGAGCGCCTGGCCCGTATGCAAGCGGAAAGGGCCGCCCTGGATGACGAGGAAGAACAGGTCGAATACGGCGAGTACAAACCGGACGGATTTGCCGGGGCGGAAGCGGAACTTGTCACCCATGCCCTGGATCGCTGGTCTTTGCGGGGAAGCGGTTTCGGACAGACCAAATCTCCAACCTATACCCGAGCTTCCAGTGTGCAGGCCCAGCCCAGAGAAGCCATCAAACTTCCGGAGCCAACTAAGGAACGCAAAGCTATTTGGGAGCGTAAGGCCAAAGAGGCAGAGGAATTGGCCAAACTGCGGGCAGGCCGCAGGGAGCACAGGCTTGAGTTGGCGGCAAAACACCAGGCCGAACTTAGATCCAAAGAGAAAGAGGAGCCTCTGGATATTGAGTATGGCGAAGTCAAGCAAGCGGGGCAGGCCGGAGCCGAAGCCGAGCAGGTTACCCAGGCCCTGGAGCGCTGGAGCTTAAGGGATGATGAGATCCGGATCAACGGTGGTCCGGTAATGAAGCTGGCATCGACAATTTCCTTGTCCAAGCTCAGAAAAATTGAGCTTCCGGAGCTGAGCGAAAAAGAAAAGGCTCGCCAAGAGAACAAGGCCAGGCAATTGGAAGAGCTTGCTGGCCAGAGAAGAAAACGCAGGGAACACCGCATGGAAATGCTGGCAAAATACCAGGCGGAGCTTGAGGCCAGGGAAGAAGACGAGCCTGAAGAAATCGAATATGGTGAATATCCCCTCTCCGGAGTGGCGGGCATGGACGGAGATTACCTCACCAAGAGCCTGGACCGCTGGAGCCTGCGGGGAAACATATCCGGCTCGGGCAATCCGGCCATGGTAAGAAACTCTTCCATGGTTATTACCAGGCAAAAGGAAGTAAAAGAAACTCTGGCCGAGCTTAGTGAAGAAGAAAAGGCAAGAATCCAGGAGGAGTTGCATCAAAGCCAGGAGCTTTCTCAACTAAGAGCCAAGAGAAGAGACCGTCGCCGGGAACTGGCCGAAAAACATAAACAGGAAAAAGAGGAGTTGGGGCTTTTGGAGCCCGAGGAAATGGAATACGGCTCCTACCGGGAAAAGGGAGTCTCCGGTCCCGGCGCGGATTATATCCTGCGCAGTATGGAAAGATGGCAGTCCAGAAGTTAGAGGTCCTAGTCAAGAAAAGCGTTGACAGTGTGAGACTTTAAGAGAAAGAGTCATGGCCTTCCGGTTAAGATGGTTCAAGCCAAAAGATACATCTTAATTGAAAGGAAGGACCATGGCTCAAAATCAGTATATCATCAACCGTTAGTTGAACATCCTGGAGTTGGGGCAAACCCTGGGCAATATCAGCGATGCCTGTCGCAAACTGGGTGTAACCCGCCAGCATTACTACGATATCAAACAAACTATTGAGGAAGAGGGCTTGGAGGGGCTTTTGGAAAAGAGCCGCCGGGTGCCCAGGATCGGCAATCGGGTAGCCCCTGAGATAGAACAAAAAGTGCTGGATTACGTTTTTCAGTTTCCCACCCACGGCCAGACCAGGGTGGCTAACGAGTTGAAGAAGGCTGGCATTCTGATCAGCGCCGGCGGCATCAGAAGCATCTGGCAGCGCCACGATCTTACGGTTGAGGCTCTGCGTCTCAAGCGTTTGGAAAAATGGGGAAAACACCGAGGTTCTAACCGAATCTCAGGGCCAGGCTCTGTAAGCGGCCAAGGAAGAGAAAGAAGTAGGCAAATTCCCTGATACCAGTATTTATGTGATGTATCTTTATGACATCTTCACGCTTGCAATACTTATGACAGGCTATTTTCACGTCCTGAAAATCAAGGAGACCATTCAAGCCAGAGTCTCTGTTGCCCTCGTTGTCTCGGCGCTTTCAACATTCGTTACGTACACAGTTGTTGCTTATGTAATTGAGTTTGAGGAGCTTCTCTTTCATCTGAGCGGGATTCTCTATATATGCCTTCCCATGCTTGCCGGACTAAAATGGCATAAAGAAATAGCCATGTTCTGTATTTCGCCATTTGGGAAATAGAGGCATATAATCCCAAAACCCCCTCTCGTCAGCCTCTCTCAACTTGTTGAATTTCTAGGATTTACCTCAAAAGCAAGTCTCTACATAAAAAGCTATATATTACCCTTACAATCATCTATACCCATATATAGTTACCCATGTCAACGCCTAATACCCACATATGCTTAGGTTCTTTTGCTTCGATGGAGTGGTATGAGTGGGTATCAGGAGCATTGACATGGGTAAGCTTGCAGAATTAATTGGCAATCGGCTGAGAGAAGTCAAAAAAGACAGAGGTCTTCGCCAGGAAGATCTCGAGCGCTTTGGTATCAGCTACAAATACTACCAGCGTATCGAGGGCGGCAAGGTCAACCCTACGCTTGAGACTATTGAGAAGATTGCCGAGGCTTTTGACTGCAAGCCTGAAGAGCTCTTCATGTTCCCCATGACCGAGTCACAGGAGAGAGAGGAGATTCAGGCGCGCCTTGCAGAGTGTGAAAAGCAGGGCGATTCTGAGGCTCTGAGAAAGCTGCTTGTGATTATTCGGGAGGTTTTGTGAGGAAGGAACATCTCGGTATTTCATATCCAGCTAATTTTACGCCATTTTTAAGCTTTTCAAAATTATCACTTTTCTTCATTGTAATTTAATCCATATTTTTATATGATTTTTAGGGAATTAAAATGACTAGATTTGAATTTCCCCATCAGACTGGAGGCTAGTCATTTATACCTGGGTACAAATTCATAAGACTGACCGCAAAGATACCATTTGAAATATTAAAAATGTCTATTTAAGGGGCTATTTTAATATGATTAATTTCAAAGAAGCTCAACAATTAAACAATAATGGTTGATTTTATAAGTACATACCAAGATCAATACTTGGGTTAGCATTGTGAAATTTAGGACATCTCAAAAATTTAACTAAATGCTTGATCCTCAGGGTCATTGTGGCCGCTTCCAGGATTTCCTACAGTGGCCGCCGCTGGTGGGTGAATGTGGCGTCGTTATTTCCTCTAGCTCACCATTACAGGACGGTGCTGGGTACAGGCTGAAACGGATTTTCCAAATGATTGACCGAGAGGATTGAATTGATTTATCATGCCCTGAAATTGGGGGATAGAGAATTCCTTCCAGTTTTTCGATTAATCAGAAACAAGTCAAACAAGTGTGTGCTCTTTGGGCGTCAAAACGGGGCATCCGTTTGGACACCTAAGTTGCAAAGAGCTTAACAAAAAAGGAAATACGGCGGCGGCGTATTTTGGACTACTAGGCCAATATTTTCTTAAAATTTTTATATTTTCTAAAACTTGCAGAGGTAGTTGGCCGCCGTAAACTATTACAAAATGGGGAAGGTAATGAATACAAATGCCTGCATTTTTTGTGGTGAAATAAGGAAAGTTTATGCAAAGAATAATGAAAACCAAAGAACGTCTGATTCCCAATCGCCTCAGCTATCCTATATTTGCGAAAAATGTTTGTGGGAATTTTGGCTTGAAGACGTTCAAGGCAGGCTAGGCAAGTTGCATTTTTTCAAAGGAATACTTGGTGATATGAAAAACATATTTGATGAGCTAAACAAAAATAGTGCATTAAATGAAATGGATACAGAAGAAGAAGCGACAGAAGAAGAAGCGCATGATGTAGTAAGTACTGTAAATCATGAAGAGATTTATAACTATTTACGGAGATTCGTAATTGGGCAAGATAATGCTCTGAAGCAAGTAGGTTTTGCGATTTCAATAAATAATTTAATTCACGAAAAAAAAATAACTGAAGAAAAACCTTCGATTGATGCAAAAGCAATTTTATTTATTGGTCCAACTGGAGTGGGCAAGTCATACACCCTCAAGTGCTTGGCAAACTTTCTAAGAAAACCCTATGCCTTTCTCAATTGTGGGAACTTAACCGCACCAGGGTTCGTGGGCGGAGATTTAGAGTCCTCTTTCTATGATCTATATATTTCAGCCGATAGAAACGTTAGCAAAGCAGAAAATGGAATAATATTTCTTGATGAAATTGATAAACTGGCCTCAAGCAATTTTCAGGACGATAGAATCAGTCAAATGTCTAAAGCCGCACAACAGTCTCTTCTTATGCTAATCGAAGGCTGTAAGATAGAGGCACTTAAGTACAGAAATGTTTATGAAAAATCAGTATCAATAAATACAAAAAATATACTATTTATTGGCAGTGGAGCGTTTTCCAGGTTGGAGAAGATCGTGAGTAAGAGAAAGGCGCGCAATCGATCAACATCAAACGTTTTTGGCGACAGCATTGTTTTCGATGAAGATTTAATTTCATATGGATTTTTACCCGAACTTGCAGGAAGATTTCCTTTTCGTGTTTGTTTTGATCCAATGGGCGAAGGTACATTGGTCAAAATTCTGGAGATGCCTAATAGCCCATTGAAAATTCATCAGAAATATTTTACTGAGCACGTGGTAAGCGTAAATGATGGCGATATTTATAGGAAACTTGCACAAATGGCGTTGCAACAAGGGGCTGGTGCCCGTTCTTTGTGGTCCGTAGTTCATGAATATTTCAGACTTAAGATATCAAAAGGCGAATAGAAATGATTAAAAATATTATAGATTTTATTAATAAATATGGACTGATTGAAAAGCCTCCAATAAAAGAATTAATACTTAACGATAGCCCTACCTCTAGCCATCTACAGAAGTGTATAAAAGAAATTGCAAAACAATCAATTGAAGTTGCAATAGTAAAAACTGATGATAAGCAAGCCACAGATTCAGGTATACTGATAAATGCACTAAATCAAAGCTTCCCAGGAAGAGGAAACTTTGTGTATCGTTTTGGTGCAATATTTGATCGTTTGATAAGCAGATACTTAAACCAGGAAACACAGCACTATAACACATATAATAAGCACATCGCCAAGCCGAATGTGCTCATTATTGGCTCCGCTAATGTTGGAAAAACATTTTTTTTAAAAAACGTTGTACCAAAGGCGTTCGATGGAAATAATAAAACTAAGGATGCTTGTGTTATCTATATAGATGCCCGTCATCTAGTCTCCACAATTGTTCACTTGCGGCAAATAGGCCCCATCCCCATGTTAAAAGCCTTATTTACTGTATGTGACGATCCGAGTAGTTGGCTGAGTGCTACGCCCACCGTTGTTTGTCTAGATCATCTTGAGAGCCTTTGGACGGAGTATGACAATCGTCGGAACTTCTTGCCAACTACGTCCTCTGTTTGCTCTGCCTTGTCAAGTATTATTAGTGGTGTGTTTTATTCTTTTACAGAGGATATGGAATTGCCTTATAGATTCGATGAAAATTCCTATCTCTCAACAGGTAACACGGTTTTTGTTGCTGCTGCCCGGTTAGAAAAGCTTACTCAAGTAATTACTACGCGAGCGGGAGAGATAGGTTTATGTGATGTTTTTCCTGAGGATCTACACCAAGCCGGTCTTCCAAAAAGTTTAACCAAAGAGTTCCCGCATCTATTAATACTTCAACCAATGGACGAGACTGATTTTTGGGAAGTAATTGAAACAGAAAATACTCCTGCTTTTGATTCGGTTAAGAAAGTGGCACAAAATTTTAATTTAGAAATTAAGTTTGAAAATGATGCCAAATTGGCCATTTTCGAAAACTGTTGGGCAGGATTTCCAGATTTCGAACGTCTAGATCGTTTAGTCAGCTTGCTGAGTTGGGAACTACCGCTGGAAATCTCATCAAACGATATCATAATTACCCGTGAAACCATCGAAATTATCAATATGCAAAATAAAGTACTGCCAAGTGATGTGTCTTGATCGTTCTTTATAATTGCAATATTGACGATTGCGTTATGATGAATAATCCTGCCGCGACTAGCGAAGTATTAGACCCACAACTGAATAAAACTGGGAACAAGTGAAAGTGGGAAATATGGAAATAGAAAATTTGCATCTTTTTTTTCATCCTGTAGAGAGTACTTCACAAGAAGTTTATAGACTTAACAGTAGTCATTCTTCAAGCCCTGTCACTGTTTATCCAAGTCCAAGGCTGAAGAAGTCAATAGAGATATACATAGAATGTTATAAAAAGCGTTTAGATATAAAACCCGAAAATGGATTGTGGGACATTTTAACATACTGGATTGGGCAATTGTTGTGGCATGATTTTTTTTTAAAATTAGACGGAAGCGCAAATATCATAGGGCAATCAATTCTTACGGCTCTTGAAAATTGTCAAGCTTCGGGAAGTTTGCTGCGTATAATGTTGCACCTTGGTCAAATAGATTCTCAATCAATGGCTGCTAATGCACCATGGAATGCTTTGCTAGTTAGAAACAAAAATGATCAAGCATATCGCTCTATAGTTGGAGATTATAAAAATGTTAAGATACTTTATTTTTGGGCAGACTCAAAAAAATGCCTAATTAAACATGAACAATTATTTGAAAAAATAAAAGTAGTTATTACTTTTGGCGGTGATTCCTATATGAACGAAGCGGCGAGTACGCTTCTTAATAGTTTGCTCACGTTGCTTGAAAATAATAAAGATTTTATATTGGTAGGAAACTATTCATTACACAAGAAAGAGACAATCTTATCGAGTCCAATAAACGCGGATATCTGGATTCATATTGGACATGGGGGTGAAGATAAAATTGGAGATATTTGTTGGGTATTTGGGCCAGGCGGATCATTAGATGAAGGCTGTAGTCCTAATGACTTTTATAAACGCACCGATTACATATCTTCTCCAATTGTTATATTAACCTCTTGTGGTATAGGAGGGGCTGGAAAAGATTCATTCCAAAGTATTACACGACGCCTATTGTATTCTAAGCGTTACGTTATAGGTTATATGTATAGGTCATTTGTCCCTATCGTACAAAAACAGTTAGAAACAATTCTATTACAACTAGCAGCGGGTGAAACTATAGAAGATGCGGTAGCGCAGGCTCAACGGATAAATATTTGTGAATCAGGTTCTTACAATAATTGCACACCAAATACACCTTTACGTTGGTGGCAAACTCAACCTGTTATTCATATTAATAATGAAAGTGTGCCTTTAGAATTTGGAATGCTTAATCAAAATTTGGAAGAATTACTTCAAGATATTAAGCAATTAGCAGAAGCATACTCTGAGCATTTTGCGATTCATGAAAACATAAGTAGAAATGATGAATATTATATTCAACCGAGGGTTAGTAGCGCTATTTCTATCGACAATCTGGTTCGCGATTTATTGGAGATGAACAGGTTTAATCAACGAGATAAAAAGGCTAATCCTTTAATTATTTATTCCACTACTGGTATGGGTAAATCGACGTTTCTATGGCATCTGTTTAAAGATAATTATTATAGAGTGAGCGGTCGTGAAGAAACAATCCCGGTAATTTTACATTTCAGCGACATCAATGATACATTGGATAAATATATAAATACAGGTAAAAATGTTACAATATATCATCTAATATCTAATACTTTGATGGAAAAAAGCGGTTTATCCCGCAACCCATCAGATAAAGAAATAAACAAAATAGCATTTGGATTAAGACGCCTGATCGAAAAGGGAAGAGTTGTACTATTATTAGATGCGTTTGATGAACTGAATGATATTACACAGCCTCGCATCATCAAAAAATGGAAAAACGTTCTCTCACCACTATTTAGCAATATTAATGCTTCTGTTATCATAACCTGTAGATCTGAGATGAAATCAACTCATGACTTAGAATATTATTTCCCCGGTAATAAATCGATTTCATTGCTTCCTTGGGACGATAAAATAGTAAAGGAATACTTCGAAAAAAGAGAACTCAGTAGTTCTATTGTTAAGATGTTAATGCAGTGGGATGAGATAATATATACACCTCTTTTCGCCTCATTAGCTTGTGAAGCCGCTGTGTCAGGCGAAAATGCCTCAGGTGATATTCTATTGGCCGAACTGTTAGATACCATAGTTAACAATTGGGCTTCGAGAGAATCTTCAAAGTCACTAGTTGAAACGAATACGCTAATTACTTTTGCTTGCCAGCTTGGGCATGATTTAAATTCTAGCTCATCTTTAGAAAAAGATGTGGGTTCGATTAAAAGAAAATTGCAAATTAGCGATGATGATGTAGAGAGATTAAAAGTGCTGTATCTTCATAGCTTGCTACGAATCGTGAATGGAAGAGCCAGATTTGGTTATGAATTATTTCGAATTTATTTTGCTGCGAGGTATCTGTGTAACTTATTTTATGATTCTGAATATGATGAGACTGAATTCATAAAGGCAATATCAGAATATTGTGTGGCGACACCATATTCTAAGCCAAGTGTGTGGTTTGGACATTTGTTGAGTGGTCTTCTAAGTAGAAAATGCGAAAATTTTACAATGGCTAAGGAGATATTAAGCAAAATTAAAGAATCGTTAGAGAAGTATTTAGTAAACCAAAAAAACGATAAAATAAATCTTATACTTTTAACTGATTATGCATTGCCTCTCACTTCCAATATTGAGAAAACCGCACAAAAAAGTATAAATGATCACATTGAATCCTCTCAATATAAAATAATTAAAGTAGCATTTGTAGGACGAAATTTATCAGAAATCAATATAAGCAATTTTAAGTTTGAAGAGTGCGTTTTTGATCAAGTGAATTTTGAAAATTGTAACTTTAAAAATTGCATTTTTGAAAAATGCATATTTACAAGAGTAACATTTGAAGGGAATAACTATGTTAAAACAAATTTTACTGAAGACTGTGTTTTCGAGAATTGTAAAGGCTGTGTTTTCAACAATTAAAAAAATTGATTTTTAGCTTCATAGTTAAAATAGACTTTTAAAAAATATTTGTGATTAGAGATAAGAATGTTTCACAAACGACATAAACTCCAAGACATACATCGGTTGCAGTTAGACATCCCTGGGCCACTTGGGAGTTGCCATGCGCTTTCCACATCACGTTACGGAGGAATAATTATATATCTTCCTGTTGGCACACTACCTAATGTACGTTTTTCACAAAAGATGATTGATGTAATTTCTTGGATTGTTGATCGTTATGGAATATCAAATATTGCTATAGATGGCTTTACATCGGGATTTGAAGTAAACGGATTCACATTCAGAAATTCTTATGGCGAAATGATTCGTTTTGACAAAGAAGACTATCATTCTTATCTAACTGATATACAACGCTATCTATTAACTGGAAAATATAGAGGATTTATCCACGGTATTGATAGCCTAAATGAATATCAATCTCAACTTAATGCTTTTATGTCATTGTATCCTTTGAAAAGAAAAATCGTACTAGCTCTTCGTGAAAGTTTATTTTTAGCAATAGAACGAGCAGAAAGCATTATTCCCAATAAATTTCGCGACTGGTTTTATAGTTTGCTTCCGTTAACTGATCTTGAAGAATGCAATGATTATACGAATACGGAAATATACATGGAAGCGGTCTTTGAATTACTCAAAGAAACCATTAAACATAATATTGATCTTGGAATATTTCCAAGCTTAAATCGCATTAAAGAATTATCTCAAAGAAAAACGGATAATCTTTCATTGAAGAATGAATCGGTAATGAGAGAATTGAAATCATTACTGCAAAATTTGCAGCACATGATATACCCCCATGATTTTGAGAAGATTGAAACATCTTTTCATAAAATACAATGTAATCAAATTAATCAAAACGATGCAAAAGCCGGATTAAATGATGAACAACTTTTTATTTTAAATTTAAAATATATTTTGGTAACTTCGGGAATATCTATAGATAATTATGAAAATTTGTGTAAATTAATTGATATTGTAGAACTAGAAAATCAAATTAACGAGGATATCAGTAAAAGATTTCAAAGAGAAGTGCAAGAGCTTTTTAAATTGTATGTACAAAACCAATGTAAACAAGACTTTGTGCTTAGATATTTGGAAATCATAGATATGATATATAGATGTTACAAACTAATTTCAATAAAAATCGTTCCAGCGGAATATAGAGAATTTATTTCCTCAAGAATGGATGCCTTTAATATAATAAAAAGTCTAAGGCAAATTCATGTCCCATTGATCGTGGAAGAAGAAGAACTGGATGCAGCAATTGAATTTGCAAAAGATTTCTATTTCCACGCAAACTCGCGAGCAAGAAATATGGCTAACCAGGTTCAGCAATTGATAAAACAACAAAACAAAAAGAGTGTAGATACACTTTTAGTGGTAACAACAGGTTTTTTGGAGCCTAGTTTAACTAATACGCTTAATTTAAGTGAAACGGCATGCTACGTGGTCCACCCAGTTGTACCAGAGGATAATTATGATATTGATGAATTTTATAAAATAATGTATGAAAGAAATCTGCAATATGGAGCGAAAAGTAATTTGATGGGATGAAATATTTGTACAGAGGAAACGCAAATGCCAAAAAAAAAGATAATAGAATTAGCCTGGGACGAAAAAAGATCTATTCAAATTGAAGTAGATGAAGAAGTTGATGAGAAAGATGATCTTACCAGGATTGATCCAGATGCTTTGGGTGATTTTGATAAAGATGCTAAAAAAGATTTGCGGAAATCAATAAAGACAGTATCCCAAACATTAGAAGAGTTAAAGCCATGTATTCAGGATCTGGTTAACAAGTTGAGCATTCAAAAGCCCAGTGAAATTAATATACAATTCGGTTTAAAACTTGAGTCCGGAGCTAAAGTTGTGTTTGTTAGCGCATCAGGAGAACTGCATTTTAACGTGAGCATTAAATGGAATCATTAAAAATTGAGTAAAGGGTGACAGATGAGGTGAACCTTGATAATTGTACAGTCGTCATCGTAAAAATATGGTCAAGGGCACGGTGGAGCAGACCTTGAACTTGAACGATCTTCTGGATGCGGAGGCCGACTATCTCGTCCAGGTTGATACCTATCTTACCCTCATCAATATGCATCATGCTCCCCATCTGTTTGGTGTTATCCTTGTCCAAGGTGGTGCTCCTTTCGTCCGATTTGAATGAAATCTAGCTAATTTACATTTCACCAGACGAAAGTCACCGCCTCCTTAATATAAGTGAAAAATAGAATACCTCATCGATTTATTTGTTGAGTTATGAAAATTGCAGGATCTAGTTATTCCATAATCCTATCTAAAAGGAGAACAAAATAAAAGCTATAAAAACTTCAGATTTCTTAATGTAGTTTAAATCTGCAGCAGTACTTTATTTGGACCCATATTGAGAGTGCTGCACAGTATC
>NZ_AZAC01000028.1:18120-18263 GCF_000931935.2 Dethiosulfatarculus sandiegensis
TAGAAGAATTTTTGAAAAAAAATCTTGGCCACCGCCACAATGCGGTGGGTAATCCCGCTTATCCTGCTCTTGGCATGTTCAAGGCTCTCTTGTTACAGTCCTGGTACGGCCTATCGGATCGGGAGCTTTCCGACAATCTTGAA
>NZ_AZAC01000029.1 GCF_000931935.2 Dethiosulfatarculus sandiegensis
CTTCCCGCCGAACCACAAAGGTCGCGGGGTTGTTGCAGCAAAAGCTGGACCAGGTGAGGTTCTCACATTCCTCGGGCGTATAGGCGAAATAGGGCCGGTCGCGCAACGGTACGCTTCCCTTGGTAAAACCGATTACACAGTCCACCTGACCCTCTTCCAGAAGTTTTCTGGCCGCCGCCCTTATCTTTTCGGCGCGCTTCTCCATCAGGCCACCTGTTCCATACCTTTGAGCAAGAATCTGGCAGGCCCCAGGTTGCTCACTGATTCAGTAACTTTAATAACTGTTTCTTGGAATTTACTGGCTTCTGCCGAAGAAATCCAACTGAAGTGCAGCCGACCTTGCTCAAGACCACAATATTCCAGTAGATTTCTCATGATAGCAAAACGTCTTCTGGCAAACAGGTTCCCGGCAATGTAGTGGCAGTCTCCCGGATGGCAACCGCTGACCCAAACGCCGTCCGCTCCATTGCGAAAGGCCTGTAAAATAAATTTCGGGCTCATACGGCCGGTGCAGGGAATCCGTATGACCTGAATATTAGGCGGGTATTGCAACCTGCTCACGCCAGCCAGGTCCGCCCCGCCATAAGTGCACCAATTGCAAAAAAAGGCGGCTATACGTGGTTCAAAATCTGAGTTACTCGTCATTTAGGGCTCCTTTAGGCACATTCCGCGCAAGGTTTATTGTTTAGCATCGCAGCCACCTGGGCCAAGACGTCTTGAGTGCTGAATCCCAAAAGGTTTGGCGCGCCCGAGCGGCAGGAGGCCACGCAGGTGCCGCAGCCTTTGCACAGGGCGCTTTGCACCAAGGCATGGCCGTTTTCGTCCTGGACTATGGCCTGGAAAGGGCAAACCGTCCAGCAGACGCCGCAGCCGGTGCACTTGGACTGGTCGATCGCGGCCACCTGGCCTGAGAGCCAGATTTCTTTTTGGGAAAGGACGGTTACGGCACGGCTCACCGCTGCCTGGGCCTGGGCCACCGCCTCTTCCACCGGCTTGGGATAATGGGCCAGGCCCGCCATATAGACGCCGTCGGTGGCAAAATCCACCGGCCTCAGCTTGACATGGGCCTCCTGGAACCAACCGTCCTGATCAAGGGCGATCTTGAACATACGGGCCAGGGATTCATCCCTCAAGCTCTCGATGGCGCTGGCCAAAACTAAGAAATCCGGAGTAAATTCAACCGGTCGATCCAGTACATGGTCGTTTATGACAACCTTCAGGGCATTTCCTTGAAGTTCGACCTTGGGCTTTTGGGCGGGATCATAGCGGACAAAGAGAACCCCCAGTTTCCTGGCCTTTTGATAGAGGAATTCCCTTTCCCCATAGGTGCGCATATCCCGGTAAAGCACCGTAACCCTGCATTTGGGATTGCTCTCCTTGAACTGGATGGCCTTTTCAACCGAATGGGTGCAGCAGACCTTGGAGCAATAGGGGCGCTCAGGCTCCCTTGAGCCCACGCACTGAATAAAGACTATTGACCGGCATTTTTCAGGATCGATTTCCTTGTTTAAAAGGGCCGCGTCCAGTTCCAGGTGTGTTTTCACCCTGGGGTCCTTGCCATAGAGGTATTCGGTTGGCTGGTGTTCCTTGGCCCCGGTGGCTATAACGCAGACGCCGTGCTCTACTGTTTCCGAGCCCTGGTCTGTGTGAAGCGTGGATTTGAAGTTGCCTACAAAACCTTCCACCTTTTCGATGACAGCCCCGAGATGCAGGGCGATCTTGGGCTCGGCCTCAATCTTGTCTCTTAATTCCGCCAGGCGGGCCTGAATATTATCTCCGCCGGCCGAGCTTAAGAGGAAGCGGGCATTTCCGCCCAAGGCGTTATCCCTTTCCACCAGATGGGTTTCAAAGCCCTGACGGCTGAATTCAAGGGCTGCTGTCATGCCGCTGATTCCGCCGCCGATAACCATGGCCTTGGGCAATATGGATAAACGGGATTCAGTGAGCGGCTCCAGGAGTGCGGCCTTGGCCACTGCCATGCGCACTTGATCCTTGGCCCTTTCCGTGGCCTTAACCGGGTCGTTTGAGTGAACCCAGGAACCCTGGTTTCTGATGTTGGCCATCTCAAAAAGGTACTTGTTCAATCCGGCCGCTTTGAGGGTTTCCTGGAAAAGGGGTTCGTGGGTTCTGGGGCTGCAAGCCGCCACTACAATGCGGTTTAGCCCTTGCTCCCTGATTACCTGGGCCATTTTGTCCTGGGTGTCCTGGGAGCAGGTGAACAGGTTGTTCTCCACATAAGATACATGGGGCAGGGTGGAGGCAAAATCCATCACTGCCTTTACATCCACCACGCCTGCTATGTTTATGCCGCAGGAACAGACAAACACCCCCACTCTGGGGGGGTCGCCATGAACATTTTTTTCCGGCTTGATTTCCGGTTCTTTGATCAGGCTTTTTCTGGAAACGCTTAAATCTCCGCCTGCGGCGCAGGCCGCGGCCGAGGCCTCCATCACTGAAAGCGGGATATCCTTGGGTCCGGCCAGGGCGCCGCAGACATAGATGCCCTTTCTGCTGGAAGCCACCGGGCTGAAGTCTCCTGTCTTGATAAAACCGCCGGGACTGAATTCCAGATCCAGCTTCTTGCATAAAGATGCGGTGACCGGATCCATTACCAGGCCCTGGCTCAGAATCACCATGTCATATTGGGCGGTTTTCAGATTTCCTTTTTCGTCTGCGTATTCCAGCTTCAGGCTTTGGTCGTCCAACTCTTCCACACTGTGGATGCGGCTTCTTATAAAGCGAACTCCCTTTTCCTTGGCTCCCTCATAGGTGCGCTCGAAATCCTTGCCATAGGTGCGCATGTCCATGAAAAATACATCTGTAAGAAGATCGCCCTTGGAATGCTCCCGGGCGATTATCGCCTCTTTTATGGCATACATGCAGCAGACAGCAGAACAGTAACCATGGTCGCAGGTGTTTGAATCCCTGGATCCTACACATTGCAGCCAGGCTATTTTTTTGGGTTCCCTTTCATCGCCGGGGCGCACCAGGTGCCCCATCCAGGGGCCGCTGGCGCTTAAGATGCGCTCAAACTCAAGGGCTGTCACCACATTGGGAAAGCGGCTGTATGAATATTGAATATGGGGTGTGGGATCAAAGGGCTTAAAACCCGCGGCAAGCACCACTGATCCTACTTTTAATTCTATTTCCCGGTCTTCCTGGCTGAAATCAACCGCTCCGGCCGGGCAGAACCTCTGGCAGGCCTTGCATTTCCCCTTTTGGAAATAAAGGCAATGATCCTGATCAATGCTGTATTTAAGGGGCACTGCCTGGGGATACTTCACATGAGCGGCTTTGCGCTTGTTCAGCCCCTGGTTGAATTCATCAACCACCTTGGTGGGGCATTTTTCCGCGCAGGCTCCGCAGGCAATGCATTTGTCCATGTCAATATAGCGCGCCTTTTGCCTGACCTTTACCGTGAAGTCGCCGGCAACCCCTTGGATGTCCTGCACCTGAGCCATGGTTATCAGCTCAATGTTGGGGTGCCGTCCGGCTTCCACCAGTTTGGGGGACAAAATGCACATGGAACAGTCATTGGTGGGGAATGTCTTGTCCAGTTGGGACATGACTCCGCCAATGGCCTCGCTTTTTTCCACCATGTGAACCAGAAATCCGGAATCGGCCAGATCAAGGGCGGCCTGGATGGCGGCTATACCGCCTCCCACCACCAGGGCCGCTCCCACGGGTGTCGTGTTTTTTGAATAACCAGTCATTCTTTTCCTTGCCGTTTTGCTTAGCTAGGGGCCAACTGTTTATTGGTTATTTTAAATCGCGGCAAGTCCGGTCAAACCGCCCACCTGCTTTGCGAGAGCCTGAAATCAGCCTCAGGCCTTTTCGGACCATAGCCCCCAACTGCGTATGCCAAAGGTTTTGGTATATGGGGGTATATCCACTCCGGCTTTCGCGCGGTGGATGCAAAAGGTGGTTGCCGGCCGGATGGGAAAGGCGTAAGGCCCAGGTCGGGTCAGCCGCTGCAAAGAAAACTCATTGCAGCAGATGGCCAAAGATTCTGGCTTAATAAAATCCGACATTATCGCCTCTCCGAGTAGGATCACCGCTCGGGCGCCACGGCCCGCAGTTAAGATCAGCCCGGTTCGGTCGGCGAGGTTTTGAATGGTTTGAATTCAGAATTGCGAATGCAAAAAAGAAAGCTCCAGCTTCCCCCGTCTACCGGGCCCGGGTAGCGTCCCATAAGCGGACTCAGGTAAAGCCGAAGTAATAAGACATGGTAAGCACCAGTTAGAGTATTAGAGTAAAGGTTAATCAGTGGCATTGTAGGAGAAATAAAATGAGGTGTCAAACAGGGAATTACCATAAATCGCCCAGAGCAGGCGCAAATTGGAGCTTGCTGGCCTCTGCCCCGGAGCCGGATTAATTGCAAAAAGCGCCGGAAGCCAACACAGGCTCCGGCGCTTTTTGTGGTTTCCGGTGGTTTTTTCAGGCGGATCGCACTTCCTGGCGCATAAATGCCAGATAGCTCAAGGCAAAACACAAAACCGTCATGGCCAGAATGGTGGTCAGATAAGGCGCAACCACCAGAAGCGACTGGTCCAGGGGAAGGGGACTTTGAAACCGGTTCATGGAGAGTTGCTCAAATCTGCCGCTTAGAACCAGTGACTGGGTGGTCTTGCGCATGGGGTCCAAAAGAGTGGCGGTTGCCTGATTGTAAAGTTCCAAGGGAGAAAACAGGCTCAGTCCCTCGGTCAGCTCCTGATTGAGCATTACTGCTTCCACGTTTTGGGGGTCGTCTACGGGTGCAATGGCGTTTGCCGCCAGGCTGGCCCCAAAGGCCACAAAGAAACTGAAAAAGATCCATACCGCCAGGGAAGCCAAAGCCGAGGATGCGGTGCTCCTGAATGTAATGGAGAACAAAATCGCAACCCCCATCCAAAAGGAGATATAAAAGATAGATATAACCAGGTAGATCAAAAGGCGTCCGACCTCATCCGGGCCCGGCACCACGCCGAGCACCAAAAGGCCAAGACCCGAGATTAGAAGTAAAAGCGCAGTCAGCATGATAGCGGAAGTGGCCACACCGGCCAGGAATTTGGCGTTGATAATAGAGTCCCGCAGGATGGGCTGGCTCACCAGTTTGGACAGGGTGCCCTGGTTGCGCTCCCGGTTAATGGCGTCAAATCCCAGGATCAAGCCAATCAGGGGGCCGAAGATGGCCACAAAATCGGCCAGGGAAAAAAAACCTCCCGAAGATGTGAAGAGATAAAGGAAGATGATTTCGTTCATGGCCCGGCCTGTGAGCTGATCCTTCAAACCGGTGCCCACCATATAGGCCGTCACCACCGAGACCATGATGATCAAGGCCAGCATCAGGGTGAAACGCATGGAACTGAAATGATCTGCCAATTCCTTGCGAAAGATGGTCCACATTTTGTCAGGCCTCCTTGAAATAGCGCATGTAGATCTGTTCCAGGGTGGATTCCGGCTCCCCATCCCGGCCCGGGATTTGTTGGGCCAGCTCTTTAATGCCGCCTTGGGCAATGATATCTCCCTGGCTCATTATCCCCACCTGGGTGCAGATGCGCTGAACCTGGTGGAGATGATGAGAGGAGAGCAGCACGGTTATATTTTGTTCACGGTTTAGGTCCACGATCAAATCCAGCATGCGGTTGATTCCGTCCGGGTCCAGGCCCAGGGTGGGTTCGTCTAAAAAGACAAGCTCGGGTTTCTTTATCAGCACTTCGGCTATGCCCAGCCTCTGACGCATTCCCCTGGAATAGGCTCCGGCCTTTTTAGCAGCCTCGTCAGCCAGACCCACCAACAAAAGGGTCTCCATGACCAGCTCATTAACCTGTTTTTCAGGCACATTGTTTAAACGGGCCACATAGGCCAGGTTTTCCCCGGCGGTCATTTCCGGGTAGAACCCCACGTTCTCGGGCAGGTAGCCTACTTTTGATTTGACCTGGAGCGGGTTTCGGCAAGGATCAAAACCCAGGACCGAGGCAGTGCCGAAACTGGGTTCGCTTAAGCCCAGGAGCATTAAAAGGGTTGTGGTTTTGCCCGCTCCATTGGGCCCGAGAAAACCGAATATCTCCCCCTTTTGAACCTCGAGATCCAGATGGTCCACGGCTGTGTGGTTGCCATAGGCCTTGGTCAGGCCTTTGGTTTCAATTACCATAGCCATGATCAGCGCCTGCCGAGTTTGCGGAAAGTGAATACCAGGCCCAGGAGGACAAAGATTATGATGCCAATGCCCACCCAGCCCCAGGCAGCCGAGGCCTTCACCGTTACCCTGAACTCCATTTCCTTGTCCGCCTTGTCGCCAAGGCAGTTGACGGCAACCGAATAGTCGCCGACCAAGGCCTGTTTGGCCGGGGTGATAAAGGCCTCCACCTGACGCACCTCGCCGGGTTTCAGGTTAACCAGTTTTTCAGGCTTGTACTCCATTTTCCAGTTCTCCGGCTTAAAGCTCATGAATTTGACCTGGGATTGGGGAGCTGTGCCTGTGTTTTTCACCATGAAGTTAATGGTTGAAGTATCCCCCTTTTGGGCCGAGAGGGAGAGCAGCCCGTTTACAGTGCCTGCACTGATTTTATAGGTGCCGGTTAAGACGACCATAAGGGTTGCGGCGGCCTCCTGGCGGGGGCCTTTAACTTTTATTTTTATGGGATATTCGCCCACCAGGGCGTTTCGGGCGGGGATTATATTCACCCCTACAGTTGAGGATTGGTCTGATTTAATTTTTAAAGAGGAGATTTGCTTGTTCTCATAGGCCGGTTTGAACGAGATCAGCCAATCCCTGGGGCCTTGGGCGGTTAAGTTGAACAGGGCGTCTTGGGATCCTTTGTTTTCAATATCCAGGCTGAATTCAAATTCAGAGTCGCCGGGCCCCTTTAATACAGGGTAGGAGGTGTTGATCGCAAGGGATTTGCCGACATTTTCCTTGCCTTGAACCGTTACCAGGAGCTTGGATTTGCGCTGGTAATATCCGTCCGGCGTGCGGGCCAGTACGGTGAAGGCATACTCGCCAGGCCTAAGTCTGCCCCGTTCCATGGGTTCGGCTGTGAATTCCAGGCTGGCCTGGTCACCCTGGGGCAGAAAAACTCCGCTCACAATGTGGTTGAAATGCCTTATCTCGGCTCGCCAGTTGTCAGGCTTTTCAAGAATTTCAAAATCAACGGTTTCGTCTGATCCGCCTAAATTGCGGGCAATAAGGTCGATACGCACCTTTTCGTTTGGGGTTATGGTGATCCCGGGATATTTCAGCGCCGCCACCAGCCCCCTTGCATGTGGTTTTTTATGGTTTTGATCCCCGGCAAGTGCGGCGGCTGTGAACAGATTCAGTATGAAAGCCAGAGCCAAGGTCAAGGCCATAGAACGCTTCATGGCTAAAACTCCTTAAGGTTTTTTCTGCACCGGTCCAGCCTGGAAAAAGTTTGTCCGGTGTAGGGTCATTTTGTTTCTGGTTGGTTTGACTAAATTCATATTCACCAAGGCTGTTCGTTAGCAACCCGTTGGCCGCGCTTGAGGCGCCTGGACTGTTACTAATATGAATCCTCATGGTCCGGGATTCAACCCTTGCATAGGACGGAGGGGGGTGCGGGGCTTGCCCGGAGGGGTTGATAACAATTTCCTAAAAGAACACTAAAAATTTTGTTTTTGTTGATTTAAAAGTATTAGTATTATTTTTAGTCTCAAGATTTGAGATTTTGACTGTAATGGACCTTACTCCGCTTAAGGTATGGCGTGGCTAATTTGTTTTTTCCGCCACTCTCTCACTGGAGTTTGATTGCTTGAAAATAAACGGGAGCAGCTGCGTTGCCGTTATGGACTTTACCTATAATGAAAATAGCTTTTAGTCAGCTTCACGGCACTGTTAACAAGATTCTTCTTTTGTGCGGACTATTAGACAAAAATCTGTTTTAATTTCTAAAAAATGTTCAGAGACTGAATAAATGATAAAGAAAACAAGTAGCCAATACAGCCTGCACCATCAGATAAATTCAACTGGATATCAGACCGGCCAAGTCTTAATATTTTCAGAAAAACTATGCTTGTTTTTTTTAATTCTAATGCTTTTTACCTTTGGTTGCGGGCTGAACAGAAACGCCGAATTAGATCATTTGCCTTTTTTAAATGAAAAGCTGTTCCTTACTCCCAATTCTTATATATTTGTCGACCTAAAGGGAGATTTGGGTGTTGACAAGATTTCATCTCCTGCCTTTTTCATGAAATTTAAGGTTAATACATCACAAAGACTCTCCCTTGCCGTGAATCCAGCCAAAACCTGGGTGCGCTTTAAACTTTCGCCCGATGTTCTCAAGGCGTTGGGCCATGGCCCCTGGACCCTGGAGCTGGCCTCTTCTCTGGCTGACCGGGCGACTTTGTATGTCCCCGATCCCTTGGCCAAGCACGGTTTAAAAGAGGTCAGGGCAGACAGGCGGGGAACCGAAAATCCTCACGATGTAAAGTTCAGGAACCTTAGTTTCACCTTGGATTCACCTGCCTCGCCCCAATCATTTTATTATCTGAAAATGGAAGCCTCCCGGCCTGCGGTGTTGCCCCTGGTCTTGCGTTCCTGGAAAGGATTCTACTCCTACGCGAGCTATGACTACCTGGTATTCGGTATGCTCTACGGAACCATAGGCTGCATGCTTTTTTATAACCTTTTTATCTTCTTTTCCCTGCGGGATAAAATATACCTGGTTTATGTTGCCTACATGCTGTCCTTTCTTTTTTACTTTCCCTTACTGAACGGACAGATCGGCACGGTGATTGATATTGATCCCCTGGAACTGCAGACCTGGGAACGCTTTTTTCTGGGGGGATCAATATTTTTTGCCTGTAGTTTTTGCCGGTTGTTTTTCCGCACCTGGCAAAGTGTTCCCAGGTGGGATTTGGTGGTGCGGTCTTTTCAAATCATGGCCCTGGTCATTATCGCCTTGGGGCTTGTAGGCCTTTTTTATTGGGCCGCCTGGCTGGCCAAGTTCGCCGGGGCCTTTGGCCCCTTGAGCCTGGTGGTGGCGGCTGTGCTTTGCGGTCGCGAGGGAGCCCGTTCCGCTAAATATTATTTAACGGCTAATATTTTTCTCATGGCCGGAACTCTGATCTATGTTCTTTGGAGTCTCGGGATAGTGAAGAAAGTCCCCGGTGACATTTTGTTCACCCTGGGGCCTGCCATTGAGGCGGTGTTGCTCTCTTTTGCCCTTGGTGACAGGATTAAATACTTAAAACATCAAACCCACGCCCTGGCCGCAAGTGAGGCCGTCTATAAAAGGGCCAGTGAGACCGATGGCTTGACCGGGCTGTTTAATAAACGCTATCTCATGGAACAACTGGAAGGGGATCTTGCCAAAACAGATGCCAAGGGGCAACAGCTTTGTTTGATAATTATGGATGTGGATCATTTTAAGCGTTTCAATGACACCTATGGTCATCCGGAGGGGGATAAGGTGCTTGTGACACTGGCCCAGATAATATCCGCCAGTATTCGTTTTCGGGATTATGGCTGCCGGTTCGGCGGGGAAGAGTTTTCCATAACCCTGCCCGATACCGACCTGAAAAGCGCCCGGATTGTGGCCGAAAGAATAAGGGAGCGATTTGGCGCCCATGGCTTCAACCCCGGGGAGGCAAAAAACGTTTTTGTCACCGTCAGCATGGGGCTTGCCCAGTATTCACCAGGTGAAGGTGCCGTTAATTTGATAAAAAGGGCGGATAGTTCCCTTTATCAGGCCAAAGCCATGGGAAGGGACCTGCTGGTGATCGCCGAATAATTCACAGTGAAGATTCATACCTTAATCGAAGAAGGAGCCGGGCTGGATTGCTTAAGCTCCTTTAGCAGAGCCAAAAACATGCGCGCCGGTTGGGACAGCTCATGGCCTGCCCGCATGGCAATAAAAATTTCCAGCTTAAGTCTGGGACCGGCCAGGTTTGCCATGGAGAATCTCCTGGAGATGACGTCTTTATACACAGCAGACCTGGTAAGTATGGAAAGACCCATGCCCCGGGCCACCTGCTCCTTGATTACCTCCGCATTGCTGGCTTCAAAGACCACCTTGGGTATCACCCGGTGACGCTTGAAAAAGTTTGCAACCACTCTCCTGGTGCCTGAGCCCTTTTCCCGCATGATGAAAGGCTCGTTATGCAGCCTTTGGGCCGGGACCTCGTCCTTGAAAGCCAGTTCATGGTCCCTGGGCAGTATGAGCACCAGGTCTTCGCTTTTATAAAATTCCAACTCGATATTGCGGAACCCACCCGCCTCGGCTATCAGCGCCACCTCCACCTCAAGATTCCTCAAGCTGTTGGTCATATCCTTGGAGCTTCCTTCCCTTAAAATGATGTTCACCAAGGGAAAGCGGTTTTGAAAACCGGCCAGCAAAGGGGGGAGAAGATGGCGGGCATAGGTGCGGGCCGA
Organism: Dethiosulfatarculus sandiegensis; assembly: GCF_000931935.2. GTDB lineage: Bacteria > Desulfobacterota > Desulfarculia > Desulfarculales > Desulfarculaceae > Dethiosulfatarculus > Dethiosulfatarculus sandiegensis. The sequence continues at coordinate 10,370 of NZ_AZAC01000029.1, forward strand.
ACCCAGTTTGAGGGTGCCCCTGCGCACCATGCGCATTTGCTGCATTTGTTTGTCTGCCAGCTGCTCCAGTTGGATTATTTTCTTGGCATAGCCCAAAAGAACTTCGCCCGGTTCGGTGAGTATCAGCTTTTTGCCCAGTCGGGAAAAAAGCTTTATGCCCAAATCCTTTTCCAGAAGGCGCACCTGGGTGCTCACCGCCGGTTGGGTGACATTTAGCTTGGAAGCAGCCCGGGAAAAGTTCATCTCTTGGGCGGCGTGATAGAAGGTGACTAACTGATTGAGTTTCATTATTAGTTTATTTTTTTAGGATAAAAAACGATATGAATTGTAGTAAAAAAAACAACTCACTGTAATTTAAATACTTTTTGCCATTATATATAAATTTATTTTATATAAGCAATAAATATTTTTGACTTGAAGTTTTTCTTCTGAAAAAGCGAAGATTTACTTGTCCAAAGAGTTCCTTTGAATTTGGTCATCCACTTAAGGCAGTTTTTTAAAACGCTTAAGTCTGTTGTATCCGCTCCTGGTTCTGTTTATGGCCGCAATTTTTGGTTTTGAATATCTAAGGTCCCGTCGGCAAGAGGGGGTTCATCCATGCCTGGGGATCTGATCCAGCCAAAACTATAGCCGTCAGGAAGGGAGTAGGGACCATGGCCAGCAAATCCTTGAAGTTTCCCCGTCCTCAGGAATTGGACAAACTGTCCGGAACCGAGGGGTGGGAAAGGATGTATCCCTATCAATACCAATTTGTGACAGATGATCCCGAAAGGCAGGGATACGAGGAGAAGACCTTTTGGTTTTATGATGGCCTTCATTATCCGGAGCCAATGTATCCCTTTGACATGATTTGGGATGAGGCCTGGTACCTGGGCTTGAGCCAGTTCAACACCAGGGTTTTTGCCGTACCCCCTGTCTTTGGTGTGGATCACCGCATAGTAAACGGCTACATCTACATCTCGCCTGTTCCGGTCCAGGATCCCGAAGAGATAGAGGAGCGGGTGGGCTATTTCATGGAAAGGGCCGGTTACTATTACCAAAACTGGAACGAGCTGGAGGCCAAGTGGGTCAAGAAGATGGAAAAGGTCATCGACCAGCTTGATGAATTGAAAATAGAACCGCTGCCCGGCCTGGAGGACAAGTCCGTTGTCACCCAGGGGCTCGGAAGATCCAAGGGGTATGATCTTCTGCACAATTATGACAAGCTGATCGATTTGGGCATCCTCTGCTGGCAGTATCATTTCGAGTTTTTGAACCTGGGCTATGCCGCCTACGTAACCTTCTTGGACTATTGCCAGAAGGCTTTTCCGGATATCCCTTTGCAAAGGGTCACCCAGATGGTTTCGGGCATAGACGTGATCATGTATCGCCCGGATGATGAGCTAAAGCGTCTGGCCCAAGGGGCGATTAAGCTTGGCATAGCGGATTTGATGCTGAAATGCGAGACCTTTGACCAGACTAAGGAGGCCCTGCAGGCCGAGGTGAATGGCCGGGAATGGCTGAGCCAATTTGAAAAGGCCCGCTACCCCTGGTTCTGGACCTCCACCGGCACGGGCTGGTACCACCACGACAAATCCTGGAACGATGATCTGGACATCCCCCTGGCCTCCATACGCATATACATTGAAAAATTACAGGCCGGGCAAAACATTGATCGTCCCATGAATGACGTGATCAAGGAAAGGGACCGCATAACCGGCGAATACCGCAATCTTCTGCAGACAGACGAAGATAGGGCGGGATTTGATCAGCTTCTGGGAACTGCCCGTACGGTCTTCCCCTATGTGGAGAATCACCTCTTTTATGTGGAGCATTGGTTCCATTCCCTTTTCTGGAACAAGATTCGGGAAGTGGCCGCGATTATGGTTGATCACGGCTTTATCGAGGAGGTTGAGGATGTCTGGTACCTGAAGCGGGCCGAGATCAAAGAGGCTTTGTGGGATCTGGTCACCGCCTGGGCCACGGGGGTTCTGCCCAGGGGACCCAAAGTCTGGCCCAAGGAAGTGGTCTGGCGCAAGAAGGTGATGGATGAGTTCCGCAAGTGGACTCCACCGCCTGCCATTGGCGTGCCGCCCGAAGTGATACAAGAGCCCTTTACCGTGGTCCTCTGGGGGGTGACCAACGACTCCTTGACCGCCTGGGCCAAGGTCAGGGAGGTTGAAGATCCCGACACCATAGAAGAATTCACCGGTTTCCCGGGCAGCCCCGGACTGGTTGAGGGCAAGGCCAGGGTCTGCCGCACAGTCAAGGAAATTAACCAGCTCAAGGAAGGTGAAATTCTGGTGGCTCCGACCACCAGCCCCTCCTGGGCCCCGGCCTTTCAGAAGATCAAGGCCGCGGTCACGGATGTGGGCGGGGTGATGTGTCACGCAGCCATTGTGTGCCGGGAATACGGCCTGCCGGCGGTGGTCGGCACGGGCCATGCCACCAGCATCATTAAAACCGGCATGGAACTTACCGTCGACGGCAGCACCGGCGTTATCACCATTAAACGCTGAGGCAACTAAAAAAGGCCCCGGCTTTTTAAGCCGGGGCCGGATAAACGGGGGCGTTCATGATGGAGAGCAAAACACCTTGGGTAACCTGGTTTCAGGATTGCAATAAAGACTCCGTACCTCTGGTGGGGGGCAAGAACGCATCCCTGGGTGAACTGATCAACGCAGGGATCAGGGTGCCGCCCGGTTTTGCCGTGACTACCGAGGGATACAGGCATTTTTTGCGTGACCCGATTATTAAAAAGCAAATTCGCTCCGAACTCTCAGACCTGGATCACCAAGACTCCCGGGCCCTGGACAAGGCCAGCGAAAATGTTCGCCGGGTAATTGAAAATACGGCTTTTACCTGGGAGTTGGAAGACCATATAGCAGAACACATGCGCAGGTTGAGTATTATCTGTGGTTTGCCTGCGGTGCCGGTGGCGGTCCGTTCCAGCGCCACGGCCGAGGACCTGCCCGGGGCCAGCTTTGCCGGGCAGCAGGACACCTTTCTCTGGATCAGGGGAATGGACAGCCTGCTTGAGCACATCAGACGCTGTTTTTCCAGCCTGTTCACCGCCAGGGCAATCGCCTATCGGGTGAAGATGGGGTTTGACCATGAGGTGGTGGCGATCAGCGTTGGTGTGCAGAAGATGGCCAACTCCTTTACCGCGGGTGTGATGTTCACCTTAAACCCTGCCAACGGCGACCGTTCCCAGGTGGTCATTGACAGCAATTACGGATTTGGCGAATCCGTGGTCTCGGGCGAGGTTACGCCTGATCATTTTCGGGTGGATAAGGTGAACATGGAGATCACCAAGCGGACCATCAGCAAAAAGGAAGTTTATTACACCCTGGATCCGGGAGCCCATTGTTCCAAGCGCTTTGACCTGCCGGAAGAGCGCCAAAAAGCCCAGTCGATTATTGATGAAGATGTTTTGGAGTTGGCCGCCTTGGGTAAGACCATAGAAAAGCACTACGGTTGCCCCCAGGATATTGAATGGGCGGTGGACAAGGACATGCCCAAAAGAGGGAGCGTCTTTATTTTGCAGAGCAGGCCGGAAACGGTCTGGAGCAGCAAGGAATGCAAAAAGGCAACCCAGCCCGGACATAAGTCCGCGGTTGAACACATCCTGGCCAATCTTTTGGCGGGTAAAAAGTTGGGTTGAATCTGAAATTTTAGCATTATCGGCAAGTTAGTAAAAAAGTCCCCAAGGGGCTCGGGGAGGAGTGCGCTCAAATCAAGACATCTCTCAAGCATTCAAGGCTTGGCAAAATTTAAAAAAAGCCGGGGCTCCGGTCCCTGAAAGATGTCCATTTTAGAAGAGGGAGAGAAAAATGATTCAAGATCTTAGAGATTACATTGCCGCTCTGGAAAAAGAGGGCGAGCTGCACCGGGTCACCACGGAGGTGGACTGGAACCTGGAGCTCTGCCATGTCTCCAAGGTCAATGAGGAGCAAAAGGGCCCGGCCTTGCTTTATGAAAACGTAAAGGACTATGACATCCCGGTTTTTACCAGCGCCTTTACCACTCCCAAAAGACTGGCCATCTGCCTGGAACAGGACACCAGCCTTTCCATGAGCAAACTCTCCAAAAAGTGGATGGAGCTGACCACCAAAAAGATGATTCCTCCTGAGATTGTTAGTCATCCCAAGGTGATGGAAAATGTGATCACCGGCGATGACGTGAATGTGGAAATGTTCCCGGCTCCTTGGTTCTATCCCGAGGATGGCGGCCGTTTTATAGGCACGGCCGTGTACCTGGTGACCAAGGACCCGGAGACCGGCTGGACCAACCTGGGCACTTACCGCATGCAGATTCTCGGCAAGAACGTGGTCGGCGTGCAGATCATCAAGGGCAAGCATGCGGATTTCATGCTCAAACAATATGAAGCCATGGGCAAGAAAATGCCCGCCGCCGCGGTGATAGGCTGCGACCCGGTGCTGTTCCTTTGCAGTTCCACCCTGGTCAGCGCCCAGACAGACGAGTATGACGTAGCCGGTTCTCTGCGCCAGGCCCCGGTGCCGGTCTTTGAAAGCGACCTGACCGGGCTCAAACTTCCGGCCACCGCCGAGGTTATTTTAGAAGGGTACATCGATCCCAAGGTATTGATGGATGAAGGCCCCTTTGGCGAGTACACCGGTTATTACTCGGGCAACAAGGGCAAGGAATGGCCCAAGCCCGCCTTGCAGATCGAGCGCATCCTGCACAGGAACGATCCCATTTTGTGGTCCACCACCGTGGGCAAGCCCATCAACGATATCCACATGATCCAGTCCTTAAACCGCACGGCCACCCTTTGGTACGACCTGGAAACCATGCGGGTGCCGGGGATTGAAAGCGTTTACATCCCGCCCGAGTCCTGTGGCCGTTTCTGGGGCATTGTCTCGGTGCGCCAGAAATACCCAGGCCATTCCAACCAGGTGGGCAACGCGGTTATAGCGAGCACTACCGGCCACTACGGCATGAAGGGCGTGATAACCGTTGATCACGACATAGACGCCGACGACTGGGACCGCATCATGTGGGCGCTCTCCACCAGGTTTGATCCCAAGCGTTCGGCCCAGATCATAGACCGGGGCCGTTCCACACCCCTGGACCCGGGTTTGCCCATAGAGGCCAGGGATGTAACCAGCCGCATTATCCTGGATGCCTGCACCCCCTTTGAATGGCAGAACAAGCCCAATGAAATCTTCATGGACCGGGGAGTCTTGACCAAGGTCAGTGAGCGTTGGGCGGATTACGGTTTGGGTGAGACCAGCCCGGTGGCGGATATGATCGACCGCCTCACCAAACCCGAGAGCAAGTAGTCACCGAACCGTTGCCCACGGCCCTTTGCCGGGGCCGGACCTGGACTTCGTACACCCTTAAGCCCGGGTCGAGCAGAGTCATACCCCCCAAAACCGGGGCTGGATGGGGAGACAAATGGGTCAATTCCCCATCCGGTCCCGGCAACCCAAGGAGGTCGGCCAACCATGAAACCGATCAGGTACACCGAGGCCATGATCCAGGAATTTTTAGGTGACGGCTTTTGGACCAAGGAAACATTCTTTGATTTTTACGAGAAAAACGCAGCAGAACTGCCGGACCGGGAGGCCTTGGTTGATTCCAGATACCGGGTCACCTGGGCCGAGGCCAGGGATCTGACCAACGCCATAGCCACGGCCTGGGTGGAATCCGGCCTGCCCAAGGACTCCAGGGTGATCATCCAGTCTCCGAACAGTGTTTACGGTTTTTTGGCCAGGATAGCCGCTGAAAGAGCCGGTCTGGTTTCACTTACGGTTTATCCCTACCTGCGGCAAAGGGAACTTGAATACATGGTGGAGATCACGGAAGCCAAGATGGTGGTGATCCCCCACATCTACCGCAAGTTCGACTACATAGAGATGTATAAGGAGCTGATGGCCCGTTTCCCGGCCTTGAAGCAGATCTATCTGTTTGACGAGACCGTGCCGGAAAGCGCGCCTTCAGGCACCAAGTCTCTTATTCAGGAGGCCCAAAAATATCTGGGCAAGGCCGATCCAAAGCTTTTGGATAAAAGGCGGCTGGATGCCACGGGCGATGTGGGGCTCCTTACCTCCACCACCGGCACCACCGGCATTCCCAAGCTGGTGGAGTGGCCCATTTCGCCCAGGGTCTGTACGGCCAAGGGCAGGGTGCAGATCTGGGATCTCACGGAAAAGGATATCACCATGGCCGTGGCCCCCCATGCAGGCGGGGCGGCCGGAACCCTGACCTATTTCGCAGCCCCCATGGCAGGGGCCAAGACCGTGATGCTGGAGGAGTTTGACCCCAAAACAGCCCTTGAGGTCATGGCCAGGGAAAAGGTAACCGCAATCGGGGTGGTTCCCACCCATCTGGTGCGCATGCTGGAGCAGGATATCGAATCCTTTGATCTTGGGGCCTTGCGTTTTATCCGTTCAGCCGGGGGATATCTGCCGCCCAAGGTGGCCAATGAGGCGGAAGACCGCTTCAAGGCGGTTATCACCAGCGACCTGGGCACCCAGGACGTGGGTTCGGTTTCCGGCTGCCGGGTCAGTGATTCCGTTCTTTTAAGACGCTCCACCGTGGGCAGGCCTTTGCCCGGCAATGTGGTGAAGATCTTGGATGACGACGGCAATGAAGTGCCCGGCGGCAAGCCGGGGCAGCTTTGGTTCAGGGGTCCTCACGCACCTGCGGGCTATTACCGTGACCCCAAGTTGACCTCGGGCGTTTTTGATCAAAACGGCTGGGCCACCACCGGTGACATAGTAAAGCTGGACCAGGACTGCCTTTGGATCATGGGGCGTAAAAAAGACATGATCATAAGAGGTGGTCAGAATATTTATCCGGCCGAGATTGAAGGGCTTTTGAATAACCATCCCGCGGTCTCCAGCGTGGCCGTGGTGGGCATGCCGGATGAGGAGATGGGGGAAAAGGCTTGCGCCTATGTCACGCCCAAGGGAGGCATGGCCTTTACCTTTGACGACATGAAGACCTTTTTACTGGACAAAAACATTGCCAAGTACAAATTGCCCGAACGCTTGGAATTGACTTTGGAAATGCCCACAGTCGGTGATTCGGGCAAGATCAACAAGGAAGTGCTTAAAGAGGATATTGCCCGAAAACTGGGGCAGGGGATGCATTGAGCCATGGAAAGCCAAGTGCTTTTAATCTCCACCCTGGACACCAAGGCCTCCGAGACCTTTTATCTCAAGGAGCAGATGGAAAAGGGCGGCCTCGAAGTCTGGGTGATGGATCTTTCAATGGGAGCGGCCTCGACTCACACCTGCCGGGTTCCGGCCCGGCAGGTGGCCCTGGCCGGTGGTTGGGATATTGACAGCATCAGAGAATCCAGGGAAAGGGCGAAGATTACCGCCGTTATGACCAAAGGGGCCGTCAAGATCGCCCGGGATATGTTTTTTCAAGGCAGATTGAGGGCTGTGGTGGGTTTGGGAGGCTCCACCGGCTCCCTTATGGCCGGGGAGGTGATGCACGGGCTGCCCTTTGGCCTGGGCAAACTTTTGGTCTCAAGCACCGCCGCCCTGCCGGGCATGGCAACCCGTTACATAGGCACCGCAGATCTTATGCTCTTGCACACCGTGGTGGAGATTGCCGGTCTTTCTCCGCTTCTGCGCTCGGTCCTGGACCGGGCTGCCCAAACCGCCGTGGGCCTGGCCAGGGCTCCGCTTTTGGATCCCGGCAAGACCATGCAAAACGGTGAGCGCCTTTTGGCCATGAGCATGTTCGGGCCTTGCGAAAAATGCGCCCAAAGGGCCAGGCTGGGGTTGGAAAAGGCGGGCTGGCAGGTGATCGGCTATTCCGCAGCCGGGGTCTGTGACCGGGCCATGGAAAAGATGATAGGCCAGGGTTATTTCAAGGGGGTCTTGGATATCGCCTCCGGCGGGGTGGGAGAGGAGATCATGGGCGGCATGAGGGCGGCCGGGCCGGAGCGCCTGGAAACAGCCGGCCGCATGGGCCTGCCCCAGGTCATAGCCCCCAGCGGGGTCAACCTGATGAGCCCCCGCAAGTCCCGTTATAAACCGGATTATTATAAAAGGCGTAAATATGATTTGGACAAACACCGCACCTTCTTACGCTTGACGCCGGCTGAACTGGTCAAGGTGGCGGGCGAGTTTGCCAGAAAACTCAACCAGGCCAAGGGACCGGTGACCTTTCTGATCCCCACCAGGGGCTGGGCGTCTTTTGACTGCCAGGGGCAAAGTGTGCATGCGCCTTTGGAAGACAGTCTTTTTACAAAGGAACTAAAAAAAAAGACCAAGGATCATGTAGAGGTGCGCGAGGTGGATGCCAACCTGGAAGATCCGCTTTTCTCAGATGAGCTGGTTAAGGCGATGCTGTTTTTATTGCCAGATGCACAGGGAGAAGCCCATGGTTAAACCCTGGAAATTGGTTTCGGAAAAAGACAAGGCCGACCTGGGGCTCTTCAGGGTCAAGGGACGCAAGGCCGTTTCTCCCTTAAACGGCCTGGTGCACGAGTTCATGGTGGTTAACATGCCGGATTGGTTGCAGCTATTACCCATCACTCAAGAGGGCCGGGTGGTTTTGGTGAAACAATACCGGCATGCCAACCAAATGATAGGACTGGAAGCGCCGGGAGGCCTGGTGGAGCCGGATGACCCTGATCCCGGACTGGCCGCCTTAAGGGAGTTAAGAGAGGAAACCGGCTATGGCGGGGGAGAGGTGTTCCATTTGGGGACCTTTTGGCCCCAACCGGCCATGCTGGCCAATCAGGCCCATTTTTATCTGGCCAAGGGAGTGAGCTTGCAGGGCCCCCAGGAACAGGATCCCGGCGAGGACATAGAGGTGGTTCTGGCCTGGCCCGAGGAGATGGAAGAAATGATCGCTAAAGGCAGGGTGCATAACGCCATGACGGTTCTGGCCTGGACCCTGGCCCAAAAAGCCCGGCTGGTGTGAGCGAAAATAAAGGAGGGGTGGAGATGATCCTGAAAAACTGGATGAAAAAAGACCCGGTCACAGTAGACAGCGACACCTTGGTTGAAGAGGCTGAGCGCATCATCAATAAGCACAGCCTGAGAGCTTTGCCTGTGGTGGATCAGGGCCGCTTAAGGGGGCTTGTGACCAGGCGTAATCTCTATCGCTCCAACGTTTTTGTGGCCCGCACTCAAGACCCCAATGAAATGAATTACTTCCTTACCCAGTTAAAGGTCAAGGACATCATGATCCGCATGCCCAGAACCGTTCAGGTAACTGATTCGGTGGAGGCTGTGTTGCGTAAAGGCGCGGTGGATCAGGTGAGCCTTTATCCGGTTCTGGATGGTGAAACCCTGGTGGGCATCTGTTCTTCTGTAGAGATATTCCGCACCTTTAGTCAGATTCTGGGGGTGAGCCAGGTCTGGAAAGGCATAACCCTAAGGCCGGTTGTGATTGAAAACGACACCTTGAGCAATGTTGCCCAGGTGGCATCCCGCGCCGGGGCAAGGCTGCACGCCCTGTTTACTTTGCCGGACAATGGCGAGGAAGAGAAAAAGGTGGTCTTGCGCTTTGAGGCCGATGATCTGTCCGCCGTGGTGGAGGCCTTGGACGAGGCGGGTTACGGGGTTTTGGAACAAAGGGACATGGTCCAGCTCTGCGAGGCCCCCTTGAGTCACAAAGAGGTGTTGAAAAATGGGGCGAGTGCTCAGGTTTGAGACCAAAACCGGGGTTTGTGATCTCGAGGCCGCCGCGGTTTGGGTGGGCTCGGACTTGCTTGTCTGGATTCAAGGAGGAGAGGCTCCCCATATCGGAGCCGTGGCCATGGCCCAGCCCAGACCTTCTTTGGCTGATCCAAATAAGGTGAGCGCCACCACCAGTGTATTCGCCTATGTGGGGCACAAGGAAGACATGTTGGCCCAAAAGGCGGCCCAGACCCTGGCCTCGGCCCTTAATACCAGGGTGGTGGTCACAGCCGGGGCCCATTGGGACAACCTGGACAGCGCGGGCATTAAAAAGGTCATGGCCAATTTCAATGACCTTTTGGGGGTTGTTTTGCAGGGACTTTTAAGGGAATAACGGGTTTCATACTCGGTAAACCCTATGGGTGATATTGACAATGTGGATGGATTGGCCCATTATCAGGGCCTGGTTCTCCGCAAAGCCATGGTTTTAAGGAGTGATCATGACACTTCCTTTGGTGATCGGCATATCAGGCGCCAGCGGAGTTATCTACGGGGTGGAGATGTTGAAGGCCCTGAAAGAGCTTCGGCATCCCAGCCATCTGATCGTCAGCCAGGCCGGAGCGCGCAACCTGGCTATTGAAACCAACTACAGTCTGGATGAGGTCAAATCCCTGGCCACTCGTGTTTACGATGTAAAGGATGTGGGGGCGGCGGTGGCCAGCGGCTCCTTTAGAACCAAGGGCATGGTCATAGCCCCTTGCACCATCAAGACCCTTTCGGCTGTGGCCAATTCCTTTAACTACAATCTTTTGATCCGGGCGGCGGACGTGACCTTAAAGGAAAAGCGTCCCCTGGTTTTGATGGTGCGGGAGACGCCTTTGCACAAAGGCCACCTTGAGCTTATGGCCAGGGCGGCTGACCTGGGGGCTTTGATACTGCCGCCGGTCCCGGCATTTTATCATGACCCCAAGGGGATAGAAGACATCATAAGACAAAGCGTGGGTAAGGCTTTGGACCATTTTCATATTGAACACAACCTTTTCAGGCGCTGGCAAGGCGAGGAAGCCCAAATAGAAACAAAGCCGGAACAGCGGCTCAAGCCTGTCCCGGCCTGAAAGGCGGAGAATGGAAAACCTAAAACACCTGGAGGCTCGCGATGTTATTGCCCGGGTTTGACTATCACCGGCCCAGGGAGATCAAAGAGGCCCTGGCGGTTTTGGCTGATTACCAGGATCAGGCCGCACTTCTGGCCGGAGGCACGGATCTGTTGGTGAATATGAAAAGAAAACTGGCCCGACCCAGCCAGGTGGTGGGACTGGAGGCTCTTGCGGGGTTAAAGGAAATTCAGGTGGGAGAGAATGAAATAAGGCTTGGCCCCATGCTCACGGCCACTGAGTTGGCTGAAAATCCCGAGGTCCAGTCCCTGGCCGGGGTGCTCGCCCTGGGTGCCTCCCGTTTGGGAGGCGAGCAGGTGCGCAATCGGGCCACCTTGGGCGGTAATGTAGTCAACGCCCGCCCGGCCGCTGATTTGTGCCTGCCCCTTTTGGCCCTGGAGGCCAAGGCACTGCTGAAAAGCGTCTCTGATGAGCGGATTTTGGATCTGGACGAGTTTTTCCTGGGGCCGGGAGAGACGGCCCGCAGGCCATCAGAGATGGTCACTGCCCTGATCGTGCAACGGGAGTCTTTGCCCGTGGGCTATGGCTATGAAAAATTGGGCCTGCGCCAGGCCATGGAGATAGCCCTGGTCAACGTGGCTGTGAAGCTCGTTTTGGAAAAAGATAAAAAGACCGTAAACAAGGTTTTTATTTCCCTGGGCGCGGTGGCTCCCAGGCCGATTCTGGCCCGTGAGGCGGCTGGGACCCTGGCAGGGGCGGAGGCCGGGGAAGATGCTCTTAAAAACGCCGCCCGCAAGGCGGTTTCAGAGGCCAGTCCCATTGACGATCATAGAGGGGCTGCCTGGTACAGGAAACGGATGATTGAGGTGCTCACCTTCCGCGCTTTGAAACAGGCCTGGGAACAGGCCAAAGGCGCCTAGAAATCGCCTCGTGGAAAACAGATTTCAAGGGGCATTTTGAGTAACACCCGGCAAGGGAATTTAGATATGAAAAAGCACCACATAAATCTGACGGTAAACGGCAAGGAGCTGGAACTTTTAGTTTCTTCCAATCACACCCTGGCCCAGGTTCTGCGCAAGGATCTCAAGCTGACCGGTCTTAAACAGGGGTGCGAAGTGGGAGACTGTGGATCCTGTACAGTGCTTCTGGATGGATCGCCGGTGAACTCCTGTCTGGTTTTGGCGGTTCAGGCCCAGGGCAGGGAGGTTACCACTATCGAGGGGCTTGCCCAGGGCAATGAGATGCACCCGGTGCAAGAGGCAATGGTCGAGCACGGGGGCATACAGTGTGGGTTTTGTTCTCCGGGAATGATTCTTTCCGCCAAGGCGCTTTTGGATAAAAAGCCCGATGCCGGGCGTGAAGAGATAAAAAGGGCCCTTTCCGGCAACCTGTGCCGCTGCACCGGATACCAGAAGATTCTGGAGGCTGTGGAAGACGCGGGACGCAGAATGGGGAGGTCGTGATCATGGGACAGAAGTTTAAGGTTATAGGTTCCAGGGCCCCTCGGGTGGATGCGCCGGACAAGGCCACCGGCAGGGCTGTTTTCATGGATGACCTTGAGTTCAAAGACGAGTTGGTGGGGGTGATCCTGCAAAGCCCTTATGCCCACGCCAGGATACTGGATATAGACGCCAGTGCGGCCAAGGCATTGCCCGGAGTCAAGGCGGTGCTCACCGGCCGAGACCTGCCGGAGATTAAATACGGCGTATCTCCGGCCCGTTACGATGAGGAACTCCTGGCCAGGGACAAGGTGCGTTATGTGGGCGACGAGGTGGCCTGTCTGGCTGCGGTGGATTTGGAAACCGCTTTAGAGGCCTTGGAGCTGATCAAGGTTGAATATGAACCCCTGCCCTATGTGCTCACCGTGGAAGATGCCCTGGCCGAAGATGCGCCGGTGATTCACGATGCCTTTCCGGGCAATATCTGCGCGGAGGTGCACCAGGAGTTCGGGGACGTGGCTCAGGGCTTTGCTCAAAGCGATTTCATCCGCACGGACAACATGTTGAACAAGCGACAGGACGGAGCCTTTATCGAGCCCCACCGGGCGGTTGCGGTATATGACTTAAGCGGTGGCCTCACCCTGTACAGCTCCACCCAGGTGCCCCATTACGTGCAGCGCACCGTCTCCATGGTCACCGGCCTTGATGTGGGCAAGGTGCGGGTGATCAAGCCCTATGTGGGGGGTGGATTCGGGCCCAAGGCAGAGGCCACGCCCCTGGATATGTGCGCCGCTTTTTTGAGCATCAAGACCGGGTTGCCGGTGCGCATGTCCTACACCAGGGAGCAGGTGTTTCTGCATTGCCGGGCCAGGCACCAGTTCAACCACACCATGAAGGTGGGGTTCAAAAAAGACGGAGCCATAATGGCGCTGGATCACCAATGCACCCTGGAGGGGGGGGCATATTCCTCCTTTGGCATTGCCACGGTCTATTATGCGGGTTCACTTTTGGGTGCGCCTTATCTCCTGCCCAATATGAAATACGACGGCCTGAGAATCTATACCAACAAACCCGCCTGCGGGGCCCAAAGGGGGCACGGCGGGGTGATCGCCAGGGCGCTTTTCGAACAACAGCTGGATCTGGTGGCCGAGGAGCTCGGCATGGACCCGGTTGAGCTGAGGCTTAAGAACATCATGGAAGCGGGAGATGTTTCCTGTAATGATCTGGCCATGAGCTCCCTGGGGATGAAGGAATGCATCGAGGCAGTGGCAAACGGCTCGGACTGGCAGGAGAAAAGGGGCAAGCTGCCGCCCGGCCAGGGGATCGGCATGGCGTCCGGGTTTTTTGTTTCTGGCGCGGGCTATCCCATCTACCGTTCAGAGACCTACCACTGCACAGTGACGATCAAGGTTCAGGAGGACGGAGGCACGGTCAAGGTCATGACCGGCGCGGCCGAGATCGGCCAGGGTTCGGACACCGCCATGGCCATGATCGCGGCCGAGGCCATCGGCATACCCCTTGAGTCGGTGCGCATAGTCTCGGGCGATACGGACCATGGGGTTGACCTGGGGGCCTATTCCTCCCGCACCACCCTGATGACCGGTCACGCCACCAAACAGGCCGGGGAAAATGTCAAGGATAAGGTGCTGACCGCCCTGGCCGAGGAACTTAATGTGGAAAAAGACCGCCTGGATATAGTTGAAGGCAAGGTCCGGATCCAGGGTGACGGGGTCGATATCAAGGCGGTTCGCCAGAAATACCTGAAAGAACACAGGGGTTGGGAAGGGATGCCCCGGGGAGAGGAGCTCACCTTCAGCGAGGCCGCGCGGGTGGCTTATCTTAAATTCGGCACCATAGTGGGGACGGGCAAGTACAAGCCCCCTGTTTTAGGCGGCAAGTTCAAGGGGGCCGCGGTGGGCACTTCCCCTGCCTATGGCTGCTCGGCCCAGGTGGCCCAGGTCGAGGTGGATCTGGAGACCGGCCAGGTCCGGGTGCTTAACATCACAGACGCCCATGACTGCGGCAAGGCCATAAACCTGACCAGTGTGGAAGGCCAGATGGAGGGCTCGGTCTCCATGGGGCTCGGCGAATGCATGTTCGAGGAGGTTAAGTTTGATGATAAAGGCAGGGTGCTGAACCCTTCTTTGGGCGAATACCACATACCCACTGTGATGGATATGCCCCGGATGAATTGTATTGTGGTGGAGAGCAACGAGCCCAACGGCCCCTTTGGGGCCAAGGAAGTGGGTGAAGGAGCTATCATGCCCACCATCCCGGCCATATTGAACGCTGTGCGCGATGCCACCGGAGCGGCTGTAGATGAGCTTCCCCTGACTCCGGAAAGAGTGCTCAAGGCGATTATGGATAAGGATAAAGAATAAACCGAACTGCAAGTTAAAAACATTTCACCTGCCCGGCCTGCATGTCCGGGCAGGTTTTTTGTTCTGTAGACAGAATTTGAAATTATGGCCACATGCCTACCTGGTTCCTGGTATTTTTTCGCTCCCTTGCTAAAATTAATCTATCTGCAAAAAAACTGCCCCGCGGGGGACGCCTGCCCTTCTTGCCCCCCGGCGATCCGAACGGAGTCAGTCATGTTCACCAATTGGTTGACCAGGCTGGAGAAGGTGTCCCTGGCCCATAGCAGATGGGAGCAAGAAGCCATATACGGCTTGCGCTACAAGGTCTATGTGGAGGAGCTTGCCAAGAAAAACCCCAGCAATGTGGACCACGAACGGCAGTGGATAAAAGATCCGGGAGACAGTGAACCGGGCACGGTTTTGCTTTATTCCGGCTCCATGCCCAACCTTTCCGGCACCTTGCGGCTCACCACCTGGCAACCCGGCCAAATCCCGGAAGAGGTGGTGGAGCGTTATTCCCTGGAACTTTTCCCTGATTATGAGAACTTGACTATCTGTGAGGCCGCCCGGCTGGTGGTGCGGTCAAACTTCAGGGGAAAGCTTATTCTGCCGTCTCTGGCCAGGGCCTGTTACGAAACAGTGTGCCGCAAGCAGAATGTGCACCTGGCTTTTCTTTACTGCGCTCCCGGCCTGGTGCGGGTTTACCGCCGCCTGGGGTTCAGGCCCTATTCCGGCAGGCTGGTCTCAACCAAAGACGGCATCAGGGTGCCCCTTTTGATGATACCCTCTGATCTGCGCTATTTTCGGGAAGTCAATTCCCCGCTCAGCTGCCTGGCCAAAGAGATATTCGGCCAGGGAGGCAGGGGACACCTCAATATAAAACCCTATCTGCATCTTTTGCAGGCAGATGCCGCTCAGTACCAGCTCGACGCTGAATATGTGTGGACCCGCCTGGAGACTGATTTTCTGCAAAGGAAACATACAGGTTCCACCTTTTTACAGGACCTGGCCCCGGCCGACCTTAAGCTTCTTTCCAGCAAAGGCTTTATTCTGGAGGTGACCGCGGGGGAGACTGTGACCAGGGAGGAGCTGGTGGAAAAGGAAGTTTTTTTGATTCTGGAGGGATCTTTCGAGGCCATGGTGGGGCATAGAAGGCTGGCTATTTTGAACAAGGGAGATGTCTTTGGTGAAGAGGCTTTTTTTCTGGAGTCGGGCCGCAGGACCTCCACCATACGCTCCCTTACGCCGGGTAGGGTTATTGTGCTGCGCCGCAGATTTATCCAGGAAATAGGAAAAACCAATCCCGCTCTGGAGGCCTGCATCCTCTTTAACCTGGGGAGGGTCATGGCCATGCGCCTGTCCGAGATGATTTCGAGTATTGATCCCCAGACCGACACCTGCGGGGCCTCAAGCCTGATGAAGACGGGTTGAAAAAACGCTTGAGTCTTTGAACAGGAGGATCTTTCCTTAAATTTTGTCCTGCCCCGCATTACAGATGGTCTCTTATTGATTAAGGGGTTTTGACATGTCCACGCCAAGGGGCTCCTTGAGTTTGAGGAATTCAATAACCGTACAGATGAGCTTAAGCGCCTGGAGTCCCAGGCCAGGGCCGGGCTTGAGATTGAACGCGCCTATTGGCGCAGGTTGGGCCTCAAACCGGGGCTGGATGTATTGGATTTGGCCTGCGGAACCGGGATTATAAGCTGTGAGCTGGCGAGGTTTGTGGCCCCTGGCCGGGTGGTGGGCTTGGATGGCTGCCAGGCCTTTATCCAAAGGGCTGGAGACCGGGAAGAGGCTTTGAACCTTGCTAATCTTTCTTTCAGGTGCGGTGATATCTATGAGCCGGATTTGCCGGCTGATTCCTTTGATTTTGTCTATGCCCGTTTTGTTTTCCAGCATCTCGAAAAATCGGTCAGGGCCTTGAGGAGCATAAAGCGTTTACTAAAGCCCGGAGGCCTGGTCTGCGTGGTGGATGTGGATGATGACTGGCTGGGGCTTTATCCGCCTTTGTCTGAATTTTTATCCTTTACCAGCGCGGCTCGAAAAGGGCAGAAAGAAAACGGCGGCGACCGTAATGTGGGCCAGAAGCTGGTGGGCTATATGCATGAGGCCGGATTACGGGAGGTTCGGGCGGATATTCAGGTGATCACCAGTTTTGATCTGGGTTTGAAAAAATTTTTGCAGTTAACCACGCTGTTTAAACGCGAGCAGATTTCCAGGCAACGAAAAGAGCGCACAAAAGAGGAGTTGGCCCGTTTGAGGGTCTGCGCTGAAGATGGATCTGCCTGGGGAGCGGCAGGGATTTTTGTGGTTACAGGCCGCAAAGATGATTGACTATGGAATAAATGCAAGTAAAATAGTAGGTTATATATTCCGATTATGAAGCATAAAACAGCTCTGGAAAAGGGGATTATTTTTGAAAAGCGATCTTAGCTGTACAGAGATGAGCCCTGATCCGGGGCGCAACAATGAGGTGTGTTGAGGACCCCGCGCCACAGCCTGGACGGCTGTCCCCATAGACAAACAATCCTTTGTCACCCACACAATCATAACTCCTGTTGGGCAAGTGCCGCTGGTGGCGACAGACTTAAGCCTCAAGGACCGGCTTTACGGATGCCTGGTCCGTTGGGGGATAAACCGCATGAACTACCCGGTGCGTCCGGGGTTGTATGGGGTTAATCAACCCGGCCAGGACTCACCTGTCCTGGTCACCTGTAATTACAAACTCACCTTTGACTGTCTTCGCCGTTGTTTGGGCAAGGTCAACGCCTGGATTCTGGCCCTGGACACCAAGGGAATCAATGTCTGGTGCGCGGCAGGCAAAAAGACCATGTCCACGGACAACCTGGTCAAGAGCCTGGCAAAGGAAAAAATTTTAAACCTGGTGAATCACAGGCAACTGATCCTGCCCCAGTTGGCAGGGCCAGGGGTGGCCGCCCACCTGGTGAAAAAGGCCGCCGGTTTCAGGGTCATCTACGGGCCGGTCGCGGCCCGTCATATCCCGGAATTTTTGGCCAACGGTTTCTCGGCTGATCAGAAGATGCGGGAAAAAGGGTTCGGGCTTTATGAAAGGGCGGTGCTCACCCCCATGGAGTTGCTGCCCGGCCTGCGCCTGGGCCTTCCCCTGGCCGCTGTGGTCGGGATTTTGACCGCCTTGCTCTGGCCCGGAGCTTTTTTAAAAAATTTGGAGTCGGTCGGCGCACTGACCGGTCTTTACATCTTGTGGAGTTTGTTTCAGGGGACTGTGTTGGGCCCCTTGCTCCTGCCCTGGTTGCCCGGCCGGGCCTTTGCCGCCAAGGGCTGGTTTTTGGGCTTGCCCGGATGGTGGGCCTATTGCCTGGCTTTTATGCGGCCGCAAGGGTTTGACTGGCTGTTGTTATGGCCTTTTTTGCCTTTGGGAGCTTCTTTGGTCTCCTTTAGCTTGATGAATTTCACCGGCGCTTCCACTTTTACCTCCATGACCGGTGTGGAAAAAGAGATCAAGGCCCATGTTCCCCGGCAGGCACTGGCCCTTGGCCTGGGACTGGCCGCCTGGCTCTTAATGCCTTATTTGGGTTGAGGTTAGAAAAGTGTCCCGATCACCGCTTTATATTAAAAATGTAAGCACTCTTCTGCTTTTTTCCGACCTTTGCATTGGTTGCGGAACCTGTCTCAGCGTCTGCCCGCATCAGGTTTTGAAACTGGTCAAGGGCAAGGTGGCGCTCAAATGCCTGGATGCTTGCATGGAATGCGGGGCCTGCGCCTTGAATTGTCCGGCAAAAGCCATTACAGTGAACTCCGGGGTGGGGTGCGCAAGCTCCATTATCCTGACCGCCCTGGGGCTTGGCTCCCAAAAGGTTTGCTGCTGAAAGCAACGCCTGTCTTCTTTTACCTCCAGTACATGGCTGTTTCCAATCGTGACAAGAATATGTTAAAAATAACATATCAAGTTCATGAACGACTTCCTCTGCCTTAATGTTTCGTATAATCAGACTGTTGTGACCTGAAACGGAGTGAAGATGAAACGCCTTGCCCTGGCTTTGTTTTTGACGACGACCTTTACCTGCATGCTGTCTTTCTCTGCCTTTGCCGCTGGCAGCTTCTATGTCATAGGTCTGGGCCCGGCCGGGCCGGAATTCCTTTCCAGACAGGCGGCCGGTTTAATCCAAAAAGTGGACGCCGTTATTGTGGGAGAGAATCTGGGACCCAGGTTCAGGAACTTTTTGGCCGGGAAAAAGGTTTTGTTTAATCCTTATGATTATCATCGCCGCAACTTCGCCGCCCTGCATCCGGAATGGCCGGATGCCAAAATAAAAAAAGAGCTCGAATCTGCCCGGGCCCAAAAGGCCGGGCTTGTGCTTAACATGCTGAAACAAGGCCATGATGTGGCCTATCTTGCCGCCGGAGACCCGAACATCTTCGGCAGCTGGCGGCACTGGATAAAAGGATTCATACCCGAGGACAGGGTAAAGGTGATCCCGGGTATCAGCTCTTTTAACTCTGCCGCGGCAGCCCTGAAAAGAAACCTGATCTGCAACAGCTCCGTGGTCCTGGCCACACCTGATATGGTAAATGAAAATGAACCCCTGGTCGCGGCTCTGGCCAGGGGCGGCGACACCATGGCCCTTTTCATGGCCTTAAAAAAACCTTCCGCATACATTTCCAAACTGGCCAGGCATTACGGCCCTTCCACCCCGCTTACTGTGGTTTACTACGCCGGGTATCCCCACAAGGAAAAAGTCATAAAGACCACCTTGGCAAAGGCGGTTTCCGTTATCACAGCCGAGCCTGAAAAATATATGGGAATCGTCTTTGTCGGCCCCTGCCTGGCGGCTTATTGATTTGATACAGGAGTTATCCCGGCTCAATAATTTGGGTGGCCAGAAAATCCCATTCCGAATTTTCTGGGGAATCACCCAACTTTATAAAGATCAATTCCCGCAACTGTTGCTGCAAGGCAGGGAGCATATCTTCTGGTACAGAGCCGCAGCCGTCTGTGAGAATAAAGGCATGGGTCAGCTTGTTTTTCAGGATGTGCTCGGCCACTGCCTTGTAACTGGTGCCGCCGCTGCCAATATAAAACCTTCCGCACAGGTGCTTTTGCATCTCCACCACCAGGCGGCTGAAGTTATATACCGTGTAGTCAACACCGGAGAGCGCCTTTAGCAAACAGGGCAGATAACCGATGTACTCCAGCATGGAGTCGGAGACATCAAAATATACGGCATAGTGCTTTTTTGATACATCCTCCACCTGGTGTTGCCAGAATATCGGCTGGGCTCCCATGCTTAGACTGAAGGCATCGGGACGGCTGATTCTGTGCGGCATATAGGCAAACGGCATCTGTTTGTCCCTGTGGTTGGCCTGCACCAAAAGGCCTTCCGCGGCCTTCATAAAACCTTCCATTACCTTAGCCTCAAGCATGACCTGGGCGTTTAAGTCCAGGTTGTTGTTGTCGCTGGTTTGGGTTATCAAAGAAGCGTCCCATTCCCTGGTTTTGGGAATGATTCTTTGGGCTGATACGTAATAGGTGCCGCTGCCTGATTTGTGATAATGGCCCGTTTGTTCGGAAAACTCTGTTTCCTCCGGGTTAAGGTCATGCTGCAGGGCGTCATAATTGCTTTCACTTAGGGGCTGATAAAGGAATTCCCCGGAACCGCCTGTGTTGCCTTCCCGGCGGTCTCCGGTTTTTTGTTCTTCCTCGCCTCCAGCGGATTTGGAGTGGCTGTCGCCTTTTTCTATCTCCTGATCGCTGCCCGCGGGGTTGTCATTTTTGTTTTCCCGAGCGGTTTCAGGTTCGCCTTCTAGAGATGCTTTGCCTGTCTGTTTTTGGTTGAGATATTTCAGGAAAAAGGCATAGGCCGTCTGCACCCAGTATCTAAAAGAAAGGTCTTGCTTGGCTATTTGCATGCTCTTACTTGCATATTGGTAAATATTGCAGAGCATGGCGTATGTTTTCGCCTCTTCGGTTCCGGCGTAAAGATCAAAATCCGGTTTGTAAATATCAAAATACTTGGGATGCATCAGCCAGCGTTCCATGCCCGGCTTTTCTTCATTGAAATAACCGTAAAATCTTTCCGGCAGGTCTGTATCAACAGATCTGCGGACAATTCCGTTTATATAGGTGTCTTCCAAAAAGGCCTGTAAAGATATGTTTATGTTGTGTTGATAATATAAAATCCTGCTTATATCCACTTCATGCAGATAACGCAGGGCAATATGATGTCGTTCGCGCAGGACAATAAACGCCAGGTCATTGACGTTTTTAATGTGATCTATGAGAAAAGACCTGTTTATGGTGATTTTGTTTTGCTTTAAGTCGATATGGGAGGTTTTGTATTCGTGATTATCCGGTACAACTTCAGCATGATGTAAAAACATCCATATGTTATTCAGAGCCTTATTTTTAATGGGGCTGTTCCTGGTAAACCTGAAGAGGATTTCATCCAGACGCCGACCGGCTCGGGCTAATTCATTTTTCTTAGCCAGCTCCACCAAAAGGGAATCCACTTCAGGCCGCCGTTTTATTCGCTCTGTAAGGTAAGTTTTTACTGACCATGAACTGACTTAACGCCACCCAGGCCTCTTTAAGCCCCAAGGAGTCCAAATCTTTAAATAGAGGCTCAACCAAGACCTTGACCAGATAACTTTGCTGCTGCTTAGACCCAAAGGCGGCCAGGCCATCTTGAGTGTATTTTTCATAACTCACTGAGTTGAAACCGTTTTGCAGATTATAGCTCCAGATGTCTTCCAAATCCGGGCGCAGCCAAATCAATTCCAGCTCCTCACCGATTTTGGTCTCCAGTAACACAGTCAGCTTAGGCGAGACCAATAAACGCGTGGAATGAGGATTAAGCGGTTGACTTAACTTGCTTATGAGATTGTTTTTGGTTTCAAGATTGTCAGGTCCAATGCGCAGATAACAACCTTTCAATGTGTTTAGATTAGCGCCGACATCCAGGATGCAACTATTTTTTAACGGATCGCAATTCATTTGATTTATTTGCTTTCCTTTATGCCTTTATTGGGTTGCAATCCTGGCACAGGCGTATTGCGGTTCTTCAGATCTGTCAAAGCCGTATTCTTTGTAAATTCGTCCGATATGGTTATAGCTTTCCTGCAGCGAATCGGAAGTATTGAGTTTAAGCCTGATGATTTTATTGATGAGCTGGAATTGAACTTTGTCCTTGTGTTCTCCTGAATTACGGGAAGATTTTAGTGTCTCATATCCCTCGAGCAGCTCATCAAGGTCTTCCGTGGCCATAATGGTTTTTTGGGCGGCCTTTGCCCAGCTTACCTTGTCTTCATAGTCCAGGGCCAAAAGGCTTGGCAGGCTCTTTGCCATGGTGATTTCGTCTTTCAGTACAAATCCTTTAACCAGGCTGAAAACCACATTCTTGATGGCCGAGACATCCACACTGGCGGCCACTACATCGTTAACCTCCGGAATTGTGGCCAGGAGGATATCAGCCATTACCATGCTGTTTTCCAGGTCTTGGCCCAGGCCGACCCGGTGCAGCGCAACTGCCGCTTCCAGCATGGCCAGAGCGCTCTTGGCCTGGCGCATACTGTAGTTGACCTTCAGCTCCGCAAGTTTGCCGATTACCTTTAGTAAAATATGAACCAGGTCTTCTTTCTGCTCATGGGTTATTTGAAGTTTTAAGGATTTTTCGAATTGTAGACGAATTGATTCCTTGTCTTTTTCAGACAGGGTATTGCGGCCTGATTCAAAGAGAACCGCCATGTGATCGATCCTGGACATATCCTTGATATCCGGGATCTGCACGCAGACAAAACGGCTGGCCAGGGCCAGACCCATGTAAGAACTGTCGTAGATGCCGGGAGGATTCACCGCACTGAAGACAAACTCAAGGTTTGTGTCCATGCCCATCAGCCTTTTGGTGCGGATGATTTCGTGCAGCTTGCCCTGAACCAAGGGGTTGGCCCGGTTGATTTCATCAAAGATGGCAGCCTTGGCTCCCCAAATGGCAAAGGGAGTGTCCACAAATTCTATTTTGCCGTCTGATAAACTTTTGGGGTTGGGATAGCCAAATAAGTCATCAGGATTGAGAATCGGCACTTCATAGTTCCTGAAAGTGAAATCTCTTTTATTCCCCAGCAGAAGTTCACTTATTATTTCAGCCCCTTCTGTTTTGCAGCTACCGTGGCTGCCTATTAGCAGGGGCCTTTGGTCCGCAGCCAGGGCGGCTAATATAGTAGTTTCGATTTTTTCCCAGCCTATTATCCCAACTCGTTCTAACATTCAGGAATCCTTATATTTTAAAACAGCTACAGCTTTTGGACCCGTAACTCATTTTAATTTATCGTATAAAAATAAGAAATTCTAATTTTATTTGGAATAACTAAAATAGAATCATATACTCCAACCAGCCTGATGGCAACCCTTGATTTTGGCGGAACTCCGGACCTGCCGGTTCTCCTGATTGGTGATGTTTAGGCCCTGGGGTTATCTCATTTTAAATAATATAGTAAAATACTAGTATATTATTTTGACCCCCCCGGCCAGGAGCAGGCCATGGAAATAATGATCAATGGTTTTTGGGAGGAAGTTCGGCAAGGTATAACCCTTTACCAGGCTATAGAGCTGTTTGAACCCGGACATCCTGAATTGATTGTCGAGTTGAACGGGCGATTTGTGCATTTTCGGGAATATAAGGAGCGGGTGCTGTCCCCTGGGGACCGGTTGGAACTGATTCTGGCCGCTTTTGGGGGATGATAATGGATTCACGTTATGAAGTTCAGATGCGGCTTGAGGATTGGGGTGAGCAAGGTCAGCAAAGGCTGGCTGGAAAGGAGGCCGCGGTTGTTGGGGTGGGAGCTCTGGGTGGAACCGTGGCAGCTCTTCTGGTCAGGGCCGGTGTTGGCAAATTGCGCCTTATTGATCAAGACAGGCCAAACCTTGATAACCTGCACAGGCAGCTGCTTTACAACGAACCCCAGGTAAAGCAAGGCGTCAGCAAGGTCAAGGCTGCTGCCGATACCCTTTCACTGGCCAATTCCAATTGCAGGATTCAGGCTTTTGAGCAAATGCTCAGCAAAGAAAACTCAGCTCAACTTCTGAAAGGGGTTGATCTGGTAATCGACGGCCTGGACAACCCAGATGCCCGCAAGGTTTTAAACAGGTCCTGCCTTGAGTTGGTCATACCCTGGGTCCACGCCGGTGTGGCTGGATATCAAGGGCAATTGCTTGTGGTTCGGCCAGGCCTGTCCCCTTGCCTGGAGTGTTGGTTTCCCTTTGATCAGTTAAAGGCAAAGTATGGGCAAAAAGGCGGTGGAGGCATATTCGGGCCACTACCATCCTGCCTGGCAAGCATACAGGCTTCCGAGGCCTTGAAGTTCCTTCTGGGAGAAAAGGAAGCCTGCTTGACTGATCTGCTTTTGGTTGATCTCAGGGGGCCAACTTTCAAGCGTCTGCCCTACAGGTCCCGGAACGGGGTTGGCTGCCCGGTCTGCGGGTATAAAGATTTCCGTAGAGCGGGTTGATTGATTTTTGCAAGATTATGTTCATGGAGCCGTATTAAATTTTAAAGCACGATTTTATCTGATCATAAAAATTACCTTGCCCCCCAAGTGTTTTTTTCAAGGAATACCCCGCGCTGAGGTGCAAATTATCAGCAATGTTATAAAATACTATGTTAAAAATTTTTGTAATTACCTAAAATTATAGTTGTTATAAGGTTTATAGCTTGGTACGCAATTTTTATACCGTAAAGATGCTTATTACCGTTTACCTGGCTGCGGTTTTTTTGTCAGTGGGGAGTCTTGGCAGCTATTGGATATACCGTGAGTATTCTGATTTTAAGCTCCAATCCCGTGAACTTAAACAAATGTTACTGGCAGAGCACAAAAACCAGATAAAGGTAGAGGTGGAAAAGGCTGCCGGATTTGTCGAGTTCACCAAACGGCGCATGTATAAACGCCTGATGCGGGAACTTAGGTATAAGGTATATCTGGCTCACGGAGTGGCTGAGAGTATTTACCAGGAGCAAAAAGACCCCGCGCACTTGCAGGAAACCATGGCCCTGGTTAAGCGGATTTTGAGCAGGATTCGTTTTTGGAATGAGGATTGCTATTACTTTGCCGGGGACTCTTCGGGCAGGGTGGAGAGGTTTCTCCGTCCGGACAAAATAGTCCATGGAACCATTGACAATCTGTTCACTTCAAAGAGCCTGGAATACGTCAAGGAAATGACGACGTTGGCCCAAAATGGAAAAGAGGGCTATCATCAGTATGAGCTGATTGATCCGGGATCAGATGCCCCCCCGCGAACCAAATTATCCTTTTTAAAGAATTTCAAGCCGTTCAACTGGTATCTGGGAACCGGCGAATACCTGGACCAGGCAACCGAACGTATTCAGACAGAGGTGATCAAGGGCTTGGAGAAGGTCATTTTGCCCCCTGGCGGGTATCTTTTTTTGGGAGATTTCAAGGGCAAGACGCTTATGGGGAGTTTTGCGCCCGAAAATATGTGGACCTTTAAAACCCCTGAAAACAGCCAAGTGGTGGAGCGTCTCATACAGGTCGCACGGCAAGGCGGCGGCTTTGTGCAATATACTATGTTTTCCGAAGATAATCCGGGCCGTCCCAGACAGAAGATTAGCTATGTTTTGCCCATAAAAAATTGGGACTGGTTTGTGGGAACAGGTTTTTTTACAGATGAAATTGACCTCAAATTGGTCCACCGCCAGAAACGCCTTACAAAACAGATAAAGGCCAAGATAGCCAATATTTTGGTTTTTGTTTTTTTGGCCACCTTTTTTATCTACCTGTTTTGGCTTTTTGTTTCCAACAGGTTGTCAAAGGAACTGGCTGTATTCCAAAGTTTTTTTGCCCAGGCAGCCACTAAAAGAAAACCCATTGACCTTGAGAAGCTCAAAAGCCGGGAGTTCAAGGACCTGGCCTGTCTGGCAAATCAAATGCTTGCGCAAAGAAAAAAGGCCGAGGCGGAAAAGGCCAACATGGAAAGGCAACTTTCCCGGGCCAAAAAGATGGAGGCCATCGGCACTCTGGCCGGGGGCATAGCCCATGATTTCAATAATATATTGGGGGGGATAATGGGCTATGCGGAACTGGCTCAAAATAAACTTCCCAGGGCCGGTCACGGCACAGTGGAGCTTGGAAAAATTATAAGCGCTGCCGAACGGGCAGGAGTCCTGGTAAGGCGCATACTCACCTTCAGCCGCAAGCATAACACCCAATACGAACCACTGGACCTTAATCAGGTTATCAGGCGGGCCATGGAGCTTTTGAGCTGCTCTTTGCCCAAGATGTTGCAAATAGAGTTGATTTTGGCAAAGGAACGGCCCTGCATCATGGGGGACGCCAATGAACTGGAACAGGTGATAATGAACCTGGCCTCCAATGCCAAAGATGCCATGCCCATGGGGGGGTGTCTTTCTATAATCACCAGCCTGGTTTCTATTCCCGGCAAGTTGCCGGATCAGGGGACAAGGAAGACCAAAACGCCTTTTGTGCGGCTTACCGTGTCGGATACTGGTTGTGGTATATCCAAAGACCACCTGGAACAGATTTACGATCCCTTTTTTACCACTAAAGGGGTCGGTAAAGGCACGGGATTGGGGCTCTCCACTGTAATGGGCATTATCGAAAACCATAATGGTTGGGTCGAGTGTAAGAGCGCCTTAAAAAGAGGAACGGAATTTACAATATATTTGCCCCGTTGTCCTGAGGAAATGCTTCTGCCCGCAAAAAAAAGCCTGGAGAGCGGGGGTGAGGTCCAAGCAGAAAAGGCAGGCTACATTTTGGTGGTGGATGATGAAAAAGCCTTAAGGGAAACCACGGGCCAACTGCTTAAGTATAAGGGTTATAGAGTTGCCACCGCAGGCAGCGGGGAAGAGGCATTGGAAGCCTTTGACCATTCAGAGATTCCCTTTGACCTGGTAATTCTGGATGTGAGCATGCCTGGGATGGGAGGCAACCGCTGCCTTACCGAACTAAGGGCCAGGGACCCTGAGTTAAAAGTTTTATTGATGAGTGGTTATGCCTTGCAGGGCAGCCTGGCGGAGCTTAAGAAAAAAGCAGCCGGATTTTTAGCCAAACCGGTGAGGGCGGCCCAGATACTGGAAGCCGTGCAGGAGGCTCTTTTAAGCAAAAACTAGTT
Source organism: Dethiosulfatarculus sandiegensis (assembly GCF_000931935.2). Classification (GTDB taxonomy): domain Bacteria; phylum Desulfobacterota; class Desulfarculia; order Desulfarculales; family Desulfarculaceae; genus Dethiosulfatarculus; species Dethiosulfatarculus sandiegensis. The sequence continues at coordinate 36,998 of NZ_AZAC01000029.1, forward strand.
GGTTTGAAGCCGGGTTCAATCATTTACGGCGTAAGGCGTAAACACTTTAGTTCTGTCTTCTTGGGGCAAGGGTAAATCAAGGCTTGAGAAGGCTTTGCCCGGATCGTCCAGGGTGTTTCTGGCCAGTTCACCCAATTCAAAAAAATAATCCAGGTCAAAGGAACAGAGTTTTTTTGTCAGGGCCTTTTTTTCAGGCTCAGGCCTGTCTTGCAGCCATTTGCTGAAAACCATCCCCTGGGGAAGGCGTAAAGAATCCATAAAGGTGATGGTGCAGGCCAGCTGATCCATGTTTTTGTGCAGTTTTTTCAGCTCATCCGGGGAAATCAGGTTTGTTTCCTTGAGAAGTTGATAGATCCTGGGCAAAAACGGTTGGGTGCGCACCTCCACAAAGGTGTTTCTCTTAAGCCAGTTAATCACCTCCAGGGAGTTTCCGCCTTTTTCCTTGAACTGGCTGGTCAGCGGCAGGTTCGGGTCTTTGATTATCGGGGCAGTCTTGCCTTTCTGATGTATCAAAACCAGGGCGGGCCTGAACAGCAGGCTGGATGCGGTGTCGCATTCTGCCTGGTCCGCCTGGCTGCCTGCCTGAAAAAGGGCCAGTTCCATGAGCCTGTTGAGGCAGTTGGCATAAATATATCCATCCTGGCCCAAACTCCGGGTTATCTGGCTGAGACGCATCTCAAAGGAGTGTGTATTAATAAGGCCAAGACCGGCGTCTTGATCCAAAATGTCATGTAGCTTAAGTGCTTGAGTATATTTGCCCTGCATCGCCGCCCGGTTTTCTTTGCATGGGTGAAACGGTAACAGATTGTCAATAAAGGGCAATTTACACCAAGGGTGCTGTTTATGTCAATCAAGACATATGTCACCTAAGGCATAAATGAACAAAACAGGTAAACATTCTTGAAATTACAGTGACAGGTAGGATAATTATATACGATCTTAATTTTTCCTTAGGTCTGCCCATTTTTTGGGCCGGGCCAGGGCCGTCTCACCTGTCCCGCTCTGGCCCGGAACATTTTTTGTTTTGATACAACCCAAAAAATGTGTCTTGTTTTTTTGTGCCTACTGGTCCATGGCCGGTTGCCCGGATGGCCTCTAAAGAAGCCTCCCGGGCAACCGGCCATGGATAGGGGCTTTATTCGGTTGCGGAATTTTAATCAGAAATTATTGTAATGTTCTTCCCTTTGGCCTTGGCCTGGTAAAGGGCTTGATCCGCCCTGCCGATCAAGGTGCGGTCATTATCATGGGGCTCAAGATTGGCAAGCCCTATGCTGATGGTGATTTGCCTTGCCTTTTTTCCGGAATCCGCCAGGTTGAACTCCAAAGATTCCAGGCTGGTTCTGATCCTTTCGCCCACAATCAGGGATTCGTCCTGGTCAGCGCCCTTTAACACAACTACAAATTCCTCACCGCCATAGCGGCCGGCCCAGTCTTTTCCTCTGATGTTGGTTGTAATCAAACCACCCAATTGGGCCAGAAGCCGGTCCCCGGCCTGGTGACCGAATTGGTCGTTAAAGGTTTTGAAATCATCAAGATCCATCATCAAAAGGCCCAGAGGCGCCTTTTTAAGCTTGGCTTCCTCGATATCCTCGGGAAGTTGTTTTTTCAAAAATCTGCGGTTTTTTAAACCGGTCAGGCTGTCAGTCAGGCTGATAGCCTCCAGTTGATCGTGTTTTTTCTGGAACACCTTGTTCTTTTTTTGGAGATAGCGGACTGTTTGGGAAAGGGCCAGTGACAAAAAGAGCGCATCCAAGGCCAAGCCGCAGTGAAGCGCGTAATAGCTGTAGGCGGAGTAGGCAAGTATGCCCCATTCCGTCAGAACAAATAAAGATCCGCCGATTCCCGAACTTAAAACAGCCGCTAAAAAAAGGCCTGAAATCCGAATTTTTTTGATCAGTCCCGTGATCCCCAGTCCCAATACAGCCAGGGTGCTCAGTAAAACCAGCATATCAAGGGGGTCATTTAACAGGGAAATCGGTAGCAAAAGGCAAGCTCCGGCTGCGGTCAGCCACAACAGGGCCAGTATGTTCAGGGAACGATTCCAGTTTTTTAAATAAGTTTTGGTCTGTAATAGTTCTTTGGCAAACATGATCGAGGTCAGGTGTAAAAAGGAGAGCCAGAGGCAGAGTTGATTATTGTTGAATAAAAAAAGGCTCCAGGCCGGGGCAAACTCCCTGGCCAGGCCGTCCATGCCCACCTGGAAAAGGCCGGTGAAAATCAGGGTGGCGATATACCAGAAGATGGCCTGTATGCGTAACGAAACAAGTAAAAAGAGATTAAACAGGATCAGGGCCAGCAAAAGGCCGTAAAAACCGCCGAGCAAAAGAGTTTCCTGCCTGGCTTTTTGAAAAAGTGAACGCTCCGTTTCCAGATGAAAGGGGATAACCACGGGATTTAGAGACTTTAACCGCATATAAAAAGTCGGAGGTTCGGCAAGGTTTTTGGGCAGTGGAAAAACCAGGGATTCAGTGAGATAAGACGTGTCCGGTTGATTTCGGAAAAATCCTCCCCTTATCACTTTAAACCCTCTGGAAATCGTTTCTGAGGGAATATAAAAATCCACCAGCGCCACCAAGGGGCAACCGAGTTTCAGAAAAAGTCTTTCACTCTTCTGTTTTGATTCTTGAGGTGCAAAAGGTGCTAGTCTGAACCTGACCCAATAGGCAGCCTTGGGGTCTTGTATAACCAGTGCCGTATTACCGGCGGGTTTAAACTCCCCACTCCAGGGGGGGCTGCTGACGTGAGAGATAGTAAGCTTTCTGGTGGGATCTTTTAGTATGGTCAGGGCCTGGTCCAGGCTATAGCTTTGCTCTGCCGCATTTAACTGCAAAACAATAGCCTTATCAAGGGCATAACCTGAGACCGGGCAAGCCGACACCAGAAAGAGGCAAAGCCATACTATATGTCCGGACCTGGATATTGAGTTCATGCGCCGGTCTGGTTTGGTTGTGGTATTGTCACAGCAGTATGCCTTGGCTTCTGGTTTGGCTGACCGTGGCTTTTAGCCCGGCATTTGGCTATGGCCCCTGAATATTCCCGTTAAACCGAAAACGGGTTTTATGGCCGCAGCCGGTTCGCCGGGGAAACCCCTATTTTGACTCTTCGGGATCAATTTTGATCTTGGTTGCCGTTTTGGGCGGTTCTTTTTTTTCTTCCACCAAGTCGTCCAATAGAGAGCGCACAGCCAAAAGGAATTCGTTTTCAGCCTTTTTTAGGTGATCAAAAAAAACCCGGTGTTCTTCTTTACATTTTTCAGCTTTTTCGGCCAGTCTGGCCAGGGGGCAGTTCACTTGACACGGGCCCTGATCCTTTTTGCTTTTATTGTCCTGATTCATTTTCTCCTCCAAACCTGATAACCAGTTCATCCCCGTCCGTGCGCGCTCCGACCGGTTCCAGGGCGGCAAAAGAACGGGGCAGAATGAGGTTGCGTTTGAAGTTGGCGGTTTTGATGATCAGTTCATCTCCGACTTTGGTAAGGTCCAGGTCCTTGCTTTCGGCGAAAGGGACATGGATCCTTAATACCAGGTGACCGTTTTCTTTTACGAATTTGGTTGGCTGCCTGCGGTAAAAAACTTCTGTGGGATTTTTTTTCGGATAAAGCGCCCGGCTTAGGCGGGTCAATTTTTCCATGCCCAGGATTTCGCCCTCCTGCCAGGGGCATTGGAAAATCGGAACCGGGCTGAAATAGTCTTCCGCTTTTTTGAGATATCCATCCTGTATAGCGCCCCATTCCCTGAATCTTTCATCCCGGCTGTCCTTGGGCAGGATGCGGTTTATGATCACGGCGTCAATGGCAAGCTGGTGCAGGCGGAAGAACATAAAAGCCCTTTGGGTTTCCCTTAGAACCATCTTTTCCGGATTGGTGACCAGGCGAACTGTGGTGTGTTCCATATCGGTCAATATTTTATCCGCACCTTTCAGCCTGCCGAAGAGCTTGTCCAGGGAATTGAAATAGGAATCCCTGGGCAGGGGGATATCCGATACTTTGTCCGCCACCGGCCTGACGATCTTCATGATGTTGCGCTGCAGGCTGAAAACCTTGTTCATGTACCATTCCAAGGTGGTCGGCAGGCTTACAAAACGTAAAGACTCAGCGGTGGGCGCACAGTCCAGGATAATCAGGTCATAGGTTTTTTGCTTTACATAGGTGTTGATATGTAAAAGCGCGCTGATTTCTTCCATGCCCGGCAGAACAGCCAGCTCTTCGGCCAAGATGTCGTTTATGCCTGAGGTGTTGAAGACCGAGGCCAGGTAGCGGTGCACCTCGCCCCAGTTGGATTCCAGTTCTTCGTGGATATCCAGCTCCTGGAGCCAGATGTTTTTGTCCAACTTAAGGGGCTTGCCCTTGTGGGCGGCTAAAAGGGAGATGTCAAGGTCAAAGGCGTCGCTTAAGCTGTGGGCAGGGTCCAAAGACATCAGAAGGGTTTTGCAGCCTGTTTGCGCCGCAGCCACGGCTGTGGCCGCGGCGATGGTGGTTTTGCCCACTCCCCCCTTGCCTGCGAACAGAATTATCCTCATCTGGTAACTCCCTTTTTTATCGCTATGATATAGGATAGTCTTAGCATACTCAAACTAAGGTTACGTTTTTTAATGACTTTGCGTAGGTTGGAAGTGTGAGGTTGGGGGATAAGGATATTTAACTTAAACCGGTTTTTGTCCTGTATCGTTACCCGGGCACCGGTTTATGAATTGAGAAATGATTCTGTTTTTCCCTTTTGTCGTATTAAGTGGCCATTTCTCAACACCCTGCCAGTCGCTAACTAAACCAGAACAAAAAGTAATAGTTATAGATTTCAAGTTAATGATTCCTTGATATTTATTCAGTGCGGGCATGTTTTTGTTGGTAAGCTGGCCCGTGTTTTTGACCGCTGATATTACCTTGGCAGCCATTTGGCAAAGCCGCATTTTTACCTAACGGTCTCTAAGAAAGTCCAGGAGGATTTTGTCCGCCGGTTATAGATCCGCCCGGTTTTCTAACCGGGCGGAATTCATGTCTAGTTGGCCTGCATACGTTCCGAAACAGCCTCGCCAAACTCGGAGCATTTCACCTCTTTGCCTCCTTCAAGCTGTCTGGCCAGATCATAGGTTACAACCTTGTCCTTGACTGCCCGCTCCACTCCCAGCCTGACCAAATCCGCGGCCTCTTGCCAACCCATATGCTCCAGCATAAAGGCTCCGGAGAGGATCATTGAGCCGGGATTTATCTTATCCAGGCCCGCGTATTTGGGCGCTGTGCCGTGGGTCGCCTCAAAAACAGCCACCTCGTCGCTGAAATTGCCACCCGGAGCCATGCCGAGCCCGCCTACCTGGGCGGCCAGGGCGTCTGAGAGATAGTCTCCGTTAAGGTTCGGGGTGGCCAGCACCTGATATTCCTGGGGCCTCAAGAGAATCTGCTGGAACATGGCGTCTGCTATGCGGTCTTTGATAACCAGCCTGGTTTCGTTGGCTTGGGCCTTGGATTCGGACACGGTATGAGCGCCGTATTCCTTGGCCGCCAGTTCATAACCCCAGTCCTTAAAGGCGCCTTCCGTGTATTTCATGATATTACCCTTGTGCACCAGGGTGAGGGATTTCAGTTTGTGCTTTAGCCCCCATTCAAGAGCGCGGCGGATAAGGCGAACCGAGCCTGGATGGCTCATGGGCTTTACGCCCAGAGCCGAGCCGTGCCGGATTTTTTGACCCATCTGTTTATTCAGAAAATCAATCACCTCTTCGGCCTGTTTGCTTTCAGCGGCCCATTCAATGCCTGCGTAGACATCTTCTGTGTTTTCCCGGAAAACGATCATGTCCACTTTGTGAGGTTCTTTTACAGGAGAGGGCATGCCTTCTATGTATTTAACCGGCCTGATGCAGGCGTAAAGATCCAGCTCCTTTCTGATCGCCACATTCAGGGAGCGGATGCCGCCTCCAATTGGTGTGGCCAAGGGGCCTTTAATCCCCACCCGGCAGCGTTTCAGTTCTTCCAGGGTTTCCTTGGGGAGCCATTCACCGGTTTTTGCGTGGGCCTTTTCCCCGGCCAACACCTCCAGCCAGTGAATTTTTCTCTGACCGTCATAGGCAAGCTCCACAGCCCGGTCAAACACGGGGCAAGAGGCCTGCCAGATATCCGGCCCCACACCGTCACCTTCAATAAAGGGGATTATCACCTGGTCCGGGGTGTTAAGGGTTTGACTGGCATGTTGTTCAATTCTCTCGGGCATGATCCCTTTCCTTTGTAAAAGATTAATCCCCCAGCAGTTCAGCCGGGACTTTTTTGGTCATCAGGTCAATATCTTCTTGTTTGATTCCTTTTTCCACGAGGCACTGGGCAAAGACCCTTAACACCTCATAGGGCTTTGATTTGCGGGGCTGTCCTGCGTCTGAACTGAGGATCAGGTTTTGAGCTCCTATGGCGGATATGGTCTCGAGGTAGTTATCCAAGGTGGCTAGGCCGGGTATGGGATAGAGGTTGCCTCCGCATAGTTCCAGCCTGGCCCCAAGGCTGGTGAGCTCTTTTTGCTGCTTAACCGAAAGCCTGGGTGGGGCAAAATAGGGGTGGGTGACCAAAAGTTTTTTAAAACCGGTGGTTCGCGCCAGGCGTGCCAGTTCGTAAATTTCGGCCGGGGTCAGGTGGGCGGTGCCTAAAATCACCCCTGATTCCCGGCAAAGTTCAAGGATTGTTTTTACCTCGGGCTTCAGTTTGTTGTCTTCCGTCAGCACAGAGATTCCCTTGTCTTTCGCGCCTTGGGAGCTTCCCTGGACCGGGAATTTGTCTTTGTGTGCCCTGGAGCTTAAGGTCGGCATCCAAATTTGTCTGGCCCCCAGTTTAATGGCTGTATCCACAGCCGCGGGGTTTAATCCCCCGCAAAAGGTATTCAAGACCAGGCCTCCATAAACCTGGATGCCTTCCACTGCTTGGGATGCGGTCGCGGCCCGGCCCACCGTGGATTCAAAATGGTTTTTCAGCATTATTCCGGCCAAAGGGGATTCCGCCCCGTCACGGGCCGTTTCAAGATCACCCTTGCTTCTCTGAATAAGAGAGGGATTTGTATGGATATGTAGGTCAAAGGCGCCTTCAAGGTTTACCAGAGGCATTATTGATAATCCTTTTTCTTATCTGATCTCAATGTGGTAGCTGAACTTGTCACCTCGGCCCAGGCTTTTGCGGAACTCCACCGGGCGATCCTGATAGGTATAGGCAATGCGTTCTATGGAGATAACAGCCTGTCCCGGCTCAATGGCAAGGTAACCGGCTGCCTCCTGGGTGGCTGTGAGCGGTTTTAAAAATTCCTCGGCCCAGATTATGGGGGTGTGGTATTTTCGGTCGTATATGGGATAAAGTAGTTTTTGGGAGATATCCAGTTCGTCGAAACCTTTGAAGATTTCTTCGGGCAGGTGGATATCCTCCAGCATTAGGGGGATGTCTTCCAAGATGCGCAGACGGCGGATCAAAATGGTTCTTTGGCCAGGTTCAAGCTTCAGGGCCTTGGCAACTTCCGGCATAGGATCAACCGTTCCGCTGGCTAATACCTTGGAATGGGGGAAGACACCTTCTTTTTTTGAACCAAAGCGGAAAAAACGGATAAAGCTTTTGTTAAAGTCGGGCTTGGCCACAAAGGTGCCCTTCCCTTGCCGCCTGGTCAGCAATCCCTGACTTACTAGCTCCCCCAGGGCCTTTTTAACGGTTCCGGAGGAGACCTTAAAGGCTTCGGCCAGTTCGTTTTCCGAAGGAATCATTTGCCCCTGCCGCCAGTGATTGTCTGCTATTTGCGCCTGGATCAGCTCTTTGAGCTGATAATAAAGGGGCACCGCGCTTTTAATATCCAGTTCTTGGCCTTGGAAAAAAATATCTGATTTTTCATGGTTTTTGCGTAGCATACTTGATTCCGTGTTCTGTTCGCGCAATTTGGCTTTATATCTTATTATCTACTTATATATATAAGTAGATAACTTGTCACCCAAATATTATATTTCCCCCACTTTTGGGTGTTTTTACTAAATACATTGGGATAAATGCAGGTTAGGTAAGAGAGTAAAACATCATTATCCACCAGGGCAAAGCGATTTACCGCTGAGAAGCAGTTTGTAGTTGAATTTCCGCTTGTTATATTGGTAAAGTCTGAAAAAACAAAAGGTTATTTAAAAGAAAGCACACCACTATCGCCCAGGCAAGGAGGTCTATGCACGGTATTTCCCTTAAGGGGCGTGCTACCAGATTAAACCCCCTTTCGCTTGCATTTTCCGGTGAAAATCAATGGCTGGAAGCCCGTTATCTCGATCAGCGGGCAGAGCAGTCCAAATTTTATATTCGCATCTCATTGATTCTGGGTATTTTTATTGTCTCGGCCTTTGGCATTCTTGATCAAATTAATAATCCGCAAAATTTAGACCTGCTTTGGCCGGTGCGCTTCGGGGTGATGGTCGGTTTTGGCCTGGGGGTGCTGATCTATTCATTTTACCCCGGTTTTACAAAGCATTACCAAATATGGGTGAACCTGGTCATTTTGGTCACCGGTATGGGCAGCCTTTATATGCATGGCCTGAACCATGAATTGACCGGTAAGCATACCTATGCCGGATTCATTATTATATTTCTCTGGGGATATGCCTTTATCAGGGCCAGGTTTATTTATGCCTCTGTAACCTGCGGGTCGATAGTTCTGGGTTATTATCTGGTTGCCAGATTTTATATGAGGCTCGATTCATTGACTTTGTTGAATAACTGCTTTTATCTGTTCGGCGCCGATTTAGCCGGCATGTTTATAGCCTATTTAATGGAATATTCCGAAAGGAAAAATTTTGTTTTACAAGAAAGGCTGCGACAAGACATAGCTGAAATAAAACGCATGGAACAGGCCTTGCGTCGTTCTGAAAAATTCATGCAACGGGCCTTGGACACGGTTGAGGATCCGTTTTATGTCAAGGACCAGAAACATCGCTGGTGGCTCTTAAACGATGCCGCCTGCCAAATGCTGGGCAGAACCAGAAAACAACTCCTGGGTAAGGATGACTACAGCATATTCCCGCCCGAACAGGTGGATGTCTTCTGGGCCCATGACAATGAGGTTTTGAAGAGCGGCCGGACCATACTAAAGGAAGTTCAGATAAATTGGGGTAAAGAGGGCAAGCCCCGCATAATCTCAACCAAGAAGTCCCTTTTTACGGACCCGGTCACCGGCGAGAAACTGGTGGTTGGGACTATCCGGGATATATCCCGCATCAAGGCGGCCGAAAGGGAGAACAGGCGTCTTGAGGCCCAGTTGCGGCAGTCCCAGAAAATGGAGGCCATAGGCACCTTGGCAGGGGGGATAGCCCATGATTTCAATAATATACTAGGGGCGATCGTTGGCTTTACCGATATTGCCAAAGACAAGATAGCCGGTCATGAAGATCCTTCTTTTGAACTTGATCATGTTCTCGGGGCTGCGGAAAAGGCCCGTAACCTCATACGTCAGATTCTACTTTTCAGCCGTAAGGCTTCCCTTGAGATGAAAAACGTGGACCTCAACCTGGAGGTCAGGCAGGCTATCGGGCTCCTGAAAAGAACTCTGCCAAAAAATATCAAGATAATCGAAGAGTTGAAGGCGGAGCCCGGATTGGTTCTCGGAGATTCCAATCAGTTGGCCCAGGTTGTCATGAATCTGGCCTCCAATGCGGCCGATGCTATGGTCGAAGGGGGGACGCTCACCATAAGCACCAACAGCCTTTCTTTAGACTCTACTTACGGGAAACCTCCCAATGAGTTGGAGCCGGGACCATATGTGGAACTTTGCCTTGAAGACAGTGGATGCGGCATTGAACCTTCGCTTTTGGCAAAGATTTTTGATCCCTTTTTTACCACCAAGCCGGTGGGCAAGGGCACCGGCCTGGGTTTATCAACGGTGTTTGGGATTGTCAAGTCCCATTCCGGGGTGATCACCTGCGAAAGCGCTAAAAGCAAGGGCTCGATATTCAAGGTTATTTTGCCTGCCTTGGATCACAGTAAATGGCTGGGCACAGATCTCTTCAGGTCCGAGGGTAAGGCCGCTTTCCAGGGTTATGAAACAGTACTTTTAGTTGATGATGATCCGGCCATAAGGCAAATGCTCCAAGGTATGCTTTTGCGCTCCGGTTACGAGGTGATGGCCGCCGCCACCGGGGAAGAGGCCCTGGAGCTGTTTGGCGAAGAAAGGGAAAAGGTTGAGCTGGTGATTCTGGACCTTGATATGCCGGGCATGGGCGGGGTGCGATGTCTTGAAAGCCTGAAAAAGCAGAAACCGGAGATCAAGGTGCTGATAGCCAGTGGGCATGCAGGCTCGTCCCTGGTTGATAAGGCCATGGCCCTGGGAGCCAGTTCTTTTATGGATAAGCCCTTTACCAAAGAGGAATTTTTAGTGGGAGTCAGAAAAGTCCTGGATGGGAAATAGGCTTTTGCTTTTTTGAAGCGCGTTTTTGCCAAGTTGCCTCTGGCAAAGTCCAGGAGGACTTTGTCAGCAAGCACAAAACCACCCGGAAAATCCGGGCGGTTTTGTGATATCAATCAAAAAACGGCTTATTCAGTAGTCAAGAGCCTGGCTGCCTGTTCCTTGGTTTCAAACAGGTTTACCGGCACCTTTTTGGCCTCCAGCGCGTCGCCCAGTTTCATGCGCATAAAAGCGTTTGTGGTGTAGCGGGTTACGCTGGCATAGAAGTTGTCAATGAGATACCTGGCCAATTGGGCGAATTCATCTACCAGGTCAGGCATGATAAAGAAGTTGTCGTAGTTGACAATAGCCTGAACCTTGTGGCCCACCGGTGAAAGCTTGTTGGTAAGCGCCTCTTTAAGGTCCTCGATCTGCTCGTTACTCTTGATGCTCATGAACTCCAGGTTCACAAAGAAGAAGTTGGTCGCGGGATCATAGGTGAGACGCTCCTTGTTGGGAATGGCAAAGAGTTCGTTGATAAGGCCCATGGAGTGGGCGGCAAAGAGCCTTTTATCCATGATTTTGATTTCCCTGGGGATCACCGGCTTGAAGTCCATGTGGGCCAGAATATCTTTTCCCAGGTCCAGTCCCGGTGCGATCTCGATCAATTCCGGGCCGTTCTTGCCCAGGCGGAAGACTGCGCGCTCAGTGACATAATAAACCGGTCGACCATTTTGGGCGGCCAGTTCACCGCTGAAGGTTATCTCTTCCACCTGGTCCACAAATTTGTGCACCTTGCCTTCCTGTTGGATCTTAAGGCCGTTTTCATCGATAGAGGCCTTGAATCCCCCGGCGGTCATGGTGCCGGTAAAGACCACTTTTCTGGCGTTTTGGCTGATATTTATAAAACCGCCTGCGCCGGTGAATTTAGGGCCAAAACGGCTGACATTGACGTTTCCCTTTTTATCCACCTGCGCCATGCCCAAAAAGGTCACATCCAGGCCGCCGCCATCGTAAAAATCAAACTGGTTGGCCATGGGCACGATAGCTTCGGTATTCGAGGCGGTGCCAAAGCGCAAGCTACTCGAAGGCAGGCCGCCGATGACTCCAGGCTCGGTGGTCAGGGTGACGTAGTCCAGGATTTTTTCTTCTGCCGCCACTGAGGCCACGGTCTCGGGGATTCCAATGCCCAGGTTCACCACTGAGTTGGGGGTGAGTTCAAAAGAGGCCCTGCGGCCGATGATTTTCTTGACGCTCAAATCCATGGCCTGGACCGAGGTTTGGGGCATCCTGATCTCACCGGTGAGTGCTGCGTCATAGGCATCAAGACCTGTGAGCCAATGGTTATCCGGCTCTGCCTTGACCACACAATCCACCAGAATACCGGGTATGCGCACATCCCTGGGGTTTAAGCTGCCCCTTTCGGCAATACGCTCCACCTGGCAAATCACGATTCCGCCCTGGTTGCGCACAGCCGTGGCCATGGCCAGGTGGTCCAAGTCAAATGCCTCTTTTTCCATGGTGATGTTGCCGTGGGAGTCGGCTGTGGTGCCCCTTATGACCGCCACATTGATGGTGAGAGGTTTAAAGCGCAGATACTCCTCCCCATCAATCTCCATCAGTTCCACAATGTCTTCGGTGGTGCTTTGGTTGAGCTTGCCGCCCGTTTGACGAGGGTCGACAAAAGTGCCGAGGCCGACCTTGGTGATAAGACCGGGCCTGCCCGCCGCTGTATCCCGTAAAAGGGCGGCGATGCAGCCCAAAGGCAGGTTGTAGCCCTGAACCTGGTTATCCCGGATCACCTCCTGCAGGCCAGGCACCATGCTGAAATGGCTGCCTATAACTTTTTTGAGAAGGCCTTTGTGGGTCAAACGGTCCAGGCCGCCGAAATGGCCTCCGGCCTGTCCGGCGCTGTATAGCAGGGTCAGGTCCTTGGGATGCCCTGTCTCCAGGAAACTTTTTTCCAGAGCCTTGGTCATCTCCTCAGGCAGGCCTGTCGCAACAAACCCGCCAAAGGCTACTGCGGCTCCATCTGGAATCAAACGCACCGCTTCAGCTGCGGTGGTAATCTTCTCCTTTTTCATTCCGGAACCCAAATTGGGCATTGAGGTTGATGTCATTCTTTTAAGTTCCTTTGTTTGGGAGGGATTTAATTGAAAATATTTCAATTGCAGAGGATTGTAACGAACCCCGGGTTTCCTGGCCATACAGGGGGTGAGAAAGGGGAATTAAATGTGAAAAAAGGAACTTTTGGAGAAGGCTATAGAAGCTTATCTTTTTACGGGAATAAAAAGGTTGGGCATGGTTTAGCTACAGGCGAGGTAGTCAGCGCCGAACCGCGCCAAGGTAGATAGCCCCCAGGGTGATAACCGCTCCCAGGGCCTCAATGGCTGTGGTGGGTCGGGCAAAGATCAGGATATCCCAGATAAAGGCCAGGGTGGGCTGCATTAAAAGGATAAGGCCGGTTTTTGAGGGAGGGATGCGAGGCATGCCCGTACCGATCAGAATCCAGCCCAGGCTGTGGCAGACCAGCCCATAGATCAAAAGCCACAGCCAGTCTACAGGCCGGGGAATGGCCAAAGATTCTCCGGTAACAGTCGCTGTTATGTAAAGAAAAAGAGCACTGACCAAAGACATGATCGCCATGTTGGCAAATAAAGGCAGCTTTACAGGCAAAACCATGGTGCGGCGTAAGGCAAAGAGATAGAAGGTGTAGCTTAAAGCGGCTAAAAGGCCCAGTAAAACACCTGCCCGGTAATTGCCTGCCGTGGCGGCCCAGTCCTGGGCCACGATCAGGTATAGCCCGGCCAGGGCGGTGATAATGGAAAAGATCAGGCGGGTTGTGACTTTTTCCTTAAAAAACAGCACCCCGGCCGCAGCCACCAGAAAGACCTGGAAATTGGCTATCAAAGTAGCCAGACCTGGCCCTACATAGTGGATGGAGCGGTGCCAGAACACCATGTCAAAGCAAAAGAAAAGCCCGGCCGCAGCTGCGCCGAAGAAAGCCTTGGCCCCCATCCAAAGGTTTTCCCTGCGGATTAACGCCCCGGCCAGAAGGGCGATTCCACCAAACAAAACCCGGTAAACTCCGGCTGCGGTGGGGTCAGCCTCGGAAAGCCTGACCATGATGCTGGAAAAGCTTATCAAAGAGGCTCCGGCCAGCACCTGTAACAGGGGAAGGTTTTTCAAGGTAGAGTCTTGCATTATGCTTTCCTGGTATTTTCAAGTTTGCGCCTGGCCGGGATTTGGTTATGAGGCATGATTCTAACCGGAAGGCAGGCTGAAAATCCAGGATGCTTTCAGGCGGAAGGGCTATTTATTCATACCGCTTGATCCAAGGTACACGGCGGATAGGGTGAGGCCTGCTCCTGCCGCTTCAGTAATGGAAAACGAACGGTCAAAAATCAGCACATCCCAGACAAAGGCCAGGGTGGGTTGAAGCAGGAGCACCAATCCGGTCAGGGATGCGGGGATGCCCGCTATGCCTTTAGCTATGAACAGCCAGCCCAGGCCATGGCACAACAGGCCGTAGATTAAAAGGAAAACCCAGTCTTTTTTCTCCGGTATGGCAAAAGATTCACCCAACCCAAAAATGACGATGCTCAAGATCCCGGCGCTGGTCAAAGATATCATGGTCATGTTGCCCAGGGCCGAATCAGCTCCCCGGCTTACAGTAGAGCGCCTTAAGAATAGGATGTAAAAGGCATAGCTGGTGGCTGAGACCAGGGAAAAAAAGATCCCCAACTCGTAAGCCGCTCCTGTGTCCTGCCAGTCCGGGGCCAGGATCAGATAAAGTCCGCCGACAGCCAAGGGAATAGCCAGAAAAAAGTTTTTTGTGGGGTTTTCCTTTAAAAAAACAACACCGGCTCCGGCAACTATAAAGACCTGCAGATTGGTCATGAGTGTGGCCAGGCCGGGACCGATAATATGTATGGATCTGTGCCAAAAGCCCAGGTCGCAACAAAGAAAAATTCCGGCGGGAATAATCACGCCAAGGGGCTTCCAACCATTCAAGAGAGGCTTGTTCTGAAGCAGGGCAATAAGTAAAAGGCCCAACCCTCCAAAAAGAAAGCGATAAAAAGCCGTTGTGGTGGGGGCCGTACGGGTCAGTCCCACCATTATGCTGGAAAAGCTGATAAGAACAGCGCCCACTCCGACCATCAGGAGTGCTTTTCGGGAGGGGGTTAAGGTTTTCATGGAATTATCTCGCCCTGTTGTTGTTTGTAATCAAAGCGAGGCATTCTACATCCCAGACACCAGAAAAGCTATGGCTGAGACAATTTATTTTTTAAAAAAAGATCATTCGAAAAAAGAAAAGAATATTTATTTTTTGGCAGGGGGTGAAAGGAAAATTGATTTGCATGTCAGTAAATAGTCTTTTTAAGAAAAAGTAATTTGTGAATTAGGATGAAACTCAGAATTGTTCATTGGCGCCTGCTTTAAGATATATTTAAACTAGTTGAGAATAAAAGTTATTTTAAAGATACTCGGTTCGTTTTCAAAAGAGTTTTTTTGAGCCCGGAAGTTTACATTATAAGAAAACTGGACAAATAGGAGGCGGGTGGTTAAAAAATACATCTGATTCCTTGAAAAATGAACCCCCGTAAACTCCAGCGGAGCGTCCGCTATTTCTTCTTGCTCTGCTCATAAGGCTGCGTCCTGCTAGGTTTTGTTTTTCCCAAAGTTTATACCCAGGTAAATACTGACAAGGGCAAGGCCCGCACCGGTTGCCTCACTTGGGGAAAAGGGCCTGGCAAAAAACACCACATCCCAGACAAAGGCAAGGGCGGGCTGCATAAGCAACACCAAACCGATGAGCGAGGCCTTTATGTGGGGAAGTCCGTTTGAGATAAACCACCAACCCAGGCTGTGACAGACTAAGCCGTAGATCAAAAGCCAAAGCCAGTCTATGGCCCTGGGAATGGCAAAGGTCTCGCCCGTGCCCCAAGAGCCCAAGCCCAGAAACAGGGCGCAGAAAAGTGAGACCAGGGCCATGGCGCTCAAGGGCGAGAGCCTTTGGGCGGCGCCCACCAGGTGGCGCAGGCTGATAAGGTAAAAGCTGTAGGCCAAGGCGGCCAAAAGGGCCAGAAAGACGCCTGTGCGATATTCGGTTGTGAGTTGGCCCCAGTTTTGGCCCACAATCAGGTAAAGACCGGCCAAGGCAAGGAAAACGGCTCCCAAATATATGCCGTTTAGTTTTTCCTTAAAAAGAAAAAAGCCAAAACCAGCCATGATGAAGACCTGAAAATTCAGTAAAAGCGTTGCCAGTCCCGGACCAATGAACAGGATAGACCAATGCCACACCCCCAGGTCCAGAGCCCAGAAAAAACCTGCCAGGGCAGCCAGGCAGATGCCTTTTTTACCCGGTGGAACCGGATTTTTTTGTTGAAGGGCCAGGGCGGTTAAGGCTACCCCGGCAAAAAGGACCCGGTAAAAGGCGGCTGCCACCGGCTCTGTGTGGGTGAGTTTGGCCATGACACTGGAAAAGCTGATAAACACAGCTCCAGCCAAGACCTTGATCAGTGCGGAATCCATACCATTGGCAGGGCTCAAAATCTGGCTCCATTTTGCTGGGAAAGGGAAGTGTTTTTTAAAGGGGTTGATCCTAACCGTCTTTTGATTTGAAGACCAGGTTTTTCTAAAAAAGGGCGGGCCGGGAAAAGGTTTTCAAACAGCATCCTGTGATCTGTCCATGAAAAAACTTGTTTCAGGGAGGCAGGAACAAGGAATCCTGAGTATCAGCTAATTCCTTAATTGGAGTATCCATGGCAAGGGGAACAATTGCCGCAAAGGAGGGCGTACAGGTTGGACCTGCGGAGCAAAGTTTCCGGGATAGCCTGTAGAAAGGTAAATGGGGGTATCCACCCGGTGCATTTGGCTGCATCAGGCGGTTTGTATAGATAAAAAAGAGGGGCCTAATTTTGCATCAGGCGTTTGACTTTGCGGTGGCAAAGTCCCGAGGTGAAAAGAAGCACCAGCCCCAAAAAGAAAAGGCCCAGACTTTCCACCATATACAGGCCCTTGCCTGTAAGCCACCCTCCCAGGGCATGGTCCCAGACCATGATGGAGAGCATTAGCATAATAAAGCCCGCTACAAAAAACAAGATAGACAGAATCCTGAAGAATATACGCATGGATCTGATTATTCCCCTGGAGAATTGTTTTTTTATGCCTTTTACGGCTGTCAGGCATGAGGATGAAAAATAATAAACAATATATGTCCTAATAGAATTTATTTCATTGTAGCATTAAAAGAATCCCGGGCATAGCCCGGGATGCCCAGGTGACAGACAAAATACTGCCTTGGCATGTGGATAACCTGAAAGACGGCGCGGCTGATAATCTAGACCGGAGACCGCTGTCCGGGGTTAGGTTTGGTCAGTCGGAGAAAAATGTTATTCAGGGCTATTTGGGGTCCTGGTTTTTGCTTAAAAGCCGCTGGATCAGCTCCATGGCGTTGACCATTTGTTCTATTTCTTCCGGGTTCAAGGGTGAGATCAGGCTGTTGATCAGGTCGGAGCTGTTATTGATAATGGTATTTAACACCATCTGCCCTTGATTGGTCAGGGTGAGGCCCCTGGCCCTTTTATCCTGGGGATCTTTTTCCCGTAAAATCCAACCCTGGCGTTCCAGCCTGCGGAGGGTCCTGCTCATATAACCCCGGTCCATGCCCAGCATCTCGATGAGATCCTTGGCCCGACATTTGGGGTGGTCATTAACCTCAAATAGAATACGCGCTTCAGAGAGAGACACAGGGCTGTTGAGGTATCCCTCGTTTAAGAGGCCCAGAACCCTGGTGTAAAAGCGGTTAAACAGTCGTACCGATTCGGCTGGTAAAGGCACAAAAAATCCTTTGGTTTGAGTTTGTATCTGCATCTTGGCCCAGGGAATTGCTTTTGTCAACTTCATAGTTGACAAAAGCAACTATTACTTTCTGACGAAGTCCTCCTGGACTTTGTCAGATGCCAATTGTCCAAAACGCGGTTTTGACAATTGCACGAATTACTCGGCTTAAGAAAGCCTCCTAATTCGGCGGGCCATCCATGGCCCGCGCTTTGTTACTTAGGCCTTTTGATACTTTGACTGACATCCAGTGTCAAAAACGCGGTTTTGCCAGTGGATTCGAATTACTCGGCTTGGGAAAGCCTCCTAATTCGGAGGGCCGTCATACGGGGTCCCCAAAAATGCATAGCATTTTTGGGGTGATTTCATGGCCCGCGTTTTGTTATTTAGGCCTTCCTGGACTTTGTCAGATGCCAATTGGCCAGGGCGTGTTTCTGAAGATTTAATAGTTGACAATAGCAACTAGATATCCTAGTGTATACTGGTATTAAATAAGATTGCAAGGCAAAGGAAGGGGGCAAAGGGGCGATATGACGGCTAAGTTTGTCTTTTCCGGTTATTACCCCGGTCTTATCGGCCGTGTGGTTGAGCTGCACGGTAGTTTTTATGCGGAAAACTGGGATTTTGATGTGAGCTTTGAGACCCAGGTGGCCATGGAACTCGGCGAATTCATGCACGAGTTTAAGCCTTCGCGGGATGGAGTCTGGGCGGCCCGCCTTGATGGGGAGTTTGCCGGTAGTGTTTTCATAGACGGTAAGGAGGCCATGCAGGACGGGGCCAGATTACGCTGGTTTATAGTCAGCCCCAAGGTTCAGGGCCATGGTCTGGGCAGGCTGCTTTTGGCAAAAGCAGTTGATTTTTGCAGGCAAAGAAAATATCCCAAGATAAACCTCTGGACCTTTAAAGGGCTTGAGGCTGCCAGGGTCCTTTACCTGGATGCCGGATTTGTGGTTACCCAAGAGCACAATGTAGACCAGTGGGGCGGAAATCTCTTGGAACAGCGTTATGATTTGAAGCTTTAGCCAAAACCGGGCAGATTGAATCAGGGGGGCAGGGCCGGTTAAGCGGTTTTTATAAATAACCGCGGGGATTTGATAAAAATAATGCGGGCCGGGGCAAAGACTGCCCCGGCCGAGGTTTTCAGGCCTCAAGGCGATGGATAAACAACTCTCCATCTTTGGCGACTTGGCCTGCCAGTTCCCCCAGGTGCTGGTGGTGGGTAAAGAAAATAACCTGGGTTTGGGCCGAAAGTCTGGTCAGGGCGGATAAGGCCCGGGCTGCCCTTTGGTCGTCAAAGTGCACCAGTGCGTCATCCATGATAAAGGGAAACGGTTCCCTGGCTGCCAGGTGCAGTTCCAGGGCGGCCAGACGCAGACCCAGATAAAGTTGGTCACAGGTGCCGTCGCTCATGGCTCCCACCGGTAATTGTTCTTTGTTTTTTCCAGAACGAATACCCAAAAGAATGGGGTTATCCTTTTCATCATAGCCCATGGCAAGACCGCTGAAAGAACCGCCGGTGAGTTCCCGGAAATATTCTCCGGCCTTATCTAAAAGGGGCTTTTTGTTCTCTTTGAGATAGCGCTCCATCTGCATTTTAAGGAGATTTACCGCGAACAGAATTTTTAAGTATTCCTCTGTCTTATCCCTTGCTTCGGCAAGAAGGTTGCCTGCTTCCTGCCTGGCCTGGGCAGCCCCTTTCTGATCATTCATCTGTTCAAGCCTAAGCTTGGCCTGGGCCGTTTTTTCCTGTTCCCCGGCTCTTTGTTCTTCCAGGTCATCCAGTTGTTGTTGGGTCTCCGCCTTAAGGGCAAAAATTTCATCAGCCTTGACCTGGGCGGCTTCTTCCCTTAGTTCTCCGGCTCCCATGCCCGGGCTGGCGTGGGAGAGGAGGCTTTGGGTCAGCTCATTGATTTCCCTTAGCTTTGCCTCGCGCTTAAGCCAAATGTCTTCCGCCAGGGGCAGATTTTCTTCTTTTTCCACTCCTGCCTGGATCAAAAGCTTGGCCAAAACTTCCTTGGCCTGATTGAGCCTGGCTTCAATTCCGTTAAGGCTGGTTTCCTTGTCCTGCAGCTGTTCTGAGAGAGCCTCTTTTTGGGTTTGCGCTGTCTTGGTGTCGGCCAGGAGCCGGTTAAGCCCTTCCACTGCTTCTTCGGTTTTTTGGTCCGACAGCCTGGGGGCGATGGCCGTGCAAAGATCTTGAACCTGTTTTTGGTAAGTGGAGATTTTTTGTCTCAGGGCCGCAATGGTTTGCCGGGCACTATTGGCCTTGGCCAGGGTTTGGCTTAATTCTGTCCTTGTATTGAGCTCGGCCATGGCCTGACGCGGCGTAAGGCCTGAATTCATACCGGCCTGATCAAGGGCCCTCTCCCAGTTTTCCTGCCACAGGTCCAGGGCTTCCTTGTGCTCTGCCTGCTCGGAGTTGGCCTGCTTAAGCTGTTCATTTACTTCGCTGATGCGCTCTTCTGCGTTTTTTTGATCTTGACCGGCCTTGATTAAGGATGCGTGCAGCCCTTCGGCCATTTTCAAAAGGGCCTGCCAGTCAAGGCCGCTTGAGAGCAGGGGGCCCTGGATTTGGCTCAGGATGCCGGTCAACTCCGCTTGATAAGTGCCTTTTGTTTTTTGAATTCGGGCCAGTTTTTGTTTTGCTTTTTCCCGGTCCAGGGATAATTGCTTTATTTCCTTGAAATCCCTTAGCCACCTTTGCATCTCATTGGGTGCACCCGGTTCGGGCATCAGGGGGGTCCACAGGTTTGCCCATTTTTGCCAGGATGTCATCGCCTCTTCTTCCTGGGCCTTGATTTTGAGGTTGATTTCATTCAGGCGTTCGAGACAGTTTTTTTGCCTGGCCTTGCGGTCCTCGAGTCTGGTGACGGTTTCACTCTGCTCAAAAATGCGGTCTGCCGTTTGATCAGCCTTTTTTACAGAGGCTTCATAGGCCAGATCCAGGGAAAGGGAGCCTTTGAAGCGAGCCTCTGCCTCAGGATCAGGTGAATGCATAAGCCATGACTTTTTAATCAGTTGCCAGCCTTGATCCCTTTTTTGCCTGGCTTTGGTCAGCTCCTCCATTGTGGGAGCGGAACCATGTATAGTCAGGCTTTCTATTTCTACCTTGAGGTCGTTCAGCTCGGAAAAAAGCTGTTCCCTGCCTTGCTCCAGGGAATCTTTCCTGCGCCGGTTTTCCGCCATAAGGGCTTCATGCTCGGCTGCGGTTTCTTCATAAGGTGCGTTAAAGGTGAGCAACTCCTCCAGGGAGCCTTTGAAAAAGGGTAAGTCCATAACTGACTGATTCAGCCTTTGTTCCAGCTCAATCACCTGGTTTTGCATCTCCGCTATGGCTGTATCCAGGTCTCCCTGCTCCCTGGCCCGGCCCACGGCCATAGCCAGGGGATGAACAAGCTCGAGCCCGGAAGGCAGGTTTTTTTGCCGTTCCTTTAACCTGGCATGTTCGGTTGCTAACTCCCTGGCCCTGTTTTGGGCGTTTGTCAGGTTATTTTTCAGGGCCTGTTCTTCTTCGGAGAGCTCCTGCAATCGGGTTCTTTGGCTCACACTCGGCAGGGCTGGCTCTTCTTCTGTATCTTCCGGCTTAAGACCCAGCTCGCGGTACAGCTTTTCCGCCTGATGTTTTTTCTCCTTCAGCAGAGTGTCTTGGCCGGGCAGGTCGCTTAAATTTTGTTGATACTTACCCAGGTCACTAAAGAGTGATTCCACGGTCCGGGTCTTTTCCAGAACCGTCTTGTCAGGCAAAAGACCGCTCAGTCGTTGTTTAAGGCTTTCGATCTCCGCAACCAGGGCCGCCTTTTGGCTTTTTGCCTCTTTTATTTCCTTTTGGGCCTCCCTGCGGCTGCCGCTGAACTCCGTGTCCAGCTTAGCGGCTTTGGGTAATGCTTTCAGGTCCTGTTCCGCTTGGCCAAGGGCCGCTACCAGGGGCTGAGTTTTTTCTATGCGTTCAAGCTGGTTTAGCCGGGAGCTGAGATCGCGAATTTCCGTTTTAAGGTGATCAAGCCTTTTTTGAGCCTGGTTTTGTATGGCAAGCTGTTCTTCGTATTCCTCGGGCTTGAGAATGGTTTTGCGGGCCAGGGTCATCTGGCTTTGGTATTGAATCAACAGGTTGTTGAGAAACGGTTTTTTGGCGTTGGTGGGCTTGAAAATAGCCCCTGCCTGATCCTCCAGCTCCTGAATCAGGTTTCGCATGCCCAGTCCGCCGGTGCCGGCCGCGAAAAGGGCCTGCCCCAGGTCTCCCTGGCCTGTGGCAATGAGCTCTCCCCCCTTACGCAGCTCTTCATGGCTGGTGCTGAAGATGCTTTTAAAGGTTGATTCCGGCACCAGCTCCAGAAACCGGGCTGTCTCCTTGGGTGAAAGAGGGCTGCCTTCCTGGTCCAGCAGGGTGTTTTTATTGCCTTTTCTGCGTTGACAAAAGATGGCGTCCCCGTTTTTGAGCTC
This sequence comes from Dethiosulfatarculus sandiegensis, assembly GCF_000931935.2. Lineage (GTDB taxonomy): Bacteria > Desulfobacterota > Desulfarculia > Desulfarculales > Desulfarculaceae > Dethiosulfatarculus > Dethiosulfatarculus sandiegensis. The sequence goes on from NZ_AZAC01000029.1 coordinate 58,642, forward strand.
CAGCAAAGCCTTGATCAAAAGTTTGCTTGGCGCATGCAGAAAGCTGTCCGTGGTTCTGGCCGGTATGCCAAAGAAAAGGTCGTGTATGGCCCTTAAGGCAGTGGATTTGCCTGCTTCATTGGGGCCCAGAACCAGGTGAAGCCCCTGGGCTCCCTGGGAAAGATCCAATATGGTGTCGTTAAAATGGCCAAAGGCGGCCAGCTCCAGACGTCTGAACCTCATTTCCCCCCCTTGATCTGCTGGTTTAGTTTTTCCAGGATCAGGTCCCTGGCCAGGAGCAGACGCCCGCTCATTAAAGTGGGATCTTCAAGGTCAAGCTCATAAGGCGGTTTGTTGAGATCGCCGGGCAGCTTAGCTGCCAAGGGTTCAATCTGTCTTGTTATCTCGGCCAAAGCCTCAGGCTCCCGGCCATTGATGAGCTGGTCCGTGAACTCAACCAGGCCCGCGGCCAGGGGATCTTCAGCCAGAAGGGTCTCCAGGGATAGGGGTGCCGCGGTCTTGAGGATGATTTTTTCCACCCAGGCCTGTTCGGAGGTGACATCCGCCACCAAAGAGCGCAACTCGTTGTGCCAGCGCTCCGGATTCTGATTCAGCTCCCCATGGGCCGGGGTCTGTCCTGTTATCTCCACCCTGAGCCCCAGCACCTGGCCCTGGTTTTCCTCCATGAGTTTTTCCGCTTTTTTAGCTGTCTTTTCCAGCACCTGCTCCGGGCTTTTAAGGCCTGTGGCTTCAATCCGGCAGACCTGCCAGCGCACACTGTCCAGAGTGACGAATTCCGGGGTGAGGCTCTTGCCTTCCACCTTGACCACAAAGCAGCCCTTGGTTCCGGTCTCCCGGATGTTTCTTCCTTGAGCGCAGCCGGAAAAGATGATCCAGGGCTCTTCGTGTACGATCTCCCCGGCGTGAACATGGCCCAGGGCCCAGTAGTCATAGCCTTTTTGCAGCAGATCACTTAAGCTGCAGGGCGCATAGGGTTCATGCCCCTGACGCCCGCTCAAGGCGGTGTGCAAGACACCGATGTTTATAAGATCGTCCAAAGCCTGCGGGTATGAACTGCTTAAGTTTTTGTCCACGGCCGAATGACCGTAGCTCTGGCCGTGCAGGGCAACCGGCAAATCCGGGAGGGTGAAGGTCTCGGGCTTTTTGCTTGCAAAAACAAAGGTGTTATCCGGAAGCTTCAGCTTTTTGGTAATCCTGGTTTGGGCGTCATGGTTGCCCAGGGCCAAATAAACCTTAATGCCCTGTTGTTTAAGCCGGCTCAGTCGGCTTTGCAGAAAAAGGGCAGTGTTGTAGTCCTTTAAATCACCGTCGTAAAGGTCTCCGGCGATCACAATAAAGGCGGCCTTTTCTTCACAGGCCAGTTCCACCAGCCTGTCCAGGGCCTTGCGGGTGGCGTTTCTGATTTTTTTAACCGGCGCCCTCTCATAACCGGCCAGTCCCAAAAGCGGGCTGTCCAGATGCAGGTCCGCCGCGTGAATAAAGGTAAAATCCATTAATACCTGCTCGTTAGATGCTGATCTCAGGTTGCCCCGTTGGTTTTGACCGGGCTTTTCACCAGTTGATTTCAAAGCCTATTTTATTGTTTCCACCCAAGCATAGCACGTCCGGATCAAGTTTGTTTTCTTTGATGCTTGCGAAAAGGGTTGCACTGGTTTTGCCTAATGGGATATAAGATAAATAAGACAAACTTAGTCCTCTATCAAAAAAGGAAAAAACATGAATCTTACTCGGGCAGGGGAATATGCCGTCAGGTGCGTGCTGTTTCTTTCCCTGCATGAGCCCAGTGAAATAGTAAATCGGAAAAAGATTTCCGCAGCCATGGATATACCCAGCCAGTTTTTAAGCAAGATCGCCCAGAGGCTTTCACGCGGCGGACTTATAGTGATCACCCAGGGTTCCAAAGGCGGGTACCAACTTTTACGCGCCCCCGAAGAGATAACTCTTTTAGACGTGATCGAATGTGTGGAAGGCGATATCGGGCTTAACACATGTATTTTGCGTCCCGAATCCTGTGCCCGCACCCCTGGTTGCCCGGTTCATGAGGTCTGGGATAAGGCCAGGAATGCCCTGCGCCAAGTGCTGAGAGCAGCTGATTTCGCCACCTTGGCTGCCAGGGAAAAGCATTCTGACTCAAGCTGAAGAAATAAGCATGAGCGGCTGAAAGCCGGTTGGAGCCTTGCCCCGAACCTTTCAAATAGTCGAAAAAAGTTTTCGAAAGGCATCTTTTAAAAGAAAAATAGTCTGTTAATTGGAAGTACCTATGAAGTCCCATCTGATAAGTAGTAAATTAAAGAGTAATAACAATGCCCAACCGGGCCAAGACAACGGGGAGGGTGATTTAGTATGGATGTATTGATGTTGTCCCGGCTGCAATTCGCGGCCGCCACTTTTTTTCATTTTCTTTTTGTGCCCCTGACCTTGGGTCTTTCCCTACTCATCGCTGTCATGGAGACGGTCTATGTAAAAAAAGGTGATGAAAAATACAAACGCATGGCCAAATTCTGGGGCAGGATTTTTATAATCAACTTTGCCATCGGCGTGGTCACAGGCATTACCCTGGAGTTTCAGTTCGGCACCAACTGGTCGCGCTATTCCCAATATGTGGGAGATATCTTCGGCTCGCTTTTGGCTGTGGAAGCCACCTTGGCCTTTTTCCTGGAATCAACCTTTATCGCGGTATGGATATTTGGTTGGGACCGCATCTCTCCCAAATTACATGCCACGGCCATCTGGCTGGTGGCGATTGCCTCCACTGTAAGCGCATATTGGATATTGGCCGCGAACTCCTTTATGCAGCACCCGGTGGGGTATGCGATCAGAAACGGCCGGGCCGAACTCACTGATTTTGTCTCCGTGGTGACTCAAAAGTGGGCATTGCTCGAGTTCCTGCACACGGTTAGCGGGGCCTATCTGCTGGCCGGTTTTTTCGTCATGGGGGTGAGCGCCTGGCATATCCTACGCAAAAACCAGGTGGAGTTTTTTACCAAAAGCTTTTCCATTGCTGCGGCCTTTGCCCTGATCTTCAGCGTTTTTGTGGCCGTAAACGGTGATATGAGCGGCCAGGAAGTTGCGCAGAAACAGCCTTCCAAGCTGGCGGCTATGGAGTCCCATTGGGTCACCCAAAAAAATGCGCCCCTTTACCTGCTGGTCTGGCCGGATCAGGAGAATGGGGGCAATCTGATTGAGGCCCTACCCATACCGGGGGCCCTGAGTTTTTTGGGGTTTCATGATTTTGATGCCGAAGTAAAAGGCCTAAACGACATACCCAAGGAGGATCACCCGCCTGTTCTGCTCACTTTTCTTGGCTTCAGGCTTATGGTGGGTCTGGGGGCCCTTTTTATCCTGCTTTCGGCCTGGGCCTGGCTTAAGCGTAAAGATCCCAGTCAGAGCCCGCTTTTGCTGAAGATTCTGCCCTGGGCCATTCCCCTGCCTTATATAGCCATGCAGGCCGGTTGGGTATTGGCCGAGGTGGGGCGGCAACCCTGGATAGTCTGGGGGCTGATGCGCACCAGCGACGCGGTGAGTCCTGTGGCCGCCAGTCAGGTGGGGGTGTCCCTTGTGGCCTTTATTGCCATATACGGCCTCTTGGGAGCAGCGGCTTTTTACCTGATCTTCAAACATGCCCGCAAGGGGCCGGAACCCCTAGCGGCTTCTAAAGTGAATTCGTCAGAGGGAAAGGAGGCGGCCCATGCTTGAGTCAGTTTGGTTTTTCCTGTGGGGAGTGCTTTGGGCTGTTTATTTCATGCTCGACGGTTTTGATTTGGGCGCAGGTGCGCTGATGCCTTTTCTGGCCGGCGATGAAAGGGAAAAGCGCCTGGTCTATAACGCCATGGGACCCTTTTGGGACGGCAACGAGGTATGGCTCATAACCGCCGGTGGGGTGACCTTTGCCGCCTTTCCCACTGCCTACGCGGTTATGTTCAGTTCGCTTTATTCTGCGCTTTTGTTGCTTTTATTTGCCTTGATACTGAGGGGAGTGGCCTTTGAGTTCCGCTCCAAAGTGGATTCGGACGCCTGGCGCAAGCTATGGGACATTTGCCTTTTTATCGGCAGCGCAGCCCCGGCTTTACTCTTGGGGGTGGCTTTTGCCAATATCTTCACGGGCATACCCATTGATGCCGAAGGGGTCTACCATGGGACTCTTTTCACTCTGCTGAATCCCTATGGCCTTATGGGCGGAGTTTTGTTTGTAATGCTCTTTTTAGTGCACGGCGCTCTTTGGCTGGCGATAAAGACCCCCAATGGACTAGGGCAAAAGGCCCAAAAAACCGCCAAGGTTTTATGGCCGGTAATGGTGGTCGTGGCGGTGGCCTTTTTGGCGGCAACCGCCTTTTACACCAGACTGTATGAGAATTATCTGGCCATGCCGGTTCTGTGGTTGATTCCCCTGGCCTCGGTGGCGGCCATGCTTGTAAGCAGGTGGATGATGACCCGGAAAAGTTGGTGGAAGGCGTGGTTCGCCTCCAGCGCAGCTATTTTGTTTTGTGCGCTTTTCGGGGTGACCGGCATGTATCCCAATCTTTTGGCTTCAAGCCTTGATCCGGCATATAGCTTAAATATCACCAATGCCGCCTCCAGCCCACTCACCCTCAAGATCATGCTCGGGGTGGCGTTGGTCATGGTGCCTGTGGTGATCTGCTATCAGGCCTGGGCTTACCATATGTTCAGGCATCGCTTGACTGATGAGGATCTGGCCGGGGAAGAGGCTTATTAGGAGTCTGGAGAACGATTCCCTCCTTGATTTAGAGGAAGAGGCTAAGCCGTCCTACTTGACCCCTTTTGCGAGCCTGTTCTAACATGCGGGCTGAACGGTGAAATCAGATACCGTTCAGCCCGTTTTTATCATGCAAAAAAAGGGGGTATGATTCATGTCTGAGCATTTTGTTTTGATCCACGGCGCTTGGCACGGCGGATGGTGTTGGGACAAGGTTGTCAAGGAGCTCGAGGCCAGGGGGCACACCGCCAGCGCACCCACTTTGCCGGACCCGGCGCTGGGCCTGAATCCGGCGGATATAACCTTGGATGATTACGTCCAGAGCCTGGCCAAGGTTCTCAATGCCCAGGAGAAAAAGGTTGTTTTGCTGGGTCACTCCAGTGCGGGGATTATCATGCAGGCCGCCGCACCCTTGGCTGCCGACAAAATAAGCCATCTTATTTTTCATAACGCCTTTGTATTGCCCCACGGCATGTGTCAGTTTGACCTGGTCCCTCCGGAGGTGAGCCAGGGAATGACCCAGGCGGCCCAGGCCTCACCTGACGGGTGCGTGCCGATTATGGAGGACTTTGTAAGAACCGCCCTGATGCCGGAAGAGTCGAAAGAGGTTCAGGATGATCTTATCGGCCGCCTGAACACTCAGCCCTTGGGGCTTTTCCTCGGCAAAATCGATAAAAAGCCCTTTGACGAACTTTTGATCCCCAAAAGTGTACTTTTCTGCAAAGACGATGCTTCCCTGCCGCCCGGGGGATATCTTGATATGGCTAAAAATTTGGGGGAGTATAACCTGGTTGAACTCTCGGGAGGGCATGAGTCCTTGTGGAGCAACCCGGCCTTTTTGACAGACGGCATTCTCAAGGCGTCTGGCCTGGCCTAGCGTTAGAAACAATTCGTCATGGATTACCTTGACTTTTTTTGTTAAGTTTTCAGGGTTATTATCGGATGCCGGTTGGCAAAGGATTTAGTTTGCCAACCGGCTTAAATTTTTCGGGGTGGTGCACCCTTGCTGGTTTTGCAGGCATCATCTCTCCATCTGCTCCCACTGCCCGCCTGATCAGCAAGACTAGAAACTGTATTTGAGTTTTACAAACACCCGGTCCTTGTCTCCCGCCGCTTCAAAAGGCCGGTGCTCGCCTGATTGATACAAGACCAGCCCACCTATGAAATGCCAATGGCTGGTGAGTTCATATTCTCCTTCCAAACGCTGGAATCCCCCCTGGTCCAGGCCCAGGCCAAAGGCCGAGGCCAAAAAGGTCATGGTGAGCCGGTCGTGCATCAGGTCCCGGCTGATGCGCAACGCCCATTGGAAATCATCTTCCTTGGGGTTTTCCGGTGAATTTTCCAGGATCTGGTCAAAATCGAACATATGCCGGTTGGCTGCTTCCAGGGAAATTGTGGTCTCGTGAATGCCGGAATATTCCACTCCCAACAGCAGGTCCAGGCGGGATTTTTCCTCTTGGGGGAGGGCCAGGAATTTGAATCCCTCAAACCAGGCGGCCTCGCCTTTGAAAAGCCAGTTGCCCTTGACCAGGTTTACAGCCGCGCCGAGCATGTAAAGCCTTTCATGCTCCCGAACAATCCCCTGGTTGCCCCGGGCCAGATGACCGTTGTCATTGTAAAAATAGGCACCATACAGGGAGTAGTCCCAACCCGAGAAGTTCTGTTCCAGGCTGAGGGCAAACTCTGTGTTGTCCAGGTGGGAGCGGGGCTTGATATCTTCAGGCGGCCTTGATGGGGCCGAGTAGAAATTGCTGCCAAAGGCGGGATCCTTGTTAAAGCGGATCTCGTTCAACAAGATGGCCGAGAGATGCAGGCCTGCGGGATAATAGTCCAGTTTGGTCATGACCACCGGCAGGCGCAGGTCTTCAATATCAGTCATGCCCGGCTCCCGGTAATCCATGGGGTTCAGCACATCCGTGACCCTTATGTTGTCCGAACGCCCCCACACCACAATCTGACGCCCCAGCTTAAGGTCCAGGTTGGAAAGCAATGATCCCCTGAGCCAGAGCTCGTCAAATTCCACTTGGCTTTCACGGGAGGCCAGGTCCGGGCCGGTGTAGTCGTCTCTGCCGTTTATGCTGAAGGCGGCGTCATAAAAAGCGTCACCCGAGATCCTGAAATCCCAGTTTTGGGGCAGCTCCACATCCGCCTGCAAGGAGATCTCTCCCCTTAAGCTGTCCAAGCCCCTGTGGTCGGTCTGACCCGGAGCCGGCGGGTTTGCGTCCAGGTTGGCCACGGACCTGAAGGTCAGGTCTCCTTCAATATCCAGCCATTGGGGCAGGCTAAAGGCCTGGTCCTGGGAAACGGATTCCTTGGGCGACGGGCTTTTTGTCTCTTCAAAGCCCTTTAAAACATCCAGAGAGTCCTGGGGCGGGTCGGCTTTTTTTTCTTCAAAACCCTGCAAAACCGAATCATAGGAACCTGTATTTTGAGGTTCTGGTTCGGAGTTGAATCCTTCGAGCATCTGATCCAGGGATTTCGTCTCCGCCCTGGCGGCATCCGGTCCTGTCAAGCCCCATAGACAAAACAGGGCCAGCAATAGGGGCATGATTTTTGCCCTGGTTCTGAACACGTTTTCCTGCTCCTTGAGAAATAGCCTGTCACCAAAAATCACATCTAAAAAGAATTCCGATCCAACGGCCAAAGGCTTAAGGGCCGCCCGGCAGGTTACCTGAGAGCAGCCTGCCGGGCGCGGAGTTTAAAATCCCGGTTTATAGCCCCTTGGCCAAACGCCTCTTGGTAAAGATGCTCCAATCCAGGTTTTGGTTGAATTTGACGTTGTCTCGCGTAAGCACTGTCTTGTGCAGGGTCTGTTTACCCCTGACCGTGCGCATGTTGACCTTGCTTGCCACCCAGATGCCGTCTATCTGCTTAAGCTCTTTGGTGTCGAAGTATTTCAGTTTCTTACCTTCGCGCACAAAGTTGATTCCCCTCACCACCATAAAGATGTCCTTGCGTACAATCAATATGCTCTTGGTGTAGCCATACATCATAACCACCCTGTCGGACTTGGGGATGGACTCGATAATCCAGCAGTCGTGACCCTGGACCTTGGTCTCTTTGAGGATTTTGTAGTTGTAGTTCTCAATATCCCTTTTGTTCATATCCGCATAGGAGAAGTCTGAGCCCATGAAAGGCTTGGACTGGTCCGAGCTGGCAATGCGCTTGATTTTTTTCAGGGCGGGCAGATACATCCACTGATCGTCATCCTTTTCCGGATTCCGGTAATCATAGGTTAAAAAGCCCGTGTCCTTAACATCCGCCGGTTCAGTGAAGAATATGATCTTCCAGGTGTCGCGGCCCTTGTCCCTGCTGAAGCTCTTCATGGACCGAGCCCTTTGGTTGCCGTTTTTATCGATCAGGATCATGCCCATATCGGCGGTCATATGGTCGCCGTCATCCCTGGCGTCGACCTTTTCCATTATCTGGTCTGCGCTGAGGCCGGCTGTGGCCTGGCCTGCTCCTGTCAGGAAGACAAGGGTCAGGGCCAGAGCGAAAAGCAGAAGCGGGTTTGGTTTGAATCTGGAAAACGGCATCTTTATTCTCCTTGGTTGCTTAAGATTCATCATGAGATTACTGGGCCGCAGCCTGGGCCGAAGCCTCGGGTTTGTCTTTTTTATGGGCCAGAACCATCAGGGCCGGAGCCAGGAAAAAGTCCGCGGCCAGGGCCAGAAGGATGGTTGTGCCGGTCAAGAGTCCGAAATGGAACAGGTTGTTCATGCTGGCAAACATGTAGAGGAAAAAACCTGCGCAAAGCACGATGCTGGTTACCAGCATGGCCCTGCCGGTGGTGAAAAGGGTGAGCCTGATGGACTCGGCCACGTTATTGGTCTCAAAGTAATAGCGTCTGAAGTTGTGCATGAAGTGAACCGTATCATCCACCGCCAGGCCGATGGCAATGGAACCGATCAGCATGGTGTACATATCCAGGGGGATGTTAAACCATCCCATGATGCCCATGGTGATAAAGATCGGCAACAGGTTGGGGAACATGGAAAGCACTCCTAAGCGGATGCTTCCAATTAAAAGGATCATCAGGAATGTGATAACCATAAAGGCCAGGATGTAACTCTCGGCCGCGCTCATGACGCTGGCGTTCATGACCCTCACCAAAAGAGGGACCATGCCGGTGATGGTGACCTTGGCCTTGCCGTCAAAGGCCTCGTTAAAGTGTTTGGTCAGCCTGTCCAAAGCCGGGTTTTGGGCCACCGTGTCCATCCAGGGGCTAAGGATGCTGAAGCGGGCTACGCTGAAGCTGGTGTCGACCACATCCTCCAGGTCATCTGATCCACTGTTTTCAAAGAGCAAGAACTCCTGAGGTATCAGTGCCGGATTTTGGGGAACCTTGTATTTAGCCGGATTGTTTTCATTCAAGGCCTGGTTGATCTCCTTCAAAATGTCCACCAGGCTCAAGGTGTTGCCCACCCTGAATCTTCCGTGTTTAAAGGCCTCTACTTCCTTTTCCATGCGGTCCAGGGTGTTCAGCACGGCAAGATCGTATAGGCCGTTTTCCTTGCCTGTGTCGATAAGCACTTCCATGTTTACCGAGCTGTCAAAGACCTGATTCAGAAATTCGGTGTCCAGGCGCACAGGGCTGTTTTCAGGCAGCCATATCAGGGGGTCGTGGCTTAAGGTCAAACGGCTGAATCCCGCCACCGAAGCCAGGGTCAAAACCAGGCACACCAGGACAATGGCCTTGGCCCTTTTGGCTGAAAAGATGGAGATCCAGTTCAAGATGCCGTCCATGCGGGCGTGATGGTTTGCCTTTGCCTTTTTATGCTTGGGCTTGATCGGGATAATGGCCAAAAGGGTTGGCAGAAGCACTACGGTGTAAACCAGGGAGAGCATAACGCCTGTGGAGGCGAATATTCCAAGGGCTGATACCGGGGCGATTTCGGCCATGGCAAAAGAGGCCAGTCCCGCGGCAGTGGTGAGGCTGGTTATGACAACCGCCAGGCCCGAGTGTCCCAGGGCATGCACTATGGATTCTTTTTTACCCATTCCCTGGTTTAAGGCCTGATAAAAAATTGAGAGTATGTGAACACTTGCGCCCACTCCCACTGCCAGCAAAAAGGAAGGCAGGATCATGGTGGGAACGGAGAACGATGTGCCGCTTAAGGCCATGAGCCCCAGGGTGCTGATAACCGAAAAAGCCACCACTAAAAGAGGCAACACCACACCTGTTATCCTGCGGAACAGGATGAACAAAAGGGTTCCAATGGCAATAAGGGCCAGGCGTACGAAGAAGGCGGTGTCTTGCTGGACTGCGCTGGAAAGAAAATGGGTGACGCTGGGAGAGCCGGCCATGCGGATGGGTAAGTCGGGGCCCCGATAGCGGTCTGCTATATTCTTTATGGCTACAACCACTTCGCTGTTCTGGGCGCCGGTGATATAGGTGTGGCCTGAACGCCCATTTTCAAGGGGTTTGTCCTTAGTTTCGGGTTCGTCAAATCCCTCCAGCAGGCTTTGGGTGTCCTTCCTGGCCTCACTGACCCGGGCATAGGTCTTGATGGTGATATTGGTGGTCTTGCCGTCTTTGCTTATAAGCCGGTTCAAGTAAAGGGGATTTTGCATGACCCTTTGCTCAAGGGCCTGCATTTCCTCTTTGTTCCGGGGCATGTCCTCCAGCAGATCCTCCACAATGAGCCGGTCGCCCTCGCCCCTGGTGTTGCGGGCGTTGATCAGGCTGGTCACCTCGTCCACATAGGGAACTTTGTCTTCCAGCTCCCGGTGCATTTTCTTGAGCTTTTCCAAGAAGGCTTGATCAAATATTTTGGGAGGAGTGAGGGAGAGGATTACCGTTTCATCCCTGCCGAACTGGTCCCGGAAACGGTCATAGGTGACCAGGGCGGGGTCTGTTTTATGCAGAAAACCCTCGGTTGAGGTGTCCATGACCAGGTTGCGGGTAAATGAACCCAAACCCGCAACCAGGGCCAGCATTAAAATGAGAACTATGAATCTGTACCTGATTAAAACACCGGCAAAAGATTCGAAACCCTTTTCAATATCTTTTCTGATCTGACTCATTATTAAAATGGCTCCACTGTACAATTGGGTGATAGCTCGAGTTTTTAACCGGTTTTCACCTTGATCCGCTCTGAACCGGCCGCTTTCAGGCCTGTTCGAGGCAGGCGGTCAAAACCCGGCTGAACTCCACCTCTAAAAAAAATTGTTTAAGGGCAATAGTCTCGGCGATTCGATCCAACAAAGGGCAAGAAAGGAAAAAGATCATGATTGTGAGGCAAAGCAGCAGGACCAAACCTGGAGCGCCTACTAACCGGTCCGGGGTGCATAAAGCCGGGTTCTTTGTTAATGGTCGTACCTGTGCCATCAAAGCACCTTGCTTCCCTTTCCAAAGACGTGAATTTTGAGCTGTCAGAAGCTTAAATCCTGTTTTGCTTTTGGATTCGCCTTAACCGGGGGGCGCCTGATCCCCCTTGTTACAGTACGGAGAGGTTTGGTCCTCAGCTGCTGACTGCGAGCAGAGAAGCTCGAAAACACCTGTGTAACCGTGCAGGCAAAATTCGGTCATCAGCTGGCAATAGCGATCAAAGAATTGCTCGTCTTTTCTTATGGCCCCTACTTTTTCGATTATAGGCATGAGTAGAAAATGCGATGCCGTGGCAGAGTTGAAGGCGGGGCCGATTATACCAAAGGCCTCCAGGGTGCTCGGGTCCTGGGGAAGCAGATGCTCGGTGAGATTTGAGAAACGTTTCAAAACCTGTTTCCACCAGGCGGCTTTTATCTCCGCGTTTCTGGGAGAATCAAGGGGCATCTCCATCATCACCACCCGCACCAGGTTGGGATTCTCAACATAAAAGCGTATCACTTTTTCAGTGAACTGCCTGAAATAAGAATCATAATCCTTTATGGATTCAATCTCCGCATCTCCAATAACTTCTTCGACTATGGCAGTGAACCGGATGAAATATTTCTCTAAAAGCGCCTCTAAGAGACCTTGCTTGGAGCCGTAGAAATAGCTGATCATGGCGACATTGACCCCAGCCTCTTTGGCTATTTCCCGAACTCCGGTGGCTGTTGAGCTTTTTTGCCCAAAGAGCTTTACCGCCGCCTCAAAAATGCGTTCCTTGGGGGTGGTTTCCGTTTGGTCTTGAGGCGCGTTTTTATTGTTCATAGCCATTTTGCGTACCTTTTGCTTGGTAGTTAAACAAACGTTTGAGAATCAGAGTCTAGAAGTTAAACAAACGTTTGTCAAGTTTTTAGCTGGAAAAATTAAACAAACGTTTGATGGTGTTGTTTGTAAGGCCGCCTTGCTCTGTGAAAACAATTAGATAAGCGATGTATAAGGATTAACTAATAACAGGTGATTGCTGTTGGGTGATTCCCGGCTGATTTGGTTTTTTTTACTCGGGAGAGTTTAAAAAAGGAAGTTGCCCGTAGACAGTGCTTTTCCGGAACAGGTCTTGGCTAAAACGGAATGACTTATTTGAATATTAAGCAGGGGAAAGCCTTGGAAGGGCTTTCCCCGGAAGATTACTTCAATATCTCCAGAGCTTTACGTAAGGCGTCAGTGCCCTGCGAGGTAAGCTCGGCAGCTTTGCGCACCATGTCGCCACATTCCTTTTTGCCCTCTTTGTCCAGCTGGTCGGCAAAAAGTTCGTATTCCTCCTGATGGTGCTCGTTATGGTGAATCCAATGGTCCAGTCTGATAAGGGCCTTTTCCAGTGTATCCATTGATGTCAGCCTCCTTTTGGCGGCCTTTCAGTTGGCCGCAACGCTTATAGAGGTGGGATTCTCCCCCCGGGTAGTCAGGCTTTCCGGCCCGGATTAAGTTGTTCTAAGAAAAAGGGGCGTTCGACTTCCAGCAGGTGATTTCTGCTCTTAAGTCTATTCAGCCCAATAGCCCTGGCGCTCTTGCACCAGTGATTCCATCAATTCTTTGATGTCTCTCTTTTGTTCTTCATTTATACCTGTAAAGCGCAGACAGGTAAAACGAGCTTGATCACCGCCTTGCGGGTCAAATTCGCCCCACCGTACCACAATACCTTCCAGTGATATATCTTTTTGTCCCATATTCAAGGCGATTTTCAGGCGGGAGGCTACGGGGAATTCCCATTGATCGGTATGCACGAACCTGATGCCTCCCATGGAAAAATCCACGGTAGAGGCCTGAAGCGGGGCCTGTCCGGTCTTGAGTTCTTCCAGAAGGTGGTTGAAAGATTCGGTGAATTCCTTGATCAAAAGCGGCTCCCCCTTGGTGCCGGCCATCAGGCGGGTCCGCATCCCTTGGGAAAAACGGTCAACCAGGCCGTTTACCAGTTCTTGGCGGTTGACGGGGGCAATGAATACGGGAAGATTGTCACCGGTGGTTATGCGTACATGCATGCGCAGATCAGTCTCTGTGAGCTCCGTGGGCCCTGGAACCAAAAGCGATTCCATAAAGCCGTATTCACCTTGAGGTCTTTTGCTTATTCCACTTAGCACGGTTTTATATCCTGTACGTAACCAGCATGGGCCTTCTTGCCGGTCCAATGCAAACAGAAAAGTAACTTTGAGTGGTTTCCCTACTTGTTTTTCAGTCAAAGAGGGCCTGGTCTGGGCTAGGCAAAGGGTCCCGTCGGGATAGATTTTTTGCAGCTCAGATGCCCTGATGTCATGGGAGGCGCCGCTTTCATCACCAAGCACAATATCCACTCTAACCCCTGGTCGAAGGCTTTGAGTTTTTAAGTCTGATGAGTTAGTGCTTGTGTGCGGGTCAATGCTTTTTGCGCGCAGAGCGCTGAATGAACTCATTGAATGCGGCATCCAGTCCTGGAATCATATTGCGTTTCGGTGTCGGGTAATGAGTTCGGCTCGGACAGGCTTTGCAAGGTCTGTACGGCTTTCCGTCAATACTCTTCCGCCAATATTTATAGGCCTGACCATAGTAGGCTTTTCCTTAGGTGAGCAGACCCTGTTTTAGGTTTACCAAAAGGATATTTATCTGCAAAGTTTGCTTTGCCCGACCTTTTAGCGCTCCATTACAATATTTGGAATATTGGCGCATATATCCGATTATCTCAAGTTAAATTTCTGACGGGAAAAACCTGATTTGCTTTTACCCGAAGGTGGTGGATGGAACTGGGAAGGGCTGAAATGCTATAAATACAAATATGTTAAGGTTGTATTGATCTGTTTGAGGCTTTTTAGCACCATAAAAAAGATTGACTTTGCCTTAGGAAATGATAACCAGTCCTGAGCAGTCTCATTCAGTTAATTTGGGGTCTGCCTGTTTCTTTTGCATTATGAAAAATAAATGACAGATGCGCGTTCTTTATTTATTTAATTAAAAAAAATTGAAAAAGTGGCAACTAGCTGCGTTTGGCTGATTAGTGGAGAATCGGCGCTTAAGTTTGGAGATCAAAGAGTTTGATAATACCGGGCGTGGAAAATTTGCATGTTTTCATTCTGGCCGGGCTTGCCCTTAATTTAACTCCCGGTCCGGATATGCTCTATGTGGCCGGAAGGGGGGCGGCTCAAGGCCGCCAGGCAGGAATTGTCTCCGCCTTGGCCATAACAACCGGCGGATTAGCCCATTTAGCCGGAGCAGTGGCAGGCATATCGGCCTTTATCCTATTGTCCGCCACTCTTTTTCAGGTTTTAAAGTGGGCCGGTGCGGGCTATCTGATTTATCTGGGCCTGAAAAATTTTTTAACCAGGCAGGAGGTGTTGAAAAAGCAGGCCTTTAAAAAACAGCCTTTGACCGAAATATACAAACAGGGGATGTTGGTCAGCGCCCTCAATCCCAAGGTTGCTTTGTTTTTTCTTTCTTTTCTTCCTCAATTTATTGATCCAAAAAGCCCGGACACCGCCTGGCAGTCCGCTTTTCTGGGGCTGATCTTCATGACCACCGGCACCCTGGTCAATGTGCTGGTCGGTCTGTCTGCCGGGTATCTTGGTGAGCGTCTCAAAACTCCTAAAGCTCAAAAAATACGCCTGCGTTTCACCGGGGGCCTGTTTGTCGCCCTGGGCTTGGGGCTGGCCCTTTCCGGCAGGGAATAAGGGCTGTTTTAATTTGCCGGTAATAAAAATGCCCGGCATACGTCTTTTGATAAAACAGGTTTCTCGCCGTGCAAATAACCCGGTTGTTTCGGCCGGACAAGGCGGATGCCGTATAAAAATAATTTGGCTGTCCTATTGTTTTGATACTATATATTTGTATGGCTAAAGATAGGTGATGTGGCGTAATTCAATAAGCTTCATAAACGATTTGACAGGCGCACAAAACCGTCTCGGGTGGTATGGTGAGGTTACTTTACAAACCTGGAAATAACCTGTCTTTACCAGGTTTGAATTGAAAAAGGCCAAGACGCCTTTTTCACTGTCCGTCCGGAAGACTGGAGCGAATCCCATGGGGGGAATTCCCTTGTTAATATGAATACTTTAAGCGGGGGGGCTAAATGACCGGGTGGTGGCAAGCCTTAAGCGGCGCCGACCAGTTTTTATGGGGTCTGGCTGTATTTTCCACGGTGTTTTTTCTTTTGCAGACAGTCTTTACTTTTTTGGGCCTTGACCAAGACGGTGATCTGGGAGAAGCCGATGCCGAAACGGAATCCCCTGATGATCTAACCGGTTTTCGCTATTTTTCGGTCCGCAACATGGTGGCGTTTTTCCTGGGCTTCTCCTGGGTGGCCTTGTCCTGTCGTCAATTTGGGATTCCCGTGTTTCTGGCTGCCTTGGCCGGAATGCTCGGGGGAATTGGCTTTTTGGCCGCTTCTTTTTATGTGATGCAAACCTTGGCCCGCCTTAAGTCCGATGGAACCCTGGTTTTGGAAAACGCAGTGGGAAAAGAGGCCAGGGTAAGCCTGACTGTGCCCGGCGAACGTCAGGGTAGGGGCAAGGTGATGGTTGCCCTTCAGGGCAGGCTGGTGGAATTGGAGGCTGAAACCGAAGGCCCAGCCTTAAAACGCAACCAGCGTGTTTTTGTTTTGCAGATATTAGATGGAAATTCGCTTTTAGTGGGAGATTAACCGCCGCTTTAAGCTTTTTTTTTGCCGTAAACCAACTTGAAATCGGGGGGAATTAAAATGGCTGCTTTGGTCGCCTTAGGTATATTTGCATTATTTGTTTTTTCCATAATTTTAGCGGCATTGTCCCGTTATAAACGCTGCCCTTCCGATGAAGTGCTGGTGATCTACGGTAAAGTGGGCAAGGGGCGGGCAGCTAGATGCATCCATGGCGGGGCTTCCTTTGTCTGGCCTTTGATCCAGAACTACCGCTACCTCGACCTGGCTCCCATGACCATTGACATAAGCCTCAGAAACGCCTTGAGTAAACAGAACATCAGGGTGAATGTGCCTTCCCGTTTTACCATTGGCATCTCAACCGAGCCCGATGTGATGAGCCTGGCTGCGGAAAGGCTTTTATCCATGGACAGGGAGCAGGTGGAGGATAACGCCAAGGATATTATCTTCGGTCAGCTCAGGGCCACCATCGCCACCATGGATATTGAGGAAATCAATGCGGATCGGGAGAATTTCGAGCGCAAGGTGATGGACAATGTGGAGACCGAGCTCAAAAAAATCGGTCTCAAGCTCATCAATGTCAACATTACCGACATTACCGATGAATCCGGCTACATAGATGCCCTGGGTAAAAAGGCCGCAGCCGAGGCCACCAACCAGGCCAGGATCGAGGTGGCCGAGCAGGAGCGCAACGGCGCCGCCGGTGAGGCCGACGCCAGGCGGGAACAACGTATCCGGGTGGCCCAGGCCGATGCTATGGCCGTGGAAGGTGAGAACCACTCCAAGGTGGCCATAGCCAAGTCGGAGGCAGACCGCCGGGAAGCCGAGGCCGAGGCCAAGCGACGCAGTGAGGCTGCGGAGAAGATCAAGGCGGCCGAGGCCTTGCGGGCGGCCTATGAGGCAGAGCAAAAAGCCGAGCTGACCCGCCGGGAGCGTGAACAGGCAACCAAGGAAGCGGATATCATTGTTCAGGCCGAGATAGAGAAGAAACGGCAGATAATTCAGTCCGAAGCCTCCATGGAACAAGCCAGCCGGGATGCCAAGGCGCAAGTGACCATGGCCGAGGCGGAGAAACAAAAGGCGGTCTTGGCCGGTCAGGCCAAGGGTGAGGCCACCCGGGCGGAAATGGAGGGCCAGGCCGCGGGTATTGAGGCTACCTTGCAAAAGCAGGCCGAAGGCTTTAACCAGCTTATCAAGGCGGCGGGGGATAATCCCGATTTGGCCGTGCAACTTTTGATTGCCCAGAAGCTGGAGCAGTTGATGGAGATTCAGGTTCAGGCGATCAAGGGAATCAGCATAGACAAGATAACCGTCTGGGAGTCGGGCAAGGGAGCAGACGGGCAGACCTCCACTGCCAATTTCCTCTCCGGCATGATGAACTCACTGCCCCCCATAAAGGATCTTTTGAATATGAGTGGCATGGAGTTGCCGGAATGGGTGGGTAAAGATACGGCTCTGCCTCAAAGAAGGGAAACGCCCAAATCGGTTTCCACTCCCTCAAAAAAGCCTGAATAAGGGCGAGAGGTTTATATTTTTTAAAACACCGGTTTTTAAAAAAAGTGAGATTAAATAGCCGCCTTTTGACAGTATATTCTACATCACACCCTGTCGGAAGGCGGCTGTTTTTTGAGGAATATAAAAAATCCGGGTTACATTATTGTTCGCCTCTTTACAATTATCAGAAGGGTTTTACTGTTGTCATGATGTTGACAATTGAACAGGCTTAAACCTTACCCTAGCCTGATTTTACGTTTGACTCCACCCACCCTGGCTGATTTTTTCTTAAACTATTTACTGAACTATCTTAATTGAAAACTAGTTTTCATCGCTTTCTTTTTGAGGGCTTTATGTTATCTTTTATTAGTGAAAGAGCTGATTCTGATATTTTTCTGAAATTATCCGGGCGTAGAGTGATGAAAATACGGGTTGGTTTTACTTTTTTTGTTTTTTATATTTTAAGTGGTTTTTTGGGTGTTTTTTGCGCCAACCTTCCGCCCGGCAATCTTACCGTAATTTGGTTGCCTGCGGGCATAGCCTTGGCCTTATTATTAAAAACAGGGGCCAAGGGATTGCCTTGGATCTTCATAGGCTCCTATCTGATAAATACCCCGTTTTTAATCAAAAATTACAATATGCTCGATGCCGTGAGACCTCTTTTGGCCGGTCTGTTTCTGGCGGGCGCGGATACTTTACAGGGGTATTTGGCCTTTAAAATATTCAAGCATTTAAAACTTTTGAATCCCTTTACCAGCGGCAGAGAAGTTTTGCGTTTCTTCTTTATGGTGGCTTTTTTACCCTGTGCCTCAACCACCTGGATTTTGGTTGTTGTTCTTCATCTTTTTGGCATTTGCCATGAGCATGCAGCCGCCCATTTTTTTAACCGCTCGGCTGTATTGGCATTGGCGGACACCCTTGGCATATCATTGGCCCTTCCTATTTATTTTTCATGTAAAGGGAAGGGGCTGCGCGCAATTTTGCGAACCACCGATAAAAAGTTCTACGCCTGTCTGGGATTGCTGCTTTTTTTTCTTTTCGCAAGCAACGCCTGGCTGGGAGAAGTTCGTTTTTTAATTTTTCCCCTGTTGTTATATGTGGTCATTACCATGGACCTGAAGGCCATATCTGTCAGTCTTTTAATAACTGCGTTTTACAGCATTTGCGCCACAGCCATGGGATACGGCCCTTATGTGGGGGAATCAACCCTGGAATCATACACCACCATGGTGGCGCTGCTATTGTGCCTTTTCCTGGCTTTTATGTATACCCAGGGTCTTTTGAGCGAGCTGAAAAAAGAGCAAAGGCTTTTGGAAGGAAAGGTGCTGCAACGCACCAGGGATCTTGAGCAGTCCAACAGACGCTTGAACAAGACCTTGGAAGAGGTGAAAACCTTAAGCGGAATTTTACCCATCTGCGCCAACTGTCATAAAATCAGGGATGATAAAGGATATTGGCAAAGGGTTGAGTCTTATCTTGCCAAGCACTCAGACGCCCAGTTTAGCCATGGCCTGTGCCCGGATTGCGCCAGAAAGTTATATCCAGACATGTTTGACGATGAAGACCTTGAGTAGGACAAGTGATTTCTAAATCTGTCTGAAGCCTGTAAAAGCAGTCACCCCGTTGCCCCACCTTGCGGCTAATGTTTATTGGTTCATTTTTCTTTTGCCGCCTGTCCTTTGCAGGGCGGTTTTCACATCGAGTTTGACCTCCCAAAAAGCCAAACCGCCCGCTCGCAGGGCCCTTGTCAGTGAGGGCAGGGCCTTGAGTTTGTGGCGCGCCTGTTGGATCAGGGTTTTATCCGAGGCGTCAAGTGCATACAACGTAATTAAGAGGCCTGGCCCCTCGGAGGTTCTACTATGGGAATAGGACGCATCCAACAGGTAGGGCAGGCTGAAAAGGGCCTCATCCAGGTCGGCCGGGTTGAGCGTTTCTCCCTGGTCAAGGGGAATAAGAGACCCAATGCGCCCTTTGATTTTGCTCAACCGTTTAAGCCTGCTGCCGCAGGGGCAGGGCAGAGGCGGAAATGCGGCCAGGTCTTTCGTACGGTAGCGGATAAGAGGCATGCCCTTTCTGGTAAGGGTGGTGAAGACCACCTCACCGGTCTCTCCAGGCTCAAGGGATGCATCGGTTTTCGGGTCAATCACTTCAAAATAAAAATCCGCCTCGCGCAGGTGATAGCCGGTTTTCGCTTTGCACTCCACCGCCCCGCCCAGCCCCATTTCGGTCATGCCGTAGTGGTCGAACACCTCGCATCCCAAACTTTTTTCTATAGTCCTTACCAGGGATACAGGGGAGCGGTCCGCACTTAAAAGCACCTTTTTAACCGTTCCCTGCGGCAGGTCATTCAGACGGGCCAGGGTAAGCAGGTCTAGAGGAGTTCCCACCAGGACCTCGGGCTTAAGTTCCTTTATTCCGGCCAAGGCGGCGATCGGGTCTTTGACAAAGCCATATTGAAAAGGCCTGGCCTTGATCCCCCAAAGCGCCTTTTCCAGAAGATCCCCCACACTACCCGGAGTATTCCCCGGCATGAGGATCAGCACCTTGTCTCCGGGTTCGGTAAAAGTGCTCATGCCCCGGCCAAAGAAATCCACAGTGCGCTTGAGGTCTTCTTCCGTGAAATAAAGCCGTTTGGCCCGGCCGGTGGTGCCGGAGGTGGGCAGAGTCACCACTCGGCTGAAATCGCTTTGGGAAAGGCAAAGGAGATCAAGGCCCTTGGCAGACAGATCCTGCGGCCGGGTAAAGGGCAGCCTTTCAAGATCAGCCGGACTGTTAAGGGAGAGACGTGAGGCGCCTCCAAGGTGCTTTCGGTAAAAAGGGCTGTTGGCGGCCGCCCAGGCCAGGGTCTGGTTCAACCTGGAAAGTTGATAACTCTCCAATAACTCGCGATCCAGCCTACCGGGTTTCCCGCTGATCCTGGCTTGAGTCCAGCTGTCCAAGGGCGTGATCAAAAAAAGCCTAAACCTTTCTGTACAGGGTCTTTCCCCGGATGTCCGTCAGATTGTAAAGGCAAAAGGGTATCAGCCTTTTATCTGGTGAAACCACATGGATACAGCAGTCCTTCACCCTTTCCAGGTCCAGGTTCCAGGCATCCTGAAAAGCCATGGCTGAGACAGTAAAGGTGTTTGTGCGGGCCATGCCCAGAAAATCGTCGAAACTTAAGTAATTCTGCACCTGGCTGCAACCGCATGCCCCCTGCGCAGGGGCGGACCACCTTTCAGCCACCAGGTCAACCGAACGCTGGGCCCCCAGGGCCGCCACTTCGGGTTCAGACTGACTGCAATTGCATTGCCCGGTTTCCCCTCCCAGTCGGGTGAGGCTTTGGGAGCCTGTTTTTACATAGGCCGCGCTAAAGGAGCAGAGCGCGTTTTCACAGCCCGGAGGATGAAAATCCGTGATCTTTAATAGCCCTTTGGTCTGTTCATAAAGGCCCTGCATGATCTCCGGCAGGGTCAGGCGATCCCTGTCTGAAGGATCATGGGGAAAGCGGCCGAAATAGCTGACGGGTTGAAAATGCACTCCCCTTATGCCCGGGGCCAGGTCTAAGGCGAGTTCCATGATTTTCCCCAAGTCGTTTGTATTGATCCCGGGAATCAGGGTGGGCACCAAGACCACACCCAAACCGGCCTGTACGCTGTTTTCAATGGCCTTGAGTTTGATCCTGAGCAGATCCGCTCCCCTTATTTTGCGTTGGATTTTATCTGAGCATCCATCGAATTGCAGAAAGACGGAGGCCAGGCCTGCCTGTCGCAGTTCCTGCGCGTATCCCGGCCGTTGCCCCAGCTTTATGCCGTTGGTGTTCAGCTGCACAAAGGAAAAGCCCTGGTTGCGCACCATTTCTATGATGGCGCTGAGATCCTTTCTCATGGTGGGCTCTCCGCCGGAGAGTTGAATGTTGCGGGGGCCGCTGGCCTGCATTACCGCCCGGCACCAGCCCATAATTTCTTTCAGCTCGGGATCGGGCAGGCTTTTTTTATCGGAAGAGGCAAAACAGACCGGACAGCCCAGGTCGCAGTTCTGGGTTATCTCCATAAGCGCGGTGCAGGTATGTTGCCTGTGTTCCGGGCATAGGCCGCAGTCAAAGGGACAGCCCCGGTTGTAATCGGTTGCGGGATTTTGGGGGTAAGAGGGGATTTTGGGGCGCACCCAGGAGGTGAACTCCGGTTCACCCCGCCAGATCACAGTGCTGAAAACACCGTGCTCGGGACATTGTTTTTCCAGAAAAATTTCATTTCCCTTCAGGACCCTTTGGGCCTTGAGCAGGCGGAAGCAAACCGGGCAAAGACTCTGGGTTTGGGAGAGGATGCCGCCAGCGGTTATTTTGTTATTCGGCATGGGGATCAATACCGTTCATTTCAAGAATTTCCATTACCTTGGAAAAGGTTTCAGCCACTATCTGACCACAGGCCTGCATCTTAGGCCCGGCTCCTTGCCGGTTATCCGTGATTTCCGCGCAGGTCACGCCGTCTTTATCTTTTGCGATTTTTTCCTTGAACCACAGGTTAAGCTGTTCCAGCATAAGGGGCAGTCTTTCATTTGCCTGTTCATTATCTTGGCCTTTGCCTGCGTAAAGTCCCAGCACGCAGGCTCCCCCTGTCAAGGCCCCGCAGGTTCCGCTTCCCTGGCCCAGGCCATAGGCAAGTCCCGAGAGCGCCTTGATCATCTGAGGATTTTCCCGCCCCCTTTGTTCAAGGGCCAGGAGCATGATTATCTGGGCGCAGGTATAGCCTTTTGCGGCCAGGGTTATCATTTCAAACATGGGGTCTGCCATTTTCACCCCCTTGGTTTTGTTACTGGTTTTGCGATCATGAGGTGAAATCCCGGTTTGGCTTTTTTGATTTGGTCCTTGGCCTTTGGTTCTTCATTACTGAGAGCCAGGTCCCAAAAGGCGTTCATGGACCCGCATTCAAAGATCAATCTGGCTCCCAACTCGGCCAAAAGCCTGGAGTGGTCCTCATATCTGACCAGCTCAAAGCCCGTTTTCCTAAGGCGTTCCTGTCCGTTTTGGGGAGTCACCGCCCTGGTGAAACAACATTGTAAACTCAAGTTTTTGATTTCCGGTCCGGGATTATCAAGATGGAGATCCATAATCAAAAGGAAGCCTGTGGGCTTTAGCACCCTGTGAAATTCAAGCAGGGCTTTTTCCGGGTCCTCGATCAGGCTTAAGACGCACTGGCAAAGGACCCCTTTAAGGGAATTGGCCTTTATGGGGAGGATTCTGCGGGCATTGGCTTGTATAAGAAAAAGGCCTGGATCCTGGGCTCTTGCCTGCTCAAGGTAATCAAGTCCCATATCCAGCCCCACTCCGGTCAAGGAAAATTCCCTGGTCAGAAGCCTTAAGGTGCTGCCTGTGCCGCAACCCACATCCAGGATTTTGTCCTGGGGCTTAAAACCGCAAAAAGAAAGGGCGTGGCGGGTCAACTCCGGGGTGCAGGGGCTCAGCCAGGGATGGGCCGCCTTTCTGAGGCAGGGCAGGCGATGCAGGGCAAAAGGGGGCACTATTTGTCCTCCAGAAGTTTTTCCACTTCCTGCATTTTGCCCCGGGCCAGGTCTTCCGGTATCAAGGTCAGGCCGCAGTTCGGACAACAGGGCAACTCCACCTTAAAACGGCTGCCCATGTACTCAAGTTCCACATTTTTTAACTCAAGGGCCTTGCCGCACGCCGCGCAGGTCCAGGCCAGGTCCTTTTCCGTGGCATAAAGTCCGGCCATTTAGACTCCCCTTTCAACGATGCTCATGCGATGGCAATAGGCATTGAAGATCTTAAACCCTGCGCCTTCCGGTAAATATTCAACCCAAAAAGTAACATTAAGGGGTTTGAACCCGGCGAGAAGATGCCCGCTTTCCTGGTGCTTCAGCACCTGGCCGGTTTTTTCGGCGTTTAAAAGCACTTGTTTGACGTCCTGGTCCAGAATGCGCCTTTGGTCCAGTTTTTGCCTTACATCAGGAGCCATGGTTATCTCTATTTTTTGCCAATCCGCCATTTGTGGTCCGCTTTCATGCCAAAGTTCAGCCAGGATAAGGTTTTTTAGTTTGGCCCGGTTCTCCTGCCTGGCCGACCAGCCGGGCCAGGGCCTGGCAAAGGGGTCTCCTTCCGTGGCCCGGGAAAACAAAAGTTCCAGTATATGAGCCGTGGGTTTGCCGGTTGCGGCCAGGTTATCCCTGCACATGGCGCAGTAGGTGACAAAATCCAGTTTGCTTTGGCTTGCCCTTTGTTCACTTGTTTTTTGGGCCAGGGAAGGATTGGCGCTTTGCATCAATCCACCAAAGCCGCAGCATTGGGTGTACTCGCCGCTCATCTCAAGTTCCCGGATTTTGAACCCGGCCTGGTCAAGAAGTTTTCTTACAGAATGCCTTAATTCCCGCATGTCCCTTGCGGTGCAGGGATCATGCAGGGCTAGGTGTGCATCCTGCCTTTTCAGCGGGTTTGGCGGCGGCTCATTTTGGAGCATGATTTCCCAAAGGGAGACTATCTTGGCTTGGCGAAGCCCTTTGGGCAGGGTCTGGCTGCAGGTGGGACAGGCGGTTATCAAAGAAGGTTCGCCCAATTCCCGCCAGGTTTTTAGCCTTTGATCGGCATCGTTTTCAAATTTTTCTGTTCGCCCGGCCCAATGAGCGGGTGCTCCGCAACAGCCCAGCCACAGCCCCACTTCTCCGGGAAAAATTTGGCTTAAAAATTCATAGGCCGCCTTTACGGCCAGGGGGTTGGAGGCTGCCAACTGACAGCCCGGGAAAAATACATAAGTGCTGGTTTGGGCTCCCGGGTGATGCCTCACCAAAGAACAGCCATCGCTGTTGGCCTGATCCATGTCCAGCAAGGCGAATTCATGGGCCGAAGGAGGCATTTTGCCCTTTTTCACCATGGCCTGCCTGGCCCTGATGATGATTTCGGCCATGGGAAATTCAGTGGGGCAAACCTTGGTGCAAAGCTCACACAAGGCGCAGGAGTTGATAAGGGTGTTGGCCTGGTGCTGGCCCATTACAATGGAATCGTTATTATAGATTTCCCTTAAATATTTTTTGGGATACGAGCCGAATTCCTTGAGAAAAAGACAGGATTTTACACACTCCAGGCATTGGCAGTCCAGGCAGCGGCCCGCCTCCCTTTTTGCGCCTTGCTCGTCTGTGATCTCCTGTTCCTTAACCAGGGCAGGCTTGTTTTCCTTAATCACCCTGGTCAGATTGGTGTAGAGCCTGGTTGGTATGGGACCTTGCCCGGAACGTCCGGCTGTGAGCGACACCTTTTGGGCATGCCGATCCAAGGAAACCGCGGCCCATCTTCCTTGAGCCGCCCTGAATATAAACGATTCATGATCACCTCCCGCAAACACTCCCGACTGTGTGGTGGCCCGGGTGAGCTGATCTGTGATCAGGCCGGTCTCCCGAAAAAGGTCTGCGCCCCAATCTTTCGGGTCGGATGAATCCAGGCCCAGGAAAACACCCTTGTGTTCAGTTGAAAGGCTCTGCAGGATTTCAGGCCCGGCCTGGCCCTGATCAATATGCGTGACCAGCCCCAGGCTGTTCAGGTTGTCGAGTTCATTTTCCAGGTATTGTTTCGGAAGCAGCGTCTGCTCCAGGCTGCGCAGATAAGGGGCAATCCGGGGGCCGGGTTCATAGAGGTGCACTTCATAGCCCTTGATCAGAAGATCCCAGGCGGCACAAAGGCTGGATATCCCGCTGCCCCATATGGCCAGGGAGAGTCCCTTATCCGGCAGTTTTGTCGGCGGACCGGTCCGGGGCAGGTTCTGAACCAGGTAGCGTTCCAATTTGCCAATGGCCAGGGGACTGTCCATTTCTTTGCGCAGGCAATTTTCACGGCAGGGCTCTTCGCAGATGAGCCCCAAAATCCCCGTCAAGGGCAGGGTCCGTTTTAAAAGGGCGTAGGCCTTGTCCCAATAACCCCTGGTTATGTTTTGTAAAAGTCCTCGGGCATCTACATGCAGGGGACAGGCGGCCTGACATTTGGGCGGCTCATCCTGAATGCAGACACTTTCCAGTTGCTTTAGTTCTTTTTGCTCCATGTTTTGGAGACCTTGGAGTTAGTGATTTTTGCCCATGGCTTAGTCAAAGGCAAAAAGGTTTGCGGAATAAATACCCCTTACCCGGTGGACCGGGTAAGGGGGTTGTAAAAGCTTTCAAAAGTTTTATTTGGGCATCGCGGCCAGCACTTTTTCAGGCCTGGCAGGCAGTCTCTTGATTCTGGCCCCGCAGGCGTTGTAAATGGCGTTCGATATGGAGGCGTGGGGGCTGGTCAGCGGCAACTCGCCCACTCCGGCCGCGCCAAAGGGGCCGTCTTTCCTGGGAGTCTCCACATAGATAATTTCCATGTCGTCGGGTATGTCCTTGATGTAGGGAAGGCCCGCGCCCATAAGGGTGGAGTGCTTTTTGATATCCTCGAAATCCTCGGTCAGGGCCAGGCCGATGCCCTGGGCCAGGCCGCCGTAGATCTGGCCGTCCACAACCAGCTTGTTGTTGATTTTGCCAACGTCGGCCACTAAGGTCATTTTTTCAACCGTGGTTTTGCCCGTAGCTGTTTCCACTGCAACTTCGGCCATAAAGATGCCGTACATATATACGCTGAAGGGACTGCCCTGACCGTTTTCATCGCAGTTGGTGGCCGGGGCGGTCCACTGACCCGTGATTTTGACCTCCAAGCCCGCTTTTTGCATTTCCTCATAGGAGCGGTAACCGCCTTCGGGTTTGGCCATGGCCTCAAGCAGTTTTTCGCAGGCAACCTGAATGGCCTTGCCGGTCATGACCTGGGAGCGACTGCCGCCGGCAGGCCCTGAGTTGGGGGCCCGGCTGGTGTCGTTCATGACCAGGTTGATTTGTTCCGGAGCCAGGTTCAGTGGGCGCAGGGCTTGATGGGCTGTGCCGAGAACACCGGCGTCGGCGCCCTGTCCGTGGTCCTCCCAGCAGGAATAGATGGTCACCGTGTTGTCCGGCATAAGCTCGGCCCAGGCTTCGGAAGCGTCTGGTCCGTCCAAGCCGCAGCCATAGATGCCGATGGAGACCCCCACCCCGCGCTTGACGTCCTCGGTTGAATTCTCCTTGGCATTTTTAAGGGCATCCTGGTATTTGGGCCGCAATTTATCCACCATTTCCGGCAGGGAATAGACCTCCGGCTCTTGGCCGGTGGGGGTGGTGGAACCCTTGCGGTAAACGTTTTGATAGCGCAGCTCCAAGGGGTCCTGGCCCAGTTTTTCAGCCAGCTCATCCATTAAGACTTCAGAGGCAAACTCGCTTTGAGGGGCGCCGTAACCCCGGAAGGCCGAACCCCAGGCGTGGTTGGTGCAGACAGTGCGGCCCTTGCCCCGGATGGCCGGAATATCATAGCCTGCGCCGATAAATTGGGCGCCCCTTAAGGTGAGCAGATCTCCGAACTCGGAGTAGGGGCCGTGGTCCACTGACCAGTCGCTTTCCATGGCCAAAAGTTTGCCGTTTTCATCGCTGGCAAAACGCACCTTCATAAAGAAGGGTGAGCGCTTGCCGGTATAGGTCATCTGTTGCCGATAGCTGTAAAGCAGGGAAACCGGCTTGCCGGTGGCCAGGCAGGCCACGCCCAAAAGCGCCTCCATGGTGGGGCTGAACTTGTAGCCAAAGGTGCCGCCTGCCATGCTCTGCACCATGATCAGGTCTTCCAACTCCACGCCGATGCCCGGAGCTATCATGGCCTGGTGCAGGTGAAGGCCAATGGATTTGGAATGGATGTGGAGCTTGCCGTCGCCATCCTGATAGGCGAAACCCACGTCCGGCTCCATGGGCATGTGGGGCTGACGGCCTACATAAAAATCACCTTCAATTACATTGGCCGCATTGTCAAAGATGGGAGCGGTATCCTCGCCCTTGGCCAGGTTCTGCTCGTAGTAGATGTTCGGGGTTCCGGGATGGATCTCCATGGCGTCTTCGGCCATGGCCTCAGGCGCACTCATATAGGCCGGAAGCTCTTCCAGCTCAACCTTGACCTTTTCCGCGGCGGCCAGGGCCTGGTCCCTGGTGTCGGCGCAGACTATGGCCAGGGCGTCTCCGTATTGGAAAACCTTTTCCTCGCAAAGAATGGGACGGTCCCAGCCGTCGCCCTTGTTGTCCGGGAAGGTGATAAGGCCTGTTATGCGGTTTTTGCCTTTTACATCCTTGGCTGTCACCACTTTTTGCACTCCGGGCATGGCCTCTGCCTCGGAGGTGTCAATGGCGAGGATATTGGCGTGGGAAACCTCGGCCTGGACCAGGGCCAGGGAAAGGGCGTCCGGCGGCAGTTTCAGGCTGGAGTCGGCTCCGTAGTCGCAGGTGCCGTTTGCCTTGGCCAGGGCGCTGGGCCTGGGGATTTCACCTCCCCAGATAACACCGTCGTCAGGCAGTTTGTATTCCAGGTCGCTCGCCGCTTCTTCGCCTCTCACGACCTTGGCCGCCTCAATGACCGCGTCCACAATGGGTTTGTAGCCGGTGCAGCGGCAGGCGTTTCTGTGTTTCTGGAACCAGTCCCTCACCTCTTCCCGGGAGGGATTGTCGTTTTGGTCCAAAAGGCCCTTGGCGCTGACAATAAAGCCGGGTGAACAGTAGCCGCACTGGGCCGCCCCGTGTTTCATCCAAGAGGACTGAAGGGGATGGGGCCCATCTTCGTGAGCTATGCCTTCAATGGTTGTGATGTCAGCCATATCGCTGACCTTGTCCATTTTAGTCACACAGGAGCGCACCACCTTGCCGTCCATGAGAACGCTGCAGCAGCCACACTGACCCTGGCCACAGCCGATTTTGGTGCCGGTGAGAAGAAGCTGTTCGCGCAGGACATTTACCAGCGGGGTCTTGGGATTTGCTATAACTTCGGTCGGTTTTTGGTTTATGATCAGCTTTTTTTTCAGCATATCCAAATCCTCCTTGGCGCTTTCCGCCTCCAGCCCGATTTACGGCAAAGGCTTTTCATTATTTGGGCCGGGTAAAAATCTTTTTCCGTTTCAATCCAAATTTCTTTTGGTTTTTTTCTCGGGCAAAACGGTTCGGGAGCCTTGGGGCGGCTATCAGCCCCATTGGAAAGGGATATGGGACCGGCAGTATAGCATTACTTAGTTGCTTTTTTAGTTACCGCCATGCTGTAATCCCTGCCCGGACTAAAACCATTGTAAATTAATATGTCATAGATGACACAGATGGTTATGTCATTACTGACACAAAAAGGCCAAGCTTGGCAAGGGGGAATTTTGCAGCCAAACCGGGCCGGATATGGATTCTTTTTCCAGGTTTTTTAGTAATGTTTAAAAGGTCTGTTTTATGGAGAAGTTAAGAGTTAAGCCGAGAGATTGTAATTTGAATTTTTTTTAATATGTTAATATAAACATATTAAAATACACAATAATTCTCCGCCCTGCAGAGGCATTTTCAGGAGTATCTGTTCAAAGAAAAGTTTTCCTTCCCTTGAATCTATCAGGCGCTCAAGGAGTCCACTCCTTTCTTTTTTATCAATTTGCTATAAGAATTACTGTAACAGGAGGCCTGATAAGACACCCTCTGAGGGGGGGATGGATTTGAGCCCACGCTCCCGGGAATCCGGGCGTTTTACTTATGCAACTCTTGGAGAGAAAGTTTCCCCGATTCTTTACTGAGGCAGCCGGGGCGCAAGGTGTCCTTAGTTTTTTGATTGCCGGAAGGGCGGCATCGGGCTCCTGGGATCGTTAAAGGAATGGCAGCTCCTAGCTTAAAAGCCGCAAAGCGGTTTTACGGCTCAGGTTGGCCTGGATCGAGACCGCTTCCCCGGCCCGGGTCAATAACTGGCTTTGAGCCAACAAGACCCTTTGCCGCGCCTCGTTTTCATCCCAAAGCCTGGCAACCTGTCCTCTGTCCATGAGGATAGGCGCGGTTGCCGAAAGGCTTACCCTGACCTCAGAACTCTTCTTTGGCGGCGGATTTTCCCTGGGCTGGTCTCTTTCCTGGATTGAATTGGTATTTTGCTTGCGGCCGGAAACACCGGACGGCGCATAGGGCAAAGTATGAAGTATCTTCATGGCCCTGCTCCCTTAACACGCCGTCCCGTGGCTTTTCGGAGCCTTCCCTGGAAGGTTTATTTGACTGATATTCTAATTAATTTAGCATTTTTTCGAATAACAAGCAAGCTGCTCGGCATAATAGTGTAAGTATCCTTTTCGATTTTAAGAATTGGCGTCGGCCCAGGGCAGCCGGTTTTTTTGGGCCGCGAACCAGGCCGCGCCCAATGCGCCCACCATCTCCGGAGCCTCGGCTATCAGGCAATTATCACCTAACGCCAGATTGATAAGCTGAACCATACAGGGATTTTTGGCCACCCCGCCTGAGAAGGCCAGGGGCAATTTGAGCCCCACTCTTTTAAGCATGGCGAGTGAACGCTTGGCCACTGAGTTGTGCAGGGCCAGGGCGATATCCTGAGGGCGCTTGCCCTGGGCCATCAGAGAAGTGGCCTCGCTTTCGGCAAAGACTGTGCACATGCTGTTCACAGTCACCCCCGGCCTGCCGTCCAGGGCATAATTGCCAAACTCGTCCAAAGACATTTCCATGCCGCGGGCCATGAATTCCAGGAATTTTCCGGTTCCCGCGGCACAACGGTCGTTCATCTCGAACTTCAGCAAATTTCCGTTTTCATCCAGGGTCAGGGCCTTGGTGTCCTGGCCTCCAATGTCCAATATGGAGCGACAGTCCGGAAAAAGCCTGCGTGCGCCCAGGGCATGTGCCTTTATTTCGCTTACAGTCAAGGCCTCATGATCCCGGCTGTAAAGTTTTCTTCCGTAACCGGTGACAGCCATCTCATCCCAAGACCTTCCCCGCAGAAGCTTATGACATTGGGACAGGGGATCAAAGGTAGTAGGCGTTTCTTGGCTGAAGATGATTTTCCCCTTTTCCAAAATGAGCAGCTCAATACTGCGTGAGCCGATATCCAGACCAGCGACCAACATTAGCATCTCCCCTGTATTGTCCCGTAGGGTCTATCAAACTTTTTTGCCTGTCGGCAAAGTCCGCCCGGACCCTGCCGACAGGCTTTTGACCGCCGCCTAAGGCGTGCGGATTCTCCTGAATCAGGCGATCATCTCCACAAAGGCTTCCACTCTGGTTCTCAGCTGTTCAATGTCTTCCTGGCTGTAGTCGGTCTCAAGGCGCAGGGTTTTTATCTTTTCATTTTCCAGGCTTTTCTCCAGGGGAATGGATTCTGTCTGATAGGGCTGGCAGAACTGCAGGGAATAGTGGATCACGCCCTGGGCGTTGTATCTGCCGGTCATCTCCTTTACGTGGTCCAGCCGTTCCGGATTGGGGGTGAAGATGGCGCAGTCAATTTTGAAATAGCGGTCCACCAGGGCTTCCATGAGTTCATCCAGGCTTTCCTCGCCATCTGAAACCAGGTTTCTGGTGCCCCTTTCGCCCACACAGGATTCTTCTCCCACGATCACCGCGCCGGTGGACTCTATGATCATTGGGAGTTTCCAGTTGGGAACCGCCATGGGACATCCAGAGACCATCACCCTTGGCGTGCCTTTGGCAAAAGCTCCCTTGCCTTCAGCCACTCGGGTCTCCAGTTCATCGCAGAGTTTGTTGAGCGAGGCGGTGAACCGCACAGGGTCGTCATAAAACTGCACCTGGTTGATCAAAAGGGCGTCTAAGCCCGAGATGGGGGCGGGGTCGTTTTTTCGGAGTTCATTTAAGCGGTGCAGGGCTTTTCTCTTTTCAGTAACCAGCTGGATGCCTTTTTTAAGCCGGGCCGCATCGATTGTAACGCCTGAGATTTCTTCCATTTTATGGAAAAAGCGTTTCATCTCCGCCTGCATGAGCTCTCTGGCCCTCAAGGATTTGGTCTGGGGCAGATCCATGACATAAAGAGCCGGGACCAAACCCGCCAGGGTTTCATAGGATTTCTTTTTGCCGTCGCAGGTGTTTTCCCCCACGATCAGGTCCGCACTCTCCAGGTAGGGGCAGACCTTGCCCAATTTAAAGCCAAAGGCGCTTTTGATAAGCGCACAGGTGTTTCTGGGCAGGATTTTGTCCACTTCTTCGGTGGCGAAATCCGCTCCCGTGCAGAGCCCCACCAGGATGCCGTCCACGGCCAGCACTATCTCTTCGGGAACAAAAACACAGAAGGAACCCACCACCTTTCGGCCCTCGGCTTTGGCGTCCATGAGTTCCTTGATGCGAAGCCCGTGCACCTCGCTCATCACAAAGTCAAAATAGGCCATCCCTTCCGGCCGGTTGGCCTGGCTCATGAAGACCTGTTCATAACCTTGTCCTAAAACCTCGAGTAGTTGATCGTGGGCCTGTAAATCCAGGCCCAGATCGGTCCACATCTGGGTGTAGTCGTTTTGCATTTAATGCCTCCTCTTGAATATGCTGATTATTCGGCCAAAGGCATAGGCCCAGAGCCGTTTTGGTGAACTCCTGCCGACCGCAGGCGATAACCAGATCCGGATGAAGAGGATGCGAACTTTTAGGAAAAAAGACCTGAATTAAAGGGGAAGTGGCTTTCGGCCGTTTGTCCGCACCTCATGAACCCGGGTGTGGTCCGCCTGGGTGCGTCAAGTAAAGCCAAAGAAAAAAGTCATAAAAAATCCTTTTCCGAGTATTGCTGAACAAGGCAAACATAACCTCAATATCAACCGGATGTCAAACTGCTATTAAGCGCATATGGAGCTGAAAAGCTTTTTCAGGGCTTTTTAACGGGTTTAGCCAAGGGAGGGGCGGTAAAGTGCGACCACAGCATCGCCAAAAGGGTAAGGCCAAGTCCGAGTAAAAGGGTGTATGTGCTTGGAAAAACGAGTAAACAACTGGAAGCTAAAAACGTCACCCTCATCAGCGGGTTAAGCGGCCTGGTAAATTGACCGATGACGCCTGCGGCCAGGCAGACCACCCCGATGCCTGTACTTGCCAGCCCGGCCAGGATTTCAAGGGGGGTGCCCTTGAGTAAAAGCGCGGGCTGGAAAATAAAGGCAAAAGGCACCAGAAATCCGGCAATACCCAGACGAAAGCCTTCTATGCCGGTTGCCATGGGCTCTGAACCGGCCAGGTTGGCCGCGGCAAAGGAGGTGACCGCATCAGGCGGGGTCAGGTCTGCCAAGACAGCATAGTAAAAAACAAAAAGATGGGCAGCCAGGAGGCTCACCTCAAAATTGCCCAGGGCCTGGGCCCCCACCGTGACCCCGATAATATAGGCGGCGGTGGTGGGGATGCCGGTTCCCAATACGCTTACAATCACAAATATCAGAACCATGGCCAATAAAAGGTGTCCCTGGGAGGCGCTTACCAGGATAGATCCAAAGGAAAG
Source organism: Dethiosulfatarculus sandiegensis (assembly GCF_000931935.2). Classification (GTDB taxonomy): domain Bacteria; phylum Desulfobacterota; class Desulfarculia; order Desulfarculales; family Desulfarculaceae; genus Dethiosulfatarculus; species Dethiosulfatarculus sandiegensis. The sequence continues at coordinate 91,082 of NZ_AZAC01000029.1, forward strand.
GGCCACGCCGGTCCTGGTCAAGACCGCCACGATCATTCCGGCCCCGGCCAAAACCGCTGCGATAAGGGCGCAGTTGACCAGGGACTTGAAAAATATGCCCAGGATTTTGGTCCGGTTGAGCCAGGTTTTTTTATCCAGAAAACTGAGTAGGATGGTCACCCAGATGGTGTGGAAAGCGGATTTGCTCGGTGAGTAGCCGCAGGCCAGGAGACTCACTATAAGCACGAAGGGCAGGATAAAATAAGACCTGCGCAAAAGGCTTTGTCCCTGGGGCCTTTGTTCTTTGTTAAGGGGGGTGATGCCCCTTTTAAGGGCGATAAAATGAACCATGCACATCACCCCGAGGTAGTAGAGCAAAGCCGGGATAACCGCCACCTTGATTATGGTGAAATAGGGCACGCCGGTGACCTCGGCCATGATAAAAGAGCCCGCGCCCATGATAGGCGGCATGATCTGGCCGCCCACCCCGCTGATCGCCTCCACGGCGGCCGATTGTTTGGCGCTGTAGCCGCTTTTTTTCATGAGGGGGATGGTGAAGGAGCCCGTGGCATAGACATTGGCCACCGTGGAGCCGGATACTGTGCCGTACAAGGCCGAGGAGACAACTGATATCTTGGCGCTGCCCCCCCTGGCCCAACCAGCCAGCCAGGTGGCCAGGCGGATGAGGAAATCCCCTGCTCCGGTGGCGGTGAGCACTCCGGCAAAGAGTATGTAAATATAAAGAATCTCAGCCGATATACCGGTCAAAAAGCCAAAGATGCCGTCGTCGCTGGGCAAATACAATATTTCTATGGCCCGGTCAAAGGAAAAGCCTTTAAAGTGAAACAGGCCGGGCCAGTACTGACAGGTGAAGAGATAGCCCATCACCAAAACCACAGTTGCCGCAAACCATTTGGAAAGGGCCCTGCGGCAAGCCTCGATAACCGCCACCCCCAACAGGGCGCCTAAGACCACCTCAAGCGGCAAGACCTCGTGAAAACCCACGAACCTGGTGTTCAGCCGTTCCGCGTCGAAAACCGTGTAAAGAGTGGCTGCGATGCAGATCAGGGCGGCTGTGATATCCAGCCAGGTGGGCCTGTGTTTTGGTGAACGGCTGGTGGCCGGGTATAAAATGAAGATTACCGGTAAGAGCAGGCACAGATGCACACCCCTGAAGATTCTGGGCTCGGGCGAACCAAATCCGGAGGTGTAGTAATGAAAAAAGCCCGCCCCCAGGGCCAGGAGATAAAGGGGGATCATCCAGTGGTTTTTAAGGGACCGCATCTGATAACCAGCTTTGCTTTAGGGATAAAGATTAAAAAGAAACGCCCGCGAAAAGAAGTGACTTTTCGCGGGGCTTTTGTCCTTTAAGCTGCCTATTTCAGGATTCCTTTTTCCTTGTAATATTTGATTGCCCCCGGATGCAGGGGAACTCCGCAGCCTGTCACGCCGTGGGCGGGTTTGTAATCCTTTAGGCTGGCGTGGACCTTGCTCACCTTGTCCACATTTTCATTGAAGGCCTTGGTCAGCCTGTAGGCCAGGTCATCGGACATATCGGCCGATACGGTGATCACGCTGCCCGAACGGGCGGTGACCACGTCGCTTTGATTTGCCGCCTTGGGATAGGTTCCTTGGGGAATAGTTCCCTTCAGGATGCCGAACTTGGCCAGCGAGTTAAGCACGTCTTCGGGAAAGGCAACCAGCTTCAGGTCGCGTCCCACCGAGGCCTCGGTGACCGAAGCGCCGGGTAGGGCCAGGAAAGTCCAGACCGCATCCACATTGTTATCCTTGAACTGGTTGGCCTGGAAGCTGTAGTTGCCCCGGGCAAAGTGAAAGTCCTTGTCTTTTAAATCCTTGATGTTGGTGTCATAGTGCTCGAGCACCCGGTCAAAGACCCACACCTCGCTGCTGCCTGCCTGGGATATGGCCATGCGGATGGGTTTCTTTTGGCCGAATATCTGATCCAGGGATTTGACTCCGCTTTCCGCACCCACATAAAAGTGGAAGTAATTCATGCTCATGCCACCGGCAATGGCCCTTAAGTTTTTCAACTTTTGGCCAAAGGGAGCCATGCCCTCATAGGCCGCCGCATTCATAAAGGGCAGGCCCCAGCCAATATCCGCCGATCCCACCGAGATAACAGCCGGGTTTTTAACTCCCCCGCCGGGGACCACTTTAATCACAATATCCGGGTCTGCCTGATGAATGATGGAGGCAATGCCGCCTGCCATGCCGTACCAGCCGCCGCCAGCCCCGCCCGCAGTCCAGGTCAGGGTTATCTGGTTTCCGGCCAGGGCGGGAGCGCAGCAAAGGATTACTCCCAATGCCAGGGTAAGGGCCAGTAATTTGCGCATGTGTTTTCCTCCCTCAGAAGGCCTCTTGCCGGCGGCCTTTTTGCAAAGATGTTTAAGGTTCATAGCCAAATATACATACTTAGCAACCCAGTTTGGCAGGTGTCAAGAAACAGTCCGTATTTTAAAGGGCTTGGAAGTAAATGAACGATTCTCGCAAGCTGGGCTTCGCCTTTTTTGAGTAATGCAACAGACTAAAATGACACGGTAAATGGGAGTTGATTTTTTGTTTTTGGCAGATTCGGGTGAAAAAATTCAAAGAGCGCCCTGCCGGGCGTCCGATAGAGCAGTTAAAAGGCGGGGAAGGTGAAAATAAATTTCCTCATAACTCAACCCTATTATCCAGCACGGGAAAAAATACTCTTAAATACCTCGATTTTTTCGGATCGGTCAGAGGAGCCTTTTTTGTTAAATTTTCTAAATTAAATAAAAGTAATTAGTTTACATTGCTTTGGTTTTGATCCGTCGGCATCAGCCTCGGTAAAACCTATCGAAAAAATCGGGGAATCTTTTTAGTTAATTAGACTTAACTATCTGATTGCAGCTGGGAAAAATGACGCATTCAATTAACCTAATCGTAACATTTGTGAGCGTTGCCTGTCACACAGCCGGGGTACACTCCTGCCATCTGAAAAAAGGGGAAGCATAAGTTTTTGAACCTGCCACAGGCAGGTCACAGGTAGGCAAAATGGTCTCACTTTTGCCTGGATTCAGGGCGGAATCAGGTTTTCTCAACATGTTACCAGGACCGCCGCCGATTTGCGGTCCAACTCCGGCGCTGGTGTGAAATGGCTCTTATCCAAGATCAAACAGAACAATTCCCCATGGTCCATATGGGTTGGGATAATGCCTTGAAAAACGGCTTTTCCGGTTCAAAAGATGCGCCGAACGCCCTGCCCAAACGCCTGGAAAAACTGATCTCACCCTCTCACCCCTTGGCCCTTTTCTGGATCAGTGTCAAGTCGTTTGCCCTTTTTGAAAGGCTTTACGGCCCGGATGCAGGCGAACAGGTCATGTTGAGCCTGGAAAATATCCTGGGCCGGATCATTCAGGATATCCTTTCAGGCACCCGCTTGGTGGTTATGGAGAGGATGGATCGGGAGTCATTGATAATCCTTTTCCAAAACGGTGATCACACCCTGGACCAGATGATGGATAAGGCCATCAACCTGCGCATGACCGCCAAGAGCATGCTGAATGAAAAGGTGGTCGGTTTGACCGGCAACGGCCTTAACCTGGATGTGGGCTGCTCTGAGGTGGAGTTTGACGCTCATGACAACCTTTTCAAAAAAATTTTTCAGGCTGCCGACGATGCCAAGCAAATGGCCAGGGGCATATTGGATGAAAAGAGCCTGCCCCTTATGGCAGAGTTTCGGGCCCTGCTGAAGGATTCCGGGCTTTATGCGGTTTATCAGCCCATTGTTAATTTGCAGTCCGGGGGTGTTCTGGGCTGGGAGTCGCTGGCCAGGGGGCCGCGCAGGGGTTTTTTCAGATCCCCTGCGGTTATGTTTGATTTTGCCGAGGAGGTGGGCCAGCTCTTTCCCCTGGAAAGGACCTGTCGCAAAAGAGGCATCCAAGGCCTTGGCGGACTGGCGGCCGGGCAGAAGCTTTTTCTGAATATTCATCCCAAGACCATGGCTGACCCGGATTTCCGCCGGGGTGAAACAAAGATGATCCTGGATAAACTCGGCATAAGCCCCACTGATGTGGTCTTTGAGATTACAGAACGCCATTCTATTAAAGATTTCGGGCTGTTTTACCGCACCTTGCAGCATTATCGCTCCCAGGGATTCAAGGTGGCCATAGATGACGCAGGCACTGGTTTCTCAGGCTTGAACCGCATAGCCAGACTGAAGCCGGATTTTCTGAAAACCGATATGAGCCTGGTCAGGGGCATTGACTCAAACCCCGTGCAAAGGGCCTTGATGGAAACCTTTGTCACCTTTGCCGATAAGATAGGTTGCTCTGTCATAGCGGAGGGTATTGAGAGCGAGGCCGAGTTGTCCTGCCTGGCCTCCATGGGGGTTCATTACGGTCAGGGGTTTTATATCGCCCGTCCGGCCACACCCAAACCCCGGATCGAATTCATCCCGCCGCCTACCGCGGCTTCTCTGCACCAGGGAGGCTGGAAATGTTCCATCCCCCTTTTCGAGTTAATGGAACCCGCGCCTTTTGCCCATCCCAAGAGCACGGTGCGGGAGGTAAAGGTCTTGATGGACCGTCATCCCATGACGGGAGTGGTGGTTGTAAAGGATGAAAGGCCGGTGGGGCTGGCCATGAGTCACACCCTGGACCGCCAACTCGGCACCCAATACGGCACAGCCCTTTATTACGACCGTCCGGTATCGGCTGTAATGGATTCCTCGCCCCTGGTGGCCGAAGGCAGCATGCCGGTTGAATCGGTGGCGACCAAGGCCATGGCCAGGGAGCGTTTCAAGCTCTATGACCACATTGTGGTTACCGGCGGGGGCAAGTTCAAGGGCGTGGTAAGCGTGCAGAAGATGCTAGACGCCCTGGCCAGGGTTCAGGTGGAGATGGCCAAAGGCGCCAATCCGCTTACCGGCCTGCCGGGCAACCTGGCCCTGGAGGCTGAGATTGAAAAAAGATGCCGGAGCCGGGAACTCACCAGCATTGTTTATGTGGATCTGGATAACTTCAAGATCTTTAACGATACCTATGGCTTTGAATCCGGGGACAAGGTCTTGCGCCTTTTGTCGGATATCCTGAGTTGGGCCTGCCGCCGTCATGGTCGGGGCTACACCTTTGTGGGCCACATCGGGGGGGATGACTTTGTGATCATGAGTGAAGCCCGCAGTGTGGAGAGAATCTGCCGGGGCGTGGTGCGTTGCTTTAAACGGCTGGTGAAAAAGCTTTACAGCCCCCAGGATGCCAGGCTGGGCTATGTGAAAGCCAAGGGCCGGGACGGCAGGGAAGGCAGATTCCCCCTGGTTTCCGTCTCCATGGGCATCATGGATATATCGGGCAAAGGCACCTGTGATCTGGCCGCCATAAGTCACCGGGCGGCAGAGGTTAAAAAATACGCCAAATCCAAAAAGGGAAGCGTCTACGTAAGAGACCGCAGAAAACCCTTGGGTGAGCCGGACGCCTAGGCAGATCCCGTTTTCCTTGGTTTTTCACCTTCCATTCATAAGATGAGCCACTGCCTTTGACTTAACTTGAGCGCTTCTTATTCCTTTTCCCATTTTATCGACACCTTTTCGTTGCAAAGTCTTCACCCTTTGGAAACCCAAAAAAATAGTCACGGAAGTAGGATTCCCCCAGATTGCTTTTTGGCTTTTTAACGGGGAGAGATGACATGAATGCAATTCCCTTGAGGGGCTGGCCCTATGGGGGGAAAAGATCACCAGTGAGACTGCTGGCTGATCTGGGGGTGAATGCGAAAAGTGATGCAACTCTCGCTGAAACCCTTCCCTTTACGGCAGAAGACACCACCTGCGGGGTGGAAAACGAACTACAGGCCGGGGTCTGCGGCAAAAGGGAAGATGTGGACCTCCCCCGGGCCATCCTGAATTCCAATTACTATCAAAACCTGCAGAAAAGGCGGCAAAGGGGCGAACTGCCCAAAAGGGCGGTTTCCGTTCTGGATGAGTGGCTTAAGGAAAACCCAAACCAGATTTGGGATAATTCCTGGGTAAGGGTGCCGATGCGCCTTTTGTCTCCCTTGGCCAGGCGGATTCTGGAGCAGGATCTACTGGCCGACAAGTCTGATCCGGATAAGGGGACCAGAAGCGACGCCGGGCGATTCCTGGATCGAGAAGCCAATGAACGCATATTAAGGATGCCTGTGAGCTATCTTTTAAAGCTCAGCCTGGCCGATAGCGTGGGGAGTCAGCCCGGCCTTTCGCCCCTGGTTCGCGAGGCCGGGCTCAAATACATGGGCCATTATTTAAGCGACAACACCTCGCCTGAGCTCTATTCCTTTCATACCGTAAAGCTCAGTAAAAAAACCGGCATGGGAGCCGAGATCGCCAAGGAGACGGCCCGCCGCTTTGTTCTGACCCAGCTTTTGGTTCAATACGCAGAGTCCGCGCTCGGTCTGGCTGCTTCCGGACAAAAGGTGGATGTTTATTTCGCCCCCCATCCTCCGGTGCGCCAGAAAAGGCTTTCCGAAACCATACCGGATGCCTTTTATCGGGAACTGTTCATGAATCCCTGCCTGTCCGGCTGGGATGAAGGCGAGAAAAAACATCATTACATGCACCTTTGCCACCAGGTGCTCTCCCGGGCCCAGTTCAATTCCCTGGGCAGGTTGAAAGACGCCGGAGTCATCACCAACAACCTGGTGGTGATGCCGAGCGCCTCCAATATAAGCCTGGCCAATAACGGCACCCATATCTCCCTGGGCAGTCGCAGGCTCACCAGCGCCCTGGCCGATTCCGGGTCCGGCTTTTCAGCCAGCCATGAAAAATACCTGGGCGACCTGGCCATCAAGATGAGCGAGCATTTTCTGTCCCTTTTTGTTGGCAACTACAGCGCCGCGCCCTACAGGCTATGCTTTAGCGATTTTCAACCGGAAAAACTGCTGACATTTTTGCCATATCAGCTTGATTACACCCATTTGCGCATGATCTGGCGCAGGTGGAAGAAAAAGGCCCGCTTAAAGACCCGTTTCCTGGGTTTGAGACTGACACCCTTTGGCCCGCCCTGGCTCGATGAGCCCATAAGCCGGATATTCGGTTTAAAAGGCGATTATGTGCCTGATTTCAGGCTGCTTGACTATCTGGTGGCCTTGATGAGCACAGACCGCAGCCCGGCCCTGAACGGATCGGCGGGCAACCAGGAACTCCTGAAAAAAGACCTGGCTCAAATGGGAGTTTTCGATACGCACATGCCGGTTTACATGGCCCTGCGCCAGAGGCATTTCAGCCAGATGGGCTTCAGTGGTTTTGAAGGCCGCCACTACAGCCTTTTTTACAAGTTCAGCGAGGACCTGGGCCGGGCCGCGGACCTTCAGACCCTGGTGACCGCAGTTGCCTTCAAGCTTATAGCCAAAGGTGAATTAACCCATTCCCATATTCCCGATGATCCCCAGACCGAGAGCGAAAGGCGTCAGATTTTTTTTGGCGCGGCCATTGGCCTGCCCACCTTTTTTGTGCGGGCGGATACTGGAAACCTTTTTCTGAGGCAGATACTGGAACAGACCCGCAACCTGCGCTTCAGCCGACGTTACCCCGGCTATCTGCGGGTGATAAGGGCTGAATTCCAACAGGCTGCGGCCAGATGGCTATGCATCCAGGGCAGGGAGATCATAGCCTCGCTGGGTTTGGAAGAAACAGTCCAGGATCTGATTTGGCGGCTGGAGCACCCTGAATCACGTTCCGCCGCAGGCAGGCTCACCAGGGAGATCAACCGTAAATTGAATGTAAAGTCCCCTTGTTCTGTAAAGGCTGAAGAATTCAACCAGGCGTGCGAGGCCTATTACAGAGATGAGCTTTGCCAAAAACACCTCAAGGAATCCTGGCTGGTATTGGAGGATGACTTGAGCGGGATGATACGCGACCCGCAGAAGATTGGCCCCCGTTTTAAAAAGGCCCTGCAAGAGCTTTTGGGCTCTCAAGACGCCCTGGACTTTGTTCAGAGTATGCAAAAACCGGTATTGAGACGCAGCTTGCGGACCGTCGAGATCTTGAAGCTTATCAATTTGGTTTTATTGAATATACACATGAAAGATTGTCAGGTCTCTAAGAGTGAGGGTCCTGAGAGGTCGGAGAATTTGGAAAATGAAACAACCAGGCAGGCATCAGTATATTGACCGGCGCACCGGTAAGGTCTGCGACGAAAAACTTTTTGCCGACAAGATGGTGAACTTCCTTTATTCCGAGGTGCGTGAAAACGCGCCCTTTGTATTCAAATCCCTTACCAGCTCCCGCGCTTCCAGCTTTTTGGGATACCTTAATTTTGAGGCCCTGTTGGGAACCAGGCTTGCAACGCCCAAGCGCCTTTTACGGCAATGGGGGGTGGATACGGCCGAGTGCCTGGACGACCCGGCATCCCTTAATTCACCGGAAAAGGTATTCACCAGAAAAATATGTTATTGGGAATGCCGCCCCATGCCCTCTGAGCCGGGCCTGGTGGTGTCACCGGCGGATTCCCGGGTGCTTTTAGGCTCTTTTAAGGATGATTCCCTTTTATTTGTGAAAGATAAATTCTTTTCCATAAACGAGCTGTTGGGGGAGTTGAAAGGGAGATGGATCAAGGCCTTTGATCAGGGGGATTTCGCGGTGTTCCGTCTCACCCCGGATAAGTACCACTATGTGCACACCCCTGTGGCCGGCAGGGTGGTTGATATATACGAGGTGGAAGGAGCCTATCATTCCTGCAATCCCGCGGCCGTGGTCAACCTGGTCACTCCCTATTCCAAGAATAAAAGGGTGGTGACAGTTATTGACACCGATGTGCCCGGCGGCACGGGTGTGGGCCTGGTGGCCATGGTGGAGGTGGTGGCCTTGATGGTTGGCGAGGTCCTTCAGTGCTACAGCAGGCAGGCCTATGATGATCCCTGGCCGGTTGTCCCCGGAAGTTTTCTGCTAAAAGGACGCCCCAAAAGCCTGTTCAAGCCGGGATCCAGCACTGTGATTGTTATCTGCCAGAAAGACCGGGTCAGGTTTGACCAGGACCTGATCGACAATCTCAACAAGCCTTCCACGGTAAGCCGTTTTTCCCATGGTTTTGGCAAGCCCCTGGTGGAGACCGATATAAAGGTGCGGGCCAGGGTGGGGTCAAGTGTTTTGGCTTGAGCTTTTCAGGGGGAGAGAGAAATGATAAATGAAATTTTTGTGCTGGGCCTGGCAGGGGTCTACGGAGTGCTGCTCTTTTGGGCCTGTCGCAGCCTTCCCGGCGAGAAATGGCAGATCGCCTGCGCCATTCCCACTAAAAAAGATGAAACCGGCCATTGGCAGGGGCGCAATGTCACCTATTACGGCATATTCTCAGCCAATGCCCTGGCTTTATCTTTGGCCATGATCTTCATGATGCTGGGTTCGCTAAGGGTGAGCGCAGGTAAAACCCTTTTGTTCATGGCCCCGCTCCTTTTGGTCTGTATCCCGGCCTCCAGCCTGGTGGCCCGCTGGGTGGAGAAAAAACCCGCCACCCTGACCATCGGCGGGGCCTCTTTTGTGGGGCTTATCCTGGCCCCCTGGCTGGTCCTGGCCACCCGGGCCATATTGGGTGATCAGGCCGGAGCGGGGCTCAGGGTGCTGCCTGTCATGGCCTGCCTGACGGTGTGCTATGCCTTTGGCGAAGGCTTGGGGCGCTTGGCCTGTGTCAGCTTCGGCTGCTGTTACGGAAAGCCCATCTCGGAATGCCCCGCCTTGATTCAAAAACTTTTCGGTGGCCTGGCCTTCAGGTTTGAGGGGCATACCAAAAAAATAGCCTATGAAAGCGGCTGGGAAGGCAGACCGGTTTTACCTGTACAGGCCATTACCTCGGTGATCTATGTCGGCACCGGTCTTTTGGGGCTTTATCTGTTTCTTTTGGATTATTTCAGCGCGGCTTTTTATGTGAGCCTTTTGATAACCGGCCTGTGGCGGGCTTATTCCGAGACCCTGCGGGCCGATTACCGGGGCAAGGGCAAATTGAGCGCCTACCAGTGGATGGCCTTGGCCTCCATACCTTATGGCGTGTGTGTGGGGCTATTGTTTCCTGTGCATGGACTTTTGAATCCGCCGGACGCGGAGCTTGGCTTCCTGGCTTTGTGGAATCCCTGGGTCTTGATTCTTTTACAGGCCCTTTGGCTGGCCATTTTGGTTCATTCCGGAGCCAGCAAGGTCACCGCTTCCACCATAAGCTTCCACGTAGTCAAGGATAAGACCTGATAGCTTCGAGTTTTTGAATGCTTGAAACCGGAGCCCCCGGCTAAAAGGGCTCCGGCTTTTTTTATTGGCCCACCGGGGTGAACTCGACCTGGTCGATCAGCTCGAGCGTCAGGGAGTCGACCACCTCCAGGTTAATATTTTTTCCGTTTACATGGAAAAAGGCCAGCGCTTTTCGGGGAGAAAAGGCCTTTAGGTAATCTGTGTTGGCCGGATAGTCAAGGTTCCAGGGGGCGTCGACCTTGGCGTAATAAGGAGCCCCCACCGTGCCTATGGTTATGTGCCAAAAGGATTTGGTGATTTTAAGGGGGTCTTTGGGCTGATACTTGGCCGGGTCGTAAAGGGGGATGCCTTCTTTAACCAAAAGCCTGGAGTAATTGTGCTCATCTCCGCAGAGAACCCCCCTGAGCTTTTGGGCGGACATGAGGATTTTCAGGTACTGGTCCCTGCGCTCCAGGCAACCCGGTATTTTTTGTTTGGCATCCGGTTTAACCGAATTGAAGACCGGTTTGAATTTGTTGCTGCCGCCAAACCACATGCTCCTGGCCCCGCGCCCATGGCCTCCGTTGGGAAAAACAGGGGTGTGCTGGGTGATGAAGATATGGTCTATCTTGGGGTTTTTTTCCAGGTCGGCCAGGGTCTTGGCAAGCCAGGCAATCTGGTTGTCCAAAAGATAGCCCCACAGGTTTCCGCCCACGGTCTTGTCCTTGGGGAGGGAAGGACCCATCAGGTAATGGGTGTTAAGCACCACCATGGCCGTGTTGCCCCAGATATAGTAGAAAACGTTTCCCTTGTAAGTGGGGAAATCGCCGTCAGTATGGGGGTTGGGGTCATACCAGGCGCCGTCCTCGCTTATGGGGCCGTTTTCCGGCATGACAAATTCCGAGGCGAATATCGCCTCGGCCGATTGGTCGGCAAAGGGAAAGCGGTCGCAGGAAAGGCCGTATTCGCTGCCGTCGTCCCAAGCCCAGACCAGGGATTCATGGTTGCCCATGCCCACAAAAACCGGCATGCGGCTGGCCCAGGGCAGAATGGCCCTTTTAAAGGCCGTCATCTGCACCTTTTGATCATGGATATTGGCCTTGTAGCCGGTCATGGTGTCGCCTGTGAACTGTAAAAAGGCCGCGTTTTTAAAGCTGGCCAACACCATGGCCCTTCTAAGCACATAGGCGTTCACCCCGTTCATGTTGCGTTCGCCCGAATTAATGGAATTGCGGCTGTCACTGCCAAAGCAAAAGGTAAAGGGTTTTTGAGAACCCTGGGCAGGGGCCGTGGCCAGGGAGTAGGTCTCAATATGCCCGCCCGCCGCCACCGTATAGGTGTAGGAGCGCCCCGGCTCAAGCATGTCTATGGGGATTTTGTGGGCAAAGGCCGGGTTGGGTGAATCAAAGCCCCTTTTGTCCAGGATTATTTTCACCGGGGCCTTCCGGTTTAGTTTAAGGGCAATAACTGCCGAAGAATCGGTTACTTTTACGACAAAAGGCCCTTCCGCCACACTGACATCGACCTTAAAGGGTCCGTTGCCGGAAAAGGCGAATCTTCCTTCATAGAGGATGCGGCCCCTGCCGTCCGCCACTCGGTAGTAAATCATGCCCTTTTTTTGTTTTTCCCAACCAATAAAATCAAATTTCCCTTTAAGGTCATCCATGTCCAGGCGGGCAAAGCCATTTTTTATGGGGGTGTCAAAACGGTATTTAGGCAGGGGAAAACGCCCCTCGGCAGGCTGCCAAAGGGAATAGAAAAGCGTGCCCTGGTTAAGGTTGAGCCCGAATTCCCGGTCTGCGAAAAGAAAGTCAAAACCTTTTGCCGTGCCCTTGGGCGAGCCTTGCAGCATTGTTATGGTGTATTTCGGCCGCAGTGAGGAGGGCAGGGGGTGCAGGATTTTTTCACCCTTTTTGACCAGGGGAATGCCGTTTTGCACAAATATGTTCTTGTAGATTGCCGGGACTTGTCCCTGGTCCAGGGCCCGGGCGGGAGTAAGGGTCAAGAAGATGCCGAGTCCGGCGGCTAACAACACCCAGGCGAATCTTGAGGTTTTCATTGGTTTGCCTCCAGTCCGGAAAAAACTTGGCCCCGGCAGGCAATTATCTGCCAGGGGGCGTTCTCAAAGAGGGTTAGGCATAGGGCGAAGATGAGGACGGTATTTAGCTTTTGAACAGGAATATGAAGTAATTGCCTTGTGATTACGTTAGACGCTCGTAAAAAGGGTGGCAAGAAAAAAGAAGCAGTAGAAAGGTGAACAAGGCCTTTTAGGTCTTTAAATTAAATACGAATGGCTGATTCCGCCCCGGCGGGGACCGGGGCGGTTGCTATTTCTAGGAGGCCTTGCGGGTGAGCTCCAACTCCACCGGATCTTCATAGGGGAGTTCCTTGTTAGGTAAACTGAGCAAAACAACCTCTTTTTTGGGTGGCGTTTTTGTGCCGGTGACGGCTTTTGTGTGCCTCTCACTCAAAAGGGTCTGAAGCCGGGCGATTATCTCATCCGAGCCGACAACCTGTTGGTCAAGCTCTCCGGCAGTCTCAGAGATGTTGATTGCATTTTCAGTGCTTTCCCGGACCAGGAGGTCCAGTTCGGCTACAGTTTGATTAAGGCTTTTCAAGTCTTCAGCCTGGGTCAGCCCCGCCTGGGCCGCCAGGCTGACCAGCTGCGCCGCCTTTTGCGAAGAAAAATCCACCTTACTAATATTTTCCTTGGTCAGCTTTACAAAATGATCGCTGTTTTGAATCCTTTCCACTGTGATGCCAACCAACTCCTGAGTCTTGCCAGCTGCGCTGGCGGTCTTTTGGGCCAGTCTGCGCACCTCGTCGGCAACCACTGCGAAACCCGCTCCGGCCGAGCCCGCCCTGGCCGCCTCCACCGCGGCGTTTAGGGCCAGGATATTGGTTTGAAAAGCTATCTCATCAATGGATTTCACGATGTTTTGAATTTCGCCTCCCACCTGGGTCATCTCCGCCATGGCTCGGGCCATCTTTTCCATGGCCTGATCAGCGGATTGAATCTGGCTGCGGGAGTCGTTCATAAGCGAGTCGGCCTTGGTCAGATTTTGAGCCGAGTCTTTGGTCCTTTGGGTCATTTCTTCCAGGCCCTCTGAACTATGCCGCAGGGATTCCGCTTGCGTTTTTGCGTTTTCAGCCATCTCCCGTGAAGAAAGGAGCATCTTGGAAGATATTCCCCCCAGTTCACGCGACCCAAGGGCCAGGCGTTTAACCACCTTTTGAATGGGCTTGGTCACCGATCCGGTGAGGAAACGGCCTCCGGCCAGGGCGCTTGCGATTACAAAGCATAAGACCAAAAGGATAGTCACGATAACCGTGTTGGTGAGGTCGTCGACCGCGGCCAGGGCCTGTTTGCGTGGGATTTCAGCCACAATGGCCCAGTTGGCCTGTCCTATTTTGACCGGGGCAAAAGCGGTTAAAAATGCCCGGTTGTTTTGGTTAATGGTTTTTTCGCCGGTGAGCCCTTGACTAGCCTTCCTTAGCGGGGAGTAATCCTTGAGGTCAGAGTCCCGGCCCATATCGCTGCGGGGTTTGAAATCGCTTCCCGCTAAAAAGACCCTACCTTTGTTGCCGAGTTTCTGGTCATGGGCCAAAAGGGCGTTAAGGGGCTTTTGGGCAAGTTTCAACACCGCCACCAGTTCCAGGCTCCGGCCGGTCATTACAGGCGCCGACAAAAAGGCCCTTGGTTTGCCATCCTGAGGAGGATAGGGGCTGAAATCCGTGAAAACTTCGCTTTTCGCATCCCTGGCCCGGGAAAAGGCCTTATTGAGGCCGCTTTGGGCCAGATCGCCGGTAAAGACATCTTGGTCCAGGTCCGAGCCTCGGGCGGCTGTGTAAAAAATGTGGCCTTCGGGTGAGAGCAGTAAAATATCCTCGCATTGGATGCGGCTGCAAAAGGTTTGAAAATAGTCCCTTTTGTCTGCGTTTGTTTTGGGGACAATAGCCTCGCCCAATTCTATGCTGGAGACAAGCCCCCAGTTGAGTCCCGGAAGTATAAGCGGGTCCCAGGCCACCAGCCTCAGTTTGCCGTCATCTCCCGTGAACATGCCGAGCCCCTTTTTGCCTTTTAACACCTGGGCGAGATAAGCGGGCATTTTGGAAAAAGTGGCTGCGGCCGGGACAATTCCGGGCAAGGTTGCTTTAGTTGGGGAAGAGCCGGACTTGCCGGAAGCGGAATCCGGCGGCTTGGTTTGTCCAGGTGTTTTTGAGGCCTCGGCCTCAGCCAAAGAGGAGCGCAGGCTGATTTGCCCCGCTTTTTTACCCACAATGTAAGTAAGCCCGCTTTTGCCCATGCCCTGGCGGCGGGCAACTGTCCGGTTCAGTTTTTCAAGACCCAGCTGTACTGCCACCACTGCCTTGAGACGGCCAAAATAATCCCTGACCGGCGCGCCGACAAAGGCAGCCTGAATTCCTTTTTTGGGTGTATAGGAGCTGAAATCCTCCACAGACAGGGATTTTGTTTTAACCACCCGTTTCCAGAGCCTGGTAAGGCCGGTGTCTTTGAATCTTCCCTTGCCCAAAAAGGCCCCCAGGTCCAAGGCCTTGGCCTGGCTGAACATAACCAGCCCCGATTCCGCGTCAATGATGTAAATATCCGGGTAATCCTTATCTTTGGCGAATTTGTCAAAAAAAGGCGCCAGGAATTTATGCAGGTCCTGATAACCCGGGTCTTTGACAGTAAAGGAATCGTCAAAGGAATTTAAGTTTTCATTGTCTTCGTTATAGGCCTCTTCAAAAGTGAGCACCTTGACATAGGCCTGCAAAGCATCCTGCCCGGCAGCCAGGGCTTTTACATCGGAAACGATGTTTTGAAAAAGTTGTTCAATATCCGCTTTTTTCAGCTCCTGGGCTACATTCAGTTTGGCAAAGGCCTTTTTTCTAAGCACGCCCACCATCTCAACCAGGGAGGATAGATTCTGTTCCTTTTCTTGAAAATAGTTTTCCACCTGGCGCTTTTTGGCGTCCCTCACACTGGTGAGGTGGTTGCGGCTGTTCTTTATCAGGGCTTCTGTGGATTGTTGCAATGAAAAATGGGCCATGATTCCCAGAGGTAAAAGCCCCACCAATAGAAAACACAAGATAAGTTTGCTGCGCAGGTTTATGGATTTGAAGTTTTTCATAAACAGTACCTCGGCTTAGTGTCCCTGTTCAGGGGGCGATCATGTTAAGGGCGTTTTTGTGATCAGGTAGTGGGCAGTTTATCGGGCAGAGGCAGCTTTTTTGAGGGGCTTGTGTGACGGTTTGGTTAAGGTTGATTTTTAAAAATACCAACTATTATAGGGCGTTTGCTGCGTTAACCGGGAGCCATGGTCTTTATGGATGGAAACCGGGTTGAGCATCACCTTTGGATCAAGCTTTTAGAACTAGGAGCTAACTTGAGTTTTGGGAATTTTTATGACCATAATTGACCTGCCGGTGTGGATTATTGCCTTGTCTTAGTTTTGCTTTTCTTGGTTTTTTGATAGTTACGTGGAGTTTTTCCTCCTGTCGGGCCAGAGTCCTTATCTTGAATTCCCTTAAATAAAGAGCTGCTTTACCGGGAAAAACCTGTTTCAGACAGAGAATTAAAAAAGCTATGACAGTAATTAATACTTTATTAATCCCATTGGAAAATGGAAAATATGCCATAAGCTGGGAAAATACGTTTAGCGCTTTTTAGTGTTCTCCTTGCTATTGCCTTTAACCAGGGCTCCTTTTTGCATCAGGAGTGGATTGTTAATCCATGGCCCCTGCTCTGATGCCAGGCGCCCGGCTTAAAAAAGCAACATGGATTCTTTTGGGTAAAGGACAGTTGTTTGTTGAAAAAGCAGGGACAAAATCTGACAAGCCGGATAATGGTTCCCCTTATTTTGGGCGTGGGACTGGGGCTGGTTGTTGCGGCATGGGGAGCGCTTTGGCTTCAGCAGCGGGATATCAACGGCATGATCGCTGTCAGGCTGGCCGGAGCCGAGCGGATTCTGGGCACAATGCTTAATAATCAGGCAGGCGTCATGAGCGCTGTCTTGGGTCGGCTTGTAGATGATTCCTCAATGCAAAAGGCCCTTTCAGGCAAAGACCGTGAGGCTCTTCGTCAAGCTGCAAAACCTCTTTTTACGGAAATTGAAAAGAGATATTCCATTTCCCGCCTTAGTTTTTACAAGCCGGACCAAACCTGTTTGCTGGCCTTGTCCGATGCCCGAATTGAGGGGCTTAAGTGCGAGGGCCAGGTTCTCAAAAAGGCTGCCAAGACCTTGAGAATTACCTGGGGGGTGGAGCTGAATGAAGGGGAAAAACCTTACTTAAGCCTGGTTTATCCCTGGATTGTAAAGCAGAAAATCATTGGCTTTGCCTCCCTGGGTATGAACCTTAGCCATATCACTGGAATTATTCGTGACAACCTCGGCCTTGATCTGGTTCCGTTGCTGTATAAAAAATTTTTAGACCGAAAAGATTGGGGGAAAGGCCAAACCAGAGGCAACTGGAATGACTTCAAGGCCCTGGTTCCCCTGGATGACACCTGGAAACTGCCGCCTGCCTTATTTGATTACCTGAGTGAGTTGGGAGATAAGGTCCCTACGGGCGTGACTGGAATAATGTCCGGTGATCGGGACCTGCGGGGCGGGTTTGTGGGGGTGCGGGACTTTGAGAATAAAAAGATCGGCGAACTTTTTTTGCTCTATGACGTTACGGCTCAAAGCAATGCCTTGCGGCAACTTTGGGCCGGTCTGGGGGGAATAAGCGTTTTTTTAGCCGCCTTTTTATTGTTTTTGTTTCGCAGCTATCTCAGAAGGGTGGAGAAAAACCTGGATCGGACCCGACAGGCCCTGGTCAAGGAAGAGGTTCAGCGCAGGCGGATTCAACAATCCCTGAAATATGAGGAACAGCGCTTTTTGGATATTGCCGCCGTGACCGGCGAATGGGTCTGGGAGGTGGATGAAAAGGGCCTATTCACCTACGTCAGCCGTCGGGTGGAGGAGGTTTTAGGTTATAAGCCTTCTGAGATGCTCGGCAGGCATTTCAGTGAATTATTTATTGATTCGGAAAGGGAGCGTCTTTTCCCGCTTATTGATGAATTGTTCGAGGAGAAAAGGTCCTTAATCAATCTGATCAACCGGAATCAGCATAAGAACGGTGAAGAAGTCATCATAGAGACCAGCGGTGTGCCGGTTCTGGACTCCCGCGGGGATCTTCTAGGCTATCGGGGCACGGACCGGAATGTAACTGAACGTGAAAAGCGCAAGGCGGCCTTGGGCAGGGCCTTGGGACAATTGCAGAGTATTTTGGCCAGCGCCACCCAGATGGCCATAATCGGCATGGATCTGACCGGCCTCATCACGGTCTTTAACACGGGTGCCGAGCGTATCCTGGGTTATTCAGCCGAGGAGATGATCGGCCGGACCACTCCTGAAATTTTGTTTTTACCGTCCGAACTCAAGGCCGGGGCAGGTCAATCGAGCCAAACAGCGGATGGTGAACATCAGGGGTTTGACGATCTGCTCAAGGCTACTTTGAAAAGCGGCTATGAACAAGGGGAATGGACCCTGGTCCGCAAAAACAAAGAGACCCTTATCGCGGACGTCATTTTGACTCCTCAATACACCGAAAACGGGGGCCTGACAGGATATCTGGCAGTGGCCCTGGATATCACAGTCAAAAAACGCATGGCCCAACATTTAACCCGGCTTAATCTTTTGAAAGAAAAGCTGCTGGCTCCAGGTGACTTGGAGCAGAAACTGAATTTGATGGGCCAGAGCATGGTCAGGATGTTCGATGCCCATTGGGGCGGGATATGGGTCATGTACTCCAATGATCCGGATGAACAGGATCGTGAACAATCCTGGCAGCAAAGAATGGATGAAACCGGCCAATCCTTACGTTTGGCGGCAGGAGCCGGACCAGGCTCTGAATTCTGGAATAAAAAATGCGAAAAAATGCCTCTTCCAGATTACCTGATTGGCCGAATGACTAAAGGCGGTGAGGATTTGTTTGTCACTAACAACCCTTGGCCCCTCCCTGAAATGGAAGATCTGAAA
Organism: Dethiosulfatarculus sandiegensis; assembly: GCF_000931935.2. Lineage (GTDB taxonomy): Bacteria > Desulfobacterota > Desulfarculia > Desulfarculales > Desulfarculaceae > Dethiosulfatarculus > Dethiosulfatarculus sandiegensis. The sequence continues at coordinate 109,253 of NZ_AZAC01000029.1, forward strand.
TGGATGGAGCAGGAGGGAATCAGCTCACTTGCCGCCCTGCGCCTGGTGAATCTTGCCAATCAAACCATAGGCGTGATGGCCTTTTTCACCAAGATGCCCATAGCTGACGAAGATAAAGCCTTTTTTGAAAATATGGGGGCCACCGCCAGTCAGGTTATCCGGACCGCTCGGGCGGAAGAGGCAAGGGCGGAATTTGAGGCAAGATACCGCCGTATTTTTGAAAACATAAGCGATGTTGTCTATACCCTGGATCATGAGAGGCGTTTTCTCACCATAAATCCCGCGGTAAAGAAGTGCCTGGGGTATACCCCAAGCGAAATGCTGGACCGCAAATTGGAAGAATTCATGCTGCCCAGATACAGGCTGGCATTTTTGGATAAATATCAAAATGAAATTGAGGAAAAAGGTTTTTCCGCCGGGGTGGGGGCCTTTGTCTCCAAATCCGGGGAGACCCATTACATTGAATTTAAAAACAGCCTGACTGAGAGATCCGGGGAACAGGGGCACATCACCGGCTCCGGCCGGGATATAACCGAAAAAATGCAGGCCGAGATACAACTCAAGGAAGCCAAGCTGGCGGCGGAAGCGGCGAATCAGGCCAAAAGTGACTTTTTGGCCAATATGAGCCACGAAATACGCACCCCGTTAAACGGCGTTTTGGGCATGGCCAGTCTATTGGCCGGGACAAAGCTGGATTCCGAACAAAGGGATTATATTGAAACCATCTGCTCCAGCGCAGACGCCCTGCTGGTCATTATCAACGATATTCTTGATTTTTCCAAAATAGAGGCGGGCAAGCTTGATATTGAGGCCAGGGATTTTGATCTGAACGCTCTCCTGGAAGAACTGGGTGATTTCATGGGGGTGAGGGCCCAGGAAAAGGAAGTTGAGTTTATCTGCCATCTGGCCCCCAAAGCCCCCTCCCTGGTAAGGGGAGACCCGGGCCGCCTGCGTCAGATTCTGATCAACCTTTTGGGCAATGCGGTCAAGTTTACAAATAAGGGCGAGGTGTGCCTGGAAGTTTCGACCCTGAAGCAAGATCAAAATGGGGCTGAGTTCTTATTTGAGGTGAGGGACACCGGCCTGGGTATGGATGACAATGAACTGGCCGAAGCCTTTCAGGCCTTTACCCAGGCTGATTCATCCTTTACCAGGCAGTACGGCGGCACTGGCCTGGGGCTGGCCATCTCCCAAAGGCTGGCTGATCTTATGGACGGCAGCTTGGGCGCTGAAAGTAAAAAGGGAGAAGGCTCCACCTTTTGGCTAAGGCTTTTTCTGGAAAAACAACCCATGACCCCTAAAGGCCGGGGGGAGCCGGCGCCGGACCTTGCCGGGCAAAGAATAATGGTGATCATTCAAAACCGGACCGCAAGTCAACTTCTCAAAGAGACGCTTTCCTTTTGGGGGGGGAGGGTTGATTTGTTGAGCCAGGCGGAAAGCGCTTTGAGCCGGCTGCAAAAGGCGGCCACCAGCGAAGATCCTTACCATTTGGTCCTGGCTGACGCCTCTGCTCCGGCAGTCGATGGGGTCAAGTTGGCTGAGAAAATAGAGCAAGATAAGGTTCTTGCCCAAACACCGGTGATTTTGCTCAGCCTTTTGACCGGAGACAAAAACGGGTGGCAAAAAAAGCATGCCAATGTGGCCGCTGTATTGACCAAGCCTCTTAAAAGAAGCAAGTTGGCTGGCGCCCTTAAATACCTGCCCCTTAAACCGCAGGCAACAGGCATAAAGACCCAAAGGCGCATTCTTACCAGATACAGCCTGGAGAACCTGAAAAAACAGGGGCTTAACGCCCTGGTGGTGGAAGATAACCTGGTTAATCAAAAGGTTGCCACCACTTTTTTATCCAAATTGGGTTTTAAAACCAAGGTGGCGGGAAACGGTCAAGAGGCCGTGGAAATTCTGGCTGAGGAAACCTTTGATATTGTTTTCATGGATATCCAGATGCCGGTAATGGATGGTTTCAGAGCCACCCGGCATATTCGGGATCCCAACTCACCGGTCCTGGAACATGAAGTGCCGATAATCGCCATGACGGCTCATGCCATGAAAGGCGACCGCAAGCGCTGCCTGGATCAGGGAATGGATGCCTATGTGGCAAAGCCCATAGATATGAATTCCCTGGCCGAAGTCATTGAGCAGGTGACCATGTCCTCCGGCCCGGAACCCCCTGATTCGGTGCAAAAGGCTTTTCAAAAAGTGCGTCCCAGCTTCGGGGCCCGGAATCTGGATCTGGAGCTTTTGCTCAACAGGCATGGCGACACTTTTCATTCTTTAGTGGGAGGTTTTGTCGAGAATTCCCAAAACCAGGTTTCTGGCATGGAAAAGGCGCTTAATAAAGGAGACGCCAAGGACCTGGCCCGACGCGCGCAGGTTCTTAAGGGCATGATCGCCAACTTTGCCCTGGGTGGAGCCCATAACGTAGCCGAGGAGATGGAAAACCTGGCCCGGAGCGGGGAGCTGGACCAGGCGGCTTTTTTGCTGGACGAACTGAAGCACAAAGTGGGTGAACTGGCGGAGCGGCTGATCGCCATAACCAGCCGGGAATCAGACCCTGACTAACAGCTGGTGATTGTAAAGACTCCTTGAACCCTGCCGCCTTTAAAAAACTGTCTGTTTTTGTGCTTAAGCGACCTGTAAACAGGATCAACCCCGGATTTATAATACGCTGTTTCCGAAAGGAGAAAAAAAGGTGCTAAAACGGTTTTTGCTTTTTAGCTGTGCGGTTGTTTTGGGGCTTGGTTTTCCTGTTCTTTCCTCGGTCATGGCGGCTGAATCACCTGCCCCGGCCATTGTTTTGGGAGCCAGGGTGCAGCAACATCTGGCCTGGCTTGAGCAATCCAAGGAACTCACCCTTAATCAAAATGATGACATAAGTGGATCTCAGACGGGCCTTATGAGCAACAGTTACTTCAGGGCCAAGTTCACCAGCGCCGATAAAAAGGTGGGAGCCCATGTGGAGATAGGGCTTAAGTCAACAGTGGGCTATCGCCATGTATACGGATGGTGGAAAGATGGTCCTTTTAAGTTGCTGGCGGGAAATACAGACAACTGGCATGGCGCGGCCTATTGGAATAACCAGAAAATGGGGGTTTCTTCGTCTTGGGACCTCAAGGGGTGGGGAAAATTGTGGGCCCCGCGCAGAAGCCAGGTTCAGATTAACTGGAATCAGGAAAACTGGGGTGTGCAGTTTGCCCTGGAACAGGCGGCAGGCCTTGGGGCCCCTGCTGGAGTTGATGTTTATCAGCCTTTTCCCAGGGCTTCTTTCTCAGTTCAATTCAACACAAAACATTTCTCCACCACCCCCTCTTTGGCCTTTGTGCGTTACGACCTGGAGGGCATGCCCCCTTCCGGTGATGACTCCCTGGATGTCTGGGCAGTTATCCTGCCCCTTAAATTCAGCTTTGAAAGTTGGGAGGTTATAGGGGAGTTGCATCATGGGCAGAACGTGGGCCTGGGCTATTCGGGCTATCCTTCCCTGGCCGGGCCGGTTTTGCTGTCAACTTCCAAATATGAAGACACCACGGTGACAGGCGGTTATCTGGACTTGGCCTATAAACTGAAGTCATTGACCCTTGCCCTTGGCCTGGGGTTTGAAACCTTTGAAAACGATGCCTGGAAAAACCGCCTGGGTTATTCAGACGACACAAATACCAGGAAAGTTGTTTACCTGGCTTTTCCCTATAAACTGCATCGCTATCTCACCCTGCATCCTGAAATTGATTTTCTGGACCATGGTGACAACCCGGTGGATGGCGGGGATCTGGGCACCGAGATTATGGCCGGTATTCTGTTCAGGTTTGTTTTTTAAGGCGAATACCTTGCGGGGGGTAACGGGGAATACAGGTTAAGGTACTTTAGTTTGTCGTTTTTTCAGTAAAATTCGGAAGGATTTTTGGTTAAGCCCGGGCGGCCCTTAGAAGGCCGCCCGGGCTTCAATCGGTATGGGACTTATTTTTTCTAGAGCAAATCGCTTACTTCCGTGTAATCAAGCCCAAAGGCTTCGGCCACGGCCCGGAAGGTTACCTTTCCCTTGACCACGTTGGCGCCCAATTTGATTTCGTTGTTTTCCTGCATGGCCTTTTTCCAGCCCTTGTTGGCAATTTCCACTGCATAGGGCAGGGTGGCGTTGGTAAGGGCCTGGGTGGATGTCTTGGCTACTGCGCCGGGCATGTTGGCCACGCAGTAGTGCACCACTCCGTCGACCATAAAGATGGGGTCTCCGTGGGTTGTGGCCTTGGAGGTTTCAAAGCAGCCGCCCTGGTCAATAGCCACATCAACCAGCACCGAACCTTTTTTCATGGTGGCGATCATTTCCTTGGTGACCAGTTTGGGCGCCTTGGCTCCGGTGACCAGCACCGCGCCGACCACAACATCGGCTTCCTTGACCAGTTTTCTGGTAGTGGCCGGGGTTGCCATCAGGGGGATGCAGTTGGCCGGCATAACGTCGCTCAAATAGCGCAGCCGCTCCAGGTCCAGATCCAGGATGTAAACCTTGGCTCCCAGGCCGCAGGCCATCTTGGCCGCGTTGGTTCCCACCACGCCGCCGCCGATAACCACAACCGTACCCGGGTCCACACCCGGAACACCGCCCAAAAGCACACCGTGTCCGCCCTGGGCCATCTCCAGGTATTTGGCGCCCTGCTGAATGGCCATACGGCCAGCCACTTCACTCATGGGGGTCAAAAGGGGAAGAGAGCCGTCGGCTTTTTGGATAGTCTCATAGGCAATGTCTATGGAATCACTTTTGATCAGGGCGTGGGTCAGTTCCTCGGCCGCAGCCAGGTGCAGATAGGTGAATACAATCTGATCTTTTCTGATCATGTCATACTCAGAGGCCAGGGGCTCCTTGACGTGCATAACCATATCGGCGCGTTTATAGATCTCTTTGGCTGTGGCGACCATCTCCGCCCCGGCCCGCTCATAGGCTTCGTCAGCGTATCCGCTGCCATTACCCGCCGCCTTTTCAACCAACAACTGATGGCCGTTTTGCTTCATAACCTCCACCCCGGCAGGGGTCATGGAAACACGATTCTCTTCAGCTTTGATTTCTTTAAGGATACCGACGATCATGATTTCTCCCAATCTAGGCATTTAAAAGAGGAAAGGCTCGCGCCGGGTGGTTTTTCCCCACGCACGCGTCCTTACTTTGCAAGTAATTTGCCATTTCCCCGGAATTTATGAATTTTTTATCGTCGGATTGATGATTTGAATGCCTTTGGTTTATGTTTTGGGGAAAAGAATTGTATTATTAAATAGATGTCTATGTGCAAAGAATTTTAATTCGGCGGGTTTGGCAAAAACCGCTAATTCAGATTTATTTGACGGTTCATAGTCAATATGGTAAGAAAACTTTCCACTCCTTCTGAATAATCCCCGGAACATATTGATATAAATGTCTATATGAATTTTGGAAATATTTCGAACCACTGGTGCAAAATGTTTCCATCTAGAGACCGTGCTTTTTAATTTTGTTTAGCAAAGTGGTGTGCGATATCCCCAGATTAGTTGCCGCTGTTCTGATGCTGGTTTTCCGCTTCAGGATCTGGGTGAGAATGGCTTTTTCATATTCAGCCAGCATTTGCTTTAAGTTTGCCTCCTGTTTCGTTGTTTGGGGCAGGGAATTGCCAAGGCGGCGGTTGGGGGTGGCCAACTCAAAACTGAACAGGATATTTTCCGCGGCCACCGGCCCGGCTTCACCCAGAATGGCCGCCCTTTCTATGACATTTTTCAATTCTCTCACATTCCCGGGCCAGTCGTGGTTTTTCAACTTAAACATGGCCTGTTTCGTAAGCTCCCTGGCGGGCCGGTTAAGTCTGGAAGTGAGCTGGAACAGAAAATGTTCCGCTAAAAGCGGGATGTCCTCCCGACGCTCCCTCAAAGGGGGAATGTGAATGGGCAATACATTGATGCGGTAATAAAGGTCCTGGCGGAATTCTTTTTGTTCCACCATCTGCTCCAAGCTTCGGTTGGTGGCGGTGATAACCCGGGCTGTTATGGGGATCTCTTTACTGCCGCCTATACGGCGGACCAGTTTATCTTGAATAGCTCGCAGTAGTTTGGCCTGGGGGCCAAGGGGAAGATCGCCAATCTCATCTAAAAAAATGGTTCCGTCCGCAGCCTGTTCAAACAGACCGGGTTTGCCATGTTTCTGGGCGCCGGTAAAGGCTCCGCCCGCATAGCCAAACAGCTCGCTTTCCAAAAGCGACTCCGGCAGGGCTGCGCAGTTTATCGGCACAAAGTTGCCTCCCCGGTTGCTGGCCTGGTGAATGGCCTTGGCAAAGAGTTCCTTGCCGGTTCCGCTTTCCCCTCTGAGAGAGATGATGGAGTCTGTGCCCGCTATTTTCTGGGCAAAGGATATGGCCTGTTTCAAGGCCGGATGTTCGCCGATGACATCACCAAAGGTGATTTGCGTGGGGTCTGAGATGGAGCGGGCCAGTTTTTTGATTTCCTGCATATCCTTGGCTATTTCAACCGCCCCCACTATGTTGCCTGAAAAATCTCTGATCGGCTTTTGGGTGGTGAAGTATTGAAAACGTCCGTTTGGGGTGTTGAAGCTTTTTTTCTGGTTGGAGATTTCCTCACCGGCAAGGCATTTGAGCAGATGATAGTCCGGCAGGAGCATATTGGTCAGCGGTTTGCCTATCAGGTTCTTGCCTTTTGCGTCCAGGGTTTTGCGCGCCATGCTGTTCAGTATGGTTATGTTGCCCTTTTGATCTATGGCAATGACCCCGTCGCTCATGTTGTCCAAGACGACCTTGAAGCTGTTTTCCCTGGCCTCGTGGGGCAGGATTTCCATGAAGGTGATGTTCTGAAGGTCTGGAATCTGGTTCAATATGCGGATCAGGCTGGTTTTTTCCGGGCTCTTTTCACCCGACGCCACCTCAAAGAAAATATTGGTGCGGCGGTTTTCCCTCTTAACCTCCATGGTGTTTATATTTATGCCGTTTTGAGCTAAAAGAGAAGATATGTCCGCTATTATGCCCACCCGATCCTTGAATACCAGTTTCAATTTGAGTATTTGCTTCATGGTTCGTCCGTTTTGGCTTAGTGGTCTGATTCCGGACCACAAGTTTAAAATAAATTGCTCCCGAATGGCAAGTTTTTAGACCAAGGTGGCATCGGCGGGGTTGTGGACTTACATTTTCAATGACTAGTAAAGTGGTAGTTTTGGGCAAAGGGAAAAACCATGAATCTAAATCAGGTATACCAAGAAAATTTGGCCAGAAGGGTGAGATCACTTTATCAAAATGATGATTTCAGCAGAAAAGATGAAGCCATAGACAGCAAGTTCTATGAAAAGCCCCGCTTTGTAGAACACCTTGACTCAACTGCCCTGGCCGCAGTCACCAAGGTGATAGATAAACTGGTGGTGGAAAAGAATCCGGTCGTTTTAGACCTCATGGCGTCCTGGGACAGTCACCTGCCTTTTTCCCTCGACCCGGCCGAGGTTGTGGGGTTGGGAATGAATGCGGAGGAGCTCAAGACAAACCAGGCCCTGGATCGCTATGTAGTCCAGGACCTGAATGAGAAAAATATACTGCCGTTTAATGATGCTTGTTTTAATCTGGTTCTGAATACAGTCTCCGTGGATTATCTTACCAATCCGGAAGCGGTTTTCGCCGAGGTGGCCAGGGTGTTGAAACCAGGTGGTCTTTTTTTGGTTTTTTTCTCAAATCGTTTTTTTGAGCCCAAGGTGACCAGGATATGGCGCAACGCCTCTGAGAGCGAGCGTATTTGCCTGGTGGAACAGTGGTTGGCGGATTCCGGCCTTTTTACCGGCACTAAAGTTTTTGTGCAAAAGGGGCTTAAAAGGCCGGAAGACGATAAATACGCCCACACGGGCCTGCCTTCCGATCCGGTGATAGCTGTCTGGGCTGAGCGTAAAGGCGGTCTTGCAAACAAACCCCCCAGGCCCAGACCGGCGCCCCGTCCCCGGTCACTGACCCCGGCTGAGTTGAGGGCCCAGGCTAAGGAAGTGGCCAGGACCCTTAAATGCCCCTATTGCGGGGAGCGCCTGGTCAAGTGGCAGGTCCCCCAGACCCCCTTTACGGAATGGGATGCACCCTTTATGCATCTTTGTGCTAATGATCAGTGCTCATACTTGCAGGCCGGTTTTGAGGTGATGAGTGAGCAGGGAAACACCGGTGTGAGTTACAGGTTTGTCTTTAATCCGCAAAATAACTCTGTGATCTCGTTGCCGGTGCACAGTTTGTCCACTTTAAAGGATGGGATCGTGGAGTGATTTTCCGGCTGTTTTTCCGAACCGATTATTGGCTCGAAAGAAAAGCGGTTGAAGGCGTTTGGAACTGAAAATGCCTTCAACCGCGCTTGATTTGGGACAAGGAGGTTTTTTATTTCACCGAAACCAAAGCATCCAGCGCCATGACGCCTTTGCCTTTTTCAAATACCAACAAGGGGTTGATATCCAGTTCACTTATCCTGTCGGATAAACTCATGGCCAGGGTGGAGGTCTTTAGAAGCACCTCCACCAGGGCGTCAATATCCCTTGGCGCGCCGCCCCTGGCCCCCTTGAGCAGTTTGTAGGCCTTCAGCTCTTTTAACATATCTTTGGCCTCGAACGCCGTTATGGGTAAAACCCTGGTGGAGACATCCTTGAATATCTCCACATAGGACCCGCCCAAGCCCGCCATCAGGACCGGACCGAATACAGGGTCGTTTTTTATGCCCACCAGCATTTCCAGCCCGTTTCGAACCATGGGGGAGATCATCACTCCTTTAAGCCTCGCCTGTGGCCTGGCCCGGCTCACACCTTGCATTATGCTTTCAAATGCCTGTGTTGCCTGGTCTTTGTCTTTGATATCAAGGATAACGCCTCCCACATCGGCCTTGTGGGCAACCTCCGGGGACACGATCTTCATAACCACCGGAAAGCCGATTTCCGCTGCCTTTTCGCCTGCCTCGCTTTTATCAGTCACCAAAACATCTTTGGTGGCGGGTATGCCAAAGGCCTGAATAAGCTCCTTGGAGGTCATTTCATCAAGCTCTTTGCTGTCTCCGTCAAGGAGCTGCGATACTTTGGCGGTCAGAGACTGGTCTGGCGCCACGGTGGGCTGCTTTTTGCGCTCTGACTGATGGGCGAGCGCCTTGCGGAACCGGTTCAGTTGTCCCAGGGCATAGATGCACCTGGTTGGCTCTTCATAAAGGGGAATCCCATATTTCTTAAAATCTTTTCTGATGGGATCGTCACAGGCCATCCAGGTTACCAGTATTGGTTTTTCGGTCTCCTTTTCCAGCCTGGCTATCGGGGGAACCAGGATATCCTTCATGTGCTCAAGCAGCCCGATAAAGACCACAATGGCGTCTGTGTTGGGGTCGTCCGCCACGCATTTCAGGCAATCGTAAAATTTTTCAGAGGCAGTGAGCACTTGAGCCGTTAAGTCAACCGGGTTTTTGGCAGATCCGAAATAAGGTAGCTTTTGGGTGAGGTTTTCCTCGGTTTCAGGGGCAAAGGTCACCACATTCAAACCGAATCTTTCACAGTCATCGGCCATCACCACACCGGCTCCGCCTGAGATGGAGACAATGCCCACATTGTCGCCCTTCAGGCGTTTGGGATTGCTGAAGACCTTGAACAGGTCAAAGAACTGGCCCACGCTGTCCACCCTGAGGATTCCGTTTTGCTCAAGAAAGGTGTCTGCAATACGGTCTTCTCCGGCGATTGATCCGGTGTGGCTGCTGGCCGCCTGACTCCCGGCCATGGAACGCCCCACCTTCATAACCAGAAGGGGCTTTTGTTTTTTAAAGGCCAGGTCGGCGCATCGAGCCAGTTGATCAGGGTCATTGATGGCTTCCATGTAAGAGGCAACCAGGCCCGTATTCTCATCATCCAGGGCGTAGCGCAGAAAGTCGCTGGTGGTCAGGACCGCTTCATTGCCGGTTGAGACCATATAACTGAAACCAAGCCCCATGCGCTGGGCCATGCCGTAAAAATGGTAGCCCATGGCCCCGCTTTGAGAGCAAAAAGCCACCGGCCCCTTGTTAAAGTCGCCGTTAACCAATGATCCCGTGAAGGTCGCGGTCACTTGGTTGAAATGATCGATAAAACCCTGGCAGTTGGGTCCGCAGACCGGCATGTTGTATTCGCGTGCGACATCCTGGATGCGCCTTTGCATGGCCTTTCCCTCTTCGCCCGCCTCGGCAAATCCGGAAGAAAAGATCATGACCGATTTTATGCCCTTTTGCGCCGCTTGCAATACAGCGTCCGCCACCAGTTCGGCCCGCACCACCACCATCAAGTGGTCAACCGCTTCAGGTAAGGCCGTGATGTTTGGATAGCACTTAAGGCCCTGACATTCTTTATATTTGGGGTTGATCGGGTAAATGGCTCCCTGATAACCGTATTCCTTGAGGAACCTTATGGGCCTGCCTCCAATGGTGTTGCCATTTTGAGACGCCCCTAAAACGGCTATGCTCTTTGGTTTGAAAAGAGGGGTAAGATCCATTGCTCGTTTTTTTCTCCTCTATTGGTGGGCCGCGCCTTGGGAAAGGCCCAAAGGCATTTTTCCTTGCCTGTTGCCTCGGCCTTATTCCAGGTTCCAGGCTTTGCGCATGCGTTCGGCGCTTCCGGCTTCCTTGTATTCACCAAGCCATTCTTGAACTTGAAGCACCGCCCCAAAGCCGCCCTTGGGCCCCACCAGCACCTCCCGGCGGATGCCTTCTATTTCCTTGAAGTTGGAGTAGCGAATACCTTTTTCATCAAATTCAGCCCTGGCCTTATCCAGGTCTTCCACATCAATACCTATGTGCTGCAGGCTTTGGCCTCTGGCTTCAATATGTTTGGCCACAAAACTGTCCGGTTCCGTTGCCTCTAAAAATCCTATGATCATGTCGCCACCGACTATGTAGGCGTCGGAGCGGTATTTTTGTTCCGGGTTTTCCACCTGCATCAACAGCTCGGCTCCGTAGACCTCCATGAGCCTTTTGCCGACCTCTGCCATATCTTTTACCGCAAACGTGATGTGATCTACTCTCTTTAACATTTTTTCTCCTTTTGCAAGGCAGCCTAAAAACCGGCCGACATGGTGTTGGGTAAAAACATGGTTATCTGGGGGAATGCAATGAGAATGACCAGGGTCAGGATGTCCATGGCCACAAACCAGGCAATGCCTTTGAAAATGGTTTCCAGTTCTATCTGATCTCCGACCACTCCCTTGATTACATAGACGCTTAATCCCACCGGTGGCGTGATAAGCCCTATCTCCAGATATTTGATCATGATGATGCCGAACCAGACCATATTGAAGCCCAGGCCTTCCATCACCGGGAACACCACCGGCAGGGTGAGGAGCATGACTCCCACCGGATCCAGGAACATCCCCAGGAACACATAGACAATCGAAAGTCCGGCCAGGATGGCGACAGGGTGAATATCCAGGGTGAGGACAAATTCGCAGATCACATTCGGCAGGTCGCTCACAGCCATGAACTTGGTGAAAATTGTGGCCCCTAAGGCTATGGCAAATATCTGGGAGGTGCTGCGCACGGTATCGCTCAAGGATTCCCAGAAATTTGTCAACTTGAGCTTGCCGGTGAGCGCGGCTATGAGAAAGGCTCCGGAAGCTCCCACTCCGCCCGCCTCGGTGGGGGTGAAAAAGCCGAAGTAGATTCCGCCTATCACCAAAATGAATAAAACGAAAATTCCCCAGGTGTACTTAAGGGCCTTGAACCTTTCACCCCAACCGACCTTTTCTTCGGAGACCGGTCCCAGGGCCTTGTTTCTTAGGCTCCGTAAAAAGATCATCCCCATGTAGATCAGGGCCGAGAGCACCCCGGGAATAAACCCGGCTATCAAAAGCAAGCCGATTGAAGTTTCGGTAAGTGCGCCAAAGAGAATCAAAAGGATGCTGGGCGGTATCAAAGAGCCGATGGTTCCGGCAGCGGCAACTGTGCCTGTGGCCAGGCCGGCATCATATTTATGGCGTATCATTTCCGGTATGGAAACGCGCCCCATCATGGCTGCGGTGGCCAGGGAAGATCCACAGGCCGCGGCAAAGGCCGCGCAACCCGCCACCGAGGCTATGGCCAGGCCCCCGGGAATATTGGAGAGCCAAAGCCTGGCGGTGTGATAAACATCCTTGGTCAGGCCCGCGTGGTGGGCCAGATACCCCATCAGCAGGAACAAGGGAACCGTGGTCAATACGAAGTTTGCAATAAAGGTGTAGGGTTCCAAACCCAGAAGGCCGGAGGTGGGGCGCCAACCTAAGATGGCGAAATACCCGGCCGCTCCCACCACGGCCAAAGCAAAGGCAACATGAGTCCTCAGGGCGATAAGCACCAGAAGTACGCCTATTCCGATGAGTCCGATAATCCAGGCTTCCATGTCTCAAGCTTCCCTGTCTTGTTTTGCGTTGAGATTTGCCGCGCGACTGAGCCCGTCCCTTAAAAGCTCCAGGCAAAAGGCCAGGCATCCTATGGGAATGAACCACTTGCTGATCCAGATGGGGAGGTTGATTATGCCGGAGACATATTCCCTTACCTTTGTGGACTCAATGGCTATCTCCAGGCCAAACCAGCCGATAAGGGCGTAGGCAACAATGCCCAGAACCAGGCTGAACAGGTCCAAAATGTTTTTCAGCTTGTCGGGGAGCTTCCTTGTAAAGAGGTTTACATAGATATGGCCGCGTTTTTGGTGGACAAAGGCCAGGGGGAAAAACACCACAGCCACCATGAGAAAGGAGGCATTGATCTCAAATACCGCTGGAATTGGAGTTTTAAAGATATATCGCCCAATTACATCGGCAGGAACCAGGAACATCATGGGGATTAACAAGAGTATTGAAAAGATGGTAAGGGCCTTTATGAACCAGTCCAGAGATGTTTGGCAGGTTTTTTTCATACTCATGACGGCACCTTTTACCGGAGTCTCCCCTCCACCGGGCCTGTTGCCCGGCGGAGAGGGGAGGGCTCATTATTTGGAATCCCAGGGGTAGCCTTTTTCAGCAATCTCGGCTGCGTATTTGTCTCTCAGTTTGATGAACATGGCCTGGGTCTCAGCGCCGGGAAGTCCCTTTTCTTTCATGAATTCAACCCATTTGGCCATCAAAGGAGCTGCCTTTTCCTGCCATTTGGCCATTTGTTCCTTGGTCAGGTCATGAAAAACCATTCCCTTTTCCCTGCCCAATTTGCGTATGCGTTTTCTGTTGTCAATGAGACCCTTGGCGTATTTCAGCACAAACTCATCGCTGACTTTGGTGAAGATCTTTTGTAACTCGGGTGAGAGCTCCTTCCAGTCGTCCAGGTTAATGATCAGTCCGTAAGAGCAGAGCTCGCCTGCGTTTACTACGCTGTAATTTTTGATTACATCCCAGTGTTTATAAGCTTCCAAGATGAAGAAGTAAGATTGGGTGGCATCGACCGTGCCCCTCATAAGGCCTTCATAGACCTCGCCCTGGGTGAGCTTTACCGGCACGGCCTGGCAGGATTGCCAGAATTTGGCCCACTGACCGCCGGCGAAACGGACCTTGAGGCCATTGGCATCTTTCGGCGTCAGGATAGGGTTCACCCCCTTGCCGGTGCCGAGCTGGGTCATGCCGCTTGCAAAAGGCGCGAGGAGCTTGACGTTGTATTTTGTAAGCTCATCCTGCATCGGCTCATAGGTTTTGTACATTTCCTGCATGGTCTTCAAACCCACATAAGGGTCGGAATGGGAAAAGGGTGGGTCTGCCACTGTCCATAAAGGGGTTTTGGCAGGGTGATATATGCCCCATCCTCCGCCTACATTGGCCGTGCCGCGGCCAATTCCCTCCATGGCGTCACCGGGTTTGAGAAGGGACCCGGACCAGAAAAATTTGATTTTAATTTTTCCCCGAGTCTGTTTTTCGATCTCTTTTGCCCACCATTTAACCGCATCGGCCCTTACACCCTTGGGTGAACCATGGGCTGCGTAGCGGAAGGTTTTTGCCTGTGTGGCATCGGCAAAACCAAAAAGGCTTAAACAAAAGACACCCAGGGCATAGATCAAGGTCAATCCCATACTTGTTTTTTTCATGGTCACCCTTCCCTTTTGATGCGTGAACCTTTTGGGGGCCAAGGGTACAGCTCTCCTGTATCAGGCCCGGCCTGATTATTCTTTAGTTAATTATTTTAGTTGCTTATCTAGTCGACTTGCTTTTTTCTCCCAGCGGATAAAAGCCGCTTTTCCACATCCAGAAGGTGTTCGGAGATAAGCTCATGGGCGCTGGGCCCATTTTTTTGTTCAATTGCCTCTAGAAGGTCCTGGTGTGATTGAACCACCCTGGCCGAGGTCTCCAGGGTGACTCCGCCTTTGCTCAGTATCTTGGCGTTGGCAGCCATGAGGCATTCCATGATGATCACATAGACAAAGTTTTGCGAAGCAGCGGCAAAGATGCGGTGGAACTCCACATTTTCCTCGGTGGCCATCTCCCCCTGATCTATCCTGGCTTTGGCCTGGGCCACATTCTTCTTTAGTCTGGCCAGGTCATTTTCCTGGATTCTTTCCAATACGTGATCCAGGACCAACTTTTCCACTTCCATGCGGGCTTCGGTCAGATCTTTCAAGGTGACTTTATGCATCCTGTAGGCGTCAAGGAATAGGTCGCTTATGGTGTAATGGATGGCGTCATTGATAAAAGCGCCGCCTCCACCGCCTTTGTGGATGGTGATGAGGCCGGACATTTCCAGCAGGCGCAAGGCTTCCCGCATTGTCTGGCGTCCGACTTGAAATTGAGAAGCCATCTGGGTTTCCGGAGGCAGCCTGTCCCCGGGATTTAAAACCCGGTCAAAAATTTGTTTTTTTATCCTCTCGGCCACCTCTTCAAAGGCTCTTGCCCCTTTGATGGGCTCAAACATGTTTTTATTTGTCCCCATATTATCCCGAATAAGTTAAGTATGAATGTCTGACATTCAGCCTTTCATATTGACTTGTTCGGTGTCAAGCCCTTTTTGGGACTATGCCATATTATTTTAGTTACAATAATTGAATATTTAATTAGAATAGATTTATCTATATAAAATTATTGGCTTTTACCTGCAATACAGCTTTGCTCGTTTGTTTGAGGAAGGGTCGGGCTTGGAATTAGTAAAACTAAAATGATAAATTAAATAGGCTTGCCGGGTTAAAATGTTGGTAATCACTTAATCTACCCACCAGCCAAAGGCGGAAAAATGGAAAAGCAGGCCTTGCTCAAGAATATCGATTTCGCCAAGCCGCAGGATCTGGGCTCCATGGTGGAATACAAGGAAGGGCAGGTGGTGAGCCGGACCCTGTGCCAGACGCCCGGATTGAGCATCACCCTTTTTGCCTTTGCCAAAGGAGAGGGCCTCAGTGCTCACACAGTTGAGGCCGATGCCCTGGTTCAGGTTTTGGATGGGATGGCTGAGATAACCATTGGCAATGAAACCATGACCGCTTCAGCCGGAGAATTGGTGGCCATGCCCCAAGGACTCCCCCATGGCCTGGATGCAAAAGAGCGCTTCAAGATGCTTCTGACTGTGGTCAGGGCGCCCCAGATGCCGGGGATTACCTGACAATAGGCCGGAAAGAACGGATTTGGTCAAGGTCGGGATTTTTCTTCGAACGGCTTTGTATAATTGAAGTGTATTCAGGAGTTTAAAGAAGGGGAAAAACAGCCTGAAACGGGCCCGGGGCTTTACCCGGGCCCGTTTTATAGCTTATTCAAAATCAAGCTTATCCAGGGTTACCTTTTTATAACTCTTGGGCACCTCAAAGTACTCAGCGGGGATATCCTTTTTAAGCACCTTGCCTGCCCTTTCGGTCTCATTCTGGTCGCCGTCTTCATATTCCACCACCCTCAAAGGATAGCCTTCTTCAAAAAGAGCCAGGACCTGGTCGGAAGAAGCATAATCAACCTCAATGGACAAGGCATTGGTCATTTTCTGCATGGCCTTTATATTCACCTCATCGCCCAGCTTTACATCCGGAGTCAGCCACATTTCGGCAACCAGTTTCCCCTTCAGGAAAACCTGGTGCTTTTGGGTGGCTTTTCCGGCGATCTCCATGCTTTGGCCGGTTTTTTTGACCTGGGTCACAGGTTTGGGGCCTTTGGATTTGCTCTGGTTGGCCTTTTGTATCTGTTTGATTCTGGCCTTGACCATCTCCTTTTGTTCCGGGGGAACCTGCTCCAGGTATTTTTTCATGGCAGCTTCGGTGGCCCTTGCCCTGGCCTTGGAGAATTCTTCAGGCGTGCCGGACCAGAAGGCCTTTTGTTCCGGATTCACGAAAAATATTTTAGAGTTATTCACATCAAAGATAACCTTGAGCCCCTGGTTGGGATTGCCTGCCATGGCCTTGCCGTCCTGGACGTAAAGGGCCTGGGTCGCGCCTGTGTCCGGGTCTGCATCCTGGTTTTCTATGATCCAGCCTGCCCAGGTAATAGTGGGCAGAGACAAGGCAATGACTGCCAGGCAGGTGAGCATCTTTTTCATCTGAAAATTCTCCTTCAAACAATTTGTTCTAACGGCACTTCATTTGCCTGACTGCCTGAATTGCCAGTTATTCCCTTTGGTTGTCTGAGCCAGGGTACAGGCTGAACAACGCCTGATCTGGTTATCGGATAAGCCCGGGCCTAAAAAGAACAACCTTTATTCAAAACAGCTTTGCTTCCAAACCGTTAATGTAATTGATAAACAGCGCTCGGCCTGAGCCAGGCCTAAGGGTGGAATCACCCTTTGGTAACCCCCAATAGAGAAACCTATCCTATAGGAATTCATCAAATCTCGCCACATTGGCTCAACGTTTTACAATACAAGGCCCGATTTTGAGGAGAATAGCCTTAAAGTTATGAATAATAATAGAAAATAATGGAAAAGTATGAAAAAGGGCTTATATTAAATGATAGATAATTAGATTAATTTTAAGCCTTTACAAATTAAATATATATCGGCTTAAGAGAGTTGCCCTAATGAATTTTTAGGGAGGAGCAAGGAGGGCTGAGATGAGGAACTATCTCACAAAATTATTGGCTATAGCAGCCCTGGCCTTGTTGTTGGCGCCGGCCCAGGCTTTGGCCTACCAGTTCACCATGTCCGGGGACAATGTTTTAAAGGTTCAGTCAGACGGGTATCTGGATCCTTATTGGGTTCCCATTGTTTCTTCAGATCCTGCTGATCCTGCTTTGTACGGTTTGCCTGAGAGTATTATCTCCAGGATCAATCTGTTTAACGCAACCGGGGTTACAAGTTTCTCCAGTGGAGACAGCTTCAGTGGTCTCACCTATACTGCTCCGGGAGATTTGGTGGTTGCAGATGGTGGAGTAAAGTGGAACAGGCCCTCGCGCAATGATTCCGGATACGATATTCTGTTCGCCGGAAGTGTGCATTTAACCACCCTGAGCGTTTTTCAGGACAGGATCTCCATCACAGGGTATCTGGATAATCTGTATGTCAACCCTGCCACTACCTCTGCGGTGCTTTTGAGTTTCATGGGTAATACAACGGCCAGTTTTGTAATGGATGTTTTTGAGTCCAGCAAGACTGAGCGAGGGTTTGTTGATGTTCTGAATTCGGATAGCCTCTCCACCTTCGCCGGGGTGAGGGCTACTGTGGCGGCAACGCCTGAGCCGGGAACCATGCTTTTGTTTGCTTCGGCCTTTGGGCTGTGGGGTTATACCCGCCGCAGAAAGATTTCTTAACCGACAAAAAGTGACAATTACCAAAAGCGCATCGTTTCTAAAAACGATGCGCTTTTTTTATCTGCCTTGTCAGGCTGCTCACTCTGTGTAGAAAAACGTTTTGCATCTCGTCTTTTGCTATTAATTCAGGAGCGTTGCCGGGGTCAGGCGGCAGTAGAATCCCGCTCTCCGCCACTCTATGCCAATAATAAAAATTCCCCTTTCCCTTATCCGGCCATGTTGCCAGGCAAAGTTCACCAGGGTCGGGACTGATTTTTCCTTCAATTAAGACCAAATCCCCTGCATAAAAAGAGAGTCTGAGGTGGTTTTTGTTCAACCTCAGGAAAAAATAACGAGTGCCTTGTGCCGGAGGTGTGAAATAGACCTGCCCTTGTGCCGGTGAAGCGGGCAATCCCTGATCATCCCAGATAAGCCCTTCCTCCAGACGAAAAACAGGAGCCAGTACAGGCATCGGCTGTGCTTTTGGGGAAAGCGGTTGTTTCCACCAGGTTGGGCTTTGCTCACGGGGCAGGGCGGAGGGGGCCTGTACATATTTGGGGAGGGAAGGTGAAAAAGCCTGGCTTTGCAAAGGGCTTGGTAAGGGGAACTCTGCGGGAAGGCTTTGATGCAGTTTCAGCCAGGTGTTTATAGAGGCCTCCCTTTGGCCCTTGCATATTCTGGAAAGCCCGCCTGCGTCCAGTCCGCTTAGTTGTCCCAGCTTTTGCCAGGCTCCGCGCCCCTGTTCTTCCTGCCACTTTTTCAGGGCATGCCGCAATTTTTTTTGATCCAGGCCGGTTTTTTTCTGTTGGTTCATTTCCCGCCTTTTCTCTTTTCTGAGCTTCATTGCGCTTTAATTATACTATTTTACTTGCCCGTCAGCAAGCAAGTATTGCTCGCACGTTTGACAATATACCGGCCCCTGACTAAACTGTCTTTAAGGCGGCTTGCACAATTTAATTAATATAATTGATATGTTAGTTCTGATAATCTGTATGCGGCTTTGATCGTTTATAAGCTTGCTGGCAAGCAAATTTGCTTTATTGCCAAGCTGATTGTGGTTGATGTTTCAGGTCTTCCAATCCGGATCTTTTCTGACTTGATTCATTTGCCGAAAAAGCTGCGACCAACCAGCAAGGGGTGCAAATGGCTTGCAAAGACAGGGCGTCGGTAAAAATTTCGAGCCTTAACCAAGAAACAGATGCATCAAATCCAAACCCGGAATTAGAGCTGTTTGACTGCCCATATGCCACCTTTCCGGCCAAGGTCAGCCTGAGGCACTGCCAAAGCCGTCTGAACCTGGCCGAACGTATTGTGAAGCATTCCTATTTTTACCAAAAATACCTTTTGGGAAATCAGCCCGAAGATAATCTCTCCGAAGGCGACCTGCTTAAGTGCCTGCAATGCGAAAAAAATCCGCAAAGGCATCTTTATGTGGGCCGGGGCTGGGAGGTTTTTCACGGCTATAAACTGCCCGCCAAGGAAGGTCTCTATCTGGAGCCTGTGCTGACCAATGCCCAACTCTTAAGTGAATACGGCTTTTCCGCCCAAGAGGCGGAAGACCTGCGCCAAAAGGCGGGGCTTCCCTTTTTTGAGGTGCAAGGCGAGTTCTACTACAGGCGGGAACAGGTTAGCCATTGGCTTTACCGGCGCTTTGGCAAAAATAGTCCCTTCAAGCCTCAGGCCGGAGAAGATGCCGGTCCAGAGGTTCCCGAACTTTTTACAGTGGCGGACCTGGCCCGCATGTTCAGGGTTGCCATGGAGACTGTGCGCCACTGGCACAGAATCGGACGCCTGCCCCCTGCCCAAAAATTGGGTAGACGCCTTTTATGGCCCAAAGAAGAGGTGGAGGCTTTTGCCGGGGAAAGAAAGGCAGTTAAAAAAAACGGTGATTGAAGTTTTCTATGCTTCGCGTAAACGTCGAATAGCCTTTAAAACAAGCTTACAGTTAAATAAATAGGGATTTTTGACAAAAATTGTTGAAAACCATACCTAAATGAGCTATTGGTGATTTACACTAAAATAAAAACCTCCTTTCAGGGAGGGGAGAAGAACCATGCTTTTGTATTTCAGTGTGGAGAATTTCAGGTCTTTCAAGGATGAGGCAACCCTCACCATGGAGGCTTCTTCTGATAACTCCATGCCCCAAAATATGTTTCACCCAGACTCTGAGGCCAAATATTGCCTCTTGAAAAGCGCGGCTCTGTATGGAGCCAATGCCTCTGGTAAATCCAATTTTATTAAGGCCGTTTCTTTTATGCGGGATGTGGTCTTGTCTTCCGCAGATTTGAGGCCGGATGATTCAGGCCCTCAGTACAGCCCCTTTAAGCTGGATGCCTCTTTTGGACAAAGGCCAAGTTATTTTGAGATAGGTTTTTTTTGTAATTCAGTACGCTACACCTACAGTTTTTCAATATTGGGAGATGTGGTTTATTCCGAAAAATTGGTGAGCTATCCTCATACCAGACCAAGGCTTCTTTTTGAAAGGCAATTTGACCAGGCTAAAGGCGAATCTAAGTTCAGTTTTGGTGCTTCCTGGAAGGGCGAGAAACAGAGATTGGCCAAAAATATCAGGAAAAAATCTTTGTTTCTTTCTGTGGCAGCCAGCCTGAATCATGAGTTGGCTTTGGAATTGTTTGATTGGTTTTATGAAAAATTAAGACTACTGCATCCTTTGCCTTATGTGCGGAGTGAAATTCTTTACACCCTTGAGGTGGCTTATAAAGATCCTGATTTGAAAAGTCGGATTCTTGCCATGCTCAAATGGGCTGATTTTTCCATATCTGATTTAGAGATTGAAAAACAGGCGCTGGAAAAAGCCGATTTTTTAAAGAAGCTTCCCGAGCCTGTTAAGGCTTATGCTTTTGATTCCATACCCAAGGATAAAGATCCGTACTCCCTTTATGCCCGGGCTGGACATGCAGGGCTTGATAAAAAGGGATCTGCGCATCAGGTTTATCTCCATATGGATGATGAAGAGTCGGACGGGACTCGTAAGTTTTTTGCCATGACCGGACCTGTAATCAATGTGTTGCAAAACGGCGGCTGCCTGTTGGCTGATGAGATGGATGTGCGCCTGCATCCCCATCTTTCCAGGGCATTGATAGGTTTGTTTCATGATGAGAAGGTAAATAAAAAAGGCGCTCAATTGATCTTTGCCAGCCATGACGCCAACCTGTTGGATGTTAAGGGCCTTTTGCGCAGGGATCAAGTCTGGCTGGTGGATAGGGGCAAGGATGGGGCTTCTTCTTTGACCTGCTTGTGGGACTTTAGCCCTCGCAAAGGGGAAAACCTGCGCAAAAGTTATTTGGCCGGATTCTTTGGCGGGGTGCCCTATGTGGAAGACCCCCTGGAGTTTGATTTAGATGGCTAAAGGGGCATGCAAATCAGGCCGCAGGCGGGGGAGTTCTAAAAAAAATTCCCGAGAGGCCTGCGGTCTTGATTGTATGTGAGGGTGCAAAAACAGAATTTGGCTATCTTGACGAATTCAAGAAAAATTTAGTATTCATAGACCCCGGTTGAATATTTTAGGGCCGAAGCAGATTCAAGCCACTGATCCTTTTTCCCTTGTGGAGGCTGCATTGAAGCAGGCAAAGCAATTTAAAAAGGATTTTGGTTTTGAATATACGGAAATTTGGTGTGTTTTTGATAGGGATCAGCATACCATTTTTTCCGACGCCCAAATCCTGGCCAAGAAGCACAAGGTCAAGATTGCTTATTCCATACCCTGCTTTGAGTTATGGGTGATCCTGCATTACCAAGAACAGAATGCGGAAATCGATCCCAGAAAATTGATCTCTAGTTTAAAACACAAATGCGGGCTGGATGATTACGATAAAAACGGAAGTGCGTTGTTTAAGGTTCTGGAAGAAAATAGAGAAATAGCAACCATAAGGGCAAAGGCCCTGAGGAGGCGGCATGAAAAAGATGACCGCCCACCCTGGACTAATCCCAGCACAAATATGGATGAGTTAATGGAAAGGCTTTATAAGCTTTTTGAGAAAAATTAAAATCGGGTTTTAACCTCTGTGCCCTCATCCCCCTTCCGGCCAGGTGATTTCAAGCCCCAGGTTCAGTTTCATCATATTAAGGCAGGCCATAACGCGGCTTGCGTTCTTGGCCAGGGCGGGGAAGTCTTGCGCGTTTTGCTCGAGGGTTTGGATTTCTCTCTCCAACCTGGTTACCTGGTCTTTAAACTCTGTGAGCTTTTTTTGATCCATAGAAATACCACCTCCTTGGCGCTTTAAGTTCAGCGCAGATCCACAAACCGCCTGGCCTTAAGCTCATAGCGGGGCAAGCTGCCGAATTCATGGGCCTCCAGGTGATAACCCAGGTTGGTGTTGAGCCTCAACCGGTCCGCCAGGTTCTTCAAAATGGCGTCTTTTTGGTCCAAAGCTTCCGGGAAAAGTTCCACCTTCAGGGTTATGCGGTCGTTATCGTTTATCTTTTCCACCACCACCTGGTATTCGTCGCCCAATTCGTCAAAGCTTCTGACAACTTCTTCTATGGCCGCAGGCGAGAGCAGAACCCCCTTGACCTTGGTTATGTCGTCGGCCCGGCCCAGAACTCCGCCCTGGATCAGTTTAAAGCTGCGGCCGCAGGAACAGGTCTTCCCGGCCCATTGGATAATGTCGTTGGAATCAAAGCGGATGCAGGGCTGAGCCAGCCTGTCCAGGGCGGTTATCACCATCTTGCCCTTTTGCCCGGGTTCGGTTATGGGCTCGCCGGTTATCATGTCTTCAATCTCAACCAGGAACATGGCCTGGTTTACATGCAACCCTCCGGACTGGTCTTGGCACTCATAGCTCCAGGCGCCGATCTCCGTGGCCCCGGCATGGTCATAGACCTTGGCTCCCCAGGTTTTTTGCAGGCGGTTTTTGGTGGCCGGTATGGAGGCGCCGGGCTCCCCGGCGCAGGTTATGCGTTTTATCCCCAACTCAGCCGGGTCAAGGCCCATCTCCTCCTTGGCCAGGCGGGCCATATTCAATAGATAGGTGGGGGTCCCCATAAGGGCGCTGGCCTTTAGCTCCTGAATCTTTAAGATTCTGGATCTGGTATCGAGCACCCCGCCGGGGACCACCTCGCAGCCCAGTTTTTCAGCTGCGTAATGGCCTGCCCAAAAGGCTACGAATATGTTGTAGCCAAAGGGAAAAAACACCCTGTCAGAAGGACGGTAGCCCTGGGCCCAGAGTATGTAGCACCAGGCCTCCGACCACCATTCCCAGTCCTGCCAGGAATCCGCCTGGTAAATGGGTTTGCCTGTGGTGCCCGAGGTTTGGCGGAATTCGGCCACTTTTTCGAGGGGAAGGCAAAGAAGTCCGCCATAGGGAAAGGGCTCCCGCTCCTGGGCCGTTTTTAAAAGGGCCTTGTCCACCTTGGGCACCAGGCGGATATCATCCATTGTCTTGATGTCTTCCGGAATCAGCCCGGCCTTGCGGTAAAGTTCGCCGTAAAAAGGGGATCTCTCATAGGCCCATTTGACCATGCGCCTGAATTTTGCCAGTTGAAGCTTTTCCAGCTCCGGCTGGGGCAGGGTCTCAAGGTATGGGTTCCAATACATCGGGGCCGGGCTCATGATCTCCTCCCTGAAAAAATCAATACATCAGCTCGGGCAGCCAGGTGACAAAGCCGGGGAAGGCCACTAAAAAGGCGGTTCCCACAATAAGGGCGACCAGAAAAGGCAGAACTCCGGCAAATATCTCCTCCAGAGGGATGCTGCGATCGATTCCGCTCACCACATACACATTGATCCCCACAGGCGGGGTGATGACTCCCATTTGGGTGACCAGCACAATGATCACCCCGAACCAGATGGGGTCGTAACCCAGGTCCATGACAATGGGATAGAAAATGGGGATGGTGAGCATGATCAGGGCCAGGGCGTCTATGAAGCACCCGCCGATCAGATAGACTAAAATAATCAGGCTTATGATCACATAACCCGGGGCGTTCATCTCGGCCACCCATTGGGCCACCTGGAAAGGTATGCGTGAGACCGCCAGAAAATGGCCAAAGACCACAGCGCCCGCCACCAAAAGCAGCACCATGCAGGAAGTGCGCAGGGTTTCGTAAAGGGATTTGGTGAATCCGCCCCAGGTGATCTGTTTTCTGAGCAGCGCCACCAGCAGCACGGCGGCCGCTCCGACTGCTCCGGCCTCCGTAGGGGTGAAAAAGCCGGTGAACAACCCGCCCATGACCAGTAAAAATACGATCATGGTCTCGACCACCCCGGTCAGGGAGCTGAATCTGTCCCGCCAGCAGTAGGCCTCGCAGACCGGGCCCTGTTTGGGAAACATCCTGCAATAAATGTTCACCGCTATGGTGAAGCAGATGGTCATGAAAATGGCGGGTATGATTCCGGCCACAAACAAAACGCCAATGGATTGTTCGGTGAGAATGCCGTAGACGATCAGAACCACGCTGGGCGGCATGAGCATGCCCAGGCCGCCGCCGGAGGCAACCGAACCGGCGGCGAGTTTGTTGCCGTAGCCGTATCTTTTCATCTCAGGCAGGCCCACTGTGGCCATGGTCGCGGCTGTGGCCGGTGATGAGCCGCAGACTGCGCCAAAGGCGGTGCAGGCGCAGACCGTGGCCGTGGCCAGGCCTCCTTTTTGTGAGCCCACAAATTTGTAGGCGGAATCATAGAGGCGTCTGCTGATGCCCGCGTTAAAGGCAAATTGCCCCATCAGAATAAAAAGTGGAATAATAGTGAGGCCATAGGAGGAGTAAACCTGATAAAAATCCCTGGCCATCAGTTTAAGCCCCGAGGCCGGGGTGCGCAGCAGGCAGAATCCAACCAATCCCACCAGCGTCATGACATAGGCCACCGGCATGCGGGTGAAAAAGATCAAGACCAGTGCGACAATACCTATCAAACCGACTATCGTAGGATCCATCAGCCCAAAGCCCTCCTGATTTTATTCAGACAATCCGTTGCAATAACCAGAGTCAGAACACAAAAGGCCACAGCCACCAGATACACAAAGGCATAGGTGGGCAACTCCAGGCTCATGGAGACTTCACCGCTTTTTTTTTGCACAGCCGCATATCCGAACATCTGCCAGGAGACCAGGCCGAATAAAATTGTTGCGGCCAGGGCGGTAAAGGCGTCGGTTATGTCTTGTGTCCTGTCTGTAAGTCTGCGCATGAGAAGGTCCACCCCCACATGCCCTTTCTCCACATGGGTTTGGGGCATGGCGCAGGCCAGCACAATCGTGGCCAAAAGGCTGACTATTTCCACGGCTCCGAATATGGGGGAGCCCATTTTTCTTAAAATCACATCCAGACAGGTGAGCAGCATCATGCCGACCAGGGCGGCTGCGCCCAGGCGCTTCAGAGTTCCCACAAGCCAATCAACGAAAACCTGCCATTTTTGCAAAACGGTCCTCCCCAAACAGAGGTTGGTGAACTGAGTAAGGTCTTAAACAGGCCGCAACTGACCCGCCCGGCAGGCTGCCCGCAGACTGCCGGGCGGGTTTGGCTTTTTTCTTTGGAACTTAAAAAAAACGCCTTTGCTCAGACCGGGTTTGGCTGTACAAAGGCATTTTTGGCTTTATTTTTTATATTTTTCCAGGGCCGCCTTGGTGAAATCCAAGGCCTTTTGAGCAGGGATCCCCTTTTTGGAGGCTGCTTTTACATACTCGTCCAAAACCGGCATGGTGGTCTTGCCCCAACGCTCAAGTTCTTCAGCTGAAAGCTTGATGATCTTGCGCCCCTTGGATTTAAGAGCCTCATAGCCAAGCTTGTCGCTTTCATCCCAGGCCTCGCCGTGCTTGCCCACCCATTCCCGGTTGATTTCCTCTATGGCCTTTTGGGCGTCTTTGGGAAGTTCGTTCCATTTATCCTTGTTCATGATTACATAGAAGGTGGTGGTGTAGGAGTTGCTTGAGTTTTCCGTGCAATAGCCCACTACTTCGGCCATTTTCCAGCCTTTGTTCACCTCCATGGGATAAAGGGCCCCGTCAACCACTCCCCTTTGCAGGGACTGGTACAACTCAGGCATGGGCATGGCAACCGGAGTTCCGCCAAGGGCCTTGACCACCTTGGCCGTGGTTCCGTGGGAGCGGATCTTCAAGCCCTTTAAATCCTCCATCTTGCGAACCGGTTTGTCTTTGGTGTGCAAAAGGCCGGGACCGTGGGCGTGCAGATACATTACCTTGACGTCCGAGAGCTCCTTGGGCTTGAACTCCTGGTAAACAGCATTGACCACCTTGGTTGCAACCTTGCCGTTGGGATAGCCCAGGGGCAGGTCCACCACTTCCATCAGGGGAAACCGGCCCCTGGTATAGCCGAACAGACAGAACCCCATATCGCTAATTCCCTGAACCACACCGTCATAAACCTGTTTGGCCTTGGTCAGGGTGCCGCCGGGGAAGAACTCGACAATAACTTTTCCGTTGGTGCGCTTTTCCACTTCCCGGCACCAGGACTTGGCCAGTCTGGCTTGAATGTGCGTAGGCGGGAAAAAGCAGGAATAGGTAAGTTTGATTGGATCCTGGGCCAGGGCCATGCCCATGGAGCCCAAAAGCAGGGTGAAAAATAAAAGTGAACCCACTGTCAGAGCCAAGGATCTGCGAATCATGATCTCCCTCCCTGTTTGATCCATGCCTTAAAAAAAGTTTTACCCGGCCGTTTGACGCCTTTTGGGTTTATGGCTGGGTAAAGGGTCGTGATTTCCTGATTAGAATTTTTAAAGGCCGGTTTGTTCAGTTTTCCTGAAATTCCGGTCGGGAACTGGGATAAAGGGATTTACGCAGCCATGATATCTCAATATGGCAATAAATGTATAGAGACATATGGGTTTAATCAGAAAATAGTCCAGCAGTCTGCCTTAAGCCATACTTGAAAAACCGGCAAACAACTCTGGAATTTTTTTGCCAACTGGAAATCAAAAGGGGATTTCTCTCTTCAAAATGGCGAAAATTGCTAAAATATGAGGGTAACCTACCGATGGTGATGGCGTATGGATATCTTGTGAGGGGTGAGATGAGGGTGAAAAGTGATTTTTTTTGAAAAAAATGCATTTTTTTTAACGCTGATAAATTAGCGCCCACTGGCCGAGACCTGGCAAAAAATAAAACGGAAACAAGCACAAAAGGGCTTAATTCGTCAAAACTTCCTGTTTTTTAATGCAGGAAGCTATGTGAAAAAAGATTTGGCAAGTTTGTTTTTAGTTGCCGGATTTAGTAGTGATAATTCCCCTGTAAATAGCCACTTTTGCCTGATTGGCTTGGGGTATGGGCAATTGTCTGTAACGAAGTATAATCAAGTTATCCCGCCTTCAGGTGGGATAACAAGGCAGAGGCGGAGTCAGGGCTGATTTTTCTCGGGGCTTCGTCGCATTAATTGGATTTGTAAATAAATAATCCAGACTCAGGTGAAAAACCGAATCTAGGTGGTTGGAGGCAAGACCATGACCATCGGCACAGAACAAAACCCTGTGAATGAGAACGCCCAGATCGAGGCTCGCAGGCAAGCCGCTTTTATGCGGAGTCTGCAGAAAAACCTTAAGCACATGAATAAGGGATCGGGCGACAGCCTGAAATGGCTTCAGGAAAATATGCCCTACTATTTCTTCATTACCATGAAGGAAGACCCTCAGGCCGTTTTGAATCTGGCCAACCAGTTGGATCAGGTAAAACAGCAGCTCAAGGTAAACCTTATAGATGAAGACGAACAGCTGATCCTGGCCCGGGTTGACCGCCCCGGTTCCTTTTACGACACCCTAAGATCCATAAGACATCGCAAAATCGGGTATTCCGAGATGGTTCACTCTTTGTCGCCTTTGCCTGACTCAGATGAATACCTGGAGGTGCAGAAGATTGAATTCGGCATCAAGACTCCCCAGGAGATTGCAGATGCCGAAAATGTGCAGCTCCCCCAGGGCCTGGCCAAGCGGGTGCGCAGGATTATGAAGGAAAATTACCCTGACTTTGATTTCCGCCGCTTCCAGGAGTATTTGCGGCTTTTATGGGTCAATAACGAATCCTATGTACGCATGAGCCCGCCTTTGCGCCTGGCCCGTATTCTCTGGCTGTATCAGCAGGGCAACCAGCATGACGGTCTTTACCTTGACGTGGAAGAAGTTGAAGAGGCTGAGGGCGGCCGCCAAAGCGGTGAGACCAGGGTGCTCTTTGCTGTGGGCAACCCGGCCCAAAGCGGATTCATGGCCCAGGCCATGGAGGTTTTCTCCCGTTTGGACGTGGGTGTGCGCAGGCTTTACGGCCTTAACATCACCACCAAGTATCATACTTATTTCCTGGGCACCATGTATGTTCGCCCCCATGCCGGAGGCTTCCTGGAAAAGACCAGCGAACTCTTTGAAAAGCTGAAAGTAGAACTTTACAATACCCAGATTCTGAGCCCCAGCACTGCCTCTTACTTGAAATTCCTGGCCGAAGGAGTTTACAGCGGCGAAGAGGCCTCTTTGGCCAACACCTTTATCTCCTTTGCCCACACCAGCCTGGCTCACGCCCACCCGGACAGGTTTGACCTGGAGACGGTGAAGATCGCCTTCCATGCCCATCCGGAGATGGCCCACACCCTTATAAACCTGTTCCGGGCCAGGTTTGATCCCGATTTAAAAGACAGGGATGCGAAATACCAGGAGCTTTTGGCCCAGACCGAAGAGGCCGTGGCCAACTACAATACAGGCCACAGGCACCTGGACGAGGTGCGCAGGGAGATTTACCGCTGCATCCTGGTCTTTATCACCCACACATTGAAGACCAACTTCTTTGTGCCGGAAAAGCACGCCCTGGCCTTCAGGCTGGATCCTGCTTATCTGGAAGCTTTGGGCGATCAGTTTACAGGAGACCTGCCCGAAGACCGTCCCTTCAGGGTTACCTTTTTCTATGGCCGCTATGGGGCGGGCTATCATATCGGCTTCTCCGATATCGCCAGGGGCGGCTGGAGGACCATCATCTGCCGCAACCAGGATGAGTGGATCGCCAACTCGGCCAGCCTGTTCCGGGAGGTCTATGTGCTGGCCCACACCCAGCACTTGAAGAACAAGGATATCTATGAGGGCGGCTCCAAGCTGACCGTGGTCTGCGATGCCAGGAACCAGGGCTCTGAAGACGAGGTCGTCTCCAGGCTTTACAAGCTCCAGTACGGCATGACCAACGCCTTCTTGGACCTCTTTGTCACAGAAGGCGGCATGGCGGCCAATCCCAGGGTGGTTGACTACTATGGCGAGGAAGAACCCATTGAGATCGGCCCTGATGAGAATATGCATGACGCCATGATCGAGCAGATCGCCAAGCAGGCCAAGAAAAGGGGCTATGTGCTCGGCATCGGAATCATGAGCAGTAAAAGCGTGGGCATTAACCACAAGGAATATGGGGTTACCTCCAGAGGCGTCTACAAATTCGCCGAGATCGCCATGGCGGATCAGGGTGTGGATATCCACAACGATTCCTTCAGCGTGTGCATCACCGGCGGCCCCTATGGGGATGTGGCAGGCAACATCATGAACCTGCTTCTGAACAACAGCCCCAAGGCCCGGATCCTTACCATTACAGACGGCATGGCCGCGGTCTATGATCCCAAGGGAATCGATCACAAGGCCCTGGGAGAAATCGTGCTGAAAAAGGATCTGGACGCCCTCAATCCGGAAGCCCTGAATCCGGGCGGATTCATCCAGTACCGCAACCAGCGCAAGACCGTGGATATGCGTGAGCTGTTTAAAAAGGTGGTCATGACTGAAAACGGTCTGGAAGAGAAGTGGATCACCAGTGACGAATACTACAGAGAGCTGGATAATCTTCTCTTCAGGGTGGAAACGGACCTGCTCCTTCCCTGCGGCGGCAGGCCGGAGACCATAGACGAGAACAATTGCCATAAACTTTTTGAGAGCGGCAAGTCCTCGGTTAAGGTCATTGTGGAAGGCGCCAACTCCTTTATCACCCCTGCGGCCAGAACCCACATACAGGACCAGGGCGTGGTCCTTATGAGGGATGCTTCGGCCAACAAGTGCGGGGTTATTTCCTCCTCCTACGAGATTATTGCCAACCTTCTGATGACCAATAAGGAATTCTTGAAGCACAAGGAGGAATATGTCTCCGACGTGCTGGATATCCTGGACAGAAGGGCGGAGGACGAGGCCAACCTGATCCTCAAGCGTCATAAGGATGCCGGCGGCAAGGTGCGCTACAATGATATAAGCAACAACTTGAGCCGTGATATCAACCGGCATTACGCCAGGCTCTTTGACTTTTTCCAGAAGAGGAGCGATCTGGCCGAGCATCCCATGTTCAAGAAGGTGATCCTGAGCCATTTGCCGGCCATGATTTCCGAAAACGTTAAATTCCGGGGCCGGATCAAACAATTGCCTCCCAAGATCAAGTTCGCCATTCTGGCGGCTGAATTGGCCACCACCATTGTGTACAAGGGCGGTTGGGATACTGATCTGGAAGGCAGACTTAAGAGCTTCATTAACGCCAGTTTCTAAGTCCTCTTAACTGGTGTTGTTTAACACTACTTTTCGTATAAGTATTGCCGGGCCTTTGTTTTTAAAGGCCCGGCATATTTTTTTGATTAACTCTTTCTGGACTTGGTCTGAGGACGCTTTGTAAAAAATTTGAACTTTATAAAGCGGCTGGAATTACCCGCCTCAGGAAAGATGTGTAATTCGCCCGGCTTTTTTATAAGCGGCCGCTTTCCCTTTAAGACTCTCTGCCGGATTGACTAATACCCTGTTGGCACTTAATCTTGGGTCAAAGCCCTTGCCTGTCCTATTATTCGAAAAGCGAGCCTGAAATGCCCAAGTCATTGATCTCCCTGCTTTTGTTTATTATTGTTTCTTTGGGCGGCAATCTCTGCCATGCGGAAACCAGGATCATTGAAATACCCCTGACCTTGGATTTTAGTCTCTTGAGGTCGTTTTTAGTGCGTCAGGCGTACAAAGGCCCCATGGAAAGTGCGCAGGTGGTTAATAAGGATGAGGGCTGCACTCAGATCAAACTTTGGAATCCGGTAATAGGCCGGGAAAATGGAAATCTGAAAATAACCAACCAGATCAAGGTAAAGGCGGGGGTGAAGCTTTTAGGAATGTGCCTTGACCCGGTTTCCTGGCAGGGCAA
Source organism: Dethiosulfatarculus sandiegensis (assembly GCF_000931935.2). GTDB lineage: Bacteria > Desulfobacterota > Desulfarculia > Desulfarculales > Desulfarculaceae > Dethiosulfatarculus > Dethiosulfatarculus sandiegensis. Next base: position 139,944 of record NZ_AZAC01000029.1, read on the forward strand.
GGTGGAGGTTATTCAGAGCCCGGCCTTTGACCCCGATACTTGGATCTTTTCGGTTAAGACCCTGGATTCCAGGCTGCTCGATGAAAAGGGCGAACCCGCCTTTGTGGCCAATATCATATACAGCCTGGTCCGAGAGTATGTTCACGCCTATCTGGATCAGTTCAAGGTTAATCTTTCCACACCGAAAAGGGATCTTGAGATCCAGCTGCCCCTATTTTTTAAGGATGATAAAAGACGGGAAGTAGAGTCCTGGTTAAAGACCCTGCGCCCCGGCCTGCCTGAAATGACCGATCAGGGGGTGAAAATTGAGCTGGCCATGCGGGTGGCTGAGCCGGTTCCCACAGAACAGGAAGAAGAGCTTCCTGATGAGGAGGTGGTAACTGATCTCACTCAAGGGGACCGGCAGGCCTTTATTAAATACTGGGAAACCTGGGATGCCTATCTGGTGAGGGAGATCAAGGCCTTGGCCGGAGAACCGCTTACCCGAAAAGAAAAAGACGTCCTTTTGGAGGTGGTTCTCAAAACCAGGCATCAGTTTTTTGAGATCCTGGACTCCGGCCATACAGATCAGGATCTGGTGCGGAAACAGTTTTTATGGTCCTGGCAAAGGCTTGCCCCCATATTGCGGCATCATCTCCTGGATGAACCCCATGGCTCTCTGTTCAGTTTTTTGTCCTTTTTTACTGCTGCGGACGCTTTGGCTGTTCTGGACCGTTTAGGTCCTTCCCTGGGTTTGGAAATAAGTGAGTCCGGCCTGATGCGTTTGGCCAGGTTAGTGGCAAAGGATCAGAAATATCACAGCCTGAGCTACAGCTATGAACGGGATTCCCTTTTACAAAAGATTCTGGGCCTGCCCCCTCTCCCCCCGCCCACGGGACCTGGCCTCGATGTGGAGGATATCCCCCTTGAAGATTTTGGTGTGGACGACCGGGAGCAAAGGTCTGGGCGGATATGGGATTGGCTGGTCAAACCCGCCTGGGCAGGCAAAGGCCCCACAGGACTGGAAGAAATCAAGCCCTGGCTCTATTGGCGGACTGATTCGGAAAAGTACTTTAAGGCTGTGTTTACGTTGGTTGATCATGCTTGCCAAGACGCCTTGGCAAAAGATGGTCTTGACCCCAAATATCATGAGCTTTTTCTGAAGATAGCCCGCGCCTCGGCTTGGCAGGAGAGCTGTTGGCGGCAATTTATAAAGAAAGACAAGAGTGTCACCTACCTGCGTTCTTACAACCAAAGTTCAGTGGGGTTGATGCAGATAAATGAAAGGGTCTGGCGAGGGGTTTATGAACCCAAAAGCCTGTGCTGGGATATAAAATACAATGTCCGTGCCGGAGCGGGGATACTTGAGTTGTATTTCAGACGTTATGCCTTGAAAAGGCTGGGCAATGATCACAACCTGGATGACAGCACCCTGGCCGGACTTATCTATGCCATGTATAACGGCGGCCCTGGCCAGTATAAAAAATACCTGAAACGTCACGCTGTTAAGAAGTACTGGCTCAGTGACCGGCTTTTCGCCGAAAAGTTTACGCAGGTTAAGGCCGGTGACCTGGGAAAATGTCTGGATTGCCTTCGAACAGGCGGCTAGAGCTATTTTATTGCCTAAATCTTAATTTTTCCTTAATTCCTTTATAAGACCACTGGACATGTTCTGGGTAAAAATACTAGTATGCTTTGCCAGGTGCCCTGTCTCGGCTTGGCTTAATTTCTCGTTTGAAAAATCGGATTATAACTATGAAGCAAGGCTTGCATAAGCCAGGAGATGGAATTGTTTCCGCTCAAAGCGGTTCCAGTTTTTCCGCCGAAGGGGCGGATTATGCCTGTGGCGATCAGGGTGGGTTGTTGACCGGCCTGGCGGATTACTTTCGCAACTTTTCAGCTGATGCATTGGCCAATATTCAATTGATCACCGCCTGTTGCGGTAAATTGCTTAATGCCCAGGGAGCTTTTTACAGTAGGCAGGTAGAGGATAAGTTGAAATTTTTCGCCACCTGGAACACGCCCCAGGAGGCCGTTCTTTATGAAGACCCCCGCGGCAGGGTTTGCGATGATGTAATCCAAAGGGATTCTGATGAGGTGGTGGTGATTAAAGATGTGCGCACCACCCCCTTTTGGGAGACCGATCCTCATCTCAAACCAATGGGAGTCATAAGCTATATCGGTTGCGCATGCACACTTGGCAACCGCCATGTGGGGGCTTTGTGTGCCGTATTTGACCATGTCCGTGATTTTTCCAACCAGGAAAAGGCCCTGATCAGCCTGGCCGCTTCGGTTATAGGTTCCGAGGAAACCAGAAGACAGGCTGAGAACGCCTTGTCTTCGGCAAGGGAGAAACATAACGCGATATTCGAGGCCGCCCTGGATCATATCTACATCAAAGATAAAAACTTTTGCTATACCGCCCTTAATCCTGCGGGAGAGGACTTTTTTGGCCTGGACGAAAGCCAAGTCCTGGGTAAGGACGATTTGCACTTTTTTGCCCCTGAAAGCGCATCCTATATTCATGAAATGGATCAAAGGGTGCTCAATGGCGCGGTGATTAATCAAAAAAAGGAACTGGCCGATATCCATGGTGAGAAGCGGGATTTTCACGTAATCAAGGTTCCTTTGAGGGGGCAAGACGGCCGGGTGGAGGGGATTTGCGGCATTGCCAGGGATGTGACCCATACCAGACTGCTGGAAAAACAGCAGGTGCAAATGAGAAAGATGCAGGCCCTGGGCGCCCTGGCAGGCGGTTTGGCCCATGATTTTAATAATATTTTGGCAGCTATCATGGGATACACCGAGCTTGCCCTGGAAAATGCAACCTGCGGCAGTGATAACCAGGATGAACTGGAAGTCGTGCTAAAGGCCACCGAAAGGGCCAAGGCCCTGGTCAGACAGATAATGACCTTTTCCAGTAAGGTGCGCCTGGAGCCTGTAAGTATGGACCTTAACCGCGAGGTACGGCAGGCTTGCATGATATTGGAGAACACCCTTCCGGGCAATATTGCTTTTGAGCTGAACTTCGGCAAACATCTGGGGCGTATGAAAGGAGATCCCGCAAAAATCGGCCAGGTTATTTTAAACCTGGGACTCAATGCGGCCGATGCCATGCCTCAAGGCGGAACCATCACCTTTAAGACCAGGGCCCAAGAGCTGCCTTTGGAATCACGCCCCGAAACCCAGGATCAGAGACCCGGCCTCTACCTGATGCTTTCTATCCGTGACAATGGTTGCGGTATGGATGAAAAGACCTGTGAACGGGTATTCGAGCCTTTTTTTACCACCAAGGATCTGGGAAAGGGTATGGGGCTGGGGCTTTCCACGGCTTTTGGCATAGTCAAAAGCCACGGCGGCCGCATTTTTTGCCAGAGTAGCCCAAACAAGGGAAGTGTGTTTACTCTATACTTCCCCATGCTGGCCCCTGAGCCCGGTTCAAGCGAAAAAGTCGATTTTTTAGATGCGGATGATGCCCCGGGCGGCAACGAATTGATTATGGTGGTGGATGATGAAGACAACGTGAGGCACCTGGCCAGAACCATCCTGGAGCGCAAAGGTTATTCGGTTTTGGGGGCTTCAAGCGGGGAAGCAGCCCTGTCTTTGTTTTCCGCAAACCAAACAAAAATTCATTTGGTGATCATGGATTTGGGTATGCCCGGTATGAGTGGGACCCAGTGCCTGGAAAGGCTTTTGGCCTTAAAGCCGGATCTTAAATTCATGGTGGCAAGCGGGTATGCCCGCAAACAGGATGCCAAAGGCATGGCCAGTCTGGGTGAAGTGCCTTTTTTAGGCAAACCCTTCACCGTAAAGGACCTTTTGTTTAAAGTCCGCCAGGTCATTGATCAAGACCAAGAATAGAAAGATAAAAAACCTTAAAACCTTCTTGCCTTTCTGCCGCTTTTGAGCGAACCCGGTCGAGCGGTGCTTTTCCTTCTTTTTATGTATGTTCTTTATATGTATATTCAATTGGAAGGTCTTTAACGATTATCTGGCCCTGCTATAATTTAGTCTCTTTTATTTTTTTTTGATTTGTAAAATTTTATTTTTTATCGCAACCTGGGGGATTTCTCTTAATGGCTGAAAAAAAACCTGTTAATCCAGACGCTTTGATCCAGGAATTAGGTATAGAAGGGCTTTGCCGGACTGCGGAAGAATACTACAGCTCAATGACCTGCACCAAGGGCGTGAGGGCCAAACCCTTTGCCGAGTTTGAGCACACACCGGTTTCCCTGGTTAAACTCGGGCTTCTCCTGGAGGGGTTGAAGCTTGGCAAGTCAATGAAGGTGCTCGATTTTGGGGCGGGCACCTGTTGGCTTTCCAGGGCGCTTTGGCAAATGGGCATAAAGCCCATAGCCATGGATCCTTCGGAAACCGCTCTTAAAATAGGCAAAGAGCAATTCAAGGGCGCGGTCTGCGCAAATGGCGGCGGCTATGACCCTGAGTTCATGGTTTTTGACGGCAGGCGGATTGAACTGGAGGATGAAAGCGTAGATCGGATAACCTGCTTTGATTCCTTTCACCATGTTCCCAATCCTGAGGAGATTCTGGCCGAGTTCAGCAGGGTGCTCAGTAAAAACGGGCTGATCGGGTTCTGCGAGCCGGGGCCGGGGCATCATAAGTCCCATCATTCCCAGTTTGAAATGCGCGAGAAAAGGGTGCTCGAAAAAGATGTTCATCCGGATCGGCTGTTTGAGCACGCCCGCGCCCTTGGCTTTACCGGTTTTTTTGCGAAACCCTATTTAAGCACTCACGGCGAGGTTTCGTTTTCCGGTTATAAGCGTTTGCTCAAATATAAGTATTTTCCCCCTTTTAGCGGCCTGGCTCGAGTGTGGAGACTTTTTTATCCCCCTTTAGCCTATAACCCTGTGTTCTTTTTCGAAAAGGGAAAGGCCATTCACGACAGCCGCTCGGAAAAGGGTCTTTCCTTTGCCTTAGGTGAATTACCTGCCCAACTGGAATACAAAAGCGGTGAGGAGTATGAGCTGTCTGTGAACCTGAAGAACACCGGGTCCGCCCGTTGGCTGACCCATAATTGGGTGGACGTCGGTATTGTTAAGTTGGGAGCTCATCTTTTTGATCAAAAGGGAAATTGCCTTGACTGGGACTGGCTAAGGATAGATCTGCCCCATGACCTGGAACCGGGAGGGGAGGTCGGCCTGACCTGCCGGATGATCTTTTCCGAACCGGGAGATTTTGTCGTGCAATTGGATTTGGTCTCGGAAAATATCTGCTGGTTTGGTGACAAAACAGGCTATCACCCGTCTGTCAGGGTCCATGTCGCCTGAGCAGACGGGTGGATTTGAGCAATCAGCGGCCTAAACTCCATTTCAGGAATTTCAGCAAGAGCGGGGCAGTGGCCATAACCGTAAAGAGCCGGAAAAAGTGAAAGGCCAATACCACTGGTAGATTTGCCTTGGTATCGCTGGCCAGGCCCACCATGGCTGTCATGGCTCCGGGACTGGTGGCCATATAGGCGGTGGGGGTGTCCATTATTCCCAATTTATGAAAAATAGCGGTCACCAAAACGCCTGTCACCACCAAGGCCAAAGACGAAATTATAACCGGCAGGATAAGCTGGGAAAGGTGCCCAACCATCTGGGGCTTGAACATGTATCCAACCATGACCCCGAGCATTACCTGAACCGAAAATTTCAGCCAGGAGGGCATAACCTCTCCTGTGGCTTGAAAGCTTCTGAACAGAACCACTGCCACCATTGCCCCGATCAGGGCTCCGCCGGGAATTTTAAGTTTGGAAAAAACAGCACCGCCAAGAGCGCCCACAGCAAGTGTGATAAGTAGATTAGGGAGATTTTGCATCTGATCCTCTTCAAGTGCAGATTGAATCATAAGAAAAATCAAATTCTACTACCAGTAACGGGTTTACGCTTGCGGTCAAAGAAAACCTGCCCAATCCCGCGGGAACACAATTTCGCCGGGAATATTTTTGTATTTAAATGAGGCTTCAAGATAACCTGTGGCAGGCCTTGGAAATGTTGCGGCAGACCAGGCTCTTTTATGAAAGGTCCTTGTCGCAGTTGGCGCGGCTGTGAGTATTTTTCGGCTTTTTGGGTCGGCGAAACTCTTTAAGCCTCCGCCCGGACCCTGGCTTATTACTCCTTACTTTTTCGGCAGCTAAAAGTATTTTCCCTTTTTTATTTCCCGGAGCCGGGAGAAGAACTGGAGTTTATCTTTATTTGGGAGCCGTTGCCGGGTTCATCAATTGGTTTTCTTGGCCGCTGATGAGCCGTTGTTTGCGGACTCACCCTGGAGCCCGGCCTGTGGGGTTCTGGCCGACCGGCCTTTGCCTGTCTGCGAAAGGGGCAAGAATAAAACCGTTGCGGGTGGCCATTGCCTGGAATTTCACCTTGAAAAAGGCCAGGCACCGCAAAAAGCCTGGGGGCGATACAGACCGGGGACCGGTCTGTGAGGGGACTTGGACTATTGAGGTTCCAAGGGCAATTCCAAGAGGAACTCCGCGCCTTTTCCGGGCAGCGTACTAAGGCTGATTTTGCCCCCGTGTTTGTTTACAACCACATCATAAACAATGGCCAGACCCTGACCCGTTCCTTTGCCTACCGGTTTGGTTGTGTAAAAGGGGTCGAAGACCCTGTCCTTAAACTCCGGTTCAATACCTACGCCGTTGTCCTTGACCCTGATCTGAGCGAATTCCGGTGTCCCTAAAGTGGTGAGGGTTATGGTTCCCTGTTGTACGCTATTCGATTCCTGGGCCTCGCTAATGGCTTGGGCGGCATTCACCACCAGGTTTAGGATCACTTGGTTGAACTCCCCGGGCAGGACCGGTACAAGAGGCAGGTTCGGGTCCAGATTGAGTTTGCATTCAGCTACATACTTCCATTCATTTCTGGCGATGGTTACAGTGTTGGTTATGGCCTGATTGATATCTACGTATGATCTTTCTTTGGGCCCGGGATGGGAAAAGGCTTTCATGGCTCTTACAATTTCCGCCACCCGTTCCGTGCCCTCCAGCGACTGCCTTATGGCCAGGGGCATCTCCTCGGTGAGGTATGCCAGATCCGTCTCCTGTAAAAGGCTTTGCTGTCTTTTTACCCAGTCTGGGGCTGAGTTGTCGGAACATACCTTTTCGTAAGCCTTTTGGGTTGCGCCAAGCACGCTTAAGAGGTCGTTCACGCTTTCTTCCAAAAAACGCAGGTTGTCCCCGACAAATTGGATAGGGGTGTTGATTTCATGGGCAATGCCCGCCGCCAGCTGGCCAATGGATTCAAGCTTTTGGGCCTGCAGCAGCTGCCGTTCCATTTGTTTGGCTTCCGTCAGATCACGTACAATTCCGGTGTAAAAAGTCCCGTCCCTGGTTTGCCATGAAGCCAGGGACAACTCCAGGGGGAATTCCTCTTTATTTTTTTTAATGCCTGTAATATTCCGCAAGTGCCTTACATACTGTTTTTCCAGGTCCTGCAGGGCCTGGTCTCTGATCTGGATCAGATAAGTGAGCACGTTATCCGGAACCAGCATTGCCACCTGTTTGCCAAGCGCCTGTTCCGGTTCATAACCGAACACTTGGGTCGCACCTTGATTCCAGGAAACAATGATTCCTTTTTTGTCTACGGTGATTATCCCTTCCCTGGCTGTATCAACTACGGCTCTTAGCCTTTCTTCATTTTCCACCACCTGGTCCCTTACCTGTTTTGCCTTGAGTGCGCTTTCCAGCATCTGAGCCACTGCCTTGATCAGGCTTTTTTCCTCGTTGGAAAATTTTTTCGCCGCGTGTTGCCCTGTTTTTTGGGGATAGGTTACCTCCAGTTTTCCATTTTCCTTATCCTCTATTCGAAGGGGGGCCTCAATTGTGGAGCCTTCAAACTCCCCCTCAGCAGTGGCGTATTGGTTGCCGTTTAAAATGATCTTGGCTTCGAGCTGTTCGGGTTCTCTGAAAGCGGGGAGAATGGCCTTCAAGGTTTCATTTAATAATTCTTCCTTTGGTCTGGACCTTTTATTTAAAATTTCCAAAACCGTATTCAGGCAAGTAAGCTCCCTAACCCTCTGGGCCAGATCAGAGGCCATTTTTTTTGAGGCCTGTTCCGCCTTTTTTCTTTCGGTGATGTTGGTGATAATGGCAAAACTACCCTGGTATTCATGTTGTTCATCAAAGAACGGTTTGGGGGAGACCAGAGTGTAGACTTTTTCACCGTTTTTACGGTACATGGTCAGCTCATAATTACGGTTGGGTATATCCGGTTTTTGCTTTATGTCATGAGTGATTATCTTCAGCACCTCGGGGTCGGCGATTTTTCGGATACTTCTCTGATAAAGCTCTTCTTGGGTGTATCCCAGCATATGGCAATAGGCCTGATTTACATAACTGTGGCGCCCTTTTTTATCCACAATGCTCAAGCCCTCGCTCATGGCCTCCACCAGTTCGCTGAAACGCTCCTGGCTTTCGGTCAGGTCTTTGGTGCGCTGACTCAACAGGTTTTCCAGTTGGGTTTTTTGTCGCTTGGCTTTATGCAAGAGCCTTTTCCGGCGCAAGCAGGATTCCACGCAGATTAAAAGTTCTCCCTGTTTTACGGGCTTGGTCCGGTAGTCATAAGCCCCCAGGTTAAAAGCCTGTCCAGCCATCACGGGATCGTCGATAGCCGTGATTATAACTACGGCGGGTGAGTTGGGCCGCTCCTGTACATGGCTCAAAAGATCCAGGCCCGTTTCGTCCTTAAGGTTAAGATCCAGAAGCATCAGGTCATATTCCGAATGGTCCAGGGCGGCCAGGGCGCTGACTGAATCCCAGGCCAGGTGGCAGAGGTGCCCTTCGCTTTGCAGAAATTCATGAATAAGCTCCCTCTCATGGATTTCGCCATCAACAATAAGAATTTTAGCCATATTGACTCCCGACTTTGGGGACGGTCCTAAAAAAAGTGTGAGACCAAAATCCTTATAATTGCAAGTGTTTGTTGGATACGACAGGGAGTATGGTAATTGGGTCGTCCGGTGAGCTGTCTGCAGGCGGCCTGGGGCGGGTTTGATTTGATCAGCTTCACCTCTTTAAATAAATTTTTTAGGTTCTCATCCCGAAAACCGGTGTGCGAAAATTAACAGGTAAACATGGTCTTTTTCGGTGCAACTTTTTTAGATGAATTATAGGAAATAAAATTGGACATGATATGGTCTGTGATTATGCGGTCATGTCCCCAAAGGTTTTTTCTTAAGGTTTAGTCACTCCTGAAAGGCCGAATTTGCCGTCATCTGATAATCTGTCCGACCGGGTGAAAGCTTCATTGTGCGATAACGTAAGATATTTTTCGCTTTTATAAGTAGGCGGTGGTCTCCGTATGGTGAAATGAGAGTTGCTTAAGATTACTCACACCAAACGAAAGGACCACCACCTTGGACAAGGATAACACCAAAAAGCTCGGGCATGTCGTACATATCGACGAGGGTAAGATTCGGGGCCATTTGGACGAAATGGTCAGGGGCACAGTGGAGCAGACCTTAAACGATTTACTGGATGCCGAAGCAGATAGACTCTGCAATGC
>NZ_AZAC01000030.1 GCF_000931935.2 Dethiosulfatarculus sandiegensis
GAAAAATATCTTACGTTATCGAAAGCCTCGCAATTCGGCGGGCCGTCATTCGGGGTCCCCGGAAAATCAAAGATTTTTCAGGGGTGTGTCCTTGGCCCGCATTCAGGCTGTTGACAAAGTCCCTCCGTACTTGCTCAGATGCCGTTTTTTTTAAACTAAGACTCTTGCTTTTTCCGGAAAATCCGGTTTATGGTCTTACCAACCATCAATAGGAGAAAACATGCTCCTGGATCAGTACATGCCGCTTTTCCATTTTAGGGAATCACATCAAGCCTTGGTCAGGGCAAAACCGGAGCGGATTTATAAAGTCGCCAGAAGGTTTGACCTTGCCCACTCCCGGCCAAGTAAATTACTTTTTGCCATGAGGGGAATCTCCCGGCAACTTGAAAAAAACCATTCCCGAGACCTTGCGACTCAATACAATTTCAAGGATTTTGAAAAACTGGGTTTTCTGCTGTTGGAGGAAATTCCACCTTATGAATTTATTTTTGGTGTTGCGGGAAAACTATGGGGACTGAAGCCCGAGATAGTGAGACTTAAACAGTCCGAGTTCATCGGCTTTCAAGCTGACGGCATGATCAAAGTGGGAGGCAACCTTCAAGTCAGCCAACTGGGAAATAATCTTTGCCGGGTCTCAACGGAAACCAGAATCTTCTGTTGCGACCTCAAGGCAAAAGGCAAATTCAGGGCCTATTGGACAGTGGTGCGGCCCTTCAGCGGCTTGATTCGCCTGGAATGGCTGCGGCTTATCAGGGATGAAGCGGAAAGCGAAGCCTGAAAACATCAACCGAAGCTCTGTACCGCCCTTCTTTTGTTCCCGCTCTTACCTGGGCAACACCCAAATAACAGTAGTTTTAGCTCATAACTGTCACTCTTCTAAAATCCTGACTAATCGTATTGATCTGCTGTTGACATTTTCAAACATTTTGCTATATTGTTTGAAAGTATGATCGAAAGGACGGCTATGCCTTCAAATGAAAAAAAAGAAAAAATTCTGCAAGCAGCCAGGGTCTGTATAGAACGCTACGGCACCCAAAAAACCACCCTGGAAGATATCGGCCAGATGGTTGGGCTGAACAAAGCCTCCTTGTATTATTATTTTCCCTGTAAAGAAGCTATCTTGATGGAGGCGGCTCTCTTTGAGTGCGAACAGTTTTTAACCCATTTACGGCAGATGGTAAGCCGTTGCGAAAATTCAATCGAAACTGTACGCACCTATCTGGAAGAACGATGTGATTATTATCAAAAAATGATAATCAAACATATCGTCTCCGTGGAAGACCTGTTACGCGGCATTCCCCAATTCGAACTGCTCTATAAGGACAGCCTGGAAAGGGAAATAGAATTTCTGGGTTCGGTGCTGAAAAAGGGAGTGCAAGCCGGACAAATAAAAGAATACCCCTGCCATAAGGTGGCCAGGGCTATTTTGGTGGCTGTCACCGGAATTGAGCGACACTACATCAAGAAAACCCAGTTGAGTGAACTCTCTAAAATCGATTTCGACCAGATAAAAAAAGAAGTTCTGTTGGTAGTTGATCTGATCTTAAACGGTCTCCAAAAGCACTAGCTCATTTCCCTAGTGCTCTCCCGGCCCGGACCGGACCTTAGCACCCACTACATTTCTGGTCCGGGCCCTTTCAAATCCACCCGGCTCATCACCGAACCCCGATCGTGTATCAACAAACCGAAATTATCTTTTAACGAATTAATTTCCGGAAAAATCGTATCGAAGGGCAATCTTGAGATGGAAGGCAAGTGACCCCAAGTTAGCTTATTTTAAAGGGCTGCCCCAAAGGGGTTCAAGACGTTTTACCCCTTTAGCAACCAGGCGCCCTTTTTATGGCACACTATCTTGTTAAAAACGGTTGCTTGTTTTGCAAGGCTTTTTTGCGCGGAAGTTCCAGCGCAAAAAAGCCTTATTTCACCTCTGGCTTTGTTTCCGGAGCTTTCCGTGAATTGAAAACTGCTTGCAAGCCTTTTTCAAACCACCCTTGGCGAAATTTCAGGTTTTGCCAAGTTTGCATCATCACCAGCGGCGAGGCGGCCTGGGCTCGCGGGGGCGCGCCTCATTTACCCGCAGGGTTCTTCCGGCAAAGACAGTGCCATTCACAGACTCAATGGCAAGTTCCGCATCTACCGACGCCATTTCAACAAAACCAAAACCGCGCGACTTGCCGGTTTCCCGGTCGGAAATTACCCTTGCTGAATGGACTTCGCCAAACTGCTCAAAAAGTTCACGTAATTCGTCTTCAGTGGAACTGTAAGACAAGTTGCCGACGTAAATACTCTTTCCCATTTGACTAAGACTCCTATATAGATAAACTGCGCTCCTCCACCTCAAATAAGGAGCGCTTGGCACACTTAAGTTCCAAACTTTTTTATATGGGATTTATAAAAAATCAAACGGAACTCGCTGGCAAGATGAATCTTTCTCTTTATTGATTACATAATTCACACTATATATTTAGCGGGGAAAGTCAAATACTTTTTTAACGCTATTTCCCGGTTATCTAATTTAAAGATGATGTCTATAAAGACATAATAAATAAAATAGTTAACAAGAACAGTTAGTTAAAGCAACGCAATCATCCACAAAAAACGAACCTCTTTTTGAAATACATTTAAAAAAAACAGTGGTAAAGATACTTACCCGTATCATTCATTGTGTTAAAAAATCGCCTTCATATCATTTAGTGAACCAGCAGTTCAATTTCTGATACAAAACTATTAATGCCCCCTTCAATGTTTTTATGTTCCAGTTAATATCCCAAATGGAATTTGATGAGCAGAGTCAGATCATATTTATAATTGCGCTATTAAACCTTTTAACTTCTTGAAAATAATGCTGGTATATCAGAATACAAGCAAAGGCAATCCTAAATACCTTCTAATCCGTTCATCCTTTTTACCGATCCGATTAAAAATAATTATAGGAACAAAGCCGTTATTAAGAAAATCGTATTGTCGTAACGTCCACATAGTGGGAAGATGTCGGATAATTAGGGGTAAGGCATCCGACTATCTTATGATACTTAGCTGACTCATACCCTGGTTTTGGCAGGAACAATCCGGCGCACCCGGCGGGTTGATTTTGGCGATCTGCCGAAAAAACCTAAAAAGAGTAACAAAAATTCCACAACCCAATCTGTAAACCATGCTCTTATTTCCGAAAGGCCCGGTCATATGCAAAGCGCAGACAGCTACTATAATAAACTTGTTTTGACCAACCCGCTTCGCGAGCCCCTGTTTCGTTCGATTGTCTCATCCCTCAGCCTGCCCCGGGGCAGTGAGGGACTGGACGCAGGATGCGGAGCAGGCCTGCAAAGCCTGATTCTGGCGGAGGCAACAGGCCCCAAGGGAAGGGTCACCGGAATTGATATCTCCCCTGATCTCATACATCACGCTCGAAACGCCATAAAAAAAAGAGCATATGCAGATTTTGTCCGCTTGCTGCAGGGAGACTTAAACCATCTCCCCTTTAAAGAGGCATCTTTTGATTGGATCTGGAGCGCGGATGCGGTCGGTTATGGCGACCATTCCAGCCTCCGGCAATTCTCCGAACTGTCCAGGGTGCTTAAACCGGGCGGCACGGCAGCCATACTCGCCTGGAGCTCTGAACAACTTCTGCCGGGCTATCCGGGGCTTGAAGCAAGATTAAGGGCTACCGGGCCCGGCTTGGCCCCCTTTTCCGAACGCACCAAACCAGAGGAGCATTTCCTACGTGGGACCGGACTGTTAAAAAAAGCGGGCTTTGCCTATGTCTCGATCAAATCGTTTTTGGGAGATGTGCAGGGGCCTTTGGACAATGAAAATCGCATTGCCCTGGAAGAGCTTTTGGCCATGCGCTGGCCAGGGGCGGAAAAGGAGCTGGGGCCAAAAGAAGCCGACCTGTTGGAAAGGCTTATTTCCCCTGATTCAAAAGACTATATCCTGAAACAAAAAGACTATTATGCCTTTTTCACCTACACCATGCTTTTTGGAGTTAAAGGCGAATAGCAGCCTTGGAAAACAGCATCTAAATCTTGCCGACACAGCCCGTTGGGGCTTTACCTGCAAGGTCAAAAGAGAAGGGTGGTGAAGCGCCGACACACCGGCTTTTTTCACTGCCCCCCCAACTTGAGCAGACAATCGGGGGTTATCTTTTCGATACAGTCAACCCCGGTCATGACCATAACCCTTTTTAATTCCAAGGTGATCTGATTAATCACCTGAAAGACCCCTTCTTCGCCATCCGCAGCCAGGCCATAAAGCACGGGCCGTCCCAGGCCCACCAGGTCCGCGCCCAGGGCCAAGGCCTTGAACACATCTGTTCCGCGTCGGAAACCGCCATCCACAAATATTGGTATGCGCCCCCTGATCACCCGGGAAATCTCCGGCAACACCTGCAAGGGATGGGGCAAATAGTCAATGGTGTGCGCCCCGTGGTTGGAGACCATAACAGCGTCTGCACCGGCCTCCAGGCTCAAGGCTGCATCCTCCTTGGAAAGCACTCTCTTAAAGACCAGCTTACCGGGCGTCATGTCCCTCACCTTGCGCAAAAAATCAAGGGAAGGCGGTCTACAGTCAGAGGCGATTATGCGGTCATGAACCTTGGTTCCCTGGCCGGTATCCACTTCAATCCCCACCCAGCGCACTCCTGCTTCCCGGCAATGCTCAATTTTACGCAGGATCTTTTCCCTATCCGCATAGCATTTGACGCTTTGAATGTGAGGCGCGCCCTTGCAGACCAGCTCTGACAACTCCTTTGGCATAGGGGAGCCGGTCCACATCATTGAACCGGCCCGTTTCAAGGCCCGGGAAACCTTGAAAAGCCCGTTTTGGGCCATGGCGGGAATCGGCATGGTCATGGCGCTCATTATCACGGGAGCCAAGAGGGTCTCTTCCAGCACCGTGGTTTTGGTGTCGGCAGTCTCAGGCCCGTTTATGGCTCTTTGACGCAAGGCATAAGAATCCATGACAGTGCGATTATTTTTAAGCACCCATCCGGTTTCCACTCCCTGGATAAAAAAGCCATAATCGGCAGCCAGCATGGCCTTTTTGCCCTGATTGTAAAGCTCTGTGAGTTCCATAATTTTCAACCAAAGGCCCTTTAGAGTTAGAAACAACTTTTAAGATCACGTATTAAAAGGCAGACGACTATTTAATAATAAACAACGGACCCGGGTTTTGTCTTTGTTTTTGGGAAGATTAAGTCTTCGAAAAGTAATTTTTTCAGGTTTTGGCATTATAAGATTCACCGGACTGACTCTTTTAAAAAAGAAGCATCCCCGCAACTTATTGTGCATCTACACTTGAAGGAAAAACGATAGGCAAAATTATTATTCAGTTGGGCCGCTATATTGAAAGCCGACGCCGGGCGGATAAACATTCTCCACCCGGCGTTTAGCTCCCCCATCAACCGCCACAGGCTTATCTTTGCAAGGGTTTTGCAAGGTAATCATGACGCGGCGGCATGAACCTCAGGACAAAAAGCATGCCTATAAAGCCCAATACGCAGATAACCCAAAAGATCACCATCCATCCGTCCATAAAGCTGTTTCTGGCCAAGGACAAAAGCCCCTGTCCAATCTCTTCGGGCAGGCTGCCGGCGCTGATCACCGCTCCGCCCAGGGATTCCCTGGCAACCTGGGCCACCTGCGCCGGTAGAGCGGCTTCCGCCTTGAGCGCCGTGTCCATCTGAGAACGATAAACACTGCCCATCAAAGAACCCAAGGCGGCAATCCCCAGAGCTCCCCCCACCTGAAAAGATACATTGCCTATGGCTGAACCGACCCCTGCCCTCTCCTGCGGCAGAGATTTTAAAACCACATTGAGCGCCGGGGGCATGATGTTGCCCTGGCAAAAGCTGAAAAGCCCCACATAGGTTCCAATGAGCCAGAAGGGGGTGTCGCTAAGCCAAAAGGCCATCAGGGGCGCCAGTGCGGCCATTCCTGCGAATCCCGCAGCCACCACGCTCCGAGCGCCCCAGCGCATAACGCATTTATTGCTGAATACCGAGCCCAGGGCATATCCCACGGCCACCGGCAGAAAGCGAAGACCGGTCTCCATGGGCGAGTACGCCTTGACAAACTGCATATAAAGGGTGAGGGCGAATAAAGACCCGAACATGGCAAAGGTCATGATGGCGATGCTGCCGCCGCCTGCCGAAAAATGTGGATCCTTGAAAAGGGACAGATCCAACATGGGACTTTTGGCCCTTATTTCCCGCAATATGAAAAGCCCTCCGCAAACCAGGGACAAAACCAGAGACTGATAAATCAGGGGGTTTTTCCAACCCAGGTCTCCCCCTTTTATTATACTGAACACAAGCAGGAAGACGGTTGCCGCCGACAAAAACGTCCCTGGTAAATCCACACCGCGCTTGATCCGGGCCCTACTTTTGGGAACCAGGAAAAAACCCGCGATCAAGGCGATTATGACTATGGGAACATTGATCAGAAAAACGGCGCTCCAACTGAAGTGCTCTAAAAGCCAGCCGCCGAGAAGCGGACCCAGCACTACTCCCAGGCCGTTCATGGCTCCCCAGGCCCCAATGGCCTTACCTCGTTCCTGTGGAGAAAAAAGGCCCGAAATAATAGCCAGGGTGGCGGGTATGATCATGGCTCCGCCCAAGCCCATAAAAACCCGAGCAGCCACCAGTTGCTCGACGGAATCGGAGAAAGCGCCGAAGAGACTGGCCAAACCGAATACCGACATGCCGACGCGCAACATAATGCTGTGGCCGACACGATCACCAAGAGCGCCCATGGTTAGAAGCAAAGAAGCGAAAGTCAGAATATAGGCATCGACTATCCATTGCAGCTCGGATATGCCGGCGCCCAGTCGGCGCTGCAAGGTGGGCAGGGCCACGTTAAGCACCATATGGTCCAGCACCACTATGAGAACGGCCAGGGCCAATACTGAAAAGGCCCACCATCTCAAAGGATTGTACGCCTCCTCATTAGTTTTTGACTGGTCGGGCATTTTCAATCTCCCTTAATTAGCGGGCTGAACCTGATATGCGCGCAGGTCGCTGGATGTTTTTTGATGGCGCGCTTGCGGCAAGCTGCAAGGCACCGCCCGCAACATTGACAGTCACTTTCATGAACCACAAAGGCGATCAGCATGTCATGACGCTGAATCTTTTTGCGGGTTAGCCAACCCAGTCTCTCAAAATCCGCGGAGTCGATGCGGCGCAACTGCAAAACCCCTTGCAAGCAAGCTTCAACACAGGCTCCGCATGCCTTACAATGCCCGAGGTCGATAACAGGCAGCCAATCTCTCCTGTTCATTCCGGCTGATGGGCAGCATTCCGTATATTTTTTCTGCTCAATCATTTAATTACCCTTTTTCCCAAAAAGCAGAGTTCCTCTCCGCCCTGGTCAAATCAATTCTGCTTAAGCCAGCTCCGCAGCAAGTCGAACATGGTTTCCAAATGGCGTCGGCGCTCCCCGGTCTCTAAGATGCTGTCCGCAGTGGTGTGCAGCACTGAAAAAACCAATTTGGCAGCGACCTCGATTTCCACGGGACGACAGGCTCCGGACTCAATCCCCGGGCTAAGCATTCGGCTGACAGCCTTTAGGCCGGATATGCTTTCATCAAGGGGACGATCGGCAATGGGTCCGTGGAAAACCGCCTTATGCAGCTCACCAAGTCCAACGACGAAATCAATAAAAAGAACGCACTCCTTTTCAAAGGCCTCCCACCAGCCCGATTGCAAGTTAACCGGAAACCTGACTTGCATCTCAACCAGGTATTTCGTGAGGATATGGGCACGAACCTCGTAAAGCAGATCATCCCAAGACGGGAAATAAAGATAAAAGGTCCCCTTTGCCGCACCTGCCGCTTTTGTCACATCCTGGACCCGTGCGTTACGGGGGCCCAATTCACGCAGCACTCGCAGCGCGGCCTCCAGCAGCTCAAATTTCCGCTCGTCCGGGGGAAGTCGCCGACGTGCGCTGCCGCAGCCTTTAACTCCCTTAGTGTTGTGCTTTGTTTCTCTCATTTAATGACCTCCGGTCACTAATATAATGACTGGCGGTCATTAAATCAAGAACACCGGGTAAAACAAAACCCTATGACCCTATAACTATTCAATACCACTAAAAAATTAATTAGATGTCTGAAATATGCTTAACAAAGGAAAGGTACTTTTCAGAAAGGATTAAGGAGAAAAAAATGCAAAGAGAGGCACCTTTAAACAATTAATTCTAATACCACATCAAAAGAATTGTCATTACAAAGGCATTGTTATGGGCTGACTTGCCGCCTCATCCGGGTTCAGTTTATAACTTTTTCCAGGCTCACATCATACTTACGCATGCGGTTGAACACAGTGGCGCGGCTCACCCCCAATATACGGGCAGCCTGTGACTTGTTGCCCTGAGCCTGGCGCAGGGCCTCGATAAGAGCCTCCTTTTCCGGATTAGGCTTAAGGCCCGCTCTTTTCCGCGGCAACCCGTCTTTTATATTCACCAACTGATTAGGGAGATGTTCCATGGTGATCTGGCCTGACTCGGCCACCACAAAGGCAAACTCAAGGGCGCTTTTCAATTCGCGAACATTGCCCGGCCAAGAGTAGCTCATAAAGCAACGCAACACCTCAGGCGAAATCCCGGTAATGTTTTTTTGGGTTGAGCCCGCCAGATCCTCCATTATGGCGCCGGCCAAAAGGGGGATGTCTTCCAACCTGTCCCGCAAAGGAGGCAAATGAATGGGTATTACATTTATCCTGAAGAAAAGGTCTTCCCGGAAACGGTTTTCCGCCACCAGGGCGGCGAGGTCACGGTTGGTGGCGGCGATGATGCGCACGTCCACCAAGATGCCGTGGTGGTCCCCCACCCTTTCCACGGTTTTGGTTTCCAAAACCCTCAAGAGCTTCACCTGGGTGGTAAGGGGCATATCCCCCAACTCATCCAAAAAAATGGAACCGCCGTGGGCAGCCTCAAAACGGCCGGGACGATGACGATAAGCCCCGGTGAAAGCGCCTTTTACATGCCCGAAGATCTCGCTTTCAAAGAGGGATTCACTTAAGGCCGCGCAGTTGACCTGTACAAAAGGCCCCTTTTGGTTATCACTCAAGGCGTGTATGGAGTGAGCAACCAAGTCCTTGCCGGTGCCGCTTTCTCCCTGAATCAACACCGGAGCCGAAGAGGCGGCGGCCTTTTCCACCAGGTTAAAGACCCGACGCATGGCCGCGGACTCTCCCACCATGCCCTGAAAGCCCTTTTTATTCCGGTTTATCTGCCTGGACAGCTCCCTGATTTTACGTTCCTGGGCGGTCAGCTGGGAAAGGTCGGTCAAGGTCTCCACCGATCCCAGAACAATTCCGTTTTCATCCCTCAACACTGCCGCCTTTTTCCAGATAGGCAGCCAGGAGCCGTCCTTGCACTGGATATCGCAGCGGGTGGATTCCATTTTATTATGGGCGCGATCAAAAAGCAGGCACCAGTTACGGCTGGCCGGGGTCCTCACCCTGGTGCAGGCGTCACAATTAAAGACCTGGCAGGAGCGCCCCACCAGGTCTTCTTTTTCATAGCCGGTCATATTGAGAAGCGCCTGATTCACCATCCTTATCACACCGTCCGGCCTGATTAAAACCAGTCCTTCACTCATGGTGTCCACAATAAGGGGCCAGTACTTGGTAAGTTGATCGTCGGTCATTTACTTTATGCCGGTTACAGTCCACCAAATCAGATGCCAACTAAGTCGCCGAGTTGTCGCTTAAACAATAAACCAGTTTTTCACTTCATTTACAACTCAATGCCCGCACGCTTGCGGGTTTCGTTCTGCAGTGAACGCAAGGTCAAAAAAACATCGGCCAAAAGATAGGCCAACGAGGTGACCAGGCAGATAATACTGACTCCGAACAAAATCTCCAATGCTCCGTTAACACGTACATCAAAGACAAATGTGACGAACAGTAAAAGAATCATTACCGCCACAAAAAAAATACTGGCCACGCTCATGCCAATGGCGGTGCGCAAGAATGCGGCCCTGCGTAAGAAGATTTTGATCTGCTCGGCCAGGTAATCCTTTTCACCTTCTTTAGCCTCTGAAATCTGCCTGCATAAAACCCGCACCCTGTCTATGGGTCTGGCTAAACGGTTAGTCATTGCCAAAAGCAACAGCCCCACTCCGGAGATAACCACACAAGGCGCCACACAGGCCTGCAACACAGGCATCAATTCTTCTATTGCCATGATATTCATGGTCTTTTTACTCCAACCCCTCAAAAAATATGCCGAGTTTCACCAGTCGACCCACACGCCGACCGCCCGCGAGCACGCATTTTAACAGCGTACAAAACAGGCATGGTGGTGAAACCCGGCCTAAACAGCATAGACAATTTAATATATCACTAACCTTTGAAAAACAAAGAGCCTGGTCCATTTATTTAAAAACTTTTCCCTGCTGAAGGAATTATTAAAAATTAAAAAAATTTATCCCTGCTACATACTATATTCATCATTTTTATGAACTCGCCCTAATCGAACTGAAAACATTTTTTTACTTTCCCGGCCTACTCGCTGCAAAGTTATTTCCCTCACTTTGATCCGCTCCCCTTGTAAGCCATTCAATAGGAGGAAGCCGCTAACCGGTCTTCCTTGCCCAAAAGCAGCGCAGACCCAAGCCACTCACTAAATCGAAACCTTCAGCACATTGATTTAGCATGCTATTTACCCATTGTTCCATTTACCTTCTCAATAACCTATACCGTCAATAGACTAATTTGACACCTGTTTAAACATATGTCTATACACCTGCACACTTCAGGACATTCCCTATCTCAACCACGGAAATAAACGGTATCGAAATTGTCGCAATAATTTCAAATGTTTTTCATAATGTAGCAATTTGGGCATTGTTTTTGCGTATATACCGAGCCAAACGGGCGCACAGACGCAAGTTCCCCTTCGGGATCGGCTCGTTAAGATGCCCTTCAACTTCGGATCATGGGAAATCCACCCAAGGCTCCGGAGTTTTTACGGGATCTGTTTTGTGTTTAATTTCACAAGAGAGGAAACCAGTGACACCCTCAAAGCTCACCCTGTTCTCCCTGGCCGCGATCAGCGCCCTGGTATTGGTGCTGGCAAAAGCGCCCGCACCCGAGGCTTCCTCGCCCAACAGTTGTGTTGAATGCCATACCAGCGCAGGCAAACTCATTAACCTAACCCGCGATCTTCACAAAGACACACCCAAGGTTGAGGACAAATCCGAAGGCCCCGGCTGAGGCGGAGTTGTGGAGCAGTTGGCTCCTCACGAAAAGGTCTTTGTGGATGAAGAATTCCTGGAAGATGAAAACCACGCTGATCTGACCTGCGCCGACTGTCACGGCGGCAACCCCGGCTCCACGGATTTCAAGGCGGCCCATAAAGGCGTGCAAAGAGATCCGTCATACCCGGCGCCGGGAGTATGCGCGGACTGTCACGATCGGCAGAGCGAAAACTACCGGACCAGCCTGCATTACAGCCTGGCTCCCTTTGAAAACACCATCATGACCAGGGCCACGGACAACCCGGAGATCAAGGCCGGACTCAAAACAGCCATGGGCAACCACTGCGCCAAATGCCATGCCAGCTGTGGCCAGTGCCATGTCAGTAGGCCGGATTCAGTGGGCGGCGGTTTCTTATCGGGTCACATTATCAGCAAAAACACCCCGGAAAGGGAGACTTGCACCGCCTGCCACGGCAGCAGAGTGGGTGAGGAATATTTCGGGGAAAGCAAATCTGAAAACCCACCTGATGTTCACAGGCAAAAGGCCTTTATGAAATGTAAAACCTGCCACAAGGCAGAGGGGCTCCATGGCGACGGCAAGCTATATTCCCATCGCCGTCAGGTGGAGAGCGCACCTACGTGTAGGGACTGCCACGAAGAAATCTATTCCGATAAAGGCCGGAACCAGGACACCCATGAAACCCACAAAGACAAGGTGGCCTGCCAGGTCTGCCATTCACAGACCTATCAGAACTGTTATGGCTGCCATGTAAACCAGAACCAAAAAACTAAAGCCTGTTACTTTAAAGTGGATAAGCATGAATTCAATTTCAAGATCGGCCTGAACCCAAACAGGAGCAAAAGGCGCCCCGAAACCTTTGTCACCTTGCGCCATGTGCCCATAGCCAAAGACACCTTTGAATTTTACGTGCCAAATGCATTGGGTAACTTTGATCGTCTTCCCACCTGGAAGCCGGCGACGCCCCATAATATCAGGCGTAAAACTCCGCAAAACCAAAGTTGTGACTCTTGTCACGGCAATGTGAAGCTCTTTCTCACGGCCAAGGACGTGGACAAAGAGTATTTAGAGGCAAATAAACCGGTGATCGTACCAAAGGAAATGATCCCGGAAAAAATGGGGGAATAACCGCCCCTGGAACCACCCCTTTTGGGAAAAAGCAACTTAGGAGGATTCGGAAATGAAAAAACAAAACATCTTTACCTGCTTCATCATGGCCCTGGTTTTGAGCCTCTCCCTTGGCGCGGCAAGCGCTTTCGCCGCCACCTATGGCAAAAACCTGGTGACCGAGGCAAAAAAGCAGATCAAGGTTGTGGACCTGGAGACAGCCAAGAGCAAACTGGGGCAAAACGGCTGGGTCATCCTGGATGTGCGTACTGAAAAGGAATTCAAAAGAGGCCACCTGCCCGGAGCGGTAAACATTCCCAGGGGCAAGCTGGAGTTCGCCATGCAGGACAAACTGCCGAACAACAACGCCAATATCCTGGTCTATTGTAAAAAAGGCGGACGGGCCGTGCTGGCCACCAAGACCTTGCAGAATATGGGCTATAAAAACGCGGTCTCCATGTTCCCCGGCTTTACGGATTGGATGAAGGCGGGCAACCCGGTGAATTAGCCCTATTCCGACTTATCAGCTCCCTATCATTAGTTATAGCCCCGGCGTCTCAGACGAGATGCCGGGGCTTAACCCGGCCTCAAGACTCTCACTCCCCCTTTTGATCCCGTTTCTCTGCATGGCAATTCCTAAATTAGCCATATTCACATTGGAAAAATTGACTTTTCAGTATTTTTTCAGATTCCGGGGCCTTTTGATCCCCCAAAAAGTTAAATGGCGGGAGAAATTAAAAAAATTTTCGCCGCCGACCGATTTCCGCAAATTCTACCTCTGAATACGGCCCTAAAAGACGGCATTGATACCACAATGACCCTTTATTGGTCGTTAGTTTTCTTGACATAGCCTGTGAAATAGTGAATGCTTTGCTGTGAGTTTTTAAAGCCGGGCAGCGCCTGGCCGGGAAAGTCTAATTGCCAACATATGCCATTAATGACATAATAGCGCCCGAGGCACTAACAGGGGGGATTTATGTCTATAACCTCCCCTGCATCTCCTGACTATGATGAAAGGAAAACCCGCCATGGCGGAGACACTGTTGAACACTTGGCGCAAGCAAAAAAACGCCTCTGATCCCAAGCCCCCCGAGTCTGCCTTCCCCGCTGAACGCCCCATAAAGGCCTTTATGGGCTGGGACGGTGTGATGATCTGGGACGAATCCGTAAATATAGTGGATATGGCCAGGTCCTATATGGAACAAGCCGCCAAGGAATCCTGCGGGCAATGTTTCCCCTGCCGTCTCGGCACGGAGCGCATGAGCCGCATCCTGAACAATATCTGCCAGGGCAAGGGCAAGGAAGCGGATCTTGCCAGCCTGGAAACCTTGGCCAGGCAGGTGCATGAAACAGCCCGTTGCGATATTGGCCGGACCTCGCCTTTACCTATTCTGGATCTTCTGACCCACCGCAAAAAAGACTTCCTGAAGGTTATTGAACAGGGGCTTACCGTGGAAAGGCGGGACTACACAGCCAGGGTGACGGCCCCTTGCATGAATGCCTGTCCCTCCCATGTCAACATTCCGGGCTATCTCGAACAGATCCGCTTTGATCGCTGGGACAAGGCCCTTGCCATTGTGCGGCAGGACTGTCCCATGCCCGGCACCATCGGCAGAGTCTGCGTGCGCCCCTGTGAGTTCAACTGCCAGCGCACCAAAATGGAAGAGCCCTTGGCCATCAAGAGCCTCAAACGCTTTATAGCAGACCAGGAAATCGCCCATAAGGCGGAGCCCGAGTTTGAAACCGCCGCGGCAAAGCCGGAAAAAGTGGCGGTTATCGGCGCCGGGCCCGCCGGTGTTTCCTGCGCTTTTTACCTTGGCCAAAACGGATATAAATGCACTGTATTTGAAAAAGACCTGGAGCCCGGCGGCATGGCCGCTTTCGGCATCCCGGACTATCGCCTGCCCAGGCCTGTTTTAAGGCGCGAGGCGGAGATAATTAAAGGCCTCGGCGCCGAAATCCAATATGGAAAGACCCTGGGAGAGGATTTCACGGTTCAGAGCCTTTTGGATGAGGGCTATAAGGCCGTATTCCTGGGCCTGGGAGCTCCGGCCGCCTCCAGCATGCGCTGCGAAGGTGAAGATGCCTGTTACATGGGCTTTTTGCCGGGCATAGACTATCTGCGCCAGGCGGCGGAAAACAAAAAACCGCTTTCCGGGGAGCAGATTCTGATCATCGGCGGCGGCAACGTGGCCATGGACTGCGCCAGAACAGCCAGAAGGCACGGATTCAAAGAGGTCCATGTGATCTACCGTCGCACCAGGGCTGAAATGCCCGCCGATCATGTTGAAATTGAGGAAGCAGAGGAAGAAGGAGTGCAGTTCCACTTCCTGGTGGCTCCCTTGAAAATCCAGGCCAAAAACGAAAAGATAACCTCCCTCAAATGTCAGCGCATGGAGCTGGGCGAGCCCGATGATTCAGGCAGGCGCAGGCCTGTTCCGATTGAGGGTGAGACCTATGAAATAGAATGCGATGCCATTGTGCCCGCCATTGGCCAGGTCTGTTGCGTGGATATTGCGGTGCCCGAGGCCGAAACCACCCGCTGGAAGACCCTGGTGGCTGACGAAGCCACGGGCCAGTGCACAAATCCTCCCCTTTTTGGAGGCGGCGATTGCTTAACCGGCCCATCCAGCCTTATAGCCGCCTTGGCGGCAGGCAAACGGGCAGCCTATTACATGACCCAATATATGGAAGGGGAAAGCTGCACCATTTCAGATAAAGATCTGATGGACAGTTTCTATGAAAATTTGGGCGTCTTTAACTTCAAGGAAAAACTACCTTGCAAGGGGTTCTCTCCCAGACTGCCCCTGCCCGCCCTTTCCCCTGAAGAGAGGGTCAAAAACTTTGAAGAGGTCGAGGAAGGTTATACGCCGGAGCAGGCCCGAAGCGAATCCGCCCGTTGCCTGCGCTGCTACAGAATTGGTGTTGCCGCTTTAGGCAACTGATTTCATCTGGAGATGAGAAGTTATGCCGGAATTAACCATTAACGGCCATCGGGTAGAGTTTACCGAGGGCCAGACCATCCTGGAGGCTGCCAAAGGGCACGGGATAAATATCCCCACCCTTTGTCACCTCTTTGAGGCGGATCATTCGGGTTACTGCCGTATCTGTGTGGTTGAGGTCAAGGGTAGCGACCAACTGTTGCCTGCCTGCGCCACCCCGGCCAATGAGGGCATGGAAATAAAAACCCATTCCCCCAAGGTGATTGAGGCCAGAAAAACCATTCTGGAAATGCTCCTTGCCTCTGGGGACCACAACTGTCTGGTGAGCGAGATGCCGCCGGACGAGTGGTCTGAATATCAGCTCGAGGCCATGCAGCGGCCCTGGCACCAGGAGTTGTGTCCTGCTCACGGCGATTGCCGCCTACAGGACCTGGCCGTGGAATACGGTGTAAACACAGGCCATTTTGAGCCGGTCCATAGGGACTTCCCCTTGGATGACACGCATCCCATGATCGTGCGGGATTTCAGCCGCTGCATCCAGTGCGGACGGTGCGTGGCGGCCTGTAATGAAATTCAGGTGAACCAGGCAATACCTGTTCCCTTTGGCCGCAGGGAGGACCACCCAGAAGGCTGGTATCCCCTGGCTGACTATGACAAATGCACCCACTGCGGCGAATGTGTCCAGGCCTGCCCGGTGGGGGCCTTGTTCGAAAAGAAATCCTTTGGCAAGGCCTATGCCAATGATGTGGAGCTGGTGCGCACAACCTGCCCCTACTGCGGTGTGGGCTGCCAGCAATGGCTGCATGTCAAAGACGGCAAGATCGTCAAGGTCACCGGCGTGGAAAAGGGCGGCCCCAACCAAGGCAGGCTCTGCGTAAAGGGCCGCTTCGGTTTTGACTTCATCTATTCCGACCAGCGGCTCACCTCCCCCTTGATCAAGGAGAACGGTGAATTCCGCGAGGCTTCCTGGGATGAGGCCCTGGATCTGGTGGCGAACAAATTCACCCAGATCATAAAGGATCACGGACCGGACGCCCTGGCCGGGGTTTCCTGCGCCAGAAGCATAAACGAAGATTCATACCAAATGCAGAAGCTGTTCCGCCAGGTGTTCGGCACCAACAATATCGACCACTGCGCACGTACTTGACACGCTCCCACCGTCGCCGGTCTGGCGACAGCATTTGGTTCCGGGGCCATGACCAACTCCTTTGTGGATTTTGGCAAGGCCAAGATGTTTTTGGTTATCGGGTCCAACACCACTGAAGCCCACCCTGTGGCCGCCACCTTTATGAAACAGGCGGTCAGAAAAGGGGCCAAGATGATTGTGGTGGACCCCAGGAAGACAGGTATAGCCCTGCACGCCGATCAGCACATCCCGCTTAAGGTGGGAAGTGACGTGGCGCTTATCAACGGGCTGATGAATGTGTTGATCACAGAAGACCTTTATGACAAGGACTATGTGAATAACTGCTGTGTGGGTTTTGAGGCGCTGAAAGAAACGGTGCTGGAATATCCCCCGGAGAGGGCCGCCGAGATCTCTGGCATTGATGCGGATACCATCCGGCAGGTGGCCAGGGATTTGTCCAAGGTCAAGCCGGTAATGCTTGTCTACACCCTGGGCATCACCGAGCACACCTGCGGTGTCAACAACGTGCTCTCCTGCGCCAACCTGCAGATGCTCTTGGGCAATGTGGGCTTTGAGTGCGGAGGCGTCAACCCCTTGCGCGGGCAGAACAACGTGCAGGGAGCCTGTGATATGGCCGCCCTGCCCAATGTTTACCCCGGTTATCAGAAGGTGGTGGACCCGGCTATCCAAGAAAAATTCGGCAAGGCCTGGGGCATTGATCCCAGCCCCAATAACGGGCTTATGATGCCCCAGATGATGGACGGTCTGGTGGACGGCAAGGTCAGGGGTTTCTATATCTTTGGCGAGAACCTGGCCAATACCGAGCCTGATATCAGGCACGTGGAGCATTGTCTGGAATCGGCCGAATTCCTGGTCTGCCAGGATATCTTCCCCACAGAGACCACCCGCTTTGCGGACGTTGTCTTCCCCTCGGCAGCCTGGAGTGAAGACGACGGGACCTTTACCAACTCCGAGCGCAGGGTCAGCCGGGTGCGCAAGGTCTCCGAACCGCCGGGACAGGCCAGGCCCAACTGGTGGATCTTCAAGCAGCTGGCCAAACGCATGGGCTTTGACTGGGAATCAGACTCCAGCCAGGAGATCTGGGACAATGAGGTAAGCGAGCTGGCTCCTCAGATGAAGGGCATCAAATACAGCCGCATAGAGATGGATGGTCTGCAATGGCCCGTGCCTGATATCAACCATCTCGGCACCTCCTTCCTGCACAAGGACGGCTGTTTTACCTGCGGCAAGGGGAACCTGACCCCGGTTGAGTGGACTCCCCCAGCCGAAGTGGCAGATGAAGAATACCCCCTGGTATTGAGCACCGGGCGCAGGTTGTATCATTACCACACCCGCACCCAGACCGGACGTTGCGAGGGCTTGAACGATCTTCTGGGCGAGGAAACCGCCGATATTTCGGCCGCGGATGCCGAGGCCCTGGGCATCACCCAAGGCGAACGCATCAAGGTTTCCTCCCGCAGGGGCGAGGTGGAGCTGACCGCCCGCATAACGCCTGAGGTGCCCAAAGGCATGGTCTGGATGGCTTTCCACTTCCGGGAGGCCTGCGCCAACTGGCTCACCAACCCGGTTTACGACCCGGTATCCATGACTGCGGAATACAAGGCCTGTGCCGTAAAGATTGAAAAACTCTGATTTTTTTAAATCAATAACCCAAACAGGAGGCGCTTTTAAGCGCCTCCTGTTGCGTTCACCCCCTAAAAAAATGAACAATTCACCTACGGCAAAGCCAAGCTTAAAACCGCCCCAAGATGCGTTTACAACACCGGCGATTCTCATTGGCTTGGGGTGAGAAGTGGACTGTTTTTTGGGTATGACATTTGCTAAGCCAGACCGGCTAAGTCAGGGTGTGCTTTGAGCGCGCTGGCCAGGGGCCAAACAATTTTGGCTGGGTCACTCATCTGGGGAGCATTGCGCCCCTTTTGAAATGATGGTATTTTTTACCATCAACCGTCCTTACATTTTTCCCAACCTGCGCATTTTCACTATCCAAACGTTACCTTGGTAGACAAAAAAACGGAAAACACAAGACTAAACGGTAAGGCAAGCTAAGAGGGCTAAATGCATAATTTATTTGTATTTACCGGTGGCCCCGGTTCAGGAAAAACAACCGTAATCACGGGGCTTCATGAATTGAATTTTCAATACGCAGATGAAGTGGGGCGAAAAGTAATTCAGCGCCAAGTAGAGCAGAATGGCAGCGCACTGCCTTGGTTGGATAAAGGCCTTTTCCGTGATGAAATGATAAGAGAAGAAATTAGGAATTACAACCGTTATCAGAGATCAAAGCAACCGGTGTTTTTCGATCGGGGTATTGTGGATTCATACGGTTATTCTAAACTTGAAAAATTGATGATCCCTGATGAGCTTGTTCATTACTGCCAAAAATTACGATACAACAAAAAAATATTTGTGTTTCCCCCTTGGAAAAAAATTTTTATTAATGACACCGAGCGGAAACAGAATTTTCCTGAAGCAGTTGCGACATACAATGAAATGGTAAAAGCATATGAACTTTTTGGGTATTCTCTGTTTGAGGTCCCGAAAACTTCAGTTTCCAAAAGAATTAAATTTATCTTATCGGCCATTAGCAACGACTAATCGGGGCATTAAAACGGCGGTATAAAATGTGATTCGTAGACATGATCCCGCCCATGAACAACGGACAAACAATTAAGCTACTTTTTTCATTTCATAAGCCAATGGGCTGATATGTCCATTGGCACTATGCCTCTTGGTTCGGTTGTAGTCCACCTCAATATACTCAAAGACAGCCTGGCGCATGTTTTTCCTGGTGTCGAATCTTTCCCCGTGGATCAGTTCTACTTTCATGGAATGGAAAAAGCTCTCGGCACAGGCATTGTCATACGGGTTGCCTTTGCCGCTCATGGGGCAGATCAGTTTATGCTTTTGATCAGGGCCTGATATTTCTCTGAGCAGTATTGGCTGCCTCGATCAGAATGCAACTTCACGCTATTGGGCATGCACCTGCGCCACAGAGCCATTTG
>NZ_AZAC01000031.1 GCF_000931935.2 Dethiosulfatarculus sandiegensis
GACTGACAACTCTATTTCGCCACCACTTGACTTCACCCGCTTTTTGCCGTGGCCGTTTCGGGTGTTGCCGCTTTTGGCTTCCGGCTTCTTACCTTTCTCGCACCCCAGGTGGTGCGTAAGCTCCGCTCCAAGCGCCTTCTTCAGCTCTTGGAATATTCCGTTTTCTCCCAACAGGTCTTCGGGCCTCTCATAGCCCTTGAGCAACTCATCAAGCAATTCGTCCTTGGTAGCCATTGTGCGTACTCCTCCGATGAAGGGGTGATTATCTCACAATTGGCTCCATACACGAAATTCCTGCCACTCCTCAGCTTAAAAACCTACCCTGTAGGAGGCGACTGTCAGGCCAATACCATCACTGTACAAGTGGATGTATTTAGATTTTTTAAAATATAATGTATCAACACAAAGGTCTCATTGATTTTTATTTTTTTTACTATTAAAAATATCAAACGGCTTTAGATTGCCATTAAACGTTGTAAGATTTTCTGTTGAAGAATTCAATCCTTGGGTATTATATAGAATACTCTTCATCTTTGCTTCAATAAGCCTAGGATTAAAAGCTAAATTAGAATTTGAAATTTCCCGATCCCAATAATTCATAGAATTTGAAGGAAGACTCAGTAGTCCACCAGACATGCTATCTGCCCAAGCTGTATCTGAAGTCCCCATTATATTTTTTTGATTATGATCTATTTTACTAGGAGACACTTCAGTTATGTTTCGAGATTTAATCTTCTGGTCACTCAAATAATTAGTGGCCAGATCATTCTTTGAGCTTTCAACATTATGAGGATCAAATTTCTTTGCTTCGAAGGCTCTACTTTCCTTTTTTTGGATACGATTACTTATTATTTTTCTTACTCCTATACCTGGAAGCCCTTTTGGATCAACCAACCCCTTTAATGTATTTTTACAAAATCCAGTCATCCGGTCATAAAAATCCAATTGAGAGATTTTTTCATTGGGGTTTATAAAGTAATCATAAGTTGTTTGTTCGATAACTTTCATTCTGTCTGTAATAAAATCTTTTAACAATTCCTTATTTGCAGCGCTTAAATTTAGCTTCCTTACTACAGCATTGGATATCAAATTATTAAACACCATTTCTGTTAATGATTTTTCACCATTACAAAAAGCTAATTTTTTGGCTGTTGCGTTATCAGCGCCGTTTTTCAGAGCTTCGTGATATCCTTTACCCACATCGGCCATGGTGTCATAAAACGCCTGTGCTAATAACGGTGCTATTGGCGCCAAAACAGCACCTGCGCCTGTACTTGACGCTGCCGCACCTGTGACACCTCCAACCACTAAACTTGGCCCATTGCTCGAAAGACCTTGAACCGCTCCTGCTATCACCTTAGCCAACTGGTCTTCTTTGCCTTTGTACTTCTCTAATAATACATCTGCGTTATTGCGCATCTCGGTTGCAAAACCCAGCATCTCCTTTTGACCTATCAAAAGGCTTGCTCCAGTTAAAAAATCCGCCATATTTTGTTTTGATTGACCGTAGGATAAATCAACTGTTTGCTGCACAAACTCTATACCGTTAACATCGTTTTCATTTTTGTCTACATCAACTTTATATGTGGATACTGCTTTTTGTCCATTGACCAGTTCGGGATAATGCAATACTAGGGACCAGGTATCCATGAAGCCAAACACCGGGTTCATTCTTTGCTCTAACTGATCCTTATTTTTCTCATTTCTTTTTCCATTTCCGTTTAATTCCATTCCTTGAGGTCTGTGATGAACATTTATATTTTCCGCCTTAATCATGGAGAAAATTTCTTCATAATATCTGCCTACATTTAGAAGATTATTTTTTTCCAAAATTTTCTATCCCTAATTTTCTTCAGCATTAAGTCAAAATTTACTGACGGTTTTTCAAATTTCGAGTTTAAGTGAATATCCATCCTGGCAGGTGTGCTCTTACTTGGCGCATATAATTTGACTACATTACCGGAAGGATCCGCATACTGTAAAATCATATTTTCCGGAATTAAATTTGGCTTTTTAGCATATTCTTCACCTATTATTTTTTTGCCATAGAAGCTCGATCCAACCGGAAGATTGCTTTTATCTACATTACGAATCGGATATTTCTTGTAATACCATTTATCATTTACTATTTTACTATTAATACCTTCAACCCCAACCTCTGGTTTCTTTTTCAGTGCATTTTTTCCTAACCCATCTATCCATGAGCTGGTTACCCTTTCTATATTATTCCTGCTGATTGCATTAGGCTCATATATCCTGTTATGCTCTCTCGTCGCCTTATCCATCTCTTTATTAAGCA
Source organism: Dethiosulfatarculus sandiegensis (assembly GCF_000931935.2). Classification (GTDB taxonomy): domain Bacteria; phylum Desulfobacterota; class Desulfarculia; order Desulfarculales; family Desulfarculaceae; genus Dethiosulfatarculus; species Dethiosulfatarculus sandiegensis. The sequence goes on from NZ_AZAC01000031.1 coordinate 2,300, forward strand.
TTTTTTCCAATAATTGGTCTAAACTAATGGCTTTAGGTTTTTCTTCATTTTCTTTATAAGCCCGTAAATTTTCAGATGCTACTACTGGCCCATATAGAGCTGAATCTTTTAGAAATTTATTTAATATTTCCTGCCTGGTCAGTTTAGCAACATTTGCTTTTCTATCTTTTAACACATCAATAACTTGCTTTTTAACCTCAATATAATTCTTTTTATTGTTACTCATCTCCCCCCCCATTTCTCTCGGAACAACTATCCTTAATATCTTATTTCTTAGCTACTTTTTCTTACTCACCTTCATTCACTAAATTATCAAATTATTTACTGAATTCAAGATTTATAGAACAGATTCTGCTTAATTTCGGTTTTTTAGATTATATTCAATAACAAGTATGCTATTTACTGAAATTTCCTTATTACAAATTAACAGGCTCTATACTTTTATAGTCAAAAATTTTGAGAAACAATCATCCATTATTACCCGTTTAAAGCACAAATCTAAAAAAGCAACATCTAAGGATAATATATTTTTGCTTTCACAAAAATTACAGCACCTCAGCTAAAGGAGTAATTGTTCTATAATTACTCCTAGTTGACTATAGTTTGGGAATTTACAGGAAACTTTTTTAGGGGCAGATTAAGAAAAAAGGCAAGACCGTCTGTCTCAACTCATGCAAGGCGAGAAGAAATAATAATCAGCCGTGCTTCCAGGCAATTCACCAGGGAACAGCAGGAGGAAATTGTAAGGTAATCTTCTAGTCCGAGCCCGGGAAGAACACCATCCATACACCCATGATTATGAAAAGCACCCCAGCTCCGATTTTGAGGTATTTGGCCGGGACAAACTGGTCCGCAACCTGGCCCAGGAGAACCGCCAGGGCGGAGGTGAGGACCAAGGCTCCGGCAGAGCCGAGAAAAACGGCCCAGCGGGATTTACAGTCAGCAGCAAAACAAAAGGTGGCTAATTGAGTTTTATCGCCCAACTCGGCCAGAAAAATCATACCAAAAGTGGTGAATAACACTTTCCAGTCCACGAAAACCCTTCCCGCTAAAATTTCAACGAATAATGCCCTTTCACCCAGCCGCTAAAAGGGACATAACTATATCAACCAAAACTAATTTCGACCATAGCCTTATTCCCATTATAAATTCGTGGACTGCTATTCAAAGTGATTGCTAGTCTGAAAATAGGGAATATTTAAGCGCTTCCAGCGCCCGTCAGTCCCCGGGACTTAATAAGTCTCATTTTTCCTATTGCCGGAAATTAGAAAAAAGGGGGCAGCAAATGGATTCAGAAGGCTTGCAAACCAGGGTCGCAGAAAAAGCGGCTGCCATGTTCCAAAAGGTGCACCAGACCACTCCTTCGATTTTCAACCGGGCCTGGTGGTCCGGAAAAGTTATGGAATGGTGCATGAAAAACCCCGAGTTCAAGGTGGAGATGTTCCGTTTTGTGGATGTGCTTCCCTATCTGGAACGGTCATCTTCCGTAGCCCGACATCTTCAGGAGTATTTTTGTAGACCGGAACAGGATTTCCCCGCAGCCCTGCAATGGGGCATAAGTTCGATATCACCGGAATCCATGGCTGCTCAGATGGCGGCCAGGGGGATAAAATCCAACATCGTCAAGATGGCCCGTCAGTTCATTACCGGAGCCACGCCCAAAGACGCCTTGCCCAATCTAAAGCGCATACGCAAAAGCGGCCTGGCCTTCACCCTGGACCTGTTAGGTGAGGCCACCCTTTCCTGGCCCGAGGCAGAGGAATATCAAAAACGCTACCTTGACCTGCTCAGCACCCTGCAAGAGCACAGCCCTCGCTGGCCCGCCCTGGGTGGAGCCTCAAACAAATTGGATTGGGGGGCCAGCCCCAAAATCAATCTCTCGCTAAAGCCCAGCACCTTTAATCCTCGCATGCATCCGGCAAATTTCCAGGAATCCATAGACCGGACCAAGAAAATGCTTAGGCCCATCTTCAGGGCCTGCATGGAAAAACAGGCCTTCATAAATGTTGATGTTGAGCAATACGCCTTTAAGGATCTCACCCTGGCCCTGTTCAAGAGCCTTTTGGATGAGGATGAATTTCAGGATTATCCCCATGCCGGGGTGGTGATCCAGACCTATCTCAAGGATTCGGAACAGGATGCCCTGGACCTTCTGACCTGGGCCAAGCACAGGAAACACCCGGTAACCGTGCGCCTGGTCAAGGGTGCGTACTGGGATTATGAAACGGTGATCGCCCGGCAGCAGGGCTGGCGGGTGCCTGTATTTGAAGACAAACCCTCCACAGACGCCAATTTTGAACACTTGACATCCCTGGTCCTTAACAATCATGATCACCTGCGCCTGGCCTGCGCCTCCCATAACCTGCGTTCCCTGGCCTTTGCCCTGGAATACGCCGCTTTGCTCGGCATTCCCCAGGGGGAGATAGAATTCCAGGTGCTCTTTGGCATGGCCGAGCCGGTGCGGGTGGCGCTTATGGAGGAAAAGGTTCCCCTGAGGGTTTATGCCACAGTGGGAGAGCTGATTCCCGGAATGGCCTATCTGGTGCGCAGGCTCTTGGAGAACACGGCCAATGAATCCTTTTTACGCAGATCCTATGCCGAAGGCATCTCTATCGAGGAATTGAGCGCCGACCCCCGCCGCCGCATTCCAGATCCCATGGCAGAGCCTCCCCAGGAAATTGACCAGGCTCCCTTTGCCAGCGAACCTCATCTAAACTTTTCCGAACCCAAACCCAGAACAGCCTTTGCCCGGGCAGTGAAACAACACCGCTCACAAACTCCCCGGGAATACCCGCTTTTCATAGACGGCCAATGGATAAAAACCAAAAAGAAGCTTCCCTCCATAAACCCGGCCAGGCCGGACGAGGTGGTGGGCCAGGTTTATCAGGCCGGTAAAAGGGAAGTGGAAAAGGCCTTTGCAGCCGCCCAGGCAGCCCTGCCTGTTTGGCGCGACACCCCGTTTTCCAAAAGGGCGGAGATTCTTTTCAAGGCAGCAGACCTGGCCAGGCAAAAACGCCTGGAACTGGCCGCGCTCCAGATCAGCGAAGTTGGCAAGGCCTGGGCCCAGGCAGATGGAGATGTTACCGAGGCCATTGATTTTCTGGACTACTACGCCAGGGAGGCAATGCGCCTGGGCCGGGGGCATGGGCTGGTCTCTCCGCCCGGTGAAAAAAACACCTATTTTTACCAGCCGCGAGGCATAGCGGTTGTGATCGCGCCCTGGAATTTTCCCTTGGCCATCTCCATGGGCATGACCTCCGCCGCCCTGGCAGCGGGCAATCCGGTGCTTTACAAGCCTGCCCGCGACTCCCAGGTGGTGGGAGCGGGCCTGGCCGAAATCTTCGATCAGGCAGGTCTGCCTCCAGGAGTGCTGGCCTATCTACCCGGTCCGGGTTCCACGGTGGGCAGGCAGATGGTGGATGACCCCAGAACCAGTCTGATTGCCTTTACCGGTTCCAAGGAAGTCGGCATCGAAATAAGCCAAAGGGCCGCGCAAATTCAGCCGGGCCAAAGGCATATGAAAAAGGTGATCGCCGAGCTGGGTGGCAAAAACGCGATCATTGTGGATTCGGATGCGGATCTGGATGAGGCTGTGGCTGGCATCTGCGCCTCTGCCTTTGGCTATCAGGGGCAGAAGTGCTCGGCCTGTTCCAGGGTTCTGGTTTTGGAAGAAAACTATAAACGCTTCATAGACCGGCTCATCCCCGCGGCCCAGTCCTGGGTAATGGGCGACCCGGCCGACCCGGCCACGGACATAGGCCCCATGGTGGATCAGGCAGCTCAGAAAAAAGTCCTAAGCTACATAGAGCTGGGGAAAAAAGAGGCAAACCTGCTTTGGCAATCAACCCCGCCCAAAAAAGGCTTTTACGCGCCCATGGCCATATTTGATCAGGTTCCGCCGGAGTCCCGCCTGGCCACGGAAGAAATATTCGGCCCGGTCTTGAGCATCCTGAAGGTAAAGGATATGGATGAAGCCCTTTTCCTGGCCCTGGATGTGGATTACGCCCTGACAGGAGGCATATATTCCAGAAGTCCCAATAACATAGAACGAGCCATCAGGGAGTTCAGGGTGGGCAATCTTTACATAAACCGGGGCGTAACCGGCTCCATGGTCGGCAGACAGCCCTTTGGCGGCTTTGCCTTGTCAGGCATAGGTTCCAAATCCGGAGGGCCGGACTATCTTATCCAGTTCCTGGAGCCGCGCTGTGTTACGGAAAACACCTTAAGAAGGGGATTTGCACCTGAAGGTTGAGTCCCGGCCTCAAGAGTAGTAGAACAGGCCGAGGAGGAAACAAAAATGGCACCTGACAATTCCCTTGATACGTGCGTTACAAACAACAAGACCCCGGACCTGGCTGTCCTGGTGGTGGACCTGCAGGCGGATTTCACCCAGGCGCACCAGGGTTCCATGGCTGTGGAAGGCTCGGACCTGGATTATCTGGACCAGGTCTCAAAGGCGGTGCGCAGTTTGCGGGAACTGGGGCTGAAAGTCTTTGCCACCCAGGACTGCCACCCCAAGGGCCACATCTCTTTTGCCACCACCCATCCGGGCAGGGATCATTACACGGAAATAGAATTAAAAGACGGCCGCAAACAGATTCTCTGGCCCGATCACTGTGTGGAAGGCCACCCCGGCAGCCAGGTGCTTCTGGCTCCCGAGCATACCGACCACCTGATGCCCAAGGGCAGGCATCCCGCCTATGATTCTTATTCAGGGTTTAAGGATGACGGAGGCAGTGAAACCGGCCTGGCCCGGGTTTTGCTGAAACAGGGAGTGAAAAAGCTCCTCACCTTTGGCATTGCCAGTGACTATTGCGTCAAGGCCACGGTGTTGGACGGACTTGAAGAGGGTTTTGAGATGATTGTTGTTCAAGAACTTTGCCGTGGGGTCGCGCCGGACACCACCAGTCAAGCCTGGCAGGAAATGGAGAAAAGCGGAGCCGAATTGTGGTCCACCCTGGATCTAAAAAAGGTGCGCGCCCTGCTTTAGCCTGTTTCAGGTGAAATGCCTATGCAAAAAGGGTAGCCGGTTTTTTTAACCGGTTATCCTTTTGCTTCCAACCCGCCCGACTCTAGCCGCTTCTTTGTTTCAGCCAAGCATCCTGTGCATGATATGGATATCCACCAGGCCCTTTTCCTTATGCCTGAAGGCCTCGGGCATAGTGGCCATGATCTCAAAGCCCAGATCCAGCCAAAGCTTTACGGCAACTTTATTGGTGCTGACCACAAAGTTGAACTGCATGGCCTTATACCCCAAACGCGCCGCCTCTTTCAGGGCAAACTCGCCCATGGCCCGGCCCACACCTTTTTTCCGAGAGGCCGGGTCAACCATGAAACCCGCGTTGGCCACATGGTCGCCCAAATCGGGCATATTGGGGCCCAGCTTGAAGGTCCCCACCACCCGGGCTTTATCCAGGGCCACATAAGGGGTCCAGGGTTTTACGGTCCAGATTCCAAGAGCCTCTTCACGGCTGGTTTCCGGATCAAAGGTATAGGTGTCGCCCTTAGCCACCACCTGGTGAAAGATACGCCATATATCATCAAAATCAGCCTCTTCGGCTTTGCGAATCTCAAGCATCTGCCGATTCTCCTTAACTTTTGATTATGCAGCCTTTTTCATCTTTTGGATTATCAACCCGGCCACAATCAGAATCAAGCCCACAAAAGTGGAGCCCAAAATCTCCTCCCCCACCAGAAAATGAATCAAGATCAGGGAGACAAAGGGGGAGACAAAAATAAGGCTCCCGACCTTGGCTGTGTTTTCCGAGTATTTCAAGGCATAGAGCCAGAGCACAAAGGTAATGCCCATCTCGAAAAAGCCCACATAGGCCGCACCCAAAAGTCCGTAAAGGTTGGGCAAGGTAAAATCCGTAAACAATAAAAACGCCAAGAAAGTAAAAGGCAAGGAAAACAGAAAATTCAGAAGCAGCCCTGCCACCGGGTCTCTGGTGTCTTTGGTGTTATAGATCCAATAAAGGGCCCACACTATGGTGCTCAAAAGGGCCAGGCCCACGCCCAAGGGATCTGAAAAACCGAAATCCGTTAAATCCCCGTGGGTTGAAATAACCACCACCCCCAAGTAGCTAACAAGCGCCCCGCCCAGGTCTCTGAGACCGATCTTTTGCTTTAAAAGGGGGATGGATAAAAGGGCCAGGGTGATGGCCCAGGTGTAGTTCAAAGGCTGAGCCTCCTGGGCCGGAAGCAGGTCATAGGCCTTAAAAAGAATGCTGTAGTACAAAAAGGGGTTTAAAAGCCCCAGGCCCAAGGAAGCCAAATATTGTTTTTTTGAAAAGGAAAATAAAAGATTTAGCCTGCCCTGGAGTAAAAGCACCCCAAACAGGGCAAAACTGGAAAACAAACTGGCCCAGAACAGAAGCTCCAGATAATTGAGATGCCTTAGGGAAAGCTTAAAGGCAGAGGCCACCGTGGACCAGAGCATGACGGTCAGCGCAGCAAAAATATAGGCTTTTTTCTGATTATGCATGGTCTTACGGCCCGTTAAGGGAAAAACGGTTCCAACGGCAACTTATATCACGCCCTTAGTGACTGGGCGAAAAGAAATACCGGGCTTGCCAGATAAGGCAAACCCGGCCGGTTTATTTCAGCAAATTACAGAAGCTTATCTGCCCAGGGTTACAAACTGGGAACGGGCGCCTCTGCGCACCAAAATGGTTATTCTGCTCAAAAGCCTTTGCCTGGCTATCTCCCTGGTGAATTCCTTTACCGAATGAGTGGTCCTGTCTCCCATCTGGCGCACCAGATCGCCTTTTCTAAGCCCAATGGAGGCCGCCTCTGAGCGGGGGCGCACCTTGGCCACCACCACAGCCGAACCCATGGCCGCCCTGTGCATCCTGGCAGTCTCCGGGTCCATTTCCCTGACGGTAAAGCCCAATTTCAGCCAAGCCACCTCCTGGGCGCGGCCAAGTGGGAATGGGCTGGCCTTAAGGTGGCGTTTTGCCACCCTGTTTTTACTTCTCACCTTAAGGGTCACCGCATCGCCCGGAGCCACAGCCCCCAACCAGGCCTGGTAATGGCTGGCATTGGCCAGGGGAGTTCCATCCACATGGGTAATCAGATCACCTCTTCTGAAACCGGCTCTCTGGGCCGGGCTGTTATCCATAACCTCCAGCACCAGGGCCCCCGCCACCTTTTGCAGGCCAAAATGTGCGGCCAGGCGCGGGTTCATGTCCTGCAAAAACAGCCCCAGCCAGGAGGGAACCACCTCGCCGTGGCGCACCAGGTCTCCCACCACCCGTTTCACCCGGTCCACCGGAACAGCAAAGCCAATACCCTGGCCCTGACGGTAAATGGCGGTGTTAATGCCGATCAATTCCCCGTCCACATTCAAAAGCGGGCCGCCTGAGTTGCCCGGATTGATGCTGGCATCGATCTGCACCATGTCATGCAGCCAGGAATCCCGGCCGGCCTTCACCCGCCTGTGCAAAGCGCTCACCACCCCGGTGGTGACGGTGTGGGAAAGCCCAAAGGGGTTGCCAATGGCAATGATGGTTTCGCCGATCATCAAATCGTCGCTGTTGCCCAAATTAGCCTGGGGCAGAGGTTCTCTGGTGTTTATGCGCAAGACCGCCAGATCGCTCTCCGGATCGGCTCCCAACACCTGGGCCTGAAAAACCCTGCGATCTGAAAGATGCACCGAAATGCTGGTGGCCCGGGAGATCACATGCCGATTGGTGGCGATAAGCCCCCTTTTACCGTCTATGATCACGCCGGAGCCCAAAGAGGCCTCCTCGCGAGTGGTCATGGGGCCGAAAAATTCCTCGAAAATCCGGTCAAAAGACTCATCGCCGGTCTGAAAGATCCTTTGCTTGCGCACGCTTTTGGTGGCTATCTTGACCACGGCGGGAGAGGCCTGGCGCACCACCCTTACCACATTGGTCACCCTGCTCCGCTGGTCGGCCAGAATAGGGTTTGCACTGAACAATCCAAGGCATACAGCCAAAGCCGCACCCAGCCACAGCAGGTTGTACCGTCTTTTCATGACCAGTCTATCTTTCCGCCCATGCCCCTTGCGTCACCGGAAGGAGGTGGAGGAGGCGGAGTAACTATCCGATCCTGCACCCGATTCCCCGCCTCCTTCTGCGGGCGATAATCCGCGCCGCCGCCCGGAGCCATGTTGTTAAGGCGCGTTATGCGCTCACTGATCGGCGGGTGGGTGGAAAACAGGTTTGCCATCCCCTGGGCAGACAAGGGATTCACAATAAACATGTGAGCAGTCTGGGGAGTGGCATGCGCCATGGGCTGGGCCCGGTTGGCGTTTTCCAGCCTGGCGAGCGCAGAGGAAAGGCCTCTGGGATCGCCTGATATCTTGGCTCCTTCGGCATCGGCCAGGTATTCCCTGCTGCGGCTGACCGCCATCTGCACCAGCATGGCGGCCAGGGGGGCTAAAATGGAGATCAAAATCACCCCGATGATGCCCAGGCCGCTGTCATCGTCGTCGTCCGTTCCGCCAAAAAACAGGGAAAAACGGGCTATGTTGGCCAGCACCATAACGGCCCCGGCCAGGGTGGCCGCCACCGAGCTTATCAGAATATCCCGGTCCTTAACGTGGGCCAGTTCATGGGATAGCACACCCCTTAACTCCCTTTGGTCCAGAATTCGCAAAATGCCGGTGGTCACCGCCACCACCGCGTTATCCGGGTTGCGCCCCGTGGCAAAGGCATTCGGCGTGGGGTCGTCTATGATACAAACCCTGGGCATGGGCAGCCCCGCCCTTCCGCTCAATTCGCGGACCAGGGAATACAACTCCGGCGCACTGGCCATGTCAACGGGCCTGGCCCGATAGAACTTCAAGACCATCTTGTCTGAATACCAATAGGAAAAAAAATTCATGGCCGCGGCGATCACAAGGGCGATCACCATGCCCTGGCTTCCACCCACGGCTCCGCCTATGGCAACCAGCACTCCGGTTAGAAGACCTAAAAAAAGAACTGTTTTTACGCGGTTCATTTCCCGACCTTTTGTTTTGTTTCAAGCCTTATCAAATCAGGCCAGATCAAAGCGAGATGCTCTTCCAGTATTGATAAAAGTTAAGTTGGCCTGGTATTGATGTCAATATAAAGGCGGGCAAAGTACCTGATTGACAGGCCCGCCGCTCAGCCGTAGACTAATTTTCTCATGAGGATACTACTTACCAATGATGACGGCGTAATGGCCCCCGGCCTGGCGGCGCTGCATGATGCCCTTAGCAGGGAGCACGATGTCTTTGTGGTGGCGCCTGAAAGGGAGCAGTCCGCCGTGGGGCATGCCATAACCCTGGCGGATCCTCTGTTGGTTCATAAATTAAGTCCCAAGGCGGGATTCAACGGTTACGCGGTGAGCGGCACTCCGGCGGACTGCGTAAAGCTGGCCCTGCATGAGCTGATGCCCGAACCGCCGGATCTGGTGGCCAGCGGCATCAATGTCGGGGCCAACCTGGGCTTTAACCTGCTCTATTCCGGCACGGTGTCGGCAGCCAACGAGGCCTCCTTGCAGGGAATCAAGGCCATGGCCATCTCCCTGGGCACCCGTCAGGACCCGGACTTCAGCTATGCCGCCCGTTTCGCCGCCCATCTGGTGAAAAATTGGGATATATTGGGGCCCTATTCCCAAACGCCTCTTAATGTGAATGTGCCTGCCCTTGCGCCGGATAAGATAAAAGGCGTGCGTTTTGTGAGGCAGTCCCAGGCCAGGCTTACCGAACGTTTCGTACCCAGGACAGATCCCTGGGGACGCACCTACTATTGGCAAGCCGGAGAAACCATGGGCAAAGACGGCGGCCTTGATGCCGATTTCCCAGCCCTCATGGCAGGCTATGTCACCATCACCCCCATGGCCCACGACTTCACCAATAACGAAGCACTGGACCTCCTCAGGACCACCAGTTTGGACCTTCCCCAGCCTTAGTTGTGATCCCGCCCACGAACAACAGACAATCAGTTAAGCTACATTTTTGATTTCGAATTCCAATGGGCTGATATGTCCATTGGCACTATGCCTCCTGGTTCGGTTGTAGTCCACCTCAATATACTCAAAGACAGCCTGGCGCATGTTTTTCCTTGTGTCGAATCTTTCCCCGTGGATCAGTTCTACTCTCATGGAATGGAAAAAGCTCTCGGCACAGGCATTGTCATACGGGTTGCCTTTGCCGCTCATGGAGCAGATCAGTTTATGCTTTTGATCAGGGCCTGATATTTCTTTGAGCAGTATTGGCTGCCTCGATCAGAATGCAACTTCACGCTATTGGGCATGCACCTGCGCCACAGAGCCATTTGCAGGGCATCGCAGACCAGTACCGCATTCATGCGCTTGTCCATGGCCCAGCCGATTACCATGCGTGAGAACAGGTCCAAGGCCACAGCCAGGTACAGCCAGCCTTCACCGGTCCACAGTGGAGTAAGAAGCAGGGCGTAGTCGGACTATTTCCCTGCTTCTCCTCCCCGAACCGTACGTGCACCTTTCAGCGCATACGGCTTTCCATCTAAGCGCGGCCCATGGCCATGGCTACATCTTGGTAGCGCGAGGTGACGGTGCTCCTCTTTTGATCATTTAGCATGTAAGGATTGACTTCGGGATTCCGCCACTTAAACTGATGTTTGGGGCTGCCGACCAGCAATCTCAGGGCTACGCCGCACAGATTGCCGCTTGCGCTCCTGCCGAAGAGTATCCAGGTTTTGGTTTGACCCCCGGCAGGGCGTTTAAACAGCCTTCGCATCAGTTTCTTGATCGAGCACCGGTACTTCCCGGCCAGCCACTGCGCCAGCTTCCAGAACACTATGTGATCCAATTTGCGGTACATGGTGCCTGTTTGGCCAGCCCAAGCGCCTTGATCTTGAACTCCTCCGAAAATCTGCGGCGTGACGATTTCTTTTAATTTTTCTGCGATGGCATCGAACACCTCCGTTAAGCAATTTACCCGCTTAATCGTGTGTCCGTCAAAGATGGGCTGGATCAAATTTGTCCTAGTCAGTAATTCCTTCCAATTTTTCCCATACTAATTTATAAAATTCTCTAAAATGGCGCTTAATAATATGACTGTGAACGTCTGCACCGCCAAAATACATACCATGATATTCTTTTGCTATGCAGAGGACTAGTTTTATCGCCTCCTGTGCTGCAACCTGCTCGTTTGTATAGGTACTGCCTGCGAACTGGATTGGATCAACCTTTACATTAATAGTCATTTTTTCTTCGCTCATTGCTCTGCTCCTTTCATATTAGAACTTATGTTGGTTATAGCAAATAGCCAACGTATGGTATATCCGAACACTTTCGTGTTGATCTCTGGCCGCAAGACATAGTTATCTGCTCAAGAAAACAAGTTCTTGCTACAGCTATCAGTAACTACTCTTGCTTCTCTCTTTGGTGATAACGTAAATTGTGGCGGGGCAGGTATAATGTAAATTATGGCATGGTATGAGGCTACGGGTCAAACTAATCGAGACTGCATGATTTTCTGTGTATGAGCCAATTGCGGAGTTGATTTAAGATTTCAATATTGCACCGCGCGAATTCTTTCGTCAAATAAGATAGCGAATTGATTCATGGCTGCGGTCCAATCCTTTGGCGGCCTCTTCCACTTTTCCGCCAGGTTGTGGTGTAGATCACCTTTCGGATTTCGTGAGGATAGGACAGGAAGGGAATGGTCTGCTCCCAATTGCGCCGCCATGACTGGCTTATGGTGGGATATTTGCCATCCCACTTTTCTTCGAATTCACAAAGCCGGCCCTCGGCGGCCTCGGTGGTCTCGGCCCGGTAGATGGCCTTGAGGTCGGCCGCCACTTGCTTGCGGTGCTTCCAGGGCACGAAGCGCAGGCCGTGGCGCACCATGTGCACGATGCAGGTCTGGACC
>NZ_AZAC01000032.1:0-40016 GCF_000931935.2 Dethiosulfatarculus sandiegensis
AAAAATATCTTACGTTATCCGACCCGAACTTAAATTAATTACTTAAACTCTTTCGCTTGCCCATCTTTTCCCACAGTTGTAAATAACCCAAATCACCATGTCCCGACTGTCCAAATTTGGGGGCCCGGCTCTAACCGATGCATATCACCGCCTTGGATATAAGCTTCATGCCCCGCATTACCCGGAGAACCATAATTGCTTGAACGAGATTCCAACGGCCAAATTACATTCGGACGCCTCGAGTATTTTATCCAAGCCCTGATCGTGACTAATCTATTGGTTGTAGGCGTCGAGACTATTCCTGATCTGCCAAGAACCTTAGTCTGGATTTTTAATGTATTTGAAATCTGCTCGGTGATCATCTTCACTGTCGAATATCTGGTTCGAATTCTGGGTGGTCGGCCCAGGCTGTCCTATGCCTGGTCATTCATGGGTGTCGTGGACCTGCTCGCCATAATACCGTTCTATCTGTCCCTGGGGTTGGATCTGCGCTCGTTTCGCGCCTTCCGGTTGTTGCGTCTGGTGAGGCTTCTTAAGTTGGCCCGCTATAGCCGGGCGATGAGGCGTTATCACAGGGCTTTCATGATTGCCAAAGAGGAAATAATCCTCTTTGGCATAACCGCTTTAATCGTACTTTACCTGGCGGCAGTGGGAATTTATTTCTTTGAACACGAAGCGCAGCCCAAAGTTTTCAGTTCGGTGTTTCATTCGCTTTGGTGGGCTGTCGCCACTCTAACCACAGTGGGTTATGGCGATGTATACCCCGTAACTATTGGCGGCAAGATATTCACCTTTCTGGTGCTGTCGGTCGGCTTGGGGATCGTGGCCGTGCCTACAGGTCTTTTGGCCTCGGCGCTGGCATCGGCAAGAGAAATAGAACAAGAAGATCCGCTATAGATTTAAGTTAAAAATTTGGTTAACGGAGTGACCTGACAGCCGAAGACCTTGTGAGTCCTGCCGATTGAAGAACTGACAAACAGCTGCCGGATGATGGACAAAAATTGGCGGACTTTTTTGAAGACAAACCGGAAAGATTATAATTTATAGCCAGTTACACAGTTTGAAATTGGTCTGTGGCGGGGTGCTCGCCATCCTGCCTATTCTCAAATCAAGACTGCTGTTTTTTGTTTTATTCGATCCACATTCGTCTCCAGCGTCAGGTAGACTGCTTAATTTTTGACCATTCCTTTAGCACAACTTTTTACCCCTCAATTTAACGGATGTCACAAAAGGCCCGAAAAGGCCGGTTATGTGATCATCTGTCCTCAGTGACAACAGTATCCGTGATCCTGGAAATTAAGTCAGAACATACCTGGATTCCACCTCGCCCTTAATTTATAACCGCTCGGGAGCCGCTGCGGCTTTCAGGGTTCAAACCGGAAACAACGCTGCTCATGGCAGAGCCGCCTTTTGTGGTGACGCCCCCTGCAAGCGGCAAGGTGGCGTCCGCGGCCTCTTTGCCCGAACTCAGCTCATCAAAAAAATCCGTCAGGCTATGTTCCCCGGCCTTGGGCCCCACATAATCGTTTTGCATTACTATGCTCATGAAACTGACCAGGTTGAAGGCCCTGTTGGAAAAGACCCCCACGAAACCGGCCAAGAGGCGGGGAAGCCAACGGGGCAGCCTGATAATCTTGGCCGGTCTGCCTGCCTTTTTCAGAGCCAGGCGTGCGATCTTCTCATAGGTGTAGATCTCCGGCCCGCCCACATCCACCACCTTGCAACCGGCAGTGGAGTTTTGCACGCACACTTTGGCCAAGTCTGCACCGTGAATGGGGTTCACCCGGGCCTGGCCGTCACCCAAAAGATAGACCCTGCCCTTGGCAGCCATTTTAAAGAATTCCGCCACATCAGAGAAAAAACCGGTGGGCCGCAGCACAGTGTAATCCATGCCGGTCAGGCGCAGCTCGGAGATGAACATTTCCCTTGCAGCCACTATATCCAAATGCCGCAACTTCTGAGGATTCAGAACGGAGACAAAAACAAACTTGCCCACCTTGTGCTTTCCGGCCTGTTGCAAGAGATTGTGATTAGCCAGGTAATCCACATCCCAATAGCCCAGGCCGTCTCTTTGCCTGGTAACCCCCAGAGAGGAAAAAACCAGGTCAATATCCCGGCAGACCCCTTTTAAGGTATTGGGATCAGTAGCCTGGCCCACAAAAACCTCATCCACCTTCTCAACCAGATCCGCGGCCTTTTCCCGGGATCTGACCAATATACGCACCCAGTACCCGGCATCTTTATAGGCTTGGGCCACAAATCTGCCCAGATATCCGGTGGCTCCGGCAACCAACACTTTTTTCATTTGATCCCCTTCTTATATTTCCGGCCGGTTTTCAACCCGGCTCATGTAAAAAATAATTAGTAATTTCCTCGGACAATCCCCGTGGTTCAAAAAGGCTGTTGGTTCCGACGATCGACTCGGCGCCCTGCAGGCAAAGAAAGAGAGCCCTTGCCCGATTTTCAGTATTTGATTCCCGACACAACCCTTGGGAAACCGCATCCTTGAACAGAGAGTCGAAGAAAGAGACCATTTCGTAACAATAATCGTAGGCGGCCTGTTGCATTTTAGGCAAAATCCTGATTTGGGATTGGGCGAGCAAGAGAAAAGACATTTCCCTGGGGTGTTCTGCGCAGTATTCAAGGTGGGCCCTGATAAAGGCTGCCAGACCCTTGAGGGGATTTTCCATGGATCCGGCCAGGTCCATCATTTCATAAAGGGGTTCCATAAAACTCATGGCCGCGGCGATAAGAACCTCTTTTTTCCCCCCGGGAAAATGGTGATAGACCCCTCCCTTGCTCAAGCCGGCCCGTTTGGCGATATTATCCAGGGAGGCCCCTTCGTAACCCTTTTGCAGAAACTCAAGAACCGCAGCCCCGGTTATCTGACGTTGCCTGGCGTCTTGGGATAATTTTTTTGTCATTTTAATGCCTTCCATAAAAATACCGACCGTCGGTATTAATACTAATACAGGGTATAGCAAATTGCAAAATAAACCGGTTAATTTCTAGCCTTTTGCTCGTTTCGCCCGAGCTGTAAGCAAAACGCCCAGAATGATCACCGCTCCGCCAGCCAGGGAACTTAAAGTGGGGGTCTCACCCAACCAGATCCAGGCAATAAAAGTAGCGGCAATGGGGATAAGGTATAAGAACACTCCGGCAAAAGAAGCGGGCAGCTTGGAAAGGCTGTAGGTCCAGGTTACATAACCCAAAGCTCCAGGGATGAGCCCCATATAAACCACAGCCCAGTTGACCCCGGCCGGGGCCTGGACCAATCTGGCAGGAAGATCCAGGCCAAAGGGGATCAAAAGAACCGTACCGAACCAGACTCCGTAGCTGGTCAGTTCCAGGCTGTTATAGCGGCTGGAAAGCGTTTTCTGAAGCGCTGAATAGGCGCTCGATGCAATCGCCGCCAAAAGCACTGCCAGGGCGCCAAGGCCAAAAGACATTCCCCCCTCTTTGGCCAGGGCGATCACCAGGGTGCCGACCATGGCGAGGACCACCCCCACCCAACCCTTTTTACCTAATTTTTCATTAAGGTAAAACACCCCGGCCAAGGCCAGGAACACGGGAGCCGTGCCTATGATAAAGCTGGCCGGACCGGCCGGCAGCCATATCTCGCCATACCCCAAAGCCAGATTGTATACCGTAAACCCGAGCAAACCGGTCAGCACAAATAAAGGCACATCCCTTAGTTTGGGCCTGGCAACCCCTCTGACCAGTCCCACCGCCAAAAGGGCAACCGAAGCCACAATATATCGAAAAAGCGCTATTTCGCCTGGAGTGTAGCAAGAAAGGGCCAGGCGGATGCCGGCAAAGGCGGACGCCCAGGAAAGCACAGAGGTCAATAAAGCAGCCAGGGCTTTTACATCAAGCAGACGCGTTTTAGTTACGGTATGGGTGGAAAGCGGTTCCGAGAGGCTCATCGCGAAAACTCCCTGTTGTTTTAGGTGCCCCAATCTTCCAGCCAGATATTGAATCTGTCCAACAATTATTCACTTGAAACGTGTTATCATGCGGCTCGATACGAATCTTTTGCCATAACCTTTCTTTTGGGGGAAATAACTGATGAGCCTACTGAAAGTAGCGGTTGTCCAGGCCGGTTCCATTCTCTTTGACCTTGAAGCCAGCCTGGATAAACTGGAGCGCCTGACCGAAAAAGCCGCCCGGGACGGAGCCGGGCTGGTTCTCTTTCCGGAAGCCTTTATAGGTGGATACCCCAAGGGGTTGGACTTTGGAGCCAGGGTCGGACTGCGTACTGATCAGGGAAGAGAGGACTTCAGGCGCTATTTTGAATCGGCCGTGGAGGCGCCCTCGCCCGCCTGTGACAAAATCGCTGAAACAGCCAGAAAAAACCAGGTGCACCTGGCCACTGGTGTGATGGAAAAACAAGGCGGCACTCTTTACTGCTCGGTTTTCTTTTTCTCTCCCAAGGGCGAATTCCTGGGCAAGCACAGAAAACTCATGCCCACAGCCAGTGAACGCCTGATCTGGGGTTTTGGCGACGGCTCCACCATGCCGGTGATAGAAACCGAGCTGGGGCGCATGGGCGCTGTTATCTGCTGGGAAAATTACATGCCCCTTTTACGGACCTACATGTATTCCAAGCAGATCCAACTTTACTTGGCCCCCACGGTGGACAGCCGGGAAACATGGCTGCCTTCCATGCGGCATATAGCCCTGGAAGGACGTTGCTTTGTCTTGACCGCCTGCCAATATCTGTTGCGCACCGACTGCCCGGAAGACTATCCTCTGGATAACGAACCCGGGCCTGACGAACCCTTGATCAGCGGCGGCAGCGCCATCATATCCCCTTTTGGTGAGGTTTTGGCCGGGCCGGAGAGATCAGGCGAGGCTGTTTTGACTGCGGAACTGGACTTGGATCAGATAACCAGGGGCAAATATGACCTGGATACAACGGGCCACTATGCCAGGCCGGATGTGTTTCAGTTAAAGGTAAACACCCGTCCCCAGCACCCACTGGTGGAATACAGCGCTCTATCCAAAGATCCTTTTGAAGCTTGATCCATTCATTAAGACAGACCTCAGGTGCTTAAATGGAAGAGAAGAATCAAAGCAAACTGAATGTACTCTGGACCAGTTGCGACCGGCAGGTGGCTCTGGACATGGTATTCATGTACTGCCTGAATTCCAGGCTCAAAGGTTGGTGGCAAGAGGTGAGTCTGATTGTCTGGGGACCCTCTGCCGAACTCCTCAACCGCGATGAGGAGCTGAAAAAGGAGCTGGCCAAATTGCGTCAGGCCGGAGTGGAAATTCTGGCCTGCCGGGCCTGTGCTGACCGCTACGGGGTCAGCCGGGAACTGGAAGACCTGGGAATAAAAGTTATCTACATGGGCCAGCCACTTACTCATCTACTTAAAGAAGATGCCAAACTTCTCACGGTTTGATCTGTTTCCCACCTGCGGGGGGGGTGCTGACACATCCCTGAAAAGACCGATCCGGCCTTTTCAGGGATGTTTATAAAACGATTTACCAACCTGATCTATCTTTTTTCAACGCACGCTTTTTCAGTCAGCCGGATGCAGCTTGACCATATTTTTTTTGTCATGCCATTGACTACATACATGCATGTATGTATATAGTTGTCAAAGGATCGGCGACAGCCGTTTTTATTAACCCCGTATGCACAAATTTCCTGTTTCAGGAAAAGGCAATGGACAAGGGAAATGATGAATATAAAAATAAGTCTCAGCCTTTGTGCCTTGAGCCTCGGCGGTCTTATCTATTTTTTCCATGAGCTGCAAAACGCCTCTATCCTATGGTTGTTGGGATGCTGAGTAACTGACCGGCGCAGCCGTTTATTTTCAAGTAAGCCACTCGCAAACCCGGGAATTTTAAAAAAAACAAAAATTTTTTAAGTTTTTTTACCGGGTGGGATTAGCCAGCTAAAACGCAGCTCACCACGGATCAAGAGCAGAGCATTGAGGTCAACTTCCTCACCGCAGCTTGCTAACCACTCAAAAAAATTAAAGGATTCCAAGATGGCCCGAAAGACTAAACGAGACGCAGAAAAAACCAAGAAGCTCTTGATCGACGCCGCCTTTACTGTTTTTACCCAAAAAGGTTTCGCCAGAACCACATTAAATGAAATTGCTTCTGAAGCAGGTGTAACCAGAGGGGCCATATATTGGCACTTCAAGGATAAGGCGGAGATATTTTGGGCGGTCTCGGAGCAAACTGCCAAACAGGCCGGATTGGACTGGGATCAAGTTCAGAACTCTCAGGCCGAGAGTCTCAAGGATTTTGAAAGATTTTTGGTTCACTATTTAACTAGTTTTGAGCAAAACGAAAAATTCCGGTCCTTTTATGAAATGGTGAACTTTCGCACTGAATGGACAGAAGAACTGGCCCCGATCTGGAACAAGATGAAGCAGAGGTTTCACATGGCCTATGCCTCGCTCAAAGAGGATTTGATTAGGCTTATTAAAAAGAAAAAAGTAAGGCAGGATATTAACCCGCACCTGGCTGCCTTGGCAATTTTCTCTTTTTCAGAGGGGTTGTTACAACTCTGGCTTTTTGATCAAAAATTTTTCTCCCTTAAGGAGGAGGCCCCAAAGCTGGTGCATGACTTTTTGAGACAATATGAGCCGTAGTCGGCCATATGCATAGCCCCATAGGCCCCCTGGCGCAATAAGGGTGTTTTTTAAGCATCTTTTCTCACCCTTTTCAAGCACCAGGGGGCCCTTCCCAAAACAAGGCTGCCGCTTTGGGTGGAGGGCGAGGAACAAGCATTCAAGACAGGGAAAAAGGAAAAAGGGTACCTTTATCTCCGGCGCGCATTTTAGACTTCCGGTGTAAAACCCGCGCCCAGATTGTTCCACGCCTTCCTCCCAAGTCAGCAGCCCCAAAAAGGCCACGGGAAAAGCACCCCTTCCCCTGGCTTGTTCTCCTCTCTTCAAAAAGGTAAAGACCCCCTATTCTTTACCTTTACCCCTGGGGCGGCCATTCACGGCCGCCCCAATTCCCTTATAAGCCAAACTTAAATATTCTCTGCCCCCTATGTGAATGCATCTTCACCCACGGCAATTTTTTTATCTACAAATAATCCGTTCAATCTTGGACGGTTTTAAATTTATTATCCTACCGTATTCGGGTGATTACGGGCCGCCCCAGGCGATAAGCACCGCCACCCGATTCAGAATCCGAACGTTTATATTAACTTATTAAACAAAACCGGTCTTACTGGATTCCCATAAATCCAACCCAAACGAAAATAAATGCAAATTTTAATTCATGGGGGCTTCTTTAGAAAAAAGTTCCAAAAGCAACTTATTGATATAAAAGAATTTTAAAAAAGTTATGGCCTTTGGGCCCTGCGTTTATAGGGGTCTGTCACCAAGCCTTATTAAGGGATATGCGCCCACGGATTAGGATCTGTAATTCATAGTAAAAAACTAATTTATGCTTTATATATAAAGCAAGCTTTGATCAGGTTTCAGGCCACCGAACCTGTTCAGATGAATATAACTCAAACCGCAAAGGCTAAAGGCAAAGCCGCCAATGCCACGGGCGCATAGGGAAAAGGGAAAAAGGGCATATAAAGAGATCATCTTAGAAAAGCCCAACCGAACTCAGCATCGCCTGGGTGTAACCTTTAGTCTTGGGGATTTGGGTAATTTTCGGCCACCTCACCAAGGTGAATTGGCTGAAGGCGCTCCTTGTCAAAGCCGGAATCGATGCTCAAACGTTCCGGCAAGGTTGGGGAACCTACCTTACTCCCTGTTGACCCTCTAATTGTCCCATCCACTCGCCAATGCGGCGCAAACTCCATTCTTTGGAGATTGCGCCGCAACTTTTATTTGAGCGCCCGCGCCCGGCTACATTTCAACTTCCAATAACACTCCCGGCTCAATGGTGATCTCATCGGCTATGGTGGTTGTTTTACTTCCGTGCTGGCTCTGCCACCAGTTCAAACGGTATTTACCGGGAGGGACCACCAACGGCCCCCAGGTTTCACGGCCTATCACCTGTCTGTTGGTCTTAAGATTTATCAGCATTATGCGAAAAGGAGGCTTGGCATTTGCCTTGTGTAAAAACTTGATTCCCGAATTCAAAGGCACCTCGGCAAAGCCTTTGGCAGGCACTTCCACCTCTCCCAACTCAATGGTGTTGTTTTCGTGCTGCTTACCCCGATAGGAAAGGATGTATTTTCCAGGTCCCACCAACTGAGGACCGAAACTTTTCCACTGACCGGCGATCTTATTTTTCTTGGTTTTCAAGAGATAAAAATCCGGTTTCTTGCTCACCCAATCGGCAGGCATGACACTTATGCCGGACTCCAGGACATGATCATTTAACATGCCGGGTTTAATCTCAACCTGGCCCAGATTGGCGATTCTGGAACCATGTTGGGACTGCTGCCACCAAAGGGTGTAGCTTCCCGAAGGCACCACCTGGGGCTCCACATTTTTATTAAACAAAAAAAGCATCTTTCTGGAGCCCGGTGCGCTGAGCATCCACTTGTATGGCGTCTTGATCCCCTGGGGCAGGGTGAGGCGCAAGCCTGTATCAATGGGCAGTTCCACTGTTTCGCCGCCCTTAACGCTGATAATCCGGCTTAAGAACACTTCATTGTGGCCATGTTGGCTCTGCCGCCAGACCGGCTGATATTCACCCTGTTTCACCTTAAGGCTGGTTGTCTTTCCTCTTACCTTCACCTGGCCGGACTCAGGGTCTGCCAAGGACCAATAATGAGGAGGCATCTTAACCCAGGAGGCGGGCTTTAAAACCACTGTGCCCGGACCGCTCAGGCGAATGCGCTTGGATTTACTCTGCACACTTGGAGCTTCGGGTGCTTCAGGAGTTGGCTTTGGCTGTGCAAGTTCCTTTTTCTCGGACACGGCCTGTTGAACCTCTCCCAAGGCGGCGGCCAGCTCCTGGGTGCTGTCAGCCTTGAAATAGCGCCCCCCGCCGGCTTTGGCAATGCATTTGAGCTGATCAGCCGCTTTTTGATCCACATCAAAACCAACCGCATGCAACACAAACTTGATGCCTTGGGATTTAAGGTCTTTTGCCATGGCGCAGGGATCACCTTCACAGGTTTCCAGTCCGTCACTGATCAGGACCACGGTGGTCTTGGTCTCCCGTTTTTGCAAAAGCCTGCCTGCCTCGGTCAGGGAGGCGGTGATGGGAGTTTTACCCTTGGCATTCAGCCCGTCAATTGCCTTATTGAGATTTTCCACGGAGCAGCCTAAAGGCTTAACCAGTTGGATATCTTTACAATCTCCCTTTCGACGATGGCCATAGGCCAAAAGCCCCATCTCCACATTAGCCGGTGATTTATTTATCAGGCCTTTCAACACCTCTTTAGCCACTGAGATCTTGGGCTTTTCGTCCACTCTGCCCCACATGGAGCCTGAACAGTCCAAAATAAAAAGCAGCCCCTCCTTGGGTGCTGCATATAAGGTGCTAATGGAGGAAAACAAAAAAACAACAAGTGACAACAGGCAAATGAAGTTCCTTTTTCTGAGCATCTTTCTCCCCTGACTGTCACCCCGGCCGTTTGCGGAGTGTATAGAAGGCGGCAGCGAACCGATCCTTGGCAAACCTCGTGCCCATAAACCGATTTTTTCATTGTGCCACATCATGATTATTTCTGACAATAAACCTCTAAAAACAGGGATTAATCAAAAAAATTCGCTTCAGCATATCATATTGAAAATACTACATTTATACCGACTCACCCTGATCATCTCTAATTTTTCTCCCGTGGCCGACCTGGAATTTTTTTAAAGGTAACACGTTGTTTTTATATTCTTTTACGGCGGAAAACCGTTAACTGGATAAAGGATCTCAAATGGATGTTTGATTTAGAGATCAACAACTTAAGCGGGTGTTTACTTCATTTTTTGTGTAACCGGATTCATAACCAAGGCGACATTCCAGATAGAAGCGGGCATATGTGGTTCAGGTTCGCTGGCTTTTTCTACCAAGGATAGAATAATAAAGGACTCCCGACTGTGACGGTTTTTTCTCCCTGTCCTGCTAATGCCGCCGCAGCCGCGCAAACATGGGGCCTTAAAAACCGGCCAGGCAGGACAAAGTTTAGCGTGTTGCATGTTGAACCCAAACAATGGCCGGTAAACCGAAAATGCTCAAGTCAGCAAGGAGCATTGCACTCGGGTTTTAAACCCCGTTTCAGCGACAGATGCATTATTAAATAGAGAAATCGTTAAACTAAAAAGCCAGTTGGGGCGGGCAAAAGCCGCTGCCCACTTGTCAGGCACATTTACTGCAATTATAAAAATACATTTTTCACCCAAGGTGAAAAACAAAATCCAGCAGAAAAAATTTCAGGCAAAGCTTTCACCTTGCCTGAATCCTAATCAACGGGTATGGATGAAGAGGATAATCAGGTTGCACCCGATTCGGAGTTAGTGACACATTGAATGCAGCCCTTCAAACGACCGCAACAATTCAGGACTCCCAGAAAGGGATCCTTAACCGGACGAAGGGGCAGGGAGCAAAAAAGCTGGTCCAAAGCGCCCAGATAGCGGATGACGCCACAATCATAACGCAAGTGTTGGAAGGCGAGGTCAATGCTTTTGAGGTACTGATGAAAAAGCACCAGGACCATGCCTTGCGAATTGTGAAAGGTAAAGTTCCGCCCGAGGCTTGTGAAGAAGTGGTCCACGAAGCCTTTATCAGCGCTTTTCGCTCTTTGAAATCCTTTAGAGGAGACAAGCCCTTTGAGCACTGGCTGGCCAGGATCACGGTGCGAACCTGCTATGATTACTGGCGGAAGCACTACAGGAACAAGGAAGTTCCGACCAGCGCCTTGAGCCCGGGACAATCGGCCAGATTGAGTGTCATGGGCCAGGAAAACGGCGCCATCGACGGTAGCAAAGCGGTCAACAATTTGGAAGACCAGGAACTTTTGGCCTGGGCTTTGGGACATCTCAGCCCCAAAGACCGAATGGCTATAACCCTTATCCACCTGGAAGGAAGATCAGTGGCCGAGGCCGCAGACCTTTTGGGGTGGAGCCCGGCTAATGTCAAAGTAAGAATATTCCGGGCCAGGCGAAAGCTTCGCAAGATTATAGCGAGGGAATTATAATGACAAGCAGCAAGGAGAAAACCGAGCGGGTTCTGAACGCCTTTGTTCAAATACATGCCGCTCAGCCAACACCGACCCTGAACCCGATGTGGCGACAGGGGGTAATGAAAACAATCCGGCTGAACCGGGCCATGGAAAACCTTGAGTCGGCGGATAATCCGGCCGCTGCTTTTACCAGCCTCATGTTCCGCTTTGCAGGAGCAGGCACTGCAGTGGGAGTCGCTCTTTTAATCTACAGCCTGACCGCGGCTTCTGGCCTGGACGCGGAAGCGTTAAGGGCCATGGTTCAAGATCCGCTGAACATTTTACCCCTGGACACATTAATCCTCTCTTAGTTCAGCCAAGGAGCCATGTTGATGAGCAAATTAAAGATGTGGGTCGCGGTGTTGGCTGTTTTTCTCTGCGGCGTTTTAGTCGGAGCGGTGGGCGGCGGAATTCTGGTTCGCCATAAGGCCAAGGCTGCATTTGAGCGGCTGAGAACAGATGATGGGTCCTATCTCACCTCGATTATGATGAAGGGGCTGGCCAGAGAGCTTAACCTGACAGATAAACAACAAAAAGATATCCGTCCCATATTGGAGAAAACCTCGGTAGATCTGCAGATCATTCGTAAGAATACCCATCAGGAGCTTAAAATACTGGGCAACCAGACGGTAAGGGAGATCAAGGAACACCTCAGCTCGGAGCAAAACCGGGAATTTGACAAACTGATGAAACACGTACATTTGCATCGCCTTTTGTTGCCGCCGGCAGATAAAAAGCCATAGCAGAACGGGTTCCGGCGAGATAAGCACAAGGCATTATTTATAAATCATTTAACCTACCACCAGATATAACAGCTTGCCTTGAGCTAAAATCAGTTTAACTTTAAAAAGAATGCACTTTAGTAAGTCGGTAAAATATAAAATTTTACCGACTTACTGTTTTTTACCAATTTGAGTTCATTCACAATCAAATACGTCTTACGTTTACCGCCAAGGCACATTTTTTTAGAGATTCATTTTATTAAGCTCAGCTATTAGCAGAGCAAACCAAGCACCCCATGCCGCTGCCCGAGGACTAATTATCTTCTTAATCGCAGATATGTTATTTTTTACTGCTGGATGTTTTTTTCACATTTTTCTGGTCAGAATATGTTTTAGCGGATCAATTGACGGTAAAAAACCGGAAATAAAGGGCCTAATAAAGGCATTCTTCAGATCGTTTTCCGGAAAGAAGGCCATATCCCCCTTTTGAATTTAAGTTAAAAAATCATTTAATAACAATATGTTACATAATACAAATTGCATTTTCAAGCCATTTTTATTTTTAATTAAACTCAATGTTCCATATATTTTTATTTTCCCTATTGACAACTTTCCCTGGCCGATTATACTGAACACAATTCAGCATGGAGGTTAATCATGAAGCAGTTCAGTTCAAAAGCCAAAAGTAAAGGCTCGGCATTTTCCAATCCAACAAGCGCCCGCGCTTTCTCAAGCCTTTCCTCCCTGCTGCTCGTACTGCTATCCCTTCTGGTAGTCCTGCCCCTATAGGGGCCACATTTAATTTCACCAAACAACTGAATAGATTCTGACCGACAGGGTGGTGAACTGTATTCACCTGTCATACCCCTTGCGGGAAGGCTGCTGTTTAAGGCCTTAAAACCAACAAAGCTTAAGCCTTCTCCCCGCATTCCCGGTATTCCTGTCTGCCAGGTCTAGTACACCTGAATTATTTGTAAGGACTATTGAAATGGGTATACCAGCCCAAAAACTCTCCCATAACCGCCCGGTCAGTGAACCCACTACGGCGGACCGCCTGGTCCGCTTCCTGGGCGACAAAAAAGTGCCCATGGTCTTCGGCATGACCGGAGCGGCGATAATGCCCGTTTACGACGCACTTTTCAAAGTGGGATCACCCAGGCATATCATAAGCGGCCATGAGCAGGGAGCCGCTCACATGGCCGAAGGCTTGGCCAAGGTTACGGGCCGGGCAGGAGTCGTCATGGCTACCAGCGGCCCCGGAGCCACAAATCTGGTCACCGGCCTGGCAGACGCCATGATGGATTCGGTTCCCCTGGTGGCCATAACCGGCCAGGTGAATAAGGGCCTCATGGGCAAAGACGCCTTTCAGGAGGCGGATATTGAAGGCATTACCATGCCGGTAACCAAACACAACTACCAGGTGAAGAGCCCGGAACACTTGAGCCAGGTGCTTAGAGAGGCCTTTTATGTGGCGGAAAACGGACGCCCCGGGCCGGTTTTGATTGACCTGCCCAGGGATATCGTGGTGTCGCCCTGCCCTCCTATTTCGGCCGAGCCTTTACAGGTTGCCCCGCCTGCCAGGCAAAAGCCGGGTTTTGCCGAGCTTAACCAGGCCCTTATGTTGATGCGCAAGGCCAAGCGCCCGGTGATCCTGGCAGGAGGCGGAGTTATCACCGCCCGGGCAAGTCGGGAGCTAAAAGACCTGGCCAGTGCCTGGAACGCGCCGGTGGCCTGCACCCTCATGGGGCTGGGTTCCTTTCCCAGTGAGGACGGTTTAAGCCTGGGCATGCCCGGCATGCACGGCAGCGGCTACGCCAATCTGGCCATATATGAATCCGACCTGCTCCTGGTGGCGGGGGCCAGGCTCGACGACCGGGTTACGGGCCGAAAAGACGGATTTGCTCCTTTTGCCAAACTGGTCCACCTGGATGTGGACCCTTCAGAAATAAACAAGATTCTCCCTGCCCAGGTCAGCCTGGAGGCGGATGCCAAACCCGCTCTGGCCGGGCTCTTTCGCGGGGTGATGAACTGGGAAGAAAGGCCTGACTTAAGCCCCTGGCATGAACGCATAAATGAGCTTAAAAGGCTTTATCCCCAGCCCCGCCCCAAAACCAGGGGCCTTATCACTCCCCAACAGGTGATCAAGGCTTGGGCAGACATTCTGAACCCGGAAGCCGTCATCGTGACCGGCGTGGGTCAACACCAAATGTTCACCGCCCAGCACTACCCCTTTTCCAGGCCAGGCACCCTGATAACCTCGGGCGGGCTGGGGGTCATGGGTTTTGGCCTGCCGGCCGCCCTGGGAGCCAAGCTGGGAGCGCCTGACAAAGACGTGATCCTGATGGATGGTGACGGCTCCTTTTTGATGAATATCCAAGAATTGGCGACTGCTGTGCGTTACGGCATCGGTTGTGTGGCCACCATATTCAACAACTCCGGGTTGGGCATGGTGCGGCAGTGGCAAACCCTTTTTTACAACGACCGCAGAGCTGCCACCGAATTTACACCTCCCGCCTTTGACCAAGTGGCCAGGGCCTTTGGGGCCCTGGGGCGCAAAGTCAAAAGGCCCGAGGAACTGGAGGCATCCCTGGCCTGGGCCCTTAAGGCCAGCCGGGAAAAACACCTGCCAGTGGTTTTGGATGTGGATGTAGACCCTGAAACCCTGGTCTATCCCATGGTGCCCCAAGGCGGCAAAAACGCGGATTTCATAACAGGGGCCAAAGGAGGAAATCATGGAGAAGCTTAGTCCTCTCTCCTTACTGGTACGCAATGAAAAAGGGGTTCTCTCCAGGGTGGCCGGACTCATCTCCAGAAGGGGCTTCAATATCGTAAGCCTGGCCGTGGGAGAGACCCAAGACCCCGACTTTTCGAGAATAACCCTGGTCATAAAGGCAGACGGGCCGGACCGGGAACAGGCAATAAAGCAGCTTAAGCGCAACTTGAGCGTTGTCAGGGTGGATGACCTCTCTGAATGCGCCTCGGTTTCAAGAGGGCTTGCCCTGTTCAAGGTGGCGGCAACCCCGGAGCAAAGGAGCCAACTCTGCCAACTGGCCGCAATATTCGGCGCCAGGGTGGAACATGTTGACCATAAATGCCTGATCATCGAGGTCACAGGCGACCGGGAAAAGATCCAGGCCTTTGCCGGGGTGGTTGAGCCTTATGGAATCTATGAAATGGCCCGGACCGGCCAGATCGTCCTGGCCAGAGAAACAAAGCAAAATACGCTCCCGGCGGAGATGAACTTTTATAAAAGAAGTGAACCCCGTCCGGAAAACTACCTGCACGCATGAGGAGAAAAATGAACGCCAAGATTTATTATGAAAAAGACTCTGATATCAACCAGATCAAAGATAAGACCATTTGTGTTTTGGGTTACGGCAGCCAAGGCCGCGCCCACGCCAGAAACCTGCACGACTCCGGCCTGGACGTGGTGGTGGGGTTAAGGGAAGGCAGCAAAACCTTTGCCAAGGTTGAGGCCGACGGTTTAAGGGCCGCGCCTGCGCAGGAAGCCGCCGACCAGGCCGATATCATTGCCTTCCTTCTGCCCGACCCCTCCCAGCCCGAGGCCTATGAAACGTGGGTGAAAAACGCCAAGGGCAAGGGGAAAACCCTTTTGTTTGCCCATGGCTTTAACATCCACTTTGGTCAAATAAAGGCAGATCCGGATATGGACGTCATCATGGTGGCGCCTAAGGGGCCGGGCAAACTGGTGCGCGATCTTTACGAAGACGGCCAGGGAGTGCCCTGCCTGGTGGCTATTGATCAGGATGCCTCGGGCAGCGCCCTGGCCGACGCCCTGGCCTATGCCCAGGGAATCGGCGGCACCAGGGCCGGAGTGATCGAAACCAGCTTCAAGGAAGAGACCGAAACCGACCTCTTTGGCGAGCAGGCTGTTATCTGCGGCGGCATAAGCGCCTTGATGAAAGCCGGTTTCGACACCCTCACCGAGGCGGGCTATGCCCCGGAAATGGCTTACTTTGAATGCATCCATGAAATGAAACTCATTGTGGACCTGGTTTATGAAGGCGGGCTGGAGCATATGCGCGCCTTTATCTCAGACACGGCCAAATACGGCGATATGTCTCGCGGACCCAGGGTTATCAATGATCAGGTGAGACAGGAAATGAAAAAAATCCTGGAAGAGATCCAGGGCGGGCGCTTTGCCAGGGAATGGGTCCTGGAAAACCAGGCCAACCGCCCGGCCTATAACGCGCTTTTGGAAAAGGAAAAGGAGCATCCCTCAAAAGAAGTGGGTGCAAACTTGCGTGAAATGATGGGATGGCTAAAATAAATACCCTAAAGGCCAAGGTCGTACTGGTGGTTTGCGGGCCGACTTGGGAGGGAGGCCTAAAACCGCATAACAGTCGGCCTTGGCCGAGGGTCTTTGTTAATTCAAAAAAACAGGAGTTTTCAAAATGGAGGATCGCCAGGACGCCTCGGACGTATGTGTATCCGGCGGCTGGACCGTTATTCCGGTCCGGCAGGCGGCGAAGGAGGTAAAAGCCTCGGAATCGGCCTTTATACAGGCCGGTTCCACCATGACTCTGGCGGGCCAGGGGACCCGGTAAAAAAAAGACGGTCAAAGGATCGTCTTGATCATGGAAGAGCTTTTTTCACTTTTTTGCTATTAAAGACGGAGAAAACATGTCTGACTACGTAAAAATCTTTGACACCACCTTAAGAGACGGCGAACAATCCCCTGGCGCGTCCATGAACCGCGAAGAGAAACTTCGCTTGGCCCATAGATTGGCCCAGCTCAAGGTGGATATCATTGAAGTGGGGTTCCCGGCCGCCAGCCCGGGTGATTTTGAGGCGGTTAAAAGCATCTGCCAGGAAGTCAAGGGCCCCGTATTGGCTGGGCTTGCCCGCACTGTGCCCTCGGATATCAAAACCTGCTGGGAAGCGATCAAGTATGCGGAAAACCCCCGCATACACACCTTTATCGCCACCAGTGACATTCACCTTCAGTACAAGCTCAAGGCCACCAGGGAGGAGGTCTTGGAAAAGGTGAAAAAAGGCGTGGGCCTGGCGGTAAGCCTGTGCGACGATGTGCAATTCTCCCTGGAAGACGCCTCCAGAAGCGATCCTGAATTCATGTGCCAGGTAATAAGGACGGCCCTGGCCGAGGGCGCCACCACCATCAATATCCCGGATACGGTGGGTTATGCCCTGCCCGACGAGTTTCAGAACCTCATAACCCTGATCAAAAGGGAAGTGCCTGAAATAGAAAAGGCCACCATAAGCGTGCATTGCCACGACGACCTGGGTATGGCCGTGGCCAACTCCCTGGCCGGAGTGAAGGCCGGGGCCAGGCAGGTGGAAGGCTGCATCAACGGTATTGGCGAACGGGCCGGCAACGCCAGCGTGGAAGAAGTGGTTATGGCCATAGCCACCAGGCACGAAAGCCTGGGGCTCAAGACAGGCATAAACAAAAGCAAGCTCTTCCCCACCAGCCGCCTGGTAACCATGATCACCGGCATATCGGTGCAGCCCAACAAGGCCATTGTGGGGGCCAACGCCTTTGCCCATGAATCCGGAATTCATGTGGACGGCGTGCTCAAACAACCCCTCACCTATGAGATCATGACCCCCGAGGAAGTGGGAATCTCCACCAATAACCTGGTATTGGGCAAACACTCCGGTAGGGCCGGGTTGCGCAAAAGAGTCCAGGAAATGGGATATGACCTCAAGGAAAAAGACTTGGACCGTTTGTTCGAGGCCTTCAAGGTCCTGGCCGACAAAAAGAAAGAGATCTGGAACGAGGACCTGGAAGCCTTGATCGCAGATGAAATCCTGCGCATGCCCCACCGCTGGGAACTGGAATACTTAAATATCGTGAGCGGTACGGTAACCGTGCCCACAGCCACGGTTATCATCAGAGACGGTGACCAAAAGATCCAGGAATTCGGCAGCGGATCAGGGCCGGTGGACGCGGTGTGCAACACCATCAAAAAGCTGGTCAATAAAAACCCCTATCTGGAAAAATTCACCATTGCCTCGGTAACCGGCGGCTTGGACGCCCAGGGCGAGGTGACGGTGAGGCTAAAAGAAAACAACATCACGGTTTTGGGCCGGGGAAACGACCCCGACATCCTGGTTGCCTCGGCCAAGGCTTATATCAACGGTCTCAACCGGCTGGAGTACTGGGCCAACCAACCCAAAACCGCGTTGCCAACCAACGGAGATTAAAACATGCGGGCCACTCAGGCTGGTCAAAAGCCTTGTGCACAAGTGGAGTTTATTAACGCCTCTTACAAAATAGGCGGTAATAGCATTCTGAAAGACTTGAACTGGAGCCTTCACCCGAATCAACATTGGGCGGTACTGGGAGGTAACGGAGCAGGCAAGAGCACTTTTTTACGTCTGCTTGCAGGAGATATCTGGCCCACCGGCCAGAGAGGGTCCAGGGTATATCGTCTTTCGGAAAAGCCTCAGATAAGCCCCATTGGTTTCAAGGAATTGACCGGCCTGGCCAGTCCTGAGCTGGCGGAGCTCTACCGCAAAAGGGGCTGGAACCTGCCGGTATGGGAGGTGGTTGCCACAGGATTGTGGAACGACCACCGGCTGGTTCGCCCCCTTTCCGGGGAGCAGGATAAGCGGATCCGGCTCAAAATGGAGCTCTTGGGCATAACAGATCTGGCGCAAAGGGGATTTTTGGAACTTTCCCAGGGCCAGGGCATGAAGGTGCTCTTGGCCAGGGCCATAATTTCCGAACCCAGGTTTTTAATCATGGACGAATGCCTGACCGGACTGGACCGGGGCTCCTTAAGCCTTATGAGCCTGGTTTTGGAACATGTGGCCCGAAAAGGCGGGCAGATCATCTGCACAACCCACAGGCATGACGAACTGTTTCAGGGAATAACCCACACCCTTACCCTTGATAAGGGGCGTATTGTACACCAGGCAAGGTATTCGCCCCGAAAAGAAAAGACGAGGCTCAGTCTGATATCCCCGCCCCGCCCAAAAAGCACTGGTCTGCAAAGGCGGCAAAAGGGTTTTCAGTATCACATCAGCCGGGGACAGGTGGCCATTGACCATAAGCCGGTCCTCAAGGATATAAACTGGACCGTAAAAAAAGACGAGCACTGGGCGCTCATGGGGCAGAACGGATCAGGTAAATCCACCCTGCTCCGGCTGCTTTCAGGCGACCTCCACCCTGCCAAGGGGGGAATTATTGAAAGGTTTGATGGCGAAAACCCCAGGTCCATCTGGGACATCCGCAAAAAAACCGGTTTTGTTTCCAGTGACTTTCAGGCCAGGCACTTTAAAAAGGCCACAGTGCTGGATACCGTGATCTCGGGTTTCTTTGGCTCGGTGGGGCTTCATCAAAAAGCAACTCCCGGCCAGATCAAGGCGGCCCAAGACCTGCTTTTGGACCTGGGCATGGCCGACTGGGCTGATAAAAACATAGCCAACCTGTCTTATGGCCAGCTCCGCAAGGTTCTGTTGGCGAGAGCCATGGTAACCGGGCCTGAGGTGCTCTTATTGGACGAGCCCCTGGCCGGACTGGACGACCAGGCCAGGAAGATGATCATGCAATTGGTGCAGGACCTGGCCGGACAAGGGGTCACGGTTATACAGGCGGTTCATCATCCCGATGAACTGATCCCGGCCATCAGCCACGTGGCCCTGTTGGACAAGGGCAGGATCACCTGGCAGGGAGGCAGAGCCGAACTGGAAATCTGATCCTTTTTCACCCATGAAATCCCATAAAAAATAGCCTGAACGCGGGCCGTGAAACACCCCCAAAATCAAAGATTTTCGGGGGCCCCGAATGACGGCCAGCCGAATTGCGAAGATTTCTTAAGACGAGTAATTCTAGCCAGTTGGCAAAACCACGTTTTTGCCAACTGGCCTCTGACAAAGTCCAGGAGGACTTTGTCAGCAAGCTATAGCCGCCTTAGCCTTTATACGGCCAAGACGGCTTTTAGTTTTAAAACAAACCGGCGGAGTTCTAGAACTCCAGGTGTTTAGGTGTGCGCGGGAAGGGAATAACGTCTCTGATATTGGTCACGCCCGTCACTGCCATTAAAAAGCGTTCAAAGCCCAGGCCAAAGCCGGAATGGGGGACCGATCCGTAGCGTCTGAGGTCCAGGTACCACCAATAGGGGGCTTCTTCCATTTCAAGCTCTTCAAGCCTCTTCTTAAGCACATCCAACCGTTCTTCACGCTGGCTGCCGCCGATCAGCTCGCCAACCCTGGGGACCAGAAGGTCCATGGCTCCCACAGTGCGGTCGTCGTCATTAAGCCTCATGTAAAAGGCCTTTATCTCCTTGGGATAATCATAGACGATCACCGGTTTTTTAAAGTGATCCTCGCAGAGATAGCGCTCGTGTTCGGTCTGCATGTCCATGCCCCATTCCACGGGGAACTCGAACTTTTTATCTGAAGCCTTAAGCACTTCCACCGCCTCGGTGTAGGGAAGGCGCACATAGTCCGCCTTGGCCATGGTCTCCAGGGTGGGCATCAGGGTCTTATCCACAAACTTGGCAAAGAGCTCCAGATCATCCGCGCAATTGTCCAGAAGATGGCCAACCATGTACTTGACCATGTCTTCGCCCAGGTCCATGTTGTCGTTTAAGTCAGCAAAGGCCATCTCAGGCTCGATCATCCAGAACTCGGCCGCGTGACGGGGAGTGTTGGAATTCTCGGCCCTAAAGGTGGGTCCAAAAGTGTAGACATTACCCAGTGAGGTGGCAAAGGTCTCTGCCTCCAGCTGACCGGAAACTGTGAGGCCTGCCTCCTTGCCAAAAAAGTCCTCGCTGAAAAGATCCTCTCCGGCCCGGCCCGGCTCCAGAGTGGTCACCCTGAACATCTCTCCCGCGCCTTCGGCATCGGAACCGGTGATAATGGGGGTGTGCACGTAAAAGAAGCCCCGATCACGGAAAAACTTATGCACAGCATAAGAGACTTCGGAACGGATGCGGAAAATGGCCCCGAACTTGTTGGTGCGAGGCCTTAAATGGGCAATGCCGCGCAAAAATTCATCAGTATGCCTTTTTTTCTGCAGGGGGAAATCCTTGTCGGCCTCGCCCACCAGGCTAAGGGAGTCCGCCTTGAGTTCCCATTTCTGGCCCTTGCCCGGAGACTCCACCAGGGAGCCGGTGACCGCCACCGCATAGCCGGTGGTTATTTCGCCCAAATTGCCATAGGCAGGAGAGTCGGCGTCCACAATGACCTGCAGATTCTTCAGGCAGGAACCGTCGTTGATCTCTAAAAAGCTGAACGCCTTGGAGTCGCGCCTGGTGCGCACCCAACCCTTGACCAGAGCCTGATCCATGCCCGCCTCGGCATTCAAGGCCTGTTTTATTCTTATTCTTTGCATTCCTATATCACTCCAAACAGCAATAGACTTGGTTTAGCTGGTTCGCCTATTCGCTGGCAAATATCTTCTTAATTTCAGAAAGGGTGCGCCCGGCTCCCAAGGCGGCCATGAGTTGCAGCCGCGCCTTGGCGCCGGAAAGCCTGCCCCCTAAAATGACCCCTTTTTGCTCAAGGTCATCCCCGCCGCCGGGATAGGCGTATATGGGCCAGACTCCGCCCTCCAGGCATTGAGTGGTCAAGACCACTGGTTTTTCTTCATCAACCATGCGCATAACCGCGTCTACGGCTCCTGGCGGTATGTTGCCCGCGCCAAACCCCTGCAGGACCAGCCCCTTGGCCCCGGCCAGGCGAACCTGGTCTATGAGAAAACCGTCCATGCCAGTGTAACAAGTAACCAGTGGTGTGGCAGGCTCTAAAGCGGCCGGTTCAAAAAGGGTTCGGTCCGGCCCGGCCAGGCAGGCCGGTGAACGGGTCAAGAGAACCATCTCACCAGCCACATATCCCACAGGCCCGGCTTCCGGAGCTTCAAAGGCATCCACATTCAGGGAGTTTACCTTGGCCGCCTCCCGCACCCTGAAAAAGCGGTCCGCCATGAGGATAACCACCCCTGTGGCCGGGGGCAAAGGCCGCATGCAGGCTTTTACCGCATTAATCAGGTTTCTTATGCCGTCATAGCCGGATTCCGAGTAAAACCGCATGGAGCCGGTGAAAACCACCGGTTTCGTCGAATTTACATACAAATCCGCCATAAAGGCGGATTCCACCAGCACATCCGTGCCATGAACCACCACCGCGCCGATGATGCCCGGATCTTCCAGGGTTTTCTTTACATCCATGGCCAGACGGAACATATGGTCCGGAGTCATGTGGGGACTCGGCAGGTCTGACCAAAGAACAGGCTTTAAGCCCACCTTGCCCACGTGGGGCTCCAGTTCAGCGACCAGGCGCTTGAATTCACCCGACGGGACCACCCCGCGGTGCTCCGCAAGCGGAGTCATGCATATGGTCCCGCCGGTGAAAAACAGCGCCACCGCGCCGTTATTCTTATTTCGTGGCATACTTCCAGTCTTGTGCGTCCATGCGCGTGACAAACTCCACCAGGTATTTCACCAGGGCGTCTTTCATAAGCTGCCCCTTTTCCTTGGTGGCCTTTTCCGGCGCACCGGATGCGCCGTAATCGGTAAGTTCATTAAAGTTCCAGATCAATTTGACGTTGTCGTCCATCTCGGGAATCATGCCCTTGGCCCGGGACATGTCACAGAGTTCAGGGAAGATGGCCAGGCCGATGGAGGTCTCACCCTCGCCGCCGTGGCCCAGGCCGTTCCACACCTCAAAGGTGTCTTCGGGAATAAGATTACCCGCGGTGACCCACCATGCATCGAGCACAGCCAGCTTGAGTTCGGGGTATTTCACCTTTATATCCCTGGCCGCGATCTCAATCGGCGGAATGTTGCCGTCGTGACCGTTCACCACCAGGATTTTTTTGATTCCCCAGTGAATCAAGGATTCCATGACCTCTCTGATCACCTGGGTCAGGGTCTCGTTGGTAAGGCTGACACACATGGGTTTATGGCGGTAATGCATGCTCATGCCATACCAGAGAGGCGGCACCACCACAGTGTTTTCCAATTGTTCGGCCACGGTGACGGCAATGTCGTGGCTCACAAAGGTATCGCACCCATAAGGCAGATGAGCGCCATGGCTCTCGGTGGAGCCTATGGCCAAAATAGCCTTGTCAATCTTTGCTTCCTGGAAAGAATGCTCGTTGAACTCTTCCAGCCTTACTTTTTTCATTTTTATTTCTTACCTCTGCCCCGCGGCCTTTTCATCAAGGCCCGGAAGAAAAAGGTTTGTTATCCAAATACCTTGGGAGCCTTGGGGCTCCCAAGGCGGTTTTATTTTTTATTTAGCGGGCATCCAGACTTCTTCAACCTTGTACTTGCCGTTTTTCACGCTGATGACGCTCACGCCCTTCATCGGCACGCCGGAAGGACGGGAGTAGGTGATCTCACCGGTGACGGCCTTGTAGCCCTTGGTGGCGGCCAGGGCTTTTCTCAGTTCCTTGCCGTCGGTGGTGCCGGCCCGCTTGATGGCGTCGGCGATCAGGCCCACGGCGTCGAAGCCGAGCGCGGCAAAGGCGTTCTCAGGCGGACGGTTATACTCTTTTTTGTACTCTTCGATAAAGTTGAGCACCTCGGGGCGCTTGTCCTCGCGATAGGTGTGAGTGGCGAAATAAACGTCATTGGCCAGCTTGGGGCCGGGCACTGTGGTGATCAGCTCGGTGTCAAAGCCGTCGCCGCTGACTATGGGCAGGGTCAAACCGGCCTCGCGGATCTGCTTGGTGGTGAGACCTGCCTCATTGGGGATGGAAGAAACAAACACAGCGTCCGCACCGGCTTTTTTCAAGCGGGCGATCTGGGCCGAGAAGTCCTTGTCACCCATCATGAAGAAGTCTTCCAGAATGATCTCGCCGCCCAATTTCTTAAAGCGTTCCTTAAAGAACTTGGACAGGGCCTTGGTAAAGTCCATGGAGTTGTCTGTCCAGACAACCACTTTGCGGGCGCCCAATTTTTTGTAGGTGTAGTCCGCAATGGCATAGGACTGGTCGTCATCCCCAAAGGGAGCCATGAACATATATTCGCCGACCCATTTGGGCAGCATGGGGTGGGTCGCGCCGGAGGTGACAAAGGGACGGCCTTTTTTCTGGTATAAAGGCGCGGCAGCCATGACAAAGGTGGTGTCGCCATAGCCCAGACCGGCGACGCAGCCGTCTGCCAAGGACTTTTTGGCGCCGGTGGCCGCGGCTTTTTGATCGGTCTTGGTGTCGTAACCAATCACCTCGACCTTTTTGCCCAAAAGGCCGCCCTTTTCATTGATCAGCTTGGCGGCCAACTTTGCGCCGTTAAGGCCGGGCGTGTCAATGGAAGACATGCCGCCGGTTAAGTTGAAAAGACCGGCGATCTTTATGGTATCGTCCGCAGCACCCGCGGGCAGGGCCAGGGCTGCAACTAGGGCCATGGCGCTTAAGAGCACCAACATCTTTTTCCGCATGCCCATTTCTCTCTCCTTTGCAAGATTGGTTAACACTTATTTTGTAATCTTTCGGGCCGTTATAAGAAACCTGTCTCAGCCAGGCTTTCACTTCATATCTTTACTCTTCCCTTGCCCTTAAAAAGGCGGGTTCACGGCTGCCGAACAGACCGCCCGGCCTATAGATCAGGCTCAGGATCAAAACCAGGGCCATTACTATCTCACCCACGCCGTAAACATCCCAGGCCTCTTCCAGGGGGCGGAAGGCCTCGGTGAGCATGGAAAAAACAATCGCAGTCAACACAGAGCCCGTGATGCTGCCGTTTCCGCCCACCACCACCATGACCACTATGTTAAAGGCCATGATAAGGGAAAAAGACCCCGGTGTTATGGCTGTGATCAAATGGGCCCACAGGCCTCCGGCCACACCGGCGAAAAAGGCCCCGATGGCAAGGGACATGACCCTGGTCCTGAAGAGATTCACCCCCAGGCACTGGGCGGCCATCTCATCTTCCCTGACCGCCAGCATGCTCCTGCCCAAAGAAGAAAACTTAAGCTTCCAGGCGCAGAATATGGTCACGCAGACCAGGGGATAGACCCACCAGAGGTTGGTCAGGTCCTCCAGGCCGTTTAAGCCCAGAGGCCCCCTGGTGACCGTGTCCCAGTTGGTGATCAGAACCTGCACGATAATCAGAAAACCCATGGTGGCCACAGCCAGGTAATGCCCCTTAAGGCGCAGAACCGCCGCCCCTATCACCAGGGCCACCAGGGCGGCCATAAGCCCGCCGACCAGCATGGCAGGCAGAAAAGGCAGGGTGAGGCCGCCCAACCAGGCCGGGAGATCCGGCAGGAACATGGATTTTTTCATAACCGGCATGCACAAAATGGCGGTCACATAGCCGCCAATGGCCATGAAGGCGGGATGCCCCAGGCTGAACAGGCCGGTAAAGCCGTTGGTTATATTCAGGCTCACAGCCAGGATAATATAAATACCCGCGAAATTGGCCAGGGAAAGGGCATAGTCATCCAAAGTGGCGCGGAAAAGCGCCACCAGGGCCAATCCGGCCAGGCCTGCCACCACAAATACGGCCTGGTTTTTCTTTGTTGTTGTCATGCCCTGTCCTCCATCTTGGATCCCAGCAACCCGTTAGGCAAAACCAGGAGAATAACTATCAGAAGCCCAAACACGAACGCATCCCTGAAGGCAGAGTAGATCGGCGGCAGGAGCCCTACAAAAAGCACCTCGGCCAGCCCCAGTAAAATTCCGCCGAGCATGGCGCCGGAAAGGGAGGTGACCCCGCCGATGACCGCGGCCACAAAGGCCTTGAGGCCGGGCACAAAACCCATCAGCGGATCGATCTGGCCGAATTTTCCACCCCACATAAGGCCTGCTATGGCGGCGAGTGAGCTTCCCAGGGCAAAGGTGGCCAAAATGGTCTTGTTTATGCGAATGCCCATCAGCCTGGCCACATCGAGATTCTCGGCAGTGGCCCGCATGGCCATGCCCAATTTGGTGCGGTTGACCAGAAAAAACAAAACCGCCATCAAGATAAAGGCCGAAATCATGATAACCAGATCGATCACCCTGAAACTCACCGGCCCCAGGTTGAGCAGGGTCTGAAGATAATCCGGAAAGCTGAAATTTCTGGGCTGGGCGGTGAGAAAAAGGATGCCCAGATTCTGCAGCATGATCGAGACGCCGAGTGAGGCGATAAAACCGGTCACCTGGGGAGCGCCGCGCATGGGACGGAAGGCCCCGCGCTCGATTATCACCCCCACAAAACCGCCAACCGATAGCACGGCCAGGGCCACCAGCAAAAAGGGCACCCCGTCGAGCTGCATAAGTCCCAGGGTGGCGAAAGCGCCGATCATTACCACATCGCCGTGGGCAAAATTGATCAGGCGGATAATGCTGTAGATCATGGAAAAGCCCACTGCCACAAGGGCGTACATGGAACCCAGGATCAGCCCGTTTACCAATTGTTGCAGGACATAACCCAGATCCATTATTCACCCCCCAGATAGGCCCTGCGAACCTTTTCATCACGGGCCAGCTCATCGCTGGGGCCGGAGAGGGTCACCTGGCCGTTTTCCAATACATAGGCGCGGTTGGCCAGTTTAAGGGCCATTACCGCGTTTTGTTCCACAAGCAATACGGTGACTCCCTGGGAGTTGATCTCAGCCAACATGTCGAATATAAATTCCACCACCAAAGGCGCCAGGCCCAGGGAAGGCTCGTCCAGGATAAGCAGCCTGGGCCGGGTCATCAGCGCCCTGCCCACGGCCAGCATGGCCTGTTCACCGCCGGAGAGACTGCCTGCGGCCTGGTTGGCCCGTTCGCCTAAAATGGGGAACATATGACAGACTCTTTCGTGATCATACTCTATCTGCTTCTTGTCGTTGCGCAGATAGGCCCCCACCATGAGGTTTTCCCTCACGCTCAACTGGGCAAACACCCCCCTGCCCTCCGGACAGTGGGCAATGCCCCGGGCCACGATATCCTCGGCCTGGGCTCCAGATATGTCCCAGGGCGGATCGTCTTTTTCCGGGGTATAGATAATAGAACCATTTTTAGGGGTTAAAAGGCCGGATATGGTGCGCAAAGTGGTGGTCTTGCCTGCACCGTTGGCCCCGATCAGGGCCACTATCTCACCGCGGCCCACTTCAAGGCTCACACCCTTAAGCACATAGGTCTGACCCCGGTAAACGTGTATATCATTAAGCTTTAGCATATTCTCAGTCCGTGGAAGAGCCAAGGTAGGCCTTAATGACCTCCGGATTGTTCCGCACTTCTTGGGGGCTGCCCTGTGTCAGCACACTGCCCTGGTTTATCACCTGAATCCGCTCACAGATTCCCATGATAACCTTCATGTCGTGCTCCACCAGGAAGATGGTCAGGCCGAATTTACCGTGGATCAAATTAATTATTCCGGTGAGTTCTTCGGTTTCATGGGGGTTCATTCCGGCCGCCGGCTCATCCAACAGTAAAAGCTTGGGCCGGGCCGCCAATGCCCGAGCTATTTCCACCTTGCGCATAAGGCCATAAGGCAAGTTCCCGGCCGGGGTGTGCCTGTGCTCGAGCAGGTTTAAAATTTCCAGATACTCCAAGGCCTTTTCAGTCATCTCCTTTTCTGATGCCTTGTAACCGGCCAGATTGAAAAGAGTTTTGAAAAGGCCTTTGCCCGAATGCATGTGAAAGGCGGTCTTTATGTTATCCAGAACGCTCAGATCATTGAAAAGGCGTATATTCTGAAACGTGCGCGAAATGCCGGAGAAGGCGTTTTGATCCGGCCTTTGGCCTGTTATGTCCTTTCCGCAAAAGCAGATGGAACCACCTGAGGGGCAAAGCACCCCGGAAAGCAGGTTAAAGACAGTGGTCTTGCCCGCTCCGTTGGGGCCAATGAGCCCCATAAGTTCACCAGGGGCGATCTCAACCGAATAATCCGAAAGCGCCAGCAGCCCGCCAAAACGCTTTTCCAGCCCTTCCACCTTGAGCAGCGGGCCTGTTGCAAGGTTTTTGTTTTGCTCCGGGCCGCTCATGGTTTCATCTGTCCAGTATATTGATAATGGTTTTCAGGCACTATTACTCCTTAGCTGATTCCGCTTTTAAGGCTCCCCAACCTTTTTTTTCGCAAATAAGGGGTTTTTGCTTGATATCATATCCAACAGAGCGTTTAAAAAGCCATACTTGCCTTTTCAAACTGTGAGGTTGCTGAAAATGAACTCGGCAACCCGATCCTTTCGCTTGCTTTTCAAGTCTGCGTCAGGGGCCTTCACCTGCGCCCCCTAAAAAGGCGAAAACATCGTGCCGGTCTGTTCATGGCCCGCTTGGCGGAGAGACTCAGACCCCCTACTAACATAAAAAAATTATTAAACTTGTACGATTTCACCCAGCCCCCGCCCGTGACCATATAAATGATTAACGGGCACTTTTGCAGCCCAATTGTTTTGTTTTATTGTTTAATCAAGTTTTTGGTATTACAGCGGAGACTGTCTTTGCCAGTTCCACTACGATCTTGGCGTATTTTTTCTCCATTTGCGGCAATGAAATTATCGAAGTTGAAAAATCAAAGCTCAGCCCGCCTAAAATCTGGTTGGAATGCGGGCTTTTCAAGGGCGCGCCCAGGGCTATCAGCCCGGGTATATACTCTTCATTGTTAAGGGAATAACCTCTTTTCCTGGTAAGGGCCAGCTCGGCCAAAAGCTCGGCCTTATCTGTGATGGTGCGTCCGGTTTTTTTATCCAGGGTCATCTCAGCCAAGAGTTCTTCTTGTTTTTCCCTTGGTAAAAAGGCAAAGGCAGCCTTGCCGGTTGCCAGGTAGTGCATTTTTCTGGCCTTGGTAAAGTGCCTAAACGCCATGGTTTCCTTTGATTCCCTGCGATAAACCAAATAGATGCATTGGCCATGTAAAAGCCCCACATCCACGTGGGCGCCGTAACGCAGGTGCGCCTCGTCCACCAGGGGTTTGACACACTCCACCAGATCCGAACCCTGTAAAAAGGCATGAGCCAGGGCCGTGGTGCGAGGCCCCAAGCGGATCATCTTGGTTCTGGGGTCTTTTCTGAGATATCCCAAATCTTCGTAGGTATTTACATAGCGGTAGACAGAAGTCTTATTTATGCCTGTCCTTTTGGATATCTCGGTCAGGCTGAAGCCGTTGTGAGCCTCGTTAAAGAGATGCAGAATTCTGAGCCCTTTTTCCAGGGTCTCGGAATAGTGTTTTTTGCTGGTTGGGGCCAAGTAACCTCTTTGTTTACAGGCTGTTAACGCCGTGTGAATGGTTATGTTTCTGACTAGGCTATTTGTTCCTCTGAGAGAAATCATATTTCCCTTGGAGGAAAATAGCAAAAAGTCCATTGCCCTGTCAAGAAAATTAGGAACATTAACCGGCCCAAAATGCTACGCATCCCATAATAGGTCTAGAACAAAAACTAACTTGGGCACGAGCAAAACAACGATTTTTCGATGAAACGCTATAAAAATCCCACTTTGGCACAAAAAAGACCAAAGTGGGAATTCTGAAGACCGGCGAAATTTGGCGAGAGACGTTCATTGCTCAAAAGCGGGTCTCTTGGCAATAAAACCTCGGATAAAGGAAGACGCCGCATCCGTTTAGGCGACACCCCCCACCAGCCTGCCCCAAATGGTGGATAATGCGCACAAACAAAAGCGGCGTCCGCCTGATTCCTTTTCATTACCTAGGTCCTGGGCTTAAAAGCTTGGCCCCCTCGAACCAATTTCCATCATCCAAGCCCTGCGAGCACTATAGATGTTTCCATGCTTAGGTCCTATCCGGGAAAGTACTGATTTCTACAGAAAATAAACCGTAGAGCACAAAAAAATGCCTGTGAATTTAATTCATTCTACTTTTTATGGTGATAATTAAGGAAAAAATCAGAACTCGAGGCTGGTGAGCCCCTTGCCCAAGGCATATTTGGTTAAACCGGCCACGCTTCTGATGCCCAACTTATCCATTATTTTACCGCGGTGGGTTTCCACTGTTTTAACACTCACAATGAGCGCCTCTGCAATCTGTTTATTGGTGTTGCCCTCAGCTATAAGTTGCAGAACTTCCCTTTCCCTGGGAGTTAATTTTACTTTTTTAGTATTATGCAAAGAGTCCTTAGTTTTACCGATTTCTTTACTGTCTGATTCATTTATCTGCTCAGTAGTTTCCAGACAAGTCAGCCCCTCGCGCAAGGCATATTTGGTTAAACCGGCAACAGTTCTGATGCCCAGTTTATCCATTATCTTTTTGCGATGGGTGTCAACTGTCTTAACTGCCACAATAAGGGTCTCGGCAATTTGGTTATTGGTTTTACCATCGGTTATAAGTCTAAGTACTTCTTTCTCCCTAGGCGTCAATTCAACCTTTTTATTACCAGGTAAATCCCCGCTGCCTATACCTATTACTTTACTATCTACTACTTCAAGTAATTTAGGACAAAGATATGTATATCCTTGGGCTACATTTTTTATACATTTTTCAAACTCGGAAAAAGAGCAGTCTTTCAGAATATAGCCTTTGGCCCCGTTTCTGAACATCTGCTCCACCTGTCCGGGGTCTGAATGCATCGACAAACCTATTACAGATATCTTACTGTTATTTTTAACTATTTCCCTAGTGGCATCTATGCCGTTCATATTTGGCATACTTATATCCATAAGCACTATGGAGGGTTTAATTTCCAGTGCCAATTTGACTGCACTGCGACCAT
Source organism: Dethiosulfatarculus sandiegensis (assembly GCF_000931935.2). Lineage (GTDB taxonomy): Bacteria > Desulfobacterota > Desulfarculia > Desulfarculales > Desulfarculaceae > Dethiosulfatarculus > Dethiosulfatarculus sandiegensis. The sequence goes on from NZ_AZAC01000032.1 coordinate 30,397, forward strand.
CCGCCGCTTCACCCACCACCTTAAAGCCATTAATATACTCAAGGGCCGACTTCAGGCCAAAGCGAAACAACTCATGATCATCAACTAGCAATATTGTGACATTCAAACCAACTTCACCGTTACTTTCAAAGAAATTTACATGTTCAATTTTATAATTTATATATAAAATAAACAGGGAGTACAATAATATATTTTAAAAAAGACAAATTAGAAGACAGTATCATTTTTTAAATTTGAAACTCAATATATCGAATTACATGACAGATAAGGCCTTATTACGTTCAAAAACTCGCTGTAAAATAAAAGTTTTTTAAGCCATGAGTAAAACCGGGATCCAGAAGTAAAAGAGTGAGCAGTTATTAAAAAATGATAAATAGCCTGTTTGAGAAGCAAACACACAAGAAACCCCGCCGCAGCCGGATTTAAGCTCAGACATCTCACCTTTACGGGACAGTACTAAAAGCTGTTTACGGATTCACCAAAGGCACTATGTGGGCCTATGGTGGGCAGGCAATTATTCCGGCCTTACCGGCCATTCGGCACCCTTACTCCCGTTCCTCTTAAAATTCTTACTATTTGTCTTTTATCTTAAAAATAAAGGACAATTAAACAAGTGGAACCAATTATGCGCGGGTTGACCTTGCAAAACAGGCCTTAATTGGAAATAGTTCAATGGAAAACCTTTTGATACCAATCAAAGGCCTTAAAGGGCCACGGCCTTTTGGACGGCCTGTTACTTGCCGAACTCTTTTTAAAAAGGAGGGGAAATGGTTGAAAAGGTCATCATCATGGGCGCGGCGGGCCGTGATTTTCACAATTTCAACGTGTATTTCAAGGACAACCCACGTTACCGGGTGATCGCCTTCACCGCGGCACAAATTCCAGCCATAGAAAACCGCACCTATCCACCGGAACTCTCCGGCAAGCTTTATCCTCAGGGCGTGCCGATCCACCCGGAAGAGGAGTTGGTCTCTCTGATAAAAGGCCACAAGGTTGACCTGGTAGCCATGTCATACAGCGATCTGCCCCATATTGAGGTGATGCACAAGGCATCTTTGGCCATGGCCCATGGAGCGGACTTCATTCTGATCGGAGCCACCTACACCATGCTCAAGTCCAGCAAACCGGTGGTGGCGGTCTGCGCAGTGCGTACAGGCTGCGGCAAGTCCCAGACCACGCGGAAGGTTTGTAAGATATTAAAAAAACAAGGCAGGAAAGTGGTGGCGGTGCGGCATCCCATGCCCTATGGTGACCTCTTGAAACAGGTTATGCAGAGGTTTTCCTGCCTGGAAGATTTGAAAACCCATAACTGCACCATAGAAGAACAGGAAGAGTATGAACCTCTTATCGAGGCCGGGATAACGGTCTTTGCCGGTGTGGATTATGGGGAAATCCTCTTGGCGGCGGAGAAGGAAGCCGATGTGATTGTCTGGGACGGAGGGAATAACGACACGCCCTTTTACAGGCCGGATATGCATGTAGTGCTCTTGGACCCCCACCGCCCTGGGCATGAACTTAACTATTATCCGGGAGAGACCAACCTGATAATGGCCCAGGCCGCCATCATTAACAAAATAGACACCGCTGATGCAAAAAATGTGGAGCAGGTTAGGCAAAACATCCTTCAGGCTGCGCCTAAGGCCCGAATTATTCTGGCCAAGAGCCCTTTTCTGGTCCGTGACCCGAGCCTGATCACCGGCAAGAGGGTTCTGGTTGTTGAAGACGGCCCCACCCTCACTCATGGCGGCATGGCCCACGGAGCCGGGCTGGCCGCGGCCAGTGCCCATGGGGCAGCCGAGATAGTGGATCCCAGGCCTTTTGCCCAAGGTTCCATAAAACAGGCTTTCTGTGATTACCCCCACATGGGGCCGGTCACCCCTGCCCTGGGTTACAGTGCCGGTCAGATAGAGGATCTGGAAAAAACCATTACCCTGGCCGAGTGTGATCTGGTGCTTTTTGCCACTCCGATTCAGCTGACCAGGGTTCTTTCCCTTAACAAACCGGCCATGCGGGTGCGCTATGAATACCAGGACGCAGGCGAACCCACCCTTGAAGAGGTTATGAGAGAAACATTGCCGGATCTTTTCTCAAAACAAGGATGAAAATGACCCCGGATTCCCCCAAAAAAGTACTATTGGTGGCCTTGGGCGGTAACGCCCTGATCAAAAAAGGCCAAAAAGGCACTTTAAGCGAACAGTTTGCCAATCTGCGGGAGCCCATGCAGCAAATAGCCCGGCTTTCCCGCCAATACCGCCTGATCATCACCCATGGCAACGGCCCCCAGGTTGGGGACCTGTTACTGCGCCAGGAAGCCCTGCCTGAACTGAGTCACCACCCCTTGGAAATCCTGGTGGCCCAGACCCAAGGCTGGTTGGGTTACATGATTGAATCAACCTTGGACGGTGAGCTGACCCGATTGGGTGTAGATCTCAAGAGTTCTCTGGTGAGCCTCTTAAGTTATGTGGTTGTGGATGAAAACGATTCGGCCTTTAAAAACCCCACCAAGCCAATCGGCCCGGTTTTGACTCCAGAACAGGTTAAACGCGCAGATTATCCGGTAACCCAGACAGCCAAAGGCCCCCGTCGAGTGGTGGCCTCACCCAAGCCCATTACAATTGTTGAAAAAAGAGAAATCAAAACCCTTATCCGCAATGGTTTCATTGTGATCTGCTGCGGGGGCGGAGGCATTCCCGTAGTGCGGGAAGGCAGGGGATTCGCTGGAGTGGATGCGGTGATAGACAAAGACCTGGCCAGCGCCAAACTGGCTGAAGATGTAGGCGTTGATATTTTTTGCATTGCCACGGACGTGCCCGGACTGGCCCTGGATTACGGCACGCCCAAGGAGCGCTTCCTGGATGAGGTCAGCAAGAAAGAAGCCTATGACTACCTGAAAACAGGGCAGTTTCCCCCGGGTAGTATGGGGCCCAAGGTCGAGGCATGCATAAAGGTTCTGGAAAACGGCGGCCAAAGGACCTTTATCTGCTCAACAGATGAGATCACAAAAGCGCTTGATCAAAAAGCTGGAACTCATTTCAGCCTTTAAGATCTATCCACTGGCCGTCGGGCTCCAGTGGCCCGAAACAACCTACCAAGGGCCTGGAGTGCGTGGCGGCCCCTGCAAGATCACACTTTTTTCATGGTGCCTGTTCTTTAAAAACAAACAAAGGCCTGATTTCAAGACAGCAGAAAAGCGCTCTCAAAAATTTACCTTAGTTGGTAATTGGTAATTCTGATAAACATTACCTTACAGATGCTTTTGCTGTTTGATTATTTATTAAACAATCACTCTTTTATCGCAACGCACGACTATTTGCCCATAGGCGAAGAAAGACAAATCGTAAAACATCATGATCAAGTATGCCCACTGGCAGGACTGATTTGATTCTCGGTACATAAACAGATAAAACCACCCATAAATACCCAGGAAAACCGATGGGTAACAGGGAATAATTCCTCCATTGCGTAACGTCAGGAAACTAACGACAAATGAAGCTTGTAAAGCCAACCCTCACAGAGATAAAAGACTGGCTACTGCTTGCCGGGGAAGTTGAACCGCTTTTTGGCCCCATGGTCGATGACCCAAATTTTTCTGATGCCTTAAGGCAAGCATTTGACAAGGGAACCGCCCTTTCAGCCAAGAGCCCGGAACCGGAAAACGCCTTGGCCGGGGGAGTGGTGGTCGACCCTTCTGAAAATGAAATCGCCTGGCTGGCGGTTGCCAAAGCCCGGCAGAGACAGGGAGTGGGAGATCTTCTGCTGAAAGGCGGCCTGGATCTTTTAAGCCGAACCAGACCGGTTAAAGTGGTTACCTTTGCGCCGGGGCCCGGGCAGGCTGAGGCAGCCCTCGGCCTCTACCGGAAACACGGTTTTATATTTCATTCCCATAGCGGCCTGAACCCCGCCGGCTTGGCCGTGCAGACCCTGGTCAGACCGGTGGCTCAAGCTCAAAGGCCATAAAAAAACGGCCCTCCCCCCAAAGGGGCCAGGGCCGTTTTCGATAAAAACCCGATTATTTCCTTAGCTTTGCCACGCCTCTGGCAACTGTGACCACAAAATCCTGCACATTGGTCAAAATGGCGCTGGCAGACAATGATCCCCGGTTGGCCAGCTTGCTGGCGGCAAATTCGCTCATATCCACGTTGTATAAATAAACCGGTCTCACCTGTCCTTTTTTATCAACCTGATAGGAAGGGGCCATATTGCCGGTGGCAATGGTATGGAGCTGTGTGGCAAGGGTCATGATAGTGGTGCCTTTACGCACCAAAGAGCGCATCTTATCTTGAGCCTGGTAAACATCGGCCACAACCTCGGGCAAGGGACCGTCATCCCTTATGGAGCCGGCCAGAACAAAGGGAACCTTCTTCTCAACCGCCTTTTTCATGAGCCCGTCTGTGATCAAGCCCGTTTCAACGGCCTTTTCTATGGAACCGACCCGCCTTATTTTATTAATCGTCTCCAGGTGGTGATAATGGCCTAAATGAACGGATTTTTTACTGTAAATCTCAAGGCCCAGGGCAGTTGAAAAGACAGATCCCTCCAGGTCGTGGGTGGCCAGGGCGTTGCCGGCTAAAAGTGCGTGCACATAGCCCTTGTCCACCAGATCCACCATGGCTTCCCTGGCGTCTGCGTCAAAGACCACGGCAGGGCCCAACACCCAGACCACGAATCCGTTTTTGCGTTCATAATCAAGCAGTTGATAAAGTTGATCATAATCTATGGAAAAGGAGGATTCCCTGGTTACCTGGGTGCGGAAGGCAAACAACTCTTCGCTCTCGTCCGGAACCTTAAAGCCTTCGGTATAGACGAAAATACCGTCTTCGCCCCTTTCGGTGCGCCCCACGGCGACCATGTCACCGGGCATGAGCGATCTGAACTCCCTGACTTCCAGGGTGTTGTCCGATTTTTTAACCACCACGCAATCCATGCGGGATTCGGTGAGCAGAGTCCAGTTGTCCGAAGCCAGTTTCAGGTATTCGGGGAAAATACTGGTGGCATGGAAATTATCCGGCGCCACACCCGGCTTAATAACCTCTTCAAACCTGGCAATAGGGGCGTTTTTCAGGTTTGCTTTGTTAAAATCAGGCGGATAAAAGTCTGGCAGTTTAAAGTTCATGTCACTTTCCCCCTTCGAGAAGGCTTTTGTTTTTCAGGGCGCCTATTAGGTCTATTGTCATGGACCTTTCGAAGTCCGCTTTTTAATTATGCCGGTTTAAGCACAATTGACAATGTATTCAATCTGAGCCCTTGACATTCCAATCAATAATAAGGACAAATATAACACATACTAGGACTCACAACGGCCAAGGAGTTGATTATGAAGGCACCTCATATCCAGACAGTTCTTCCGGGACCCAAGGCAAGCGAACAGATCAAAGCAGATAAAGCTTTTGTTTCCCCATCCTATACCCGCGCCTATCCTCTGGTGGTGGACAAGGCCCAGGGGCTGGTGATCCAGGATGTGGACGGCAACCGCTTTCTGGACTTTACCGCAGGCATTGCGGTGACCACCACAGGGCATTGCCATCCCAAGGTGGTTGAAGCCATTCGTAATCAGGCTGGCCGTTTGCTGCACATGTCGGGCACTGATTTTTACTATGAGCCCCAGATCGACCTGGCTCAGAAACTGGCCACCCTGGCCCCTGGAGACAAACCCAAAAAGGCGTTTTTCTGTAACTCCGGGGCCGAGGCAGTGGAGGCCAGCTTCAAACTGGCCCGCTGGCACACCAGAAGGGAACTTAACATAGCCTTTTATGGAGCCTTTCACGGGCGCACCATGGGGGCGCTTTCCCTCACTGCCAGCAAATCCATTCAGAAAAAACACTATCACCCCTTCGTACCGGGCATAACCCACATTCCCTATGCCTATTGCTACCGCTGCCCCTATAACCTCACCTATCCGGCCTGTGAGCTGGAGTGTGTGCGCTGGATCGAGGAAAACCTCTTCCGCACCACCATGAGCCCGGACCAGATAGGAGCCATCTTTGTGGAGCCTGTCCAGGGCGAGGGAGGTTATGTGGTTCCTCCCAAGGGCTACCTGGAGGCGCTCAGGAAGCTCACCAAGAAATACGGCATCCTTCTGGTTGCGGACGAAGTTCAGTCGGGCATGGGCCGCACAGGCAAGATGTATGCGGTTGAACATGCGGGCGTGGTTCCGGATATCATCGCCATGGCCAAGGGCATTGCCTCGGGGCTTCCCTTGGGCGCCATAGTGGCTCCCACCGAGATCATGGACTGGGAGGCGGGCAGCCATGCCTCCACCTTTGGCGGCAATCCCGTGGCCTGCGCCGCGGCCGTGGCCACCATTGACCTCTTGCAGAACGAACTGATGGAAAACGCGGCCAAGCAAGGCGAGCATCTCAAAAAGGGCCTGTTTGAGATGCAGAAACAAAGGGAGTGCATAGGCGATGTGCGGGGCCTGGGCCTTATGGTCGGCGCCGAAATCGTAAAAGACCGCCACACCAAGGAGCGCGGGTCCGACTGGCGCAATGCCATTGTGCAAAAGGCCTTTGAAAAAGGGCTGTTGCTTTTGGGCTGCGGAGAAAACACCATCCGCTTCTGCCCCGGCTTGGTGGTGAGTTCAGAAGAAATCGACACCTGCCTCAATATCTTGGACGAAGTCATCAAGGAAGTGGCGGGCTAGCACCTTAATCAAGAATTCCATCTATCTTCAAGGCGGCCGTCCCAAAGGGGGCGGCCGCCTTTTAGTTTGCCTGCAAAGGTGTTCCGGGCGCCGCCGCCAATATTAGATACATAAGCCTGATCTGGAATTTCTTTTTATAATTCCCGCTAAACTGAAGCTTCTTTTTTTTTGGGGTGGGGCCGTGAACAAATGCCGATGGCCTTTTTTTATATAACACGCTCCTGACGGGCGATATCCAACTCCATTCTGAGGCGGGCCAATGTTTCATCCTGCGGTTTTAGTTCCATTTTTCCGGGAAATGCCAAGTACTCCCCAGTTACCAGTGATACCGCTTCTATGGTGAATTCCCGGCTATAACGTCTGCGATTCCTGCTTAGTTAACACCTCCAAGCAATTCATATCATGCTTTTTAAGGTGTTCACAGATTCGGGAGGACTTCAAAAGTCTAATCACGAGGCTCAGTCTTGCCCCCAAAATTGCCGCCATGTTTCTCCGAGGGCAACAGCGATTCCGGCGGCACCTTCAAATCGTGCATCATGTAAATCGTATAGCATCTCCTCGCAGGAGCCGGGCGAAAAAATCTGTCCCGATACCTTTGCCATATGCTTTGTAGTAACTTGGTTATGGGCATTTTTCCTCGGTTATCTCGTGCCTGCATCCACGGCACGCATTTAGCAAACAGGGAGGCTAGTTGGGCCTCGATGGCCCAAACAGCAATAGCTTCCCTAAAGATCGCCCTGCAGCGCTCAAACGGGCTCCTTGAACACTACACCTCAAGTCCTCTTTACCTTGAGTTTCTCTCGGCCTGCGTACTGGACAAAACCTGTCTCCTGCCTGCTAGCCCTTTCCCGCCAATCCCCATAATAGCCCCGTTCGGCACGTTGTCTATGATCCGCAGCCGCCGCCTGTTTGTTACGGCCTTTTTAAAGGACGCTGCTAGGGAAAACTCAGATACTGGGGTATCATTAATTTCATGCTTGACTTCTGCCTTCTCAAATAAAATAAATATGGCTTCTGATTCGGAGGGGGAATGACCTGCCCTTCGGCACGTCCGGCAAAGGTTGAAGCACAGCCGGAGTCGGAAGCCAATCCATAAAGCCTTGCCCTTTCCACTTGTTACGGGACACTTCATATCAACAACCCGGTCTGGCAAAGCTTTCTCATTCAGTGATGAGTTGAGGATCTTTCTATAATCTGCCGACGCTCTGTTTCAAGAGAATCTACGAATTGCTCCAACTCTGTACGATAAACAAGAAAATTGAATGACACGCCATCTCTAGAGTAGGCAGAACATTCTTTGAAATTATATGTATCCACAGAGAATACTATTTCAAATAAATCATCCGGTAATTTACCCAAATTTTTTTTCGCTGTTCCCGATTGCGCCTTTCCTGCTTGATGTGTTCAGCTTCCCAGAGAACGTGAGAGCGCTCCTCCTCAAAGGCATGTAGGAGGTGAATAGTAATCCTGAGGTTAGGATCTATCGGTTCCAGATAGTCTGTCTCAGTCGCATCAAGCATTTGCTTGAAAAATTGGACAGGACGAAGCTCTGCGTATTCACTAAAGAAGAAGCCATGTTTTGGCCCCTTGACCCACCAGCCATTGATCCTCTTAAGCACATCTTCGTTTATGATAGGCAGATCTTGCCAAGTAAAGACTAAATCGTAAATAACGCCCTCGTTTTTTTCCCATCTAAGAGAAATATTGAGCCGAAAATCTTCTGAAGCAAGAGTTGCCATTTTTATCACTTCCCATACTAGCTTGTAGCCAGTAATAGACATAACGTGGTCGACTAGCTGTAAGGTCTATTGTTCTAGAAATCAAATCAGCGCTTCCGACAACGGTGTCCCCCATTTTTAAGACAGGTAGACGGCGAAAATAAGGTTGACTTGGCCAGTCATTTTTAAGCCGCCTTTGGCATTGCCCGAAAGTATGCCTCATCCGGGGTGTGGTCTTCCAGTGAGGAATGAGGTCTTTCGGAATTATAGAAAGCAATCCATGTCGCCAACCCCTTTCTCAGCGAGCAGGGATTTGCATATTCGTTGATGTATACGCACTCGTACTTGAGCGACCACCACAGTCGCTCGATGAAAACATTGTCCCTCCAGGCCCCCTTGCCATCCATGGATATCTTGATGTCGTGTTCTTTCAGAAGCCCCGTGAAGGCAAGAGAGGTGAATTGGCTTCCCTGATCTGTGTTGAAGATGTCAGGCGTTCCGTAATCCCTGATGGCGTCCTCCACGGCGGCCAGGCAAAAATCAGTCTCCAGGGTGTTTGACAAGCGCCAGGAGAGGATCTTGCGGGTATGCCAATCCATGACGGCCAGCAAGTGCATGAAGCCCCTGGGCATCGGCAAAAAGGTGATGTCGGCGGCTCAGACCTGGTTGGGTCGGTCAATAGCGAGCCCTCTCGGCAGGTGCGGATAGACCGGGTGTTTCGGGTGTGGCCTGGTGGTTTTGGGCCGGGGATACACAGCCTCCAAACCCATCTTCCTCATCCGGCGGCTGCCGAAAAATGGGGCTTTCAGCCACTGCTCGTCTATCAAGCGCATCAGCTTCAGGTTTAGCGGCGATTCCCCCTTGCCGTGATAATAGAACGATGAACGGGACACCCGCATCAGGGCGCACTGGCGGGTGATGATGAGCCGGCGGTGTTTGGGAGTTATCGTGTCCAACCTCCGAGCGCGGCTCAACGTCCGAAGGCCTTGGCTAAAAAATCCCTCTCCACGGTCAGTTCGCCGATTTTGGCGTGCAACTCCTTTATACGGGCTTCCTGGTCGTCTTGCCGGGGGCTGCGGCCCCCCTTGGCAAAGGTGCCGGCCATACCCGTCCATGGCCTGCTTTTTCCACTTGGTGATCATGGAGGGGTGGACCTCGTAACGTGACGCCAACTCGGCGATCGTCATCTCGCCCCTAATCGCTTCAAGTGCCACCTTGGCCTTGAAAGAGGCGCTGTGGGTTTTACGTTTGGCCATTTGCAT
>NZ_AZAC01000032.1:40022-77943 GCF_000931935.2 Dethiosulfatarculus sandiegensis
CACCTGTCCGACTTTTGGGGACCACCTCTCCCGCCCATAAAACACCTCTAAGCAATTCATATCATGCTTTTCAAAACATCCACAAATTCGGAAAAACTTCCGGCAGTTAAAAAGGGGGGGGCTTTCCGGTAGGGGCTCCCTGGCAGCCTATTGATTCAGGCCTTTGCTTGCGTCCAGTACCACTAAATGTCTATCATGAAAGCAGGGATAACCCCTTAGCGGGAGGTGACCATGGAAACCAAGGATTCAGCGGCCAATGCCTATGCCATGGCCATAGAGCAAATTGAATCGGCGGTTAAATACATGGAGATCGAAACCTGTTTTGTGGATCGCCTGAAAACCACGGATCGGGAGGTGACGGTTCATCTGCCGGTTAAGATGGATGACGGAACCTATCGCATCTTCACCGGCTACAGGGTTCAGCACTGCGGGGTTTACGGGCCTTACAAAGGGGGCATCCGCTATCATCCTGATACGGATCTGGATGAGGTAAGGGCCCTGGCCATGTGGATGACCTGGAAATCGGCGGTGGTAAACATCCCCTTTGGCGGAGCCAAAGGCGGTGTCAACTGCAATCCCAAGGAGATGTCCAGTAGGGAGATAGAAAATCTAACCCGCCGCTTCACCTGGGGGCTTTCCAATATTATCGGCCCTGAGAGGGATATTCCGGCCCCGGATGTATACACCAACCCCCAGGTAATGGCCTGGATAATGGATACCTACAGCATTTTGCGAGGTTATGCCGTACCGGGCGTGGTAACCGGCAAGCCCCTGGAGCTCGGCGGCTCCCTGGGCAGGCACGAGGCCACAGGCAAAGGTGTGGTGATCACGGCGCTTCAGGCCTGCCATCAGCTGGGCCTTGACCCCAAGGGGCTCACTGTGGCGGTGCAGGGAGCGGGAAATGTAGGTGGCGTGGCGGCTGCCGCCTTTAGCAAGGCGGGGTTTAAGGTAGTGGCCATAAGCGATTCCAAGGGAGGCATTCACAACCCCAAAGGTTTGGATGTTAACGCAGTATTGGCCTGCAAAAATCAGTATTCCTGTGTGATCAAGCCCGGCATGAAAGGGGATTCCGTAACCAACTCCGAGCTTTTGGAGCTTAAATGCGATATTCTGGCCCCCTGTGCCCTGGAAGGTGTGATTACCAAAAAAAACGCCGCCAAAGTCAAGGCCAGGATCATTGCCGAGGGAGCCAACGGGCCCACCACCCCCAATGCGGACAAAATCCTCCATGACAAGGGTGCCTTTGTGGTGCCGGACATATTGGCCAATGCGGGCGGGGTTACGGTCTCCTATTTCGAGTGGGTGCAAAACCTGCAAAACCTGCTTTGGGATGAAGAGGAAATAGGACGCAGATTAGAAAAAAGGCTCTGTAGTTCATTTGAAGAAGTGCATGGAATTGCAATGGAAAAGAAAGTGGATATGCGCACCGCGGCCCTTATTCTGGGTATTGGACGTGTAGCCAGGGCCTTGAAGCTGCGCGGGTTTTATCCCTGATCATTGATCTAAAAACGATGCGCGGTGTATTTTTACACCGCGCATCCTGATGTATTGACCAAAACTTGGATTCCACCAGGCAAGCGGAATCAGCCGGTGTGCTTACAGGTAAAGTCTCAGGAAGCCGGTTTCAGGGTGATCAAGACCACCTCGGGCTTGGTTCCCACCCTTACCGGCGGCCCCCAGGTGCCGACGCCCACGGAAGTAAAGAGCCTGCTTCCCTGCCCCAAGTCAAAATCGCCTCTCAGATAGGGAAAAAGCACTCCGACCAGATAATTAAAAGGCCAAATCTGGCCTCCATGGGTATGGCCTGCCAGCATCAGGTCAAAGAGGCCCTTGGTCTTTTCTTGCACAAAGGGCTGGTGCTTGATCAAAAGCACCGGCTTTTGCGAACTGGTCTTTTTCAAAAGATCCAACTCCCGGCTGCCGTTCTCCGGCTTTTCCCGGCTGTGGGGATCATCCATGCCCACAATGCTCAAGGCCGGCAACTCCAAAAGCCGGTTGTTTAAAAGATCAAAACCCGCGGCCTTGTGAAAGCGGGCCGAAATATCCTCGCCCGCCGCCATGTTGGCATAGATTTCGTGATTGCCCCTGACCGCCACCTTGCCCAGGGGTGGGCGCAACTTCTTTATTTCCTCTGCCAAAAGCTGCCAGTCGTTTCTGTGAATGCCCGATTCAATTAGGTCCCCGCCCGAAATCAGAATATCGTAATCCAAGCCGTTCAAAACCTTGAGCACCCTTTGCAACCTGGAATCACCCTCCACGGAATAAAGATGCACATCGCTGACAAAGGCTATTTTTATGGGTTTGGCGGCCGGAGCCATCCTGCCGCTTACAATCTCAACCTTGGTGACCCCGATATCCCTGGCCTGGAAAAAACCCCAGGTCAAAAGGCCCACGGAGCAGACCAGAACCAGATAGCCTATAATTCGGGCGACAAAAGCCAGATGAACCGTGCGGAACAGAACGATCAGGATGGAACCCAAGAAAAGATAGAAGATCAGGCCAAGCCAAAGATAAGTGATCATGGCATAAAGACCGTAACGCTCTCCGGCGTAACCCGAGAGGCCGGGAGACAGGGTCATGGCTATAAAAACAAGGGCCAACAAAAGCCGCGGCCAGCCGGTCAGGTTCAAGGTCCAGCCAACCTGGCTGAAGACCAGCCAGCCCATCAAACCGTATATCAGGGTAAAGATGCTGAAAAACAGGATAAAACCCATACTCGGTCTCCACTTGCCGTTTTTATAAAGCCTTTGGTCCGGTTTCGGGGAAATCCAATTTTGGATTCAAAAAAATTTCACTTAGTCGCGCCCCGGCCAAGTGAAATTCCTTTTTATAATCATTACAGGTGAACCAGGGCTTTTGGCAAGCACTGGTTCACCCGGATGTATTTAAGATTATTCGCCCCTGCGGAAAGGCAGGCCCAGGGCGGCCGGTGCGTCCACACTGCCGGAACGCCTCTGGCGCATGGTGATGAGGATCAACACCCCCACGGTAAGCAGATAGGGAAGCATAACCAAAAGAGAGGAGGGAATGTGGGCGCCCGCTGCCTGCACCCTTAACTGGAGCACCCCGACTCCGCCAAAGAGAAAAGCACCGGCCGCGGCCTTGAAGGGGTGCCAGAACCCGAAGATAACCAGGGCCACGGCGATCCAGCCCCGGCCCGCCACCATATTCTCCATCCACATATGGGTGTAGCCCAGAGAAAGGTAGGCTCCGGCCAGACCTGCCAGAAGGCCGCCCATGAGCACATGGATGTAGCGGATCTTGGCCACGGACTCACCCCAGGCATCGGCGGCCGAAGGGTTTTCTCCGACAGCCCGCACACTGAGTCCGGGCCGGGAGCGGAAAAGGTAATACCAGGTAAGGGGAACCAGCAACAGGGCCACATAGACCAGGGCGTCCTGGTTAAAGAAAACCGGTCCGATAATCGGGATGTCACTTAAAAAGGGGATCGGTATCTTGGCAAAACCCGGGCCTTTAAGGCCCACCAGATTCACGCCCAGAAAACCGGACAGGCCGATCCCGAATATGGTGAGCCCCAGGCCGGAGACCACCTGGCTGGCCTGCAGACTCACAGTCAAAAAGGCGTGGATCAAAGACATGCCGCAGCCCGCCAGGGAACCGGCAATGGCTCCCAACACAGGCGAACCCGTGAAATAGGCGGTGGCAAAGCCGGTCATGGCCCCAACCAGCATCATCCCTTCGGCTCCCAGGTTAAGATTGCCTGAACGCTCGGTTATAATCTCGCCGAGGCAGGCCAGCAACAAAGGGGTTCCCGCCTGAATGGAGGCGGCCAAAAGATCTGTTATAAAACTCAATTCCGGCATGGCAAGCCTATTCCTCTTCCTTGATCCAGCGCACCCTGAATCTTCCTACAAAATCACCGGCCAGCACAAAGAACAAAACCAGCCCTTGAATAAGCATGGCCAGGTGGGCAGAGACCTTCATGGTGATCTGCAGAAGTTCACCGCCCACCAAAAGGGCTCCAAACAAAAATGAGACCACCACCATGGCCCAAGGGTTTAAACGGGCCAACCAAGCAACGATAATCGCCGTATACCCGTACCCCGGGCTGATGCCGGGTTGCAGGCGGTGCTGGATGCCTGCCACTTCGGCCATACCGGCGAGACCGGCCACCGCTCCGGAGAGGCACAGGCTTATGATTATGGTTTTGGAAACAGGCATGCCGCTTAAACGCGAGGCCGAGCGGTTGGCGCCAATGGCCCGCATGGTAAAGCCCAAGCGGCTTTTCTTGAACAGAAAGAAGACCAGCACCACCAGGGCAAGGCCTATGACCAGTCCCAGGTGCACGCGGGTGGTTCCCAGGGCGGGCAGCTCCGCCGCGGGGCTGAAAACCGGGGTCATGGGGAAACCAAAGCTGGTGGGATCTTTCCAGGGGCCAAAAACCATGAACTCAACCAGATGCACGGCAACATAGTTCAGCATCAAGGTGGTTATGATCTCGTTCACCTGAATCTTGGCCTTGAGAAGGGCAGGCCCCAGGGCCCACAAAAGTCCCCCGAGCATGCCGCCTATCATCATGGCCGGAATCATCACCCAGGCCGGAAGCCCGGGAAAGGCAAGCGCAACCCAGGAAGCGCCTATGGCCCCCAGATAAAGCTGGCCTTCAGCGCCTATGTTCCAGATATTCATGGTAAAGGCCAAAGAGACCGCCAGGCCGCAGATCAAAAGCGGCGTGGTCTTGACGATTACCTCGGAGAGCGAGTACCAGTCGCCAAAGGTGCCCATGACTATCTCGTTCATGGCCTTGAAAGGCGGCACGCCCGAAACATAGAGCAAAAGCAAAGTGGCCAGAAGAGCGGCCAGAATAGATACAATCGAGACCAAAAAAGCGCCACCGGGCAAGGGCTTTTCACGAGGTATAAGAACAGGCCTGATCACTTGAGCTCCTCACCTGCCATCAAAAGGCCGATCTGAGTCGGGTTCAACTCCCCATTGCCAAAGGGGCCTTTGGTGGAGCCTCTGAACAGCACCACAAACCGGTCGGCAATATTCAACATTTGGGACGCATCCTCACTAATCAGCAATACCGCCCCCCCCTGGTCGGCATGATTGCGCAACACCTTTTCCACAAAAGAGGCTGAAGCCAGATCCAGGCCGCGCAAGGGATAGGCCGCCACCAAAATCTTGGGCTTCTGGTCCAGCTCCCTGGCCAAAAGCAGTTTTTGCAGGTTTCCGCCGGAAAGTGATCCGGCGGTCGCCTTGGGGTCGGGCGGCCTAATGTCATATTCAAGTATCAGTGACTCGGTGTGCTTTTTCCCGGCAGGCCAGTCCAGCCAGGGGCCCCGCTTGAAGCGGCGGTCAAGCACCCCTTTCAGCATCAGGTTCTCCATGAGGTTCAAAATGCCGATGCTGCCGTCTGTGTGCCGGTCTTCAGGCACATAACCGACCCCGGCCTTGATATAGGCAAAAGGCCCCTTGTTGGTGAGGTCTCTGCCCTTTACCTTTACGGAACCCTTTTCAGCCGTCCTTGCGCCGCAGCACACGTCGGCCAGTTCCCTTTGGCCGTTTCCCGCCACACCGGCCACGCCCAGAATCTCCCCCGGCCTTAAACTCAAGTCCAGGTCTTTCAGGCGCAAGATGCCCTGATCATCGCGCACACTCACGTCTTCAAGCTCAAGCAGAGGCGCGTGTTCGTCTCTTTGCCCTTGGCCCGCCCGGTAGCTTACCTGCTCCCACTCTCCGGCGATCATGAGCCCGGCCAGGCTCTCCTTGTCCGCCTCTCCACGGTTCAAGGTGGTGACCGCCCTGCCCTGGCGCAGAATGGTTATGCGATCGGCCAGGTCCAGGACCTCTTCCAGCTTATGGGAGATAAAGACCACGCTTCTGCCCTGGTCACGCATAAAGCGCAAGGCCTTGACCAGGTCCAGGGTCTCCTGAGGGGTCAAGATGGTGGTGGGTTCGTCAAAGACCAGCACCCGGGCGTCATAAAGCAAAAGCCTCAAGATCTCCACCCGCTGCCGTTCCCCCATGGAGAGCTTCCAGACCTGGGTGTGGGGCGGGACCTCCAGCTTGTACTCCTTGCCCAGGGCTTCCACCTTTTGGGCCAGGTCATCGAGCTTTAAACGGAAGCTATTCATCTGCCTGCCCAAGAGCAGGTTCTCGACCACGGTGAGGGAAGGCGCCAGTTTGAAGTGCTGGTAAACCATTCCCAACCCGGCCTCAATGGCCGCTTTGGGGGAACCTTTGGGCATGCGCCTGCCCAGGATGGAAACCTCCCCCTCCTCCGGCACCAGCCTTCCGGAAAGAACCTGCATCAAGGTGGATTTACCTGCGCCGTTCTCTCCCACAAGGGCATGAATTTCACCTCTACCGACCTGAAAGTCCAGACCGGCCAAGGCGGTGACTCCCGGGAACCTCTTTACGATTCCCTGCATATCAATGGCGGGTGTTTTTTCTGCGGGCATGGGCAAACACTAAACGAGTGTCCGCGGTTTTTTAAAACCGCGGACACAAGAATAAAAGTTGGATATCACAAATGCTTATTTGGCGCTGCCTACAATACCTTCGATAAAGGTGGTCATAGAAAGCAGCGTCTTGTCATCCGCGGTCTGGCCTTTTTTCAGAAGCACGGAGCCGTCCTGGGCCTTGATCGGGCCCTTGAAGACCGTGAACTTGCCTTCCTTAAGCTCCTGCCTGCGCGCCATGACCAGCTTTTTGACATCTTCGGGAACCATGGATCCCAAGGGAGCGATATCGATCAGTCCCTTTTCCATGCCCCACCAATAGTCTTCGGGCTTCCAGGTGCCGTCCATGACCTGCTTCAGCAGCTTGGTATAGAGCACTTTCCAGTTCCACAGAGTGGAGGTCAAAGTCACCTTGGGGGCCATGGGGGCCATATCGGAATCCCAGCCGATAAACCATTTACCGGCCTCGGCAGCGGCTTCCTGGGGACCCGGCGGATCAATACCCTGGGTGATGACGTCGCAGTCCACGCTCAAAAGAGCCTTGGCCGCGTCCTTGCCCTTGGCAGTGTCGATCCAGGAGTTGGTCCAGACCACGTGCACCTTGGCCTTGGGGTTAACCTCGCGCACGCCAATGGTAAAGGCATTGGCCAGGCGGATACACTCGGGAATGGGGAAGGCATTGACATAACCGATTTTGTTGGTTTTTGTCATCATGCCGGCGATCAGTCCGGTCAGATACCTGGCCTGATACATACGGCCAAAATAGGTGCCCACGTTCTTGGCCCGCTTAAAGCCGGAGCAATGCATAAAGGCCAGATTGGGGAAGCGCTTGGCCACAGCCAGGGTGGGGTCCATGAAGCCAAAGGAAGTGGTAAAGATAGGCGAATACCCACGACGGGCGAAGTTCATGATGACACGCTCGGCGTCAGCCTCGGAGACACTCTCCATAAAAGCGGTTTCCACACCCAGCTCTTTTTCCACGGCCAGACGGCCCTGGTTATGAGCATAGGTCCAGCCATGATCGCCAATGGGGCCCACATAGACCCAGGCCGCCTTGACTTTATCTTTCGCCATGGCCGGGCCGGCTGCCGAAACGCAGAGCCCCAGGGCCAGCGCCAGGCAAAGACATGCCATGAATATAGCACGACAACGCATACTTAGACTCTCCCCGTAAAATTTACGTTTTAAACTACTTTTTGAACAAGGCGCTATTGTAGCCGGAGTTATTGACAAACACAAGCTTCAGCAAATGCCTGTTTTTGTCTTTATCCCGCCCATAGGCTGACAAAGAAAACCGGAAGCGAAAAACAAGAATAAAAAATTTAGTTTAATATCAGTCTATTGCCGGATCAGTCACAGAAACGCGATTATTCATAGGCATTTTTCAGGATAAGTGCTTCTTGAAAAACAAAAACCGGCCAACAGGCTATGCCCAGTATAACAGCACAGGGTGGCCGGCAGGCAAACGCCTTGTTGTTTTAATACAAAAAAACCATCGGCCGACGGGTTATTCAGTAAAGGCTTTTTCAAATTACATCATGCGGAATTGCTTCATATAATTTCTGCTCACCGGCAGGGATTCCGAACGGTTTTTAAGGGATATCTCCCCTTTGCCGTGGAACCCCTTGGAAACCTTGGATATGGCCGAAACATTTACTATGCAGTTTCTATGCACCGGCCAGAAGAGATCGGGGTCCAGCTCTTGGGAAAGTTCTTTCAAAGACTTGCGAATAAGGCTCTCCCCCTGGGCGGTCATGACCAGGGTGTACTTATCCTTGGCCTGAAAGTAGCTCACCTCCTCCACACTGACAAGCCGCACCCCCGAGCCATGGGGAATTTTCAGCCAGCGCAGGTATTTGGGCGAGTCCTCCTTGGGTAGGGTGGCCAAAAGATCCTTTAACATGCCTTGCATCTGCTCTGTGGGCGGGTCATCCTTACTGATGCGCTTTTTAAGGCGCTCCACTGTTTCGGCCAGCCTGTTCTGGGTTACGGGCTTCAGCAGATAATCCAAAGCCCTGGCTTCAAAGGCCTCCACTGCGTAAGAATCATAGGCGGTTACAAAAACAACCCAGCACTCCCCGCCTATTTTTTTGGCCACATCCATACCGCTCAGTCCGGGCATGCGGATATCCAAAAATGCCACCTGGGGATCGAACTCCTCAAACAAAGCCAGGGCCTGGCGTCCGTTTTCAGCCTCCCCCAGCACCTGAAGCTCGGGCCAGACCTGTTTGAGGCAGGATCTCAGATAATCCCTCAGCTCTTTTTCATCATCCGCGATTATTGCGGTCATCATCCGCAAGAGGCACCTCCAAAACAGCCTCCAGCCCCTGAGGCTGGTTTTCCAGCAAGATCAAAGAACCCTGATTACCGTAAAGAGCCGCCAGGCGGTCGCGCACATTGGAGAGGCCCAGCCCCTTTTCCGGAGAATGATCGCCACTGAGGCCCAGGCCGGTGTCGCTCACCTTAAGGACAAGTGTTTCACCTTGCCTCTCGGCGGAAACCTTTATACTCCCCCCCTCTTCCTTGGGCTCCAGGCCGTGTTTCAGGGCGTTTTCCACCAGGGGCTGTAAGAGCATGGGCGGCAACAACACACCCGCCAATTCCTCGGGCAAGTTTATTTCAAATTTAAGCCTTGGCCCCATGCGCACCTTGAAGATCTTGAGATAAGACTTTATAAGCTCCATCTCTTCATTAAGGGTATTCAGGGAAGACCTGGTCTTGGGCAGGCTGGAGCGCAGATAAGCTATAAAATCCTCCAACGTCTCCTTGGCCTGCTCAGGGTTGCTTTCCATCAGGCTCCTGACATTGGCCAGGGTGTTAAAGAGAAAATGGGGTTCTATCTGGGCCTGGAGCAGACCGAGCCTGGTCTGGGCCATCTGCTTTTCGGTAGTGAGCCTTTTTATGCGCTCCTCGTCGGCCTCCATTTTACTGAGCCGCATATGCTCTTTGCTGATAAAAAAATAACTTATCACCGCCCCAAAGAGCAGGGCCACCAAGGCCACCCTCAAAAAAGAGGAAAAAGCTCCTTCAGCAGGCACCATATGATAGTCGTTGGTAACATAGCCGCCGATTAAAACCCCGATCGTCACCCCCACTGTCACGCCAAGGG
The DNA here is from genome assembly GCF_000931935.2 of Dethiosulfatarculus sandiegensis. Lineage (GTDB taxonomy): Bacteria > Desulfobacterota > Desulfarculia > Desulfarculales > Desulfarculaceae > Dethiosulfatarculus > Dethiosulfatarculus sandiegensis. Next base: position 49,557 of record NZ_AZAC01000032.1, read on the forward strand.
CCACAGTGAGAAAATGCCCCAGCCTGGTTTCCGGAGCCAGCAGATAAAAGGCAAACAAAACAAAGCTGCAGATCGATATGCCCACGCATTGGGAAAACCAGAAATTATGACTAAAGGAATCGCCGATATTCATGGTATTCAAAAATATGCCGATGATGGAATTAAAGATAAGGGTGTAGCCAAAGCTGATCAGAACCAGCTTTACCCCCATATCTTTTCTACAAAAACGCGGTCGTATATCGTCGGGGTTTTTTTTATCGCCCCCAAGTCTGTGCAAGAGCTTAGAAAGCATATTCAATCCAATCCAGCAGTTCAAAATCCATGAAAAAGGGCCAGGGCTGATTGTAATTCCAGATCAGCCACACACCAAGTTCGAGGCAAAGATAAGCCCCCAAAGCACCTGCAAGCAAAAGGCTTAACGGTATGATTCTCCTGCTAAGACGTTGTTTGATCCGGGTAAAACCAAAAATCCTTTGCCCGAAAGGCCTTCTGTATATTGATAATATCCCACCTGATCTTTTGGATGCTCCTTTTTCGGAAAACATCTGTAAGCCAAAAACCAGGGCGCATGTCCTAACCATGACAAGCTCCTAATATTAAAAAGTATATTGAACGCCGCAAAAAATCATGGAATCCAACAGCAGGCCAAATTCACTCTCCGCATCTCCATGATTCGTGGTCAGGGAGGCGAAAATCTGAGTGTGGTCGCCCACATACAGATCAGCCAGAAAGAAAAACCGTCCCGAACCGTCGTCCAGGTTGGCGGTATAGCGAAAGGTGAGGTCCAGGCAGTCTTTTATCTCGCCTTGCCGGGCCTGAAACATAAGGTAATTGCGCCGTAAGAAAATCAATCCCGGGTCCAGGGCCTGGCCCAGGTTGCGGGCCGCAACCCGCTGCCAGGGGCCGGCAGTGGTGAAAAGCCGCCCGCTATCTTGCCCCAGACGGTAATAGGCCCGGGCCTCATCTTCATCATAGCCCGGCCCGTAATAGGTGTACTCAAGGGTTAAGGTTGGGCCGGATTCCAGGGTGTAGCTCAGGCCGCCAAGCACCTGGGGAGCCCAGGCGGTCTCGTCTTTTCGCAAAAGCTCCATACCCTGATTCCGGGGGGCGTTTTGCCCGGGCGGATAAAGGGCGTAGACCCCTTGGGTCAAGGCGCCCTCGGCATAAAGTAAAAGAGCGTCGTTCACCGGTCCGCCTAAAAACCAGCCCAAACGAGCACCCTGCTCTTGCTTAAAAGACAGGATCAACCCGGCATAATCCTCCAGGCCCTGATAATCCAGCTTCAAGGCCAGCGACTCATCAAACCCCAGGCTGCCGAAATCCTGGCGCCCCCGGCCGGTATTGGCTATCATCGAAAGGGTCAGGCTCTGTCCTGCCAGCCAGACCAGGCGGCCAAACTCCATGCCCCCCACCTCGCGTTTCGGATTCTTGCGGCCGTTATCCCGGAAAAAAGGGTTGGACGGCGAATAAAGATAAGAAGGCCCCCATTGCAGGTTTTCCCGGCCATAGGAGATAAACAGGCTGTCGCTCACCTGAAACCTGGCCAGCCACTCGTTTACAAACAGCCTGGCCTCGCTCCTCTGGCCCGAGTCGTCAAGATCCGCACTCCACCAGCCGGAGGACAAATTGAGCCTGGGCTTGAGACTCAATAAAAGGCTTTCCCCGGCCCAGAAAAAATCCGGTCTCAGTTCCAGCTCGGCGCAGTAATCCTCAAACCTGATGAGCCGGTTGCCGGGGTTCAAACTTGAATCCGCGGGATCATTTTTAGTGACAAAGGTTATCGCCCTGGCATCCATTTCAAGATTATCCTGAAAGCCCTGCCACAGCCCTTCCCCGGCCCGGGCGGCGGTCCCCCAAAAAAGGCAGACTATTAAAAGCCCGTTTACAAAATGCCTCTTCATCACCGCACCAAAAGGTTCAGGTTAAAAGTGGAGGCCGGAATCTCTTTGATCTCCACCCTGGAATAGTCCATGGTGGTTGTATTGGTTTTTAGCAGCTGATCCTTTATGGTCATTCTGGAGATAAAGGCATGTTCACCCTCTCCTGTGTTGATCCTGTTTTTATATTCAAAAACCGCTGTCTTTAAGAGCTTGCCCGATACGGTGAAAAACTGGGCCTTAACCCCCACCATGCGGCTTTCGGAAACCCAATAACGGATGCGGTCATAGGTCACCTTTTTGGTCTTGCCCTTAAGGTCAATCACCCAACAGGGATCACCGTCCAGCTTTTCCCTGGTGATATTTTTGACCACGTAATCACCCGCATAGTTGGTCGAGGCCAGATCCCCGTTAGACGCGCCGCCCATGAGTTTTTGGCGGGAAGAAATCGGCACCGGCTTTCTCAAGCCCGGCTTGATGAACCACATGTTGCGATCCAGCATAAGGAGTTTTCTTCCCTTTAATTTCGGGGGAGCAAGGGTGGTGGCCAGGCAGTTGAAGTCCTTGGCCTCGATGCAGAGGCTCTGTTTCTGAACCCGCTCCCGTTCTTGGCTGGTGAGATCAATACGCCATTTAACCCCTTTCACGTTTCCCCTGGCCTGGTCGGCCAGCTCAAGAATCCTGGCCGGGTTGAGCTCCCCGGCCTGAGCCGCGGCCTGGCCCCAAAACAATCCGCTCACAATGAAAAGCCCCATAATCAAACCTGTTGTCCTGAACATTTTGCTTGAAATCCTTTTCTTAGACATGTCCCAATGCCTCCACCACCTTCTGTCCGGCAGCCCTTTTGGCAGGAATGATCGAAGCCAAAAGGGAAAGACAGATCATTATTCCGGAAAACCTCAACATGGGAATCGGCAGCAGGTTCACCAACAGAGGAACCGGGCTTGAAATTCCGGGGGGAATGTAGGTGGGCTCCCAAACAAGGATCATGGCCCAGACAAACACCGTAATAACCACCCCAAGCAAAGAGCCCATAAGCCCCAACAGCGCCCCTTCCAGGGCAAAGAGCAGGCTGACTCCCCTTTTCTTCAGCCCCAGAGAGCGCAACGCCCCTATTTCCCTTGTCCTTTCCATGACGGCCATGCCCATGGTGTTGACCACGCTCATCACCACCACCACAAAGACAATGATGAAGATGAACAGAAACATGGAGTCAAACATGCCTTTCACCTTTTGGAAAAACACCGAAAGGTCGTGCCAGGTGCGCATCTCAAGGTTCAGGCCCGCCTGCTTAAAGGCGATCTCAAGCTTCTGTTCAACCGCCTCGGTCTGTTGCCAGTTCTGTAGGAGGATCACCATGCGGTCCGCCTGGTTTGTGTCATAAAGGGACTGGGCAAAAGCAAAGGGAACCCGGATGTACTTGTCATTGGTTGCATCTTGGCCAGTATCAAAGACCCCCCTGGCCACAAAATCCAAGGCGTTCATCTGGCCCTCAAAGGTCGCGCCCATGACCACGCCTTCGCTGCCTGGTTTGAACTTAAGCTGCCTGGCCAGGTCCTGGGAAAGCTCCACCCCATAGGGCACCCTGTTGGTCATGGTTTTTCCCTTGACCGGGTACATGGCGGCCATGCCTCCCCTGATGGTCCTTTCATCCTCCGGCACCACGCCCTTGCCCAAAAATATGCGGGAGATCCGGCCATCGCTTACCAGACCGGAGATGTAAAGTTGAGGGGTGGCCAAAACCACCCGTTCATCTTGACCGGCCAGTTCGGCTATCTTTTGCATCTCATCTTTGCTTAAGAGGTATTTCTCCGGCTCCAGGCTGCCTAAGGCGTTGAAGCCCTTTTTATAGACCACCAGGTGACCCAGGCCTTCGCCCCTGATGGCGGCCTGACGCAGCCCCTGATAGGTGTGGTCTGTATAACCCTTGAATAGACTCACCGCGGACAATCCCAGGCTGATAGCCAACAAGGTGACCAGGGAGCGCCTTTTATTCCTGAAAATATTGCGAAATGCCATTTTGAGCCAGGCAGTCATCAGTACACCTCTTCCTGGGCAATACGTCCGTCTATGAGCCGCACTGAACGTTTGACCCGATTCAAAAGCCTTTGATCATGAGTGGAAAAGATAAAGGTGGTTTTCTGATCCTGATTCAACTTCTGCATCAGTTCGATGATCTCGGCGGAGGTCTGGCTGTCCAGGTTGGCGGTGGGTTCGTCCGCTATCACCAGGCTGGGATCGGTGACCAGGGCCCGGGCAATCGCCACCCTTTGCCTTTGCCCCCCTGAAAGGCTGTCCGGCCGATGGGCGAAAAAATCACTCAAACCCACCTGGGTGAGCCTTTGGGCCGCCTTTTCCCGGGCGGATCCAGCCTTGTCACCCTTGATCTGTAAGGGCAACATTACATTTTCCAGGGCATTGAAAACCGGCACCAGATTGAAACTCTGAAAAACAAAGCCAATGCTCTGGTTGCGCAGTTCACTTAAGCCGTTGTCGTCAAATTCATTCAAATCCCTGCCTTTAAGGGAGATATTCCCCGAAGAGGGGGTGTCTATGGTGCCGATCAGGTTCAAAAGGGTGCTCTTGCCCGAGCCGGAAGGCCCCCACACAGCCACAAATTCCCCCTCTTCGACGATCAGGTCCACCCCGCGCAAGGCAGGAACCAGGGCCTTGCCCAGTTGGTAGTTTTTCTTTAATCTCCTGGTCTCAATAAGCGGCACTTTATTTTTTCCTTTCCGACAAATGCTTTTCTGATAACTTTGCGGCCAAATTTTTATAGTGATCCGCCTCTGTTTCCCGACCGTCCTGCCTGAGGCAAAATGCGTATTTTTCATAGACAGACAACTTAAGCGGGTCTGCGCTTTGCGGAAGGCCTTCCACCAATTGGGCGAGGCGGCAGAAATCCTCCAGGGCCAGTTCACCTCTGCCCAAAAAACCCGGCAGCTCAAGGGAATTGCAGCCCCTGGTCATGCGCACCGTGATGTTTGAAGGCGCGTTTTTAACGGCCTTGTCCATAAGGGCTCCCCCTTGGTTGACAAAATCAAGCTTAGCCATGGGGTTCCAGGTGGTGGTGGCCAGCATGGTGGTTGAGCTGCCCAAATAGCACATGGCCTCCCAATCCCGGGGTGTTTGAGCAAGAACCTTTTTAAGGGCATCCACTGACCTTGAAATAAACTCCGGCTCATTGTCTGAGGCTAAAATATGAAAGGCGATTCCCAGCCCCTTCCAGGCCGGAAAATCATCGGAATTGGCCTTGGTCCTTTTTTCAAGAACCGCAACCTGTGCGAAAAGTTCTTCCTGCGGCAGGAAAGCCAATTGAGAAAAATCCTCGGCCCTGGCCATTGAACAAAAAAAGCCCAGCAGTATGGACAGGACCAAACCCGCGCAAGCCAAGAAAATTGTGCTTTTTTGTCTGATCATGGCATCCACCCTTATTAAAAAAACCGTGTTTAATCATTGTCTGGCTTGAAGCATGGCAGGGCTTGGCACAAGAGGGAATAGAACCGCGACCAACGGCTCAAAACGGGTCATAAACGGTTTATTTGGGGATTAAAGTGCAGACTTAAAAGGCAGAGAAAAGCGGTCCGAAGGGCTGAAAGATATTAATAAAATAATAAATTAATAATTTATTAACAGTATCCGGCAAAAAAGCCGCCCTCTGCCACGGGCAGGGACGGCTTTTAAATGTTCATAACTTATCAGCTACTTATTCGCAGCCAATGCCTTATTATACAAGGCCTGGCACTCTTTCAACATTTCCGGTATAGGCAGATCATAGGGGCATTTTCCCAGGCATTCGCCGCATTCAATACACTCATCAACCTGGGCCATGGGCTCTGCATAAAGGGGTTTGACCTGCTCAAAGGGGAAGTTGCTGCCCGTGGTCTTAAAGAGCATCACCCTGGGGATATCGATCCCCACAGTACAGGGCATGCAATAACCGCAGCGATGACAGAACCTGGTTCCCAAGGAATCCTTAAAGGCTTGGATATCCTTTTCATCATTTTGGTCAAGGGGCCTGCGGTTCCTGTAGAGACCCAAAATCTCGTCTATTTCCTCTTGGTCCTGGATCCCCGGTATGGGAAGAACCTTGGGATGACCCTGTAAAAAGCGGAAGCACAAATCAGCCCGGTTCAAAAGGCCGCCGCCCAAGGGCTTCATGCCGATAAGGCCCATATCCTGTTTTTCGGCTGCGGCAAAAACCCTGAGGCCGGGCTCGGCCTCCAGGAAGTTAAAGGGGAACTGAACCGTCTCGAACTTACCGGTTTCGCAGCAGGCAATGGCATGGTCCGGGTGGTGGGAAGAAAAGCCGATATGCCTTATCTTGCCCTGTTCCTTGGCCTTTAGGGCAAACTCGTAGGCCCCGCCCGGGGCCAGGATCTCTTCCATCTCGCCGTCTTTGCTCACATTGTGAAACTGAAAAAGATCCACGTAATCGGTTTTGAGTTTTGCCAGACTTTCGTTGAACTCCCTTTCGCACTCGGCTGCATCCCTTTTGATGCTCTTGGTGGCCAGGATCACCTTTTCCCGCACGGGTGAAAGCCCCTCGCCCATCATGTCCTGGCTGATCCCGTACATATAGGCTGTGTCGAAAAAGGTGATCCCCTCGTTAACACAGTGCCTGATCAAGGAAACTGCCTTATCCGTGCCCATTCTGGTCAGAGGTATGCCTCCCAGGCCTATTTCGGTAACTTCAAGTCCGGTTTTGCCCAGTTTTACTGTGTTCATTGTTTCTCCTTGGAATGCATTGCGGCACCCGGCTTCATGCCGGATTTGATTTTTTCCGGAAAACGCCCAATCAGATACTCAAATAGTAGTTATCCCAGCAGGATCGGGACGAATGTTCCGATTATTTATTCTATACCCCAGTGCAAGTTTTCCCAACCGGTTTACTAGGAAGACACAAGGACTTATTGACTTAACGCTTTGGTATATAATACTAAAGGCTAGGCGCTGGTCTAACCGGGCCTCCCTAAAGCGGGCAAGCACCCGCTTGTGAAGGACCTGTTGATCTTGGGGAGGCTCGCGAAAGGCAATTTTTCCGATACACTCCCAGGGGAGTTAAGGCAAAAAGCCCATGGTAGAAATCAACCAAAAACCACCGAATCGCACCGAACTCCTGCAGAAAAGAGTTAACCGGCTGGTCAGGGAACTGGACGAGCTGGAAAAAAACCAGGCGGAACTGCTTAATCTTTATCGCAAGGCTGTGTATCCCCTGGCCTCCCTGGCCCGGGAAAACGCCCCCGGCGCCCTTAAAGGCCCCATCGCAGAACTGCAAAAAGCAGTATCGGCCCGCAAGGTGGATGTAAAAAGGCTGGCCTTGGTGGTGGAGGACCTGGGCAAGGCGCTTATGCTCATGGAATCCGAACCTGATCAACCCCAGGCAAATGGTGCGGAACAAACCTGCGACCTGGCGGCCAGAGATATTTTCTTAGGCGCCATAAACGTGCTCACATCCTTGGGCCCGGCAGATCCGGGCACCCCCCTGGGCAGGGCCATGATCCGCCTGAAAAAGGCCGTCATAACCCATCCGGTCGATACAGCAGCCGTGGAACAGGCTTCTGTTGCGGTAAAGGAGGCCCTGCTCTCTGAAGAAGAGCCATCGCAAAGGGGCCTTAAAAAACAAATGGACGACTCCAAGGCCCATCCCAAGCTTCTTTTGGGCTGGAAAATGGTGAACGCCCTGCTCAAGGGAATGCGGGCCGGGGATCAGTTTTTTGACAACCAGGTGGAACGGGTTGAAATGGCGGTGAACCAGTTCCAAAGGACCGGCGAACTGGACCGGCCCGCCCTGGCCCTGGCCGGGGATCTCATGGAACAGTTCCGCAACCTTTTGGAGGAGCGCCACACAGAGGCGCTGGAGGCGCTGGAAGACGTTCTGAACGAGGTTATCCGCCTGCGCACCGAATTCAGCAATTCCATGGCCCAGGCCGGGGAACAGCTCCTGGATGAGGGTCAGATCCAAAACAGCCGTTTTCAATCCTCAATGGACCAGATGACCCAGGATATTGACCAGGCCGAAGACCTGGACCATTTAAAAGACCTGGCCCTGAATCGCCTCTCAGACCTGCGCCGGGACATGGACCAGGCCATGGAGAAGCAGGCAGGCATAGTAAACCTGGCCATGGAGGAGCTGGAAAAGGAAAAAGTCGCCCTCAAGCAGGCGGAGAGCAAGGTAAAGGCGGTCAAGGAAAGGGGTCTGCGTCTGGCCAGAAGCGCCCTTACCGACCCGCTTTCCGGAGTCTGGAATCAAAGGGCTCTGGTCCTTTGGCTCAACCAGATGCCGGTCTGCCATGAAGGTTCGCCCCTTTCCATGATAATTTTCACCGTAGATGACTTTCACCGCCTTGCCAAGGCCTGGGGCGGTGTGGCCGCTGACCGGGCCCTGGCCAACATCAGCAAGCACGTTCTTTCCATTCTGGGAAATTCCGACAAAATATTCCGCTACACCACAAGTGAGTTTGTAGTGGTGATGCAAAACAGCCCCCTTGAAAAGGCGCGTTTGGCTGCCCAGGGAGTAAAATCCTGCATAAAAAACATAAATTTCAACTATTTGGAATTACCCCCCATATCGCTGACAGCGACAGTGTCCTTTGGGCAATGCTCTTTTGGCGAAGAACCGGCTTCTCTTTTGGCCCGCTTGGAATTATTGTTAAACGAAGCCAAAAGAACCGGAAGAGACAAGATAGTGGAGAGTTCTTAGACATAGTTTGCGGCTGACTTTAATATAATTCCGGAAAAAATCTTGAATCAGGCTTCATCACCCCACCTTTGAGAGATTTTCAACCCCGACCCTTTTCCCGAATAGCACAAGCTGAATCAAGGCAACAACAACCGCACTGAGGCACAGGGCAAAGGTCACTTCAAAGCGGCCCAGATTGTCGTAAGACGCTGAATAGCGCCCAATGAAGTCAATGATCAACGGGGAGCAAAACTGGCCAAGATAGAGCATGCAGGTGATGACGGACATGGCTTTAACCGACTGTTCCACCCCGACTGCGACTCTGGTGGAATGTAATAAATAGGGCATGAGATACCCCCCTGCCAAACCGACCAGGAAAACGCCCAAAGAAATCGTAATAATCCCCCCGGCATAAAAGAGCAGCCCCTGCCCGGCGGCCATAACGATGATACCGGTGAGAACCGAAAATCCTTTTAATGAATCCTTTATGCGCTGGAAATAAGTTCCCACCAAAAAAGCCGCGCCGCTGATCAAGGAGCAGGCAAGGCCGGAAACAGCCGCCCCGCCCATATTATTGTGTTGAATCAAAAAGCTGATATTCATGGGGACAATAAAAAACACCACCATCAAGGCGAACATTGCGGCTGAATAGAGATACACCTTTACGGGAAGCTTTACTTTCTCCCTTACTTTTATTTCCGTTTTTCCTCCCCGGGGCAGATAGATGCAGACCATTACAATGACAATCAGGGCAAGGCCATAAGAGAAAAAAGCATACCGCCAGGATATGGTGGCTATGAGGCCGGAAATTATCTGGGCCAAAGTTGCGCCCAGATAATTTGAGGCACTGATCCAGCCCATCATTTTAACCGCGGTTTTGCCATCGTAAAAAACAGAGACCAGGGATGTGGATATGGGCATTATCAGGCCCACTGATATTCCGAGAAGCCCCCTGAATATAAGCAGAGTGTAGATATCCTGGGCAAAGCCGCCGGCCACCCCGCTGATCAAATAGATAACCAGCCCAACCAACAAAATGTTTTTCCGGTCAAAATGCTCTGTGAGCCTGCTCACCATAAAAGATGAGAAAACCACCATCAGTGAAGGCAAGGTCAGGATCAGGTTGACGATTTCCGGGCTGGTGCCTGAAAAAGCTTGAGCGATATTGGCAAAAGCAGGTGCAACAGCCGCTCCCACCATGATGGTCAACAGGGCAACTGATAATATAGTCGGTCCGACCGGATTCTTTTCTGTTTTCATTGCTAGTCTCTTTATGCTTCCCGATAAACCAGGTAAGCGTCTCTTCAATTACTTATATGGATTTTCCCCTGGCTGGACCGGCCAGCGAAAAGAAAACGCACAAAAGCACACAACTGATTATTTTTATTAACTAACCAGACAAATTATTCTTTATCCTGGTTAATAACTCCGCCAGGTGCTTTTCTTCTGTTTCCGCTAAAAAGCCAAAAAACTGATCATGGGTTTTATCGGCCTCGTCCCTTAAAACCGGGTACAGGTCTTGCCCCTCTTCCGTAAGCTCAAGGCGGTTGACCCTTCTGTCGGCTTTATCCTGTATTCGCCTGACCAGGCCCTTGGCCTCGAGCCTGTCGACCAACCTTGTCACTGCCGTGGCGTCCAGGGTCATGATTTTGGTTATATCCGCCGCAGTCTCAGCCCCTTCTTCGGTAATCGCGGCCATGATTATCCATTGGGACCTGGTGACTCCGTATGGCTTAAGGCGACGGTCAAAATTCACCTGGGTAAGCCCCGCAACCAGGGAGATCAAATGCCCTGTACGCTGGGAAAGTCTTACTTCTTTGCCCTTGAACTTCATAAAAACCCCCTAGTTAAAGGCCCTTAAGTGGCAAGACGATTGGGTTGAGGTCCTACATTGTCACGGCAATAATCGCCTTAACAATAATCGTCATGACAAGTATTGTCAAGAGAAGGAATACTAAATCAATGCGTTTAATGAAACCCTCTACCTGATGTCGGGTCTATTTTAGGGGGGGTGCACCCCACCAGGGCGGCAATATTAACGGGAGGACTGAAAAAGTTGAAGCCCAAAAAAAAGAAAAAGGCCAAGAAGGCCGCTTGAAAACCCATTCCATATAAGGCGGCTGTCAGGCCAATAAAATTACTTAAAAAATAATGGGAGGAGAATCACTGGCACAACAACAGACCGCAATACCGTGGGAGTAGTCAACTTGATAAAAGTGTTATGTCACTGTTTTAAGAACAACCTATATACATTATGGGGCAGTCCATGAAACATTGACTCTTTCTCAAACTTTAGCCCATTTTTCTCCGCAACTTTTATAGAAGGAGCATTCACAGACAGGATAAGAGATATAACGGAAATTTTTTTCAGCTTTTCTTTGGCATATTTAATACAACCTTCCGCTGCCTCTGTGGCATATCCCTTTCCCCAAAATTCATCGAGGATTCGATAACCAATTTCCGTTTCAATTTGGCCATCAACCTCTTGCTTCAAAATTCCGCAAATCCCAATGAATTGATTGTCATCCTGCCTCACGACCGCCCAGAAACAATATCCGTCTGTTTCATAGCGATTTTGAATTTTCTCATAGAATTCCCTGGCTTCATTTCTATTCAAGGTTGTTGGAAAATATCTTTGCACCTTTGGATTAGAGACAAGGGCAAATAGGTCATTGAAATGACTTTTTTCAATCTTTTCCAATCTTAGTCTTTGCGTGCTCAAAATAATATTGCTCATGGTACTTTCGCAACATAACGCTATGTTCAGCAACCGTCGGCAATGCCAATGGCTTTGAAAAATAGGATTAAGTTCAAGGCTGAAATTACAGGTTCTACTGTTTAACTATCTTACTTTCATATAAACACTTCCGAATTGAGGTCGAAAGATGGTGTATGTACAAGACAAACCTGAGCCTCCTTCAATTCCCGGTTCTGATAAGAAAAATGCTGCCCCTTTGACACAACGCAAAGATCCCCTGCGGATAGAACTTGTTGCTCTCCGTCGAGTGTGAACTCTAATCTTCCGGAGATTACATAATAATATTTATCAGAGCGTCTTGACCAGGACTCTACATGAAGAGCCCCCGAAGGTACTGTAACAACGGCAAATGAGGACCGGCTGTCCAGTTTGGATGTATAATCCCGAATCTGTATTCCATTGAAATCAATCGAGTCCACCGAGCATCGTTTAACAATCATAGTCTTGCTTTCTGCCTCTCGCTCCCAGGCTCCGGCCTGGGGACGAGAAGTAAAATATTCTTACAGTTGAGCATAGTTGGTCCGGTGTAACGCCTGGTTATGAAATAATTTTGGTTTTTAAAAAATTGGCAATACTAAACGGCGAATATTTCGAAGTATCAATAATTTCTGAATTAACTAATCTGGATTTTTGCAGCCTATCCAAAGCAAGGCAAATGTCGGTCGTTCGTTCATTATCCGAATTTATTCTTTCCTGTAATATTTTTTCATCGCATACCAACGTAAAATGAAAAAAGTTATGATCATATCTTATAGCAGAGCGTATTAGTTCAACGATAGAATCCAAATGCAAAACCCAGGTAAATATAACGGTTGAATAACTACCCGACAAAAATGAGTTCAAAACAAACTGAATATTAGTTATAACCATATCCTTTGTTTTATCATTTACATTAAAGGGATTCATTCTCCATAAATCATCTCCATCCAGCCAGACTGAGTTATGAATTTTCTTATATATGATATTCGCAATGGTTGACTTACCGACGCCAGGAGCGCCTCCAATAAGTATAAGTTTATTCTTCTACAGTTGCGTATTATTCATGACAATAATTAGATCATCCCTCACAAGATACGGCGGCTGTTTAGTTAACCACCAGATGCACTAGAAAAGCATTTTGTTTCTCGTCCCCAGGCTGGAACCTGGGAACGATAAGTAACCCCGGCAAACTGTGGATGGGCAAATACCGGCAGCCAGGCTGTCACTGTTCCGGTCAGGGAATAAGGCCTTTAGTTCTCGAAAATCCCATATCTGGAACGTGTCATGGTTGATAAAGCGGCTGAGCCGCCAACTCATTCTCGCTCCCAGGCTTCAGCCTGGGAACGAGAAGTAAATAATATATTCAATGGGATCCTCTACCTGGCGTTAGGCCAAATTTAAATGATTATGCTTCACCAGGATGCTAATAATAACGGGAGTACACAATATAAGGTTATTACGGACGGGTTGAAAAATTTAAATCTCGAACCGAAAAATAATAAGACCAAAAGGCCTTTCAAAAACCAATCCAGTAGGAGGCGACTGTCAGGTCAATACCATCACTGTACAAATGTGTAAATACTTTCCTGTACTATTCCAATTGATTACAGATTTAACAAATAAATTTTTCAAATCACACGACGAAAGACAATAGAAATAGGCTTTATATTAGTCATATAAATTATTCTTTTTCTATAGTTTTTAAGTATGGAGTACCGTTATTTCCCCAATTTAAATTAACTCCATCCACTTCAGTATCAACAGATTTCAATGTTATTGAATTATCATTTTTAATGGAATCATCAAATTTAAATTTAAAGCATATATCAACATATCCATAATCAGTATTAACATTTCCAGAATCAGTGTCTACTGTTGCAGAGTTACATGTATTTGAATCTGCGGTTAAATCACTACTTTTTAGGTGAATCCTATACTTAATATTTTCATATTGTGTAATTTCATTGCCTAGTTTATTTTCTTCTAAATTACCTGAAATCCTTTTAATTTTATCTATAATATTTTCTATAGCTGTTGTTGGTTCCTTAAGGAAAAACTTACCATGAATATCGATTACATCAATCCCCAATTGAGATAAATTAATCAGATCATTTGATATGATTTCAACCTCATAATTCACCTTCACAATTTTCACAAAATACGTTTCTACAAGAATTCTACATTGCTCATCAAATCGCTGCTTCTCGATTCCCTTTTTTTTAATATACGACTTAAATTTGTCATCATGGATATCGTCAGTAAATACGTAACAACCAGTTACATTCGAAGTTAGTTCGGACGATTCACCAAAAACTAATCCACTTAATTGGCCTATTTTTACAAAGTCACTTATTATGACTCTTTTAAGTGTTGGCATCGCAAATATATTTTTCTTAAGTGATAACTCTTCAGTGTTACCATGACAAAACAAGCCTTGATGTGCCTCCATTCCATTTTGGCCTATAAATACCCAATGTGGATTAAAATCCTTATAAGCCAATTCAGCTTGATGTCCAAAAGAGGCGTTTAGATCTCTATCATAACGGCCACCAGTATAAAAAACATTAAAGCGCGCATCCGTGTTAACATCTTGTAACGCTTGGAACGCGGCATTGTTGTGGGTCATTATTGTGTAGTGCGTAAAATTTGCGTTAGAACTACCTATTGATTTGACTATTTTGGCAATAGGTGTTAATGATGATCCTGCATCTATAAGAAAGGATTCACCTTCCGATAATTCAGCTGCGGCACGTAATGCAATTGCATACTTTGAGAAAGGTTTATGACTTAGTTTAGTTTTATAATAATCTGGATGCCCCGTTTGTGTTCTTATTTTTATCCCTGATTTCATATCATTCTCCTATTGTTTGTTTTATTTTACCGATTAAAGTGCCCGTACTAGCATCAGTATTTAGGAAATACATATTCAGTGATTTTGTCCTAACGGAATCAAACAGATCACTATCACCTTTATACATTGGTGTTGCAATTGAGTTTTGAATTATAGCTAGGCTATTATAAAAATCGTCTACAGTCATTGCTGGATTTACTAATATTATTTCTTTCTTTAAGGCTTTATCTATGCTAAGACTATCCCTAAGTGAATTCATAATTACGCTCACAACATCTATATCCCTAAATGCATATCCAACAAATGTTATTGTTCTTAATTTGAGTGCCAGGTCACTCATTATCTGAAACGATAAAGCATGTGGTTGTTTTCCGATAGGGGTTTCCTTACCAGGATAGAAGACACATAAACGCTCAAAGTGTCTTTTTATGTTTACGGGATTTGACAAGTTAAAACAAACTTTATTATCTTTCCCAGGTTGAATCGCCTTTGAATCATTGTAAATCCATGCTACACATCCATGAAGACGCATTATAAAAAGCGCATTTTCATTCGACTCCATACCTTGCTTATAAGATTTACTGTCCCAATATATTCGTTCTCCTGCAATCGACTCATCGACAAAAATATCTTTACAAGGTGTTTTAATTCCTAATTTTGCATTCCGAAAATTTGAGAAGCCATTATAGAATTTATATAATTCATTTTTTGATTTAAAACACCCATTATCCCAAACATTTCCCTCATTCAAATTAGCAGACTGCCAATATTTGTTAGCATACTGTTGTAAATCTAAATTATCGCTAAACGCATATTCAGGAACGAGATCATAGTTTGTTGTAAATATATACACATGTGTTGATTTATCATTAATGAACAAGCTATTGACAAAGGTTCTTAGCCGCTTTAAATAATCAATTTCGTTAGGTGGTGCCATGTAATGATAAGCTGTTAAGCTGCAAATATTAGTTCTCAATCTTTCAATAGTATTGTTTAAGTTTTGTGCTTTACTGAATGATAATCTTGATTGATTAATCACTTCACGCAGTTGGTTATCAGAAAACATATTGCGTAATGTTCTTTTGTAGTTATCCAGCATTTCCAAATATTGGTCTAACGTTAATGCTTTATTTTTTCTTTGGAGCTGATCTCTTATCTGTTCTAACAATTTATATGTTTTTTGGTTTGTTTGTAATTCTCCATCACTATCAGGTGATCGCCAAAACATATAGGGAAAAGTCAAGAAAGTCTTATAACCGCCCGCCGCAGAGGCACCCGCTCCAAAAAATAAAAACACCTCACGTTTTTTTGGAGTATCATCGCTTAAACTAGATGAAATTTCTTGGGAATTCCTACTTTTCCTATTCGGCTTCATTGATGAAGTATTTTGCATTTGCTTACTCATAAGAACATCTCAGGTAGTTGATTACATTTATATTTTTCATTAGAGAATGACCATCCAATTTTCTAGTTGCACTGATACTTCAAACTACGTTTACTGCCAACCTCGACAATTATTTTAAAACATATGCACCGCTAATGTAGAAATACAATCGCTTTCTTATTAACTAAAATCCACACCGATTAACCCAAATCATCAAATCGCTAGTCATAAAATTTTAATAATATCCTTACCAACAGCTTTTTGAAATATTAACCATGTATAAATACCTATCATAAAATTTATTTTTTAGAAATCATATAAAAATATGGGACATATTGCAATAAATAAAATGTAAAATCTAAAGATCTTAAAAATAGTGTAATTTAAACCAGATATACAACATTGAAATACTGTATTTCATTCAAAACCTCCCAAATAATCTTAAACACCTTTTTCAAAAGGTCAGAACTACCCTACTTTTTTATACTCAACAAGATGCGCTTGAATCTTCCCTATTTTCTCTGATTCTCAGCAAGATTGACCATAAATAGTCCTTCGTGATTACAGTCAAGAGCCTGAGCAATGTTCTTTATAATATTATACGCAATGGTACCTTGCCGCTCTCCATACGCTGCTAATATCTAATAATAATTACAAAAATGAAGATGTATGTTGGCTTGAGCTCTTCCAAGGCAAGGCAACCAAGACCCAGGTCAAAATTCTTCTTAAGGGTTTAGCCGTCTATACAGGACTCATCGCTGTGCTGGTTTGGGGATGCGCAAAGTCAGGATATTAAAACCTTGCATGGGTGTTTAGTGAAATAGTAAGGTTTAGTCGGAAGTCGTAGTTGGCCCGAAGTTTTACTTGCTCTTTTTATTTAAAACCAACAGTTAAAATCAGCAGAAGCTTAAAGGCCACCATTATACGTCCCCGGCCAAAGGAGTTATGCCCCAAATGAGCCAAGCCCCGAACTTTACAGAAGTTGATCCCGGCCTTCGGGTTCTTATGGGCCCCGGGCCCAGCGACGTATCGCCCAAGGTCTTAAGGGCCATGGCAGCCCCCTGCATAGGGCACCTGGACCCCTATTTTCTGACCAAAATGGATGAAACCCAGACCATGCTGCGCTATCTTTTTGAGACAGAACACGCTCTCACCATGCCTATCTCAGGCACGGGCAGCGCGGGTATGGAAACCTGCCTGGTTAATCTCATTGAACCCGGCGACAAGGTCATGGTCTGCGTTAACGGTGTATTTGGCGCCCGCATGGCGGATATTGTGGAAAGACTGGGGGGAGAGCTGATCAGGCTTGATTTCCCCTGGGGCAGGGCTGTGGCCCCGGAGACGGTTCTCAAGAAGGCCAAAAAGGCCGGTCCGGACCTGATATGTGTGGTTCATGCCGAGACCTCCACCGGCGCGGTCTCGTCCTTGTCCGACCTCTCTCAAGCGGCCGGAGAGGTGGGAGCGCTTTTTGTGGTGGATTGCGTCACCTCCCTGGGCGGCATGCCGGTTGGCATAGACGCAAATAAAGTGGATGCCGCCTATTCCGGCACCCAGAAATGCCTTTCCTGCCCGCCCGGGCTTTCCCCGGTCACCTTAAGCAGCCGGGCCCTTGATAAGCTTAACAGGCGTAAACAAAAGGTTGTAAGCTGGTACCTGGATTTAACCATGCTCGGCTCCTATTGGGGAGCGGAGCGTAAATACCACCACACAGCCCCCATCAACATGATTTTTGCCCTGCACCAGGCCCTGAGGGATATCTGCACAGAAGGTCTGGAGACCCGCTTTGAGCGTCACAGGCTGCACCACAAGGCCCTGGTGGCGGCCATGGAGGGCATGGGGCTTTCCATGGTGGTGCCGGAGAACGAAAGACTGCCCATGCTGAACACCGTCTACATCCCCCAAGGCGCGGATGACCTGGGAGTGAGAAAAGCCCTGTTGAATCAATACGGCATCGAGATAGGCGGAGGCCTTGGTGACCTGGCTGGCAAGGTTTGGCGGGTGGGGCTTATGGGCTCTTCCGCAAACCGGCGCAATCTAACCCTGTTTATTACTGCGCTCAAGAGCATTCTTGAACAGCAGGGAGTAAAAATAAAGCCGGGTGCCCTTGGAGCAATGAATAATATCTATGACCAATGAGTGTGAACCCGTCCTTGGCCTGTCGCGAAGAGCCTTGCTTAAAAAGGCTCCTCACGCAGCAAATCATCCAGGGGGACTGCATCTGATCAAAGAGTGCGAAGGGATTAACCGTCATGACCATAGAAGAAAAGTTTAGTTCAATGGGGCTTGAGCTCCCTGATCCGGGGAGCCCCATGGGCAACTACCTGCCTGTGGTGGTGGAAGACGATTGGCTCTACACCTCGGGAGCCTCGTGCATCAAAGACGGCAGGCTTATCTTCCAGGGCCAGGTGGGCCTGGACTTGACCATAGAACAGGGCTATGAAGCGGCCCGCCACACGGCCCTTTGCCTTTTGGCCAGGATCAAACAGGAGTTGGGGGACTTGGAGCGGTTAAAAAGGGTGGTAAAGGTCCTGGGCATGGTTAACTGCCCGCCGGGTTTTTTTGAACACCCCAGGGTGATCAACGGCGCATCGGATCTTTTGGTGGAGTTGTTTGGCCAGGCGGGCCGTCACGCCCGATCAGCCGTGGGCATGACCAGCCTGCCGGGAAACTGCCCGGTGGAGATCGAACTTATCGCCAAGATAAAAACCTGATACTTCTCAAAAACCTTGGCGGACCTTTTGATTGGCTTTAAGCGGCCCACGCGACCAGGCGCTCTGGTTTGGCCGCGTGGGCCGCTTTTCTCCATACGGTTCCCGTCAGTCTGTTCGCAGAATAATTGCAATTCCCGTTTTATTCCCGGGAACAGGGCGAACGGTGAGTCCCAGCACGTGGTTTTCCTTTTTATAGGAAATCACCTTGCCTGGCTCCAGGTCAAATTCAGTCAAAACCTGCCAGTTGTCATGCAATAACGCCTTGTGGAAAAAGACCTCAACCGCCTTTAAATCATCTTTTGTCTCCAACACCGCCTTACTCAAGCCCGGTTCCGTGGAGGCATCCACAACCACAACCCCCGGGTAAACCGGCACCAACTGGTCAAAGGCTTTGGGGATTTCCGGCGCGGCCCAGGCCGCTTGCACCAAAAAAATAAACAGAATAAGCGCCGCACTTAAATTCTTCATGTTCTTTTCCAATAACAGGTTTTAATTATTCCCAAACTTACTTTCCCCGTAAACCTATCAGCTAAAAAGTATTTAAAACAACTAATATTTGTGCTGCGTAAGGCAACCCTTAATTGCTATAATCTCCATCTACCATTCTAGTTATATGGAATATAAGGCTAAGGGAAGCTCTTTTATGCATATCTACGAAAAAATTCAGCAATACATAACAGATAGTAATGACGCCATCTATGGAGCCCTTGAGGAGCTGGTCCTTGTTCAAAGCGGCAGTCAAAACAAAAAGGGCGTGGACAAAGTCGCCAACCTGATGAGTGAGCGTTTGGGAGGCCTGGGGCTTTCAAGCACCATTCACCCCAACCTGAAAAGCGGTGACCTGGTCATAGCAAGCACTCAAAAGGCGGGTTCGGGAAAAAGCATCCTGCTTATTGGGCACATGGACACCGCTTTCCCGCCAGATACTGAGTTCACGGGCTATACCGAAGACACAGAAAAGGCCTATGGGCCCGGCGTGGTGGACATGAAAGGCGGCCTGGTCTCCGGAATCTTTGCCCTTGCCGCCCTGGAGCATCTGGACCTTTTAAAGGACATGCCCCTTATCTTTCTTTTGAATCCGGATGAAGAAGTGGGCTCTCCCAATTCCCTTCCCATTATCAAACGCCAGGCAGAGAAAGCCTTTGCGGCCTTTGTACTGGAGGCGGCCTGTCCCCAGGGGCAGGTGATAACCAGCCGAAACGGAAGACTCAGCTTTGAGCTGGTCTGTAAAGGGAAAAGCGGACATGCCGCCTACACCGGGCCGGATTGCGCCAGCGCCATACACGAACTGGTGCACCAGGTAAGCAGCCTTTACGAGCTGCACGATTTCTGTCCCGGATTAACCGTGAATGTGGGTCAGATAAAAGGCGGTGTTGGTCCCAATGTGGTGGCGGAATCCGCCCGGGCAGTGGTGGATGTGCGCATGGCCTCAGATCAGGATGGAGTTGCCTTTATGGCCAGGCTGGAACAACTCCTGGCGGAAAATATTATTCCCGGAGCTAAAACCGCCATTGAAAACCTCACCCGTATAGCGCCCATGGAGCCGAACAAGCTGAATGAGGCCTTGTATAGACTGGTTTCCGATCAGGGCAAGCTCCTGGGTCAGGAGGTGGGACAGGGTCACCGCCCCGACTGTTCCGATGCCAACACGCTGGCCCTGCACCGGGTGCCGGTGATCGACGGTATGGGGCCCATGGGCGGCGGCTTCCACAGTGATCGGGAATTCATGGTCAAGAAAAGCCTGCCGCAAAGGGCAGCGCTTCTGGCCCTTTCGCTTTGGGAATGTTGGCAAAGACGGCAAAAGGGCATTGATCTTGTCTGAAAAGCCATAAGTTTGAATCAAGCGGCTGCGGCCAATAGGCCCATAACGCTTACCCTGATTTTGACCCGCCATGCTCCCCGGGCCTCTCAAATGCTTGGCATTTGGGGGGCTTCCTTATGCCATATAAAACCCATTCTTTGATCGAGTGCGGGTTTTTACCGGACGCGTTTCTCCTTGCATAGACAATGCAGGTTTAGTAAAGTGAGCACGCTCATTAATTGAGCATGCTCACTAAAGTTTGACTTGGGAGTTGCAATGCCAAAAAATAATTCATTAATCAAGGCCTCTGCCGGAAGCAGAAGAAGCACTCAAAAAGAAAAGACCCGGATGTTAATTCTTGACAGCGCCCGCAATCTATTCAATAAATCAGGCTTTGATAAAACCTCGACCCGAGCGATCGCAAAAGATGCCGGGGTTGGAATCGGTACTGTATTCAGTCATTTCCCTAACAAACAATCACTTCTCATTGCAGCCCTCCTCGATGACCTATCCTCTACCCTTAAAAAGGCAACAGAAACATTGTCTGACGATGTTACCGTGTGTGACAAATTGATTCATATAGCAGGATATTTTTACTCGTATTATGCAAAAAAGCCTGATTTATCTCGAACTTATTTAAAGGAAATGTGGTTTGTAAAAGGTGAATGGGGCGGAGAGTTATTTGCGCAGGCCCATCAATTCTTATCCTTATTAAACAAAATATTCGAGGAGGCGATCCAAACAAATGAAATTCGCCCGGAAGCAGATACCATGCTTTGTGCCCGAGCTTTTTTTTCACATTACCTGAATGTACTTTTTGAAGGGCTTAGCGAAAAGGAATTTGACCAAGGCAAAATGACCGATGTGCTGCAATCTCTGGTTAATCAGTTAGTTGAGGGTATTGGGCCGCATAAAAATACTCAAGGAGCAAACACATGAAGCTTAAATATCTGCTTTCTTTCTTCAAAACAGCCAAGATACCCGGCCTTTTACCGATAATGATGGACTGGAAGGGAATGTTGAGGCTGCATTTTCTTTATTCCGCATTTGAATCCGGTCTGTTGGAAGCCTTAAAAGAACCTTGTTCAAGAAACGGCTTATTAGAAAAACTTGAGGTGAAAAGTCCGGATATTCTCGATGCATTACTGAAGGTTGGTGTATCAATTAAGGAATTGCAATACCAAAATGGATATTACAGCATTAAAGGGAAAAGGTCCTTAGCTTTGACAGGGGAACAAAATGACATTATCGCCGCTGTAGTTCAAGCTAATGTAACATATTACAATAATTCTTATCGATACGCAGCGGAAAGAATGCGCGGAGCCCCATTGGGTGACGACCTTGAAAGTGCAGGAGAAATAATCGCAAGATTCTCAAAACTGACAGACCCGGTGATGAAAAGTTTTCTTTCTGAAATTATTGACGGTCAAGATAATTTACGAGTTCTGGATATTGGATGTGGCTCAGGTCTCCTTTTAAAAACAATTGCAGGCCTCATTCCAAATGCAAGCGGCGTAGGTATTGATATTGATAAGGAAGTTGCAAATCAAGCCAGACAAAACATCAAGAATTGGGATTTAGAGAGTAAATTTGAAATCATGGAAGGTGACATTCTTTCTCTGCTTTCTAATATCGAACCGGTTAATTTAATCACACTAATGAATCTTGTCTACTACATACCCGTAGAGAGCCGAGTGTATTTCTTCAGCGCACTCGGATCCAGACTCTTACCTGAGGGTGGCCTTGCCATAGTGATGAATATGCAGGGTAAAGATTCCGATTCTGCGGCGGCAAACCTCAACATGGCCAACGCATCTCTTAAAGGTGTAACACCATTGCCTCATTCATCGGAGTTAAGGGATCAACTCCTTGAGAGCGGCTTTAAGGAGGTTAAGGTGAGAAAACTAATGCCGGGCAGCTCGTTTGTAGGCATTCACGCCCTTAACTTTTCAAAATCAGACGCAAACCATATTTGAGAGCTAACGAAGCGAGTAATTTGAATGCCTGAGCATGCCCAACCTTTTGTTTTGACTTTGGTTTCCCGTGGTAAAGGCATTTTGCAGGTGTTCTTGAAACCCGGTAACCTATAAATACTCAAACGGCCTTGACAAGGACGGCAAAATACCACAAACAAAACACTCTTTTTTTGAAAAAGCCAAAAAAAATCTGCCAAAGCCCCTCCTGGACTTTGCCAGATGCCAGTTGGCAAAAATGTAATTTTGCCAACTGGCTAGAATTACGCGCCTTAGAAAAAATACGATTCAGCGGGCCGTCATTCGGACTTTTTACCTTTTAGCTTAAAATTCCTCAAACCCATCCATATCTATATCACCAAAAAGATCATCATCTCCCTTGGCATTCGCAGGCTTGGATTGGGAAGCCTTAGCGGACGGACGGGCGCCTCCGGTCCTGTTCACCGGTTTTGACGCTGGACGGTTGGCGGCTGTTTTGGCGTTTTTCTTAAGAGGCCTATCCCGGGCAATGGACTCATCGACCCTGAAGCGCCCCATCTGGGCGGACAGCTCTTCAGCCGCGGCAGCCATCTCCTCGGAAGCGCTGGCCACCTCTTCAACCATGGCCGCATTGCTCTGTACGGCCTCATCCATCAAAGAAACCGCCTTGTTTACTTCGCCTATACCCTGAGCCTGTTCCTTTATGGAAGCGGTTATCTCCCCGGTAGTCTCTGCCACTGATTTTACGTTTTGAATAATTTCATTAAGCAGTTCACCACTTTGCTTGACCAGGTTGTTGCCCTGTTCCACCTTGCCCACGCTGTCCGTAATCAATTCCTGAATCTCCTTGGCCGCCTTGGCGCTGCGTCCGGCAAGATTGCGCACCTCCCCGGCCACCACGGCAAAGCCCCTTCCCGCCTCACCTGCTCTGGCCGCCTCTACGGCTGCATTCAGGGCCAGCAAATTAGTCTGGAAGGCAATCTCATTCACGACAGTGGTAATCTCGTTAATCTTATGGCTGGCGGTGTTCACCTCTTCCATTGCCGTTATGGTGGTCTTAACCACCTGGCCGCCTTTTTCCGCCATGTCGGCTGTCTTTTGAGCCAGAGCATTGGCCTGGTTGGCGTGTTCCGCTTCCTGGTTAACCGCGGAACTCATCTCTTCCATGGCGCTTGCTGTTTCTTCTATGGAAGAAGCCTGCTGCTGGATGCGCTCGCTTAAATTCTGATTACCCAGACTTATTTCATCGGTTGAGCGGCGCACTATGGAGGTGGACTCCTTGGCGCCTGCGATCAGGTCATGCAACTTTTGTACAAAACGGTTGAACTCACGGCAGAGTTTACCGACTTCGTCCTTGGTGGTCACCTCAAGTCTGGCCCTGAGATCCCCATCCCCTTCTGCAATATCCTTGACTAAAACCAAGGCCCTCAGCAAAGGAGCGGTGATGGTCTTGCTCATAAATACACTGGCCAGGATTGTAAGCACAAATATGCCAAGCACCACAGCTAAAATAGTGTAGGTTATCGCGGCTACTTGTTTTTTCACATCATCAACATAAATACCGGTGCCAACCAGCCAACCCCATTCCGGGACCAGTTTTACGTAACTCAATTTGGGCTGGGGGTTCTGCTCACCCGGCTTGGCGTAATAATAGTCAACAAACCCCGCGCCTTTTGATTTACCGACCCGGGCCATCTCCCAAAAAAACCTTTTGCCATTGGCATCGGTGGCGTCTGCCATGCTTTTGCCTTGCAAATCCTTATTTATCGGATGCATCAAAATAACCGCATCCAGATCGGTAACCCAGAAATAATTATCCCCCATATAGCGTATGGCGCCGATATCCGCAGCTGCCTCTGCCTGGGCCTCTTTTTGGGGCATGCGGCCGCTCTTGGCCTCTTCCGCATAGTGGGAAACAATGCTGACTGCAACCTCAACCAGGTTTCTAGTCTTTTCCTGTTTCTCTTTGAAAATTTGTTTTTCTATGGTGGGAATCACCCAGACATAGGTAAGGGCCATGAGCAAGGCTGCACCCAAGGCCAACACCATTATTTTAGAACGAACCGATAAATTTATTCCGCGACGCATAAGTTCCCTCAAATATTAATTTAAAAACGTGGTACTTAATATTTGAACACAATATACAGGCAAAGGTCAAAAAAAAGTCTCACTAGTGCATTAATTTAAAAACCTTCCTTTGCCTTTTCCGCAAAGCGGCAATTAAGTCGTATTATTCATTTCGGTCATGTTCTTTCATATTTTTCCAGTAGCCATGCGCAGCCCTGATCCAGGAAAGATTATCACTTATGTAATCAATGCCTTGTAAAAGCATATTATAGTAATCCAGAGGCCTTTTGACGCACAGATTCACTGCCCTGAAAAAAGCCTGTTCCATGGCTCCGGCCATGTTTGCGTAAAGAGGATTTTGTCTTCTGTATTGAATCTTATCCAAACCGTTTTTAGCAAAGACATCTCCCCATAGGCCATGAATCCCCTTAAAAGAAACATCTTCCCTGAATAAAATACCGGTTGTGTGATTGACTGAGTTCTTAGGCTTAAGCCAGGGGCAGATCCTGAAATCAAACCCCGGGTCCAGAATCTGGTCAACCAGGCCGCCGGTGGCCCGAGCCAAACCGACACAACCATTTTGATAAAACTCATTGGCCATACCAAAAGGCTCATAAAAGGAAGGCATCAAGCCAAAATGACAAGCCTGAATTATCTGGGGATATCCCCTCTCCATCCGGAAGGGTAAAACCAGCACGTTCTCAGGATGTTCATAGGCTAATTTTGTGAGAAACATCAGCTCTTCAAATCCCTGACCACCCGGCATGGGCAAGAATACAAATCCGGCCTCACCTTTTTTCCGCAAAAACCTTTCCACCGCCCAGGCGGCCAGATCATAGCCTTTTTGATTAAAATCAGCCCTGCCTGCCATCACCAGCCAGGGTAGCCCTTTGGTGTGACTGAAAAACACCTTTGGCTCACCCCAAACTGGATACTCAAGGTCGGGCTGGTGTTCGTTTACAGCCTTGATAAACTCAGACCGGTATTTTTGTTTCCATGCTTCCAAGCCTTGGAATTGATTCTGCCGCATTTCTTTAAGCAGGTCCCCGCCTATGGAAAGACTGGCAAAGGGACCGTTGTTCACCCCAACTAATCTGTCTTGCAGGGCCTTGGTCAAATGGGGCGCCATAACCTTACATTGCAGGGGATCGCCTTTGATATCCGCCGCAAAACCGTCAGAGACCGTAAAGACAGGATGCGCCACCTTGGAGAGGCCCTGGTCCAAAAGACTCACCCCCGAAAGGCCGGAAGGGTCGTAACCCGCCTCACGCAGATCTGAATTATCGGCCGAGGCGTCATAGGTATTGTGCAGGACCAGAAAAAAACGCCTGCCCTGCCTGGATGACCGGTTGGAAAGACAGGTGGAAATTGTTTGCCAGTCTTTAAGCATTACAAGCTGTTTTTCATGAGGCCGAATCTTATCTAAAAAGGAAAGCGCCATGCGGCCAAAAAGCAAAGAATCCCTGACCAGGTCTTTTTGGGCCAAGGCATAGGGATGGGGGCTGCCCCTGAAGTACTCCCCGCCCTCCGGCTTAAGAAAAAACCATTCAACACCTGAGGCTTCGTAAAGGTGCGCCGTGGCCTTTTTTTCCAGGTTCTGTGGGCTGTAAGGGTATGAAAATTCAACAAGCCGATTAAAATCTTTTATCTTGATCACCCGGTGGTGAAAGGGGCTCAACACAGTCACCGGTTTTTCGGAAGCTTTAGCCAAGGCTCGTGGCAGGTGCTTCATCACCGCGGCAATGCCTGCGCAGGGAGTATAAGGAGTTTCGTAGGAGAGAATATACAGACGGGTTTTTGGCTCCATGCCATTCTCCTTTTGACTTATCCAACTCGAAAAACATGCCATACACATTAAACACGGTCCGATGGTTCCACTTACCCCCTTTAAAAGCAAGCTTTTTCAGTGCCCCACCCTGGCCGGAATTATGCCCTTGCATATACCCCCCATATGTATATACTCATACCCAGTATAAGTAAGGAGGAACTCATGGCGCTGTGCGGTGATGATCACCAGAAATTAATCATGCGGATAAACCGGATCGAAGGTCAGATTCGCGGGCTCAAAAAAATGGTTGAACAGGACCAGGACTGTATGGATGTGCTGAAACAGGTGGCCGCGGTCAAAGGGGCAGTGCGCTCATTGGGCATGGTCATCTTGGAAGATCACATCAAAGGTTGTGTCTCCACTGCCATTGAGACCCATGACCATGAAGATGATCTCATAGGGCAAGTGTTAGACATCTTTAACAAATTCAGTTCATGAGGTGTTCAAGATGATAGGACGATTTGCCCAGCCAGGCCTCAAAAAAGAATTGTTTCAGAAAAAGGATTTCCAGGTTGCCCTGCTCGCAGGCCTTTTGGCTTTTGTCTCCTACGCCCTGCCCTGGTTCGGCATTGAGCAAAAATGGTTGCTTATAATTCCGGCCCTGGTCTCGGTTTCCCTTTGCGGCCTGCCGATAATCCTGGGCGCGCTTAAAGGGCTTTTGAAAGGCCGCATAAATGTGGACGAACTGGTCAGCCTGGCCATTATCGCGAGCCTTTGGCAAGGCGAATTCCTTACCGCCGCAGTGGTCGCCTTTATTATGACCATGGGCGGCCTCCTGGAGGAGGCTACCAGCGAATCAGCCCGCAACAGCATTAAATCCCTGATGAAAATTACTCCCCCCACCGCAGTGGTAAGGGAAAACGGCCGGGAAAAAACCATCAGTGCAGAAGACCTCAAGCCGGGGCAGACCATGATATTGCGGCCCGGTGACCGCATAGCCGCTGACGGAGAGATTAAAGAAGGGCTCACCATGGTGGATGAATCCTCCATGACAGGCGAAGCCATGCCGGTCCCCAAAAAACAAGGCGATTCCGTTATGGCCGGAACCCTGAACCATAACGGGGTCATAGAAGTGATAGTTAAACGGACCGGAGGCGATACAACACTGGCCAGGTTGATTGAGCTTGTAACCCGGGCAGAAGAGCACAAGCCCAGGGCAGCTCGCCTGGCCGACCGCTATGCTACTTGGTTCACACCGGTTATCCTGACAGCCGCGGGAATAACCTGGTGGGCTACCGGCTCCCTGGACCGGGCGGTTTCGGTCCTGATTGTGGGTTGCCCCTGCGCTCTTATTCTGGCCGCTCCCACCGCCACGGTGGCCGCCCTGGGCAGGGCGGCCAAGGAGGGCATACTTATTAAGGGCGGTCAACACCTGGAGAATGCGGCCAGGGTGTCCGCTGTATTCTTTGACAAAACCGGCACCCTTACCAAGGGTGAACCCAGGGTGGAAGATGTGGTCTGCACTCCCGGAATAAACAAAAATCTGCTCTTGGCCTGGGCTGCGGGAACGGAAAAAAATTCCAACCATCCCCTGGCCAAAGCCGTGCTAAAGGCCGCGTTTTACGCCCGGGTTGTGATTAAAAAGGCGGAGGGCTTCATGACCCAGGTCGGCCATGGAGTCCGGGCCACGATCGACGGTTCCTTAATTGAAATAACAGGCGTCACTCCCCAGGGAATAGGCGCCCTGCCCCTTGCAATGCAGGAATGCTGGCAAAAAGCGGCAGATAACGGAGCCACCTGCCTTTTGGTTTCCCAGGACAGCCAACCGGTGGGCATGCTCAAGGTATCCGACCAGATCAGGCCCGAAGCGAAAAAACTGGTGGCGTCTCTGGAAAAAATGGGCATCAACCAAATAGCGGTGGTTTCCGGGGATCAAAAAAGATCGGTCAATAGAATATGCCGGGAGGCGAATATTAAAACAGCCTTTAGCGCCATGACTCCCGAGGGAAAATTAAAGGCAATAAAAGACACACAGGATCAAGGAGTCAAGGTGATGTATGTTGGCGACGGCATCAACGATGCCCCTGCCCTGGCCAGTTCAGACCTGGGAATAGCCATGGCCGCCTGCGGGACAGACGCCGCTCTGGAGACGGCCGATATAGCACTTACTCATGACAACTTGGACGGCTTGCCCTTTTTGATCGGGCTCAGCAGGCGCACCCTGAAAATAATAAAATGGAATATTGTTTTTGCCTTGGCTTTTAACACCCTGGCAGTTCTGGCTTCCGGTTGGGGTGTTTTACCCCCCATAGCCGCAGCTTTAGTGCATAACATAGGTTCTTTGCTGGTTGTAATCACCTCCGCCTCCCTGGCCATGTACTCCGCAAACAACTGATCCATTTAGTGCAAATATGAACCGCTCAAATTATTGAGCGGTTCATTAGCTTGCTGACAAAGTCCTCCTGGACTTTGTCAGAGGCCACTTGGCAAAAACGCAGTTTTGCTAACTGGTTCGAATTACTAGTCTTAAGAAAGCCTGGTAGTGTCAATAATCTTT
>NZ_AZAC01000033.1 GCF_000931935.2 Dethiosulfatarculus sandiegensis
GTTTGACAACAACAGCTAGGCCGCCCAGCCCGGGGCCGTTTTTATGCGGGAAATTACATCCCCCCTATTTCTCATATTATCGGTCAAGCGCGGCGCATCAACAAAAACTCGTTTTTTGATAAAGATAAAACCGGTTTTTATCTGCTAAAATGATCGAATAAGTATTATTACATCTTAACCCAGTCAGCTCTGCAAAGCTTTAAATCCAATGCAGGCAAGCAGGGAGGTTTGCATGTCCGTAAAAAAAATACTCATGTTGGTAGGCGACTTTGTGGAAGACTATGAAGCCATGGTGCCTTATCAATGCCTGGTAATGGTGGGTCATGATGTGACAAAGGTTTGTCCGGACAAAGCCGCCGGTGATACGGTGAGAACCGCGGTGCATGATTTTGAGGGAGATCAGACCTATTCCGAAAAACCGGGTCACAATTTCCACTTAAACGGCACTTTTGATGATATTGACGAAAATGAATTCGATGCCCTGGTCATACCCGGAGGACGCTCGCCGGAGTATTTACGCTTAAACCCAAGGGTAATCGAAATTGTCCGGCATTTTGCCGAGAACCAAAAGCCCATTGCCGCCGTTTGCCATGGGCAGCAGATTCTGGTTGCGGCCAATGTGGTTTCGGGCCGCACCTGCACAGCCTATCCGGCAGTAATGCCGGATCTGGAAATGGCCGGAGCCACCTGGGAAGATCACAACGAAACCTTTACCAACGCTTGCGTGGATGGGAACCTCTGCACCGCTCCGGCCTGGCCCGCCCACCCCACATGGATGAGCAACTTTTTAAAAATCCTTGGCAGCACCATTGAACCTTGATCGCAAGGCATGGCCCCGCCGAATGACGGCCCGCCGAATTGCGAGGCTTTCTTAAGGCGCGTGGTTCGAGCCAGTCGGCAAAGCCCATTCTTTTGTCGACTGGCCCTCGCAAAGCTAAAAAACGTTGACCTATAAACTAAGGGGAGCCTTTGCGAAAAGGCTCCCTCTTATCAATGTGTGCATCCTATTATGTGGATAGCGGACGAACATCTGCTTGCCGACGCAGGTCGCCCGGCTGCCGGGGTGTCAGGCCCCGTCTCCTGACTGTCTGGTTTCTTCCAAAAGGAACTGGTCCTTTTGATCAGGCATTGATTCCTGATACTCTTCCGGTTCCTGATCCTGACTGACTAATTGCAGGTTGTGGCCCTTGTTACCATCCATGAGCTGATGAATACCTTCTATAACCTGGCCCAACTGTTCCACCTGGGCATTTAAAGTTTGAGCCACGGCGGAAGACTCCTCGGCTCCGGCGGCGTTTTGCTGGACCACCTGATCCATCTGCCCGGTTGCCTGTTTAACCTGTTCTATACCTTCAGCCTGTTCCTGGCTGGCTGATGCTATCTCACTAATGATCTGGGCGGTCTGAACCGATGAGGTGATAACCTCCTTGAATGCCTCTTTGGTCTTGTTCACCAGTTTGGAGCCGTCGTCAATCCGGGTGATGGTGGCATCAATAAGCTCCTGAGTGTTCCGGGCCGCCTCTGCCGCTCTTTGAGCCAGAGAACGCACCTCATCAGCCACCACGGCAAACCCCATTCCCGCCTCACCTGCCCGGGCAGCCTCCACCGCCGCGTTTAAAGCCAGAAGGTTGGTTTGGAAGGCAATCTCATCAATGGATTTCACTATCTTGGCAACTTCGCCACTGGACTCGGCCAGTGACTCCATGGAACCGGCCATCTCATTCATGCGCTTTTCGGCTTTTTCAATAACCACTTTATTTTTTTCGGTAAGCTGGTCTGCCTGGCCGGCATTCTCAGCAGTACTCCTGGTCATGGAAGCCATTTCTTCCAAAGAGGCGGAGGTCTGTTCCAAAGTGGCAGCCTGTTCGCTGGTTCCCTGAGCCAGGGAGTCTGAGGCTGCGGCGATATGCTCGGCCGCATTACCGACGTTCATGGCGCCCTCATCCAGATCCGCCAACACTTTTTTCAAGGAGCCGCTTATTCCGCCGGTAATCAACCAGGCAAGGGCCAATCCCAAGAGTATGGTGGATCCGGCCACCCCCAGCATGATGTTCTGGGCTTGCTTCATGTTGCTGTCCATAATCTTGCGGGCAATCTCTTTGGTGTTTTCCCATACTTTCTGGGCCTGGGTGGCGCTTTTAAGCATGGCCTTTTCAGCGGCGGCCTGGCTTGAGGTCGCCTCAACATAGCGCTCAAAGGCCTTGCCATATGAATCCGCAGCCTTGATCAAATTTTTAGCCTGGGCAATATCCGCATCGGAAATAAGCAAACTCTCCATTCTGGCGGACCTTTTTTTGATGCTCACTAATGCCTTGCGCAGTTTTTCCGCATTAGCAGTTTGGCCGGCTACGGCAAAATCTTTTCCCAACATGCGCATATTTAAAAAGTCAAGGGCAATGGCCTGGGCCATGGCAGCTGCGGTGCGTTGTTTACCCGTCTCCAACGTGGTCTGCTGGCGCACCACATTGACCACAATCAACTGCCCTTTCAGGTAAGACTCGATTGACTTTGTGACGGCCTTGGCCGCCTCAGCCGCCTTTTCGTCGTTCATAGCCTCGCTATTTTGCATGATCTCTGATTGCGCCTGTACATATGCCTCATGAAGTTCTTTGATCTTGCTAAGATTTTTTTTATCGATCTCTTTTTTTACCTTACTCAGGTTCCCGAATATCAGGCCCTTAAGCATAAGGTTCGGCGTTTCCCAGGCTTCAAAAGCCTTCTCCCTGGCCTCAACAGTGGTTTTAAGTTTCCACTCATTGGCCAGAAGACGGGCATTTAAGACACCCTGCAACATTTGGACGGCATCATCTGTTGCCGAGATCAAATCACGGATCTGGACATCGGATTTACTCTGGGAATCTTCCAAGGCGCCTTCCTGGTTTTTCCGGATGGCATCTGACACCTTCTGGGCTGCCTTGCCCGCCTGCTCCATTTCCATTTGGGCCTGGACCTTTTCACCGGCCAGCTTGAGGTAAATACGGAACTGATCCCTGTAGCCGGCAACCTTTTCACCCGCCGTCTTAAGCTGGTCCGCATCACCGCCCAAGTCCACTTCTTTTTCCGCCCTGGTGATGTTTTCCGATAAATTATCTATAATTTTCAGGAGCTTTTGAGCTTTTCCCTGAGACATGTGCCTCATGTATTCCTGCTCTGTAAAACGGGCTTCCACTATCTGAGTCGCCATAAGCTGAATGGCCCTGCTGTCGTTGACAGCTCGGCCAACGGAGTCCAACCCGGAATAGCCCACAAAAGCTGTCACAACCAAAAGGATCAGCACAACTGCGAATCCGCCCAAAATTTTCCAAGACAGCTTCAAACTAGAAAACATAGACCGCTCCTTGTCTGCAACCTGGATGGATTTCCGTCCGAAAAGGGAAAATCTGATAGTATAGGCGGCTAAGCTGAACCAAAATCATCCCCCCCTTTTAAAAGCTACCAATTTATTAGACAAATAAAATCAACTATATCTTATCTGTAAAACTAAAACAAAATCAGTTTCCCTATCTGAGCAAAAAAAAAGTTAACGTAACCCATATCACATTTTATTAAATAATGACCAGTAGTTTTTGAAAGGAACCCAATTTAAAAACCTAGTTTAATGATTCAATTTTATATGTTAATTCGTGCAAACCAATTTTATAAAATATACTACAGCCAACTGAAACAGGTATAAATGAGATGTAATCATCCCCAGATCATCCGACTACCACGGCATTTTTAAGAACAAGCAAAACCAAAGCCGCGACTCCAACAACCAGAGGAGCCGCGGCTTTTTTGATTTATTTTTATGAAGGTTGCCTCTATCAAAACTCAAGCATAACCTGGTACACAGCTTCAGTTGTCTGCGCAAGGTCTTGTTTGTCAATAGTCAACGCCGGTAAAAATCTGATCGCATTCGCCCCCGGGCTGTAACCGCAAATAATCTTTCTCTTTATAAGGCCTTCGAACAAACGTTCGGCCATATTTACAGATTGTTCTTCCCCAAGCTCAATTGCCAGCATCAGCCCTTTACCGCGAATTTCTTTAAATTGAGAAAATCCTTCCAGCGCTCGCTTCAGGTCGGCGCCCCAAAACTCGCCCAGTCGCCCTGCCCTTTCAACAAGGTTCAGCCTTTTCATTTCCTCAATTACAATACAGGCCACCACGCATCCCAAAGGATCATTTTGATGGGACTGGGCATGACGAAACCCGCTGGACTGAAGCACTTCAGCCACTTTGCTCTCAACAGCCACACAACTGACCGGATACCCGTTGCCCAGCCCCTTGCCCAGGCAGACGATATCGGGCCTGATGCCATAATGCTCATACCCAAACCAACGGCCTGTGCGGCCCATTCCAGTTGTGACCTCGTCCAGCACTACCAGGCCCCCGACTCGACGAATCAAATCGGTGACAGCCTGAATCATCCTTTCAGGGAAAAAACGGACTTGCCCCAAACCTGAACCCGGCTCCAAAACAAAAGCGGCGATTTCGGAAAAATCTTGATCCCGAAGCACATCGCATTCCGTGCAATTATCAGGGTCGGCACATTTGAGGCACTTGGCAGCATCCAGGTTGAGCCAAGAGGCGGTTTCCCTGTTTCCGGCCCGGCCATAGGCTCCCAGATAGGTTTGTTTCAAGGCCACAAACCTGTGCCGCCCGGTAGCCAAGGCCGCGGCTTTTATCCCGAACTCCACAGCCTCTGACCCGGAACTTAAAAAAACAGCCTTGCCTTGGGGCATCCGGGTTAACTCAAGGACCATGGCGGAGGCCTTCTGCGCCAGGGGATTGTCAAACCTGATTCCCAGGTTGGCCAAAGAGGTGTATTGCTCTTTCAAGGCTGCGGCTATTTTCTCATGGCCATGCCCCAGGGCAGTGCACCAGATACCGGCCTCCAGATCCAGATAGCGCTCACCGCCTGCGGTGTAAAGATTCGCATTCCGTCCTTTTACAAACTCAAGATCATTGTGCGGATGGCAAAGCAAAAGACTGTTCATACCCCCACCTTTGCTGAAGCCTCAAAAAACGGTTCAGCCATGCTAACCCGTCCGGTTTTGGCCGGTCAACCGACAAAGCCAAAGGCATAGCCGAACGGCTAAGGCCCATAGGCCTTAGCCGTTTGTTTTTCTTATTAATTTAAAGAACAAAACCTGCAAAGAAGTCAGGAACCGAAAACAGCCTAAAGCAGCATCATATCCTCAGCCGCCCGCAAAAGACCGGTTCTAAACTTGGGATGGGCCAGATCTATTACGGCAAGCGCCCGATCCCTGGCGCACATGCCTTTCAAATTGGCTTTGCCATACTCAGTCACCAGCCAATGGGTGTCCATCCTGGGAGTGCTGACCATGGCGCCGCTTTCCAGCCGGGGCACAATTCTTGAGATGCTTCCTTTTCTGGCTGTGGAGGTAAAGGCCAATATGGACTTACCCCCCGGAGCATCATAAGCGCCACGCACAAAATCCAACTGCCCCCCGGTTCCGCTGAATTGATGGCCGCGCATGAACTCGGAATTGCACTGACCCAAAAGGTCGACCTCGATTATGGAGTTAATGGAGATCATATCCCGGTTCTTAGCTATTACAGCGGGATGATTAACATAATCCACCCCATAACTCTCCATGGCCGGGTTGTCATCCATGAAGTCGAACATCTCCTGGTCTCCCTGGGCCACGGTGAATACGTGTTTTTCTGGATGCAGAGTTTTCTTTGAACCGTTTACCACGCCCTTTTGAATCAGTTTGGCCATGCCGGGGCCAAAGACCTCGGTGTGTATACCCAGGTCTTTGTGGCTGCCTAAATAATCGGCCACCGCATTGGGCAAGCCTCCCACTCCCAACTGTAAGGTTGCCCCATCCGGCACCATTTCCGCTATGGCGCCGCCGATTGCCTTGAACTCCTCTTTTGGTGATGCGGCGGGCATCTCTTGCAAGGGCACATGGTTTTCGCAAATGGCGTGGACCTCGGAAACATGCACCGCAGAACGGCCAAATACCCGGGGCATGTTTTTGTTTACCTCAACCAAAAGCAGTCTGGCCTTGCGCGCGGCAGTGGAGGTGAAATCATTGGCCGTGCCCAAAGACATGTATCCCGCTTTGTCCATGGGTGAAACAGTGGTGACGCAAACCTCCACATCCATATTTTGGGTTATCAATCTGGGAACCTGGTGAAAATGATTGGGGATGTACTGACTTAACCCGACACTGACCAGGCCTCGATCGCCGGAGCTCACAAAGGCGGTGAAACTTTCCACGCAATCGCAAAGTTCAGGGATCAAAAGACTGTTGCAGGCATGGGCCAACGGAAGCAGGGAAAACACCTTGAGTTTCTTAAGGTCACCGTTTTTCAGCCTGCGGGCCACTGCGTTTAAAAGGCCGGGCGGTTCGGCCGTGGTCAGGGCGTGAATTAATAGGCCGTTATCCCTGATGGAGGATACAGCCTGGTCAAAGGTTGCAAGTTTCTCTTGGTAAAGATCCAGATACCTGTTGTGCTCCATGCCAACCCCGTGCGTTTTAAAGGTGTTTGAATTTCGCGCTCAAAACTCCGGCGAGTAATTTTATAACCAATTCTGCTACGCCCGCTTAAGGAGATCAATCGACAGAAAAGCCGTTAGAATCCTTATCAAAATCATTATCCCCCAGCCAAAAGGAACCGGACTTGGGCATCATGGCCACAGTCTCTAAAAGATAATCCGGGCGGATCTTATTTTCCCAGCCGGGCATGCCCCCCTGCCAGACATAATCAAATAACCGCCTCACCTCTTTTTGATCAAAATGATAACCGCAAAAATTCAGGCAAGGACCGGAATCCGTTTCAAAAGCAGCCAGGGTCAAATCCCTTGCTTCACCGTAACCGGCGATACTCAAGGTGACAAGCTTATTAGTGGCCTTGCCTTCGCTCTTCTGAAAAAACTCAGCCCTGTCTTGCGGAAAGGGCCAACGGCGGTAAAGATCGCCTAGAAATCCATGCCTGGATATCCCGGCTATTGCTCCATGCAATTCACCCATATCCAAAGAGTATTCTATGACCCACCCTCTTAAAAGTTCTTCAAAAGGATCTCCGGCTTGGACCAAGGCCAATCTTTTGATCAGCTCGCAAAAATCTCTGGCAAAGAAAAAACAGTTGTTCAGTAAAAGCATCTGAACTTCAATGTGGAAAAAGCCAAAGGCAACCCTGCCCGAATTTTGAGAACTAAAGCCAAGAGGCATGGATCCCTCCAATCATTTCCCAAATGATCTAAAACAAAAACTTTAACCTGACAACCCCAAAGGGACCGTTTCCCAACCATGGAAACCGGCGTTCCAATATTTTGAGGTTCAGCGCCTTTGTTCTCTGTGAAAACCACTGACTGACCCTGGTTGGCCAAGCGTATATATGTTTTTCATTATAGGCGAGCCCTGAGAAAGATTGATAAAAAGATTAAATAAAAGAATCTTGGTTTTTATCTCAAGAAACAATTTTTTAACCCAAAAACCCACACTCAGGTAATCATTTTTTAGATTTCTGGACAAGTTGTGTCAGGTAGGCTAAAATTTTTCTGCCAAAAGTTCTTTGCTTTGCATGCCATCCCTTTAACAGGGTTCGGGCCAAGGAGCCGTCATGTTGGCAGCCAAATCAGAATCCAGCCAGGCCAGACCCACCCTGGAAAGCCTCATGCCCATGGCCATTCTCACCAGCATTCAAGCGCCGGTGCATGTAATCGACCGTCATTTCAATCTTATCTGGTCAAATGGCTTTACAGGGGGCAAACCGGAATACAGGCCGGGAAAAATAGTGGGCAAAAAATGTCACAAAGCCCTTTTGGGCAGAGACCACCCCTGCCCCGACTGCCCGGTGGTGGATGTTTTTTATACCGGGCATCACCAGGTGCGGGAAAAACTCTTCACGGAAATCAACCCCACCGCCCATTGGAGAGAGGTGCATTCATTTCCCATAAAGGATCATAAAGGCCGCACCCTTTATGCGGTGAAGATAGGTTTTGACATCACCAGTCAGAAACAGGCCCATGCCCGCATGGAGAGGTACATGTATTCTTTGGAAAAAAGCCTGGGGGACTCTTCGGATCGAGGCATTGCTCCCCCCGGGGGAACCTTTGGGCTCACCCCTAGGGAGCTGGAGGTGCTAAAGCTTTTGGCCAAAGGATTCACCAGGGAAAACATTGCCCAAATACTGGGAATAAGCCCCAACACGGTAAAGACCCATGTTGTGCATGTTTACGACAAACTGGATGTGAGTGACCGGGCCCAGGCGGCTGTTATGGCCACTCGCCTGGAAATTATCTGACTTTGGCAAAAACCAGCATGTCCTTTTTTCATCCAAGCACAACCACATTCCGTTCTGCGCCTTTATAGCCAGGTAAATAACCCGGCCAAGTGGGTATTTCTATTTATTGACTATCACATACAATTTAAATACCATGGCGATATTCGGGATTTGTTCTGAAAAAATTTCAAAACACTTTTCAGGATTATTCCATGCAAGCCAAGGAACGAACTCTCTATCCAGGCATAGGGTCTTACCTGCTAAACCAGGCTCTCTTGCCGCTGAAGCTTGCCGTACCCCAACCCATTATCCAAAAAATACCGTTTTTAACCACCAACCAGGAGATACGCCTGGGCCTGGTTCTAAGCCAGGTAAAGGGAAATCTTCTGGATATTGGTTGCGCTGAAAACAAGCTGGTGGCCATGTACCGGGAAAAAGGCGGTCAGGGCCTGGGTGTGGACGTACATCCCTGGCCCGGAGCCGACCAAGTGGTTGCGGACACTTCCAAGCTGGCTTTTGCAGACGGGAATTTTGAAACCATAACCCTGGTGGCCTGCCTTAATCACATTCCCAACCGCGAAGACGTGCTGAAAGAAGCGGCAAGGCTTCTTTCAGACCAGGGCAGACTGATCCTGACCAACCTCACCCCTTTTATCTCCCGCTTATGGCATGCCTTTGCCTTTTGGGATGCAGACCAGGACGATCGGGGCATGAAGCCGGGCGAGGTCTGGGGTCTCACCGACTCGGAACTGAGTTCCATGCTGGCTCATGCCGGACTTAAGATAGAGCTCAAAAAACCTTTCAGCTGGGGCCTGAACCAGCTCTACATATGCAAAAAAAGCTTTTGATTAGGAGTCGACAACCTATTGATCCGCCATACTAAAACGCCATCTGCAATGCATATCCGGCGGGTGTTCATCCGGCGGGGCAAAGATGCACTCCACCTTGATTCCCGGGTCTATCTCATGGGCAAACCCCTCGAACTCGGCCTGATGCATGGCCTTGCAGGGGTATTCACCCAGGCCGTGCTTGACCCTGCCGTCCTGGGCCGGGCAACAGGGCACCTCCAAGACCAGCTCATCTTCGCCTTGTCTGAACTCATAGCCCACCAGATAGGCCCAGGGGAACATGAGCTGAGCCTTTAAAAAACCCTTGAGCCCCTTTTCCCCGAGATTGAACCGCTCTTTCAGGTCCCTGGCCGCCAGGGCCGAGACCTTTCCCCAGACCAGCTCATTCACCAGGCAGGCCTCATCCAGGCCATGGCGGTTTTCCAGATTTA
Source organism: Dethiosulfatarculus sandiegensis (assembly GCF_000931935.2). GTDB lineage: Bacteria > Desulfobacterota > Desulfarculia > Desulfarculales > Desulfarculaceae > Dethiosulfatarculus > Dethiosulfatarculus sandiegensis. The sequence continues at coordinate 9,518 of NZ_AZAC01000033.1, forward strand.
TGAACCAGAAGGCGTCCATGGTCCTGTAATTCATCATTAGAAAATCCAGATACTTGACCAGGTCTTCCTTGGGCCAGTCCGCGAAATTCATATCCCGCCTTTCCATGGTGTTTCAAGTGGAGGGGTCATCATAGCTGTAGTCAAAATCACCATCAATGATCTCGGTCAAAACGCCCGAGGTATAGGAAGGGGCGGCTATAAAGGCGTAGTTGTTGCCCATCAGCCTTCTGGGCTTTTTATCCAAAAGCGGCGCCCCCTTTTCTCCCAGGGCCTCCAGGGTGGCCTTGACATCGCTGACCCGGTAGGAAATCAAGAAAACGCCCTCCCCTTTTTTCTCCAGAAATCGGGCCACCTCGCAGTCCGTGGTCATGGGCTCCATCAGCTCCAGGGCCACCTCGCCCAAATAATAACGCACCACCCGTATGGATTCCGAAGGGGCCTCATAGACCCCATCCGGTTTGAAACCCAACACTTCTTCATACCTGGCCCTGGCCCGGGCCAAATCGCGCACTGCAATGCATATATGGTCAACCGCCTTGGGCTTCATGGCTTGCCTCCTTTTGAATCTCCGTAAGCCGCCTTTTTCTGAGCAAGGGCATTTAGCACCCGGTCCGGGGTAAGGGGATACTCCATCACCGGCCAGCCAATGGCATTGGAGACCGCCCCGGCCAGGGCCTGGGCCGCGCTCATGGCCACACTCATCCCGGCCTCCTTGGCCCCAAAGGGTCCGGTGGGGTCAATGGATTCCACTATAACATTCTCCATGGGCGGCACGTCCAAAGGCAGGGCCACCTTGTAATCCAAAAAACCAGGGTTCAGGCACAAGCCTTCCTTGGTCCAGAGATGCTCTTCCTTCATCATGCCGCTTGATCCGCCCATCACGGCCCCGCCCTCAAACTGCCCCTCCACCAGCATGGGGTTTAAGGCCTTGCCGCAATCCTGGCTCAAGACCATATTCAAAATATCGACCTCGCCGGTTTCCGGGTCCACCTTCACCTCGGCTATGGTGGCGCCGAAGCTGAATGTTTCGCTGAGCTGGCCCTGGGGATTTTTCAGCCACTCCCTTCTGTGATCAACCTTGGAGGCAAACGATCCCCGGCCGATTATATTGTTGCCTTTTAAAAGGGCCATGCGGATCACCTTGGCCAGGGGCAGGGCCTTATCCGGCGCGCCCGCCACATAGATGCTCCGATCCTTGGCCACCAGGTCCCTGGTGTGAGCCTCCAGGGCCTGGGCAGCCTCCTCGAAAATCTGGTCCCTGGCATCGGTTGCGGCCAATAACACGGCATTGCCCCCGGTAAAGGTGGCCTGCATGGAGTAAGCCCCCGGATCATTGGGAGTTGCCTCGGTGTCGGCGCTGATAAGCTGTATATCCCGGGGATCAAGCCCCAGAATCTCGGCGGCTATCTGCACCAGCATGTTGTCATTGCCCTGCCCGTTATCCACCACCCCGCTTATCAGGGTGGCCCCGCCGTCTTCATTGAACTTGATAATCGCCGCGGAACCGCCCCTGATCCCCAGGGGAAAGCCGGTCTGCACACTGTTGGTGCCCAGGCCAATGCCATGATATGCGGGAAGCTTGCCGTATTTCTCCCGCCAGCCCGCCTTTTCGGCAGACTGTTCTATGCATTGGCTCAATCTGCAGGACTGCACATAACTGCCGGTGGGCGTGGTTTCGCCTGCCTGACGGGCGTTTCTGAGCCTCAACTCCAGGGGGTCCAGGCCCAGTTCCTCTGCCATGATATCGAGCTGCAGATCCACCCCGGTGGCCCAGGCCCGGCCGTGCACCCGATACATGCCGCCTATGGGCTTATTGGTGTAGACCCGGTAGCCGTTATAGCGCACCGCAGGCAGGCGGTAGCATTGTTCATGGCACAAAAAGGGCACACTGGTGGCTATGGGTCCGGTGCTGGAATAGGCCCCGCCGTCCATGTAACAGGTCACGTCCCTGGCCAGAACCCGGCCCTGTTTATCCATGCCGGTCTTGACTATGGTGTACATGCCGTGGCCCTTTCTGGTGGCCAGGCTGTTCTCCTCCCTGGTAAAGCAAAGCCTCACCGGCCTGTCGGACTCCAGGCTCAAAAGGGCGGTGATAAACTCGGCCGGGAAAACATCGCTCCTGCCGCCAAAGGCCCCGCCGATATAGCTTTTGCGCACAATCACCTTGTTCAGGGGCATCTTGAGGGCATTGGCGAGCGCCTTGGCCTTTTGGTGGGGAGCCGCGTTCGGCATCCACAATTCCAAGGAACCGTCCTGCCTGGGATTGGCCACCGCGGCATAGGGTTCAGTCATAAAATAAGAATCTTCCGGCGCGGTGAAGGTGTCCTCCCTCACCAGATAACTCCCGGCAAACCCCTCTTCCACTTCCCCCGCCTCGATGGCCACATGAACGTTGATATTGCCGGGATGGTCTTCATGCAAAAGCGGGGCGTCCGGGGCCATGGCGTCCCAGACATTGAACACGGCGGGCAGGGGCTCATAATCCACCTTGATCAGGGATGCGGCCTCCTGGGCTATCTCCAGGGTGTCCGCGGCCACGGCGGCCACGCCTTCGCCCACATAACGCACCCGTTCCTGGGGCAAGAGCTTCTGGTCCCTGGTATAGCGGAACACACCCCACTTGACGCCAGCGGTGTTCATGCCGCTCACCACGGCCCTGACTCCGGGCAGGGCCTCGGCCTTTTGAGTGTCAATGGACTTGATCCTGGCATGGGCATAGGGTGAACGAAGCACCTTGGCCTGCAACATGCCGGGCAGGGAGATGTCGCCGGTGAATATGGCCCTGCCGGTGGCCTTGGCCTCTGAGTCCACCCTGGGCATGCGGCTTCCGATCAGGCTCTGTTCAACTGGCATGACTGGACTCCTTTTGCTCTTGTAACTTCAAGGCGGCAAAGGTTATGGCCTCCACTATCTTGGCATAGCCGGTGCAGCGGCAGATGTGCCCGCCCAATTGGGTCCTTATTTCCGTTTCAGAAGGGTTTTCCTTTTGCTGTAAAAAATGGTGGGCCGAAATCAACATACCCGGTGTGCAAAACCCGCATTGAATAGCGCCCTTTTCAATAAAGGCCTCTTGCAGGTCACTTAAGCCCCGCCTTTTGCCCAATCCCTCAACCGTGACCACGGGCCTGGCCTCGGCTTCCAGGGCAAGGGTGAGGCAGGCCCTTCTGGGAAGGCCGTCCACCAAAACGGTGCAGGCCCCGCAAGCCCCTTCGCCACACCCCTCCTTCACTCCGGTAAGCCCAAGTTTCTCGCGCAAAACCTCAAGCAGGGTCTGGTTCGGCAAGACCTTCACCTTTTCCGTAGAGCCATTAACCCTAAGCTCCATCTCCACTGCTTCAGGCTGCATGGGCACCCCCTTTTTCGACCCGGCCCAAGGCCTTGTTCAGGGCCCTTAAGGCGCAGACCCTTAACATTTTTTTGCGCCAATCAAGATCAACACCCAGGTTATCGATCAGAAAAACCTCGCCATGCCTGGCCACCAGGTCTGCTGCACGGTCAAGGTTGTCTTGCTCCGGCGGTTTGCCCACCAGGGTCTGGGTGGCCTCTTTCATTATCAGGGGAGCGGCAAATACCGAACCCAGCACAAGGTTGGCCTTTTTAACCAGGCCGTCTTGCACAACCAGATTGACACCCGCGCTCAACAAGGCGAAATCAATACTTTTTCTGGAAGCCATTTTGAAATAGGCATTTCCCGAGCCGGGCACGGGCAGATCCAGGTAAACCCCTTGCACCAGTTCATCCGGCTCCAGGGCAAAGGGGGTCTCGCCCTTGCCCGTATAAAACTCATGCCAGGGGAGCAGCCGGGAGCCTGATTTGTCTGCCAGTTCAAAACCGCCGTCCAAGGCGGCCAGCATGATGGCTCCGTCCGAGGCGCAGACAGAACGACAGCGGTCCGCGCTCTCCCCGCCGGGATGGCAGACTTCACCCCCGTTTTTAAAGCAGGGAGCCAGGGCGCTGCGCCAGAACTCGCTCTGATTGAAATAATTACAACGGGTCTCCAGACACAGGTTGCCCGATAAGGTTCCCACCCTATGCTGCAAGGTGGGTGCGCCGATGGAGGCCAAAGCCTCGGCCAGACCAGGGAAAGGCTCTTTAAGCAAAGGGTCTTTGGCCACCATATCCAGGCTGCTCAATCCGCCTATGTAAAGCTTTTTGCCACGCTTCTGCACCCCGCTGAGTTCGGGGACCAATTTTTTGAGGCTTATCACCACCTCGGGTTTGGCCAGACCCTGCCGGGCGCGAAGTACAAGATCAGTCCCTCCGGCCAGCCACATGGACCTTTCCTGATGCTGGGCCTTAAGGGCCAGGGCGTGATCCAGATTCACGGGAGCCACGTATTTAAAACCGGGAAGCGGCATGATCATCTCCCTCAATAATTTTATTGTTTCCGGGAAAACCGCCTTTGGACCAGGGGTGAAATCATCTTAACAGAGTTAATACTACTAATCCGATATTTTTAGGGGTTAAGGGTTGACACGGGAAATTCAAGCTTTCTATAATCTGCATACTGTATACAGGATACAGCGCAAAGCCAATATAACCCGTAGGAGTTATGGGAGTCAACCGGACGGAAAGACTCGGACCAAAAAACCTGATTACTCATGTATTAACAAGGCTTTCAAAACTCAAAGCGGAAAGTTAACCCAAAGCCCCAACCCAGCCAACAGGCGAGGCTTATATATGACATCCCTAAACGGCCTTACGGTTCTGAGCATGGAACAAGCCACTGTGCTGCCCTACTTCACCTATCGCCTGGTCCAGGAAGGGGCCAGGGTCATTCGCATGGAACACCCAAAATACGGAGACCCCAACCGAAAAGTGGGGCTTTCCATGCCCGGCGAAGAGGGCATGAACCGTTATTTTTTATGCATAAACGCGGGCAAGGAGGCCATCACCCTTAACCTGGCCGAAAAAGAGGGCAAAGGCCTCCTGGCCAGGCTTTTGCTGGAGCTTGAGGTTGATGTCTTCTGCACCAACCAGCTCCCTTCAAGCTACGCCAAGCTGGGGATCGAGCCAAAGACCTTAAGAGAAATCAAACCGGATCTTATCTGGCTGGGGGTGTCTGGTTTTGGGCCGGATCACACCGAGGCGGCCTATGACCCCATTCTCCAGGCCAGGGGCGGCCTTATGGAACTCACCGGCCAGGCAGGAGGCGAACCCCAGGTGCTGGGCATTCCCCTGCCGGATATGGGAACCAGTGAACATGCCTTTGGCCAGATCATGAAGGCCCTTTACCTAAGGGAAAAGACCGGGGCCGGAGATGAGATCCACCTCTCCATGTTCGCTTCCACGGTGAGCTGGCTCACAGTGCCGATCACCCTTAACAAAACATTTGGCCAGACCATCACCAGAAGGGGCAACACCCACCAGTTCTTTGCCCCGGTGAGCGTGTTTCCCACCAAAGACGGTTTTATCTACCTGGCCGTGGGCAATGACCGCCAGTTCGCGGCCATGGTTGAACTTAAGGAGTTTGCGGAGCTTGCCAGGCCGGAATACCAGACCAACCAGGGCCGTATAGAAGACGTAAAAAAACTGAACCGGGAGTTGGCCCGGCTCACTTCCCGGCTCAGCTCGGACAAGGTGGTTGAGCTGCTGAAAAGCATCAAGCTTCCGGTCTCCAAGATACAGACCGTTAAACAGGTGGTGGCGGATCCCTTGATAAATCCCACCCTGCTAAATAGCAAAGATCCGGTGACAGGCCTGGAGCTGACCCTGGCCCCGCCGCCGATATGGACCTCTTATCTGAAGGAGCGACAAGGAGCCTTGAGCTTCCCCCCCAGAAAGGGCGAACACAACCGCTCCGTGTACTCATCTCTGGGCCTTAAAAACGGCCGACTTGATGAGCTGGCAAGTAACGGCGTTATATGAACCACCCGAATTCCCTCTCCAAGATAAGAGGCAATTAATGATCCTGGAACAGCTGCCCCAATACATAACCAGCGGTCTCACCACCGGAGCGGTCTATGCCCTGGTGGCCCTGGGATTCTGCCTGGTTCACAACGCAAGCGGCATAGTGAACTTCACCCAGGGAGACTTTCTGAGCCTGGGCGGGCTTATGATGTACACCTTTCTCTTTGGCCTGGGCCTGCCCATACCCCTGGCCTTTTTGGCCGCCGCGATCAGTGTGGGCTTAACCGGTTTTGTGCTGGAGCGCCTGGCCCTGCGGCCGGCCAGGGGGCACGAGACCGTGGTTCTGATCTTTATCACCATAGGAGCCAGCATCTTCATGCGCGGGGTGTTCAAGCAGTTCTGGGGCAAGGAGGCCCTGGCCCTGCCGCCCTTGAGCCCGGATATGCCGATCAGGATACTGGGGGCCATCTTCACACCCCAGAACCTTTGGGTGGTCGGGGTGACCATAGTCGCCATTTTGCTGCTCAGTTTTTTCTTCAACGCCACCATGACCGGCAAGGCCATGCGGGCAACAGCGGTGAACCAAAGGGCGGCCAGGCTGATGGGCATCAACACCGACCGCATGATCATGTATTCCTTTGGCCTGGCCGGTGTTCTGGGGGCCTTGGCGGGCATGCTCATAACCCCCATTACCAGCCTTTCCTACAACGTAGGGGTGATGATAGGCCTGAAAGGCTTTGCCGCCGCTGTTTTGGGAGGCTACGGCAACTTCACCGGGGCTGTCCTGGGCGGAGTGGTGCTGGGGCTTTTAGAAAGCCTGGGTGCGGGCCTTATCTCCAGCACCTACAAGGACGTCATCGCCTTTGTGGTGCTTTTGGCAGTCCTTTTCATCAGGCCCAGCGGGCTCATGGGGCATGGGGAAGGGAGCCGGGTATGAACGTAAAAAGCGGCGAAAAAGGCTTTTTCCCGGGCCTGCTCCTTTTGACCGTTCTCCTTTTGATTACACCCTTCTTCATCCAAAATCCTTATTATCTAAACGTACTGAACGTGCTGGCCTTAAACGCCATCGTGGTAACCGGGCTTAACCTGCTTATAGGCTACGCAGGCCAGATCAGCCTGGGGCACGCGGCTTTTTACGGCCTGGGGGCCTATATCTCGGGAGTGTTGACCGGCAGCTATGGGGCCAATCCCTGGTGCACCCTGGTGCTGTCGGCCATCCTGGTGGCTGTTATCGCCTATTTCATAGGCATTCCCACCTTACGGCTCAAAGGCAATTACCTGGTAATGGCCACCTTGGGCTTCAACCTGATCGTAAACATAGTCATCCTGCAATTAGACGATATCACCGGCGGACCCAGCGGTTACACCGGCATACCTGCCCTTTCGCTGTTCGGGTTTGAGATCAACACGGACTTGAGATTCTATGTCCTGGTCTGGGCAGTGGCGCTCTTGGGGGTGCTTCTGGCCAGAAACCTGGTGGTCTCCAGGGTGGGGCGCGGCTTAAGGGCCCTGCACAGCTCGGAAGCCGCGGCAGCAGCAGCCGGGGTGCCCACCGACACCTACAAGGTGAAGGTGTTTGTGCTGAGCGCTGTCTACGCCTCTGTGGCCGGTTCCCTTTATGCCCATTACTTCGGGATCATCACCCCCAAGACCTTTGACATCTTCTATTCCGTGGAAGTGGTGACCATGTGCATTGTGGGCGGCATGGGGTCCTTGTGGGGCGGCATCCTGGGGGCGGCCTTTCTCACCCCCCTGCCCCAGGTGCTCCACTTTTTTGAAGAATACAAAGACCTTTTCTATGGCGGCATCCTGATGGTCATCTTGATCTTCGCCCCGGGCGGACTGGTGAGCCTGCCTTTTAGGGGCTGGTTCAAATCCAGGGGCAAGGAGGCGGCGTGAAGCCCATTCTCACCCTGGAAAACCTGGATATGCGCTTTGGCGGGGTGCAGGCCTTGAGCAATGTGGGCTTTGAGGCGGGCATGGGGGCCATAACTGCGGTGATCGGGCCCAACGGGGCGGGCAAGACCACGGCCATCAACTGTTTGACCGGAGTCTACACCCCGCAAAACGGCAAGGCTGTTTTCAAGGAGCAGAGCATATTTGGGCAAAAGCCCCACCACCTGGCCGCCTTGGGCCTGGCCAGGACCTTTCAGAACCTTCAGATGTTCAATCACATGACGGTGTTGGAAAACGTAATGCTGGGGCTGCACGCAGCCACCAAAAAGGAATTTATCTCCTCGTTGTTCCGCCTGCCCGGCCTGCTTTCCGAAGAGGCCAGGATAAAAGACCAGGCCTTTGCCATGCTGGAGGCCATGAAGATGTCGCATCTGGCCCTTAACCGGGCGGGACAGCTCTCCTATGGGGATCAAAAAAGAGTGGAAATAGCCCGGGCCCTGGTGGCAAGACCCGCGCTGGTTTTCCTGGATGAACCCGCCGCCGGGCTGAACATGACCGAAACCCGGGACATGGCCGGTTTCATCCTGAGCATGAAAGAACAAGGGGTCAGCGTGATCCTGGTCGAACACGACATGGACCTGGTGATGGGCATCAGTGACCAGGTGGTGGTCTTAAACCATGGGCGCAAGATCGCCCAGGGTTCGCCGCTTCAGGTGCAGAACAACCAGGAGGTGATAGCAGCTTATCTCGGGGTGACCGATGAACTCTGAAAGCATGCTCCAGGTGAAAAAGATCAGCGCCCATTACGGCGCGGTCAAGGCCTTGAGCCAAGTCTCCCTTGAGGTCTCCCAAGGGGAGATAGTCTGCATCATTGGAGCCAACGGAGCAGGCAAGACAACCCTGTTGAATGTGATAAGCGGGCTGCACCGGGCCAGCCGGGGAGAGGTGATTTTAAAAGGCGGGGCCCTTCCCCCGGGCAGAGCGGCCAAGGCGGTGGCCAGGGGGGTTGTGCAATGCCCGGAGGGACGCCAGGTCTTTGCCCCGCTTTCGGTGATGGACAACCTTTTGTTGGGCGCCTTTTTACGCATGAAAAAGGAAAAGGCCCGGGTGGAGAAAGACTTAAAGCAAATACTTGAGATATTCCCCATCCTGGAAAAAAGAAAGACCCAACTGGCAGGCACCCTAAGCGGAGGCGAGCAGCAGATGCTGGCCCTGGGCAGGGCTCTCATGAGCCGCCCCAAGGTGCTTTTGCTGGATGAACCATCCCTGGGCCTGGCCCCGCTTTTTGTGAAGGAAATATTCCGCATAATCGCCTCCCTGCCCGAGCAGAAGACCAGCGTCCTTTTGGTGGAGCAAAACGCGCACGCCGCGCTTAAGACCGCGACCAGGGGCTATGTGATGGTGAACGGACGCATCACCCAAAGCGGGGATACGACCATGCTTTTGCACGACAAACAGGTGGCAGAGGCCTTTTTGGGGGCCAAATGCAACAAGCACGCAAATCAGGAGAAAAACCATGAACCTGGCAGTCTTAATCAAACAGGTGCCCGACACCCATGAAATCAGGCTGGACCCCAAGACCGGCACCCTTATCAGGAAAGGGGTTGACTCCATAATAAACCCGGACGATCGCCTGGGCCTGGAGCTTGCCCTGAATATCAAAGACCAGGCCGGGGGCAAGGTCACGGTTCTTTCCATGGGCCCGCCCCAGGCGGTGGACGCCCTCACCGAGGCCCTGGCCATGGGGGCGGACCAGGGAATCCTCTTATCTGACCCGAACTTTGCGGGCGCGGACACCTGGGCCACCAGCCTGACCCTGGGCAAGGCCCTAGATTATTTGCAGGAAAAAGAGGGGCTGGATCTGGTGGTCTGTGGACGCCAGGCCATAGACGGGGACACGGCTCAGATCGGGCCCCAAGTGGCCGAGCATCTCGGCTGGCCCCAGATCACCTATGTGGTGAACTTGATCCTGGAGCACGACTGGGTAAGGGCCTGGCGGCTTTTGGAAAACGGCGAGGAAGAAGTGCTCTGCCCCCTGCCCTGCCTGGTGACAGTGCAAAAATGGCCGCAAAGCCCCCGCCTGCCCCGGCTGGACCGGCTCTTTGAGATGTGTGAGGAAAAGGCGCCCATATCGGTCTTAAACGCGGCTGACATAGGTTGCCCCGCCCGGAAAACCGGGCTCAAGGGCTCTTTGACCCAGGTGGCCCGCACCTTCAGCCCCAAATCAGAGAAAAGGACCAACTGGCTGGAAGGCTCGGCCCGGGAGCAGGCGGGCCTTTTGCTGGGGCATTTAAGGGAACACAAGCTTATCTGAAATCAATGGGATCAAGACCCGGTTAACAGACCTTGGAAAGGGGTTTGTAATGGCCATATGGATAGTAGAGGAAAACTGCACCGGCTGCGGGCTCTGCCTCAAGGCCTGCCCCTATGGGGCCATAACCATTGAAGACAAGCTGGCAGGCATAAACCGGCGCTGCACTGAGTGCGGGGCCTGTTTGAGCGCCTGTAAGTTCGAGGCCCTGATGGGGGATATCGAAGAAGAACCCATACCGGACCTTTCCGGGTATCAAGGGGTGTGGGTGTTTGCCCAGGTGGACAAGGAGAACCTGAACCGGGTCTCCCTGGAGCTTCTCGGCGAGGGGCGCAAACTGGCCCGGGCCACCAATCAGAGCCTAGCGGCCGTGCTTTTCGGGCACCGGGTGAGGGGTCTCATTTCTGAGCTGGCGGCCCATGGGGCGGATAAGGTGTATGTGGCCGATCACCCGGACCTGGCCCAATACCAGACCCTGGCTTACACCAAGGTGCTGGCCGACCTGATTATCAATGAAAACCCGGCCATACTGCTGATGGGGGCCACGCCCCAGGGCAGGGATCTGGCCCCGCGCTTAAGCAGGCGGCTGGACCTGGGGCTCACCGCCGACTGCACTGAACTCGCCATTGACCCGGAAAACAATAACCTCTTGCAGACCAGGCCCGCATTTGGGGGCAATGTCATGGCCACCATCTTCACCCCCAGGGCCAGGCCCCAGATGGCCACGGTAAGGCCGGGGGTCATGGCTGTCGCAAAGAAGGATCCGGGACTAAAGGCAGAGGTTATTGACTTTAAAGTGGAAATAGAGCCGGAGGATCTTTTGCCGAGGCTTGTTTCCTTTAAGGACCTGGCCCAAAAACAGGTGGACCTGGGCTTGGCCAAGGTGATCGTGGCCGGAGGCCGGGGGCTCAAGGATCAAAAGGGCTTTGAGCTGCTGGAAGAACTGGCCCAAGCCCTGGGCGGCCAGGTGGCCGGCACCAGGGTGGCGGTGGAGCAGGGCTGGATAGGACCTGAACGCCAGGTGGGCCAGACCGGCCAGAGCGTCAGGCCGGAGTTGTACCTGGCCCTGGGCATAAGTGGGGCCATTCAACACCGGGCCGGGTTTCTGGGAGCCCGCTATATCGCGGCCGTAAATACAGACCCCAGGGCCCCGATCTTCAAGGTGGCCGACTATGCCGTTTTGGGCGACCTGTTCAAGGTGGTTCCGGCGATTATGGAAAACCTCACGAAAGGAGCCGGGTCATGACCCCAAAAGCCCTGCGCTCGGACCCTGAGAAGCTTCTGCGCCAGATCATGGCCAGGTTCGTGGCCCAGGAAGTCGCGCCCTTGGCCCAGGAGATAGACGAATCAGGCGAATTCCCCATGGAGCTATTTAAAAAGCTGGCCGAAATGCAGGCCTTTGGCATCCGCTACGCCAAGAACAAGGGCGGCTCGGGCGGCAACTGCACCCTTTACTGCATCATGTGCGAAGAGCTGGCCAAGGGGCTTTTATCCCTGGCCGCGGTGGCGGCCAAGCAGTGCCTTATGGCCACCAACTTTTTATACCGCTTTGGCGCCGATGAAATCAAAGAACGCTATTTCATGCCTGCCATGCGGGGCGAAATGCTCGGCTCCTTTTGCCTCACCGAACCGGAGGCGGGCGGAGACCTGGGCAGAGTCACCACAACCGCCACGGACCGGGGAGACCACTGGCTGATCCAGGGCATGAAGACCTGGATAACCAATGCGCCCCTGGCCTCTTTTTTCACGGTGCTTTGCCAGTCAGACCCGGAAAAGGGAATAAGGGGGTTGAACTTTTTCCTGCTTCCCAGAGACACCAAGGGGTTGACCGTGAGCCCGTCTTTTGAGCTGCTCGGCACCAGGACCACCCAAATAGGCGAAGTGGCCTTTGACAACTGCCTCATACCCAAAGACCACCTTCTCGGCAAACCGGGCAAGGGCCTGGGTGCGCTGCTTTCCATCCTGGCCGAGATCAGGGCCATGACCGCGGCCCTGGCCCTGGGGCTTTCCAAGGCGGCCTATGAAACCAGCTTCCAATACGCCCAGGAGCGCAGCCAATTCGGCAAGACCATAAACAATTACCAGCTCATCCAGGCCAAAATCGCCGACATGGCAACGGAAATCTGGGCCTCTGAACTGATGCTCTACAAGACTGCCGCCATGATCGACAGCGGCGAGCCTTGCGGCAGGGAATCGGCCATGTTGAAATACTTTGCCACGGAAACCGCCTGCCGGGCCTGCGACGAGGCCACCCGCATAATGGGGGCCTATGCCTATTCCAGCGAATATCCCGCCCAGCGTTATTTCAGGGATTGCCGCTTTCTGCTTTACGGTGGAGGCACCCACGAGGTGCTTAAGCCGAATATCGCCCGTGAGGCGGGTTTCTGGGGAGCCAGGTAATGGCAGCCAAGATCAAACTGGAACGCCGCTCCTTGGGAGAGCAGGTAACTGATCTTTTAAGGAGCATGATCATAACAGGCGAGTTTAAAGAGGGAGAGCGCCTGGTGGAGGAACAATTGGCCGGACGCATAGGGGCCAGCCGCACCCCGGTGCGCGAAGCCCTGCACCGGCTGGAGCAGGAGGAATTGGTCACCAGGCGCAAAACCGGGGGATACGAGGTGCGCCCCATCAGCGCCAAGGAAGTGGCCGAGGTGGTGGGAGTGCGGGCGGCCCTGGAATCCTATGCCGTGGAACTGGCCACTGAACGCATTAGCGCTGACCAGCTTAAAAAGCTGACCCAAAACGTGGATCAGTTTGAAAAGGCCTTGCGCGAGGATAACCAGGACAGGCTCATCACCTTGAACACCAGTTTCCACGAAATGCTCTATCAGGCCGCCGACTCAAGCATACTCACCAAACTTATAAACGGAATGCACGATGTGCTGCATCGCTTCAGGGTGGCCTTGCTCTCGGATCCGGAGACCGCCAGGCGCTCCCTTGAGGACCACAGAAAACTTCTGCAGGCAGTTAAAAACAAGCAGCCCGAAGAGGCTGCCCTGGCCTGCAAAAACCATATCATCGCAGGCGGGGACCGCATATTGGCAGTTCTTTTGCCCAAAGAGGATGGAAACCATGAATAACGCCCTGAACCAAAACCAAGGCAAGGGCCGTTTACGCATCCTGGTGGCCAAACCGGGTCTGGACGGTCACGACCGGGGGGCCAAGGTGGTTGCCCACGCCTTGCGGGACGCAGGGCTTGAGGTGATCTACTCGGGCCTGCACCAGAGTGTGGAGCGCATTGTGATGACAGCCCTTGAAGAGTCTGTGGACGCCATAGGGCTTTCCATTATGAGCGGGGCTCATCTGCCGATCTGTAAACGCCTCATGCAGGCTCTTAAGGAAAAAGGGCTCACCCGGGTGGCCGTGGTGGTGGGAGGCGTGATTCCAAGCAAGGATATAGAACCGTTAAGGAAAATGGGCGTGGTTGGGGTTTTTCCAGGCGGAACCCCCCTGCCCGAGCTGGCCCAAGGGGTGATTACGGCCATCCGCCTTAGACAGCAGGAGGAATAATGGGAGTCGCCCGCTATAAAAAGGATGCCAAAGACGCCATCCTGGAAGTGGAGTTGGCCAGCGGCATCAAGGTGAAACCGGTCTACGGCCCCGCGGACCTTGAGCAAGTCGGCTTTGACTATGCCAGAGACCTGGCCGACCCGGGAGAATTCCCCTTTACCCGCGCCCTGCACCCCCAGGGATACCGCAGCCGGGCCTGGACCACTCGCCAGTATTCGGGATTCGGCACGCCGGAGGAGACCAACCAGCGTTTCAAGCTTCTGATCAGCCATGGCCAGAACGGGCTGAACGTTGCCTTTGACCTGCCGACCCAGATGGGCTACGACTCGGACCATGAAATGGCCGTGGGCGAGGTGGGCCGGGTGGGCATGGCCGTGGACACCCTGGCCGACTTTGAGGTGGCCTTCAAAGGCATAGACCTCACCAGAATCGGGGCCGGGCTCACCATCAACGCGGTGGCCAACATCATGCTGGCCATGTACCAGGCCATGGCCGTAAAGCAGGGGATTGATCCCGCCCTGATAAGCGCAACCCCGCAAAACGACATCCTCAAGGAGATAATCGGCCGCGGGGCCTGGATCTATCCGGTGCGTCCGGCCGTGGACCTTACCTGCGATGTGATTGAATACGCAACAGCCCAGGGCAACCTGCCCCGCTGCAACCCGGTGAGCGTCTGCGGGTATCACATCCGGGAATCCGGGGCCACCCCGGCCCAGGAGATCGCCTTTGCCTTTGGCATTGCCTTTGCCTATCTGGACAATGTCATTGCCAGGGGTTATGAGCCCACCCAGGTGGCTGGGCGGTTCTCCTTTAACTTCAACATCTTCGGCAATCTATGGGAACAGGTGGCCAAGTTCAGGTCCGCGCGCAAACTCTGGGCAGGACTCTTGAAAGAGCGCTACGGCATAACCAATAAAAAGGCCCTTTTCCTGAGGGGGCTCTTTGGCGGGGGCGGCTATGGGCTGACCAAGGCCCAACCCATGAACAACATCATGCGGGGAGCCTACTACGCCCTGGCCGCGGCGCTCGGCGGAGCCCAGACCACGGCCCTTTGCTCCTATGACGAGGCCTACACCATTCCCACTCCCCACTCGGCCCTGTTAAGCCTGCGCACCTTGGAGCTATTGATGGACGAAGTGGGCTTAAGGGACACGGTGGACCCCTTGGCTGGATCCTATTTCATAGAGACCCTGACCAAACAGATGGAAGAAAAAATCCTCTCTGAAATGGAGCAGGTGGAAAAATGGGGCGGCATGGTGGCCGCGGTGGAGAGCGGCCAGGTGCAGCGCCTGGTTTCCCGCCAGGCCTATGAGTGGGAAAAGGACCTGGCCTCGGGGGAAAGGGTCAAGGTTGGGGTCAACAAGTACAACGATGAAGGCGAAGGCCGGGAGGACCAGGAAGTGCTGCTCCATGAATACAGTGAGGAATCAGCCCAAAAACAGGCCGAATCCTTGAAAAGGCTGAGAAGTTTCCGCTCCCAAAGCCAGGTCGCCAAGGCGCTCAAGGGGCTTGAAAAAAACCTTGATCAGGGCAAGAACATCATGCCCGACCTGGTGGAATGCTGCCTGGCCTATGCCACGGTGGGCGAGATGGCCGGGGTGATGCGCCAGGTGCTGGGCGAGATGGAAGAGCCTTCCATTTTTTAAACCAAGGGAAGCGGCCTTTTCAGAACAAACGGAAAAAAGCCATTCAAACCATCCTCTTTAAGGGTGAGGCGTCAGATGAAATACAAGATCGGCATAGACGTGGGAGGCACCTTTACTGATTTTCTACTTACCAGGCAAGACGGATCTTCATCCATTTACAAAGTGCTGTCCACTCCCAAAGACCCGAGCATAGGCACCATGAAGGGAGTGGGGCTCATGGCCGGGGACCATGGCATGAGCCTGGAGGAGTTCCTGGATCAGGTGGAGGCAATTGTCCACGGCACCACGGTCACCACCAATGCGGTGCTGACCATGCGCGGGGCCAAGACCGGGCTCTTGACCACCAGCGGGGTGAGGGACGCCCTTGAGATGCGCCGGGGCATCAGGGAAGAGCAATACAACAACCGCTATCAAAATGTAAAGCCCGTGGTTCCGAGGCACTTGAGGCTTCCGGTAAAGGGCAGGCTGGATTACGCAGGCAGGGAACTGGTTCCCCTGGACCTTGAACAGGTGCGGGAACAGGCTGAAAAGCTAAAGGAAAACCAGTGCGAGGCGGTTGCCGTCTGCTTTATGAACTCCTTTGCCAACCCGGAGCACGAAAACCAGGCCGCCGAACTGGTAAGGGAAATCCTGCCCGAGGCCTATTTAAGCCCCTCCACCGGGATTCTACCCTCCATCCGTTTCTACGACCGGGTCTCCACCACCTGCCTGAACGCATTTGTGGGACCCATTCTGAAAAACTATCTGGACAGCCTTATCCGTAAACTGGATGAGGCCAGATACCAGGGCGTGCTTTTGATCATGCAGTCCAACGGAGGGGTGATAAGCCCCGAGGCGGCCATGAAGGGGGCAGCCAACACCCTGCTCTCCGGTCCTGCCGGAGGGCCGGTGGCCGGAATTGCCTATGGCCGGGTGCATGAACAAAAAAACCTCATAACCGTGGACATGGGCGGCACCAGTTTTGATGCGGCCCTGATCAAGGACGGCAAGCCCCTGGTCACCACCGAAGGCGAGATAGACCACCGCCGCATTGCCTTGCCCATGCTGAACGTGGTCACCATCGGCGCGGGCGGGGGTTCCATCGGCTGGATAGACGAGGGCGGGCTCTTGCGCATGGGACCCCAATCGGCCGGTTCCTCACCCGGCCCGGCCTGCTATGGACTTGGCGGGGAGTTGCCCACCTGCACAGATGCGGACCTGGTTTTGGGCTATCTCTCGCCCGAATATTTCGCGGGCGGCAAAATGCCTTTGCACGTAGACAAGGCAAAACGGGCCATCAAGAAACATGTCGCGGACCCCTTGGGCTTTTCCGTGGAAAAGGCGGCGGCGGGCATGTACCAGGTCATAAACGTGAACATGGCCGCAGCAGTGCGGGAAGTAAGCGTGCAGCAGGGGGCCGACCCCAGGGATTTCCCCCTGGTGGTGGCCGGGGGAGCGGGCCCCAACCACGCCTGCATGATAGCGCTTGAGCTTGAGATTCCCCTGCTTCTGGTGCCGAGGGAATCTTCCATTTTCTGCGCGGCAGGCATGCTGATGAGCGACCTGGAGCACGACTTTGTGCGCACCTATCCCACCTTGTTCGAAAAAGTGGAGACCAGGCGTTTTAAGGAGCTCTTCCGCGAGATGAACCAGGAGGGCCATAAACTGCTTGGCGGCGAGGGAATAAGCCCGGATAAGGTGGAGGCTATCTATTCCCTGGACCTGCGCTATTTAAAGCAATACCACGAGGTGAATGTGGAAGTGAGCGCGGAAGAGGTGGAAAACCTGGATTTAAGGGCCATGATAGACCGCTTCCACCCGGCCCACAACCGCCTTTTCGGCTATGAGCTGAGCGACGTGGGCACCCCGGTGGAGCTGATCAACATGCGGCTTAAGACCATAGGACGAACCGACAAGCCCAAGTTCCAGGAAGAGCCCTATTTTGGCGAAGAGCCCCAAAGCGCCTTTAAGGGCCGTAGAAGGGCCTATGTGCCCCAGGCAGACGAATTCATGGATATGGCTGTGTATGACGGAGCGCTTTTGCGCCACGGCATGCGCATAGCCGGACCGGCCATGGTGGAACAGGTGAACACTTCCACCTTTATAACCCCTGAATACCGCATGGTGGTGGATCGCTACGGCACCATGACCATTTACCTGCCCGCCAAGGAAACGGAAGTTTTGGAAAGGATACGGCCATGACAATGACAAAGCCAAAGATAGACAAGGTCCTGGTATCCATTTTAAAACGGCGCTTTAAATCCATAACCGACGAGATGTCGATCGCCCTGGCCAGAACCACCCGCTCCCCTATTCTCTGCGAGGCCAAGGACTTTGTGACCGGGCTCTACGATGCCAAGGGCCGCATGTTGGAGCAGTGTGAAAACCTGCCGATCCTGGCCTTCAGCCTGAGTCCCGTGTGTCAGTATCTGGTGGATTATTACGGAGACGATATCCACGACGGGGATGTGATCTTTCACAACGACGTCTTTTCCCTGGGCAACCAGAACAACGACGTGGCCGCCTTTAAACCCATTTTCCATGACGGGGTCCTGGTGGCCTGGGCGGCCTGCAAGGGCCACCAGGCCGATATAGGCGGGGCGGTCCGGGGAGGCTACAACCCACAGGCCACCGAGGTGTGGCAAGAGGCCTTGCGCATCCCGCCGATCAAGGTCTATGAAAAGGGCAAGCTCAGAAAAGACGTGTGGGACCTCATCTTTGCCAATATCCGCCTGGATATTGTGGCCGAAGACATGCGGGCCGAGATCGGATCCTGCGTGGTGGGCGAGCGCGGCATCAAAAGCCTCATAGCCCGCTATGGTCTTCTTAGCTTCGAAGCCCACAAAAAATACCTGTTCCGGGCCACCGAAAAAATGATGAAAGCCGAGATAAGAACCATTCCCAACGGAGTCTACCAGGGAGAGTCCAGGGCCTATTTTGACGGCAAAAATCCCGGCAGCGTGCATGTGATTCGGGTTAAAATAACCGTGGAGGATGAATCCATACACTTTGACTATTCCGACACAGACCCCCAGACCAAGGGATTTGTAAACGGCACCTACACCTCGAGCGCATCTGCCACGCTGTTGACCTTCCTGCAGATGGTGAACCCGGATATTCCACACAACGACGGCATGATAAGGCCCATGAGCATCACCATCCCGGAGGGTACTCTTTTGAACGCGGCCTACCCGGCCGCAACCACTTACGGCAACCATCTGTGCCCCAACAATGCAGACGCCATCATGCGGGCGCTTTCGCCGGTGATCCCGGACCGGGTCACCGCCGAGTGGAACGAGTTGCTCTGCTCTTTGACCACCGGCATTGACCCCAGAAAACAAGACGCCTACGTGGATATAGGCTTCATGGGCCTTAAAGGCGGCTCAGGGGCCATGAAAGGCGTGGACGGCTACGACCACATCGGCATGATCGACGCCAGCGGCGGAGTCCTGGACCAGGATTACGAGATGTTTGAGCAGCAGACCCCCCATCTGCTCAAACGCCATGAATATTGGACCGACTCGGCCGGGCCGGGGCAGTGGCGGGGCGGACTGGGGGTGATCACGGAATTTGAAATCGGCTCGGACGACACCCAGGTCGTGACCTTTGGCGATGGAGACGTGGAGCCTTCCTTTGGCTCGGCCGGGGGCGGCCGGGGAGCCTTAAACCGCATTTGGCTTAACTACCCGGATGGCCGGCGCTATATCTGCACCACCAAGGACCTGGTGACAGGGGTGCCCAGGGGAACCGTCTATTTTCAGCAGGCAGGCGGCGGCGGAGGTTGGGGCGAGCCTTACAGGCGCCCGGCTGAAAAGGTGGCCCAAGAAGTAAAAGACGGAGTCATAAGCATTGAAGCTGCCCAAGAGCACTATGGGGTGGTGGTTGACGAAAAGTTAAACCTGGATGAGAAAGCCACCTCCGAGCGGAGGCAAAAAGGAGGGGCTGTTTGAGGCATTATTATTCCGGCAAGAATAAAGGTCTGTGGCCAAGATCCACAGGCCCGCCCGGAGAGTTTATCCCAACCTGAACCCGTTTTAGCATTTCATCTGTATATGGCCTCTATTCCAGCTCGTTATCTCTACCTGACCTGAGCTTCCCTCTCCTCACAAAATCCTGCTCCATTGATCCCTTTTGTGGGCCGGGCCCGGACCTTTTCGCCCAATGCTCCCCAAACCAGACCAAGGAGAAACAGGTCATGACCTTCATGCCTTCGCTTAAAGATGAAAACCAGCTGTTGGCCCTGCAGAATCAGGGGCTTGCCTGGACTCTGAAACATGCCTATGAGAACTGCCCCCATTACCGCCAAAAGCTGAATCGGGCCGGTGTGACCCCAAAAAACATCAAAAGCAAAGACGATCTCGTAAAACTGCCCTTTACCACAGCCGACGACCTGCGAAAGGGTTATCCCCTGCCCCTGCTTTCAGTGCCCGAAGAAAAGGTGGTCAGGGTTCACGCCTCCAGCGGCACCACCGGCAAGAGAAAGGTTCTGGCCTACACGGCGGATGACATAAACGACTGGGCCGACATGTTTGCCCGTTGCTATGAAATGGCCGGCCTCACTCCCCTGGACCGGGTGCAGATCGCGGTTGGTTACGGCATCTGGACCGCGGGCTGGGGGTTTCAAAACGGCTGTGAACGTTTCGGAGCCATGGCTCTGCCCCTGGGTCCGGGCAACATTGAGATGCAATGTCGTTTTTTAATTGATTTTAAAGCCACGGTGCTTTGCTGCACCTCTTCCATGGCCCTTCTTTTGGCTGAAGAGCTTAAAAAACGGAATCTGACCCAAGAGGTGAAGCTGAAAAAAATCATCTATGGGTCGGAAAGAACCTCCGAAGCCATGAGAAGACGCATTATTCAGGGCCTGGGTGAAGGGGTGGAGCTTTTCGACATTCCCGGGCTCACAGAACTCTACGGGCCGGGCACCGGCCTGGAATGCCGGGCCCATGAGGGCATTCACTATTGGGCCGACTACTACATCCTGGAGATCATAGACCCCATGACCCTGGAGCCGGTGAAGCCCGGTGAAATGGGGGAAATGGTCGTCACCACCCTGCGCAAACAGGCCGCGCCCCTGATCCGTTACCGCACCAGAGACCTGACCAGGCTCATCCCCGAGCCCTGCTCCTGCGGCTCCATCCTGCCGAGACACCAGCGCATCCTGGGGCGCAGCGACGACATGATCATCTTCCGGGCGGTGAATATCTACCCCGGCCAGATAGACCATGTTTTAAGCAACAGCCCGGGAATCGGCAGCGAATACCAGATCATCTTGGAAAGGGGTGAAGACGGAAAAGACTACATGACCATCCGGGTGGAGCGTTCCGACACGGCCCGGCCCGAAGAAGACGAGGCCACAAAGAAGGCGATTCAAAAAGCCGTCAAGGAGCAGATCATGGTCTCGGCCAAGGTGGAGCTGGTGAAATACGCCGGTCTGCCCAGGAGTGACCGTAAATCCAAAAGGGTCTTTGACCACAGGTTTGATTAGAAGGCAGGTTTCAAAACCTGGCCGGGGAGGCCCCGTCCCCTTAAGGGGACGGGAATTTTTGCATTTTTTCCATTAGGGAGGGTTTAACCATGCGGACAGGCAGAAAACTTGCGGCCGTCCTGACCATTGCCCTTTTTTTAGGCGGCATAGGCGCTCAGGGGGTCCAGGCTGAGGAGCCCATTAAAATCGGAGCCTTTTTCGCCTTGAGCGGACCGGCTGCCTTTATCGGGGCGCCCACCCAGATGGTGGCTGAAATGGTCACCCAAAAAATCAACAAGGAAGGCGGAGTCAAGGGCAAGAAGATCGAACTTGTCACTGCCGATACAGAGGGAGAACCCACCAAGGCGGTGATGGCTTTTAAGAAATTTGTCAGCGTGGACAAAGTGGTGGCCGTGGTCGGCCCCACCCGCACCGGCACCGGCATGGCGGTTAAAAAGCAGGTGGATCAATCCAAGATTCCCACTGTGATGACCGTGGGCGGAGACCCGGTGATCATGGAAGGCAAGATCGGCAAGATGAATTTCGGCAGCGCCAAATGGGTCTTCAAGGCCCCCCAACGCTCCTCGGTTGCCGTGGCCAAGGTGCTGGGCTACTTAAAGGCCAAGGGCCTCACCAAGCTGGGGCTGATCACCGCTTCAGACGGTTTTGGCAGGGACGGAGCCCGCTGGGTCGCCAAAATGGGGCCGGAGATGGGGTTTGAGATCGTGGCCAAGGAGCAGTTCAATCCCAGGGACGTGGATATGAAAAGCCAGCTCACCAAGATAGCGGGCTTAAAGCCCCAGGCCATTGTCTGCTGGACCATCGGACCGGCCGGAGCCATTGTCTCCAAGAACCACCATGCCCTGGGGCTCAAGATGCCCCTGGTGCAGTGTCACGGCCTGCCCGGCCCCAAATACATAAAACTGGCGGGCGCGGCGGCTGAAGGCGATCTCATGCCTTCCACCAAGCTCATGGTCTGGCAGGAGCTGAAGGACACAGACCCCCAGAAAAAGGTGATCAAGGAATTTGTGCACCTTTACAACGATGTCTACCACTACAACAAAAAATACCCCATCAACACCCACTCCGGCTATGCCTGGGACGCCATCATGATCCTGGCGCTGGCCATGGAAAAGGCGGGCACAGACAAAGCAGCCTTAAGAGACGCCATTGAAAGCACCAAAAACTACGTGGGCATAAGTGGAATCTACAACATAACCCCTAAGGACCATAACGGCCTGGGCGTGGATTCCATGGTCATGGTGCAGGTCAAGGACGGCAAGTTCGTCATGGCCAAGTAAAAAAATCTCCGGCAACCAAGGCGCGGAAAAGGGGCCCGAAGATGAACTTGGGCAAGGCCCCGGCCCCTTTTCCGCGTCTTAAAAAAACCTGGTCTCAACAGGCAACAGGGGAGGGCTGATCTTGGGCTACGACTATGTCAGGGCTGAAACGGTTAACCAGGCCTTGCGGGCCAAGGCCTCCATGGGCCAAAGCGCCCGCTTCATGGCAGGCGGCACCGATGTAATGGTGCTTTACCGGGCGGGCAGGTTGCAATTCAAATCTATTATCAGCCTGCGCAGGGTGGCTGAGCTGAACCAGATAAAACAATACCCGGACCACATCTTTCTTGGCGCGGGCGTGACCCTGGACCAGGTGCTGGAAAGTCCGCTCCTAAAAAAGGAGCTGCCAAGCCTGGTGGAGGCGGTTGCCACCATGGGTTGCACCCAGATGCGCAATCTGGCCACAGTGGGGGGCAATGTGATGAGCGCGGTATCCAGCGCCGACACCATACCGGTGCTTTTGAGCCTGGGGGCCCAGGTGCGCCTGGCCTCTCTGGATACCGATCATCTGCTTGACCTGGACGGCTTTTTCACCGGCCCCAGGGCCACCAAGGCAAAGGCGGAAGAACTCCTGATGGGATTTGTCATACCCATAAACCAGGGCAAGGCGGTGGCCTTCAGTAAGCTGGGGCGCAGAAAATCCCTGGACCTGGCCGTGGTGAACCTGGCGGTGTGGCTCAGCCTGGATGAAAAAGGCCGGACCGTGGAAAAGGCCAGGATTTCGGCCGGCGCGGTCGGCCCCACCCCGCTTATGCTCAAGCAGGCGGCCCGCGCCCTGCGAGGCCACCAGGCCGACAAACCGCTCTCAGGTGATATCCTGGAAGCCGCCTTGGCCGACACCCTTCCCTGGGACGATATCAGGGCTTCGGCCTGGTACAGAAGGCAGGTTCTGAAGGTGCTTTTGCAAAGAACCGTTCTGAGTGCGATCAAAAGGGCCCAAACACCCCCAGGCGCGAGGGAGGCCGGTAAATGAACAAGCAGGTGGACTTTATCTTGAACGGGGAAAAGGTAAGCGCCCAGGTAAAGCCGTGCTACACCCTGTTGGAACTTTTGCGCGAAGAGTTCGGGCTCAAAGGGGCCAAGCTCGGCTGTGGAGTCGGCGAATGCGGAGCCTGCACCGTGCTCATGGACAACAAGGCGGTCAACGCCTGCCTTTTGCCCGCCCTGGAAGTGGAAGGATGCGAGATAACCACCATAGAGGGGCTCGCAAAAGCAGACGGCAGCCTGGATGCGGTGCAAGAGGCCTTTGTACAAAAAGGCGCCGTGCAATGCGGCTTTTGCACTCCGGGCATGGTTATGAGCGCCAAGGGCCTTTTACTGGAAAATCCGGAACCGGATAAAGACCAGGCGGTCACAGCCATTGACGGCAATATCTGCCGCTGCACCGGATACCAGCAGATCATAAAGGCCATCTTAGCCGCGGGGAACAAATCATGACAGAGCTGAATTACGTAGGCCATGAAATGCCGAGGACAGACGCCAGGGACAAGGTCACCGGCCGGGCGGTCTATATAAACGACCAGGTCAGACCCGGAATGCTCCATGGCGCGATTTTGTATGCCAAACACCCCCACGCCCGCATTAAAAACATAGACTGCAGCCGGGCCGGAAAACTCCCCGGAGTAAAGGCCGTGATCACGGCACGGGATTTTCCGCCCATTAACATAGGGTTTTTAAAGGACAACTCGCCTTTGAAAAAGGACAAGGTGCGTTCTTTACGGGACGAAGTCGCCGCCGTGGCAGCCACGGATCCGGAAACCGCGGCCCGCGCCCTTGAGCTTATCGAGGTGGAATATGAACCGCTGCCCGGGATTTTTTCACCGGAAGACGCCCTGGCCCAAAACGCTCCCTTGCTCCACGAAACCGATGCCAAGGGACGTCCCCTTGAGAGCAATAAATTAAGGCTTAAATGGCGTTTTGAAAGCGGAGACCTGGAAAAGGCGAAATCCCTCTCCAGTCACCACGCCTCGGGCGAGTACAACGCCACCTGGCAAAGCCATTGCTGCCTGGGACTGAGCGGGGTAATAGCCGAGTTTGACCAGCAAAAGAACCTGACCATGCACTCCATCACCCAGATTCCCTATCTGGCCCAGGCCGACTACGCAAACGCACTTAAGGACCTGGGTCTTCATAACAGCCGGGTTCGGATAAAATGCCAGACCATAGGCGGGGCCTTTGGCTCCAAGCTGGACACCCATTGCTATGAATTCATCGCCATACTGCTCGCCTTCAGCACCGGTAAGCCGGTGAAGATCCTGTTCAGCAGGGAAGAGGAGTTTCAGGCCCTGGCCCCCAGGCAACCTGCCATAATGAAAATCAGCCAGGGGTGCGACGAAAACGGCAGGCTCACCTACCGGGAAGTAAAAATGCTCCTGGATAACGGGGCCTACACCAGTTGGGGCGCAACCACGCCGAGCGTGATGATCTCGCCGATCAGCTCCCTTTACCAGGTTGAGAACATAAGCTTTACCGCTGAATGCGTCTATACCAATAATATCTATTGCCAGGCCTTCAGGGGTTACGGCAATCCCCAGGCCACCTTTTGCGTGGAATCAAACCTGGATCAACTGGCCCATGAGATAGGCATGGACCCCCTTGAATTCAGGCTCTTAAACGCCAACCGGCCGGACACCACGACTCCGGCCCAATACCGCATCACCTCGTGCGGTTTAAGTGAATGCTTAAAAAAAGTGGCCCAGGGGCTGGGCTGGGAGGAGCACCAGAAACAAAAGGCCTCCAACCCGGCCGACTCCAAAAAACTAAAAGGCATGGGCCTGGCCTCCATGATCCACGTTGGCGGCGGGGCCAGGGTTTACCGTTCAGACGGCCACGGCATGATGATGAAGCTTGATGACTTTGGCAAGCTGAGCGTCTTCACCGGCGCGGTGGAGATCGGCCAGGGCAACGAGACGGTGTTGCGCCAGATCACGGCCGAGGCCCTGGGCGTAAAGATGGAGGACGTAGTCCTGGTCACCCATGACACAGACCTCTGCCCCTGGGACGTGGGCACCCACGCCAGCCGCCAGGCCTTTATCTCGGGCAATGCGGCGATCAAATGCGCATCAAAACTTAAGAGGAAAATACTTGGGCTGGCCGCCGACCTGATCGAGTGCAGGCCCGAGGAGCTCAGGCTTCAGAAAAGCATGATTTATCATGTCTCCACCGGCCCCCTAGGCCAGGGGGCCATGCCCCTGGCCAAAATCCTGAAAAAGGCCCATTTCAAAAGCCAGGGCCAAATGCTGATGGCCGAGACCTTTTACGACCCGCCCAATGAAATGCTGGACAGGGAAATGAAAGGCAATATCTCCTGCGCCTGGGCCTTTGGGGCCCATGGGGTGCTGGTGGAGGTGGATACGGAAACCGGCCAGGTGGAGGTGCTCAACTACCAAGCGGCCCATGATGTGGGCAGGGCCTTAAACCCGCTCACCCTGGCCGGTCAGGTCTATGGCGGATCCATGCAGGGATTGGGTTATGCCTTGAGCGAAGAGCTAATCCTGAAAAACGGCCGGGTGTTGAACGACCGTTTTTCGGATTACATGCTGCCCACAGCCAAGGACCTGCCCCCGATCACCCCGATTATTGTGGAAACCTTTGATCCCCAGGGACCCTTTGGGGCCAAAGGCGTGGGTGAGCCGGGCTGTGTGCCCAGCGCGCCTGCCATTGCCAATGCTGTTTTTGATGCCGTTGGCATACGCATGAGCAGGCTGCCCATGACCCCGGAGAGGGTGCTCAAGGCCCTTCGGCAAAAGAATAAGGAAGATAAATAAACTGGCCTGCAAGGCCTTTGGAACTTAACCTATGAGCATAGA
Source organism: Dethiosulfatarculus sandiegensis (assembly GCF_000931935.2). Classification (GTDB taxonomy): domain Bacteria; phylum Desulfobacterota; class Desulfarculia; order Desulfarculales; family Desulfarculaceae; genus Dethiosulfatarculus; species Dethiosulfatarculus sandiegensis. Next base: position 35,323 of record NZ_AZAC01000033.1, read on the forward strand.
AGGGCTTGCCTGATTCATAGCCTGCAAAGCCGGGTCCGGTTTTGCAGGCCCTTAACTTGGTCAAGGTTATATGCAGGAGATGATCATAGGTTTCACCCGCTATCTGGGTGATCAGGGTTTTCTGGTATCCACCTCCCAGGTGCTGGATGCGGTCAAGTCCGCCATGATCTTGGGTGTGGAATCCAAACCGGATCTTAAAAACGGGCTCAGGGCGGCCTTGTGTCAGTCCAGGGAACAGTTCGCAGGTTTTGAGCTGCTTTTTGAGGATTATTTCCAGGCCCGGCCACGAGCCCCGTCCTTTGAACCGCCCCCTGCCCGAGCCCTCGGGGAAACAAACCTTGGCTTGGGGGTGAACCGCGATAAAAAAACCGAAACCGAAAAAGATCCCCAAAACCCGGCCTCTGAAATAGAGGTCCTGGGCAGGGTTGGCTTTCATTACCTTGATCCGGAACAGGCGGCGGCCATGGCCCAAGAAGTCAGCTCCCTCCTGAAGCCCCTGGCCCAAAAGATATCCCGCAGAAAGACCCCGGGCCGATCCCGTTTGCTCTACTGGCAGGCAACCCTGCGCAAGGGCCTCCGCTCAGGGGGCGAGCTGGTTGACCTGAAATACAGACGCCCCAGGAAAAAGCCCAGAAGGCTGGTGATCCTGGCCGACATAAGTGGTTCCATGGACCTGGCGGCCCCGTTTTTATTCCATTTTCTAAAGGGCCTGGCCGTCGCCTGGCGTCAGGTGGAGGTGTATGTCTTTGCCACCCGGTTGACCCTGGTCACAAAAAGGTTCTTTGACCTGCCGGTTGATCAGCTCATGGCCCGGCTGGCCCGCCTGGCCCCGGACCTGGCGGGGGGCACCCTTATAGGCCGCAACCTGGCCCGCCTGCTCAGCCGGACCACAGGCTCGCCCTTAACCAACTCGGTGGCCCTGATCATAAGTGATGGCTGGGACAGGGGCGAACCGGAGGAACTGGCCCGCCAGATGGCCCGGCTCAAGGCCCGTTGTCAAAGGGTTTTCTGGTTAAACCCCCTTTTGGAAAGCCCCCGCTACAAACCCATTAACCAGGGCATGGCCGCCGCCCTGCCCCACGTGGACCACTTTCTGGCCTGCCATAACTTAAACGCCCTTAAAAAAACCGCTCGTCTGCTCGAAATAGCATTAAAGTAAACACTTTAATGTATAGACTGCCCGCTCTGATATCTCACCAAAGAGCTGATCAACTCATTGGCCGGACAGGGGATGCCCTTTTCCCTGCCCAGACGGGCCACCGCCCCGTTCAAGTACTCGATCTCCGTGGGACGCCCCCTTACCAGGTCAGTGTGCAGGGAGGGGATATTTTCCCCGCTTAAGTATCCGTTTATCTTCTCCACCGTCAGATCCAGCAGAACACCCCGGCTTTGAGCCACGGCCAACACCTCATCCAGGATCGCCTTTTTGGCCGGGTTTAAAACATCCCTGCTGAGCCCGCGATTATTGGCCCCCAGAATACCGGCCAGGGGATTGGCCAGGCAGTTTATGGCCAGTTTGATCCAGACAAAGCTCTCAAAATCATCCTTTACCCGGCAGCGCAGGCTCAGCCCGGCAAACAGTTCGCAAAGATCTTCAGTGCGCTCGGAGTGTTTAAACCGCAAGGCGCCTTCATAACAGGTGACCCGGCCAGGCTCCAGACTGTTGGCCCCGTAAAAGGCAAGTCCTCTGTCAACTGGCCGGGACAAAAGCTCCTCCCATGCCTTTGCAACCATTATTCCGTTCTGCAGGGCCACCACTGTGGTATCGGCTGCGGCCTTTTCCTTGAGCCAGGCAGAGACAAAAGGGGCGTCGGTCATCTTACCGGCCAGCAGGACCAGATCCCCTGCACCAAGGAAAGGCACCTCGGCGGGTTCTGCCGTGGCCAGGCCGATGAGTTCTTCCGCTCCGTCTTCACTGATAAACAAAAGCCCCTTTTGGCTGATCGCCTTAAGATGAGGGCTTTTCCCCACCAAGACAGGCTCTGTTTGAGCCGCTTTTTTTAAAAGCCCGGCCAGGCTGGAGCCCAAAGCACCGGCTCCCACTACAAAGACTCTCTGGATCCGCGTCATGAATCTCCCTCGTACCAGCCCTGAGAAGGGCCTGGATGCTGCTTGATATTTAAAGCCTATTCCACTTGAAAAAGCTTAAACCGCCTTGCGCCTCTTTTCCAGACCAAACATGCCCCGATAATAGAGAAACCGGTATCTATCATAATTAAAGGTTAATTAAAGAAAAGTGAAGAAACAAACAAAAATATCAGGCGATCAGCCCCGCCACTTCCTCTATGGTCCGATCCGTAACGTCAATCAGCCTGATTTTTTGAACTTTACTGAAGATCCGACGGCTGAAATCCAGTTCCTGGGAGATAGTCTTAAGGTCGTAATAGTTCTGAACCATGCCTCCCTTAAAACGGTTGCGCCTGAAATGAGCAAGCTTTTGAGGGCTTATGGTGAGCCCCACCATAAGGGGTTTTTTCAGTTTAAATATTTTTTCAGGAGGGATGACCTGGGGAGTCAGGGGCACATTGGCCACCTTGAGGCAATGGTGGCAGGAAAGATACATGCTTATGGGGGTCTTGTTGGTTCGGCTCACCCCCAAGAGAATCACATCCGCCTTGCCCAAATTATTAATTCCCCGGCCGTCGTCGTGTTCCAGGGTGAAATCTATGGCCCCGGCCAGACGCAGGGCCCGGTCTCCCAGGGCGCCGGGCAAAAGCCCGGAATCCAAAACCGGCCTGACCTTGCTCCGCCTGCCCACCCGGCGCAGGATGGGCCCCAGCATATCCAGGGCGTCCAGGCCCAGGTCATATTGACTCGCCTCAAGCATGGCCCTCAACTCAGCGTCGGTCATGGTGTAGATCACCATGCCCCGGTCCTTGGCCGCCTGTTTCAACACCCTTTTGAGCTGGGGCTTGGATTTTACAAAGGCGTGGCGCAGAATCCTGAACTCTATGCTGTGTTGGAACTGCACCAGGGCGGCCCTGGCCATGCGCTCGGCCCCGACCCCGGTGGCGTCTGAGACCACATGGATTACCATCTCAGGTTTTAGGGCCTTTTTCTGCATAAACGTCTCTTATTTTGATAATCCCTAAAATTCAAGCGTTCAGGGCGGCCAAAAATGCGGCCCTGGCCTCTTTATCCTGCCAGTGCCGACTGCGGAACCAACGCAGGTCTTCCTGGTGTTTTAAGATGCATCCCAAGGTTGCATCCACGTTTTCCTTGTCCAGGGAGTCAGCTCCCAAAAGAACCAGGGCCTGGGCCCAATCCAGGGTCTCGCTGACTCCGGGGCGCTTGACCAGCCCTGCCTGGCGGATCTTCTGCATAAAGGCGGTAACCTGCCTGGTCAGCTCAGGACCCGCCTCCGGGGCCTTGGCCTTGACAATGGCCAGTTCCTTTTCAAAGGAAGGCAGATCTATCCAATGGTAAAGGCAACGTCTTTTCAAGGCGTCGTGCACATCCCTGGTCCGGTTGCTGGTAAGCACCACAAGGGGCGGGCGGGTTGCCTTAAGGGTGCCGACCTCCGGTATGGTGATCTGGAATTCACCGAGAAACTCAAGTAGAAAAGCCTCAAACTCTTCATCCGCCCGGTCCAGTTCGTCTATCAAAAGAACCGGGGCGCCGTTCTGCTCGGCCCTGATGGCCTTGAGCAGGGGCCGCTCTATTAAAAAATCCGTGCCAAAGATTTCAGGCCCCATCTCCCGGCTTGACTTTTTCTCTCTTTCCATCATGCGTATGGTCAGAAGCTGCTTGGCGTAGTTCCATTCATAAAGCGCGGCATGGGCATCCAGCCCTTCATAGCATTGCAGGCGGATAAGCTCCACCTTCCCCATCTCTGCGAGCACCCTGGCCAATTCCGTCTTGCCCACCCCGGGCTCTCCCTCGAGAAAAAGAGGCTTGTTTAATTTAAACGCCAAATACACCACCGTGGCCAGCCCCCGGTCAGCCACATACCCCTCCCGGCTAAGCCCCTTTTGCACCCCTTCTATGGATTCAGGCATCATGTTGTGGTCCGCTTTCTTGTTTTCAAATTCCCTGTCAGCCATCTTAGATGCGCGAGCACTAAAACACAACTAAACCCATGTATATTCAATATTACAATACTTATCCCTCTCGGTTAAGTAAATACCCCTAATCAAGTACCCTTAAGATTTCCAGCAGGTTCACTTCTTAATTTTATTGCTTTTCCTAAAGGGGCAATATGTTTTACGATGTAATTTACTTAAGCAGGTGTTGCTAATTTTTTCCCCAAAAACCGCCTTTTCGAGTTATGGTAGGGCGATCATTGTTATAAACCCATATTCAGCAGGCCTTTGCCGCTTGCCCATTCGTCTTAAAATAGCTGGAAAAAAATTGTTCCACTTCAAAGAGGGCTTAAGGGCTACAAACCTTTACAGAGACTGCGAGGTATTGTTCCATGGCCGAGATTAAGGGCGTTTCAGAGTTGAATGATCTCAAAGACCTTCGCGTAGTTATTAAAAGTGCAGGAGAGATGGCATCCGGGGTGGCCTATCGCCTGGTGCAGGCGGGATTCAAGGTATTGACCACCGAGGTGCCCGCCCCCTTGGCGGTGCGCCGGGCAGTGAGTTTCTGCGAAGCTGTGCATGATCAAGAAAAAACCGTGGAAGGGCTCACCGCCCGCCTGGCAAAAAATGTGGAACACGCCCTGAAGATCCAGGAAAAGGGGATGCTTCCGGTCCTGCTGGACCCGGAACTCACCTGCCTGACCGAGTACCGGCCCAAGGTCGTAGTGGATGCGATTATTGCCAAAAGGAATACAGGCCTTAAAAAAAGCATGGCCGATCTGACCATTGGCCTGGGGCCCGGTTTCAATGCTCCGGACGAAGTGCACCTGGCCATCGAGACCAACCGGGGCCACAACCTGGGGCGTCTTATCTACCAGGGCAGCCCTGAACCCAATACCGGCGTGCCGGGGTCCATGGCGGGAGTCACGGCCAAAAGGGTGCTCAGGGCCCCTGCGGACGGACGGTTTCAGCCAAAATGCCAATTAGGCGACACTGTGAAAGAAGGCCAGGTGCTGGCCCTGATCAACGAAGCGGAACTCACGGCTCAGGTCTCCGGGGTGGTGAGGGGGCTCATCAGGCCCGGGTCGCAGGTAAACCAAGGATTAAAGGTGGGGGATATCGACCCCAGGGGAAAGGTGGAATATTTAAACACCATAAGCGAAAAGGCCCGCGCCCTGGGAGGATCAGTCCTGGAGGCCATAATGCACGCCTTTAATCACTAGACAAGGGACCGGCAAGCATCAGTTATCTTGCCGCCGAGACCGGCAAAGAGCAAAAGGATACACATGGCACACTTCGTAACCCTGGTAAATGAAGAACTCAAAAAAGCCAATGACCTTTGCCTGGCAACCATAGTGAAACGCTCCGGCTCGGCCCCCAGATCCAGCGGGGCCTCCATGTTGGTCCTGGCCGACGGCAGCATAAAAGGCACCATCGGCGGCGGCAAACTGGAAGGAGACGTTCAACAGGAAGCCTGCCGTTGCCTTCAGGAAGAACAAACCAAATTGTTGCACTTTTCCCTGCGGGGCAAGGATGTTTCAGACAGTGAAATGCTCTGCGGCGGCAATGTAGACGTTTTTTTGGAACCGGTAAAGGCGGCCGACTCCGCGGCCCGGGATATCTACCAGGCAGCCGCCCATCTGGCTCAGAAAGGCGGCCAAGGGCTTTTGCTCACCCCGGCGCTCCCCGGCCCGATCAAGACCCAAAAGGGGCGTAAACTGCTTCTGGCCCTGGACAAGGAGCCGGTTGGCAGCTTGGACGGCTTTCCCGAGGTTAACTCAGAGATACTTCCCAAGCTGGAAGAATATATAAAAGAGCGCCCCTTTGGGATCCATGACCTTAAGCTTCCCTCGGGCCAGAACCTGCCCTGTCTTTGGGAGGCTGTGTTGGCAGACCCCACGGTTTATCTCTTTGGCGCAGGCCATGTGTCTTTACAGGTGGCAAAACTGGTCAAAATGGTTGGTTTCAAGCTGGTTGTGATGGATGACCGCAAAGACTTCGCCAACCGCGAACGTTTTACCCAGGCAGACGAAATCTGGGTAAATAATTATCAGGACGTGCTTACGGGAAAGGACCTGGGCGAAGACGCCTATCTGGTCATCCTGACCAGGGGGCACATGTATGACAAGGAAGTCCTGAGCCAGGCTATTAAACAAAATGCCAAATATGTAGGTATGATAGGTTCCAGCAGAAAACGCAAGGCCATCTATGGCGCCCTTTTGGATGAAGGCGTCAGCCAAAAAACCCTGGACAAGGTCTACTCACCTATCGGCGAGCCCATCAAGGCCGAAACACCGGAAGAGATAGCCGTAAGCATAGTGGCCGAACTGATTAAGGTCAGAGCCGGAGGCTAATTTTTCACAACCCCACAAGTTACACGGTTTTTTCGGTTTTCCCGGACACAAACGGTCCGGGAAAACCGGAAACGACGTCCGCCAAATTCCCCAAAAAAAATCCCATCCGGCCATCGGAGATTCTCATAACCCCAACCAGCCGGTTTGACTGAAAATAATCATCCAATACTCTTGACAACCATTAATCAGGCATAACCATGACGTCTGGCACGCCCTTTGCTTAATCCAAAGGGCAACGGTAAACAAAGAAACTTTCAAACCGATTCTAAATAAACCGGATTTAGACCTTTAAAAAGGAGACGAGAAAATGAACCAGAATAACCAGAGCGAAAAGGCCGTTACCACCTCTCTCATGGAAATCATGGGAGCCATGCAGGAAAACACCAATGAAGACAACCTGATTGTAGCCGCAGTGGCGCACATGATGGCCTCGGGCAAGATCCGCAAGGCCTAAATCCGGATGTTTTTTTTGGCAGGGCCCTGATCTTTGCGCTGTGGCCCGTATTTGATCCTGAATTTAAAAGTACATCCAGCCGTTCCGAGGCTTGGACCATCTCCTCCCCAAGATCCGCCGCTTAAGGATCTTTGCAAAGTCTGCCTCGGTTCTGGATTCAAGCACCGAAAAACCGCCTCTTGACTGGCAAGGGGCGGTTTTTCGGCTTCATAGCCGTAAAGCTTAGTCCCAGACCCTTTTATCGGAGATAACCTCGCAGCCCTCAGCCAAGGTGCCTTTGGCCGTAACCTCCACCCGGCCCTTGAGACGCAAAAATTCCTTCATGGCGTCCATCACCTCGGCCGCAAACTCTTCCGTAGCCCCTGACTCGTCAGCCAACTCGCAGACCAGGGTCATTACGTCCTGATTATTCTCCCTGGTGACCACCAACTGGCAGGCGCTTATCTGCTCAAAGCGGGCGGACATTTGGGTGACGCTCCCCGGATGCACGAACATGCCCTTGATCTTGGTCACCTGATCCACCCGACCCATGATCCTGGTCAGCTTAGGCGCGGTGCGGCCGCATTCGCAGGTTTCGGTGGTATAGGCGGAAAGATCGCCCGTGCCGAAGCGGATCAAGGGGTAGGTCTTATTAAAGACCGTGGCCACCACCTCGCCCATTTCGCCTTCGGCCACCGGCTGTCCGGTCTCGGGATCAACCACCTCCACCACGCAATCCTGGGCAAAGTGCATGCCTCCGGTCAGGGGGCATTCATAGCTCAGGCAACCCACATCGGCTGTGCCGTAGCTTTGGCGTATCATCATACCCAGCCTGGTTTGCAAGGATTCACGCAGGCTTTCCGGCAGCATCTCAGCCGCCACAAAGGCCACCTTGAGGTTAAGGTCCTCTTGCAGGTCCAGCCCCATCTGCTCGGCCCTTTCGGCCAGGGCGGATAAAAAGCTCGGCGTGCCCACATAGGCCTCCACCTGAAGATCCTTTAACACCTGAACCTGAATCTCGGTGTTGCCCACTCCGGTGGGTACACTCTTACAGCCCATCTGGTTAAGGGCCTCGTCGAGCATAAAGGCAAAGGGCACCATATTGAAGTTAAAGGTCACCTGGGCCAGGTCGCCCTTTCTAAAGCCCGCTGCAAAAAAGGCCTGGGACCAGCGGGTGTCTTCCAGAACCGCTTCACAAGGCTCGTAGATCGGGCCGGGAGAGACATAAACCCGCCTCAAGCCCTCCATTTTATCGGCGCAAAATCCGCCAAAGGGCAGGTTCTCCCTTTGCAGCCTCACCAGCTCCGCCTTTTCCGTCACCGGAAGCCCGCTTAAATCCGCAACGGTTTTGATGTCCTGGGGCAAGGCGCCCTGTTTTTTCATCAGCTCCCTGAAAAAAGGCGCCTTTTCATAGGCATGAGCCACTATCTCTTGAGTCTTTTTATCCAGATATTCCTGACGCGCATCCGGCGACATGGTTTCCAACTTTGGCAGATAAAAGCCCTTGGAGCGATTCATATCAGGCATGATTTTCTCCCGCCCCTGGTAGTTCTCCGTTAGCAGGCAGCGCGCATCAGATGAAAAAGCAGGTCACCTAGGCCGGAACCCAAGGGGCTTACAGACGGTATTTATATATTTTGCAACCTGAGCGCCCGCCCTTGACCATAATCAAAAGCGGGCGCATTGGATTCACTATTCAGTCGGGCTCTCACCTAAGTCAGCCAGCGCTTACGCCTTTTATAGTGCTTAACGTCCCTGTAGGAGCGTTTGGAGCCCATCTCGGTCATGCCAAGGTAAAACTGTTTGACATCTTCATTGTTTTTTAATTTTTCAGTGGTGTCGTCAAGCACAATTTTTCCGTTTTCCATGATATAGCCATGGTCCGCGATATTAAGCGCCATGCGCGCGTTCTGCTCAACCAAAAGGATAGTTGTGCCCAATTCCTTGTTGAGCTTGACGATTATCTCAAAAATCTCACCCACTAAAAGAGGGGAAAGACCCAGGCTGGGTTCATCCAGCATCATCAGCTTGGGCTTGGCCATCATGCCCCTGCCGATCACCAGCATCTGCTGTTCACCACCGGAGAGATAACCGGCCAGACCGGCTTCCCTTTCCTTTAAACGGGGAAAATAAGAATACACATGGTCAATACGGTCATCCAGCTCGGAACGGCTGCATTTCTGGGTGTGGGCCGCGGCCACCAGGTTTTCCCGCACAGTCAGGTCTTCAAAGACCCGCCTGCCTTCCATCACCTGGAAAATACCTTTTTTGACGATATCCTCGGCCTCCAGGCCGTTGATCTTATCACCGTCAAAAATAATGGAGCCGTCGGTTACTTCGCCCTCTTCGGTCTTCAACAAGCCGCTGATGGCCTTCAAGGTGGTGGTTTTACCAGCGCCATTTGCGCCCAGCACACTTACAATCTGGCCTTCCTCCACCTCCAGGGAAAGGCCCTTTAAAACCAATATGACGTCGTCGTAGATAACTTCGATGTTGTTAACCGAAAGAAGCGGCATTAGGATCACCTTTGATCTTTAAGTATAGGGCAAGGGACTTTTAAGCCCCTTGCCCTGTATGACTGCTACCAACCGATATATTTGGCCTCGCGCGGGAACTTGACGCTCTTGACGATATAGAGCTTTCCATCCTTGACCCCGCCGATGGCGCAACTGGTGTTGGGCCTGTGATCTTTTGGGGTGTAGGTAATCGGCGCTGTGAGACCCTGGGTGTCAAAGTCCTTGATCGTCTCCAAGGCGGCCTTTAATCCGGGTCCATCCAGCTTGCCGGCCTTTTTGGCCCGTTTCATGCCCTCCACCATAATCATGGTGGAAACCCAGGCCTTCACATAGTGCATGGTGTAGTTTTCACCCTTGGCAGACTCCACCACCGCCTTCATGCCCGGCACATCCGCGCCCCAGGGGGCCACAGGCATCAAGCCAAAGGAGTTCTCCGCGGCCTTGCCCGCCAGCTTGGGCAGGTTCTCGTCAAACCCCCAGCAGTTAACCATGAATTTGGTCTTAAGCCCCAACTTGGCGGCGTCTTTCAAGATGACCGCGGTGGAGGGGGTGGTTCCGCCAATCCAGGCATACTCGGGATTGAACTTCTTAAGGGCCAGAAGCTGGCTGGTGGCGTCGATAGCCCTCAAGCCCACGATCTGGTCAGGCCCCACCTCAAGCCCCAGCTGTTTGGCGAAATCCTTGCCCGCCGGAATGGGGTTCTTGCCATAGGGATGGTCCGGATAGATAAAGACAAACTTCTTGCAACCGTTTTCCTTGGCATACAAAAGGGCCAGACGGATCATGGTTGAATATGACGTGCCGATAAAAAAGTTGTAAGGAGTCTTTTTGGGGTTTGTCAAATTGCCGTCGTAGCTGGCGCTGAAAAATACGATCTTGTCCTTGTTGATCAAGGGCCTCAAGGCGTTGGTGTCGCCGGTGCCCCAGCCCTGGATCACATTGACCTTGTCCACACTTTTGTACTGTTTATACAGGTTGACTGCCTCGGGGATCTTGTAGGCGTAGTCATTGGCGATGAGCTTCAGCATTTCGCCGTCGACCCCGCCCTGAGCATTGAAATAACCCGTGGCAGCCACCGCGCCCTTGGCATAGTCCTTACCCACGGCTCCGGTGGCTCCGGTAATGTCGAAAATGCCGCCTACGTTTATTTCCTTGGCCATAACAGCCGGCGCCAGGGCCAGGCTCAAGGCCAGCACCACAGCTAAAGACATGAAAAGCTTTTTCATAGTCTAAGTCTCCCTTCCCAAGTATTACCTCCCAATTGTCAGACACGAAAAACCGGCCTCTTTTTAAAAAGCCATATCTTCCGCGACCCTTCTATGACCGATAAGGCCTGCGCCGGTCTTTTAAACCTCCCTTTTTCTTTGCGCCGGCAACAGCCTTTATCTTCATTCTGGAGATTTTCGAAAAGGGCCTCCCAACCCTTTTCAGAAAGCAACTCTCAATAGGAGAACGGCCACAACTTCCAATAGGCCCTTATGGTATGCCAGCGGGCCGCCATTCCATCCGGTTCAAAGATAAGAAAGGCTATTACCATAAGGCCGAAAATCATCTCGCGCAATGCTGCGAACATCTCGAAGATACTGGGATAAATCTCGCTCATCATCTCGGCGGGCAAACGCAGGAGCTCGGGCAGCACAGTCATGAAAATCACCCCGAAGATAGAGCCCAGTACATGCCCCATACCGCCCACGATGATCATGGCCAGAAACTGCACGCTGAGCCACAGGGTGAAGTGCTCATCACTGATGATGGTGATGTAATAAGCCCACAAACCGCCTGCTATGCCCACCATAAAGGAGCTTATGCCAAAGCTCATGATGCGATACTTGAAAAGGTTGACCCCTATAACCTCGGCCGAAAGGTAGCGGTCCCTCACCGCCACAAAGGCCCGGCCGGTTCTGGTGCGGGTCAGGTTTTTGAGGTACATGGTCGCCGCGGCGGCAAAAGTCAGAGCCAGGTAGTAAAAGCTGATATCCGAATCAAAAATAAAATCACCCAACTCGGCCGCAGGCACGATCAGGCCGCTGGAGCCGCCGGTCAGGCCGGACCAGTTGCGCATGGCATAGTCCAGGATAAACTGGGCCGCCAAGGTGGCGATAGCCAGGTAAAGCCCTCTTAAACGCAAGGAAGGCAAACCGAAAATCATGCCCACCGCGGCTGTCATAAGCCCTGCCATGGGCAGGCAAAGCCAAAAAGGCCAGCCCATATTGGCCAGAATTCCGGCGGTATAAGCGCCCACACCCATGAAAGCCCCATGGCCCAGTGATATCTGTCCGGTATAGCCGGTGAGAAGGTTTAAGCCGTGGGCCCCCACGATGTAGATAAAAATCAGGTTGAACAGGTTAAGGGTGTTCATGCCCATGAATTCGCTCACCGCGTCCCCGTAAAGGGGATAGGTGAGCAAAAACACTATAAAGGCGGCCATCCAACACTTTATCCAGCGTGTCTGGAAGATGGCGTCGTCTTTCTCATAGGTCGAATGAAACAGGCCGCAAGGCATTTTTTATCTCCTGATGGCCCCTAAAAAGGGCGTCAAACAAGCTCGGTTAGACTCTTTCGATCTCTTTTATGCCGAATAGCCCGTAGGGCTTGACCATGAGAATAATGATCAGAACAATAAACGGAGAGATCTCCTTGACGCCGCCGCCAAGATAGACATCCAGGTAGGCACCCATGATGTTCTCCAGAATTCCTATGGTGAGGCCTCCGATAATAGCCCCGCCAATGGACTCCAGTCCGCCCAGGATAACCGCTGGGAACACCTTGAGGCCAAAACCGCTCAAGGTGATGTTGATGCCGTTTATGTTGCCTACCAGAATACCGCCAACCGCCGAGACCAAAGCGCCGATGGACCAGGAAATGGCAAAGACCTTTTTCACGCTGATGCCCATGCTCTGGGCCACCTGCTGATCATTGGCCACAGCCCGCATGCTCACCCCCACCCGGGTGAATTTAAAAAAGGCGGCAAAAATTCCCAGGAACAGGAAGGCAAAACCAAAGGTCCATAAATAGACCTCCGAGACCCTCACCGTGCCCAGATGAATCGCGGCCTGACTGAAGATCGGCGGATCAAAGACCCTAATCTGGGTGCCCCAGAGAATGGTCACCAGGCTTTTGAGCACCGTGGCCAGGGCGATGGTGATCATAATCACGCTGATAATCGGCTCGCCGATCATGGGGCGCAGGATAAGACGTTCCAAAAGGACGCCCATCAGCACGCTGGCCACCATGGTCAGTAAAAAGGCCCATACAATGGGCAGCCCCAACCCGGAATACAGCCATAGGCAGACATAGGCGCCCACCAGCACAAATTCGCCCTGGGCAAAGTTGATGATGCTGGTGGATTTGTAGATCAGGGCAAAGCCCATGGCCACAAGGGCATAGACCGAGCCGATGACCAATCCGGTGACGACTAACTGAATGAACTCCTGCATAAGGGCTTAGTCTCCCTGGCGCCTTAAAAGCGCTGATTTTATTCACGGGCCTTTTGGGACCGCTCAAACCCGCCCCCCAAGGGCAGGCGTTTCAAACAAACCGAATGTCTCCGGCCTCGGGCAGGCTGTGCAACCTGCTAATGAACCGGTTTCCAGAATTGCCACCACTTGCGCTCCGCCTCCAGCTCATACTCCTCAAGAGGCTTCATCTGACGGATATGCAGGTCCGTGATAATGGTGGTGGTTTTGCCGTCCTGGTATTGGATCTCACTCTCAACGTGCACCTGGTCGGTGTCCTCATAAAGGGCCTCGATTTCACTGGCGTAGCGCTCGGCAATAAAGCGCCTGCGCAGCTTGCGCGTCCTGGTCAACTCGCCGTCGTCCGGGTCGAACTCCTTGTAAAGCAAGACAAACTTGGCGAGCCTGGCCGCCTCGGGCAGGAAGCGGTTCACCCTGACCACTTCTTTTTCAATAAGCTCGTAAACCTCGGACTTGCTGGCCAGGTCGGTGTAGGTGGTGTAGCCCACCCTGTGTTCCTCTGCCCACTTACCTGTGTGGTTGTAGTCAATACAGATCATGGCCGTTACATAGTTCCGGTCATGACCCAAAACGCAGCATTCAACCACATAGGGGCAGAACTTGAGCTTGTTCTCGATAAACATGGGCGAGAACCTGGCTCCGCTGGTTAATTTCATGAGGTCTTTTATACGGTCAATACAGACAAGCTGTTTATTCTCGGTTACATAACCGGCGTCACCTGAATAGAGCCAACCATCTAAGATTGTTTCTTCGGTGGCCTTATCGTTTTTCAGGTAACCTTCGAAAAGTGCCGGTGATTTACTTATGATCTCACCCACGCCCTCGGGGTCCGGATCCGCAATCTTGACTTCGGTCTCAGGGATGGGCGCTCCCACAGAGGTAAAATCCACCTCGTCGGCCCGGTGGATGCAGGAGATGCCACTGATCTCGGTCTGGCCGTAGATCTGTTTTAAATTCACGCCACAGGCATGAAAGAAACGGAACACATCCGGCCCCAGGGCCGCACCGCCGGTTGAGGCGCTTCTGATATTGGAAAAGCCCAGTCTGTCTTTCAAGGCCCTGAACAAAAGCAGGTAACTCATGCCATAGAGTATTTTCCAACCCAGGCTGGGCTCTTTTCTTTCAAAGTGGAAATCGGCCATCTGATAACCGATAGGCATGCAAAGCCTGTAGATAAAACGCTTAAAGGCAGAGGCGTCTAAGTGTTTCACCATCACGGTTCGGGAAAGCTGCTCCCAAACCCTTGGCGGGCTGAAAACCACATTGGGTCCGATCTCATAGAGATCGGTCATGGCCGTCTCCGGCTCTTCCGGGAAATTAACCGTAAAGCCAATGGCCAAGGCCGAGCTGATGCTCATCATCTGCTCGCCTATCCAGGGCAGGGGCAAAAACGAGACAAATTCGTCGCCTTGCAGCTTGGGGTCCACCTCGCTTAAGTTCAAGGCCATCTTGAGCATATTGGAATGGGTCAGAACCGAGCCCTTGGGTTTGCCCGTGGTGCCCGAAGTATAGGCGATCAGGGCCACGTCGGCCGGAGTCAGGCGGTTGACCGATTCCTCAAAGGCGCCGGGGTGTTCTTTTTCATATTCCCGGCCCAGCTCCTCCACATCGGGGAAATAAATCAAAAGAGGATCGTCATAGGCCCTCATGCCCTTTGGATCGGTGTAGATGACTTTCCTGACCTTCGGCAGTTCGTCTTTCATATCCAGGACCTTGTCGGTCTGCTCCTGGTCTTCGGCCACCACAAAAGAAGCGTCTGAATGGTCGATCACATAGGCCACCTCGGTCAAGATGGAATCCTGATAGATTCCCAAAGGCATGCCCTTCAAGGCCTGGGCGGCCAGTTCGGCATATACCCACTCCGGACGGTTGTCGCCGATAATGGCCAGGGAATCATCATCACAAAACCCCAGGGACTTGAGCCCCAGAGCGAAATATTTGACATGGGAAAGGTATCCGCGCCAGGTGACATCCTGCCAGATACCGAACTCCTTTTCCCTCAGGGCAACCTGGCTGTCACCGAACTTTTCCGCGTTTCGCAGAAGCAGTCCAGGCAAGGTGTTCTGCCCTATGTCGACTCCCTTTTCTTCAGCCTTGATGTATGTTTGGACCACTTTCGCCTTGTCTCCGCTTAGGAAGAGATTTAATGATACGATCCTCGTGTCAACTACCGGCAAAGCCGATATCAAAAGAACCTTAAATGAGCATGTATCTGTAAGACGGCTGCAAAAGCCGGTTTATTTTTTTTCGTCTTAACCCTCCCGTTGCCTGTTGTCAGAGCCCCAGCTTGGAGTGGGCCGCTTCCTCGGAGCCCAGATAGGCCTGAATCACATGGGGGTCCTTACTCACCTGTTCCGGGGTGCCTTCGGCGATTTTGGTGCCGAAATCAAGCACCACCACCCGGTCGCTGATATCCATGACCACACCCATATCATGCTCGATCAAAACCACGGTGACGCCCCACTCTTCATTGACATCCAGAATAAAGCGGGCCATATCCTCGGTTTCTTCCAGGTTCATTCCGGCCATGGGCTCGTCCAGAAGAAGAATCCTGGGACGCATGGCCAGGGCCCTGGCCAGCTCAACCCTTTTCTGAAAACCATAGGGCAGGGTTCCCACCACCTTTTTACGGATGGCCTCAATCTCCAGCAGATCGATAATCTTCTCCTCGATCTCGGTGCGCACCCTCATTTCCTCCCGCTTGGCCTTACCCAGATACAGGCCGCCGGAGAGAAAGCCGCCGTGCATGTGCACATGGTGCCCCAGTTTGATATTGTCCAGCACGGTCATGCCCTTGAAGAGCTCGATGTTCTGGAAACTGCGGGCAATGCCTAAGGAAGCCACCTTGTGGGTGGATATCTTGGAGATGTCCTGCCCCTCATAAAAAATTCGCCCCCGATAGGGGTGATAAAAACGGCAGATGCAGTTTAAGATGCAGGTCTTGCCCGCACCGTTAGGGCCTATGATGGCCTGGATATGGCCCTTGGCGACCTTGAAGCTGACACCGCTCAAGGCGTTTAAACCACCGAACCTTAAATGAATATCTTCGAGGGCCAATTGCGGCTCCTCGCCAAGACGCGCCTTTGCAGCAGCACCTGGCTGGGATGCTTTAGCAACCATGATTCCTCCCCGGCCCGGACCAAACAAAGCCTATAGTGGTCCGCCATACCTGGACAGACCTCATCTGTTTGGCCGAGAACAGGACAATTTAGTGATTCAAGAGCAAAAATATCGAGCGGTCAACAAACAGCGCAGCACGACTGCAAAGACCACGAATTAGGCGGGATATCGTTCTAACTTAGTTCCTCCCACAGAACTTGAAGCATCCCTCCCGTAGCCAAAGTTTAATCTTATTGGCTTGGGGATTGTCAAGGACAAATAAAGAAAATGCAAGTTTATTGTGAAAATAATTTTGAGGGGCCTTGTTGAATAGGGGGCAAATGAAAAACTTCACGAATAAAAGCACCAATAAAGGCCTAAAATGAACTGCCCAGTCTTTTGGGCAGGGGCGGCGGGTCATCAAGGGACTGGCAGCAGCGCAGGAAATATTCATCGGTCATGCCGGAGATAAAATCCCGGCAGATCACTGCCGGATGCTCGTCAAGATATTCCGGAAGCATGCCCTTTAAAAACGAGCTCAACGTGCTGTTTATGTTAACGCCCCTTTTAAGCTCATCCAGACAGCTTTCAAAAAGTCTATGATAAGCTTGTCTTATTTTGTCGTGTTCGGTCTTGATCTTGGGATTTAAGTAAATCCTCTCCAGGTTGAAGTCCTTAAGCTCCTTAAGCGCCTCGCCGGTGGGTTCACTGAACCGCACCCTGGGGTTCTCCCGGGAATTTTCAATCAGGTCCTCCACCAGGCGATAAACCATGGTGCCGTTTGTACGGCCCAGGACGCGGACCACTTTTTCAGGCAGATCCTCGCGTTTCACCAGGCCCAGGAGAATGGCGTCCTCCAGGTCGCGGCCAATGTAGCTGATGGTGTCTGATATGCGCACCACACAGCCTTCGGTTGTCATGGGGATAACCGGCAGGGACGGGTCTTCTTCCTTGTCCTTTATTTCCCGGTCAAAGCGGCTGAAGGTCTTGTCTTTTACAGGCGTCAGGTTTGCCGAGTGCACCTCCCCGTCGTGGCAAAGCACCCCATCCAGCACCTGAAGGCTTAAGTTAAGCCCCCTGCCGCCTTTTTCCACCTTTTCCAAAAATCTCACGGACTGAAGATTGTGCTGAAAACCTCCCAGTCCCTCCTGCCTGCATTTTTCGGCCAGAAACTTCTCTCCGTCATGGCCAAAAGGCGGATGGCCTATGTCATGGGCCAGGGCGATGGCCTCTATGAGGTCTTCGTTTAAGCGCAAAAAACGCCCTATGGTGCGTGCGATCTTGGAAACAAGCTGCACATGCAAAACCCGGTGGGTGATCTGGTCGTTATCCACCAGGCTGAAGACCTGGGTCTTGTCAATGTAGCGGGTATAGGCCAGGGAATGCATCACACGGTCCGCATCCAGGCTGAAGAACTGACGGTGCCCCAAGCCGATCATGGGCTCCTCATTTCTGCGCAGGGCTTGGGTGCTTAAGCAGGCATGAAGGCTCAGCCGGGTTTTTTCCTCTTTATCCAGTTGACGGCGCAGATCAATTATGCGAGAAGCTGTCATGCTCTTTCCCCCGGCTGACGGATAAATACTCAGCTAAAAATAGACCTCTTATACCGGCCAATGTCAAGTCATGCTTGCCGGACTTGGCAAGCGGTCTGTGCAAGGCTAGAATGCATTCATGTTAATAGCAGCCGACAACCTGACCGCTTCCAGGCCTTCAGTGGCCCGGGCCATCCAAAAAAGGGATGCGGAATTCCTGGCCCGGCTTTGCCGACAGGTGGAGGAAGCCGGAGCCCATTGGCTGGACCTTAATCCGGGCTATGTGGCGGCCTCCCAAAAAAGAGAGGTCTGGAAATTTCTGATCAAGACGGCTGAAAAGGCCTGCGGACTTAAACTCATGCTGGACGCGCCACGGGCCGAGGACCTGGAAACCGGGCTTTTGTTCTGTAAAAGGCCCCCCATATTGAACATGGCCACAGCCGAAGAAAGCCGCCTTGACCCCCTGCTCGAGCTGGCCCAAAAAAACGGCCTGACCCTGGTGGCTTCCACCATGACCGGCCAGGTGCCCCAGGACGCGGAAGGCCGCCTGGCCCTGGCCGCCCTGATAGCGGAGCGGGCCCGGCAGAAAGGCATCACCGGCCAAAGGCTGGTCTTGGACCCCATGGTCATGCCCCTGGGCCTTCCCCAGGGAGAGGCCCACGCGGCAGGTGTGCTGGGATTTTTACGCAGTCTGGACTCTGTCATTGAGCCCAGGCCGCTTACCATGATCGCCCTGAGCAACCTCACCACCAAAACCGCGGGTGTAAAGACCGATTTCGCGGCCCCGTCCTTTTTGGCCGCAGCCGCCGGAGCCGGGCTGGATGTGGTGATGATGGACGCCCTCGACAGGGAACTCGTACGGGTGGTACGTTTGTGCAAGGTGTTTAAAGGCCAAGTGGTTTTTGCCCAAGGGGAATTTGACTCTCAAACATGAATCTCCCCCCTGCCGCCTTTTTCGGAACAGGCTGAATCCGGCCATAACCAATGCATCCGCAAGGAGTTTTAATGATAATAGATAGCCATGCCCACTTGGATCTTCTGGAGGACCCGCAGGCGGCGCTTGATCGCGCCCGCCAGGCAAAGGTGATTCATGTGGTTGCCATAGGAGTCGATCTCGAGACCTCGGTCAAGGCGGCCGAGTTTGCCGAAAAGGAAAAGGATGTCTCCTTTTGCCCGGGGATTCACCCCCATGACGCAGCCGGTGCGCCGCCGGATTTCCCAAAACAGCTGCTTGAGCTGGCCCAAAACAAGGGCGCAGTGGGCTGGGGTGAATGCGGGTTGGATTATTTTTACAACAAATCCCCTAAAGAAATACAGCGCCGGGTCTTTTCCGAACAGATAGAGGCAGCTAAAAAGGCCGGGCTGCCGCTTGTGATCCACGATCGAGAGGCCCACGAAGAAATCCTGGCCCTTTTGGCGGAACAGGACGCAGGCCAGGTGGGGGGGGTGATCCACTGCTTCAGCGGTGACGAAATAATCGCCCAAAAGGCCCTGGACCTGGGTTTTCATTTGGGAATAACCGGCACCATCACCTTTCCCAAGAGCGAAGGCTTGCGCAGGGCAGTGGCCATAACACCCCTTGACCGGCTCTTGGTGGAGACCGACTGCCCCTTCCTGGCTCCGGTGCCCAAAAGGGGAAAACCCAACGAACCGAGCTACCTGCCCTATACAGTTGCAGCCCTGGCCCGGGTATTGGAAAAAGACCCGGAAAAACTGGCCCTGGCCACCAGCCAGAACACAAACCGCCTTTTTGGGCTGAATCTTGACCTGGAAGAAACCAAATGTACCGCCTGACCGGCAAAAACCCGCTTATCCTGGCCTCGGCCTCTCCCCGAAGGCGGGAGATGCTTTTACGCATGGGTATTGACTTTGAATGCCTGCCCGCTGATGTGGATGAAACCCTTCTGCCAGACGAAGGGGCGCTTGAGGCGTCCTGCCGCCTGGCCCGGCTGAAGGCCGTCTCCATTTTCCAAAGCCACCCAAACCGCAATATTCTGGCGGCCGACACCCTGGTGGCCCTGGGGGATGAGATCCTGGGCAAGCCAAAAGACGCTGACCAGGCCATGGAAATGATCAAGATCCTCTCCGGCCGGGAACACCAGGTGGTCACCGGATTCAGCCTCATAAACAGCCAGGGCGAGCACCAGGGGTCGGCTGTGAGTCGGGTCAAATTCCGCGGCCTGAGCCCGGCCGAGATAAAAGCCTATGTCAGAAGCGGGGAGCCCATGGGCAAGGCCGGGGCCTATGCCATTCAAGGCCTGGGAGCCGCCTTTGTGGAAGAAGTTTCGGGCAGCTACACCAATGTGGTGGGCCTGCCCTTGGCAAGGGTTCTCGGCATTTTGCTTGATTGGGGTGTTATAGTTCCGGAATAATGCTGGACCTCTTTTGCCTGACCGGCGGCATATGGGGTTTTTAGGCCTTTTCCCCCTGAACATTCAGACAAAGGTTCGACCGGGCACATCTTTTACTTATAACTTAAATATGACGGAAGTGGGAAATGGGCCCCAGACAAGTTATTGAAAAATTTGTAAAGGCATTCAATGCCGCTGATGCAGAACAACTCTCGGAATTGTATGCGGATGAGGCGGTCAATCACCAGGTGGCGGAAGTCCCCGTTAAGGGGAGGCAAGCCATAAAGGATATGTTTGTCACAGAATTTTCAAAAGCAAACATGACTTGCATTGTGGAAAACATCTTTGAAGACGGAGAATGGGGAATCCTGGAATGGAAAGACCCGTTGGGGCTCAGGGGGTGCGGCTTTTTCCATGTGCGGAAGGGGAAAATTGTCTTTCAACGCGGGTACTGGGACAAGCTGTCGTTCCTGAGAATTCACGGGTTGCCGCTTCCATCGGAATAATTTATAAAACACAGTTAAACTTTTTCCCCACGCAGCCCCGGGATTTCCGCATAAAACCCCGGGCAGATGCGCACGGTTAAGTAATCCACTCTAGCCGCCTGCACCCAGAGCCTAGCGCTTGAGCAAAGGTTTGCATGAGAATAGAACATGTCGTAAAAAATGATTACCCTGAATTGATAAAAGTGTGGGAAGCCTCTGTTCGAGCGACTCACGACTTTTTAACAGAAGAAGACATTGCATTATTAAAACCGCTGATTCTGGAAGAGTATTTTGATGCGGTTTTCTTGAGGTGTGTAAAAGACCAACAGGGCAAGATCCTTGGTTTCGGCGGAGTGGCTGAAAATAAACTTGAAATGCTGTTCGTACTGCCGGAGAGCAGAGGGCGGGGAGTCGGCTCTTTTCTTTGCAAATATGCTATTGAAAACTTAAACGTTTCAACTGTTGATGTAAACGAGCAAAATCCGCAGGCAATAGGTTTCTATAAACATATTGGCTTTCAAATCATGGGCCGTTCACCGGTTGACGGCCAAGGCAGGCCCTTTCCCCTGCTGCACATGAAGCTGGTCTAAATTCTTATTTTCATTGCCCGTCAAGACCAGGGGCTTGCGATCCACCGGTTCTGGTTGGTTTATTGCCCTATTGCCGGAAAAGGATAAAATTTGAGCCTGTAATATAGGCGTTTATTGAAAAAAGGTGAAATTATGAGCATTGCCCAAAACCTGCAAGTCATACTGGAAAGAATCGAAAAGGCGGCCCAATCCTGCGGCAGAGATCCCAAGAGCGTCAGGCTGGTGGCAGTGAGCAAAACCAAACCGATCAGCGCGGTTGAAGAGGCGTTTAAGGCCGGGCAGGTTTTGTTTGGGGAGAACTACGTACAGGAGCTGACCGAAAAAGTACCCGCCTTGGGCCAGGGTCCTGAATGGCACTTCATTGGACACCTGCAATCCAACAAGGCCAAACCCGCCGCCCTTCACAGCCATGTGGTGCAGACTGTGGACCGTTTTAAACTGGCCAAGGCGCTTAACCGTCACGCAGAAGAGGCGGGCAAAACCTTGGGCATCCTGTTGCAGGTGAATGTGGGGGAAGAGATTCAAAAATCCGGCTGCTCTGAAGATGAAGCCAGGGAACTGGCCCTTAAGGTGGCTGAGCTGCCGAATCTCAAGCTAAAGGGTCTTATGACCATGCCGCCCTTTTTCGATCAGCCGGAAAAGGTGCGCCCCATTTTCGCCAAACTGTATGAACTGGCTCAAAACCTGGCCAAGGGCCTGCCCAAAGGAGCCATGGATGAACTTTCCATGGGCATGAGCGGAGACTTTGAAGCGGCGATAAAAGAAGGCGCCACCCTGGTAAGGGTCGGCACGGCCATCTTCGGGGCCAGGGAATACCACCAATAAGGCCTTTAAGGAGTGTCAGGAATTTCGTGTATGGAGCCAATTGTGAGGTAATCACCCCTTCATCGGAGGAGTATGCACAATGGCTGCCAAGGACGAGTTGCTTGATGAGTTGCTCAAGGGCTATGAGAAGCCCGAAGACCTGTTGGGAGAAAACGGAATATTCCAAGAGCTGAAGAAGGCCCTGGTTGAGAAGGCGCTTGGAGCGGAGCTTACCCACCACCTGGGGTGCGAGAAAGGTAAGAAGCCAAAAGCGGCAACACCCGAAACGGCCACGGCAAAAAGCGGGTGAAGTCAAGCGGTGGCTAAATAGAGTTGTCAGTCCCCCGCGACCGCGACGGCAGCTTCGAACCTCAGTTGATCAAAAAGGGCCGGCGCCATTTCGACGGCTTTGACGACAAGATCATTTCCTTGTATGCCCGAGGCATGACGGTCCGGGAAATCCAGTCACATCTCA
>NZ_AZAC01000034.1 GCF_000931935.2 Dethiosulfatarculus sandiegensis
CGATAGGCCGTACCAGGACTGTAACAAGAGAGCCTTGAACATGCCAAGAGCAGGATAAGCGGGATTACCCACCGCATTGTGGCGGTGGCCAAGATTTTTTTCAAAAATTCTTCTATTGGCTGCCAATCGATAATTTTGTCTATTTTGTCCGCCGTCTTTTCCCGGCGTTTGCGCCTGATTGCCGCATGATCCGCGAAACCGCCCTTGTGATCGAACCTTGTAGCCATTTACACACCCCCCAAAACAGGTTTCAACCACTATATCAAATAGTTAAATCTTTCCAAAGCGAATTGCGCATCCTGATACTGTGCAGCACTCTCTAATCCAACCTCACCGGCATAACGATATGCAGTTAATCCGGATACCCTTCGCCCGTTCAGATCCAGGGCGGTTGTTAGATCTCCACGCCCAGGGTGATGTATCTCCTCGCACATATCGGAATACTATTTTTTATAGTTTCTTCCCCTTTTCCTCTTAAACAGCCTCCCTTTACCTAATAGGCATCTTCCCGTAACCGCCCGGTAACAGTTGCCTGCTACAGTTTCCTGCAAATTGTGTTTTGTCTTGTTTCGCAAGAATTTCCGAGAAGTTATTTGGTTATTAAGGAGGACTCCAAAATGTCTTTGCCCAGGGTTTTGTTTGCTTTTTTTATGAGCCTTTTCATGCTGAACGCCGCTTCAGCCCTGGCTGCCACGGAGATTCAGTGGTGGCACGCCATGGGCGGCGAGCTGGGTGAGCGGGTAGGCAAAATAGCCGCTGATTTCAACAAATCACAGTCCGAATACAAGGTCAAGGCTGTTTACAAAGGCAACTACACCGAGACCATGACCAGCGCCATTGCGGCCTTCAGGGCCAAGAAACATCCCCACATTGTGCAGGTTTTTGAGGTGGGCACCGCTTCCATGATGGCTGCCAAGGGTGCTGTCAATCCGGTTTACAAACTTATGAAAGAATCCGGTGAACCCTTTGACCAGAACCGCTACCTGGCCGCGGTGGTGGGTTATTACACAACCGCCGACGGCAAGATGCTCTCCATGCCCTTTAACAGCTCCACCCCGGTGGTTTTTTACAATAAAGACGCCTTTAGAAAAGCCGGTCTGGATCCTGACAAGCCGCCTAAAACCTGGCCTGAACTGGCCGAGGCCTGCCGCAAAATAGTTAAAAGCAAGGCCTGCAAATATGGTTTCACCACTGGCTGGCAGTCCTGGGTGCAGCTGGAGAACTTCGGCGCCTGGCACAATGTTCCCATGGCCAGCCGGGCCAACGGCTTCAAGGGGCTTGACACCAAACTCATGATCAACAGCCCCTTGCACGTAAAACACATCCAGAACATGGTTGACTGGCAAAAAGAAAACATCTTTAAGTACGGAGGCCGCAGAAGCACCCCGAACCCGCTTTTCATAAACGGCGAGGCTGCCATGTTGATGAACTCCTCAGCCTCATACGCCGGAGTCAAGGCCGGGGCCAAGTTTGATTTCGGCGTGGCCATGCTGCCCTATTATCCGGATGTTAAGGACGCCCCCCAAAACGGCATTATCGGTGGAGCCACCTTGTGGGTCCTCTCCGGTCATTCCCGGAATGACTACAAAGGCGTGGCCAAGTTTTTGAACTACCTTTCCCTGCCCGAGGTCCAGGCTTGGTGGCATCAGCAGACCGGTTATGTGCCGATCACCAAAGACGCCTATGACCTGACCAGGGAAATGGGCTTTTACCAGAAAAATCCCGGAACAGATATAGCCATCAAGCAGCTTAACCACAAAAAGCCCACAGAGAATTCCAAAGGTCTGCGTCTGGGCAACTTTGTGCAGATAAGGGACATCATCAACGAGGAGCTGGAAAACGCCTGGAGCGGAAAGAAATCCGCTAAAAAGGCCTTGGACGATGCAGTGGCCCGTGGAAACACACTCCTGCGCAAATTTGAGAAATCCGTGAAATAAGTTTTTAAACAAGACCGGGCTGTGGGGCAGGGGGCTTGGAGGTCCCTTGCCTGCACACCTCGGGCAAATCAGGCAATATAAATGCAGTCCAAAAAGGTAGTTTTTGAGAACAGGTTTTTGCCCTATCTGTTGGTGGCTCCGCAAGTAATTGTCACTATGGTATTTTTTATCTGGCCTGCCAGTCAGGCCCTTTACCAGTCCATGCTTTTGGAAGACGCTTTTGGGCTTTCTTCCCAATTTGTCTGGTTTGAAAATTTCAGCCGCCTCTTTGTCGACCCGCTCTATGCCCAGTCCTTTAAGGTAACTCTTATATTCAGCTTTTTTACCATGGCCATAAGCTTGGGCGTCTCCCTTGTTCTGGCGGGCATGGCCGATAATGCAGTCAAGGGGAGCAAGGCCTACAAGACCCTTTTGATCTGGCCCTATGCCGTGGCCCCGCCCCTGGCCGGGGTGTTGTGGCTTTTCATGTTCAATCCCTCTTGCGGAGTGGTGGTTTTTTTGCTCAAGACCCTGGGATATGAATGGAACCACGTGCTCGATGGGGGGCAGGCCATGGCCTTGGTTATTCTGGCCGCTTCCTGGAAACAGGTGTCTTATAACTTTCTTTTCTTTTTGGCCGGGTTGCAGGCCATCCCCCGCTCCCTGATCGAATCCGCAGCCATAGACGGGGCAGGGCCTTTAAAGCGGTTTTGGAGCATTATTTTTCCATTGTTGTCACCCACCACTTTCTTCTTGGTTGTGGTTAACGTGATATACGCATTTTTCGACACCTTTGGCATCATCCACTCGATCACCCAGGGAGGGCCCGGAAAGGCCACGGATATTCTGGTCTATAAGGTCTTCAGCGATGGCTTCATCGGCCTGGACCTTGGCGGCTCGGCTGCCCAGTCGGTGGTTCTGATGGTCATTGTCATCGGGCTTACCGTTATTCAATTTCGCTATGTTGAGCGCAAGGTTAACTACTGAGAGGAGTGTGCCGTAATGGTGGAGAATCGCCCCTGGCGCACCTTTTTCACCCATCTGGTCTTGATCATGGGGGTGAGCGTTATTGTTTTTCCCCTGGTTGTAGCCCTGCTTGCCGCCAGTCATGAAAACACAGAACTTATCGGCGGCATCCCCCTTTGGTTTGGGGGAGAGCTTCTGGCCAATTTCAAAACCGCCCTGAGCCGGGGCCTTCAGGCCTCGGGCGGGCAGGCGGTTGCCCCCATGATGCTGAACAGCCTTTACATGGCCCTGGGCATTGCCTGCGGCAAGATCATGATCTCCCTCACAGCCGCCTATGCGGTGGTTTATTTTCGATTCCCCTTACGGGGGCTTTTTTTCTGGATGATTTTTATGACCCTTATGTTGCCGGTTGAGGTGCGCATCCTGCCCACTTTTCAGGTGGTGGCGGATTTGGGCATGCTGAACAGCCAGGCGGGGCTGATTGTGCCCCTCATCGCCAGCGCCACAGCCACCTTTTTATTCCGGCAGTTTTTCCTGACCATCCCGGATGAGCTTATGGAAGCGGCCCGCATAGACGGGGCAGGTGCGCTGAAGTTTTTTTGGGATGTGGTTCTGCCCCTTTCCCGCACCAATATCGCCGCCTTGTTTGTGATTCTTTTTATCTACGGCTGGAATCAATATTTGTGGCCTCTTTTGATCACCACTGAGGAAGAGATGTACACCGTGGTCATGGGGATACAGCGCATGGTCTATGTGGCCGACACTGTAGCCCAATGGAACATCATCATGGCCACGGCCCTTTTGGCCATGCTGCCGCCGATGCTGGTGGTGATAGCCATGCAGCGGCTTTTTGTCAAAGGCCTGATTGAAACGGAAAAATAATCTGATTCCTTTGGGAATCGGGTTGGGAGAATATCCATGGCGCAAGTTGTCTTGCGGAATCTGAGAAAGAATTTTGGCGATACTGAAGTGTTAAAGGGCATCAACGCCACTATTGCCGATGGCGAGTTCCTGGTGGTGGTGGGGCCTTCGGGCTGCGGCAAATCCACTGTACTGCGCTTGGTGGCCGGGCTTGAAAGGATCACGGAAGGGGAAGTCCATATAGGTGATAAGCTGGTGAACCGGCTTGAGCCCAAGGACCGGGACGTGGCCATGGTCTTTCAGAACTACGCCCTTTATCCCCATATGAGCGTTTACAAGAATATCGCCTATGGTTTAAAGGTGAGAGGCATAGCCAAGCGGGAAATATCCCAAAGGGTGGACCAGGCCGCTTCTCTTTTGGGGCTGAGCCCATTTTTGGGGCGAAAACCCAACCAGCTCTCAGGCGGCCAGCGCCAACGGGTGGCCATGGGCAGGGCTATAGTAAGAAAACCCAGAGTTTTTTTGTTTGACGAGCCCCTTTCCAACCTGGATGCAAAATTGCGCACTCAGATGAGGGTTAATCTCAAAAGGCTGCATCAAAACCTTAAGACCACCTCTATTTATGTCACCCATGATCAGGTGGAGGCCATGACCCTGGCCGATCGCATCCTTTTGATCAAAGACGGCCAGGTGGAGCAACTCGGCACGCCGGAAGAGATTTACAAAAATCCTGCCACCGTGTTTGCGGCCCGCTTTATGGGCTCGCCCGCCATGAACCTGTTGAGCGGATCTTTGCTGCCCAAGGGGGCGGGCCTTTTGCTCACGGACGGGACCAGGCTTAAGCTTAACGGGGCCAGGCCCGGAGATTACCAGGGTGAGGTCATGGTGGGCATCAGGCCCGAATTTATCAGCCTGGAACAGCCCGGCCAGGAGCCTGAACCGGGCCTGTGCAGCCTGAAGGCCAGGGTTGAACTTTTAGAACCCCTGGGTTCTGAAAATCTGGTTCACTGTGACTTAGGGGCCGGTGAAGAGGAAAAACTGGTTTTGCGTTTGCCCGGAGAGCTGCGGGCCCAAGAGGGCGGAGTGGTGAAGTTGAGATTTTCCCAGCAGGATTTGCATTTTTTTGAAGCCGGGACCCAAAAGCGAATATCAACCGATCATTAACAGAGGTTTTTTATTTGAAGATGGCTTTGGGCCGTTTCTGTGGCAGCCCATGTAAAAGGGCCGCGGCGAAAAGTACATACGCCGCGGTCCTTTTTCCCTTGTTGGAAGACTGTTTTAAATCACCGAGCCATACCGGGTAGCTATTTCTCCCTTATCAGGCCCCATGAGTGAGCAGTCTGGCCGTAACCGGCTTGTTCAGGGATGTACGGACAGGGAGCTCGTCTGCCCGGTCCTTCATGCCGTGGATAACCTGCCCCAGATTTTCCACCACTTGCGCCACTTCCCTGGCCTGGTTGTGGAGTTCTTCGCTGGCCGCGGCCGACTCTTCGGCAAAGCTGGACTGGTTCTGAATTGTGTCATCAACCTGGCGCATGCTTTGGTTCAGGTGCTTGACTTCCCTGGTCTGTTCCTGGTTGGCCTCAGCGATTTCAGACATCAAGACCGCCGACTTGCCCGCCATGTCGGTGAGTTTGGCAAACCCTTGGCTGGTAGTTCTCACCAGGTTTGTATTGACCTTGATCCTCTCCAGGTTGGCCTGTATCAGGGCTCCGGTCTCCTGGGCCGCCTTGGCTGTGTTGGCCGCTAAGGAACCCACTTCCTCGGCCACCACTGAAAAACCCCGGCCCGCTTCTCCGGCCCTGGCTGCCTCAACGGCTGCGTTCAGGGATAATAGATTGGTTTTAAAGGCTATTTCTTCGATTGTCCTTACAATGCCCGCCATCTCGCCACTGGCTTCCTGCAACTGGTCCATGCCCTGATCCAGGTTCTGCATGGCCTCTCCCGCCTCTTCGGTCAGGACTTGGGTTTCCTTGGAAAAGTCTCGGGCCGTGGCTGTGGACAGGTTGTTTTTTTCTATCTGTTGGGAAATGCTTTCCAGCACCAGGCTGAAGTCCTGCACAGTCTCCGCCTGGGTGGACGCCCCCTGGGCCAGGCTCTGGCCGGTGGCTGCCACTTGACTGGCCGCGGTGCTCACTTCAGCGGAACTGACCTCCAGGGTTGTCAGCTCCCTTACCACCGGTTTGGTAATTGATACGCCAAGCCAGAGGGTGAGGAAAAGCCCCAGCAGGATGACGATTCCCCCGATCATAAGGCTTTTGTTGCGAACAACCTTGGCCATTGCAAAGAGTGTCTCCGTATCCGCTGTGGCCACCACCCTCCAGTTCAAAAGCGGGGCGGTGCAGAAGGCCGCTATTTTTTCAATTCCCTGATAGTCGTAGAGATGCACCCCATGTTGTTGACGCAGGATTTGGCGTCCAAAATCAGTCTCTGCCACCTGGTTGTTCAATACCAGGGACTGATCCGGGTGGCTTACGATTCTACCGCTATCGTCCAAAACATAAAGATAGCCCGCGCCGCCCGTATCCAAGGGAGTGATGAGTTGATCGGTGACTTTTTGCAGATCTATTATGCCGACCAGAACCCCCGCCACACTGGAGCCTTCTTTAATCGGAACTGCCACGGTTATTATGGGATGCCCGCTTACCCTGCTTTTCAGCACCGGTGAGACAGCAGGGTTGCCTGCC
Organism: Dethiosulfatarculus sandiegensis; assembly: GCF_000931935.2. Lineage (GTDB taxonomy): Bacteria > Desulfobacterota > Desulfarculia > Desulfarculales > Desulfarculaceae > Dethiosulfatarculus > Dethiosulfatarculus sandiegensis. The sequence goes on from NZ_AZAC01000034.1 coordinate 6,431, forward strand.
AGGGCCTTTTGAAAGTAAGGCCTGTCTTGAATATTGAGCCTGACCTCCCGGTCGCCGTCACTGGTTGCCAGGTACTCACCGTTTTTGTTTACCAGGGCCAGGCGCTCATAGAGATTGCGTTTTTCGCCAAAGGAAACCAGTGTATCATCGGCCTGGGCAAGGTTTTTGCCTTGGTAACTTAAAACCCCTTGTTTCAGTTCGGGAAGCCCGCTAAGTCCGTTAAGCTCCCAGATTTTGTCCTGGCACCAGACTCCCAGATTGTGCGCTGCGGCAGAACTGATGCCTTTGATTTTCTGGGTTATGCTTTGCTCCAATATTATTGACGAACTGCGGTATGAGAAGAAGGTCGCAAACCCCATACTCAAAACAATAAGTGTTACTATCGGTAATATGATTTTGAGCTTCAGGTTCAGTTTTTTCATCTACTAATCTCCCTATATTTAGGAATACAGAACAAAGTAAGGCGAGGATGAGATATTTGCAAGATACAGGAAAATCTCTAATGCGTCAGTCTGATTTTGAACCCGGAAAGTTACTAGTCTTCTACCAGAGAGTTCTATTTTTGGATTTTTCATTTCAGTGACAGTTATCGTGAAAATTGTTAACCATATAAGATCACATTGTAAATTTTCATGTGGCGGCGAGGACTTTTTAATTGTCCGCTTTTTTTATTTTTTGCACATTAAATAAAATTTTAATTAGCTGACAATCTAAATCCCGGATGAGCAGGGTGAAGGCTTGGGACGGACTGTCTGGGAGACGACCCATTTTAATAAAACCTAAGAGCAAGGCTTCATGGGTTGGGTGGTAAAGGGACCTAAATTTTTGTCAAATTCGAAACGGGGGTGTAGTATCGCCTTTGAATATGGTTCAAGTTTGAACCTGGAGGATGTCATAAATTCCATTTTGGGTTTTTGTATTTTTGAAGTTACCCACGGTCTGCTTAGGTAACTTTTCAAAATTACGTAAGTTTTCAGCCTAGGTGGTTTGGACGGCCGTTCCTGTAATGCCAGGGGTATTCATGATGGCCTAACTTTGTTCAAATGGCTTTTCACACGCTGCCTCCAGGTCTTCAAACTTTGGTTTTTATCTCCTAAATAAACGGCAATTCCCGATATGCTGCCCAAAAGCGCTGATATTGTCATAATTGGCGGAGGTGTAATCGGCGCCTCCATTGCCTATCAACTTGCAGTAAGGGGCCTGAAACCCCTTTTGCTGGAAGCCGGCCAATTGGCCCACGGGTCCTCCGGAGCCTGCGACGGCATGGTTCTCCTGCAATCCAAAAAACCTGGAATCCACCTTGAATTGGCGATTGAAAGCATGAAGATGTACCAGAATCTGGCAGGTGAGCTTGGTTTTGATGTGGCTTATCGTCAAACCGGTGGCATGCTGGTTATGGAGACCGAGGCCGAGGTTCACGCCATGGAAAAACTGGTGCAGAACCTGGTGGAGAACGGTCTGGATGCCGAATTGGCCGGAACCGCCCGTGCCCTGGAAAAGGAACCCAATCTTTCTCCAGCCATAACCGGGGCCAGCTTTTGCAGCCAAGACGGGCTGGTGAACCCCATTCGCCTGACACACGGTTTCATGCATGGGGCCAAGAAAAACGGAGCCTTGTTTTTCACTGGTGCTGAAGTCACCGGTTTTGAGGTCGCTTCAAATAAGATCAAGGCCGTCAAGACCAGTCTGGGAAGGGTTGAGACCGGGTTGGTGATCAACGCGGCCGGGGCCAGGGCGGCTCAAGTGGCTTTAATGGCCGGGATCAGCCTGCCGATCAAGCCCCGCAAGGGAGAGCTGATCGTTACCGAGCCGGTTGCGCCCTTGATCCACCGGGGGTTTCTTTCCGCCAAATATGTGGCCGCCAAGTTTGATCCTTCCCTGGCCGCCAAGGGAGGGCAGGGCGTCTCCATGGAACAGACCGAGGAAGGAAATCTGCTTATCGGTTCCACCAGGGAGTTTGTGGGGTTTGACCGCAGGACCACCTTGGAGTCGTTTCGCAGAATCGCGGCCAATGCCTGCCGCCTGGTCCCGGCCTTGCGCCAGGTTAAGGCCATACGCACCTTTGCCGGATTCAGGCCCTACACTCCGGACGGCCTTCCCGCACTGGGGCCGGCGCCCAACCTTTCCGGTTTGATAATGGCCGCCGGGCACGAGGGCGACGGCATCGCCCTGGCCCCGGTGACCGGCCGCCTGGTGGCTGAATATGTGTACACGGGTCAAATCAACCGGATTATGGAACAGTGTGATCCGGCACGGTTTTCTGAACAGGATTGATTAAATGGAAGCGGTAAGCCTTATCCCCGGTTCGTTGGCCGGGAAAATTGAGTTCACGGCAAACGGAAAGACCCTGACAGGTTATGAGGGCCAGAGTGTGGCGGCCGCCTTGTGGGCCAATGGCATAATAAGCCTTGGAACCAGCAAGAAAAAATCTCGGAAAAGGGGATGCCTCTGCGGCATGGGGGTGTGTTACGGCTGTCTGGTGACCATAAACGGCCAACCCAGGCAACGGGCCTGCATGACTCAGCTTGAACCGGGTATGGAGATAATCACCGATGAAAACTGAGATCTGTGACGCCCTGGTGGTGGGCGCGGGGCTTTCCGGCCTGGTATGCGCGGAAAAACTGGCCCGAGAGGGGCTCAAGGTAATTATTCTGGACGAAAACCCGCTTCCCGGAGGCCAGTTTCTGCGCAGGCTCAAGGCAAGCCTGACTCCAGCCGAACTCAAGGCCAAACCCGGACCAGTGAGGACCGGCCACCTTTTTCTGGAAAAAGTTGAGCAGGGAAAGATCCGCGTTCTTCCCTTGAGTGAGGTGGTCGGCATCTTTGACCGGAACCAGGTTCTGGTTCATGAGAAGGACCGGACGTTTTGCATCAGCCCGCAGCTTATTCTCCTGGCCACCGGAGCCAGGGAAAAGTTTCTGCCTTTTGTGGGCTGGGATCTCCCGGGAGTCATCTCCACCGGCGCTTTGCAGTGCTTTATGAAGAGTTCCGGGCTGATGCCCAATAAGGAGCTTTTGTTTCACGGCGCAGGCCCGCTTTTGTGGGCAGGAGCCGGGGAAGCCCTTAAGCATGGGGCAAAGGTGCAGGCAATTTTACACACCCATTCTTTGAGCAGGCTTTTGCCCAAGCCGGGGCAGCTAAGGGCCCAAGGGCCCAAGTTGCTGGAGGGAGTGGGCTATATGGCCGCTTTTTGCTCCCACAGGGTGCGGCACAGGTTTAAAACCGTGGTGATAGAAGCCCGGGGCAAGGGCTTACTCGAAGAGGTGATCACGGCACGCCTGGATTCAGCCGGGCGGGTGCTTATGGGCACCGAGTCCCGCTATCAGACCCAGTGCCTGGCCACGGGCCATGGTTTTGCCCCCAATGTGGAATTGGCCCAACAGGCAGGTTGCAAACTGGGTTTTGAACCGCTTTTGGGCGGTTTTATTGTGCAGACTACAGGCGGGCTTCAGAGCTCAGTGGAAAATATCTTTGCAGCCGGTGAGGTGACCGGCATAGGCGGAGCCCTTAAATCCCTTTTGGAAGGGGAGCTGGCCGCCCTGGGTATGCTCAAAAAATTAGGCCGTCCGTTTTCAGATCATGATTTCACTTCATTGATGGCCAAAAGAAAGGCTCACCTGGCTTTTGCCGAATGGCTCAACCGTTTAACTGCTTATCCCGATGCCTGGCTGTACAACCTGCCGGATGACAGCATTATCTGCCGTTGCGAAGATATCACAGCCGGTGATCTTAAAAATGCGGTGGACCAGGGCTATGACACCCCGCTCGCCTTGAAACGTTTTCTGCGTCTGGGCATGGGGCCTTGCCAGGGCAGAACCTGCTTGCCGATTGCTTATGACTTTTTGGCCGGTTATCGCAACAGGCCCTTGGCTCAAGACGAACTATTAAGCACTCGTCCGCCCCTGAAGCCGGTTCCCCTGGGGCATTTATTGGAAGAGGAATAAAAATAGCCCCAGCTCCGGCTAAATGCTATTTTAATTAAGAGGCGATGAATCCAGCACGAAAGGCGACCGGTGATGAAAAAAATACCCCTGATCAAGCCCTATATAAACAATGCGGTAAAAGAAAAAGTGCTGGCGGTTTTAGATTCGGGCTACCTCACTGAGGGACCGGTGGCCAGGGAACTGGAAAAGGCCATGGCCGATTATTTGGGGGCAAAGCACGCCTTGGCTGTGAGCTCTTGCACTACAGGCCTTGAAATGGCCTTGCGCGCCTTGAAAGTCGGGCCGGGCGATGAGGTGATCATCCCGGATTACACCTACCCCGCCACGGGTGACGTAGTTTCCATTGTAGGCGCCCGCCTGCTGATCGTTGATGTTGATCCCCAGACCATGCTTATGGATTTTGAAGCCCTGGAAAGGGCCATAACCCCGGCCACCAAAGTGGTCATGCCTGTCTCTGGCTTTGGCAATCCCCTGGATTACGACGCATTGGACAGCCTTAAGGAAAAACACGGTTTTTATGTGGTGGAAGACGCCGCCTGCTCCCTGGGCGCTTCCTACAAGGGAGATATGGTGGGAACCAGGGCCGATATAAGTGTTTTCAGCCTGCATCCCAGGAAGTTCATAACAACCGGTGAAGGCGGCATGATCACCACCGATTCAGACCATCTGGCCGATTGGATGCACTCTTACAAACATTTTGGCATGGGGGTTTATGAATCCAGACTGACAGCTGATTTTCAGCGTATTGGCACCAACTACAAATTAAGCGACATCCTGGCCGCAGTGGGCCTGGCTCAGATGCAGGAGATAGATGTACTCTTAAACCGCCGCCGGGAACTGGCCGAGCGTTATCTGAAACTTCTATCCAATACAAGTAAGGTTAAACCCTGTCAGGTTGCCAAGGGCGGGGTTCACTCTTTTCAATCCTTTTGCGTGTTTGTGGAAAACCGTGATGAGGTTATGGCTAACATGCGGGAAAAAGGAGTGGAAGTCCAGATAGGAACCTATGCCTTACATATGCACAAGGCCTTTAACCAAAACCCGGATGTTTATCTGACAGACGATATGAAGGGCAGTAGATATGTATTTGATCACTGCCTTGCACTACCGCTTTTTCATGAACTAACCTACAAAGAACAGGTGTTTATAGTTAATTTATTGTTAAAAGTGGCCAGTTAAAAAAATTACTTTCTTAATTTCTTTGACAAAATCAGCACCTAGAGCTTATTATCATAACTTCTTGCGCACCTTCCTTATTTCTTCCGGTTGACATGTTATATCGACCCAACTTATAGTGAGTAGTCTAATACTTTTTTAGTATTTTCCAGGGCTGGAACATTTTTATAATTTTAGTTTATTTGTATCGTTGGGTTTAATTACCCCTACCATTTGTGCGCCATTTTGGGGGGAGTTATGTTTTCGCATTTAGCGCTTCGTACTAAACTTATTGTATTTGCGCTTTTTTTAACCTTGGTTCCCATGGTTGTTTATTTGACGGTTGCTTTGGTTAACAACCGGACCATGACTGAATTTTCAGTGAAGAATTGCCGCTCCCTGGTGAGCCAGAACCTCAATCAGACGCTCAAGAGCATCCAAGCCATGACCTCTGCGCAAAACAGACTGGCCCAGCAGATGGTTAACAACACCTTAAAGGTGGCTCATCGGATTTTCACCCTGCCGGGAGAAGTCTCTTTTGATGAGGCTCAAAAGGTGTCCTGGCAGGCGGTGAATCAATACACCAGGCAAAATGATTTTCATGAACTGCCCCGCATGCAGGTCGGCGGTAAGTGGCTGGGGCAGATCAAGTCCTTTGACACTGGCGCCTTGATCGTAGATGACATAATGGAGATGACCGGTCAGACCTGTACGATTTTCCAGAGGATGGATGAAAAGGGCTCCATGCTGAGGGTGGCGACCAACGTGCGCACCAAACAGGGGCAAAGGGCCATCGGCACCTATATCCCGGCTGTGAATCCGGATGGAGCGCCCAATCGGGTTATCAAAACCATCTTGGCCGGTCAGACCTTCAAAGGCAGGGCCTATGTGGTGAATGCCTGGTATCTCACCGCCTATGAGCCGATCTATGATCAAGACGGCCAGGTGGCAGGTGTGCTTTATGTGGGGGTGAAGCAGAAAGATGTTGAGAAGGCCCTTTTAGAGGAAGTTGCAGGTATTAGGTTGGGCAAAAGTGGTGGTGCGCTTGTTTTGGACAGCAAGGGGAATTGCCTGGTGGCAAATGGCCGGGTGCTGCCTCGCGCTCCCATGGCACAGGTAAAGGATGCTAAAGGAAATGCCTATATCAGTTCTATCTGCCAAAAGGCCTTGTCCCTTAAACCCGAGGAGATAGGCCAGCTGAACTACATCCTGCCGGGCAATGATGGTGAAGAAATGGCCATGATTACTCGTTTTGCCTATTTCGAACCCTGGGACTGGGTTATAGGAGCAACGGCCGCTAAACAGGAATACCTGGACCTGGCCCACCAGTTGGAGAAGACCGGCGAAAAGGCAGGCCTTGTCATGATGATCACCGCCGGGGTGATGCTTATTTTGGCCGGTTTAAGCGGCTTTTTCTGCTCCAGGAGTCTTTGCGCAACCATCAACTCGGCAGTCAAGCCCTTAAACGACGCTGGTGAAAACCTTTCCGCCGCCTCAAGTCAGGTCTCGGCAGCCAGCCAGGCCCTGGCCCAAGGATCCAGTGACCAGGCCGCCCAGGTGGAGGAAACGGCCGCATCCCTGGAAGAGCTGTCCTCAATGACCCGGCAAAACGCCGAGAGCGCCAAAGAGGCGGACAGCCTGGTGAAAAGAACCGTCAAGATGGTGGATCAGGCGGATAGTTCCATGAGGGAGCTGTCCCAGGCCATGGAGAAGATCACCCTAGCCAGTGGTGAGATGGCTAAAATTCTCAGCAGCATAAATGAAATCGCCTTCCAGACCAACCTCCTGGCCCTGAACGCAGCCGTGGAAGCGGCCAGGGCAGGGGAGGCGGGCAGCGGCTTTGCCGTGGTGGCCGATGAAGTGCGCAATCTGGCCCTGCGTTCCGCCGAGGCGGCCCAGAATACAAGCGTGCTGATCGAGCAGAACCAGCAGGATATTGCAACCGGGGTGGAGATTGCCCAGAACACAAGCGGTGTCTTCAGCGAGGTGGCAGAAGCCTCCAGACAGGTGGCTTTACTGGTGGAAGGAATCAGCCAAAGCACAGATGAGCAGCGCCAGGGCCTGGAACAGGTCAGCGCCTCTGCCCAGGAGATTGACCGGGTCACAACCCAGACAGCGACTACAGCCGATGAAACTGCTGCTTCATCTTCCCAACTGGAAGGGCAAGCCGGCATAATGCAGGATGCGGTTTTGCGTCTGCGCCAATTGGTGGAGGGCCGCCTCTGAGTTTGATTAAATAAAAAAGCGAAATGCCCAAAGCCCATTCCCAGGCCTGTAATTTTGCCTGGGTATGGGCATTTTATTTGTGCGTGTATCTCCTTAACCCTGGCAGGGCGTTTTAAAAACCTTGTTTAGGGTCCGTTAACTATCGTATTTTACAATAGATTTTTAGGCGACAAGTAAGTGGTTGACAGGTTTATGAGGGAAGAGTATTAATTGTTTATAAAATAATTTGTATTACCAAACTTTTTATCGCTCTCGAAACTAAAGCGCCTGGTTTGGCAGCAAAACAAAAGGAATTCCAACCCCATGACCTCAAGCATATTTCATCGCAGCTGCCGGTTGGGTGATTTTGATTTTGAGCAGACAGGCGATTGTGCGAACCGTTTTGAAAAATCCTGGGACCTGCCTTCAGAGGTGGCCGAAGGCTATCTAACGCATATTGAATTCAGACCCGGCTTTTCGGCTTTTCTGGCCAACTACAAGGTCAAGGACGATCTGAGTTTTTTTATGGATTGCCCAAAACCCGCCTTTGGTTTGGGATTTTGTGTTTCCGGCAGTCTCAGGGGGAAAACCCCAGACATGCCGCATGGGGTTACAACTAATGCGGGGCAGAGCCATTTATTCTATTTCCCCGATCAAAGGGGATTTGTGTCTGATAAAAAGTCCACAACCAGGCTTTCCCTCTCACTGATAATGGATCCTAAGTTTTTCTATGAGCTGATTAAAGATGAAATATTTTCTTTTCCCCGTTTCTTAAGACCTGTGGCGGAAGGGGCGATTGAGCGATGTTTTTGCCAAACAGATGTAGTTAATTCACAGATGTATTCCGCCTTTTTACAGTTCTTGAACTGTCCTTTTAAAGGAACTACCAGGCGCTTGTTTTTGGAGAGCAAGGCTATGGAACTAACAGCCCTCAGGCTGGAGAATCTCAAAAATAAAAGCCGCCAAGACCGAACTTTAACTCCTGAAGAAATGGACAAAATCAGGCAGGCAGCCGATCTTCTGGATAAAAACCAAAAAGATCCGCCTTCCTTGTTCTGCCTGGCCAAAACAGTGGGGCTTTCCCATGGAAAGTTAAATCAGGGATTCAGAGTTTTATTTGGAACCACGGCATTTGGTTATCTGCGGCAGGTGCGGCTTGATAACGCCAAAAGACTTTTGGAAACAAGGCGGATGAATGTAACCGAAGCCGCCTTTGAGGTTGGCTATAACAGTCTTTCCTCCTTTTCCAGGGCCTTTATGAATCAATATGGCTTAAACCCTAATTCATGCCATAAAAAAATGGGTGTGGTTTTTTAATGGCATGCTGAAGAAAAGCCCGGATCTCATAACCCTTTTGTTGAGATTCCGGGCCTTTTAGAACTTGATAGCCTTTCCGTAAACCATTGCCGTTAATTCGCGGGTCTTTATTTTCTAAATTCGTCCTGGGCTTCGCTTTTCTCCCAACCATGATTCCAGTCTCAAACGAACAGGCCTCGGTAGGTCTGGGCAAGCCCTACCGGGGCTTTTTTTCTTGCTTTTTTAAAAATGAAAGCCCTGTAAGTAATTTATTGAATATAGGAGAGAAAAAAGCTGTTATTTCAGCTAAATATCTCAACTTTCATTTCGAACAAAAGATAATTCATTTGGGATTAGCCTCAAGGAGCCGCCAAAGAGTAAGAGCAATGGACGGCATGTTCTATTTAATTTTCAGGCGCATCTTAAACTGCGCTTGAAACTTCAGGAGTTACGGATAATGAAAAAAGATGTAAATGCTGTCCCATATGCCTCAAAGGCATGGCTGCTTTTAGCGTGCCTGGTTTTTATTTGCCTTGGCTCTGCCTTGCCCGGCCATGCCCGGCCAAAGATTACAGGGAAAACGGTTTCGCAAGAGGCCCCTGCCCAAGGGCAAAAAATTGCGGGCGTGGTTGTTACGGCCCAAAAAAGGGAAGAGAGTGTACAGGAGGTTCCCATAAGTATGAGCGTGCTGACCTCTTCGGATATTGAGGAGGCCGGAATCTTTGACGTGACCGACCTGACCTATTTCACGCCCAATGTGTATTCAAAGCAGAATACAAACCAAAATATGCTCATAATTAGGGGGATTTCGTCCCACAATGTAATACTTAACACCCCGGCCGGTCTTTTTGTGGATGATATCAACTATCCCATGACCTTTATGCAGAATCCGGATCTCATGGATATCGAGCGGGTGGAGGTCTTGCGCGGGCCCCAGGGCACCTTGTACGGTCGCAACACCGAATCCGGCGCTGTGCGCATAATCACCCGCCAGCCCGGCAACCAGGTCCGGGGGAGTGTGTTTCTGGAACCGGGTTTCTACGACACTCCCCATGATAATCCGTTTTTTCTTAAAGCCGGGGCGAGCGTGAGCGGCCCGGTGGTTGAGGATAACCTTTATTTCGGGGTTTCTCTTCTGACTAAGGATACAGACGGTTTTACCGAAAATATCTATGATCTGGACGACAAGGCAGGCAAGGTTGATCACAAAACCGGTCAGGCCAAACTGCGCTGGACCCCCGGGGAAAAGTGGGACATCTCCCTTTTGGCTAATGCCTATAAAACAGATGACGGATATGGTTATTTGCGTTTGATAAACGGCCCGGCCCAAAGCGATCGTTATAAAACCAACTGGGACGGGGTGAACCATTGGAAAGACGAGAACAACGGCCAGGCGCTCAGTATCAAATACCAGGGCCGGACTGCCGACGTGGTCGCAATCACCACCAGAAACGATTATGAGACCGATTTTGCCAATGACGGCGAGTTTGGGCCTTATCCTTATCCTGATCAGTATTTTGTATTTACCAGCACCATATACAGCCAGGAGATCCGCCTTTCTTCGCCGGATGAAAAAAGCCCCCTCAAATGGCTCACCGGTCTTTACGGGTTCACTGAAGATGTAGACGCGACAGCGAAGTTTTTTAACCAGGCCAGAAAGACAGAGTATGACAACAAGGGTTACGCTGTCTTTGGCCAGGCCACCTATACCTTGTTTGACCGCCTGCACCTCACCGCCGGCCTGCGTTATGACGACCAGAAGTCCGACGGCACCCAGACCTTCAATATGCTGCCCGACTCTTATTCCAAAGACCTGGAGCATAGTGAAGTATTGCCCAAGGGCTCGGTCTCTTTTGACATTTCAGATGATGTCATGCTCTATGCCACGGTTGCCAAGGGATTTTTGGCCGGAGGCTACAACTATGCCTTTGCCGAGGGAAGGGATAACCTCACCTTTGGGCCGGAGAAAACCTGGAACTATGAGGTGGGGTTCAAATCCACTTGGCTGGATAGCAGAATCAGATTAAACGCTTCTTTGTTTTACGTTGATATCTCAGACAAACAGGTTGAGGAGTATCTCGCCGGGCCGGCTGTGAGAAGCGTAACCAACGCGGCCAAGGCCTCTTCCAAGGGGTTTGAACTGGAGCTCGAGGCTAGGCCAGCGCCGGGCTGGCGCTTTTTCGGAGGCATCGGCTATGCCGACGCGGTTATTGATGATTGGGTCAGCGCTGAAACGACTGGAGGCTCCTATGACTATGACGACAAGCGCCTGCCCTACGCCCCCCAATTCACCTTTAACGCGGGCCTGGACTACAACCACCAAAGCGGTCTTTTCGGCCGGGTTGACATGACCGGTATAAGCGATTTTTACACGGAAGCCAAAAACGACTGCAAGGTGGAAGGCTACCAGCTTATCAACCTGCGCCTGGGTTATCAGGCCGAGGATTTCGGAGTGGCGCTTTGGTGCCAGAACCTTTTTGATAAGGAATATTTTAAGAGTAAGTCTACTTATCTTGTAGGTGATATTGGGGAGGATGGAGACCCCAGGACCATTGGGGTGAGGTTTACTTACAGGTTCTAAGTAAAATCAATCAAGGCCTTAGAAAAAAGCCCATTCCCTTGACGGCGCTTGGCTTGTTTTTGCTTGAAGGCGGTTAAAGCGCCGAAAAGGTAAATCCGGACCCGGTTGAATTAAGTGTAGCAAGCCGGGTCCGGATTTTTTAAACCTTGGGCAGGTTGTATTCCTTAATTTTGTTTTGCAGAGTTTTTCTGGTGATCCCCAAAAGCTCTGCCGCGTGGGTGCGGTTTTGACCCGTGGCTTCCAGGGTCCGCACGATTAAGGCGCGCTCCATCTCCCTGATGGTCAGGCCGGGGCGGATTTGCCCTTCGGGTTTGTTGGCTTCCTGCTGCAAAGCCAAGGGCAAGTCTGTTATCTCCACCATGGGGCCGCGGCTCATGATCACCGAACGCTCCACCGCATTTAATAACTCCCTGACATTACCCGGCCAGGAATATGATTGCAGCCTGGAGCGGGCCTCGGGGCTGAACCCCTTGAGTTCCCGGTTGTTTTTTTTGTTGAATTCCTTTAAGAATCGGTCCGCCAGAATAAGTACATCCTCACCCCTTTGCCTTAGGGGCGGCATGTGCAGGTTAACCACATTCAGTCGGTAATAAAGGTCTTCCCTGAATTCACCCTGCGCAACTGCCTTGGGCAGGTCACGGTTAGTGGCCGCGATCACCCTGACATCTGTTTTAAAGGTTTTGTCAGAGCCCACTGGGTTGTATTCACCCTCCTGCAGCACCCTTAGAAGCTTTACCTGGGTGGTTACTGCTATTTCCCCTATCTCGTCCAGGAAAAGGCTACCTTGGTCGGCTGCCTTGAAGCGGCCGTCCCTGCGGGAAACCGCTCCGGTAAACGACCCTTTTTCATGGCCAAAAAGTTCTGATTCAAGAAGGTTCTCAGCGAGGGCGGCGCAGTTGGTCTTGACCAGGGGGCCGTTTTTGCGCCCTGAGTTCTGGTGAATGATCTGAGCCACAACCTCCTTGCCCGTTCCGCTTTCGCCTGTGATCAGCACCGTGGCCTCGGAAGGGGCCACCATGGCCAGCGTCTCTTTCAATTGGAGCATGGGGGTGCTCTCGCCGATCAAGGCTGAAAAGTCAAAACGCTCGTCCAGCCTTTCGGCCTGAACCCGCACCGTTTGTCTTAATCCGGCGGCCTTTAAATGGCGCTTGACCTTGATCAGAACTTCTTCCATATCAAGGGGCTTGGGCAGGTAGTCCTCCGCCCCGGCCTTTAAGGCAACGACCGCGCTTTCTATGCTGCCGAAAGCCGTCATCATTATAATCGGCGTCTCAGCCAAAAGGCTCCGCATGCCGGGTAGAGCCTCCATGCCGTCCATACGGGGCATGACCACGTCCATCAATACCAGGTCCACAGGCTGGGCTCCCGCCATATCCAGCGCCTTAAGGCCGTCCGCAGCTTCTATTACGCTGTAGCCCTCGTCTTCCAGATGTGCCCTCAGCATGAGGCGATGAGCCTTTTCATCGTCCACTATCAGTATGGTCCTGCCTTGTGACATGTGTTCGTCCTTAGTTCTTCCAAAGTGATTGGGAAAGAAAACATCGTTATTTTATTCACATTTTTAAGTCAAGTCCAGTCTGGAATCAGGCTATGTGTAAACTTAATTTTTAGTGGCTGTATAGAATTTATTTAATATGTCTTTTTTGGCATGTAAAAAGCCAAGTGTTTGTTTTTACCTAAATTGTAACGTTTGTGATTTTTGGGACAATTTTAGATTATTTATCGATTAGGACTTCAGACTTTTATTGAGATATTAATTTTTTGTTATATTTTTAAATTAATATCAAAAAAATCACTACAGAATCTCATAAATACTTGCGGCTTTGAAAGTCCTTCGCCACAATGGAATTAAAGGGCTCTTTGGATACATCGGATTCAGTAAAAATATAAATCTTAATCCCCTTATCAAAGAGGAGAAAAATGTCAACTGCAATCATAATTGAGGTAGGAGGAACCCGGATCAAGGGAGAACTGGATAATTCCCCTCTGGGTCGGGCTTTGGCCGCTCAACTCCCCTTTACCTGGGAGGCCACAACCTGGGGCGAGGAGCTTTACGGAGAAATCGATAAGCCGGTAATGGGCGTAAAACAGGACACTCTTGAGGAGATGGAGATCGGCGAGCTGGCCTATCATCAGTCAAATAACTGGTTCTGTCTGTTCTTTGGCCCCACGCCGATGAGCCATGATACTGAACCCAGGGCCGCAGTGCCGATATGCCGGGTGGGCGAAGTTTATGCCTCATCCATGGAGTTGGATGAGCTTGGTCATGAGGTTAGCGCTGAGATAAGGAAAGCCGATTGATGATCCTTTAGGAATATTTTAAAAGGTAATTTTTTCGGAAAAGAGAGCCTTGATCTTTACAATATCTATTGTTGTGGAAAGATCAAGGCCCCTTTTATTTGTTGACTATTAGATCGGATAAACCAATTAAACTGAGAATTAAGTCTTTTTGGCCTTGTTTTGCACCGCCTTAAAGTTGATATCTTCTGTCAGGCCTTAATTGGGAAAACGTTATCCAATAATCGATAAATATTCCCAGTTAGTGTTTTGAAGGTTAAATGATTAATGAGTTTTCCTTGTTGATTAAACGCCCTTTTTCCATAACCCGGCTGATTATTATCACCACCACCCCGATAAAAACCGCTCCGATTTCGTTTGGGCCGACTCCCAGAACCAAAAGCCTTTGCCCTGGAGGGTAGGTGAAAAAGGTTATTATGAGAACCTGCAACGTTTTGCTCAGCATGCAGAACAGGCCCCAGATGAGGATGGCCCTGCCCAGATCCCGATAGCATTTGACGTTTTCAAATTCAAAAACACTTCCCTTTGCGTAAAGGCCAAAGAGCCCTCTAAGCCTGGCCAGAGCATAAATAACCACTCCTGTGGGCAACATGGCGGCCAGCATGCCCATGATTATGCCGGTAAAGGGGATAGGGCCTTTGGGCTCTATGGGCAGGCTTGAAATCCAAGGATCCAGGTTAGGCGTTTTTTGATTTACATTGAACCAGATCAAAGCCACCCCAAGGGGCAGAAGAATCATGAAAAGGGCGCAGACCTTTTGCATTCTGCTGCTGGCCTTTTCAATATCTGTTGATTTATTCATCTAAAAATCCTCCTTCTAACCATTTCTTCTATCGGGCTGTTGAAGGGGCATGGTTGTCCCTGTTTTTTTATCAACTGTTTTTTCTGTACTCTAAAATGTCACCCGGCTGGCACTCGAGGTATTCGCAAATTGCTTCCAGTGTGGCAAGACGTATGCCTTTAATCTTGCCGTTTTTAATCAAAGACAGGTTTTGTTCGGTAATGCCGATATGTTTGGCCAAATCCTTTGATTTGGCCTTTCGTCTGGCCAACATTACATCCAGATTCACGATTATGGACATGGCAACTCCCGCTGAGTTAATGGAAAAGCTTTCAGATAATCAATTCCTGGTCTTCTTTGAGTTTTCTGGCTTCATCCATCACCCAGGAAGCGGTAAGCAATGAGACGCCGATGAAAAGAAGCATGAAGCTGTCGTTGGAAAGCCCTATGGATAACAGCCTCTGACCCGGAGGGTAAGTGAAAAATGTGATCATCAGCACCATCAGGGTTTCTTCCAATATACCCAGCGGCACCGCTATGATGATCACTCGTCCCAACATGCGGTAGCAATTCACCACCTGGTTGTTAAATATCCGCCCTTCACCGTAGAGCCCAAAGAGTTTGTAAAGTTTATAAACTGCATACATGATGATCGAGGCGCTGATCATGTCTATGCCAAAGCCCAGCAAAAGTGCGGTTGCCGGCAACTCGGCCATTGGCTTTATGGGGAGTTCCCTGATCAGTGCAGGATAGTGGTTAAGGTTTATCCAAGCCAGGGCGATGACAATCGGCGTTGCGATCATTATGCCGAGGCAGCAAAAGCGCAGTTTTCTGCTGGTGTTTTTAATTTTACTCATGCTGTCCATGGTTAAAAAAGCTCCGTCACTAGTTTGATGGGTATAAGCGCCGTTAACGAAAATTCATTCACAAAATCCATCTCAAAACACCGGGTCGCCAAATACATGATTGCCGCCAAGGGGAGCACTGCGCCCAAGGCAAGCAGGGGCCAGGAAAACACGGCTGATTTAGTTGTTTTTGCAAATTCAGGCATTTTGTTTCCTTTGGCAAGGCTCTTTGGTTTTACCTCTCACTCAGTAGAAGAATGGAATTAATCCCATAACCAACCCGGATCTCACGGGCAACTTTAGAGCTTTAATTAAAGGCAGTCAAGTAGAAAGTAATATTTTTCAATAATTTTTTATTGTTTTATTTTAATTTTTTAGTGCTAAACGGTAATACGTCTCAAGCGTAAACGAAAAAAGCTTGTTATTTTGATGTGTTGGCAAGATAAAATGCTTGAGATGAACTGAGGTGGGAGAGTGGGAACACACAGGCGTTGAACTCTATCAGGCAGATCATGGCTTATTTTGCCTTGTTATCCGGCCTAAATCTTTTTGTCACGGGTTTTGAAGGCAGCATCTGTGTAGGGCGGTTTTTATTTTGAGCTTGTTTTGAAAATGGTCAATGTGGCCGGGGCAGGGTGGAATTAATCGTATCTGCCATGAAAAAGTACTGAATACAGTAACCGTTAACAACCCGCATGCGGTGCGGAACTTGACGGATTTTTGCCCGAAATTTTGTCCGGGGGGTTCGGTTTAATAACTGAAGTGACTTCCAAGCTTGATCGAAATGAGAAGCCACAAGTCAACAGCTATACCCCGACCCGGCTTTGCTGTGTGAAGCTCACCTCAAGTGTTGGCCGGAAGGCGACTGTAAGGGGTGCGGCTGGCTTTAATAGATGAACGATAAAAATGTGTTAACCTTAACCATAGCGCCAGCTTTTTTATGAGCGTGACATATTTTTTGAACCCTTAGATTCACCCGGCCAAGTGTTTTCTTAGAATGGGCTATCATTTCCAGTTGTTGCCCAATGCTTCCGGTTTGAACCTTTCTATCTATTTTTCAAGGGCTTCCATGTTCACATTGAAAAATTTATTTAAGGCCGGGGAGCAGGACGAGAATTTGATAGAACCATATTTATTGATTACCGCCTGATTGCAACCCCTGATGACCCTTTCCATAGCCTTGATGACTGGTCTGCTCGGTGAGGAAGCGGTTTTCGTTCTAAGCCTTGGGCAATGAAAAGCTGACCAAGGCTCCTTTTTCCCGGTTTTGAGCCTTTAACTCTCCACCATGGGCCTTTATGATGCGCCTGACAATGGCAAGCCCCAGGCCGGTGCCTCTTTCTTTAGTGCTGAAAAATGGATCAAATATCTGATCCGGTTCACCTTGGGGCAGGCCCGGACCATTGTCCGCCACATCCACCCACAGCATTTTTCCTGACACACGGGCGGTGATTTCCACTTTTCCCTCACCGTCCACTGCCTGTACGGCATTGACAACCAGGTTCACCAGAACCTGACGCACCTGATCCGGATCGGCCAGGGCAGGGGGCAGATCGGGCTTAACCTCTGTCCTTAGCTCTACTCCCTCGCACCTGGGGTCACCGCCAAGGAGGTCAACCACACTCTCAACGCTTTCCCCCAGATCCAGGGAAACCATGCGCGGTTTTCTGGGCCTGGTGTATTCCAAAAGACCGGAAACAACCCTTTCCAGGCGGTCCACCTCTGATACGGCGGTTTTGGCTATCTCCGCCTCTCTGGATTCCGGGGCCTTGCCTTTGGCCAAATACTGCACCATCCCCCTGATGGCGCTTAGAGGGTTTCTCACCTCATGGGCCACAGAACCCGCCAGCCTGCCCAGGGCGGCCAAGTGGCTGGATTCCGCCACCTCCCGGCGCAGGCGGTCCAACTCCTGGGAGCGCCTCCTGGCTGAGACCCAGATCAGGCTGGCCACCGTGCCCGCGGCCAGGAATATCAAAAGGCCCAGCAAGAGCGCCTGGTTCAAGGCCTGGGCTTGATTTGCGTGATAATTTTCGGCCGAAAGTCGGACCAGGGCATAGGCCTCAAAGGGTTGAATATTTTGGTGGCGCATCATCATGTGTCCGCCGTGATGAGGCCCTGGGCCGCGCTCCATGCCCGGTGGCGGCGGTGGCTCCTGGTCAAGGCGTTGGGCCCAGGCGGGAAGGGACCGTCCCATGCGTCTGAACCTGCGCAGGGGCTCAAAAGGCATTCCCACAATGAATTCATCGCCCACAAAGCCTTGCACCGTAAGGCCCCGGCTGATGCGGTCTTTTATTTCAGGCGAAAGCCCTGTGAGGGCGTTCTTCTCATACATGGGCCAGCCTTTGGCCCCGGTTTGGGCCAATACGTTATTCTGGTCTTTGATGATGGCCAGGCCGGTCACTGCCGGGTCTGCCAGCATCTCTTCCAAAAGAGTCTCCAGAAGATTGGGACGCCAGAATCCCCGCCGCATGGTGGCCCTGACCAAACCCTCCAGAATTCGGACCCTGTCAAGGCCCTGTCGCTCAAGGGCCTGTTCCTGGAGTTGTTTGCCTGCTTCCAGGCGTTGCAAGGTGGTTATGGCAAGCACGCTGAAGATAAGCACCATGAGAGCGGCCAGGATGAACCAGGTCCAGGCGGTTTCCTGAGTTTTTATTTTGTCTTTGGCCTTTGCCATGGAACTCCTGCCGGTTTTATTGGGGGGGCAAGAAATCGGGGCAGACCCGGTTATCAGGTCTGCCCCGGATTTATGTTTTATAGATTAACCGAGATTCAGTATCCGGCGTATATTTTTCTTGTCTAGCGGAAGCAGGCTCCGCCGCCGGGTCCGTAACCACCGCCCCAGTTATGACCACCGTAGCCATGGCCGCCCCCGCGGTGGTGATAACCTCTGCCCCTGGGGCTGCCGCCGTTAGGGCAAAAACCGCCGGCTACAGGGCCGCCCTTGCCAAAGCGGGGGCCAAAGCCGAGACCCCAGTTGGAGAACTTGGACATATGGTCAACGCGCTTCTCCGCCAGCTTGCCCCTGAGCTGGATCATCTCCTTGGCCATGGCCACCGCCTGCGCCCGATCAAACCCGGGCTGGCTGGTGAGCGCTCGCATCTCGATGCGCTTGTCGGCGAGCTGCTTGCGCAATTCCACGGTGTCCTGCAAAAAGGCGGCATGAGCCTTTTGCCATTCTTCTGCATTCTTTTGGAACTCGGCCCGCTGCTCAGGTGTCATTTGCTGAAATCCGGGGCCCTGACCCTGACCATAACCCATTCCCCTGGGGGCGGCCCAGGCGGCCACGCTGACAAGTCCGATCAAGCCGAACACTACTGCGGTAATCGCGGTTTTTTTCATTTTATATGCTCCTTTAATTTGGGGTTCCGCGTTGTTTGGCTTGCTATAATGCAGAGGGTGTGCCAAATGTTAATTTATTCGAATAAATGTTTTATATCCAAGTACTTGCATCGGGCAGAACTTGCTGGAAAGGTTCAGCATGGAGTAATTGGTGCATAAGTATTACCCACAAAAGACAAGGAACGGGTTTATATTTCACAGGAAAAAAGGCGAGGGTGATAAAAAACGGTTTTTCCGGGAAAATAAAAACGTTTTTTCCGGGAAAAACCGTAGCAGAGTTGTTATTCAGGCCCTGGCTTGTTTAAAGGTATCAAAGGCAAAGATGCCCAGACCGCCCCAGATAAGGGCAAAGGTAACCAGGTGCGGCAGGCCGAAGGGTTCGTCAAATATGGCCACGGCCAGGAAAAAAGTGAAGCTGGGGGCTATGTACTGAAAAAGGCCTATAGTGGCAAAGCGCATGCGCCTGGCGCCTGCGGTGAACCAGATCAGGGGCAAAGAGGTGATGGCCCCTGCCGCTATCAGTAAAAGGGATATGTCCCAGCCCTGGTGATAAAAGGTCATCTCACCCGCGTTATTCAAATAGATCAGATAAATCAGGGCAAGGGGAGAGAGTAGGGCGGTTTCCACAAACAGGCCGGGCATGGATTCAATGGCCACGGTTTTGCGTAAAAGGCCATAGGTGCTGAAGGTGAGCGGCAGGGCCAGGGATATCCAGGGTAATTGGCCGTAATAGATAGTCAGGTTCAGGGTGCCTATGAGGCCCAGAGTGACAGCCAGGATCTGTTTTTTGCTGAGTTTTTCCTTTAAAAAGATCATTCCCATCAAGACATTGCACAGCGGTGTGAAATAATAACCCAAACTGCAATAGAGCACCTTGTCAACAGATATGCCGTAGATGAATATCAACCAGTTTACCGCCACCAGAACAGCGGTGACAAAAAGGGTGCCAAGCACCTTGGGGGAGGATGCGGATTTTTTAAGCTCTCCCCAGTGCTTGCCAAAACAAAGCATTATCGCGATAAAGGGCACGGACCAGAGTATGCGATGCGCCAACACCTCCATGGGCGAGGCGCTTCCCACTGCCTTGAAATATAAGGGGTTTAATCCCCAAAAGAGAAAGGCCGCCAGGGCATAGGCGAAACCTGCTTTTTGATCTTGTGTGTTGTCCAACTAAATCCTCTTTACAAGGCCGGGGTTTTATTGGATTTTTAGCTCAGGTCAGATCCTTGTTATAAAAGCAAAAATGCCCAGCCCCGGCTGGTCTTGAAGACTCGGCCGGTCCCAGGCTAAATGGCAGTATACCACCAAATAGATTGGTTGCATGGAAAAACAAAATCAGGATTTAGGAGGCATGCTCCGGGGCCCTGACGAGGCCCCGGAGCATGGTTTAGCTGGTGATTAAGGCTCAGCCGTAGGTGAATCCTTCGGGAAGATCGCTTTCCGGAACGCCCTCCACCACCCAGGAGAGGTCTTGGATGGTGTAGGTGGGGTTTACGGTGCGGAAGATGGGGACCACCTTGTCGCCTATGGCGGGATTGCCTATCTGCAGATAGCTCATCAGGATTGTGTCCACCCCGTCGAATTCAACATTTATGAATTTAATCGGTTTTTCCAGCGTGTTAAAGGCCCCTGAACGCTCGCAGATCATGAAGGAGTGGATGCGGGCCGTGGTTTTGCAGACGTCTGTCAGGTCGATTACCGTATTTTTAGAGAGGCAATCCGCGCAGTGAATGCGAAACGGCAGATAGATGGTGCCCTTGAATTCGCAGTCCGGGTTGTCGCAGCGCGTGGCGTATATCTTTCCCTTGCCCAGGTTTTCGAAAAATGGGGCTTCTCCGCCATAGGTGTGAATGTGGATGATCTCCCTGGGGTTGGTCACCCCTACCAGCCGCCAGCCTTCATCCGCATTTCTGATGGGCTGGTTGGGGGTTATATGGTGAAAATCTCCCTTGATCTTATATTTGCCGTCCTTTACCTGCACGGTTCCGAATATGCTCATGCTTGATTCTCCCTTTTGCGCCTGGCGCAACTTACCTTTGAAAAAGCGCTGATTGGGCCATTGGTTCCGGCTAAGGAAGCCTTACACCCCTAAACCAAAACGTTATCCGGGTCCATGAGGATAGTGGCCGTAACATGAGAGCCCACCCCGGCGTGGCTTATGGCCAGGGCCCGTTTGGCTCCCTTGACCGTGAGGTCTTTCCAGTCGGCCGGTTTTTCCCGGTTGAATTCCTTCCACCTGGCTTCATCGCCGTGCAGCTCCGCCCAGCGGTCCCAGATATGCAGGGCGCATTCAAAGGTCTGCATGATGCCCGTGGCCCCAACCGCGTGCATGCAGCCGATCAACCCGCCGGAGATGTTTGAGGGCAGTTTGCCCGGCTCCCCGGTTTTGGGATTTTTAAAGTAGCAGTCGCCGCTCTCCACATACTCCCTGCCCTGGCCATAGGGCCTGAAGCCCACATCCTCATAGGACTGGATATCGCTGATGGTGAAGGCGTCGTGCAGCTCGGCCACATCAAAGTCTTCCAGGGGGTCACGTATCCCGGCCATGCGGTAGGCATAGTAGCAGGCCATGCGGGTGGCCAGAAAACCGGTGAATCCGGGATAGCGGTCACCGCCGGGGAAGCGTTCACCCAGATCGGCATACATACCGGGGGTTTCATGGGGGAGAAGCGGAATCTCCATGTGCCTTCTGTCCGCCACCCTTAAGGTGTGGGAGCCGGCCGTCACCCAGATGCGCAAGGGTTTGTGGGGCGAGTCCTTGGTCAGCTCCATGGCCGTATCCTCGTCGCAGATAATGGCGCAGGCCGCACCCACGCTCATCACGCAGCAGTCCAGGGCGCGCAGGGGATAGGCCACCACCGGAGAGTTGAGCACGTCATCGATCGTGATCTTCAAGGGGGCATGGGCAAAGGGATTGTGCCTGGCGTATTCATGATGTTTTACCGAGATTTCGGCCATGGTGCGGCGGAAGCTCTCCTCCTCCTTGCCGAAGATCTGCCAATAGCGCTGCGCCATGACCGCGTAATAACCGGTGTAGATGTGCCCCAGGGGCGTTTCCCAGTCTTTGTCGGCCGCGCAGGAGATATAGTTATTGCCTTCGTCTGTGGGCACCTCGTCCATGCGCTCCCAGCCCATGGCCAGCACGCAGTCCGAATAGCCCGAGGCCACTGCCTTGACAGCCTCCCACAGGGTGGAGCCGCCGGTGGCCCCGCCGGTCTTTATGCCTATGTTGCCCAAGGGGTCCATACCCAGCCGGTCGTGGATTACCGCTTCTCCCAAAAGTTGATCGCCAAAGTGATCGGCAAAGTGCCCGTAATAGCAGGAATGGATATAACTTTTCAGTTCAGCCGGAGATTTGCCTATGAGGTTGGCGGCCATGGTAAGGGCGTCTATGCAAAGTTCCTCGGTTCTTTTTTCAGGTATGGCCCGATCAAATTTGGATTGTCCCGCGGTCACCAGATATACCGGACGTAATAATCTGGGGGTTTTCAGTTGGCGATCACTGAATTTGATCATGCGGTAAACTCCTTTCGTAATGAAAACCGACTATCCCTGATTGCTGACAAAGTCCTCCTGAACTTTCCAGCCGCAGACCGGTTGGCTTGACAACAACCCCGCTCTGCGTTGATTACATGTTCCGCCGGACCGCTCTGTTAAAGACGGCCCGGTGTTTCTACATGCGGGCTTTCCACGAGGCAGGCATATGGCCTGCCCTCAAAAGCCCGTTTGCCGGTTCCGCCGGTTTGGCCGGGCCGAACTGCATCGTCTTTTCCGGGTTGTTTGCCTTAAGGCCCCGGAAAATCGGGGGTGGGGGGATTTGCTTAAGTCGGTGAAAAGGTTCCTGTTTTCGCTTGACTGTTCAGGATTCGCAAATAAAGGACAGAGTTGTGCGTGAGCTTCCGCGGGGATGATAGGCCTTGACCAAAGCTGTGCCTTGTTGTTTTCGGGGTGACGCCGAAGCCCTCTGACCTTCTTGCAAAAGGAAGGTTCACTAAAGGCCCCGACGCCGCGCAATCGACAGGAGTGCACACTCCTTCGCGGCATTATGGGGATTGGTTTTTTCATACTATACCTATAATGATAGATAGCATATATCAAAACGCAGCATTAAGGCAAAAGATAAGTTGCTCTGGTAGGATTGGATTTTCCTGAAACAGGCCTGATCCGGGCCGGATGTTTTATCGCCGGTTTTTATGAAACCAATCACGGTAGAGGATGACCCAATGTACGAGAACGACCCGGAAAGGCAAAAAAAACTTCAGTTCGAGGCCTTTCTGCGCAGGCACCACAAGATTGTGGCCGGACTTTTGATAGGGTTTTGCCTGGCCACTTTTATTTTGCCCTGGATATTCGCGTCTTTTGGCACTGCCTTGATTTTTCAGGTATTGGGTGCGATTTTGCTTTACACGGGTGGCCGAACCCTGACCACGGCCTTTGATTCAGACGATTCCAATGCCTTTTGGAAAGCGCCCAAGGTGAAACCCAAGGATGAATCCGAGCCCAAGGCCTGAAACCCAAAGCTCCGGGCGGCAAAAACCATCAAAATGAGGTATATTGATTCCCGCTTTGGCAGGATAGGGCAGGGGAATCATCCCGATGATTTAGGTTTGCCCTGATATTTTTTTAGCCAAGTGGTTTTTTCCTGCCAGTGAAGACAGCCGCTGCAACCGGTTTTTCCAGCTGACTCAAATCTCAAATTCCAAAGAGAAGACATGATAACCCTTCACCAAGTTCAGAAATATTTCGGACGTCAGGATGTATTAAGAGATGCCAGCCTGCATGTGGGGCCGGGGGAGCGCATGGGCCTGGTGGGCCCCAACGGCGCCGGTAAATCCACGATCTTGAAGGTTGTTCTGGGCGAGGTGGACCCTGACGGGGGCGAGGTCTTCAAGGCCAAGGGAATAAAGGTGGGGTATCTGCCCCAGGACCTGGTGCAGTTCTCCGGACAGACCGTTTTGGAACTGGCCATGGACACCGGCGACCGCATTGCCAAGATAGAAGAAGAAATCCATCAGATCCATGCCGACCTGGCCAATGATCCCGACCCCGAGGAGATTGACGAACTCCTGGCCCGCCAGGGTCAGCTTCAGACCATTTTCGAGGGGCTGGGCGGCTATGACCTGGAGGCCAGGGCGCAGAAGGTCCTGGCTGGCCTGGGTTTCAGGCCCGAGCAGTTGAACCGGGATGTGGGTGAACTTTCCGGCGGCTGGCTAATGCGCGCCGCCCTGGCCAGGATTCTGCTCTCCGCCCCGGATGTGATCCTCCTGGACGAACCCACCAACCACCTGGATATGGAGTCCTTGCTCTGGTTGGAAGGGCAGCTGGTCAAAAGCGGCTCTTCCATTGTGTTGGTGAGCCACGACCGGGTTTTCATGGATAAGGTTGTGAACCGCATTGTGGAGGTGGAAGACGGCAAGCTCTACACCTATGGCGGCAATTACACGGAATATGAAGTCAACCGCGAAGCCAGGCGCAAGGCCCAGCAGGCGGCCTATGAACAGCAGCAGGAGCGGATCAAAGAGATCCAGACCTTTATAGATAAAAACCGGGCCAGGGCGGATACGGCCAAACAGGTGCAGGGGCGCATCAAGCAACTGGAAAAGATGGAGCGTTTGAAACCCCCGCCGAGTGAAGAGTGCCTTGCCCTGGAGCTGCCGCCTGTGGAGCGTTCGGCCAAGGTGGTGGTCGAGCTTTTGGATGTGGACCTCTCCTATGGGGAGAAAAAGGTTTATCAGGGGCTTGATTTTCAAGTGCAAAGGGGCGACCGTCTGGCGCTTCTGGGGCGCAACGGGGCTGGTAAATCCACTTTGCTCAAACTGCTGGCCGGGATTATCCCGCCCACCAAGGGCAGACGCCTGGTGGGCGGCAGGGTGAAGATGGGGGTCTTTTCCCAGCATGCCCTGGAAGACTTGAACCCTGAGAACGATGTTTTGAATGAACTTTCAGGCGTGGCCGGTCTGATGCCTCAGTCCAGGCTGCGCTCCGTTTTGGGTGTTTTTCTGTTTAAAGGCGACGAGGTCTTTAAAAAGGTTAAAGTCTTGAGCGGCGGCGAGCGCAGCCGCCTGGTTTTGGCCAAACTATTGTTGCAGTCGCCGAATGTGCTCTTTTTGGATGAACCCACCAACCACCTTGATATCGGCGGGCGTCAGGTCCTGGAACAGGCGCTTAAAAATTATGACGGCACAGTGGTCATAGTCACCCACGACCGCCATATGATAGACTCGGTGGCCAATAAGGTTGTGCATGTGGATGACGGTAATATATCCATATTCCCCGGCAACTACACCGATTTCGCCAGGTTGTGGCGTTCCCGGCTCGAACAGGGGGGGGAAGCCCCCAAAAAAGCGGCGGCAACCGGATCAAAGCCGGATCAGCCCAAGCCCAAGAGCCAGGAGGCGAAAAGGGCGCGGGCAGAGGCCAGAAACGCCCTTTACCGCAAGCTCAAACCCCTTAAGGATAAGCTGGCCAAGGTTGAGGAAGAGGTGGAGCAAGCCACCCAAAGGCTGGATGAGCTTACCAGCCGCATGGTGGAGGTGACGCCTCAGGACGACTGGTCCGGCTGGCAGGAACTCTCCAAGGAGCACAACCAGGTGCAGAGCCGCTTGGAAGAGCTTTCCACCAAATGGGAAGACCTGGCCCTGGCCGTGGAAGAGGCCGAAGAACAAGCCCAGATCGATTAAAGTTAAAGTGGTTCCTCAAAGAATGCCACGGCCCAAGGTTAGCGCCTTGGGCCGTTTTTAATCCATGCCCAGGGCCTTTTCCAGCTCCTTTATCTCTTCTTCGATTTCCTTCTGTAGTTCAGGATCCAGATCTGGGGCCTCTATTTGTTTTTTCAGGGCCAGAAGCCGGTTTTCCAGGCGATAGTCTTTACAGGTGTAATTCATAAAACACTCCATGTATACTTGCCATGAAGATACCGCAACCAAGGGCTTATGGCCAATTGGTTGTTTTGTAATGGATAACTGACAGGAACCCTTATTGTTGCCGCGTCTTAGGAGTTTTGAATGACGCCTTTGCCCAACGGGATAAACGCCGAGACCATTTTGCATCACACCACAGACGGGATCTATGTAACAGATCTTAAATGCCGGATTCTCTATTGGAATAAGGCCGCCGAGCGCATCACCGGCTGGAGTGCCGAAGAGGTGATAGGCGTTCCCTGCCATAATGATGTACTGGTGCATGTGGACCGAAAGGGAAAACCCCTTTGCAAGCCCGGCCTCTGTCCCTTACACAGGGCCATGGCCTCTGATCGGCAATCCAAATCCGCCGTGCTTTTGTTTGCCAAGAAAAAGGACGGTTCCAGGGTGCCGGTGACGGTCTCGGTAGCGCCTTTGCGCAATAAAGACGGCAAGGTCATTGGTGGGGTCGAGGTCTTTCGGGATGAGACCGAAAGGATCAGGAACTTGAGAAGGGCCCGTCAGATCCAGCATCATGTAATGTCCTTTGAAAAACCCAAGGGCAAAATCTGTTTTGAGACCGTATATCACCCGGTCGAGGCCATAGGCGGGGATTATTTTAATATCCGCACCCTTAAAAACGGGAAACACGCCTTTTTAATGGCTGATATCACCGGCCACGGCACAGCGGCCGCGCTTTACACCATGGCCCTGCATGCCATGTGGCAGGAGCGCAGCCCCTTGCATCATCAGCCGGCCCGGCTCTTCACTGTGCTTAATAATGATCTGGAAAATATTTTTCTGGGAGACAGCTTCTGCTCGGCTTTTATGGGTGTGGTTGATCCCTTGACCGGCAGGGTGGTCTATGCCTCTGCCGGCCATCCACCCCCGCTGGTGCGCCACAAAGACGGCAGCCTGGATAAACTCGAGCCTCTGGATATGCTCCTGGGGACAATCAAGAATCAGAAATATCAGCAGGTTGAGTATGAACTGAAGCCCGGTGAACTTTTGTTTTTATTTTCTGACGCAGCCTTTGAGACTGCCGATCCAAAGGGGCTTGCCTTTGGTCATGATCGCCTGGCCGATCTTCTGCGCGAGGCGGATCCTGCCGATTGCCCGGGCTTTTTGGCCAAGTTGGAGGACAACCTGTTAAAACACTCCCAAACCGTGGCCCTGGACGACGACCTTACCCTTATGACTGTGCTGAACAATGGGCAATAATTCAGAGGCGCTTGCTTACCAGAGGCTGGCCGGGGCTGTGTTCGGCAGCTTGTGCGGCGATGCCCTGGGCATGCCGGTGGAGGGTTGGCCCCCGGACCAGATAAAAGAGGTGCACGGACGCCTGGATTCCATGCGCCCCGGACGCCTGCCCAAGGGCTCTTACACAGACGACAGCCAGATGATGCTTTCTGTGCTCGAGACCCTGGTCAAGCACAAAAAGATTGAACCCCAAGATCTGGCCCGGCGCTTTGCCGAAAATTTCGAGCCTGAAAGGGGCTATGGCGGCCGCACTTATGACGCCTTGAACCGGCTTAGAAACGGAGCTGACTGGCGCTCTATATCCTCGGATTCCTGGGCCAACGGCGCGGCCATGCGCGTGGGAGTGGTGGGGGCTTTTTTTGCGGGCCACTTTGATGAGATAAAAAAGGCCGCCCTGGCCCAGTGCCGGGTCACCCACACCCACCCCCTGGCCCAGGCAGGGGCCTGCGCCCAGGCCCTGGCCGTGGGCCTGGCCTGCGATCTGGGCGCAAAAGGGGAAAAGCCCCAAACAGATATAGTAACGGCCTATCTGGCCGAGCAGATAGAAGATATCTCGCCAGAGGCCGCTGATCGCCTCTTGGCCCTGCCAGACACCCAGGGCCTCACAGAAGAAGAGTGCCAAGATGCCCTTTGGGCTGAATATGAAATGAACCTGCGCACCATGGAAGCGGTCTGCCCGGCTTTGGGCGCTTTTTTGTGGGCAGACTCGTTTAAAGATGCAGTCGTCATGGCCGTCTCCCTGGGCGGGGACACAGACACCATAGGCGCCATGGCAGGCGCCATGGCAGGCGCCTACCATGGCCTTGACGCCATCCCCAAGGCCTGGCTCGATGATCTGGAACAAGGCCCCAAGGGTTTTGCCTATTTTGAAAAGCTCTGTAGGGAAGCGCTTATTTAGAAAAAAGGTTGACGCCCGGGTCATTGGCTGATAATAAAACGGCCACAAAACAAAGGGCTGCTAGCTCAACTGGCAGAGCAACGGACTCTTAATCCGTAGGTTCAGTGTTCGATCCACTGGCAGCCCACCAAAGATATTTCAAACGGTTAGGTCAAAATGGCCTAACCGTTTTTTTTATTTTGGGGAATAATTAATCAAATGGGTTGCTCGGAATTGGTGCCAGCGGTTTATTGGTTTAAAAATTGCGCGTGGACTTTTTAATATTCATCTCAAAAAGGTTTTGTAAAAAAAATATGTTTTGAGCTAAAGTAAATTGGAGTTTTGGTTATGCCGCGATCAGAAAGCCGAGCTAACCACACCTTAGGGGATCTCTCGGCCATGATAATAGATATGAATAAGGGTTTTGGAAATGACAGCATTAATTTTTCCAAACAGTCAGTTCAAATTTTAAAAAACTAGTGAATTAATTTAAGTATTGGCACACTTGCTCCAGTTATTTGTTTTAGCCAACCTTAAGGCGTTCGGAAGTGACCCGGCGCATGTTAATTCGGGGATTAAGAAAAGGCTGTTACCTTGGATCAGGTCTAATGAGTGTGGGTGATAACTTATTAATAACTGTATTATTTTAGTAGTCGCCCTTGTTCGTTATTTTGGATATATCGTTGATACCACGATTAAATATTTTATTAAACTTGTGCCCAAGTGAAAGTGATAAAGGCTAGTCGTAAAATTAATTACTAATTCTCGTCGGTTTGAATGGAAAAATTGGCAATAACGGCTTAACAGCTTTAATAGCAATTGACTAAGTTATTATTTAAAATAGTTAAAGCCTTTATTGGTTTGAGGTATAGGGTTTTAAAACATCAAATTGATGTTTTTAAATTATTGAATACTAACACGATATTGTGAGATTTATATAAATATTTATAATCTATTTGCTATGAGGAGTGTAGATGATGAGAGCTGAAAATTGGCACGATCTTTTTTTTGAAGTCATTAATAGTAATGATTGCGATGCAAATACTGCTACAGAAACTACTGAATTTATGCAAAAAGTATTTGGGAGGATGGCCAAAAAAGCGGGTACTAAATTGGCTTGTAGAAACCAGAAAAGAGATGATACCAGCGCAGAATACCTTTCAATTGATGCTACATTTCTTGACTATTGGGATGAACAAATCGAAAAGGAATGGCCTATATATAAACCACTAGCAGTAGTTGAACATGAGAACGAAAACAATATGAGTAAGATCTTGTGGTGCTTGTGGAAATTGTTGAATGTCAAAGCTGGGGTAAAGATTCTCATTATATACAGGAAAAACAGATCTGATGCTGAACAAGTCGTAAGTAGGATAGAAAATTATATCTGTAGAGGGGCAATGCAGCCAGATTTAAATGAAGAATTGCTTGTTATTATTGGCCAAGAAGATTTGGCGTGTGATGGCATATCGTGGGAAAAGTATTTTTTGGTCTTCGAATGGCAAGGTGCCGGATTTAAGGATTATACTCAAAGAACGTGGGCGTGATAATTTGCATGGAAGATTATTATAGTTCGTTTCAGTTATGACAATTGGGTGTTGGAAATATTTTATTTTTTAAAAAGGATTTTAGTAATCCGTATATGCGCATGCACCTTTTGTTAGGAGGATTCTATAATCTTAGCTTGGATGTTCAAATTAACTAAATGTCAAAAAACATGGTTCTGTGGTTGTATAGAATGATTATTAATGGATAAGTAGAGTAAGATGCAAACTCAAAAAATTGATGCGTATAAAATTACTAAGCCTATTCAATTAATGGCTGTCTGGTTTGTAGCTCTTCTCCTTATAGTTTCTGCATTCCTTACAGCGGCTATTAATCTAGCAATCCCTTCATGGCTATCTCCATCCCTAGCAATATCTGCAATTGTATTTGTTCCACTATTTCTCGGTTGTATTTTTTTTATGCAAACAGTCTTCAGAAAAGAATTACAAGATGATCCATATTACTCTGAATACTTAAAAAGACAGGAGATTTTTAAGGGGTTCAACCCAGAAAATAATTTTATTTTCAAGAGGACATTTCTTCTGTAAATATCGCAGGAGAAGCTACCAGTAAAAGAAATTTGGAAAGTATACGTATAGAAACTTATGAAGGCAATAAAGGTTTATTTCTCGTACATACATGGCGGCCGTCTCTGATAGAAGGTCAAGTGGCAGATATTGTCATTTGGCTTCAGCAACATGGAAAAGGTCCATTATCAGATGGGCAAATTGAAAAAGTTGAGTATCAACTTGGGAATAAATTTTTTAAGGAGCCAAAAGTTAAGATAAACGCGGCAGATGCTTTCCGTCTTGAGGTATCTGCATATGGGCCGATGTTGAGTGTGGCTAGAATTTATATTAAAAATGACCCAACTTCTTTAATACTTAAGAGATATATTAATTTCGAAGAACCTCCAAAGAAAGCATTTCACCTGGCGGCTATTTGCAGTGGCTAAACTTTTCTTTCTATCCCCCCAATGGCCCTATGCATTTCTCCAGAAAGTAGTGCCAGACAAACTGAGAACTTTTAGCGTGTTTGAACTATACCCATTAGCGTTATTTTCCGTGGCACAAAATATCCCATTTGCTACCCACCTCCCCCCACCTTGACACCCCTTCCCAACAATGTTAATTAATTACACCACATAACTCAGACGGATGCCTGTCAGGCATCGCAGGGAAGCCGGTTGAAATCCGGCGCGGTCCCGCCGCTGTGATCGGGGACTTAAGGCCGCAATTAAGCCACTACCGCTTTTAATAGGGGTGGGAAGGCGCGGCCGGGGATGATCCGGGAGCCAGAATACCTGTTCGTCAGAGGCCTTTTAGCGTACGTGGAAATACGTAAGAAAGGGCGAAGCTTCGGGGGCAAAGAAGTAGGGTGCGCTCCGAGTTGGCAAATTTTTGCTGTCTCGGGGTTTTTTTATGCCTTGAGCAGATTTTTAAGACTGCGGGTTTGCGGTTCTTGTAAATAAGATAGTGCATATATAGTTAGAAGATGTTAATTTTTTTATTTTTCTAAAATTAGGTGATATTGGCATCAGTGAGGTGAGCGAATTGATTGAGAAAGATCCAATTTTCACCATAAGCGGGCAGGGTGGGCCTTTCCTGTCTCTGGTATTGTTCAGGCGACCCGGCCTGCAAGTGCACCTGTGGAAGCAGGTCCATCCTTATCCAGGCAAACTCTTTTTCGAGATTCATAGACCATATGTGGAGCTGGAACTTCACTTAATGGGTAAGAGCCGGTTTTTAATTGAAAGTCAGGATAAGAACACCTTTCTCACCAATTCATTGCCGGGTTTTTGGTCTTTCAATTCCTTTGAAAAATGTCAGGGGGAAATTGAGCCCCAGCCTTGTGAGAAAGGGATAACCCTGTCTATTGTCCTGGAGCCCAAAGAGCTGATGCGGGGGTCTGCCTATATGGCCGGGCTCCTGCTGCCTGTCCTGCAAAAAGCCAGTCACGCCTCGCCCCAAAATCCCAGCCTGCAGTCCGGTCCCATGAATGAGGCTATGTTCTCCATCGCCGGGCAAATGCTGGATTGCCCGTATACCGGAATCGCGCGCGAGTTGTTCTTGGATGCCAAGGCCGTGGAGCTTATCGCTTTACAGGTATGCCTTTTGACCCAAAAAGAGAGGATTAACCAGGAGTCTAAGTTTGAAAATAAATTCCTGGATGCAGTCCGCAGGGCCAGGGAATTTCTCTTGGCCAACCTCAACCAGCCGCCCAGGCTGGAAGACCTGGCCAGGCGGGTGGGACTCAACCGCAACAGCCTTACCCAAGGCTTTCGCGAACTTTACGGCTTGACTGTATTTGAAATGCTGCGCACCGAAAGGCTCAAAAGGGCAATGGCTTTTCTGAAGTCCAGCGGCATGTCCCTGGCCGAGATTGCCCAGGCTTCCGGGTATTGCGCTCAAAGTCATTTTACCAGCGCTTTCAGGGCCGAATTCGGCATATCACCCGGCCAGTTCCGCAAGCAAAGCCAGGCCAACCAGGGAGCTGAAGAGTTCCTCGATAGATTTAATTAACAAATCTAAACACTTTCGCGATTTCAAGATGCATCTTAACCCATAACCCGCCCTTATTATCCTTGTGCCTTTTATATAAAAATTTGTGCAAGGGATTAAATACAGCCAGCTGATAACAACTTAAACTTTGGGCCTCTTAAAGTTTTTAGAGTGTTTTAAATTTCTGAAATTAAGGGGAACCAGCCAAAATGCAGAGCGCAATAAGGAAAATATTGGTGTTTGGGACTGCGGCAGCGGCCTTGGGGCTTTTTGCTTCCGGCAATGCCCTGGCCAAAATAGAAAAACAGCCGAACTCATCCCGGCTGGGTCAGATGATCGTAACTGCCCAAAAACAGGAAGAAAACATCCGTAAAGTGCCGGTCTCCATGCAGGCATTTAGTGGTGAGGCCTTGGAAAAGCGGGGTGTTTTCAATGTGGATGAGATCACCCGCTATGTGCCCAATGTCTATCTCCAAAGAGACAGCTATGCCAACAACCTGGTGATTCGAGGTGTGACTCCCATGAGCAACACCTTAAGCAGCCCGGCCGGTGTTTATATTGATGATGTGCCCCTGGTCTTTAACTACATGTTCAATTGGGATCTATACGACCTCAAGCGGGTGGAGGTTTTGAGGGGCCCTCAGGGCACGATTTACGGCTGCAATACCGAATCCGGCCTTATCAAGATCGTAACCAAACAGCCGGGCAACGACCTGCAGGGCAAGGTCTTCACCGACCTGGGCCTTTATGACACCTCCCACGGTTCTGTCCCTTCCTACAAGCTGGGGGCCAGTGTCTCAGGCCCCATGGTGGAAGACACCCTTTACCTGGGGTTTGCCGGCCAGGTTGAGAATTCAGACGGCTTTATGAAGAACATCTACAATGACGACGATGAGATCGGCAGGGTGGACCGGTCAAACGCACGGGCGACCCTGCGCTGGACTCCGTCCCAAAAATGGGATATCGCCCTGATCGGCGATGTCTTGAGCACAGATGACGGAGACGGGTTATACCGTTTTACCAAAGGCCCTCTTGAAACAGAACGCAATAAAGTTAACTACGACTACACCAAAAGCAAGAACAAGCAGACCAGCAACGGCCAGAACCTGCGCATCAAATATCAGGGTGAAACATTAGATTTGGTTTCAGTAACCGGCAGACGCAATTGGGAATGCGAAACCGCGGGAGACCTGGATCTTTCTTTTATGCCCTACGGTTTTTCAGAAGCTGACTATGAAAGTTCTTTGATAAACCAGGAGTTCAGAATCTCCTCCGCGGCCCAAGACAAAGACCCCTGGAAATGGCTTTTGGGCCTGTATCTTTTTCAGCAGGACGACGACGTAGTCTTTAGTTTTTCCACCTTTGGCAGCACCAAATCAGAGTTGGACAGCCAGGGCGCGGCGCTTTTTGGCCAGACCACCTACACCTTTTTTGAAAGGTTGCATTTAACAGCAGGCCTACGGTTTGAGCAAATGGATCAATCCGGAGACCAGACAGTCACGGACCTGAGCCAGACAAACAACAGTTGGTCCAAGGATATAGATAACCAGGAGGTCTTGCCCCGTGTGGCGGTGTCTTATGACCTCACCCCCCAAACCATGGCCTATGCCTCCGCGGCCAAGGGCTATCTAAGCGGGGGATACCGCTTTTGGAACAATTCCAGCGTAGAGCAGTTCAGCTATGAGCCGGAATACACCTGGAACTATGAAATGGGCCTCAAGACCAGCCTGTGGCAGGACCGCCTGGCCCTTAACCTGAGTGTTTTCTATATTGACATGCAGGATAAGCAGGTTCTGGAATACAGCCCGGATATCGGCGACAGCGAGCTGCGCAACGCGGCCGAGGCCCATTCCCAGGGATTTGAACTTGAGGCCACGGCGATTTTGCCCAAGGGCTTTGAGGTGTTTGCCGGTTTTGGCTACACAGAGGCCAAGATAGACAATTGGCTGGCCACGGAGATGGACGACATGGGCCGGGTCTATCAATACGACTACAGCGACAAAGACCTGCCGGATGTGCCCAAATACACCTATAACCTGGGCCTGCAATACCGTCACGCCGCCGGTTGGACCGCGCGGGTCGATTTCCTGGGGGTGGGCGAGTTTTATAACGACGCCACCAACCTGGTCCAAACCGACGCCTACAACATAGTGAACCTGCGCCTGGGCTACGTCTCTGAAAAATACGAGGTTATCCTGTGGAGCAAAAACCTGTTTGACGAGGATTACTTCACTAAAAAATACGATTGGGGCGGCTCCATCATGGGTTACGAGGCGGCTCCCAGGATGGTGGGCCTAAGCCTGGCATGGCGATTTTAACCTGCTTGGCCCAATGCCCTGTTGCAATCAAGAGCACTTTCCAGCAAAGGGGTGAAATAGATGTCTTTTCTGCCGGACCTTGATGTGGACTTCAAGGAAATTCACGATGTGATCTATCAAACAATACAGGGTCGCGTATTGATGAGCGCCCTTGAACTTAAAGTCTTTGATTATTTGGAAGAGCCCGCAACCGTCGGGCAGGTGGCAGAGGCGATCAAGGTGCCGGAATTCCGTTGCCGGATATTTTTAGACACCCTGGCGGCCTCTGGCTTTGTGACTAAAAAACAAGACACTTATACCAACACAAGAGCCGGCGCCCTGTATCTGGCTTCTCAGGGCGAGGCCAGCCTCGGCGAGTTATTGCTCGGTTCCTGGAGAATGATGCTGGATCCTTTAAACTCGCTGACTCAAGACCTGAAGCAGGGTTTCGAAGAAGATACGGAACACGAACACATCGGAAGCGAAGAGGTATGGACCAAAATGGCCCATGCCAATGCTCAATATGCCCGGGCGGGTTTGGCCCAGTTGGCAGTGGAACAGATGTCAGCCTTGCCGAGTTTCAACTCAATGCGCAAGATGCTGGATATGGGTGGGGGACCGGGTTTGGTGGCCTTGGCCTTGGCCGAGGCCAATCCAGATCTCAAGGCCGTGGTTCTGGATCAGCCCGCTGTGGTCAAGGTTGCCCAGGAATACATAGATCGCTACGGCTTTTCCGAACGGGTGAGCGTCTTGGGCGCGGACTATGTAAACGATGATATCGGAGAAAGTTACGATCTGGTCTGGGCCAGTGCGACTTTTAATTTCTTCCGTTCTGAATTGCCGGATATTTTCAAGAAAATACATCAGTCTCTGAAACCGGGCGGAGTCTTCGCCTGCTTCCAGGACGGCCTGACCCATCAGGGAACCCAGCCCAAGGAAATGCTTTTTTCCGCCTTTACCGCGCATTTGCGGGACGAAATGACAGCCTTCCACCAGGGGGAGATCGCCCAGACCATGCTCGACGCCGGTTTCAACAAGGTTCGCTCCCGCACCCTGGAAACAGCCGCCGGACCCATGGACCTGGACGTGGCTTTCAAGCTTTCCTGATAATTTGCCCTTCTTTCCTCATACTTAAGGCCCTTCGCCGTCTTGTTGGCGGGGGGCCTTAAGTTAATGTGAGTGGACACATGCCCCAAGCTAAACCGGTCGAGGCTCCAGTCTGGAAAAAGATGGGCCTTTTGTTTGTGTTGTTTGTCCTGCAGAATATCTCACTCGGCTTCACTTGGACCCTTTTACCCCTTTTGATGCGGGAGCAGGGGTTGAGCCTGGGGAGCATAGGTTTAAGCGCCCTGATCTACAGCCCCTGGGCATTCAAGTTCCTTTGGGCCTCGCAGGTGGACCGCCGTTTTAACAGCCGTTTTGGAAAACGCAAAACCTGGATCATCCCCTTGTCCGGATTAAGCATAATTCTTTTGTTTGCTTTGGGTTTTATTGACCCAAAACAATTTTTGCCGCTGGTTTTAGTTGTGGTGTTTCTGTTGAACCTGACCATAGCCACCACGGATATTGCGGTGGACGGCTATGCCACGGACATGCTGAAACCAAGCCAGAGATCCATGGGCAACACGGTCCAGATAGTGAGCTACATAATAGGCCACATGCTGGGCGCGGGCGTGTTTTTGATCGTCTATCAGTGGCTGGGCTGGTTCAACACCTTGTGCATTATGACCGGCCTGCACCTGCTGCTTTTTCTTCCGGTCGTCATTCACAGTGAGATACCTGCCATAGCTATTGAACAGGCTTCGGAAACCGCCGAGGACTTCAAGCCCAGCGCACGCGCCTTTCTAAAGTTGCCCCGCGTTCGCTGGTTTGTGTTGTTTCTGCTTCTTTTAGGCATGTCTCAGCATGCGGGCCAACAGCTGCACTTGACCATGCTGGCGGATCTGGGGCTCAACCCCCGTGATCTGGGGCAATTTCTCCTTTGGGTGGGGTCGCCGCTTTCCATTCTGGGGTCTTTGATCTGGGGGGGTGTGCTGAGTAAATGGGGTCCGTTAAAAGGTTTTATTCTGGTTTGCCTGTTTGGTATCGGCCTGTGCTGGTTTTCTTCTCTTGTGCCTCAGGGCGTCTGCGATCTTTACTGGTCCGCAGCGATCATGCTGGGTTGGTATCAGTTTGTATTTGGGGGCATGATGGTTTTGATCTACAGCATTATCATGCAGCTCAGCGCAGGCCCTCAATCCGCCACCAACTACGCGGTGCTTTGCGGCCTTAATCATTTGTTCTCCGTGGGCATCCTGCCTGTGGCCGGTATGGCGGGCGAGGCCTTGAGCTATTCAGGATTTTTTACCGGGCTGGCCCTTTTCACGGTTTTCACCTTGTTTGCCGGAACCCGGATCATGCGCCGCCACCTGGATTTATAAACAGTCAGTAAAAACAGCCCCGGCCCGGTTCGATTACACATTGCCGGGTCGAGGCTGTTTTTTGGCTGCCGTCAGATGGTCTACATATAAAACAAATAGGCCATGACCACCAGGACCGCAATATAGATAACGCTTAAGATGCCGCCTATCTTCAGGTAGTCCCTGGTTACATATTCTCCCGGCCCCATGTAAAGGGCGTTAACCTGGTGGGTCGGCAGGATAAAGGAGTTGGAAACCCCCAGCCCCACCACAATGGCAGCCACCCTGGGGTCAATGCCAACGTGATTGGCCAGGGATATTCCCAGGGGAACCAAAAGGGTGCATGCCCCCACATTGGAGATTACCAGGGTGAAGGCGCAGCTAAGGCCTGCCAAGACAAATAAAAGCACCAGAGGAGACATGAAAGAGCCCAGTCCTTCCACAATGCCCTTGGCAATCCATTGGGCCGTGCCGGTCTGGTCCACGGCCATGCCCAGGGGGATAAGGCCGCTTAAAAGGAAAACCGTGCGCCAGTCCACGGCATGGTAGGCCTCGTTCACACTTATGACCTTAAGCAGCATCATGCCCACTGCCCCGGCCATGAGGCAGATGGAAAGGGGGATGGGGTTGTAGGGCAGTTTCTGGAACCAAAAGCTTGAGATAAGCATCAGGATAAGTGAGACCACAAAACAAAACAGGGCTGCATTCGCTTTTTCCGGCCGGTGATATTCTTTCTCAAACTGGGTTATGGTGTGCAGCCCGCGAAGCAATTTAAAAAGGTCCTGAAGATGCTTCCAGGTGCCGTGTAATAAAAGGATATCGCCCGCTTTAAGGGGCTTTTCACCCAGGTTTTGATACAGGTTTTTATCCCCTCTATGCAGGGCCAAAAGGGTCACTCCGAATTTATGGCCGAAACTGGAATCTATAATGGTTTTACAGAGCAGGTCCGAGCGCGGTGAAACCACTGCCTCCAAGACCCCTGCCCAGGAATGATTGAAAAGGTTTTCTTTAAAGGCTTGGGGCTCCTCTATCCTCTTCAGCCCATATGTATCTGTGAAATTGCCGATGTTTTTCAGGGTGCCGTAGACACATAGGGAAAACCCGTTTTTAAGGCCGGTTGTGGGATGCGGCGCCAGGGTCAAGGTCCCGTTCTTTTTTTTGATGGCCACCACATTAACCAAGAACTGCTGTTGGATTTCAGAGACAGTCGGCGGAGTATGGTTCCAGACCATATCAGGGGGAACCAGGATTTCGTAAGGCCCGTCCATGGAGGAATAGGAGACCAGGGGACTTTGGTCTGTCTCCTTACCCGTTTGCTTTTCCCCGGGTTGCGCATCCTTGGCCGGTTTGTCCAAAAGACGCATGCCAAGGGTTGATAAAAAAGCTATACCGGCCACCACGATGGCCAGGCCTATGGGGGTGAGTTCCAGAAAACCGAACTTGGCCATGCCCGGAGGCAGGATGTCGTTTAAAAGGATCAAGGGGCTGGTTCCGATCATGGTCAGGGTGCCGCCTAAAATAGCGGCCATGCCGATCGGCATCAGCACCCGGGAAAGATGCACCTTAAGCTTTTGAGTGGCCACAGTGCGGATGGCCGGTAAAAACAAAACCGCGGCTCCGGTGTTTTGCATTACGCTTGAGATGACGGCTATCAGGCTGGAGAAGGTTATCACCATGCGGGATTTTCCCTTGCCCACAAAACCTAAGATAGGCTGAAGCATCTTCTGCACCAAGCCCACCCGGTTCAAGCCGTAGCTGATGATCATCACCCCGATAATGGCCATAACCGCATTGCTGGAAAGCCCCTTGAAGGTGTCCTGGGCGTTTAAAAGGCCCAGTTCGGGCAAAAGCACCATCATGGCGATGGCCACCACATCCACCCGCACCCATTCCATGATAAACAGAAAAACCACCAGCCCCACCACGGCCAGCATCAAAAGCTTGGTGGAGAGGCTGGTGTCCACCATAAAAGGAACCTTGGCTATGCCCGCGTCTTCGATCAGCTCACCCTTTTGGGTGCTCAATTTTCCTGAGACCTCCAGCCAAAAGGCGTGGTCGCCGGTCTTGGTGCGCGGGGCCACCGTGTATTGGATCTTTTTATTGAGTGTTTTGGAGTGGGGCAGGGAACTCGTGCTGAACCTCACCAGGATATGGTGATGGGGAGAATCCGGGTTGTCTTTGTCCAAAAAGGTTATGCCGCTGTCTTGGGGAGTGGATATCCAGACAGTCAAAGGCGCTTTGGTTCTCCAGTCCCAGTTCAGGCCTTCATGCCGGCCACAGTCTGGTGATTGCTCCTTGATTCTGGCGGTGAGTTCCACTGTGCCGGTCTGTCCGGCGATCAGGGTTTTTGTGGGGTGAAGCAGCTTAAGGTCAATATGACGGGGATTTCGTGGGTCCTTGGCCTGTTTTGATGAAGTGACCATGGCATGGGGCCTGGTCGCCTGGCCTGGTTCCCGGGCTGGGCTGGGCTGAGCAATCAGAATAATCCAAGTTAATAAACAGAAAAAACAGGTTAATTTTTTTCGTGTAGGCACTTATTTTCCCAATTCATCAAGGCTTAGTTGTGGCCGTGTTCACGCAGACGGTTGTAAATACTGCGCCAAGAATCTCTATATTTCTGTCGGTTCTGTCTTTATCCGGCAGGCCAGGGCAAGTTTGAACCGGCTAATACTATTCGGTTTTACCCCTTGTCTCCACCCTTTTAATTGCAATTAAAAGAAAATTTTTCAAAACCGCCATGGCCTGGTTGTAAGAAGTTTCTATCTCTGGGTGGAACTGAACTCCGTAAAGCGGTTTCACTTTACTTCTGATGCTTTGAATATAGCTGCTCCTGGCCAGCACCTCATAGTTCTCAGGTAGGGTGTAAACAGCCCAGCCATGAATTTCAGGGGCGGAAAAGGGGCTCTCAATGCCTTGAAAAAGCGGGTTTTGGGTGATTATGTTGATGCGCTTTTCCGCCGGATTTGGGCTGAGGTCGGTGATGTCGGAAAAGCCCATTCCCCTGGCAAAGGTGATCCCATGGGCCATGACAGTAAGCTGATGCCCGCAGCAGATGCCGAGAATCGGTAGGGGGCATTTTCTGATCAGCTCATAGACTCCGTTGTATTCAAACATCGGCAGGTTGGTGTAGTCGGCGTTGTTGCCCGAGAGAATGATGGCCACGGGCTTTTTGGTAAGAGATTCGACCATCTTCAAAGAAATTTTAAAATGGGGGACCACCAGCGTTTCAAGCCCCAGTCCAAGGGAGAGCACCCGCCTTTCCAACTGGGTGAAGGTGTAGCCGTTTTTTTGATCGCCCACAATCAATACATAGTCGCCTTGGGGCGCTTTGTGAACCGGCGGCATCTCCGGGGTGTAGAGGGTCAGGGCGTTGATCTGGGCGCAGTAGCCCTGCCATTTGTCAATCTTGATCCTCCAGTAGCGGGCCTTCTGCGGGCTGAAATCCAGTATATTTCTGTGAGTGTAATTATCTTCACGTTCGGTTCCGGGCGCTGTTTCCCAGGTTTTCCGATCATGACTGTATTGCCAGGAGAACTTAAGCAGACGGCCGTTTTCACCTTGCGGGTTGGAGAGCACCCAGGCT
Organism: Dethiosulfatarculus sandiegensis; assembly: GCF_000931935.2. Classification (GTDB taxonomy): domain Bacteria; phylum Desulfobacterota; class Desulfarculia; order Desulfarculales; family Desulfarculaceae; genus Dethiosulfatarculus; species Dethiosulfatarculus sandiegensis. Next base: position 46,236 of record NZ_AZAC01000034.1, read on the forward strand.
TTTTGTATGACCAGGGGCTTGCCCAGGTCCAGCTCCACCCATTGGGGTGATTTGTCAAAGGGCGCGGATTGCCAAAAGCTGACTTGGCCGGGGTCGTCCAGATCGCAGACGTTTTGGGGGTTGTATCCGCTGGAAGCGGCCAGGCGCTTTGGTTCGGCCCGGCTGAGCCCCATGAAATGGTCGTCGCTGTGAATGTCGACCAGAAAGCGGCTTTCGGCCCAGGGGCCCTGGTTGCTCTTGCCGTCCGTGGCCCGCACCCGCCAGTAATAGGTGGTTTTATCCTGCAACTGATCGCCTGTTTTTATACGGCAGGTGGTGACCCATTTATCTGTCTCAAATAGGTTTTCATAGACCAAAAGGCCGGGGCCCGTAAACTCCGGATTGGGGCTCAGCTCAAGGGTGTAGGCCCTGGGCTTGACCCCGCCTTTGGCATTGTAAAAACTCAAAACAGGCCTTGGGTTGGTGACCACCACATCAAGCCCGGGATTGTTGCCAAGGTCGGGCGGACCCAGTTTTTCATAGCCCCGGGCCGGACTCCAGGCCAGGACCAGGATGATAATGGGTGCCAGGCGTAGAAAAAGTTTCATGTTGCTCCTTTTCGCGTAAGAGATCGTTTTAAGGTCTATCTTTAACCATGCCCCAATTCAACTTGACTTGTCTTCCCCTAATTGGGACAAAACATATAGCTTCTGTTGACAGCCGGTTTACAAGGTTTTTCATGAATCGCATCTGCCGTTGTGGTAAAACCTCGGACAATGATCAAATAGTCCAAGGAGTTTTTGATTTTGCTTAAATATGTTTTAATGGCCGGAGCAGGCGGGCTGGGCGCGCTGGCCCGTTACAGCCTGGGAGGCCTGGTGCATAGATTTGTGACCCAGTCTTTTCCCTGGGGCACAGCTCTTGTGAATATTACCGGTTGCCTTTTGTTTGGTTTTATCTGGTCCTGGGCTGAAAACCGTCTTTTTTTTACGGCAGATCACCGCATGATCGTGCTCACCGGTTTTATGGGCTCTTTCACCACTTTCTCCACGTTTATTTTTGAGAGCCAGATGCTTATCAGAGACAACCAGTGGATGGCCGCTCTTTTGAACCTGTTGGGTCAGAATTTGCTGGGGCTTGTGGCCCTTTTCGCGGGGATCGCCCTGGCCAAAAACCTGTAGGAGGAAAACCATGAGGCTGCCCACCGATGCCCAGCTTTTACGCATATTCATTGGCCAGGATGACAAGTTTCAGGGCAAGCCCCTTTATGAAGCCATTGTGCTCAAGGCCAGGGAGGAAGGCCTGGCCGGAGCCACGGTCTATAGGGGCATGCTGGGGTTTGGGGCCAATTCCATGGTTCACACCTCCAAGATACTGCGCCTTTCCCAGAGCATGCCGGTGGTGGTGGAGATTGTGGATACGCCCGAGAATATAGAGGACTTTCTGCCCATCTTGGATGAGATGATCACAGAAGGTCTGGTCACCCTGGAAAAGGCCCACGTAATCGCTTACCGTCATGCCTGATGCGGTCTTTAGTGAGTGTATTTAGGTAGGTAAAAGGCGTTTATTTTCAGGCGGTTTTAATATGGGCTCAAAAATGCGGATTTTTTATTTCATTTAAATGAAAGTTTTATTGACGAATCCAAATTCGCCTGTTAGAAAAGACGGTCACAAACACCAAGGGCTGCTAGCTCAACTGGCAGAGCAACGGACTCTTAATCCGTAGGTTCAGTGTTCGATCCACTGGCAGCCCACCAGAGTTTAAAAGGTTTTGAAAAACCTTCCAAAGACCCGGTGATAATTCACCGGGTCTTTTTTATTCTTAGCCGCTTTTCCCCTTAAAATCTACATGCGGGTGAATTCAGCGGTGAACTCCTGGGAGCTTATGATCAGACGATCGCCCAAAATGGTGTATTTGGCGTTGATAAGATAACCCGGATTATGGATGATCAGTATGTCTCCCTTGATCCGGTAATGCTCCTTGTCTGTCTTTTGAGCGCCGTTGGCAAAGGTCTCCGTGGTTCGGAGCCAGCCGTCTTTGCCAAACTCGATCACATAGGTTTCATAGGGCGGTTGGGGCATGGGGTCCACCTTTACGGCTTTCCACCTGCTTCCCGCAAGATTGCCCGTTTCCGGCGGCAGGCCCTGGGTGTGCCGTTTTCGAGCCTCTGCCTTGTCCAGTTCATTACCGATGATGTAACCGGCTCCGGTTCCGATCGCCGTGCCGATCAGGGTCCCGGCTGTGTTGCGCCCGATTGCCTGACCCATGATCGCACCCACACCCGCCCCGGCCAGGGCCCCGGTGCCCCCCTTGCTGGCGCAGCCTGCGCTGAAAAGCGAGGCCAGAAGAGCCATAGCCAGGATTACCGCCAAAACCAGTCTGCTGTGCTTCATTTGCTTCCTCCCGGATTGCCTGATTTTTGAACTATCTAAAAATGGGACAATGTCTTGGAAAGGGGCGGCATGAAATAAAACCGTCAAAATACGACTTGGGATAACAACTTCTCCTTAAGTCACCATGGAATCAAAAGGCAATGGGCTAACACAGCGCAGAGACAGGCCAATGGGAAAGTATGCTTGCAAAACTAACGGAGTTTTTACGGAATTTGCCCTCTCACCCATTCTAAGGTTTCACCCGGAAAATTGAAAGAGCTTGCCAACCAAAAAGCCGCTCCGGCCTGCCTGATGTTGGATTGCCAGTGCTTGCCGTTCAATTAGCCTAGAGGCTTTTGTTGGTGGCTTTCAAATAAGCCGTTGGTTTATGCTGGGGGCACTTGACCGGCCCCAGACGGTGGTGTGGTTTCATGGATACTGTTCTGACTGAAGGGAAGACCAAATGTTGGATTATCTGTTCCAAAATGCGCTGATTGTGGACGGCACAGGCAAACCCGGGCAAGTGGGGGACTTAGGCGTTATAAAGGGCCGCATAAGGCTGTTGGGGCTTGAATCCGGCATTGAGGCCGGGCGGGTGTTCAATGCCAAGGGCCTGGTTTTGGCTCCTGGATTTATTGATATCCACGGCCACTCAGACCTGCACCTTTTGGATTATCCGGATTCCCTGATCAAGCTGAGCCAGGGAGTCACCACGGATACAGGCGGTAACTGCGGCTTTTCCGCTGCTCCATTAAGCGGGGACTATGCAATCAAGGCCAGGCAGAACCTCACCGGCATTCTGGGCGAGCCTGAATCCGAAATGAATTTTTCTGATTTTGCCTCTTATGCAGACACCTTGGATGCAAAGGGCCTCACCGGAAACCTGGCTGCCTTTGTGGGGCACGGAACCCTGCGCACCCTGGTGGCGGGGTTGTCTGAAAAACGGCTTTCCCCTGGTGAACTTGCCCAAATGGGAGATCTTTTGGCCCAGTCCCTGGAGCAGGGAGCCATGGGCCTTTCCAGCGGGCTTATCTATCTGCCTGCCTGTTATTCAGATACGGAAGAGTTGATCTCCCTGGCAAGGGTGCTTGCCCAAAAAGGGGGTATTTATGTTTCGCACATCAGGAATGAATCAACCGAGGTTTTGCCGGCCCTTAAAGAGGCAATCCTTATCGGGCAAAAGGCCGGGGCGCCTGTGCAAATCTCCCATTTGAAGATAAGCGGAAAACAAAACTGGGGATTGACCGATAAAGTGGTGGAACTTTTGGAACAGGCCAGGAAACAGGGCCTGGATGTAACTTGTGATGTGTACCCCTATACCGCCTCGGCCACCACCTTGGCCGCTGTGTTGCCTCCCTGGGCGTTGGAAGGTGGAGCCGCCCGCATCATGGAGCGGCTGAAACAAAAGGACCTGCGAGCGCGCATCAGAGACGAGATTATAAAGGGCCTGCCGGGCTGGCATGATATTTTGTTGGATTCTTCAATGGAAAAAGTGCGCATAGCTGGTGTGCAGTCCGCGGACTTGAAGCATCTGGAGGGCGGCAACCTGGCTGATCTGGCGGAAAAAGCGGGTGGGGACCCCTTTGATTTTTTGTTTGACCTTTTGATTCAGGATAACTGTTCGGTTTCCGCGGTTTTTGAAATGATGGATCAAAAGGTGATGGAGAAATTTTTGTCCCTGCCTTTTGCCATGATAGGCTCAGACGGCATTGCCGCAGGCTCAAAGCCCCATCCCAGGCTTTATGGAACCTTCCCCAGGGTTGTTGGCCGCCTGGCTCTGGGAAGAGGCATTTTCTCCTTAAGCGAGGCAGTGCATAAGATGACAGGCATGCCCGCGGCCAGACTGGGCCTGAAAAAAAGGGGCATGTTAAAAGAAGGATTCATCGCGGACCTGGTTTTGTTTGATCCAAAGGAATTTATAGATACAAGCACCTATGACGATCCCTGTCAAACTCCTCCGGGCATGGAACTGGTTATGGTAAACGGCGAGCCGGTCATGGAAAAAGGACTTCCCACCGGTTCGACCCCCGGCCGTTTCCTGCGGCGTTCAGAATAGAGGATAACTACCTCTTAAGAAAAGTAAAACGGTTGTATTAAGCAACCAGACTGGTGTCACCCGTATGTTGCGTGCCTTGCAGGCTGTCCATGGGCAGACTGCAAGGTTTTTTTATTTCTTTTTCGGATTTATAGTTATGCAAGGGCTATGAAACGGTGATTATTTTTTAATTATCGGGCGTTAAAGGATTTTTTTAAAGTTAATTGAAAAATAGAACCGGGTATTCCCGGTGAGGCTTTTTGGGGGTTTAAAGTAAGAGCCCTGGTTAAAGGTTTGAGTGTTGTGGGCGTAATTCTTTACACTATACAATATGGATTGTGATTACTCCTTCGATCGAAAATGTTGGTACCTTAATCCCCTGACGTAAAGCTTGCCCGCATAAAGGAAAAGAAAATGCAGCTCAGAGTATCCAGGCCAAGAGTACTGATTGTTGATGATTCAGACATGGATGCAAAGGTGCTGGAAAGGGTTTTGGCTGATGATTATGAAACCATAAGGGCCACTGGCGGGTCCCAGGCCCTTACGATACTGAAAACCGAGCCTCTGCCTCATTTGATTATGTTGGATGTGATGATGCCTGAGATGAGCGGTTACGAGGTTTGCCGGGAGATCATGAATAACCCGGACACCAAGCGGATTCCCGTTGTCTTTGTCAGCGCCATGGACGAAATTACAGACGAAACCAGAGGCCTTGGTCTTGGGGCCTGTGACTATATCAAAAAGCCTTACCATAAGATGATCGTCCAGGCCAGGGTGAAGAACCAGGTTAACAGGCGCATCGCGGAATTGGAAAGAGACCGTCTGCTTGCCTATATGAAGCAGTCTGAAAAAATGGAGGCCCTGGGCACCTTGGCCGGCGGTTTTGCCCATGATTTTAATAATATTTTAACGAGTGTCATGGGGTTCACCGAATTATGCATGGAAGACGCCAGAAGCCAGTCGGTGGATCCGGCTTTATTAGAAAAGGTTTTGGACGGAGCCAGAAGGGCCAAGGGGCTGGTTGATCAGATCCTGCTCTTCAGCCGGTGGAATAAATCACAGCTCAAACCTTGCGATTTCACCCAGGTGGTGATGGCGGTGAGCCGCTCGTTAAGGGATTTTTTGCCCTCGGAGATTGATCTTAAGGTGGAGCTTTCAAAAGATCCTTTACTGGTCAAGGCTGATCAGGCCCAGGTGGAGAAGATAGTTTTTAATTTGGTCTCCAATGCGGTTCAGGCCATGGAGCAAAGCGGACGTTTGGGGATAGATCTTGCAAAGGTGGATTTGAATATCGATTACTGCCGTGAGCATCCCCAGGCTTCTCCGGGAGAGTATGCCCTGCTGCAGATCAGGGATAATGGTCCAGGGCTTGATCAAAAGATAAAAGACCGTATTTTCGACCCATTTTTCACCACCAGAGAAGTGGGCCAGGGAACCGGCCTGGGCCTGCCCATGGTCTATGGCATGGTAAAAACCCATGGCGGACACATCGATATTGAGACCACCCCTGGTGAGGGGTCTGTTTTCCGGCTTTTCTTTCCCATTTATTCGGATCAGGGGATGTTTGAAGGGATTGTGGACGAATAGCATATCAGGGGGCTATACTTAAATTTAAATTAAAGGCCTTTTACTATTTACCCAAAAGGAGTCGACTGTAAATAATTAATCGTGGTTTTGGGGGGGAGTTATCTGTTTTAACGAGTGAGGCTGATGGACCTCTTTGCATGCTAAACCGAATTCTCCGCCATATGGGGATATTCATCCCGGCTTTTTTATGTATAGCTCTTTTTGGAGCTATCGGCTTTGGTTATGTCCTACCCGGTTTTGAAAAAGCCATAATGCTCAAGAAAAAAGAGATGCTCAAGCAGTTGAGCCGCACTGCCATAAGTATCCTGGAAACCTATAATAAGAAGGAAAAACAAGGAGTTCTGACTTTATACCAAGCCCAGAAAGCGGCCTTGGCCCAGATCAGGGATCTGCGTTACGGCGAGGACGGTAAAGACTATTTCTGGGTCAATGACCTTTCTTATAATCTTCTCATGCATCCCTATCGCACGGAACTGGAAAACACCAGCGTCTATGATTACACAGACCCCCAAGGAAAATATTTGTTTAGGGATATGGTTAAGGTCGTTCAATCCACAGGTGAGGGGTTTGTCCAATATGAATGGCAATGGAAAGACGATCCCCAACGCACTGCCCCGAAATTATCCTATGTCAAGGAATTCAAACCCTGGGACTGGATTATCGGTACGGGGATTTACCTGGAGGATGTCAAGGCCGAGATGGCCCGTATGGAAAAGCGGTTCATAAGCACCGGAATATTTATTCTCATACCCATTGGCCTTTTGGCCGGATACCTCACCTATCGCCAGTATCAGTCTGAAAAGGCTACCAAAGAAGCAATGCTGGCCTATAAACACACCAAAGAGAAATACGAAGCCGTTTTTTTGTCTTCTCCGGACCCGGTGATTGTCTACGACCATACCGGCAGGGCGGAATACATAAGCCCCGCCTTTACCAGGTTGTTCGGTTGGAAGCCCGAGGAACTGATCGGGTCTCGCATAGATTTTGTACCGCCTGAAAACAAGGCGGAGACCATGCAGGCCATAAAATTGCTCTACGCAGGCAAGACAGAGCATCTTCCCTTTGAATCCAAGCGGCTGACTAAAGACGGCCGAGTTATAGATGTGAGCGTCAGCGCCGCCATGTACAAGGATACTGAAAAGATTCCCATGGGCATGGTGGTGAATCTCACGGATATTACCCAACGTAAAATAGTGGAGGAAGCTCTAAAGGATAGTGAACGCAAATTCCGTAGCATCAGTGCCAATGCGCTGGACGGAATAGTCATGATAGATCATGAAGGCAAGATCACATTCTGGAACAAGGCAGCCGGACGTATGTTTGGTTATTCGGAAAACGAGGCATTGGGCCGGGATCTGCATCTGCTTTTGGCTCCCGCCAAATATCACTCTGCATATCAGGTTGCATTCGAAGTGTTCAAGAAAAACGGTAAGGGAGCTATTGTGGGCCGGGTAACGGAGTTGATCGCGAAAAAAAAGGATGGTTCGGAGTTTTCCATAGAAATTTCGATAAATGCCCTGCGGCTCAGGGGAGAATGGTGCGCTGTGGGGATTATCAGGGATATAACCCAGCGTAAGGAGGCTGACGAGGCCCTCAGGGAAAGCGAATCCCGCTACAGGGCGCTTTTTGAGTCGGGCTATGACGGCATGTTTTTGTTGATCGACGGGGTGTATGCGGATTGCAACCTGGCAGCGGAAAAGATGTTTGGCCTTAAAAGTGAAAAACTCATCGGAACCAAGCCCCTGGACTATGTTCCCGCCAAACAGGCCGGTGGTCATGAATCAACAAGACTCTGGCATAAATACACCGAAAAGGCCCTTTCAGGTGAACCCCAGTTTTTCAATTGGCGTCAGCAAAGGTTTGATGGTTCGGAGTTTGACACAGAAGTAAATCTGAATGTGATCACCGTAAGGGGCAATTTGATTCTACTTTCTGTGGTGAGAGATATAACCGGGCGCATACAAAGCGAAAAAAGGCAAGCTCAACTGGAAGCCCAACTCCAGCAGGCCCAGAAAATGGAGGCGGTCGGCACCTTGGCCAGTGGTATAGCCCATGATTTCAATAATATCCTTCAGATAATAACCAGCGATATCCAATTAATGAAAAAGGATTCTCAAAGGAGCGTCGAAGACCTTGAGCACCTTGAGCAAATGGATCGTGAGGTCCAAAGGGCCTCGGACCTGGTCAGGCGCATGCTCACCTTCAGCCGCAAGGTTGATCCCCATTTCAAACCCCTTGATTTAAACCATCGGGTCTCACTGGCCTCGGAGATTCTGCGCAGGAGTTTAGACCCCATGATTGAAATCCGCCTTGATCTGGCGGAGAACCTAAAGAGCATTAAAGGCGACGCCAATCAAGTGGAGCAGCTGGTTCTAAATTTGGGCTCCAATGCCAGGGATGCAATGCCTGAGGGAGGAACGCTTTTCTTCTCCACCAGACTGAAAATGCTGACTGACGAAAGGGGAAAGCCCCCCTTTAAGTTGTCATCGGGGGAGTACGTGCTGCTTGAAGTCAGGGATACCGGCATGGGCATGGACCCTGAAACCAAGGAGCATGTCTTTGATCCCTTTTACACCACAAAGGAGGTGGGTAAGGGAACCGGGTTGGGCCTTTCCATGGTTTACGGCATTGTTAAGGCCCATGGTGCAAGCATTGAATGTGAAAGCGAACCGGGAGAGGGCACCGTTTTCAGCATATATTGGCCCGTGGCAGCAAAGGTGGCCGGTGAGGTTGAAAAAGCCAAAGAGGTTAAACAGCCTGAAAAGGGCAAAGGTGAGACTATCCTCTTAGTAGATGATGAAAAGGCCATAACCGATATGACCGGTCAGATGCTTTCTGAGTTCGGCTATCAGGTGCTGACCTCCGGAAGCGGGGAAGAGGCCCTGGACCTGGTGGGTGAACTGGATGACCCCCCGGCGCTGGTGATTCTTGATTTGGGTATGCCGGGCATGGGCGGCAGCCGGGCTCTAAAGGAGCTTTTGCGGATTGAACCCGGCCTGAAGGTGATAGTTGCCAGCGGGTATGCTTCCGAAGCCAAAATAAGAGAAAGCCTGGTCGCCGGCGCGGTTGACTTTGTGGCCAAGCCCTACCGCTTTGTGGATATGCTTGAAACTATAAAGAATGTGCTGAGCTAGATAATGCCTGTAAAAAAGGGTGTTTTAGGCGCCCTTCAGAGACGTGTCGCCAGAGCATGAAAAACCGGGAAGATGCCTGTCTTCCCGGTTTTTTTATCTTCTTTGAAAATTACAGGCGATGCATGGTGGGGATGTCGTCCTGATCAACGTCTATGCCAATGGTGTCACCGGTTTTATAGCCAAGTTGCCTGAACAGGTTGACAACCTCGTCCGCCCTTTCAGCCCGCCAAAAAGCGGACCATATGGGATTGCGCACCGTATTGATTCCATAAGCGTCGTGAGAGCAGAGGCGTCTGTGAAAGCCTTCCTGGGTGATGACCGTATCAGCCTCTGACAAAAATTGGTCGATCTTGTAATTGTTGCCGTGCAGAACAGGGGAAAGCTGCTTTTGCAACTCGGGATAGTCATCCAGGTAGTGGTTGGCTATCTGGAACAGATCGGCCGGAACCTCGGTTGTAATGCCCAGAACCCCAAACCGTTCGTGCTTAAGTGCAAAGACCTCCATCTCCTTTTCAAAGGCGGCGACCAAATCCAAAACCGCTTCTATGTCCAAAGGAAGCTCATCGGCTTTGGCTGAAAAGACATCCTCGCACCTGCTTATGATCTCAATGTAAAGCGATTTGACATCCATGACAAAAACCGGGCGCTCCCGGTAGTTGCGCCGTTTCCTTATACGGCGCAGGCCGTCAAGCTTCACCGAAAGGCCGCTTTCCTTTAATTCCAAGGTGTCTATCTTGGAGATATCCTTGGCCTGGACAACGTTGATCTCACCGTCCGGGCTGATTATATACTCTATCTCTGTTTTAAAGCCCAGATATTCTTGAATATCTTTGGAGATGGTCAACAGTTTGCGATCATGCGGCGTGGAGGTGATGTAGGGCTCGCTTTGGAACCTGCGGCTGCTGTCCCTGCAATAGCCGAACTCCCAGTGATCCCCCACCACTTTGCCCATTACGCTTAAGCCCTCTATAAAGGGCATGACAATTACACCCATATTGTCCAGATCTATCTCCGGAGCATTGGTGAATTTTTGCTGCCTTAGTATAGAGAGCTTTTTTTCCGTGTGGGCTGCGTTGATGATGTGCTTTCTGGCGTATTGTACACCGCTTAAATCGGCGTAGGTCTCAAGGGAATCAAAAGTTCCGCCTTTAAAGAGGTCCTCCTGGGGGTGGCCGCTTCTGGCGATTACCTTATAAGCGTCGGCATTTTTTTGTAAAAAACCTTGTAACTGGGAGAAGTTTTCAGTTCTGAAATCCTCTGCCGGAACGTAAATAAAGTCTGGCACATTGAATCCGCCGCGCCGGAGCACTTCTAGCAATCTTGCTTTTTCAGGTAAGTTGGAGTTCATCGATGCATCTCCCGGCACTATAATAAAAAACGCCCCGCCTCTTAGGCCGGGGCTTCAAGTCCCGGATAGTCAGGCAGGGTTGGCTCGAGGTTTCAGGTTTTTTCGCCAATAAAAAGTCTTTGGCATTCAAATGAAACATATACCACAACCTGCCTGCGCGCCAGGGCCTGTGAGTAAAAAAACTTCTTCCGCATACAGTAAAACACGATCATTTTCCGTCGACATTTTCTTATAGGATTTTACATTTTTTTTCCCGTTGCTTGTTCAATTGGGCCAGCTTGGCGGCCGCTTCTTCTATGGAAAGGTTGGTTACGTCTATGATAAACAGGTCCTTGATAAGGCTAAAGACTCTGCGGCAATAGGTTAATTCCCGTCTTATGGATTCCATATCGGCATATCCGGGAAGCAGCGCCCCGTTGTAGCGTTTTTTACGTAGTGTGAAGAGTTTGCCGGGGGATATAATCAGCCCCGCCTTTTGTGGCCTTTTTAAGGTCAACAACTTTTCAGGGGGGGACTGACCGAAGATGATCGGTATGTTCGCCACTTTAAGGTTATGGTTGCAGGATAAGAGGATGCTGGTGGAAGTCTTGGAGGTTCGCGAAACTCCGGTGATTATGACATCAGCCCTGCCCAAGGTGTTTAGCCCGGCTCCGTCATCGTGGCGCAAGGTGAAATCTATGGACTTGGCCAGATTAAAAGATTTTTCCAGGGGGGTGTGACCCATGCCGGGGACTTCGGTGGGTTTGATCCCCAGCATTTGAGTCACCTTTTGCACCAAAGGCCCCATGAGGTCTATGAACATGAGGTTGGGTCTGGGCTGCTGCTCTTTCATGCATTGTCTAAGCTCTGCAGAAACCAGGGAATAGATAACAACCCCGCCTTTTTTCTCCGCCTTATCTAAAATATTTAAAAGCCGTTTTATCCTGTTTACCCTGGCATGGCGTTTTATGGTCGGTTTTATCCGGCCCGTGAATTGGGCCATCACAGCCAGGATAACCCTTTGACCGGTGATGCCGGTGGCATCGCTTATGATCCAGATGTTTATGGCTTTTTCATCTCGGAGCAACGCCTCACCCCCTTGATGGCAGAGTCAGCCCCAAAATTGGATGCGTCTTTACCCTCAGGACGGGTCGATATTTATATCATAGCATGGGGGTGGTCTTGGGAGCTGTCGATAATGGCCTTTTGAAGGCGGGTTTATTGACAAATACCATGGCTTAAGTTCAATATAAAGGCCGTTGTGTTGCCGCTGACAGATACAGTTCCACTGGAGGTTTTCAGTGCCTTTTATTGAGATCGCAGGCAGGGAGATTCATTACCAGGATCAGGGACAGGGTGAGGTTGTTATTTTTCTGCATCACGGTTTTGCCGCTTCCGGCATGTGGGACCACATGGTTTCAGAGGTGGTTAAATGGGGCTACCGGGTAATCTGTTATGACAGATATGGTTACGGACTCTCCCGTCCGGGAGCGGATTACTGGAATTTTTACCTGAGCAGTGATTTCAGGCCCGCCATGGTGAGGGAATTGGAAGGCCTGGTCAGGTTCTTGGGAATTGAGCGATTTCATCTGGTGGGACAATGCGAGGGCGGGGTGGTGGCAGTGGACTATGCAGGGGCCTATCCCCATAAAACGGCATCTCTTTCCTTTTCCAGCACCCAATGTTTTTCAGAGACAGATATGCGGACCTTCAGCACGGGTAAGTTTCCCGCCCGGTTTTCAGATCTGGAGCCTTCTTTTCAGGAGAAGCTGGTTAAATGGCACGGCGAGGAGTGGGGCAGGGAATTCTACGAACACGCCTGCATTTGCGGGGGGGCTTATGGAGTGGACTATTTTGACCTGCGCCCGGCCTTGGCCAAGGTGAAAGCGGCTTCCCTAGTGATTTTTCCTGATCGGAGCAAACTTTTCCAGGTGGAACAGGGTCTTGCCCTTTACAGGGGGCTGCCCGCGGGCCAATTGGCGGTGTTGCCGGGTTGTGGACACAATACCTATGAACACAGGCCGCAGCAGTATCTAAAATTGCTCAAGGAGTTTTGGCAGGGGCTGGATGAGTAATAAACCGCTCTGGGCGGGGAAAATAATAATATCCTGCCTAAGAGAGGGGAGATATCCCGTTGCCTTCAGAGCCATCCCTGAAAATGAGAAAAGTCCGACAGGGAGACACCCCGAAATGCTCTTGCATTTCCGGGGCCCCGAGTAATGGCCCGCAATTTTGCGCAACCCTGAAAAACAAGCGATATTTGCAACCTGCTGGTATGTAATTACCCCCAGTTGCCTGCCGTCCTCTGCACGGCCCGGTCGGTTATTTTATCCAGGGCCGCAAGGATGTGGTTAGCGGCCACATCGGATGTGAGCACCAACCTGGAGGCCAGGGCATAACTTTTAGCCCTTATGTTTTCGTTGTCATCGTTTAAGACCAGCACGGAGTCAAATCTGCTTAAGGTTTCCTTAAACTCCAAAAGACTGTTTAAGTCTTCTGCCTGGTCCACCAGCATCAGGATAACAACGTTGCTTGATATTAAAGGTTTTTTAAGGCTTGTTTTGAGGTCCTCCAAATCGGAATAGTATTCTTTATTCCAATCCGGTCGCGAATCCTCCAGAGAAGCCTTTATCTCGGAGCCCTTTTTCCCGTCTTTTGCATATATTAAGAGATTCATCTCGTATTGCTTCCTTCAGTAAATCTCGCTTGGAGTACAAACGGTATTTTCTAAAATTGTTGCTCTGCAGAAGGCGTGCCAAACTGAGCGCAAAAAAAAATTAATTAAAACAAATGGATAGCTACTAAGATGAAGTCTGTTTTAAAGAAATGCGGGGATGATCTGAAAAATCCGGACAGGGTATTCCGGAAAAGACAGAAAAAGGCATTATAGAATCGGGATTAAGGGCGTCTTTCTCCCCCCCCCTGTTTGGCTAAGCCTCGTTGGCTGCGGATTTTGAAATAGGATCAGCCCTGGCTCTGTTTGGCGCTTAACCCGTGTTTTTTCAGAAGTTCATAGAGCCTGGCCTTTGATAACTCCGAAACAGCCATGGCCTGCTGGATGTCACCTGCTGTTTGTTTTAAAAGGAGTTTCAGATAACCCGTTTCAGCGGCTTCCACTTTTTGCTTGCGGTATTCCTTGAAAGAGGGGATATCCTCGGGCCGTGCTGGCTCTTGTTCTGTTTCAAGCTCAATTTCCCGATTGGCCTCCACGGTAACCCGGGCCGCCTTTGCCCTGATTTCAATAGGTAGATGCCGGGCAAAAAGGGTGGGTTCGTTTACTGTTCGGGCCAATACCCATTCCAGGGTATTCACCAACTCCCGTACATTGCCGGGCCAGTCGTAAAGGGCAAGGGCTTCGAAAAAATCAGGGGAAAAGCCCCTGGTGGGGATGCCGTAATGTTCACACAGGCGGTTGGTGTGGAAAATGACCATGGGTTTGATGTCCTCCGGCCGGTGCCGCAGGGCAGGCAGATGAATTTCGAAGGCCTTGAGCCGGAAATACAGGTCCTGGCGGAACTCGCCTTTTTGCACCATGTCTTCCATATTTCGGTTGGTGGCCACCACCACCCTGAAATCACTTTCCACTTCACGGTCGCTTCCCAGGGGGTGAAAACGGTGCTCCTGCAAGACCCTTAAAAAACTTTTTTGCAATTCAATCGGCAGCTCTCCCATTTCGTCCAGAAAAAGAGTACCTTTGTTGGCCCTTCTTATCAGCCCGCTTCTGGGCTTTTCCGCGCCGGTAAAGGCCCCTTTCTCATGACCGAACAGCACGCTTTCGGCCAGGGTGTCCGGCAGCGCCGCACAATCCACCACTACAAAGGGCTCTGAGTTGCGGCGGCTGTTTTCATGAATCGCCCTGGCAAAAAGCTCCTTGCCTGTGCCGGTTTCACCGGTGATAAGCACACTGGCCTCGGTGGCCGCTGCCTGGGCCACCAGGCTTAAGCACTGGTTTATGCGATGGCTTTCACCGATTATCAGGTTTCGCTTTAACAGGGCGGGGTGTTTGGCCGCTCTGGACTGCTCCCTGAATTGCAGCGCCCGCATTAATGCTAAAATTAGCTGATTTCTGGGGGCCGGTTTTTGAATATAGTCCCAGGCTCCGTTTTTTACCGCCAGTTCAGCTCCATCCGGACTGCCGTAGCCTGTCATGATTATGACTTCGGGTTCGCCTGGGGTCTGTCTGATTTCAGGGATTATCTCAAGGCCGCTGCGCCCGGGAAGTTGGACATCAAGGTAGACCACATCAAAGTTGTCCGCTCCCGCCAAATCCAGGGCCTGTTGAGAGGTTCCGGCGGATTGGGTTTCGTGCCCCAGTCGTCTCAGCTCAGCTTCCAGAAGATCGCAAATTTTTTTGTCATCATCAACAACGAGAATGTTGGCCAATTCGCCTCCTAACCGGATCTGTTTTTCAAGGGCTTTTTTATCTTTTCACCATTCTCGCTCATTTTGCGGGTGCTTGTATAGCCTCTTGTTTTCAACGGCTTTAGATTACAGAAAAAATAACTCTATTATCCTGATTTTCAATATACGGAAAATATAGTTGTTTTGGGGTTTGACTATGAAAACCAAAACACGATGGTATAATCCATTCTATCCGTTTCAATATAATGAATAGCGTTCAATTGAATTGAATTCACGGATTATCCGGCCGGGCAGAGCCCGGCTTTTGTAGTCGTTAAGCCTTAAAAGCTTCTGCTCCTGAACCCTTTTTTGACTTGATCTGGATGACCGATTGTGGCTGCCATAGATAAATCAAAGACTGATTATAAGGTGCTGTTTGCCCTGTTTTTGGTGCATTTCAGCGGGGATCTTTACAGTTCATTTATTAATCCGCTTTTACCTGCCCTGGCAGATAAGCTTACCCTGACTTTGACTCAGGTGGGCCTGCTTACAGGGGTGGTAAGGG
Organism: Dethiosulfatarculus sandiegensis; assembly: GCF_000931935.2. GTDB lineage: Bacteria > Desulfobacterota > Desulfarculia > Desulfarculales > Desulfarculaceae > Dethiosulfatarculus > Dethiosulfatarculus sandiegensis. The sequence goes on from NZ_AZAC01000034.1 coordinate 61,577, forward strand.
TACTTTCCTTTGTGATTCAGCCCACAGTCGGGTATCTGGCCGATCGCTACCGCACCAAGTTCTTTGTGCTGGGCGGACCGCTTTTGGCCGTGATCTTTACTCCCCTTATCGGGATCTTGCCGTCCTATCTGCTGGTTATGTTGAGCCTTTCCATCAGTTCCGTTGGCTCTTCCATGTTCCATCCCACGGCAGCGGCCATGGTCTCTGATTATTCCGGTAAAAAGTCCGGCATGGGCATGGCCATTTTCATTTTTGGCGGGACGCTCGCCTTTGGCATCGGACCGGTCGGCATAAGCTGGTATGTGGAAACCCTGGGCCTGGAAAATTTACCCTTTACCATGCTGCCCGGAATCGTGCTCTTTATTATTCTCTTTATTGTGGTCCCCACGCCTGAGACCGAGGGCCTGGCCAATATGGGCTTTTGGGGCGCGATGAAAGATGCCTTTGGCCATGTCTGGCGCCCTATTTTGCTTATCTGGATCATGGTTGTTATCCGCACCCTGGTAAGTCAGTCGTTCATGACCTTTATGCCCATGCTGATGGATGAGAGGGGATACAGCATAACCGCTGTGGGCGGGATCGTGTCCCTGTTTACGGTTGCCGGTGCGGCCAGTGGACTTATAAGCGGGCACCTGGCCGACCGCATGGGAGACAGGCCGATGTTTTACGCTTCCTTTGGCCTGAGCGCCCCGGCGTTGCTGGCCTTTTTATATCTGCCCGGGCCCTGGGTTTACGTAGGCTCTTTTGTTTCCGGGTTTTTTGTGATGGCAACCCTGCCTTTGGCCGTAAGCCTGGCCCAGCATGTGGCTCCCAAGGGAAAATCGCTGGTTTCCAGCCTTATGATGGGGCTGGCCTTTGGGGTGGGCGGCATGCTCACACCTGTGGTGGGGTACCTCTCAGACCTTTTCGGCATCACCAATGTACTGGTCGTCTTAAGTCTGATTCCGCTTCTGGTGGTTTACAGCGTGCGCAACCTGCCTGATCGAAATTGAGATTAACCTGAGCAAATACGTAAAAAGGCCGGCCTGTTGTTGCGTTAACAGTCCGGCCTTTTTTTTTATTAAACAGGTTTTCAGGCGGCCTCTTCCGCTTCCTTAACTTGCCTGGTGAGCAGGTGGTTGGTGGCGGTTAAAAGGGCGTCCACCGAGGCCATGACTATATCCACATGAGCCGCCTGGGCTTGGGCCTGCCTGCCTTCCTCATCCTCCACAGTGACCGAAACCCGCACTGTGGCCCGGCTGCCGCCGGTTATGGCGTTCACATGGAATTTGGCAATCTCCACCTTGATCTCGCCTTCAAGCATCTTGCGAACCGCCCTGAAGGCCGCATCCACCGGGCCCAGGCCGACTTGGGCCTCCACTTTAACCTCGCCCCTGACCTTGGCCCTGAGGCTGGCGGTGGGCAAGATTTTGTCTCCTGTGGTGACCACAAGCTGGTCCAAGGTGATGCTTCTGTTTTCCTTGGGCAGTTTCTGCATGACCGTGTCCGCGATAGCGAACAGATCCGTGTTCAAGATTTGCTTGCCCTTGTCGGCCAGGCTTTTCACCCGCTGCATGATCTCCTTGAGCTCCGATTCACCGGGGTTGAGGCCCGCTTCCGCCAGGGCCTGGGCCACACCATGTTTGCCGGTGTGTTTGCCGAGCACCAGTTTGCGGTTTTGCCCCACCATTTCAGGGGTCATGACGCCGGGCTCAAAGGTGCTGCCGTCGCGCATCACCCCTGCGGCATGGATGCCGCTTTCATGGGTAAAGGCATTTTCACCGACCACAGGTTTGTTGGGCGGAACCGGAAGCCCGGAAACCCTTTCCACCAGTTTGGAGACCTTTTTCAACAGCCTGGTGTCAATACCGCAATCGGTTTGCAAAAGGCATTTCAAGGCCATGGCCACTTCTTCCAAAGAAGCGTTGCCCGCTCTTTCGCCCAAGCCGTTTACACAGACCTGCACCATGCTTGCCCCTGATCGAACCGCGGCCAGGGTGTTGGCCGTGGCCAGGCCAAAGTCGTCGTGACAATGGATGGAGATGGGCGTGTCCACCGCATTACGTACGGATTCCACCATCCGGGCCACGGAAAAGGGATCCCCCACCCCCACGGTGTCGGTCAGGCCGATCCAATCGGCTCCCGCCTCGCTGACCCTTGCCGCGATTTCGTTTAAAAAGGCCGGATCCGTCCTGGTGGCGTCCATGGGCGTGAACATACATGACAACCCCTGGTCCTTTACAAAGCGAACCGCATCCACACTTTGGCCCAACACTTTTTTCGGGGTGGTGCGCATGGATTTTTCCATTTGAATGGGGCTGGTGGAGCAAAATACATCGATCATTCCCACCTTGGCGCTGACTGCGGCTTCAAGATCCTGCCTCACCACTCGGGCAATGCCGCAGACCAGGGCCTTCACCTCTCCCGCCACCCGGCGGACCGCTTCTATTTCCTGGCGTGAGTTGGCCGGAAAGCCCGCCTCGATAACATTGACTCCCATCTGGTCCAAGAGCCTGGCCACCGCCAGTTTGTCTTCCGCGGAAAAGGCCACATGGGGCATTTGTTCGCCGTCACGCAATGTAGTGTCGAAAACCTGGATTTGGTTGGGAGTGTTCACCATATCCTCCTTAATTTCCAAGGCATTGCCCTGTTATACAGATCAGGGCTAAAGAACTCTCAAGCCTTTTTTAAAAAGCCGGGATGTAACGGTGCGCACGCCGGTAACTTTTTAAAGAAGCTCGGATGGATTGTTATTGGATTGGCCCCTTTATGGGGTAGGCCCCTTGCAGGGGCTAGATAATGGCGATGTTGGCGGGGATAATAATGCCGTGGAAAGCGGAGACAAGTCTGGACGCAAATTTGGTTGATGGTTTGTTTTTTGGTGGCAGTGGGTTCGACATGACCTTCGACCTCATCAAAGTTGGTCCTTATATTACTTGTTAATCCAGCAACCTATAGGTAATTAGAGCGCATGTCAATAAAAAATGCAAGGCCCCCGGGGAGGATGAAGAATTTATCTGGTGATTATTATTGTTTTTTCGGCCTTTTTGAGGCCGCGCCCTTTACCTGTTCCAGCATGGGGCCTTTTTCTTTTAGTACCGTCAAAAAAGTGGGTTTGGGGTGGAAAGCCGCACCTTGATACGTTTAAGCGCTTGGAACAGGCTTTAAGGGTAAAGGGAAATCAGGCTTAAAAAATCTGAGCTCTGACCAGGCATTTATCTCCCTGGCGGATATCTTGACGAGCCATCTCCTGCCCCAAGCTGTTTAGGTTTTTATCCTTGTTACGCACCCAGTCCGGCGCCAAGAGCAGATCAGGCCCCGGGTCTGCGGAGAGGCGGTGAACCAATGTCTGTGGGCTTAGATGGGCCAGAAAAAGAACCGCCGCCTGCACCCATTGCTCCCTGGTCCAGGGGATGAAGCCTCCGTTTTGCCACTCCCGGGCCAGGGCGGTGTGTTCCAAGACCATGAGGTTGTGCATTTTGACTCCCCAAATGTTTATTTGGGCCAGGTAGTCCGCGGTTTTCGTGGTCTGCTCCCTGGTCTCTCCGGGCAGGCCCAGGATTACATGGGCCACCACCGGGATTTCCAATGAACGGGCCTTTTCGACCGCTTCATGAAAACAGTTAAGATCATGGCCCCTTGAAATGGCTTGCAGAGTCTTGTCATCGGCGCTTTGCAGCCCCAGCTCCAGCCACAAAAGGCTTTTTTTCTGCCTTAGCTCCCTTAAGAGCTGCCAGCGGGGCTCACCCAGGCAATCCGGCCTGGTGGAGATTATGAGGCCCTCGATTTCCTCATGGGAAAGAGCCTGATTGTAAATGGTTTTCAGATGATCGCAGGCCGCATGGGTTGAGGTGTAGGCCTGAAAATAGGCCAGTATATGGGGAATGGGCTTTTTGCGATATAGGGCGCTTTGATGGAGTTTTGTTATGCCTTTTTTAAGCTGCTCTTCCAAAGTGGCCTGGTGCTCGCCCTTGCCCGCGCCTGCGGGCGGGCAAAAGATGCAGCCTTTAGTGCCCAGGGCGCCGTCTCTGTTGGGGCAGCCCAGGTGGGCGTCCAAACTCACCTTTGATACAGGTCCGCCGAATTTTTTTTTGAGCCAGGGCCTAACCAGATTTATACGTTGAGATAAGAGGCGGCCGTCCAAATCAGCCTTCCTTGGACTTGGGTGGCGTTCCTGTGATGCGGGCATTTTCCTCAATCACCCAGATGCGGTTCACCTGCCTGGGTATGGGTTGGCCCCGACCGTATTTTTCCCGCACTCTGCTGAGGCGGCAAAGCCCGTAATAACGCTTTGAATCGGCAGAACCGTAAAATTCCAGCCCCACCACAAAACCGCCTTTGCCGTTGGGGACCACTTCATAGTCTATGTTCCAGTTGGGGTCCCAATATATATAGGTGTTGTCCAGGCCGGGGGGGCGGTTGGTGAACCAGCCGTCAGGCGGAAAATCTCCCTGGTGATCTTTGGCAAATGACAACACCGCCTGCTCAATCATCTTGGCGCGGCGCAGAAAATCTTTGTACGCATCCCTTTGTTTCCGGCCGTGTCCGGCCACTGCCAGGGCCAGGCAAAGCACAACCAGAAAAACCAGGGCTCCGATTTCCCATTTGGCCAGGGTACGTGAGCGTTTTGATGTTAGGTGTGCCATGGGTATCGACTATAACACACGAACCTTTTCTTGTCCGCCATGGGGCTCAAATGCTATACATAAAACCAAGGGCGCATTTCGTGACAAGTGATTCATCTGTTCACCAATGGTTTTTCATTGGCATATACCGGTCCGTCTTAAATAGAGAGTAAAGAGGTTTTTTCGCTTTTTTTAAGCGAAAGCCGTCCCGAATTTGGTTTTGCAAGCCGATTCAACCCGGCGCACCAGGCAGGCCTTCTGGGTATGCTCTGTTTGAAGGTCATAAGGCCCTGGTTCGGAGGGTGCGACTTTTTACAAAATAGATACTCGCGCTTATGGAAACCGGGTAATAATTTGATTGGGACGGACGTCCTTTAAACAAAAGAGGACAAGCTTGTGCCCGCACGAGGTATAAACATTTTTAGGATAGCGTTTTTTACGCTTGTATAAGCATAATCAATAAAAGGTGACCACCCTTTGGCTCCTGATTAATTTCAAGGCCTGTGTGGGAAAGCCTCTAAAATAATGCCCCGCCGGATGCTGTCCTGTTTACATTTGGGTAAGGAGAGAAGATGGCTGAATCCTCCCAGGAAAAGGAAAAATATCTAGGTATTAAGCAAGTTTCTTTAAATACGGGGCTTCCTGCCTCCACGATACGCTACTATGACCAGCAGTTTGAGGAGTTTTTGGAATTGAAACGCGGCTCCGGTCGGCGCAGGCTGTTTACTGAAGAGGCGGTGGAGAGATTACTCGTTGTTCATCGTCTGCTTAAAGAAGATGGACTCAGTTTAAGGCAAGCCCGCAAGGAGGTTTTAGAGGGCGGGTTCAAGGGCCCGTCGCAAAAAGAATCCAGCCGCGAGATAGAAGATCTCCGCCAGGAGGTGGATGACCTGCGCAGGCAATTTAATGAATTGCGAGAGATCCAAAAGCGCACCCTTGCCTTGTTCAGCGGTCTGACCAAGGATTGATCCGGGGCTTGAACCACACCCACCAGCCGGATGCGGACCCGGGGTTTCACCAGGGGGAAAACCTGCGGCGAAAGTTTTTGCTGTCCCGGCGCTGTTCCGGGACAGCCGTTTTTTTATGCCACTGATTTTTCCAAGCGTTCAAGCAAGCTTTGCCATTGTTGCTTTTCCTTGCGTTCACGTTTGATTTCTAAAAAAACGGCCAGTACCAGACCAAAAAGGGGAATGGTCATTAAGCTGATTTCCATACCGCTCATGGCTTTTCCTTCCTCGGGGAAAAAATTGATATCCTCATTCGCCAAGCTGGAGCTTATGATCTCTAAAGCACCACACAGTTTTGTTCGAAATCCGCCAGAACCTGACGAATGGCCAAGGGGCAATCCGGCCCGTTAAAATTGGCGCACCGCCGGTTTTCTTCGTCCCATTCCATTCGCTGGCAAACCAGGCAATAAATTTCCGGTTCATAGGACTCTTGTTTCAGCGCTTTATCTTCCATGACAGCTCCCACTGCAAAGGAGGGGTTGGTTTTCCCCTGCTAACTAGCAACAAGAGTGCCAGATTGGCTGTGAGCGGAAAAAACCTTAATTTACAGATAGTTCCTAAAAGATGAGAATATTGGACAGATCAGGGCGGCAAAAGATTGTCGGTCTTTTTTGCCTAAGGGGAATATATGATCAGGGGCAGGGGCGTATTTGTTTCAGATGCTGGGAGATGCGCCATTTAAGGCCGCCTGTCTTGAGGCCGATCGCCCCGTGGGCAATGGTGGTCAGGATTTTCGCCTCGTGCCTTTGGGTCCTGCTTATGGCCCTTGGATTGGGCATGCCGAACTTGTTGCCGCAACCAGCTGAAAATATTACAGCCTTGGGTTTCATTTTTTTCAGTAATTTTACAGTGCAGGAATTTTTAGCCCCATGGTGGGGCGCAACCAGGATATGGTTGTAATCTTTTGGGACCTGGGAAGCGATAACTCTCTCAACCTTGGGCCCTATGTCGCCCGGCAGCCATAGCCAACAATCACCCAGGCCAAGGCCCAGGCAGATGGAGCGGTTGTTTTGATCAAGGTTTTTGGGCAGCGGCCCGGCAGGGGGCCAGAGAATCTGGAGCCGGGCGCCGCCAAGGTATTGACTGCGAGGCAGGGAGCCTGCCGTACGCAGGGGTATGCCCTGTTTTCGGGCGTACAGCAAAAGGTCACCATAGGCATCCCGGTTTGCGGGGGCTCCATTGGTCCAGATTTCCTTGGGTTCAAAGCAGTTGGCCAGAAAGGCCAATCCCTGGTAATGGTCCACATGCCGGTGAGAGCAGATCAGGGCGTACACCTGGTCAATCCCCTGAGACCAGAGAAAAGGCCCCACCACATTACGGCCAAAGTCGAAATCGCTGCCTGGCCACCCCCCTGAATCAACCACTAAGACCTGGCCTTGGGGCAGGCGGATTACGGCAGATGAGCCTTGTCCCACATCGAGCACCCAGGCCTCGAGTTCTCCTTTATTTAGTTTATCCAAAGGCATGACCGGCCACAAGAAGAGGGCCAGCAAAAGGGCTGTTCCGGTGGTCCAAAGGGCCAACCGGGTTTTGAAAATCAAGAAGCTGAAGACTGCAATATAAAATAGGACAACCGCTCCGGGCGCAGGCCCGGCCACAAATTGCACTGCTCCCGGAACCCCGCTTAGAGTGTGGAGCCAGTCCAGAGCCAGTTGGCAGGGCCAAAGTCCAAGCTCAAGCAAAAATAGTCCCGCCTGAGGTGCGAGCAGGCCCAGCCAGGCCCCGGATAAAGCCAAGGGCAGGGTGAACAGCCCCAGTAAGGGATAGACAAACAGATTGGCCGGTAAAAACAAAAAACTGACCAGGTGAAATCTGTACATGATGAGCGGCATCAGTCCCAACCCGAACAGGCAGCTTAGAAAGAGCCAACTTTTAAAGGCTTCCTTGCACCATTGCCTGAGCGTATGGGGTTTTGTGCCGGATAAAAAACGCGCCGCGGACAATATGATCAAAGCAACCGCAATAAAGGAAAGTTGGAAAGAGGTGCTGAAAGGCGCTTGCGGCCAGATGGCCATTATCAATATGCCGGCCAGGGCCAGAGCCGATTGAGGGGTGTAGGGCCGGTTTAAACAAAGACCGGTCACCAGGCAGGCGGCCATCAAAAGGGAGCGCAGGGTGGGGGTGGAGGCCCCCGCCAGAAACGCATAAAAAATACAAGGCAAAAGGGCTGCCAGGGCGGCGGGTTTTGGCGCGGGCACCTTCAGGGCCAGGCCCGGAACCAGGGGCAGGCCGAGCCTGAACAAAAGGAAGAAAAATCCCCAGACCATGCCCATGTGCAGACCGCTTATGGCCAGCATATGGGCAGTACCCGTGCGGCTGAAGTCTTGTTTGGTTTTTGTACTGAGCCCGCTTTTCTGCCCCAGGACCAAGGCGCGCATTATCTCCCTTGCATCTCCGGCAGGTAATCCGTCAAACAGCCTGCCAACTTTTTGGCGTAGGCTTTCCAGGCGTAATAAGGGATCAGAGTGCGCGGGCTTTCCCAGGAGGGTGAATTCAGATCTTTTTCCGGCATACCCTCTTACTAAAATGCCTTTTTCAGCCATATGGGCCTGGTAGTCAAAGGAGCCCGGATTGGCAAATGAGGTTATGGGCCACAATTTTAAACGCGCGCTTATCATCTGCCCCACCAGGGGCGGCTCAATTCTTGGCGGCAGGCTCAGCCTGATCAGGCCTGTGACCTTCTTGTTTTGATAGGAAGAGGCCTCCAGCAAAATCCTGTGGCCCCGGGAAGCCGCCTCCGGAGCCTTTACAACCCTTCCGGTAAGCAGATGCGACCCACATGCCAGGTTTTTCGCTATATGGTTTTTGGGTTGTTTTTTGATGTGTTGGGTCAGAAAAAGACCGCCTCCCAATAGAAAACTGAAAAGGCAAAGCCAGATTACCGGAACAGACCCTTTTTGACCGGCTGTTTTTAGCAGCCACGTAAAAAGGACAAAAAGCGGAATCCAGAAAAAAATCCCCGGCCCCGGCAGATTTGACCAGGCTGCCAGACAAACGCCCGCGAGCATGCTCAAGGCCATGGCTGTCAAGGGCGAAAGGCTGGTTTGAAATAAGTCGGGCAGGGTTTTTCTTGGGGGGCGGCCCTTGGTTTTGGAACAAAGGGGCGTGTTTATTGGTTGTTCGGTAGTTGAGCCGCTTGCCATGTTAAGAGGTTCCGAAAAAAACAGCGAAAAGAATTACAGGAACAAATCAGTTGCTTTAGTTGATTTTTTACCTTCAAAAGGTTCTTTGATCCCGGCCCAGGGTGAGCCGGTGGTGTCCCTGTTTTTTAAAAGGGCGCGTGCAAGGCGTGTTTTCCCATCAAGGCCCCCACTTCGTCCCGGTCATACCCTGATAATGCGAGATTCACCTTAGCTCAGCGGTTTGGTTTAAGTCAAATCCTGTTTGAATGGGCTCACTCTTTGGTGAAAGTTTAAAATTTCAGCATAGAGGCTTATAAACCAAAACCAATACCCAATTCCATAAGTGCTGATGCGTTTTGTAGTGAAGGCAATTGCCTGGAGCGACTGATTTGGAAATGTTCTTTTTCCTGCCTTGGTTTCGTTTTTTAGCGAGTCAGCATAAAGGTCTCGCCTGTCTTTGGTTTTTGCTTTATTTACGGTAGGGTCTGCCCGGGGCATAGTTTGGGAAAAATGCCTTTTGACTAGAAGGTCAATTTTTAATACACTGAAAAACTTTTACAAAAAACTTATTAAAACCTGATAACAGGGTTGCCTGTTTACCGGTTAAGCTGAACAGTACCTGGTGTTTATATGCGTGTAAAAAGTATGACCAGGGGGTGAAAGTGGATTATTGTATATTACAATTAATTTCTAACCTTAGTAGCAGGACGTTTTTCAATACCTTGCTAGTTACCTAATATATTTGATGATTTTTCCATAAAAAGGAAATAGCCATAAAATGGGGGTGAATTCACCGAAAGCCGGGCCCTTGGTTCAGGGCCTGGTCTTAGGGATTGACCCGGCAAGACTACTAAGCGCCGGCTTTTTTATTTTCTAAAATAAAGTAATTGCCTTCTCTAAATGGTTTTACTTTTGTCTCCGGGCCTGCCCTTGAACTCTGTTTTATCCACTTACTCTTTACTGTTTTTCAGTAAAAAGACTCAGTTACCCAGGCCTTGTCATTTTAAATCCCCTGTATTCCGTTTTTTAAAAACTCTTTTTTTAGAATAGCAAAATAAGATATGAGTCTTTTCGTATGGTTGTTTGGAAGGTTTGCAATTTAAATGAAGTCAGTAAGAGTTATGTGCTTTGGAATAGCCTGTTTTGTCTAATTGCTAATTCTCTTAATAATATAAGGATGTTTATTTTTTACCCGTTCCTTGAATTGATGATTTTTATTATTTGTTAACTTGACTATTTTTTATTACTTTGGCATTTTAGTTTAAGAGTTGGGCTGTTTGGCTTGTCTTTTCAGCCTACCTAAAGCATCCATGGAGAACAAGGTAATGAAAACGAGTCTTAAAGACAGCTTCAACCTGGTCAAAGACCTTGATGCCTCCATAGAACGGTTGCGTATCATTGATAAAGGCAGGACCGGGGCCGGGGCTTGGTTTTCATCTGTCTTGTCCGCATCCAAGGGTGCTGTGGTTATGGCTGTGGATACCGACAATATAGTAACCCTTTTCAGCCCGGGAGCTGAAAATATCCTGGGCTACAAAGCCAAAGACCTGATAGGACGAAAGGCCCCGCCGCTTTTTGTGATGGGGTCTTTTGACGGCAAGGGGGAAAATTCGTCTCCTGATTATGGTGAAGAGGATTGCCTCGCTGATTTCGGTTTACTTGTGCAAATACTGGCTGGGCAGTCGCACAAGATTCATCTTCTCAAGGCAGATGGCGGTCTTGCCCTGGTCGAGTTGAACATAAGCCCGGTGAAGGGTTCGGACAACCGCCTGGTCGGTTATGCAGCAGTGGGCCTTTGCCTGGACAGGCCACTGCCGTGTGAGGGCAGTTTTGACAATCTCCTGAATAACCTGGGAGTGGGCGTCTATCGTTCAACTGTTGATCCAACCGGTCGGTTTTTAAATGTCAATCCGGCGTTTGCCCATATTTTCGGGTTCAGCGAGCCCATTGAGATTATGGGGCACAATATCCTTTCCTTTTATCATTCACCGGAAGACAGGGATGCTTTTCTTGCCACCCTGAAAAAATACGGCCGGGTGGAGGACTATGTCCTTAAATTGAGGAACAGGGATGGGAAGCTTTTTTACGCATCCTGCACCGCCTCATTGGAGTGTCAGGGCAGCCTGCAATGGATAGACGGGGCCCTGATGGATATCACCAGCCGGTGCCTTACGGAAAAGGCCCTGGAAGACAGTGAGGAGCGTTTCCGCTGCCTCAGCGAAAATGCTCCGGATATTATATACACCCTGTACAATGACGGTTCTTTTTCCTATGTAAATCCAGCCTGGAAAAGAATTCTGGGGCATGAACCCGAGGAAGTTGCAGGCCGCTTTTTTTCGGACTTTTCCCCGCCTGGCCAAGACAGGCGTTTCAAGAAAATCTTTGAGCGCATAGGCCGGGAGGCGGAAACGGTTCACGTTAACTGCACCTTGCGCCATAAAGACGGGCATGACCGAATATTGGACTTAAGCGGGGCCCCAAACCTTGATTCCCAAGGCCGTTTGCTCGGTGTAGTGGGAATGCTCAAAGATATAACCGTGCGGGAAGAGGCCCTGCACCTTTTGCGAAAAAGCCAGGCCAACTTGGCCAGGGCTCAGAAAATGGCAGGTCTGGCCACCTGGGAGCTTGATCTTAAAACAAGCACTTTCCAATGCTCCGAGGGGGTTTTCAGGATTTATGGTGTAGAGGATCCGGACAGACCCTTTACCACAGATGACTTTTTGAAATCAGTACACCCAAAAGACCGAAAAAAGGTGAAGAATATCCTGCGCAACATAGCGGGGTTCAAAGAAGGTATATCCCTGGAGCATAGAATCATAAAACCGGACGGCTCTCAGGGGGTGGTGAGCCAGGTGGCGGAGTTGATTCTGAACAAGAGCAACGAGCCCCTGGCCTTGGCCGGAGCTGTCCAGGATATTACCGAGCTTAAGAAATCCGAACAAAGGATAAGGCTCTTGGCCAGGGTGGTGGAGAACACCATTGAAGGCATAATGGTCACCGATGAGAAAGCCTCCATTGTGCTGGTCAATCAAGCCTTTACCGCTATTACCGGATATGAGCCTAACGAGGTTGTAGGGGCAAAACCCAGTATATTGAGTTCCGGCCGTCATCCGGCGGATTATTTTCAGCGTATGTGGGATTCGCTTTTGAGCGAAGGTTATTGGCAGGGGGAGATCTGGAACAAACGCAAGGATTCCCATCTTTATCCCGCCTGGCTCACTGTAACGGCCATCAAGGACCATAAGGATCGCGTCTCCCATTATGTGGGGGTTTTTCATGATATAACCGAAGTCAAGCGCAATGAGCGCAAGATAGCATACCAGGCGTATCATGACGCTCTCACCGGCCTGCCCAACCGCCTTTTGTTTTATGATCGCCTGCAGATGGCCATAGCCCATGCCAATCGCAAGGGATTGTTCCTGGCGGTGATGTTTCTGGATCTGGATAATTTCAAGGATATCAATGACAGCCTGGGACACCATGTGGGTGATCTTTTACTGAAAAAGGTTGCGGAGAGAATCAACCGCTGGGTCAGGGGCGAAGATACCGTGGCCCGGTTGGGCGGCGATGAATTCATCATGCTGCTTTTGGGCAATGAAAAGGGCGTGCAGGCGAAAAAGGTGGCGCAAAGGGTTTTACACTCCTTGGCCGAGCCCTTTGAGATCGAGGAAAATAAGCTGTTTATAAACGGCAGCATAGGCATCACCATTTACCCCACTGACGGCAAGGATCCCCAGACGCTTTTGTCCAATGCGGACCTGGCCATGTATCAGGCCAAGGACCAGGGGCGCAACACCTACCGGCTTTTTACCAGGGAAATGAATCAAAAGGTCATGCAAAGGGTTTCCATGGAGGCTTCTTTGCGTCAGGCCCTGGAAAAAGGCGAGTTCAGGGTTTACTACCAACCCCAGGTTGACTTGAACACCGGCAGCATGGTGGGGGCCGAGGCCCTTTTAAGGTGGGAACACCCCGGCAAGGGCCTTTTGGGGCCTGATGAGTTCATTCCTCTGGCCGAGTCCAGCGGACTTATCGTTCCCATTGGCGAGTGGGTTCTGGCTCAGGCCTGTTCTCAAGCCAGATCCTGGCATGATCAGGGATTTAGAGGGCTTTTGGTTTCGGTTAACCTTTCGCCCCGGCAGTTTCAGCAGCCCAACCTGGTGAGTCAGATCAGGTCCATATTGACCCAGACCGGGCTTGACCCGTCTTGCTTGGAACTGGAGGTGACCGAAAGCGTGGTCATGCAAAACGTGGAAGACGCCATCCTAACCATGAGCCGACTTTGTAAATTAGGGGTGCGGCTTTCTTTGGATGACTTTGGCCGGGGCTATTCCTCTTTGTATTATCTTAAACGGTTTCCCATGCACACCCTTAAAATAGACCGCTCCTTTGTGCGGGATATCACCCTTGATCAGGCCGGGGCGGCCATAGTCAACACCATTATAGATATGAGCGGCAACCTGAGTCTGAAAGTGGTGGCCGAAGGTGTGGAGACAAAAGAGCAACTACAATTTTTAAAGATTAACCGCTGTGACCAGATGCAGGGTTTTTTGTTTTGCCGTCCCATCCCTCAAAAAGATCTGACCACGCTTATGACCGAGGGGAAGAAACTCGATTTGTGTGTGGCCTAGCTGCGATAAGGTCATAACAGTTGAGGTCGATTACCTTGTAAATTGCCCAGCTTTCTTTTCTGAACGCCATTTTTTCTTCTAAAATATTGGGCTGATAAATGCTTGTGGATTAATGCTTGGGGTCCGGTTGCAGTTTTTAATTTTCTCGCCCGCCGGTTTTAGGGCAGCCTTTTGGTTGAAAGACCATTACAATAACCGACCATGGTGCATTTTTTAAGGTAACCTGGGACTATTGGTTTTAATGCCTTTTAGATCCCAATCCTTAGCTGTCAGCCCGCCTTGGTAATTGACAATTGCCTTTGCTAAAGGTTAATTAGGAGTTTGGCGCAAAGCGGCTCCCAAGATGGGCCACGACAAAAAAATAAATGAGCCGGGTGCCTGGCAGTGAGGGAAGGCCGGTCAGGTTTTTTTGACCCAAACTGGGTAAAGAATCCTTTATTGCCGAGTTTGGCAAATTGCTTGGCTTTGGAATCTCCTGCCAAAGGCCCGGATAATTCTTATATCCTCCTGGTCAGAGGCTGGTTTGTACAACATAAGGAGTCTATACATGCTTCGGCGATTTTTATGCTTAATGGCTTTTCTGGTAATAAGTTTGGGCCTGGTGGGCAGTGCCTGGGCCTTGCCCGAGAGAGTGGATCTGGGGCTTATTACGGTTAAGGACAGTGAGCTGGCCCAAAAGCTTAAAGCCAGGCTTTTGGCTGGTGACAAGTTCGAGCCTCTGGCCAAAGAATATTCGGTCGGTCCGGCTGCCGCCCGGGGAGGCCGTTTAGGCAAGGTTCCCGTGAAAAGGCTGCGTAGTGAGTATAAAGCCGCGCTTGAGGGCCTGGTCGCAGGTAAACCCAGCAAGGTTATACCTACTGAAGAAGGCTATACCATTTTAATGCTGTTCGACTCCCGTAAGAAAGAGGTGGCCAAGCCCAAATCCGTGCCTGCGCCAAAGCAGGGAGCTAAGCCTGCCAAGCAAAAGGCCCCGGAAAAACCGTTGCCTCCCCTGCCCGAGACTCCTCAGTTGACAGCCCGTAATATGACCATGGCCGGGTTGGAATCCCTGCAAGTGGGACAGGCCAAAGAAGCAGCGGAACAGTTCTCTGCCGCGCTGGGAGAGAACCCCAAAGATGACAGCGCTGCTTTTTTCCTGCATATCGCCCAACAGGTGGTGAAAAAAGAAGTCAAGGTCTCCGCCGGTAAGGAGTTTGCAGAAGGATTCATGGCCATGCTCGAGGGTAGGGTGGACAAGGCCCGCGACCTGTTCAGAAAAGCGGCAAGGGAAGATACGGATTTCTGGCAGGCCTATTTATTTGAGGCCAATATGGCGGCGGCTATGGGTGACGGTGAAAACGCCCTTAAGCTGCTCAAAACAGTGATTCAGCTTAACCCCAATTCAACCAAGGCGCTTATCTCCCTGGGCACCGTAACCAGGGAGGCCGGAAACTTGGATGGTTCTATTGAATACTTCAAAAGGGCTTTAGAAAAGAATCCCGAATCAGCCGAGGCCCTATACCAGACAGGTTCCACCTTTTTGCTTGCTGGTGACAACAAAGAGGCTGAAAAGTACCTCAGAAGGGCCATTGCCATTGATCCTTACAAGGACGAGGCCTTTAACGATCTGGGGCTTGCCTTGGCCAGGACAAACCGCCCCAAAGAGGCCGAGGCATCCTATCGCAAGGCCCTGGAGCTGAATTCCAATTATGCTCCGGCCCACCTCAATCTGGGTAATTTGTACGCCACCCACAACTTTGTGGACAAGGCTATTGATGAATACAACAAGGCGCTGGTGGTGGATCCCGCCCTGGCGGTGGCCCACAACAACCTGGCCGCGGCCTATGCTCTGAAACAGGAGTGGGACACGGCCAATGATCATGCCCAAAAAGCCATGAAAATGGGCTTTCAAGTTCCCAAAAAGTTGCTGAAGGAATTGGCTATTCATTCCAGATAGCAGGAGCCTGATCTGATAAAAAAACCCCGGCCTTTTTTATAAGGGCCGGGGTTTTTATTTGAATAGGTCCAGGCATCGTAACCCCCCACACATGGGGGTCTATTCAATTTGCCCGGGTATTTTTACAGGGGGCGGCCGGGAGCAAGTTTCCAGACAAGTTCGCCGCGAGCCATGTTTTCCATGACAATGTTTTCGTTGGGGTTTTCCAGATTAAGCGCCGCCCTGGCCTGGATTCCCCCATCCTGATCCAGAGTTTCTATGACCAGTCTGCCGTTTTTCTGTGATTTTCTTTTTAGTTCCGCCGGTTTTTTACCAAGCCTGGTCAAGGCGCGCAGGCCCAGATGATCCGGTACAGGCAAGTTGTCCATGGTCTTTAATAGGCCGTTCCACTTTCCGGCCGCACCAAAAATCTTGATAAGATCCCGTGCGGTTTGCCCTGAGAAAGTGGCATAGGGCCGCTTTGCTTTAAGGGCTTTTTCTTCAGTCTCCAGATAGGTTTCCCAGGCGCTTTTAAGTTTCCGGAATCGTTCTTCCGGAAGATTCCAGCTTTGGCGTCTTAAAAAGCCTTTTAGTCTGCCTAAGTTTACCAAAGCCCTGGCAGGGCCTCTGAAACTCGCGTTGCCGATGTTTTTTGGGTTCAAGTCTCTGAAAAGCATATCCAGATATGCCCTGGCCACGGCAGAGCCAAGGGCTGACTTCTCATCGGTGGATAAGGCCGGCAGGTTGGCCAGTGATTCCGCCAGGGCCACTTCCGGCATTTCACCACTGGTTTCAATAAAAAGCGCTTCATCATCCAACCAGGAAGGGCAGTGGATTTCAAATGGGTCAATTGGCATTTTGGGTTCTCGCATTTATATGGAAAACGAAATAGTCATGTAGGATAGTGCAATTATTACAGTAAGTTATTTTTGTGCAACCAGTGAAGCCACATGGCTTGACAAAAGATTTTGTTTTTCGCAGGAGAAAGGCCGCGCGACAAGAGATGCAGCCTAAAATAATGTACAATTCAATAAAAGGGGTTTTTTTGTCCGGTTTTTGCAACAAAATTGTGAGCAATGCAAAACAGTTTTAACTTATGATTGCCAAATGACCGGCCTGGTGATATTAAACCCTAACAGTGTTAATCGGTTTCAGCCATAGAATATAGGGCTGAAAAAAGAATTGATAAAACAAAAACCATTGACGCAGTTTTTCGTGAAAACCTGAGGACGAGGTTATTGCTTGGGTGACAACTTTAAGGTTTTGAATGTCTGGTTGTTCCCGGCAGACTTAGCTCCGCTGCCCGTCCCTTAAACGCCCACCAAAGCCAAGGCGATATAAAAGGAAGGAATAACCATGGGCGCAGGAGGCTTCAGTACTAACTACAGGGAAGACAGCCTTATTTCTCGTCTGGAGAATTCAAGGGCTTCCCTATGGCGGCGTCAGCTGTCCCAGTTGAATGACTGTGCCGGTGAATTGGCCAGACGTTTGGCCATGAAATTGGTGAACGACGAGCTGGTCGAAACCACCAACCAGACCGAACTTGAGAGCCAGCTGGCTCAATGCCTGCAAAAACTGCTGGTGGCCGAAGATTTTGATATTCAATATGATATCGCCCCAGTTCGTGAATTGGTGCCCAGGCCCAACCGAGTCTCGCTTTACGTCACCGCCTTTATCATCGAAAAGTTGATTGACCATCGCTCTATAGTAGATATCTTTGGTACAGACCTTGAGATTTACAAGGCAGTGGATGAAACGGTTGATTCTTTGATAACCGCCGGCGGCAAGAAATAAGGCCGTTAAGGTCTTTTTATAACAGGCCCAAATGCTTTCCACCTGTGGTTGCGGTGTGATCAGACGTTCGAAAACGCCTGTTCCCACCTGCAATCAAAACCTTTCCCAACCGTCCGGTAGACTGCTTACTATATCCCATATGGACTGCAAGGCATTCAAGACCCGGGTATAGCGCATAGCCAGGCCTATGTTTTCAGCCAGGAGCAGAAGAATATCATGGTCATGCTGACTGACCTCCCAGACCTGGTCGTGATATAGCCTGAGGACCCCCAAGACCTCTCCAGACCCCAACATGGGCAAGGAAACAATGGCCTTGATTCCTTCTGCGTGGGTTTCTTCCGGGTATTGCAGATCCTTTTCAACCGTGGTGTCCGGTATGATTACAGACTGTCCTTCCATGGCCTGGGCCAGGCTTTTGTCCGCAATCACAGGCCCTTTATTCAAAAATTGGTTGCTCAGGCCAAAACTGGCCAAAAGTTCAAGTTCCCTGGTGTTGGGATTGAGGACAAAAAGGGTTGAGCCCTTGATGCCCAGAGTCGAGGTCAATAATCCGTTCATGTTGTCGGCCAGTACCTCCAGACTGGATGCACCACCTAAGGCCTGGCAGATCACTCTCAAACTTTCATGATCAATCCTGTCTTGTGCTGACATATTAAACCCCTTGTCTGCTAGTCGTTTTTGTCCCCGGGCCTCTAAGTCCGGGCCTTTACCGGCCAAGATCACTCATTTTTCAATCAGGCTTGAGGCATCCCAAAGGTATTTCCCCTTTTGCACTTTCAAGGTCCTTGGCTTTTAACCGGCGTCAGAGGGTGGTCTTGGCAAAATATCAGGTAACCAGGCAGGCTGTTGCACCGCGCAGTCCTGCCAGCACCCTGGATTGAATGTTGCGCACAAAAAAGCGGGTTACCCTGTCCTTGCGTTGAGTCAGGATAACTATGTTGAAAAAGCCTTTGTAAATCGTTTCCAGTATTTCATCGGCAACATCTTTACCGCGCGGCCTGAAAACTACCTTCACGGCATCCTCTTCAAAGCCGTTCTCCGCCAGGTATTTCACAATGTTTTTTAACTCTTCTTCTTTTCTGGTCAGCTCCCTGCTTAGGAAATTCATTCCGGTTTTCAACCGTGAGGTTACGTTTCCCGTGGTGGTGTTCACCTGGGGCAGGGGGGCATAGACATGAAAAAGGGTCACCTCAACCTCTTCCCTTTGCCCAAAGGTCTGGACCAGGAAATCCAGAGCCATGCGGTCCAAAGGTGAAAAGTCATATGGAACCAGGATTTTTTGTTTGGCCATGAAAAACCTCCTGAAATATGCCAGATCCCTCTATTTCCAGGCTGATAGAAATGGATCGGGCATGTCAAGACCTTGCAGGGAATGTTGGCTGTTAAGTGGTTGAAAAGTGACGGTTAAGGTTCAGGTAAGGGTTAAAATAAGATTGAGTAGCTAAGCTGAAAAGTTAATAAATCGTATAACTATTTGTTTCTAAATGATAAATATGAGAGAGCCTCTGTTGGTGTTATGAAATATTTGGTGGAAAATAAAAATAAATCCTGTTGAAAAGCAGTTAATAAATCAAGGTGAGTGAAAAATATGGTGCTGTAATTAGTGGAAAAAAGGAGCAAGACCTGTGGATAATCGGTTGAAAACTGGTGTATATATGTAAAATCAAGTGGAAAAAGCGACTAGTACAGGGGAAAAACAGTTTAAAACCTATGATTATGCAGGCGTATGTTCTGTTTTGTTCAATTTTTTTTATTGGCTGAAGGCGCCGGAAAAGCATTTTTTTCGAAGGAAAAGGCCACGTTGCTTAAACCTGCTTTGCCGGGGGTGTAACAGGTTGTTAATAAAAGTGTTGTCAAAGGGTTGAAAAAACCTTTGGCCGGTTTTAGTATGCCTGTCCTAGCCGAGGAAATCGAAGATTAAATAACCAGTCAAAGACAGGCTTTCTTAAAAAACGCTAATCTGCTTTCATTACGGTATCAACTGACTTGAGCTTAGGCTCGAAGCAGCCATACAACCCTACTTGCGTTATACGCAGGTGAATTTTTCCTGATCAGGCCAGGCCAAAGACAATCTTTGGGCCGGCTTTTTTTGTTTGGCTGTTTGAGCGATAGGCTCCGTGGTTTGGCGGCCCTCTGGCCGAAAAACTCGGGAAGCAGGCTTTTGACCCTTGATGAAAGGCTTCTCAGGCTGGTGTGGACAAAATATACACATATGTGAAAAAACGGCATACTTAGTGCCGTTAATTCTTGTATTCCTTGGTTTTTACCTGGGAAGACATGATCAACCGGGAGCAAAGAAGATAAAGTAAAATCTAAATTCAGACAGATGTTAGCCTATGTTAGGTGCCTGGATTTGATTTTGCGGCAAGGCGCTTAAAAAAAATGAAATCCCCGACGAGTTACAATATCTCGTGATTCAAATGAGTTATCTGGAGAGAGCAACCCTTTGGTATGAAAAAAGGCGAAATCTGCAATAAATAGCAGCAATTTTGAGAAAGCAAGAGATCGCAATTGTGGGTAAAGAAAGCCACAGTTGTGACAAACTTTGAATTCGTAGAGGCGACGGACAGTTAGACAAACTACGGTTGAGTGCATGCCTAGTGGGCGTAACAAATCCGTAACAGTAAAAGCTAATAATTACCAAATGATAGAGTTGTGGGTAAGCGGCATGCCGGCTCGCAGGCGGTTGGGCAGAGTTATGTTTGACCAATTTCAGGTCTGCCGGTAATACTGAATCTCGAAGTCCCAGCCTGTCTGACTTGCTCTTGCGTAATCTGTGTTGAGTTTTTAACTCTGGGCAATAATGCCTGGATGAAGGATAGTCTTTTGTCCGAAAATAGACTTTGGAATCATATTATTGAGGATTTGCAGAACCGGCTGGAGCGGGACGACTTTGATCTGTGGATAAAGCCGTTGGCCGCCCAGATGGGGGCGAACGATAACCTCACTTTGCTTTGTCCCAGCAGGTTTCATCTGAAGCGTTTACGTGAAACCTATTTACCAATGGTGAACAATTTTCTGGAGAATCAAGGTGAGCAGGTTAAGCTGAACTGCAAGGTGGCAGTGCCTTCCAACAGCCGGGGAGAAAACCAGTCCAACCGCCAAATGAACCTGCCCAGCATCAAGCGGGGCATGCCGCTTTTGAACAACCGATTCAAGTTTGATCGCTTTGTGGCTGGAGGAGGAAACGAACTGGCCTTTGCGGCCGCCAAGGCCTTGGCGGGAGAAAAACGTTTTTTCAGCAACACCCTGCTCTTGGTCTCTGACACGGGATTGGGCAAAAGCCACCTCACCCAGTCGGTGGGGCACTATGTAATGGAGACTCAGCCCAACGCCAGAGTGGCCTATCTGACCGCCGAGGATTTTGCCAATCAGATGATCTCCGCTTTACGCCGCAAGAACATGGATGCCTTTAAGGAACATTTCAGGCGCGAATGCGACATTCTCCTTTTGGAAGAAATCCCCTTTTTGGCCGGCAAGGAAAAGACCCAAGACGAGTTGGGTTTCACCCTGGATGCCCTTTTGGATGCGGGCAAGCGCATAATCCTGACCTCCTGCCAGGTGCCAAATGAGATAAAAGGCATTAAAAGGAATCTGGAGAGCCGCATCTCTTCCGGCATGACTATTAATATCGAACCTCCCGATCATCGCACCAGGGTGAATATTCTGGCCCACCAGGCCCATGAAGAGGGAATGGTGGTGGATCCTGAGGTGCTGGAGTATCTGGCTCAGGAAATCCCCGAGGATATACGCCGTTTGCAATCCTCACTGGTGGGGATCATGGCTCAGGGCAGCCTTACCAACCGTCCCATGGACTTGGGTCTGGCGGTTGAAATTGTGGGCAAGATGACCCACCGCAAGAAAAAGGTTAATGTTGAGACCATCAGAGATATGGTGGCCAGGATATACGGCATGGAGATCTCGACCCTGACCAGCCGCAGCAGGCGCAAGGTAGTGACTGTGCCGCGCAATATGGCCATGTATCTGTGCCGCAAACACACCAGCGCCTCCTATGCCACTATTGGCCGCAGCTTTAATCGCGACCACGCCACTGTGATGTATGGCGTTAACCAAATTGACCGTAAAATAGCGAATGATCCCAAACTGCAAAAGGAGATGTCCCATATCGAGCAAAGATTGGGTGTACGCTGAAAGCGCGCCCGAAAAAGAATCAGCGGGCCGGGGAGATGCTTTGGCGCTGTTTGGCTTTTTTATTTTAAATAACAGATATAAAGAATTTTAAGGCTGAGATGGTTTAAATATGACCAACTCAGCCTTTTTAAATTGTTTTATTCTGGCCAAGTGTCCCGCAATGGCAGGCTGACAGGTAGAATATCACGTAATATAAGTAAGTTAATTTATTATTCGGGTCTCGGTGTCAGTTGTTTTCCATGGCCGTCGCACACTCTCCCGCCTTTTACAATCTCTTCTCAAAACATTAAAAAATGCGTGGGTCGTCAATACCATCGGACCACTTGTTTCATGGGCGCCCTGGGCGTTTTAAAGCGGTTCAGCGGTGAATTTTCATTGGCATAGCCCACGGCCAGGGCCAGGACCACCTGGCGATCGGGCTGAATGTTCAAAAAATCCCCTATCACATCTTCATAAGCGCAGACCAGGCCAATGGGGCAGCTGGCAAGGCCCATCTCCTCGGCGGCCAGGAGCAGCCAACCTGCGGCAATCCCCACATCCAGGGATCGCCCTTGGCTGAATATGGTGTGCAAGGTGGCGATAACCACGCTTTGGGCCCCATAGAAGCTTAAGGAGCCATGATTGATAAAGGTGGCGAACTCCGCCCCTGCCTCTGCCAAAAGCGGTTTCATGCCTTTATCCAAATCTTTCTGGCGATCCAGATAAACCTGGGGCAGGGTCCTTTGGTTGTCCGGCTTGCAGCCCGCCCCCCTTTCGGAATGAGCCTTGAGCAGCTTTTTACTGAGCCTTGCGACCTCTGCTCCCCGTACAACGGTGAACTGCCAGGGTTGCAGGTTAATGGCGCTGGGGGCCTGGCAGGTGAGGCTCATCAGTTTTTCAAGGTCTTCTTGGGGAACTTCCCTGTCGCTGAAATCGCGGCAACTCTGACGAGAAATAATAGCCTCTTCCACTCGCATGGCAATCCTCCCCTGTTTTTGGAATGGGCAATCGCTGTGGGGAACTATCGGCCGGGAATGTTAGCAAACCATACTCGGCAAGTAAAGGATGAGAAGAGGTGAAAACCCGCCATATAGGGGCGCTGAGAGATGTTTGCCCCGCTGGGATTGTTTTTTTGATTGGCCCCTCGTCTATGTAAACGCAGGAAAGGCCCGGCAAACGCAGCGGGACACTGGGCTCCAATTGCCCAGGAAGATGCACTCGCCGAACCTTTCTAATTCCAAATTACTCACCGAAAAAGAGATTGTCAATCAGGTTTGGCGCATCCAAACAGGAAGTGTTCAGCTTGGTATGGCTGGCTTCGCAGTAGGCCAGAGGGGGGATTTGGCCAAAAGACGGGTCACCAAAAAAAATACTGCTTTGGGAGGGCACGCCGCACCCTTGTAAAACCCTAGACGTTGAGTCGGGCCAAAGCAGTGAAACTTCCTTAAATCCATGACAAAAAAGATGTTCGCCGGTACCTCTCAGGCTGAGGAATTTAAGCTCACGGCGGACACGTAATTTTGGCTTATCTGCTTTTCAAACCCAAAGATAAAACGACAACTTTATCAAGGAGCTTACCGGTGCGAACCTTCCCCTGCCTCAGGTTGAGATGGAATCATGGGCCAGGCAGGCGGTGGCCGCAGGCGCGAGCCCCAAGGAGGCAGCGGGAGCGGCCCTGATTGCCGGGCATTGGGCCAGGAGCATGAGCCGGTATCTGGGCATTAGCCCCAGTGAGTACTGGAACAAGCATCTGGCCGGGGTGGTGGGGCCTGGATCTCTGGATTATGCCGCCGGGAGCATGCATGTCCTGGGACAGGCTGCCATGCGGCGGAGTGAAAAGCCCTTTGAGAAATTCCATGAAGACGCCTTGAATGAGGCCAATTCTCACCAGGAGTTTTGGGATTACGGCGAGTCTCCGCTGCTGGGGTTGCCGGTCAAGGTGGGGGAGGACAGGATTCGCAAATCGCGCTCCCGTCACCCGGATGTGACCATGGAAGATTGGCAGAGGTTGCCGGAGATCATTTCCGGGGCGAGTGAAGTTGCGGAGCTTGCCAAACACCATAAATGGCCAAAAGAAAGTAAGGCCTTCGTTGCCGAGGTGGACGGGGAAACATTTGT
The DNA here is from genome assembly GCF_000931935.2 of Dethiosulfatarculus sandiegensis. Classification (GTDB taxonomy): domain Bacteria; phylum Desulfobacterota; class Desulfarculia; order Desulfarculales; family Desulfarculaceae; genus Dethiosulfatarculus; species Dethiosulfatarculus sandiegensis. The sequence continues at coordinate 84,896 of NZ_AZAC01000034.1, forward strand.
GGTCTTGGGCGCCCCCCGTAAGAAGCATGGAGGCTATTTTGAGGTTCTCAGTCTGTTTAAGGGAACATCTACGGGAGCTTTGAATTGGCTGGCTCAGGCTGGAAAAAATAGGAGGAGCTTAACCGGTGTTGGCGGCGGCCCCAACGCAGCCCAAGCCCAGAGTGTAAACACCCCGGGACGTACCGGCCCCAACAGCTCCTCCTCTTCAGTCAAAATAACAAACCTGTTCGCTAGCTACAAGAAAAAACCCAATTTTGACCTGGACCCGGCCCAGGCGGCCAAGGCTGTCAGCCGGGGTAAGAATATAAGCCGGAAAACCCTGGATAAGATAGCCAAGCTTCTGCAGGACAAGGACCAGACCTTAAGGGCCCTTTTGGACAACCCCAAGCAGGCCGGGCAGATACTTAACGCCCTGCAAAAAGACGGGGTGATTCAAAAGACCAATGCCAATGTTTACTGGGACTCCAAAACCACCCCTAAAATCAAAGATTTTGGGGACCCCGGGCGCGGCCGGATAACCCAACAGGGCAAGCTTTTGGTCGAGAGCAGCCTTTTGGGGGCAGTGCTGCCCGACTTCGGGCTTTTGCAGGTGTCGCCGCCCTGGCTCTTGAATGTGCTGGGCCGGAACCTGGACCACCTGGGCAGGCTCAAGGCGCGGGGCGGGGCCTGGGACCTGAGCCAAGACCTCTTGCAGGCCGTGGATATGGTTTTGGCGGCCGAGGCCGGCCCCAAGGCGGTTGACCAGCTCAGGCAATACATTGCCCAGCAGACCCTGCCCGGCATGGAGCAGGAACACAGCCATGGAGCCAGGGCAAAGGCGCTGGCCCTGGCCCTGGTGGGAAACAAGCCCAATGCGTTCAGGGAAAAGTTGAAGGCCCTGGCCAAGGCCGCCGGTCGGGATGCAAAAGGCCGGGAAAGCATGTTCGGCACACTTAGCGCCGACGATGCCTTTTATCAACAGTTCGGGCGGGTGGAGTCTTTGGGGCAGCCGCTTAATCCGGGTGTGGATTTGGAACAGCCGGTTCGGGTGGTTCAGGTTAAGCCTCAATTTGAGGGGCGTAAGGCTTATGAATTTACCAAGGGGCAAGGGCGCAAAGACCTGAAAAAAGCCGTAATAGGAAATTATATCAATAACAACACAGGTTGGAACATCAACCTAAGCGGGGGGAACGTGGACACGCAATCAGTTCTATTTTACGTGTTTCTGTAAAACCCATCGTCAGTGTGGAGGCAGTTGCTAACCTGCCTTTATTAATAGAAAATGCCGTTTTAGTTGAAACTCATGCGGATACTAAAAACGAAAAGGGACTTAAGCAGGTTCATCGCTTCTTTGCCGGGTTCCAATTAAAGGAAAAAGTATACACCGCGAAAATAACAATCAAAGAATATGAAAATAGTTTTTCCGCCAGTTTGGAAGAGATCTTTAGCGCCTATGACATGAAGTTGGAAAAGGAAGTGCCTGACGGAACTCGCCAGCTGAAAAGCTCTAAGAGCAAGGCAACTGACTCCACGCCAGGCACATCTATAAGACTACGTAAATTATTGGAGGGTGTCAAGGATAACCAAGGGGAACCGTATATTGACACCCTCTTTCAATCCGCTCACCAGGGCAAGCCTTCGCCTTTTAGTCAAAACCCGATCATGAACCAGGCCCAAAAGGCGGGCAGACGCCTTGCCCGGGAAATGGCCGCCTGGAAAAGCCAGGTGCGGGATTTTCTGGGGAAAAGATTAAAAAACAACGTTTTGTTAAGGGTCGGCAAGACCCCGGATGTTTTGCAAAAACTTGGGGCCAAGGATTTACCCTTGGTTATGGACCAGCGCGCCTTAGCCAAGGACATGTATGACAAGCATACGATCCCCCAGGCCATTATGGAGGATTTACCTCGACTTATTGCCGACCCAGCGGCTGTTTTTGATTCAGAGACTAAACCCGGTAATTTCTTGGTTTTGACCGAGGCATGGTGCGGCGCTGGTCCAATAGTGGCGGCCGTGCATCTCAATAAAAGACATAAACGTATTGAAGTCAATAACCTTGCCTCAATGTACAGCAAGGATGCCAGCCCTGAAAAGTTCTTTGCCAGACAGGTTCATGACGGTAGGTTGCTTTATGTAAACGCAGGAAAGGCCCAGCAAGTGCAGAGAACCGGGGGGCTCCAATTGCCCAAGGTGATGCTCTCGCCGAACCTTTCTAATTCCAAATTACTCACCGAAAAGGACATTGTCAAGCCCATACTGCCCGGTTCCTTGCCTCAGGGCAATCGCGGTGCGGCCCATTTTCTGCCTGACGGCCGGGCAATGATCCAGCTTTTCAAATCCGCCAATCCCTCCACCCTGGTGCATGAGCTGGGGCACGTATTCCGCAGGTCACTTGAAGAGTTGGCCCTGATGCCTGACGCGCCGGAGCGGGTCCAAAAGGACTGGCAGGCCATGGCCGCCTTTGTGGGGGCTGATCCAAAAGGTCCATGGAGCATCGAGCAGGAAGAGACCCTGGCCCGGGCCTTTGAGGCCTATGTCAGGGAGGGCAAGGCCCCTGCACCGGGCTTGCGCGGGGTGTTTGAAACCTTCAGGCGCTGGCTGGTTGACCTATACAAGTCTGTCCGCAGCCTGGATGTGGAGCTTAATGACGACATCCGGGGCGTGTTTGACCGCATGCTGGCCACTGACACCGAAATATCCAGGGCCAGGGCGGAAGCGGGAGTGCAGCCGTTTTTGGTCGGCTGGGCAGAAGGGACCCCTCCCGTGATTCGAAAGGGCTATCTTCCGACGCTACCGAGCCTACACTGGAGCCTGCCTTGTTAAGATAAGGCCGTTTACTGTCTGGTGTAGATGGCAATGAAAAAAAAGTGCCTGACGGAATGCGCCAGCTGAAAAGCCCTGTCAAGGGCAAGGCAACTGACTCCACGCCAGGCACCAAAGTAAAATTAAATGAATCTTCCTGGAGGGTCAAGAAGAATAGAGGGGGCCATTAAGATACACTTTTTTAGATTACCTGATTAAGCTTTAGGTATGTTCATGAAGTGGTCTTTAGTAATACTCTTTAACTATAGATATAAAATTTTTAAGCTAAGAGATTAGGTTTACAATTTGCAATTTTTATCTTTTTTAAAGATTGTTCTTAAGTTAAAAAAGAGAGGGCACTAATGGGAGTCCGGGTTGGGGGGGTGTATGGGGTTAGTTAATAGGACAACTATGGGGCAACCAAAAAAGAGGGGCTGCCCGAAGGCAACCCCTTAAAACTATTTGTATTTTGTGGTGCCGTCGGCCGGATTTGAACCGGCACGGGTCGCCCCACCGCCCCCTCAAGACGGCGTGTCTACCAATTCCACCACGACGGCACTTTCGTTCTATTTTTCAGCGGGCGCTTGGCTGGGAGCCGCCGGAGCAGCGTCACTTTGCTGAGTCGTAGGCGCCACATTCTGCATAACAGACTCAGGTCCACGATTCTGGGCGAAAAATGCCAAGCTTAAGGATGTCAGCATGAATAACACCGCCACCAGGGTCGTTATCTTTGCCAGGAAAGTTACAGCGCCAGAGGAACCGAACACGGTCTGTGATGAGCCGCCAAAGGCCGCTCCCACATTGGCACCCTTTCCGGTCTGAAGCAAAACGATAAGAATCAGACCCAAACAAGCGATAACATGCAGAACAATTACTAGCGTGGACATTAACCATTCCCAATTGAGTTTAACCGCTGACCTTCATTGGTCAACGCGCTTATATATACCGTAAAACGCCTCAGATGGCACGCATTATACCAAGAAAATTTTCAGATTTTAGCGAAGCCCCACCAATAAGGGCTCCATCAACTTCCGACTGGGACAAAAGCCCCTTTGCATTCTCAGGTTTTACGCTGCCGCCATAGAGAATCCTCATTTCATCGGCTGTTTGCCTGTCAAAAAAAGCAGCCACCCATGCCCGTATAAAGGCGTGGGCCTGGTTGGCCTGCTCCTCTGAGGCTGTCTTGCCGGTGCCAATGGCCCACACAGGCTCATAGGCCAGAATCAGCCTCTGGGCATGCTCAGGCGTTATATCCATAAGTCCCTGGCCGAGCTGGGTTTCAAGCACTGTTTCGGTGCGGCCTTGCTCTCTCTCCAGAAGGGTCTCGCCCACGCACAAAATCGGAGTCAGGCCCGCCTGGTAGGCAGCCTTGATTCTTTTGTTCACCGTTTGGTCGGTTTCGTGGAAATACTGCCGCCTTTCGGAGTGTCCCACCAGCACATGGCTGGCTCCGGCGGCCCTTAGCATGGATCCGCTGATCTCACCGGTATAGGCCCCTTGTTCTTCCCAGAACAGGTTTTGACCGGCCAGGAGAATATTTGTCCCGTCAAGGACCTGGGCCACGGGATGCAAGGCGCAGAAGGTTGGGGCCACAAGCACTTCAGCCTTGGTCTGACCGTTTGCCCCCAGCTTGATCTCCTGGGCAAGCTGAACCGATTCCGCGATGGTTTTGTGCATCTTCCAGTTGCCTGCGATCATCAAGGTGCGAGCCATAACCTCCTCCTTAGCGTTTTACATATACCCCTTTAGCCCGGGCTTTTAATCGCGGCTGAAAAGCTGCCCTGGGAAAGGGGGGTGAGGCCCGGACCGTTAATGCGGCAGCCGGGCCTTGCTTTTTCATATGGGTAACTCAGCTTGCCGGTAAAGTCCTTTCCGAAATTTGCCGGGTTCCGATTGATGAAAACATTTTTTTCCGGTTCGAATTACTCATATTACGGAATGCTCGTAATTCGTAAGCCTTTTTCTTAAAGCAGCAAGCGTCAGCCACGCTTGGTAAAGCAGGAATCACCTATGATTCTGCCTTCCATGCCTGTGGAGCCGCCGAGCGCCGCCACTGCGGGCAGGGTGTCGCCTGTGAGCATGGCCAGGAAGGCGCCGCCGCCGGTTGAGATATAGCTGATATTGTCTGTTTCACCCACCCGGCTCACGGCTACGTCTGTGTCGCCGCCGCCAATGATCGTCATGGCATAGCTTTGGGCCACAGTGGAGACCATGTTATAGGTGCCCCGGCTGAATGCATCCATCTCAAAGGCTCCCATGGGGCCGTTCCAAATAATGGTTTTGCAGTCTCGCAAGGCGGTGCGGTAAAGCTGGCTGGTGGCCGGGCCTATATCCATGACCATCCATTCCTTGGGAATTTCCTGCACTGTGGTCACCATGGTCTCGGCCTTGGGGTCGAAACGGTCTGCCACCACGCAGTCCACTGGAATATAGAGTTTGACTCCCATTTCCTTGGCCTTGAGCATAAGGCATTGGGAAACCGAGACCAACTCTTCTTCATAGCGGCTTTTGCCGACCTCATAACCCACACCCTTTAAAAAGGTGTTGGCCATGGCTCCGCCCACAATCATTTTGTCCACATGCTCAAGCAGGTTTTCCAGGGCCTCAAGCTTGGTGATGGCCTTGGCGCCGCCGACCACGGCCGCCAGGGGGCGAGCCGGATCAACCATTGCGCGACGGAAATATTCCATTTCCTTTTTCATGGTGAAACCGGCGACACTTACAGGCGCGAACTTGGTGATGCCCTCAACCGAGGCGTGAGGCCTGTGAGCCACGGCAAAGGCGTCGTCCACGTATATATCGCAAAGGCTCGCCAGGGCCTTGGAGAATTCCGGGTCGTCCTGGGTCTCGCCCGGCTCGTAGCGCAGGTTTTCCAGCATCAGAACCTTGCCGGTCTTAAGTTCCTGCACCATCTTGCGGGTTTCATCATTGACTAATTCCGGGGGGCCCAGATGAACCTGTTTTTTCAACAGGCGGCCCAATCGGCGGGCCACAGGGGCCATGGAGAGCTCCTTGACCACTTTTCCCTTGGGTCTACCCATGTGGGACGCCACGATAACCTTGGCGTTTTCGTCCAGGCAGTAGTTAATGGTGGGCAGAGCAGCCCTTATGCGGTTGTCGTCCGTTATGTTCTGGTTTTCATCCAGGGGTACGTTGAAGTCCACTCGGATGAAGACGACCTTGCCTGCAAGATCAATCTCATTAATATAGCGCACGGCCAGTCAAGCTCCTTGATTAAAAATCCTTCCCCGTTTTAAGGCCCCGTCAGGGGCGGAAACGGGCCCAGTATATTGTAATGGCTTTTCCCGATTAAAACGGTTGTTGCCAAACCTGTTTTAACCCGCCTTGTTTTATCGTCTGAGGAGCCTTCTTAGCACGGCCCCCGGTTCGGGCCATGACGGACCCTGATAATTAACAAGCAAAGGGTTTTTCAGGCCTTTTTTATTAACCAAATGACTGCCGTCAATGATTCTGACGGCAATGGCCCTGAAAAGGCTTTTGTCTGTCTGTCTCCAAAGGTAGTATACGCTTCTCGAAGGGGCTGCGTAAAACCGCATTCAACAAAAGTCTGCTTATAAAGGTTCATATAAGCCGGTTGGCCCAATATGGATATTCCAAGACCGGCTCATAATAAAGGTCTGAAAAAAACTTTTTCCAGCAAGCTGATAGGAGCCCGTTACAGGGCTCCTTAAATTTATTTTAAAAGCAAAGGCATTGTCGGCGATAGTTGCCTGACCTTAAAAGGTTACAGGCTTTTCGCCACCATTTCGGCCAAGTTGACAAGGCGGCTGGCAAAACCCATTTCATTATCATACCACGAAAGGACCTTGACCATGCGGCCATCCATAACCTGGGTCAAAGCAGCGTCGACAATAGATGAATAAGGGCAGGTGGTGTAGTCAATGGAAACCAGGGGCTCATCGCTTACCTTGAGGACTCCGGCCATGGGGCCTTCGGCAGCCTGACGCAGGGCGTCGTTGACTTCCTCGGCATCCACTTGGTTGCCCAAACGGCAGGTGATATCCACCAGGGAAACGTCCGCGGTGGGCACCCTTATGGCAAAGCCGTCCAGTTTGCCTTCAAGTTCAGGGATAACCTGGGTCACCGCCTTGGCCGCGCCGGTGGAGGTGGGGATCATGGAAAGCGCGGCGGCCCTGGCCCTGCGCATATCCTTGTGAGAGCCGTCCAACATGCGCTGGCTCATGGTGTAGGCGTGAATAGTCGTCATGAGCCCGTGTTCGAGGGTAAAGACATCGTTCAGCACCTTTGCCACCGGGGCCAGACAGTTGGTGGTGCAGGATGCGTTACTGATGATGTGGTGGTTTTGCGGGTCATATTCCTGTTGGTTGACACCCATGACAAAGGTGTGATCAACGCCCTTGCCTGGTGCTGCGATCAAGACCTTTTTGGCGCCGTGTTCCATGTGTCCCTGGCAAGAGGCGCGGTCCTTGAATTTACCGGTGGCCTCAAGCACTATATCCACATCGTATTTTTCCCAGGGAATCTGGTCAGGGGAGGGGGCTCTGGTGATTGCGACCGGGTGACCGTCTATGATCAGCTGGTCTTCATCGTGTTCAACTTCGGCCTGAAAAGTACGATGCACTGAGTCGTATTTCAGTAAGTGGGCCAATTGATAGGTGTCTGCCCGACCGTTTATGCAGACCAATTCCAGTTCTTCGTGCCCAGGACCCAGAATTCGCGCAAGCAGGCGGCCCACACGTCCGAAACCGTTGATCCCAACCTTAACTGCCATCTCGTAGTTCCTCCGCAGATACCGGCATCTGAAAAGAGCCTGCCGGTTTAGCATGGTGCAAGAATAAGACATCCTTAAAACGATCTAAGGCCCTGGGCGCAACCAAAAAAGCGCCGGGCCGTTTGAATCATCCAAGGTTGTCATATCAACGTACTGAAGACATTCTAGGGGCTTATTGCTGACGGTCAAGTGCTTTTATGGGGTAAAGGGCAAGTAGGTTTGAAAAAGTTTGCTTTAGTCAACAGTGCTTGGCTGAAATGTATTTTTCAGGTCCAAAAAAAGAATCAGAGCGTCTTCGCCGTCATTTGTGTAATAGCCCGGTTTTCTGCCGATTTCAGAGAAATTTAAGGAGCGGTAAAGTCGACGGGCAGCCAGGTTGCTGGGGCGCACCTCTAAAACCGCCTCCCTGGCCCCCAGTTCAAGAGACAGGTCCAGCCCTTTCTGCAACAGATGCCTGCCCACTCCCCGGCCCCGAAACGCGGGGTGAACCGCCAGGTTTTGGATTTGGATTTCATGGTCTTGCAGCCACAGGCAAAGGTAGCCTGCCAGGGCTTTACCGGGAAGGGTGAGGCAAACCAGCGGGTGAGCCTGTTTGTGCAATATACCGGCCTGGAAAAAATAGCCGGGCCAGGGCGAGGCAAAGGAGGCCGCCTCAATGGCTGTGATTTCCTTGATGTGCCCCGGCAGCATGGGCAAAACGGCCAGCCTGGGGCTGGTTGAAGGCCGGGTCATGGAACTAAAAGCGCTCCGGCGGCGTTAATGGCATTTTGTCCTTTCTCAGATACCTTGACGGCGAGTATTTCCAGGGTGTTGTCTTCCCGGGTGGTGGCCGCCTCAATCATCATCGGCAGGTTGACTCCGGTCACCACTTCCACCTTGTCTTTCTCTAATAAGGCGCAGGAGACATTGTTGGGGGTGCCGCCGAACATATCGGTGAGGATCAGGACTCCGTCCGGGTCCTTGAGCTTTTTTACGCTGCGCGCCAGCCTCTGCTCCAGGCTGTCAGGGTCGGTTGTGGCCAAAATGTCTATGGCTTCGACATTTTTGATTTTCCCCAAAATAAACTCCGCCGCGCTCAGTAATTCTGAAGCAAGGCGGGCATGAGAAATGATGATAAGACCAATCAATTATTTTTTACCCCAGTTGGATGTCCCTGTGACGCAGGGTGACGCGTCGGTTTTCGTTTTCCAGGTTTTCCGCCAACCAATGGGCCACTGCCACTGAGCGGTGGCGGCCACCGGTGCAACCTATGGCTACTGTAATCTGGCTTTTTCCCTGGCGCTGGTATTCAGGGATAATCAGTTCCAAGAGGTCCTTTAAGCGCGCCAGGAAGTCTATTGCTATAGTTTGCTGAAATATAAAATTTACCACCCGATTATTACGGCCGTCAAGTTCACGCAGTTTTTCCACGTAAAAGGGATTGGCCAGGAAGCGAACATCGATCACCAGGTCCGCTTCAGCCGGCAGGCCGTTTTTATAACCAAAGGTCAACAGATTGAGCTGCAGTTTCGCCGGGGGCGCCATGCGCTTGAAAAGCGAGTGAACCTCGTCCCTGAGCTGGTGAATTGAAAAACCGCTGGTGTCGATAATCTGAGTGGATTGCCGACGGATCTCGGCCAGCATTTTTCGTTCCCTGCGGACCACCTCTTCCATGGACGCTTCATCTTTGGCCAGAGGATGCTGCCTTCTGGTTTCCGAGTAGCGGCGCAAGAGCACATCATTGGATGCTTCCAAAAAAAGCACCTCCAGGCAAAAACCCTGTGCGGCCAAGTCCTTTAAAGTGGCCGGAAAGTTTTCCACAAAGCCCCTGGCCCTTACATCCATCACCATGGCCGCCTTGAAAGGCTCCACCACATGCTCCAAAGGCAGCTTGACAAAAGACGAAAGGAGTTCCACGGGCAGATTATCCACCGCATAAAACCCCATATCTTCCAGAACCTTGAGAACCGTGGATTTACCGGAACCGGAAAGGCCGGTTATAACCACAAATCTGGAATTACTTTTAATGTCCGTTTGCAAAATGTCTTTCATTCAGACCGCCCGTCAGCATTGGTTCAGCAGGGAACATGCTCTTCATCTTTAAACAAATCCGAGGAGATTCGTTATAAAAACGGCTATGCGCCCTAAACGCGCCCGGTATAAAACCGGTTGCGGCGGTTTGGGCGGGTAAAAAGGCGTAAACACATCTTAAGGGAAGTCATGATCAAGCCTCTTTGGAGGTGGATCAAAAGAAACCCTTAAACAGCCTTTATCAGGGCCCGGCAAAAGGAAAGTTCGCCAGCAGCCTTGGCCCCGCCTCATAAAACCTTTAACAGACAGTTGTAATTGCCTGAATCAGGTTACGCACTTTACTGAAAAGGCCGCCGGAAAATATTTCCGACGGCTTCAATCTTAAAAAAACACTGGTCACTATTGTCAAACGGCCTCTAAAAAAAGAGAAAAACCAGTGTCTTTGCTATGCGGCGATCAGGTTGTTTTCCCCGCCGCCCCGGCTGATGCAACCGGGGCGGCGGGTTTTTAGAAATCTTCGTCCTGGGCCTTTATGACCTCGAATATCTCAGGCGCGCCCTTGGCTTCAACCAAGTCCTTGCGCACGGAGCCGCTTTTTAAAAGCCGCGAAATTCTGGCCAGGGCCTTGAGGTGGATGCCGGCGGACTTGTCAGGGGCCACCACCAGGAAGAACAGATGAGCGGGTTTGCCATCCAGAGAGTCAAACTCCACCCCGGCTTTGGATCGTCCAAAAGCCAAAAGAAGATGGCTTAAGTTCTCCAGTTTGCCGTGAGGAATGGCTATCCCGTCGCCGATTCCAGTGGAACCCAGGCGCTCGCGCTCTATGAGCACTTCCATTAGACGTTCCGGGTTCAGTTTCGGGTCGGCCTCTTGAAGAACCTGACACAGTTCTTCCATGACCGCCCTTTTGCCTGTCCCCTTAAGGTCGGCGATTACTTGGTTTTGTTGGAGTACGTCAGTTAGTCTCATTCACTTGCCAGTTTGTTAGCCAACGTTATTGAGGCTCAATCAAACCAAAATTACCATCGGCTCTGCGGTAAATAACATTGAGCATCTCGTTTCGGGCATTTATAAAAACCAAAAACTCATCTTCCGACAGATCCAGCTGCATGGCCGCTTCATCCACGTCCATGGGTTTGGCTGTGAGTTTGGTTGTTTCTATGATTCTGGGCTCCGGATCCACAACGCTTTCGGCCTCGAAAACATCCACCTTGAAGGGTCGTTCCGAACCTTTGCGGCCGCCTTTGCCAAGATTCTTCAGCTTTTCCCGGTAGCGCTTGACCTGTTTTTCGATTTTGTCGAGGACCAAGTCCATGGAGCTGAAAAGATCCCCCGTGGTTTCACTTCCGTGTATTTTGAGGCCTGAGGCCAAGATGGTCACATCCGCCTCGTGACGGTGTTTTTCCACCGTAAAGGTGATGACCGCCTCGACGGGGCCGTCAAGGTACTTTTTCAGTTTTTCGACCTTCTCCTGGGCGTATTCCTTTAGTGCTTCCGAAGGTTCGGTGTGACGAAAAGTGACTTGGATTTGCATCAGGATAACCTCCTCGATGTATGGGACATTGCCACCAATACGAGAATAATTCATTATCCCCGACCGGCGGGGTTGTCAACGGCCTTTTAGCCGGCCCAGGTGGCAAAGCCCTTGGTTCAGATGATGCGCCTTCTTCGGCTGGATGGCAAAATGCCAAGCATCTCTCTATATTTAGCCACTGTTCGCCTTGCAATATCAATATTTTCTTTCTTAAGCAATTCTGCTATAGTCTGATCGGATAGAGGTTTGCCTTGATCTTCATCGCCCACGATCTGCGCAATTCTTTCCTTTACCGCCTCGCTGGCCACGGCTTGGCCATGCACCCGGTTGATGCCCGAATTAAAGAAAAATTTAAGTTCGTAAACACCTTGCGGAGTGTGGACGTATTTGTTGGTGGTCACTCGGCTGATGGTGGATTCATGCATGCCCACATCTTCGGCCACATCCCTCAATACCAGGGGCTTTAAATTGGTTATGCCGCTGTCTAAAAAAACTTTTTGGTGTTTTACTATGGATTCGGTGACCTTGTAGATGGTCCTCTGGCGCTGGTGAATGGAGCGGATCAGCCAAAGAGCGCTGCGCAGCTTGGTTTGCACATATTCCTTGGCCTCGCTGGAGGCCTCTTTACCCAAAGAATCCTTGTAAAAGTTGTTTACCTTGAGTTTCGGCAGACCGTCTTCATTGAGCACGATCACATACTCGCCGTCCATTTTGTAAACATATATATCCGGCGTTATGTAGTGGGGCGGGTCGTCGTCTATGGCCCGGCCCGGTTTGGGCTCCAGTTTGCGGATCAGCCCAATGGCCCTGGCCACTTCATCCAGGCTCACCTTGAGTTTTTTCGCCAGGGGCTTGAACTTGCCCTTTTCCACCATGTCCAGGTGGCTTTCCAGAATTTCGTGCACCAAGTCTTCGGCAGGGAAGAGCTCCACGGCCTGGGTGATGAGGCATTCCTGGATATCGCGGGAGGCAACGCCCAGGGGGTCAAACTGCTGCACCACCTTGAGCACTGCTTCCATTTCTTCCACAGAGACGCCTTTGAGCTCGGCAATGGCCTCCAGGGAGCTTTTCAGGTAACCGTCCGCGTCCAGGTTGCCGATTATTTCGGCGCCCAGCTCCATCTGGCCGTCGTTAAGGGCGGACATGCGCAGCTGCCAGAGCAGACTGTCCCTGAGAGACACCGCCCGGGAAAGCACATTTTCAAAGGAAGGCGTTTCCCGGGATTCGGCCATTCCTCCTTCGCCGGAGCCCCTATTCGGAGCCGAGGAATATTCGCCCAGGTAGTTTTCCCAGTCAAAATCATCCTTGACCTTTTCTTCCACCTTGACTTCATCCAGGGAAGGCGTCTCCACCTCTGCGGCCTGCTCCGTGTTATCGGTTGATTCAGAGGCTTTGGAATTCTGCTGGTCGACCTGGGACTCCTCGTTGAGGTCCAGCATGGGGTTTTCCATGAGTTCCTGGTTGATGGTCTCGGCCAGCTCCAGGCGCGAGAGCTGCAACAGTTTTATGGCCTGCTGCAACTGCGGCGTCATTACCAGCTGCTGGCTGAGTTTAAGAGTTTGTTTGATCTCCAGACCCATGGTTCCTCAAGCTATAATGAGAAGTTCTGACCCAGGTAAATCCGGCGCGCCACTTCGCTGTTGGCGATGGTCTCCGGATCTCCTTCTTCTAAAACGTTTCCTTCATTAAGTATATACGCCCTGTCGCAGACAGTCAGCGTTTCTCTGACATTGTGGTCACTTATCAAAACCCCTATGCCTCTGTCCTTTAACTGGCGGATGATATTCTGCAGATCCGCCACAGCCAGGGGGTCAATTCCGGCAAAGGGCTCGTCCAGGAGAATGAAGGTGGGCTCGGTGACAAGGAGCCTGGTTATCTCCACCCTGCGGCGCTCACCGCCGGAAAGTGAATAAGCCTGGTTTTTGCGCAGATGAGACACCTTCAGCTCATCCAGCAGGCTTTCCATGCGGGCCTCTTCTTCTTCTTCGCTTAAGTCCAGGGTCTCCAGGATAGCCCTTATGTTTTCTTCCACTGTGAGTTTGCGAAAGATGCTGGGCTCCTGCGGCAGGTAGCTGATTCCCCTCCTGGCCCTCTGGTAGGTGGGGAACTCGGTTATATCCTCGCCGTCTAAGCGCACCGAACCCTCATTGGGAGTGATAAGGCCCACGGTCATATAGAAGCTGGTTGTTTTTCCCGCTCCGTTGGGCCCTAAAAGGCCTACAATTTCATTGTCCTGCACGCTTAGCGAAACCTGGTCCACCACTCGGCGGCCCCCATAGATTTTGACAAGCTTATCAAGGGTTAGTTTGTGCACTTTTACTTCTTTTTCTTCTTGGCTCCGGGAGTAATGGTCACGCTGACCCTTTTGCCGGGTTTGCCGTGCACAACGGCCCGGTCCTGATCCATGAATACGGTGATTTTTTCGCCGGAAACCTGGTTTTTACCCTTCCAGACAGTGGCTTGGCCTTCCAGAAGCATTTTGCGGCCTCCGGCCCAGTAGGTGGCCTTGCGGCCCACGGCAAGCCTGTCTCCCTGCCTGATTTTCACATGGCCGATAGCCACAACCTTGCGCACCTTGCTGGCGTCTTCGGCCATGCCGCCCGTGGCAGGTTTTTCGGTCTCGGTTTTGGCGTCTTCTTCCTCGTCCTTTTCGTAATAGACCTCCAGCACGTCACTGTCTATGTTGACATCCCCCTGGGTTGCCTTGACCGTTCCTGTGAAGGTGGCTATACGCGATGTATCGTCCACCTCGAGCTGATCGGCCACAACGTGCACCGGTTCATCGCTGGCTTCTGGTTTGCTGAAGGCTCCGGCTGGTGAAACCGCCAGAGCAAGGATCAATAACGCGGCCGGGATGGGCCAAAGCCTCATTGCCAGTCCTCCCGTTAAAAAAGGGTTTTGGATATCAATTAGGATTCTCTATTGTTGCTCCGCGGGGCGGTCCACTGCCCACGGGAATAAAGGTGGAGTCCACCTCTTTTTTAAAGACAACTCTTTCTTCGGGAACAAAAACCTTCATGCCCCTGGAATTAATTTTGAACCTTTTCCCCGCCACAGTGACGGGATAATCCGTATCAACCAGTTTTTCTTTGTCAAAATAGGTCATGGCCTCTGTTCTCAAGGTCAAACCGTCTGAAGTACGGCCCCGGACCTTGCCTTTAAGCCCGACCACCTGATTCTTCTGGTCATAGTCGGCTCGGTCGGATTTGATTTTGATCCAGCCGCCTTTTTCCTTGAAGAAAGTTACATTGACATTGAAAAGGGTTATCACCCCGGTTTTCCGGTCCATTTTGGCCCTGTCCGCAGACAGTCGCCATTTTCTGACCCCATCGGTCACCTGCGTGTAGGAAAGGCCCTGCACCCTGGGCTTGCCGTCCGCATCCATTTGGGGCGCGTTTTGGGTGTCCACAAGCGGCAGCTCCACCGGTGGATTCAGCAAATACGCAGCCACTGTGCCCACCAATATAGCGGTCAGGGCCAGTAAAAATATCAAGCGCAAACGTCGCAATGGTTTTGATTTCCTTGTGCACCCTCGCCGAAAGAGTATATCCAGGCCTGCTTTTAACGTAAAGGCAAAATTCTTGCATGCGGTTTTGCGATGACCTCGTTTTCATAAATATAAAAGAGCGGTCTTTTTTCGCAGTGAATTGGAAAAGCAGGTTTTCCCTTAGATATCTCCTTATATAAAGGGCATAATTAAGAGCAATTCAAATAAGTTCCGCAGGTCCCCCCCGCTCGTGCTCCCTTAGGCCGCGCCTTTTTAGGGACTCCCTGCCCGGGTTAGGTAAATCAGGAGCCCAGCTCCTTGCTTCTTTGGGTGGCGCGGGCCACTGCATCCATCAAGGCCCCTCTCAGCCCCCGGCTTTCAAGTGCATGCACTCCGTTTATGGTGGTGCCTCCAGGCGACGTTACCATATCTTTCAGCTCAGCGGGATGCTTATCGCTCATTTGCAGTAATTTTGCCGCACCGGCTACAGTTTGGGCCGCGAGCATAAGGCTGGTTTCTCTGGGCAATCCCTGGAAAACGCCCGCATCGCTCAACGCCTCTATGAACATGAACACATAGGCCGGTCCGGAGCCGGAGAGCCCCGTCACAGCGTCCATGTTTTTTTCCTTTACCCAAACGGCCAGTCCAACCGCCTCAAAGATCCCCTGGGCCAGTTTTTTTTGCCCGTCAGTTACATCGGGCCCGGCTGCCAGGGCGGTGGCCCCCATGCCGACCAGGGCCGGAGTATTGGGCATGGCCCTGACCACGGCTGTGTGAGCGGGCAGTAACCCGGTCAGCCTTTCAATCGTCACCCCGGCGGCTATGCTTATGAAAAGCGCCTTTTTCTCGAGCCTTTTTTTCAGGCTGGCGGCTGCTTTATCAAGGTCCTGGGGCTTGACCGCGAACAGAACCAGATCCACCTCGCCGATATGCTCCGGCCTGTTCACTGTCCTGACGCCCAGCTCCTTGGCCAGCTTTTCGGCCTTTTCCTCTGCCTTTTCCGCCACAACAATCTGATCGGCCCTGGCGGTGGCTGTCTCCAGAATTCCCTTTAAAAGGGCTGTACCCATGTTGCCACCGCCCACCACTGCCATGCGGCCCGTAAATTCCACTTTATTGTCTCCCAAATAATGCGGCCTGTTCCGTGTCCGGCCCCTTGGCCCCGACCCGGATCAGCCTTGGTATTGGTTTCAGGCTATTTTTCTAAAAGATGGTAACGGCGTCCACCCTGTTTACCGGTGACTTCTACAATACCAGCATCAGCCAAAGCGCGCAGGATGTTCTTGGCGGTTGTGTCTGAACAATTAAGTTCCTTGCGCAGATCCTGGTTGGAAAAGGGGTCGGACCCCTTTTCCTGCAAAACCCGGCAGATGCCTTGCACCCGGTTTTTCGGCACCTTGGTTGTGCCGGTTATCAGCCCTGCCAGATCCCCGGGCACGGGCCGGTTTATTTCCGGCGGCAACAGGTCTTCTTTTATCTCAAAATCAGAGGACAGGGCAACCAGCCGCTGCAATACGTTTTTGAGTTGCCTGACATTGCCAGGCCAGGAATAGCTCAGCAGTTTTTCCCGGGTTTTTGGGTGAAGCCTTCTGGTGCGTTTGATCAGAAAACAGGCCTGCTCCATAAAATGATCAATCAGGCAGGGCAGGTCTTCGGGCCTTTGGCGCAAAGGGGGCAGATTTAACGGGATCACCATGATCCTGTGCAAAAGGCCCTGGTGAAAGCGCCCCTCTTCCGCCTCCTTCGCCAAGTCAAGGTGAGTGGCGCAGACCAGGCGGAAATCAATCTTCCTGGCTTTGGTTTTGCCCACCGGGGTTATCAGCCCGTCTTCCAAGACCCTTAAAAGCCTTACCTGAAAGTCTTTGGTGCTTTCCGCTATTTCATCAAGAAAAAGAGTGCCGCCTTGGGCAGAATCAAAATATCCGGCCCTGGCCGCTCCGGCCCCGGTGAAGGCTCCTTTTTCGTGTCCGAAAAGTTCGCTTTCCAAAAGATTGGGCGAAAGGGCGGCGCAGTTCAAGGGAACAAAAGGGCGGCTTTTTCTGGGGCTGAGCTGGTGCAGCCTTTGGGCCAGCATCTCTTTT
Source organism: Dethiosulfatarculus sandiegensis (assembly GCF_000931935.2). Lineage (GTDB taxonomy): Bacteria > Desulfobacterota > Desulfarculia > Desulfarculales > Desulfarculaceae > Dethiosulfatarculus > Dethiosulfatarculus sandiegensis. Next base: position 101,539 of record NZ_AZAC01000034.1, read on the forward strand.
CCCACCCCGGTTTCACCGGTCAGAAGAACCGGCAGATCAGTTCCCGCCACCTGCTCCAGGTTTTTCAGCACCTGCTTGAATTCCTCTGAAGGCCCCACAACCAGTTCTCTCCCGGACCGGGCTGAAGTTGCCTGCAATGGCGACAGCTTGACTCCCTGTCCGGCCCAGGCGGCCAGCCTGGGCAGATTAACCAATTTGGGGGCCAGGGAGGCCAGGCGGGCGGTGAAAATCCGTTCTTTTGCGCCGATGCTTTTCAGGTGTGCAAAGGCCGCCTTGTGCAATATGCCTTCCATATCCCCGGTGCTAAGCTCCCTGCCGGAAAGGGAAAGCAAGGTTTCCACCAGGTCGCGGGCCAGGTTTTCCAGGGCCCGGACCACCGGAGCGGGAATATCTTCGGGCAAAAGTCCATCCTCGGGCGGCTCGAGCATGGCGGCCTCAGCCACTTTAGGGACAGGGCTTTTTTTTGTGACGCCCAGGAGCTCTTTTACAATCTCCGCGCTTAAGGCCGTGACAAGTCCGGCAGGGGGAGTGAAAGTCATGATTCACCTGAATTTAACTCGGTATTTTGCTGTGTTCAACTTAAGCCCGGTCTTCATGAGCCGGTTTTGCCTGTCGGATACTTACCTTAAAAGTCCCTTTGCAGGCAAGCCCGGTTTGTCCGGCGGCCTTGCCACACATCTGGGCGGGTGTTATAACAAGCCATTAACGGTTGAATAAATAAGGTTTTTTCCACATACACCACATAAGGTTTGGTCAATGATAAAAAAACGTCTGGCCGCCCTCCGCATGCTGCTCAAGTCCAAGGAATTGGACGGAATATTGGTAACCCTGCCGGCTAATCGGCGTTATCTCTCGGGTTTCACGGCAGAAGACGGTCAATTTGGCGAGTCCTCGGGAGCCCTGCTCATAACCGCTTCCGATGCCTTTATCTTTACAGATATGCGCTATGAACTGAGCGCGCGCGAGCAGGCAAAGTATTTTAATTGCCGAATCTACGCCCGGGGCCTGGCCTGGGAGTTGGCCCACCTGGCGCCTGAGTTGAGGCTTAAAAAACTTGCCTTTGAGGCGGAAGGCCTTTTGGTGGAGCAAAAGGCCAAGCTGGAACAGGCCCTGGAAGGCTGCGAGTTTATTCCCACCCTTGGCATGGTCTCATTTTTGCGGCGTCGCAAAGAGCCTGGTGAGGTCCGCAGTATAGAGGCCGCCCTGGTTTTGATTGAAAGCGTATTGGGCGAGATCCTGGCCCAGGATGTAACCGGCATGACCGAAAGGGAGCTGGCCTTGAAGATAACCAGGGCCTCAGAGGATCTGGGCGCGGAAGGCCCTGCCTTTGACCCCATTGTGGCGGCCGGTCCCAACGGCGCAGAGCCCCATGCCGTACCCGGCGACCGGGTCATCAAGGAGGGCGAGCCGGTCCTGTTTGACGTGGGCGCCAGGCTCAAAGGTTATAACAGCGATATTTCCCGCACGGTTGCGGCGGGCGGCTGGGAAAAGGCCGGTGATCTCTTCAAGGAGGTCTATGCTACAGTGCGTAAGGCCCAGGTTGCCGCGATCGATTCCATTTTTTGCGGCATGACCGGCAAACAGGCCGACAGCATTGCCAGGCAGGTCATAACCGAGGCCGGTTACGGCGACAAGTTCGGCCATTCCCTGGGGCACGGGGTGGGGACCATGGTCCATGAGTTCCCCTCTGTGGGCCCCAACTCGCCGGACCTGCTTTTGCCGGGCATGATTTTCACGGTTGAGCCGGGAATTTACATCCCCGGCTGGGGCGGAGTTCGCCTGGAACAGATGGTTGAGATGACAGAACAAGGATGCCGCCTTTTGAACAACCTTGATTGCTTTTATGATCTTGACTGATCGGTTGAAAGGGCATTCCCGTGCTTGGGGGGTGATCCCGGCTCAAAGAAACCGCCTGCCGGGGCAGATGATCCGGGCAGGCGGTTTGACGGAATTTTCGCTTTTTACTTAGGGGAGCGGCCTGGTTTATGAGCCAAGAGACTAATCAGCCCTGGCCGGGCCTGTTTTATGATCTGGACCTTTATCTCGCCCACTTGGCCGCGGAAAGGGGCCTGGCCGAAAACACTGTATCCGCCTATAGTGACGATCTGCGTTCTTTTACCGACTTTCTTGTGGAGCATGAGGTCCCCGGCTGGTACGGGGTTGATTCCCTGCATATTGTAAGCTGGCTGGCCCGGCTTTCCCGTCGGGGCCTGGCTGCCCGCACCAGGGCCAGACGCCTCTCTGCCGTAAGGGGGCTTTTCCGGTTTCTGGCCGAAAACAAAATGGTGGATAAAGACCCCCTGGCCAAGGTTTCGGGGCCCAAGCTGCCTTCCGGCCTGCCCAGGTTTTTGAGCCCCAATGAAATGGAAAAACTCCTGGCCTCCCCGGATTTGACCAACAACCTGGGGCGCAGGGACCGGGCCATGCTCGAGACCATGTATGCGGCCGGGCTGCGTATAAGCGAGCTGATCACCTTGGGGGTGGGGCAGGTGCAGTTTCAGGTCGGCTGCCTTTTGGTAAGGGGCAAGGGCGGCAAGGAGCGCTTGGCGCCCTTGAACCAGACAGCCATGGAACACCTCAAATCCTATATGAACGGCCCCAGAAAGCAGCTTATGAAAAGCGGGCTCAAAGAGGAGGTTTTCCTGAACGCCAGGGGCGGCGCCCTAAGCCGCATGGGCGCCTGGAAGATTATCAAGAAACATGTCCTGGCAGCAGGCATACCCGGCAAGGTGACCCCGCACACCCTGCGCCACACCTTTGCCACCCACCTTTTGGAGGGCGGGGCGGACCTGCGCAGTGTACAGATGATGTTGGGGCATTCGGATATCAGCACAACTGAGATCTATACCCACGTAAGCAGAAAACGCATAATAGAAGTGCATAAACGGTATCACCCCAGAGGTTGAAGGCGGTTCGATCGTTATGACCCAGAAAGCCACAGCGCTTCATAGCCGAAAACGTGATCTCACCTTGATCACGACCCATGTGAATGCAGACTATGACGCCTTGGCCAGCATGCTGGCTGCGGCCAAACTGTATCCGGACGCCCTTTTGGTTCTGCCCGGCTCCCAGGAGCGCAACCTGCGCAACTTTTTTGTGGAGTCCACCTGCTATCTCTATAACTTCGTAAAGGTCAAAAACGTTCCCCTGGATAGGATAGCCAGGCTGGTTTTGGTTGACACCAGGCAGGCCGACCGCATAGGCACCCTGAGCCAGCTCTTGGAGGTGCCGGGCCTTACGGTGCATGCCTATGACCATCATCCGGACAGTGAAGACGACGTCAAGACCGACTACCAGGTGGTGGAGCCGGTCGGCGCGGCAGTGACCGTGCTGACCGAGATATTGCAAAAAAAGGGGGCCGACCTAACCGATGACGAGGCCACCATCCTGGCCCTGGGCATATACGAAGACACCGGCAACTTCACTTTTTCCTCCACCACGCCCCGGGATTTCGAGGCGGCGAGCTGGCTCTTGCAAAAAGGGGCCAACTTGAACGTGGTCTCCAACCTGATCACCAGGGAGCTCACCCCGGAAGAGGTGGGGGCTCTTAACGATATGATCAAGGCCGCAGTGAAGTTCAAGGCCAGCGGGGCGGAAGTGGTGGTGAGCGAGGTATCCTGCGAACGCTATATCCCCGAGTTCGCGGTTTTGGTTCATAAGTTCATGGATATGGAGAACTTAGACGCCCTCTTTGTGGTGGCCCGCATGGAGGGCAGGCTTTACCTCATGGCCCGTTCCCGCATTGCCCAGATAGACGTGGGGCGCATAGCCAAGGCCATGGGCGGGGGAGGCCACCCCACTGCGGCCAGCGCCACCTTGCGGGAGATGACCCTGGTCGAGGCCAGGGAGCGCCTGGCCGCCTTGTTGCACGTGCATATCAACGCGGCGGTCAAGGCCAGGGACCTCATGACCGCGCCGGTTATCACCGTGACCCCGGTAACCACCGTGGAAGAGGCCCATCAAAAACTTTCCCGCTATGGGCTCAACGTGCTGGTGGTGGCCAGGGGCAATGAGATCATGGGATTGATCGGAACCGAGATCCTGGACCGGGCCTTGCACCACGGCCTGGGCAAGATCGAGGTCAGTGAATACATGGAGCGCAATGTGGAGCCCCTGGATGGTGACGTGGGCCTGGACCAGGTGGAGGAGGCGGTGATGGGCTACAGCCAGCGCCTGGTCCCCATCATGGTTCAGGGACGCCTGGCCGGGGTGATCACCCGCACCGACCTTTTGAATCACCTCATAGAAAACCCCCATATCCCGGAGTACCAGCCCGAGCCGGGCCAGGACCAGGGCAAGCTGAGGCGCAAGCAGGTCAAGGGGCTTATGCGCGAGCGCATTCCCAGGGAGATCTTGGAGGTGCTTAAAACCGTGGGCCTCACAGCCCAGGAGGCCGGGTACAAGGTGTATCTGGTCGGCGGCAGTGTGCGGGACCTGTTTTTGCGCTCCCCCAACCTGGACCTCGACCTGGTGGTTGAGGGCAACGGCATGGACCTGGCCAAAAAACTGGCCAGACGCCTCGGCAAGGTGCGGGTGCGCACCCATAAGAAATTTCAGACCGCCAAGCTCATCTTTGACGATGGTCTAATAATAGATGTCGCCACAGCCCGCATGGAGTATTACAAATCCCCGGCCGCCCTGCCGGTGATCGAACTCTCCAGCCTTAAAATGGATCTTTACCGCCGGGATTTCACCATAAACACCCTGGCGGTGAGCTTGAACCCCAAGGACTTTGGCCTGATCCTGGACTTTTTCGACGGCTTGAGGGACCTTAAGGGAAAGGTTATCCGGGTGTTGCACAACCTTTCCTTTGTGGAAGACCCCACCCGGGTTTTCAGGGCGGTGCGCTTTGAGCAACGCTTTAATTTCCGCATTGGCAAGTTCACCGAAGGTTTGATAAAAAACGCCCTCAAAATAGACGCCTTCAAGCTGCTCACCGGAGACCGGCTTTTTCACGAGCTGGAGAACATGCTTTTGGAGGAAAAGGCCACCGACTGCATGCGCCGCTTGGGCGAGTTGAACCTTTTGGAAGTGTATCACCCCAAACTTAAGCTCTCGGACAAGCTCGAGGCCATATTGGATAGTGTGGAACAGGTCATGGCCTGGTATAAGCTATCATTTCTTACTCTGCCCACCAGGCCCTGGCTGGTCTATTTTCTGGCCCTGGCCGATCCCCTGGACGAGGCGGAGATGGAACAGCTCTGCGCCCGGCTGGCCCTGGCCCCCAGGTTGAGGCGGGAGATCAAGGAGATGCGGGCCCAGACCCTTAAGGTGCTGAACCGCTTGCAACGCAATCAACTGAGCCCCTCCAAGGTCTATGACCTTTTGCATAAGCTTAAGCCCGCTTACCAACTTTACATAATGGCCAAGGCCAGGCAGGAATGGGCCAAAAAGGCGGTGAGCCGCTATCTTGGCAACATGACCAAGGTAAAGCCCCTTTTGACCGGCGATGACTTGGCCGGGATGGGGTTTGACCCCGGCCCGCTTTTCAAGGAGATTTTGGAAAGGGTGCTGGCCGCCCGTCTGGACGGGGAAGTTACAACCAAAGAAGATGAACTCGCCCTGGTTAAAAGCGAGTTTGGCTCCTATCTGGAGAAGACGGTTTAAATGGATACTATTCAGGGATTTTTACTCAAGGTGGCCCTGTTGGCCCCGCCGATTCTGCTGGCCCTCACCGTGCACGAGGCTGCCCACGCCTTTGTGGCCAATAAAAGGGGAGACCCCACAGCCAGGCTCATGGGCAGAATGACCCTAAACCCCCTTAAACACCTGGATCCTCTAGGCACCTTGGCCTTTTTTGTAACCGCCCTGGCCGGTTCGGGCATAGGCTGGGCCAAACCCGTGCCCGTGGATTACAGAAACTTGAGAAACCCGCTTCAGGACGGCATGCTTATCTCAGCGGCCGGGCCTGCCTCCAATATTCTTTTGGCCGTGCTGTTGGCGCTATTGTTCAACGGCCTGGTTCGCGTGGGTCTGTTTTCCGCCGAGCACTGGGGCTACACCCTGGAGTATGTGGTTTATTTTTTGAATTCGGCTGTGATTCTTAACCTCACCCTGGCCCTGTTCAACCTCATACCCCTGCCGCCTTTGGACGGCTCGGGCATATTGACCGGCCTGCTTTCGCCCCAGGCGGCTTACAAATATCAACAGATAAGCCGCTATGGTTTTCTGATTATTCTGGCTATGATCTTTCTGCCGGGTTGGATACCGGGATTTCCCAATGTTATCCGTTGGGTAGTTGTGGAGCCCGCCTATTGGTTCGCGGGCCTGCTCCTGCCCTGGCTGGGTTAGGCTTATGGGTGTTTCAGTCAAGCTGGAGATATTTGAAGGCCCTTTGGACCTTTTGCTGCACCTCATTCGCAAGAACGAGGTGGATATTTACGACATCCCCATAGCCCTGATCACCCGGCAATATCTGGAATACCTGGAACTGATGAGAGAGATGAACATATCCTTGGCCGGAGATTTTCTGGTCATGGCAGCCACTCTCACCCATATAAAAAGCAAAAGCATTTTACCGAGCCATGACCCTTCGGACGATGAAGACGAGGAAGAGGGTAGCATGGAAGACCTGGTGGCCCAGCTCAAGGAGCATATGCGGCTAAAGGCCGCGGCCCAGGAGCTGGACAGCCGCCCCAGGCTGCAAAGGGATATCTTCCCCAGGGGCGGCGGCCAGAAGGAGCTGGACCAGGCCCTGGCCCAGGGCAAGGAGCCGCCCCTGGTGCGGGCCGGGCTTTTTGACCTGATAGAGGCCTTTCACAGGCTCATGCAAAGGCAGGTCCGCGCCCTGGATCTTTCCCTGCCTGATGAGGGAATCTCCCTGGAAGACCGCATGACCCAGCTGCTGGAGATGATAAAGTCTGTTGAAAGCATTCTTTTTGAAGAGCTTTTCGCGGATGTGCGCACCAGGGACAATCTTGTGGTAACCTTTCTGGCTCTTTTGGAGCTTACCAGGCTGGGGCTTATGAAGGTTTATCAGCAACGCACCTATGATGGAGATTCTCAACAGGAGAGCTGGGGCGTGCTGCGCATTTTCAATAGACCCTTACAGGAAGACGAGGAGGCTTGAGCGCATGAGCTTAGAGATGAAGCAGATCATCGAAGGGCTTTTGTTTGTGGCTGAATCGCCCATGACCATTCCCCAGTTGGCTCGGTCCCTGGGCCGGGAAGAGACCACGCCCATAAAAGAGGCGTTGGGTGAGCTGCTCCTGGAATACGAGCAAATGGACCGGGCCTTTACCTTGCTGGAGGTGGCGGGCGGCTACGCCTTTCGCACCAAGCCGGAACTGGCTTCCTGGCTGCGCAGATCCAAAAGAGCTCCGGAGGCCAGGCTTTCGCCCGCCGCCCTGGAGACCCTGGCCATAGTGGCCTATAAACAGCCGGTTTTAAAGGCAGAGGTGGAGCGCCTGCGCGGGGTGGCTGTGGACGGTGTTCTGCGTATGCTCATGGAAAAGGATCTGGTCAAGGTGGCTGGGCGCAAGGACCTGCCCGGACGCCCCCTGATCTATGGCACCACCAAACGCTTTTTGGAGATATTCGGTCTTAAGGACTTGAAGGACTTGCCCACCTTGGAGGAAATGGAAGCCCTGATGGGCGACCTTGAGCCTGTGGTGGCCCAAAAGGCGGAAGGCGTGCTGGAACTGCCCTTGCAGGATCATGAAGAGCCGGAAGAACCGGATATGGATGACCCGGACCAGGGAGAAGAACTCCCTGAAACACAAGAAACAGATACACCCAAACCAGGGCCTTATGAGCCCCAGGTTTGAGGGAATGCATGACAGAACAAAGACTACAGAAAATACTGGCCCAGGCCGGAGTTGCCAGCCGCAGGAGCGCCGAGGCGATCATCAAGGCGGGCAGGGTGGCTGTGGACGGCAAGACCGTAACCGAGCTGGGCTTTAAGGCCGACCCCCAAAAGCAGACCATAACTTTGGACAATAAACCCCTGCCCAAACCGGAGGCCTTTGAATACTGGCTTTTGCATAAGCCGGTGGACATTGTGACCACGGTGAAAGACACCCACGGCCGCAAGACGGTGATGGATCTTTTACCGCCCGAGGTCAAGGCCAGGGTTTATCCCGTGGGCCGCCTGGACCAGGACTCCGAGGGCCTGGTCCTGATGACCAATGACGGTGATTTGGCTTATCGTTTGACCCAGGCCAAATACAAGGTGCCCAAGCTTTATAAGGTCTGGGTGGACGGGTATGTTAACTCCCAGATGCTGAACACCCTGCGCACCGGCGTTCCCCTGGAAGAAGGCGTGACCATGCCCGCCAGGGTGCACGTTAAATCCGCCAGCTCCAAGAACAGCAAACTCAGCGTGGTCCTGCACGAAGGCCATAAACGCCAGATCAGGCGCATGTGCTCTTATGTGGGCCTTAAGGTCAAAAGACTGGTGCGTCTTTCCGTGGGCCCGGTCAAGTTGGGCGACCTGCCGCCAGGTGAAGCACGTAAACTAACCGCCCAGGAAGTCAAGCAATTAAAATTACAATCTCAGGAAATCCATGCTTGCACAAAGGTCAAACATAGTGTAAATAATTGCTCGTCACGGCGGGAGAAAACTGAAGGCCGCAACAAAAGGCCAACCCCCCGAGGCAAGAAAAAATAGGCCGGTAACTCAGCGGGAGAGTGCCATCCTCACACGGTGGAAGTCACGGGTTCAAATCCCGTCCGGCCTACCAAATAATAAATTCAAGGGGTTAGCGTTGATAAACGCTAACCCCTTTGTACGTTTGGGGAGGGGGAAAATCCCGACCAATGCCCGACCAACCGGTGTTAGTTAATTTTGAACGTCTCACACTCCCACCCGTGCGCCCTGCACCAGTCGTCGATCTCCTGGGGTGTTACCTGTGTACGCCCATCCATAAAGTTAGGGTCTATCACTTGCTCCGTGATGGCCTGCCCAACAATTTCAGCTCTCTGGCTTTCCGGGGTTAAACAAGAGATCGGATTAGTTTCTTGGTTTCTTGATTGCTTTAATCAGCAGTTCTACCGTTCCCTTAGGCAGCTTCGCTTCAACTACGGAACCCAGTGTAGCACCCATAAGCGCTTGTGCAATTGGAGTGTTGATATTAATGTAACCCCATTCTGGATTCGATTTTTGGTAAGTTATTAATGCCTGCTTTTCTGACTGGGGATTATTAATATCGATATAAACTACCGTATCCTCAACGTCGACTTTGATTTCAGCTTCAAACTCATTAATGGGCTTAGTAGATTCTCTTTCTTGGTATCTTTCTTCAGTCGGCTCTTCTTGCGGCTCGTGTGGGCTTGACTCTTTGAAGGTATTAGCATCTTGTGGGTAAATTCCTTTTTCATCCAACGCATCCCAAAGGCCCTTCAAGGCGTCAATTTTGTTTGAGTAAAATGATGATTCCCTGACTCTAAAAAATTCCCATCCGCAACGCTCTAATTGCCGCTGACGCTGCATATCTTCTTCGTATCGATCAGCCCCATGCCAGTTGTCACCATCACACTCAACGGCCAGTCTCGCCTGCCCGCCCTCAACCACAAGGTCGATCCGCTTCCTAGCTACATCATATTGTGACAATACAATATATTTTTTTCGGAGTATTTCTAATGCAACATCAACTTCGAACCAGCTTTCAAATGGAGGTGGGGGCTTCACAACACTCCGATTGTCTTGCGCAGCCCGGCGCTCAAGCTCATTCCTTTCAATCCCAGCTATTTGTTGAGGTGTTGTATTCTCGAAAAAAGCAAGAAGTCTTCGCCTAAGGCAAGTACTACTAAGGTCATCGCAGGTTACAGAATGGAAAAGAATCATTCTGTCGCGAGCTCGGCTGGCCGCCACGTTGAAGCGCCGTTCATCGGCTGCTTTGGTGAGAGGGCCAATCCTTTCGTTGCTGGCCGCAACGAGTGACAGCAACATGATATCCCGCTCATCGCCCTGAAAGCTGTAAGGGTTGCCGCAGACCAAGCGTCGCCGCTCCATTTCCTCAGCACCCAATCGCTCAAGTAATTGATTCTCGATCAAAGCCGCTTGGGCTTCACCTTGAAGCACCACCACGCCCATAGTCTTGTCATTGTACCGGTTGTTGCTACATATTTTTTCGATCCTCTCGACGATAGCCTCAGCTTCCGGACGATTAATCGCCCGGTTGTTCGAGCCTTCACGATACCCGCCATTCACAAAAACATGTTCAAGAGGTGGCAAACGGTTGGGTCCATACTGCCTTAAGGGAATCAAAGGTGTGTCTAAGTAGCAAAGATCATTGCTGAAGCGAATGATCTCAGGCATGCAACGGAAGTGCTCGCGCAACGTAATCCGACGGGTTCCGTAACGAAGTTTCCCGTGGTCAAACAAGCTACTCTCAATATCGAATGAGGATTTGAAGTGGAAATCGTAAAGGAATTCTTCCATTAGGCGATGTACCGCACCACGCGGTAATCCCACGGCATCAGGGCTAATCTGTTTGTCGTCGCCAACAATCAATATCTTCTTGCTCAGGTAAAACAAAGGAAGAGCTTCAACGCCGCATTGTGAAGCCTCGTCGACAATGATTACATCAAACATGCCCGGCGTAGGATCCACCGTATCCCAAACACGGTGTAAAGGCATTACCCAGGCTGGAACTGCTTCGCGACATTCATTCAGATGCCCTTGAGCCTCACGGCGATGGCGAGGAGCGTGCTTCCCTGTCCCCTTACCAAGCCTCCGCATGGATTGTTGCCAAGCTTCCATGTGACGGCGGTGGTCTTCTTTGAGTCGCGAGAAGCAGAACGACCATGCATGAAGCGACGCAAGTTTCGCGATAATACCGTTGATCTCATCTTCGATCTGTTTGGCGCGCTTGGCGAGCGCCGGAACATCTTCCTGGTGGATGTAATCCGCGATCCAATATCGCGCCTGCGCCCAATGCCAAGCATCGCCAATATGCCGGATTCTTTCCTCCCAATATGGTTCATTGCAGGTATGCTCTAAGCTTTCTGCAAGGTGCGGAAACTGGTCGTGTAGTTCCCTTAGAACTTTTTCGACTTTCCGGAGGCGCTGGCGTTCTTCCTCCAAATCCTGAATTCTGTTTGCGACTTGTGTGTATCTATCCACATTGCGGTCACGAATCGCAGATAGTAATTCTTTCGTTGCCGGGTGCGTGTCGCTCTTGGCTGCCAACGAAGAAATTGGGATTTCGATACGCTGGATGTCTTTGCCAGCAAGTTGCCTACGTATGCGAGCCGATGCAAGGCTACACGAGGAAATAAGCTGTTCAACTTGAGATGAGTCCGCCCATACAGGTTCAACCATGCCTGAACATTGGCCTATCTCTTCTCGGCAATTGGCAATGAGTTCTTCAAGCGCTAAGGCGTTTTCAAGCGCAACGCGTAGCGATTTGAGGGCGGTTAATTGTAGTGCATACGGCCCCTGAGTCTTGTCACTTAGCTGTGCCCAGAATCCCCATGCCTTCTCGCATTCAATACGGACATACAGTGCATCAGCAATGGTTGAGAAATGTTCGATTGTAGTGCATGGGTGTCCGTTTACTTTCACAGTTTTTAAGACATAAAGACACTTTTTCACCGGCTTGGGACGGAATACACCCCAACCAAGCTTTCCGCCATTCTCCATGTGCTGTTTCAGTTTGTGGACGTCTTCGTGCAAGGACCTGATATCGGTGGTGTCAGAGAATTCTATTTTGGTCTCGTCAGCACCCGTAACTAGTTCTTCAATTGACGTAATTACGTATCTCGTCACACGTAGAAGTTCATGCCACAAGGACGAGTCGTCGCCCATAATATCGCGTAAGGCATCATTCATCCATGAATGTGTTGACGCCGTTAATCTTTTCCGAGCATCGGAAAAAGAGGATAGACCGTAACGGACTGCTTCAATGATTGCGGGATTGTTAACAACCAACAAATCAGTGATACGTTCATCGGCCTCGCTTACTGAGTTCTCCGCTTCTTTAATCGCTTGGGCCTCATGTCTTACTAAATCGGCAAAGTCTTCCGAAGAAAGCATTGCATCGGGCCACACAAGATCCAATTCTCTTCGTTTTTCCTGTGTAAAGCGGCGGACCGCCTCAAGAATGTTGTGCAAATTGTCTTCGGTTATCCGACATGGTTCCTCAAGAGGGATTTCATCCAAAAACCAATCATAGGATGCTCGGTCGCGGTTGACGGCCTCCGCTATTCTGGCCGCTGTGCCTCGATAGGCTCCTTCCGCGATAGATTGCGTATGTATTTCGGATTCTCGGATGTCGCGGAGCCGCCGGTTGACCTTGGCCTTTTCTCCCCTGAGTTTTCTCAGTCGGACTTCAAGTTCCGCACGTTGTTGCTCAGTGTGGTCTTCTCTCCACTCCTCATTCTTGCGAAGAATTCCTCCCACGCTGGATTCTAAGGAGCGCCGTTCCTCAAGTCCGCTACCAAGCAGGTTGATACAGAGAGGCCGTAACTCATCCGGAACTAGCCCTTCGAGAACCTGAAGTGCACGTGGCGTTTTCGCCGTGATCAGTGTTCGTTGGCCTGTTGCAAGCAGATGACATATCAGATTCGCAATAGTATGAGACTTTCCAGTCCCAGGTGGTCCCTGTACAAGAACGCCGTTTGCAGTGCGAATTTTATCTACGATGCGGCGTTGCTCATCGTTCGATGGTTTTGGGAAATAGACTTCCCCATCGAATGTAGCGTTGAGTTCCTGTGGCGCATCCGCCGGTTCGCGACCGCTATTCGAGCTAACCTCGGCAAGGTCCGCGAATTCTCCGGGAATATTTTCGCCCTGTTCAATTTGCTCCCTGATTCGCTTCAATGTCTCAGTAAGGCCTTTGGCAGAGCGCTTCCGCAGAATCAATGCGGGAGCATATTCGACAATTGGCTTTGCGGAAGCACGGACACTTTTCGTTTCAAGTGAGTCGTAATAATCGCCTTGCGAGTTGATCGAATGCACCAGGGACTGAAGCACACCTTCAATGTGTCCCTTTTGCCATGGGTCATCTTCCGCTTTGGAGAGCATATTCTTTGCAGCTTCTTCGGCTCGCGCCGGTTGATCCTCAATATTTAGCATATCGAGTTCAGGCCGCAATTTTGCGCCTTCAGTATGGGGCCGAACTGTGAATTTGCCCAAACGAGCTTCAAATTCAAGAATGGCATCCGCCACGACCAAGTGACGCCGGACAGGCTGTTTAGTAGGCGTCTGCCAAATTAGCAGACCTAAACCGAGCACTAATTCGTATTCTTCGCCAAGCCGAAGTTGCTCCTGATAAATAGCAAAAAGTGATGAATAAGCTTTATTGACTTTTTCCCAAACATAATGTAATTCCGTCCAGGGTAGCCACTTTTCTTTAATATACCTGTCCCATTCACGCTGAATCGTTGGGTAATCCTCAATTCGTTCAATGTGCAGAATAAATTCTGGTTGATCCGACCCTTCGCGCCAATCGGGATTTTGAATTTGCCGAGTAATTTCTGACAGAAGTTCGGGCAAGTCGCCCTTGTTTCGTAGCGTTTTTTGATCCACCCAGTCTTTGCATAGAGCAGGAACGGAGGGTAGTTCAGGTTCCCGCCGGTTCTGTACTTCCAGCCATTCATCCAGCTCATGTTCCTCGTCACGCCCCCATGCCTGAGTGAAACATTCACGCTCATGTGGGAGGCTTGAAAGCCAAAAAACCTTTTCATATTCATCAATTTTACGAATCAGCTTCGATCGTAGAGTCGCCAGTCGAAGTAGATAATCGACTAAGCGAACGGTTTTGTCATCGTTTCTCTGTGTTATCAATGTATTTGTTTCCGGTTTTTTGAATTTTTTTATGTGTCTGTAACTTAGGTGGCGGCAAGCACAAGGCTGTCAATTCCCCTCTTGGATTTCTTCCAAGCACACTACCTCAATTAGTTGATCAACGTGCGATGTGATAATGCCAAACCTATTTTAGAACGGAACAAAGCATCAGGCAAGAAAGACCTGTTGCAATTAGGAATTACTCAAGGCAAGTTGCATAAGCTTAATGATTGAATCTCACGACTTCGCTTGAAGATTATTGTTAAATAGTAATCTTCAAGAAGTGGATGTCGTGAAATGACATAAGCTCAAGGGATATCAATTGGATGTTGAGAGTCTTGAAATATGAGGAGAAAATTGACAATATCCTTAAATTCTGTCGGTGGTTGGTGCTTCGCGGCAGTCATTCTACGCCTGGAAAAAACCTTGGCATACAATGGCGAGGAGGGACTGATTAACATCAAAACCCCACCTGTTAGGCCCCATCCAGATCATTAGTTGACTCTAACAAGGCTTGCGGTTTACCATGCCTTGATCTTGAGTATTTTGGCCTGCGGCCCGGTCTTGGGAAGGGGCCATGAATTCGCCCGTTATTGCATTGAAAATCGGGCTGAAGGGAAAAGCGGACGAAGTTTACGCTAAAGAGCCGATTGAAAAAATGGTCGGTTGATCGTTGCTCGCTCGGTGTTAGTGGCGTCTGTAGTATTTCTTTATTTGTCTTTTGCTTTTCAATAAATAAAAATGAAACGTCTGTCTCGGGGGGGAAGGCTGATGGATGATTATTTGTCTGTTCTGGCTGTGTTGGCAATGGCTATAGTCTTCGCGGTCGGGATGATCAGCGCACGGATCCAAAAAAAATCACGTTCCCAAACCAATCTTGATTTTGCAAAATCCCGCCCGGAAGATCTTTCGAATAAAGAAGAAATTCAGTTAGAGATGAGTGTCGAAATATCCCTGCAAGATAAGGACAAAGGGCGATGACCCGGCTCTTTGCCGCCTTAAGCATCGGGCTGAACGGGGGGATAACAACGCATGTTAATTAATTTCATTTTCAGACAAAAGGGGGAATCATGGGTTTGTTTTCAGGGCTTATGGGAAACGCAGGCGTAGTTGACGTAAAGGAGCTGAATGAAAAATACGGTCAGTTGATTATTGAGGGCGAGTCCATTGATGTCGGGTTCAAGGTTATCCGGGATACCTTTGTTTTTACGAATAAAAGATTGATCCTGGTCGATATTCAGGGCATGACCGGCAAAAAGACCAGTTACCTTTCCATACCCTACTCCAAGATCACCAAGTTCAGCATAGAGACCGCAGGTCATTTTGATCTGGATGCGGAGTTAAAGATCTGGATCGGCAGCGCGGAACAGCCCTTGGAAAAAAAGTTTAACCAAAAAGTGAACATTTATGACCTGCAAAAGGTCATGGCCACGCATCTTATGGGCTAGCAGCCAATCCACAGACCAAATAAAAGCCCCGGGTCCTTTGGGGCTCCGGGGCATCAAAACCAGCCTGTTGGGCGCAGATGGCCTTATTTCGCTTCCTGCCGGTCTTTTGCCTGTCTATCCGCCAAACGCATTTGTCCGGGTTTAAAGGCCAAGGCCTCCTCCAGGCCAAGCTTTTTGACCAGGATCTGTTTTTCCCGTTTGCTCAAATTCCTTCGGATATGGTTGCTGTCCTGATAAAGCAGGCGGCCTTCAATAAAAATAGGGCAATTGCCATCGCTGCACATGCGGTCCACAGCATCAACGACCTGGACACGCGGGAACTTGCTTGCCACCTTTTTAAGTATCCTGGTGGTCGGGCCCTGGCGTTTATCCACCCAGGCCCTGTCAAGGGGGCGGCACATTCTGTCGTCATGCGCGCGCAGCAAAGGGATGGCTTTTTGATAGGCGCAGGCAAGCAAGATTCTACCGGGCCTGGGCAGATCTGAGAGAATAATAACCGGGTATTTGGGAGCCAGTTTTTTTAACAGGGATTTCAACCCCAAAGCCATGAGCTTTTGGCCTTTGGCCCTGCTTCTTTTTTTGTGGTCCTTACTGAAAAGGCTTTGGGCATAGTTGGACCAGGCTGCCGCCAGGATGATTCCGTCTATTTTATGGGGTTGATTTTCTAGCCAGTTTTCCATTAATCGCCTTCTGATGCCGCAATGCCTGGAAAAACGCGTGCCGCGGTCATGCCAACGCCGGACCTTATCATCATCTATAAAAGCGGGCGCTTTATGCCATAAAAGAACCGAGGTCTTTTCCGGGTCGATTGCCGCCTCGATTAAGGGTGCATAATGCTCGGCATGGCTGTCGCCCCAAAGAATAAGGCGCTTTTGGGCTGTTTCCCAGTCTGCGCCAAAGAAGCAGACATTCTTGGATAGCCCCTTGACTTCTTTTATGTTGCTGGGCCAATACCACATGACTTTTTTGGATTTCAAATAGCTGATATCCATCTTCATCCTGAAGGACGCGCCGTCGGTCATGACCCCCCAGGTGGTGACAGCCAGCAAAAGGCTCCCAACACCCAAGGAAAAGGCCAGAATTTGTTTTTTGCTGGTCTTGAAACGCAAAGGGTTTTCCACCAAAAACCAGGTAAGCACAGACAGCAGAAAGGTGAGGCCTATGAGGCTGTAGCCGTCTAAAGAGCTGAGGTTGAGGCTGTTTTTATAGATCCTGAAGTAGGCGAAGATCACCCAATGCCACAGATAAAGGGCATAGGAGATTTTGCCGATAAAAACCAGTACAGACCAGGAAAAGCCTTGGGATATTTTATTTTTGGCGGCGCTGCCAAAGAAGAGCAATAAACCGGCGCCCAAACAAACCGGCAGGGCGTTAAGCCCCGGAAAGGCGCTTTGCTTTTCCAGCAGAAAAACAGAGCCCAGGCACAAGGCAAGGCCGAGTATCGAAAAGGCGGCGGGATGGAACTTGGTCATATTGGGATGAGAGCGCAGGATAATGAGAACCAAGGTGCCGAGCCCCAATTCCCACAAACGAAAAGGCAGCATATAAAAAACGGCCTGTGCATGATCGCTTAGATACCAGACAGAGCAAACAAAAGAGGCGCTTAGAATAAGGCCCAGAAACAATAACCCGCTTAAGTCGCTCCATTTGTTTCTGATTTTGAGATAAAGGGCCAGAATAAGCGGCCACACAATATAAAACTGCTCCTCAACAGCCAAAGACCAGGTGTGAAGCAGGGGCATGAACTCGGCGTTTTGGGCAAAATAATTGATATTATTTAAAAAGAAAAAGTTGGAAGAAAACAGGGTGGTATAGGCGGCCGATTCAAACAGCTCTTCATAGTTCTCCGGCATTAAAAAGAAATAACCGGCTATCAGGGTGCAAGCGATTACCGTAAAAAGGGTGGGCAAAAGCCGCCTGGCTCTGCGCTCATAAAAATGAAGATAAGAAAAAGACCGGTTCTGTTTTTGTTCGAGTATGATCCCGCCGATCAAAAAACCGGAGATAACGAAAAAGATATCCACCCCAACATAACCGCCCGAAAAGCCAGGCAGCCCGGCATGAAAAAACAACACCGGAATAATGGCAAGCGCCCGCAACCCGTCAATATCTGGCCTGTAACGCATCTAATTGACCCAACTCAATCACAAAATTAACAACTATATTTGACTGGCAATGCGAAAAAGGCCGGAACGGCCTTTTCGCAACCCCTGATGACAAATTAAGCCCATGCCCCAGAAGCCAGGCTTGGCAGCCTGTGGGGCCCATGAATGCCGTATCAAGCATCAACCACAGCCCCATAGCCACCCGCGGCCTCCATTCTACCTCATTCAGCGGTAAGTGTCGTGAAGTTCAGGTGAAGGGGGTGGATATCCATTTTGCGGCAGAGGACAGCCAATCTAAATTGTTTCTCCCAGGCAGTAGGGGAATCAATTTGATTTACGCAACTCATCGAAATGGCTTTTTGTCTTGGAGTGGAATATTCACGAAAAGTTTTATAGAGCCGGGAAAATAAGGCTGGGGAAAGGATAAATGGGACTCCTAAATGTTTTATTCAGCGTCTTAGTGAAGCGAAAGTAGTTTGACAAAGAGGAAAGATATGTGAATCTACAAAGATGATATCCAAACGGCGGCTAGTTGCCCTAAAAAATAGCCTGTTTGTTTCTTTGATCTTTACTAGGGTTTGCATTTTATCCACGTCCAAACCCTAGTGAAGATCAATTTTTCAATGATTATCAAAAAAATAATACTAGTTGGTTTTTGTGGAATTACCTGACTGCATATCCCCAGGAATCAAAGTTTTCATTGTTATTGGCTTTATCTTCTTCTTCCTTAGAACAGGAATCTCCATTTTGATTGGTTAAGTTCTGACAGAAAGCCAATAACTGATCCTTAAAGACATTATATAGAAAATCAGGATCTTGAAGTTGAGTTGCTATCTCGCCCATCTTTTCTAAACATAATTGAATGTTTTGTGGAAAATTTTTAAAAAATTCTATCATTTGCTCATGAAATTCTGGAGCGTGATGATTAATTGAAGAACCAAATGCTGCACCACCTAAGAAAAGGAGTGTCGTGACAATTAATCCCGGTATCAAAGCTAAAGAAAAAAATACAACTACAATACCGGCAATGGCAATTCCGACTCCTGACCAAAATATTGTTGCAGGGCTGGCACCCATTATCTCAGGTAAAATAGATAGAAAGGTACCATATAGTAGTGACAACCATCCGACACCTTTTGTTTTAATATATTCTAATGCTGCTACAAAAATATTTTCCTCAGAGACAAGGGCTTCACCAAATTTCGATAAGAATTCTTTGAACTCTTTGCCTCTATTTTTATGATAGGCTTCATAACCTCCCTCATAATAGATGTTAAATTTTTCAATTAGCAGCTCTCTAACGTCTTTTCTGTATTCCTGGGAGTAACTATTTATTGTCCATTCTAGTGCTTCTTTTAAAATTCCATGGCCGGGATATAAATCCTTATTAGGTATGCTTCTACCCTGTTGTATGATTTTCAAGTTTTCTTTATAACGTTTAAAAGCTTCATCGTATTTCCTTTTGGGTAAATATTCATGTTCTTCTTGATTATTATTGGTTTGAACGTAAATTATATTGTTACCGACACCTACTTTTGATTCTAGCCTTAAATCTTTTATAACTCTTGGCCTAACGCGTGAAAAATTACGTCTTTTTAGCCTGTTATTGGCTTGAACATAATTTGCGTTGATTCCGACACCTACTTTTGCTGTTAGCATTGGATCTCTTACTTGTCTTAGACCAAAAGGCTTTTCTTCTAATTTATATCTATAAAAAAAACCGTAGTAGCTTTGGTGATTATATGTGCGTGCCCTATTGAAATCTTTAGAGCCTTTGCTGTTAGTAAATGATATAGATCCTTCAACCCCTGTACGTGCCTCAATGGTAGGATTTAAATCTATTTGAAGTGTTATTTTTTTATTTGATGTCGTTTCATCAATGTCAACTTCCACTAATTCATGGGCCGCCACACCACAATTGTCTTTTTTCTTAGCTGCTTTTATGGAAATGTTATCTGTCCTGAATTTAGCCTGATTCTGCATGATAATCCACTCTTTAGGTTGGGGTAAAACTATTGCTTCAAATATAACAACTATTTGATTTTATTCAATATATCTTCTGGTTATACGGTTTTTAGGCATAACTTTACCTTTAAATGTTGATCATTAATGACTTTGGATATAAAAATGAGTTGTGAGATTTTGACGATTTAAAAAAAACCAGGCCAGGGTAAATACCCAGGCCTGGTTTAATGGTTTTTAACTTTCTGTATTTTATTTTACTCCAGTTTTTTTTCTCTTTCCTACCAAACCGCTACACTGCCGCTGGCGTCCTGCAAAAGCCGCAGCATTCTTTGGCAGTGATAAAAGGCATCCGTCGCCTGGCTAAAGGTAAAGGTGTTGATCAGCTCAAGGGCTTTTTTATCCTGCTTTTTGTTGAAAAGACCCACAGCCCTGGCTTCCATGGCGGCCTGCTTGATAAGGATGTTGGCATGGTTGGCGGTCCAGAAGTTGTGCAGCATGGGGTAGGCCAGGTTGTAGTTGGTGTCCGCCACTTTTTGCAGCATCCGGAAGGCCCACCAGGCGGAATCCGGGGAATAGGCGCTGTTTACATTGCTGAACGCAGCCGGAATTTTTGTAGCACCGGCATAGACCGGGAAAAATCCGCTGTAGTGCGGGGCTGCCATGGCATACCACATAACAGACCCCACCTGGACCGGCATATCGCCCCTTAGCTGGGCCACGGAAGAAGACTGGCACAGATTGGTGGCTATGGCCCGCGGGATCATCCTGCCTTCGCTGACTTCGCGCCAGATTTCGTCTTTTAACGGCTTGGTGTATTTGGGCGTGCCTTCATACCTGTCCCGCAGGATAAGGAAAAGGTCTTCCGGGGTTATAAATCCCTGCTTGCCCTGCAAAAACGACTTGGCCCTGGCTTCCCGGTCCTTGTCATAGGCCTGGTTCATGCGGTCCGGCCTGCCGTAAAAATCCTTAAAACTGAAATCACCCCGCTTGGGGTCAAACCAGCCCATTTTTTGAGCAAAGCTCTTCAACCCCTTGCTGCTTAAGTCAAACTCCTTGCCGATGGTAAAGCGGTTGGCCACCACCCACAGCTCATTGTCCTTTACCTTTCTGGCCACCCAGTGTTGACTGGTGGTCTCAAGCACCCAGGCCTCCTTGGGGTCGGCCAGGTTATAGGTGAGTCCGCCCCAATCGGCCTGGCCGTATTTATCTATAAAATCGGCCACAATCTGAACCGCCTGGCGTGCGGTCTTGGCCCTTTCCAGAATCAGCTGGCGCACGGCATAGCGCCTTATGCCTTTATTGGGCAGGTTTTTTTCCTTGGACCACATCCAGTTGCAGCTCATGGTAACGCCCCATTGATTCATGCCCACCAGCACGGAATCATAGGGCCTGGTTTCCGCGGCCACTCCCAGGCCGGTGGAAGAAAGGGTGTTGCCAGAAGCCCAGTATTGATAGGTCTCCTTGACCTGGGGGATCTTTACATAGGGCACCTTAAGGGCCTGGCCTTGGTCATGGGTTTGAGCCTTTACAGACCAGAGCCTGCCCGAGGCCACAAAGCCCATGTCTTCGTTGTGCCCATGCAGAACGGAACCGTCTGCGGTCAGGGATTTGCCCACCAATATGGTGGTGCAGCATATGGCGCTTGAGGGAACCAAAAGCAAAAGGCAAAGCAAAATCGTCATGAACCCAAACTTTGTTCTCATTTTTATCCTCCCATTGTTGTGGGTATATGAATCCTGATTCTTTGTCGATCTGGGCCATTGGTAGATAAGTTTGATTGAGAAATCTAGGTTTGTTGTTGAATAAGATTCGCTTTTTGATCGATATGCTTGGATGATTTGAATGATCGGGTGATTTGTTAAAACAAAATAGTTGAGTGGTTTTAAGAAGGGTGGGATCTTTGCTTATGATTAGGTGTTGCACCAATAAAAACTCCACTTAAAAGTATTTTTATTTTCTTGATAATCACCATAACAAAATTAAAAATATAGGGCAAGTAAGGTAGTGTAATAAAATTTATGCATATTTACGGGTAGTTATATAGATGACTATCTGTAGTATGGCGCTGAGGCCTGTTTGGCAATGTTTAGGCGGGTTGTTTCTGATATCAGCCAAATATTTGAGTTAGGTCTGTTTGTTTTTGCGGATATTGATTGAATGATAACCCTGTAAAGTTCGAGTATTATCTGTAGTATTTTGTGAAATGTATGTAGTATAAGTATAATATTGACTTATATTCTATTTGACTAAATAAAATGAATTGGAGATATCAAGGATAATCAATGGGTTGTTTTTGGCGCTGTCTTTCGGAGGTGCTACATGATTTACTACAAAAACCTCATCCGTTCTTGGGCGATATCCCGATAAATCGCCCTTAGCAGGCCTTTTGCCGGGTTAACCGCTTCTGCCTTATATAAGAGATATAGAGGAGGTGAAGCTTGTGAAAATCTCTACTTGCTAGTGGATTTAAGTATACTACCCTACTTAACTATATGTTAGTTATACTTTACATACCATATGGTATGACAATAATTACATGCATACCGTTTGGTATCTTTTGGTTAGATGGAGTATATCCCCAACTGGGTTGCATTATAACATATCGTATTTATTGCGCTAATCTAAAAAATTCCCTGCCTTGACCGGGCATTGTCTCAGCTTTCACTTCACTTTTGTAGCTTTTTTGTATCCTACAAATTGGTGATTTTTAATTTTTAAAAATCACAATCGGTTTTTTACTTATAATAAAATAATAAATAAAAACAGTATGTTACAAAAAATATTAGTACATATTTCCGTTTGGCACACCCCTTGCTAATTACCAATGCCAATGATTGAGCAACCAGAAAAAAACCAATCCAAAAGTTATTGAATTGGTTTTTCAGGTTGTATTAAAAATTATTAACCAGAAAAAGGGTGGTGATTATGAGGGTGCTTATCCTGCCTTATTCTCAAATCAACAGAGGCAATAACCAGCTTGTAACAAAACGGCGAACACACCTGAATCAAGAGTGATTTAAGGCTGGATTCTAATTTTGTATGCCAAGAAAAAACATACAGACTTCTTAGGAGTAAACAAGATGACTAAACCAAAACCAGGGCTTATCGCCTTGATTACAGGTGCCTTTCTGTTGATTGCAACTCCGGCTTTGGCAGCGGAGGCAGAGAGCACCATAAATGATCTGGATACTGTTTGGATACTTTTAGCAGCCTATTTGGTGTTTTTTATGCAGCCTGGATTTGCCCTTCTGGAAACTGGTTTAACCAGGGCGAAAAACACCATCAATATCATAGCTAAAAACTTCATGGATATGTCGGTGGCTGTGATATTGTTTTTCTTCTTTGGATATGGCCTGATGTACGGTAGTGGCAACAGTTTTATCGGCCTGAACGGCTTTGCCCTCTCCGGCTTGGGAGACAGTAACGTCCCCATCTGGGCTTCGTTCATATTCCAGGCTGTTTTCTGCGCCACCGCGGCGACAATCGTCTCCGGCGCAGTGGCCGAGCGGATTAAATTCATCAGCTACCTGATTGCCACAGGCGTTCTGACAGCCCTGATTTATCCTATAATTGGGCACTGGACTTGGGGCGGCGGCTGGCTCGCCGGATTGAACTTCTTTGACTTTGCCGGTTCCACCATTGTGCATTCCACCGGCGGCTGGGCGGCCCTGATCGGGGCCTGGATGTTGGGACCCAGGGAAGGTAAATACGATGCCGAAGGCAAAGCCCAGGCCATATGCGGCCATAACCTGCCCCTTGCGGCCTTGGGTGTCTTTATCCTGTGGTTTGGCTGGTTTGGTTTCAACCCCGGCTCCCAGCTGGCAGCCAGCGGTATTGAAAATGCAAAGGCCATTTCCCTTATCTCCGTAAACACAATCCTGGCTCCCGCAGCCGGAGCCTTGACGGCCATGCTGGCGGTCTGGATCGGTTACGGCAAGCCTGACCTTACCTTTTGCATGAACGGCGCCCTGGCCGGGCTGGTGGCCATAACCGCTCCCTGCGCAGTGGTCAGCCCGGTTGCTTCCATCCTGATAGGGGCCATCGGCGGTGTGCTGGTTGTGCTGAGCGCCCGGTTCTTTGACCTGCTTCACATAGACGACCCGGTCGGTGCGGTGAGTGTGCACGGCGTGAATGGTGTCTGGGGCACCTTGGCAGTGGGCCTATGGGGACAGAAAGCCCTGGGCCTGGCTTCAGACGGGCTCTTCATGGGCGGCGGCCTTGGTCAGCTTGGTGTGCAGGCCTTGGGAGTGGTGAGTGTAGCTGCCTTCACCCTGGTTACCATGGGAGTGGTCTTCTTTATCGTCGATCACACCATCGGCCTCAGGGTGACCCGGACCGAAGAACTGCGCGGCCTGGATATCGATGAACACGGCATGGAAGGCTACTCAGACTTCCAGATCTTCACCACCCGCTAAGAGTTGGAGAAGCAAAAATGAAACTGATCATTGCATATATAAAGCCCGAGAAATTAGTTGATGTGAAAAAAGCCCTTTACAAGTCCGAAATCTATAACCTCTCTGTGACCAACATCGTGGGTTCAGGCAGGCAGAAAGGCTATAGCGAGACCTACAGAGGGGTGCAGCACGAAGTGAACCTTTTGAAGAAAGTGCGCTTGGAAATAGGGGTGAACGACGAGTTTGTGGAACCCTGCAAAAAAGCCATAGTGGAAGGCGCACAGACTGGGAATATCGGCGACGGGGTTGTCTTTGTCATGCCTTTGGAAGACGCCCTGCGCATTAGAACAGGCGAAACTGGCAATGTAGCCATCGGTTGACATCTTTAGTTCTTCTTCTTCTTCCATCCACCCTCACACGCGGGCCTGTTCCCCTTAGCAACGGCATACTGCATACAGGGAAACAGGCCCGCAACTTTTTAAAACGTTCCGCCGCCTGCAATAAGGCGGAAAAGGCGAAACCGGCAATACAGCCATTAGTTGACTTTTAAAGTTCTTCTTCCATCTGCCCTCACACGCGGGCCTGTTCCCCTTTGCAACGGCATTAGCATACAGGGGAAACAGGCCCGCAACTTTTATCAAAACACCCCGCCGCCCGCGATAAGGCGGAAAAGCCCGAACAGGCAGGCCAGGGCGCAGCAGATAAGGCCGCTCATGGCAGGTGATCTGTTTTCCTGGTCGGCGCTGCTCAAGGCCAGAACGCCAATGATCACACCCACCCCGGCAAAGGGGATGTTGAGCCAGTTCAAGGAGCCAAAGCAGGGGATAAAGCCCACAATCATGCCCACAATGGCTAATATTCCCCAGATCAGACTTAACAGCTGCATTTAAGTTCCTTTTCGTGAAATTGTTTTTTTATGGAACGCCGACAGTTTGAGAGTCAGCACTGTCAGGCAGGTTAATCCGTTTAAGATGAAAAGGCCAAACAGCCAGGGGGCAAGGGCGTTGGCCTTGAGAGCCTTTGCCCCTTCGCCCCGGCAGAGGTGGTAAAACCCCGTGGTCATTCCGCAGAAGGGGCAGGGCTTGTGATAAAGCACCTGCCACTGGCAGGGAGGGAGCATCCGGTCCATTTGGGCCTGGGCCACGGCAAAGGGGGTGAGCACGATCAAGATTCCGGCCAGGCTCATTATCACCCAAGAGATGAAAAAGGCCTGTCGCACTGTGCGGCTTGGGGCCGGAGTATCGGCTTTTCGAAAAAACTTCTCTGCGCGTAAAAACCGGTAAAGAGCCATGGCCCTGTCTTCCTCATAACCAAATAGGTGTCATTCCCGCCAGGGCTTATTTTACCTACGTGAACACCCCATGCTTGTCAAAGAAAATCCAGGGCCCTAAAAAACCGGCCAGGCTCAGTCAAAGATCACCTTTTTTATCTGTTTTTCCTGGTCGCTTATCTTAAAATCCGGAACAAGTTTTTTGACTTTGGTGTCCATACGCCTGGTTTTCAGGCTGTAGGTCCCCGGAACCAGAGTGAATGTCGCTGTGCCGTCTTTACTGGAAGCGGATTTATATCCGGCTTTATTGCCGTTTTTCATGAACCATACTTCAACATAGGCCGGCAGTTTGGCTCCGTTTGCATCCTCCAGCACCACCTGTAAGGTTGCCTGGCCAAATCGGAAGGTTATCTGCTCTTCCTGGCCGGTTTTTATCTGGATGTTTTCCTTAACATCCTTATAACCCATCTTGTCAACCCTGGCCGATACCCGGTAGTTGCCTTGCGGCAGGGTGAATACATGCGGCTTGCCTGTCAAGTAACTGCCTGTGCTGTTAAGTTTTTTCCCTTCCTCAAAAAGAGTCACCTCCACATAACCCTTGATGGGTTTGTTTTGAGTGGTTTCAAGTTTGACCAAAAGGCGGCCGGAGCCCAGGACCACGGTCTTTTCCACTGTTTTCCCCTTGGGAATCTCAACCCCTTTGATGCGTTTGGTTTGCCTGGTCTTGAAATCCCTTACCAAAATATCGTAGACACCTGGTGTGAGGGTGAATCTGGCCGTGGGGCCCTGGCGCAGATCCAGGCTTTTGGATGCTTTGCTTTTAAAAATTTCAATATGGCAAAGGCGGGGTTTGCCCTTGGAGTCTTGCACCGCCACAATCAGGTTGGGTTCCAAGGATTTCTTAACCACCGTATCAAGGGCCCGGGCAAGTTCAGAGGCGTTCCTGGCAGGCAGAATCATGCCTCCCGAAGGCTTAACCAGGCATTCAAGCTGCTTCATTTCCTTATTTTTCAAGCCGAAACCGACTACATGCAGCTTGATTTCGAGCCCGCTTTGGGCCAGCTCTTTTGCCACCAGGCAAGGATCGCCCCCACAGGTCTCAAGGCCGTCGGTGATCAGGACAATGGTGCGTTTGCCTCTTTTGATCCCGGCAAAATCCTGGGGAGCCTGGGCCAGGGAATAGGCCAAAGGGGTGTATCCCCTTGGCTTGACTCTTGCCAAAAGGCTTTTGACTTTTTTTACTTCCAGACGATCAAAGGCAAGTTCCAGCTTGCTGTCTTGGCAATCTTTTTTCTTTTTGTCCGATTGATGTCCATACACCCGCACCGCCAGGGCCAGGTCTTTTTGCTTGGCCAGTTTCCCACACAAATCAAGCAGGGTCTGGTTGGCAATGCGCATCTTGCTTTTGCCCTGGATTCTGCCCATCATTGAGCCGGAGGCGTCCAAGATGATTAAAAGGTTGTGGGAGAAATCTTTGGCCTGGGCAGGCAGGCAAAGGCAAAGAGCCATAAGAAGGCCAATAGCAGACTTGAGAAAATAGTTCATTTTTGCCCCCTGTTTTTGAAAGAAATCCTGACGGGACTTTTTTAGAAAATCGCTCTTCCTGCTTAATGGGGAGATATGGCGTCCCAATATATCCGGACCCGGAGCAACCACTTACGGCAAGTGGTTGCTCCGCAATAAACCAGTCTTTTTGTTTGAGTTGTATAACCCCACCCGGCGTCTCCTTTAGTAGTGTTTCGGATGCCCGGAACCGCCGCTTGCCTGCAGGCTTTTTATTTTCTGTACCTCAAGGTGATGACGTAATACTCAAACAGATTGTTGCGCTTGACCTCAAAATAAAGAGGCTTTCCGTCTTTGGTTTTAAAATGCCAGTAACGCCAGAACTCAACAGGGAGCTTATGGGAGCCGAAGTTGGTCATGGCATCCATTTTGTTGACTTTTTTGGTGGGAGGACCATAGGTCTCCGCATACCAGTCAAATAACTTGCGCGAAAATTCCATCCCCTTGTCACAGGAGATTTTCACCCGGATTTCGGTTACCGGCTTTTGGGGGGCGGTTTTGTCCACCTTGAAATCCAGGGCATGGAAAGCCTTTTCCTTTAGAAAACCCTTTTTATAGTTAAAGGTGTATTTGATTAAAGCCAGACAGGGAATGTCGCTCTTAAAAACGCGCAAGCCCTCGGTGCCGTTGGAAGTTACATGGTATTTTTTTTCAACATCCGCCAGGGGCATGCCCAGCTTCATGGTGAGCAGCCGACCAGAGGTCGCTTCAGCAGCTACATAACAGGCCCCCTCGACCGGTGAAGGCGTCAGCTCATGATCCGGCCCGGCTGCGCCCGTAGAGTCGGTGGCGACAAATTCCGGCAATGATTCAGGCTTTTTCTCGCTTTTGGGAGAAGCTGGCGCGGGTTTCCTGGCTGCGGGTCTAGAGGATTTTGGGCCGGGCAGGGCCAGGGTGGCAAGCAGATTGTTTATCTGCCAGGGTAAAGATGCCACCTTACCTCTGACCCAAATGTAGATGTAATACAAGGTGTTGTTTTTATGGGGGAATAATAAAAATACCGTACTTTTTTCCGTTTGATAGTTAAAGACCAGGGCGTTTTCCCCGGCCACCGGCATATTCCAGGTCCTAAACTTTTTTTGTCTTGATTTTTTTAAATGTTGCAGGATGTGGCTTTGGCGCTTGACCATTTCCTCGTATGTAGAATTAGGCCAATGCTGAACCGCGAAGCTCACGGAAAAAGGATACTTCTTTTGTTTCGCGCCCAAAGGCTGATAACGCAGCCTCCAGCCTTTGCTGGTCCCGTCTTTTTTCCACGGATGCAAAAGCCATTCCTCGTCGGCCAAAACAGTAAAGTGCCCTTGTTTAATACGCCTGCGGTTGGCCGTTGTTGCGGCGGCAAGCTGTTGACCGCCTTTGGTTTCGCTTAATTTGGCGCCGTTCCAGGAACCGGACCAGGGCCGGCCGGGATAGCCCCAATGTCCGTTAAAGCCTTTACCCCGGTCTTTGAGCTTAAATTCAAAAAAACCGGTTTTGCCGTCTTCCCATACACCTCTCAAATAGTCACCGGAAATGATCCCATAGAGTTTGCCGCTCTGATCCGCCTTAAAGGTGCCTTTTACATAACCCTCTGTTTTATTCAGGGTCATAGGGCCCCTGGAGGTGTTCCATTTGCTTTGTTTGCTAGACGCCCCTGCACCAGCGGCAGTTAAAAGCGAAAAGGAAACTAAAAAAAAGAAGATCAAAGTGCGGTTGGTTATATGCATGCCAGCTTGCTCCCGAAAATGCGCACATATTGAATGAACGAACCCAACAATCGTCGGAATAATAAGAAAAACCTGGTGTTTCATCTTTTTTACCATGATGCCGTATGATTTTTACCGTTCACCTTTGGCTTGAATGCGGCTTCTGGCGGCATCATTGGCCGAACATGATTCAAAAACAAGCAATAAGTAAGACCAAATTAATAAAACCTGTGGAAACTACTGTTTTCTTAACCTAGGCTGCATAGTAATCCAAATTTGATAATCAGGTCAATTTCTGGTTTTTTCAGCTAAAGATGCTTTGTCAGGCACAATAAAGCGCATAATGTAAGGACCTTTGTTTTCCCGGGAAATAAACCTAAGGCGAGGGGGAAAGGTCATGCCTCAAAAAAGAAACATCAGCTTTGGGATAATTACCTTTGTTTTGTCTTGCGGGCTTATGTTGGCAGGTTGCCAAGGGCCGGACACAGAGGCGGAAAACAAAAAGCCGCCTTCCGGCTGCTCCTTGCTTACCACCGAAGAGGCCGCCTATCTGGTAGGCAAGCCGGTTGAGCCCGGCGCAGGCAGTATGCTGGGCTGCGGTTGGGCGCCCAAGGGCGAGACCATGTCCTATCTTAATCTGCAAGTTAAAAAAAGCCCCAACAGCCCGGACCATTACCTGGGTCTGTCTCCGGAAGACGGAACCCGTTTCAAAAAGGTTGAGGACCTGGGCCACGAGGCTGTAATTGCGGTCAGGGAAGGGGATGTCTTGGTTTTAATGGCCTGGAAAGGGCCCTGGCAGATTAAATTCACAGTTGGCTTTTTGGATATCAAGCCTGACTCGGAAGGCTTTCAACGCCTTAAAGCAACAGCCAAAAAGGCCCTGGCCAAACTGGAGTGAAACCGGACAACCCGGGCCTCGCGTCAAGGCCCGGGTTGTTTATTATGTATTTTAAGCCGTTGGCGGGTTGCTTTAGAGTCCTTTGACCTTTTCCGGGTCCAGGGATTCCCAGATCAGTGCCCCTTTTTGTTCCATCTCCTGCCAGGCCTTTTTGCTGGTGTCCGGCGCGACCCCTCGGCAAAGATCCTGGACAACCACCACCTTGAACCCCGCGGTCAGCCCGTCCACAACCGTGGCCCTGACACAATAGTCCGTGGCTATTCCATACACAATGATGGTTTCAACACCTTGTTTTTTCAGTAGATCCTTAAGCTCTGTGACCTTGCCCCCGTCATCCTTGAAGCCTGAATAGGAATCATATGAAGGGTCCTTACCCTTTTGCACCACCTGGTCAATGAGGCTTGTTTCTATTACTATAGCCGAACCGCTGCTGTTTTGAACGCAATGGGTGGGCCACAGCACCTGAGTGCGGCCGTCTGCCAGTTTGATGGCCTGAAAGGGTTTTTTCCCTTGGTGATTGGCTGCAAAGGACATGTGGTCTTTGGGGTGCCAATCCTGGGTGGCAAATACCTGGAGCCCTTTTTTGCGAAGTTCCTTGGTGGCTTGGGTTACTTTGTCAAGATAGGGCTGATCACTATCCGCCACAGCCAATGAGCCTTTGTGGGCGGTTGTAAAGTCAGCCTGCACATCAACCAATACCACCGCTACGTTGGGTCCACCTGCCTGGGCAAATCCGGCCATCAGGCAGATTCCCAATATAATGCTTAACCAAAGTAGTTTTTTCCTCATGTGCTTCTTCTCTCTTTGCATGGGGCCGGGCTGGGGAAAAGAGCCTGACCTGATGATATGGTTTCAAACCGGGCTTTAATGTGCCTTAGTTAAACTAGCAAAGAGTGAGGATGAAAGGGAAGTAAAACCAGTAAACATTGGTGTGTTGCAGGCGTCAGGTCTTTCTGGCCATGATGAAATAGTCCCTGGCCAAGGCGGATAAGGGCCAGAGATGAGCCAAGACATCATCGGCGCGAGCCAGGAGAAGCGGGTTGATTATCTTTCCCAAATGGGATATCAGGCTGCCGGGCAAGAGCTTGTGCTTGTCAATATACTGTATGCTGAATCCGTGCCCTTTGAGTCTGCGAAAGACAGCTCTATCCCAAAAGCGCCTGTCATGGTGCGGTTTGCGCAGAGAAGCGGCCAAGAGCTCAGAGCAGCTTAAAAGGGAGGGTAGGTTCCAAAGAATGAACCAGCCCCCGGGCTTGAGCACTCGGTTTATTTCCCAAAGGATCAGGTCTTCATCGCCTTCACCATCTTCATGTACATGCTCAAGCACTCCCGAAGAAATAAAGACCTCACAGAAATTGTCTGGCAAATTAAGGGCGTTGGGTTTTTGCCCATAAATGGTCGGTATTTTTATCTTTTTGACGAAAAGGTCGTAATGCGCCGGTTTTTCGAGTAGATAATTATTGGTCCGCCTTGCTCCCAACCTTGTCAGTATGGCGGTCACCTGCCCGTAAAATCCTCCCCAATCTATTATAGTTGCGTTTTTAAAACCAATGAATTGGGAGAGTAAACGGCAGGCAAAGACATAGTAAAGCCATTCCCCTGTCTTTTTAAGATGTTCTGCGTGGGTTGCCCTGGTTTCAAAAACCAGCTCCAGATAATTTTTCCGCAAGTCCCAAAATACGTCTTTTTCTTGCATACTCAGATAAATACGGCGTCTAGCGTCTGTTGGCAGGGGATGGGCCTCTTTGGTGGACAACTTTGGCAACTCCCTTTGGTAACGGCTTGGCCGAAAGAAATGAGAAACAAAAGATCCGTGCAGCCAGCCTGCTGTTATAGCAATATAATAAAATACATTATATTGGTGGAAAAAGTATAGATGGTGAAACGAAATGCCTTTTCAAGGGCTGGGTCGGCCAAAAAAAGAGACGGTCTGTTAGTTGCGAAAAGACCAAGTCTCCTTCCGGGTCTCCTAAGCCGGATGCTTTGTTGCCGGAATTTTTCTTTTATCTTTAGGTGGAATCTCTGTCCGCACCCCACAGGTGCATTGCCCAGGGACAGGCCCGGATGCGGTAATAAAAATGCTTGAATATTGAACGATTAATCTATGTCATTCTTGGCATAAGAATATCTATCTATGTCAAAAATGACATAGATTCTAAACTATACTGTCCCCAGGTTTAAGGCCGAAAGGGTTGGCAAAAAATCAGGGCTTACATAATTTACAAGGTCGATACCCTTTACTCAGAGCCTCCTTTCTGGAGCGGAAAATAACCGTGCAGTTTTTACAATTATAGTATTTGCATGTTTTCCGGTGAAAAACCCGGCTTTTTCTGTTTCCATGTAATAATGATCTCGATGAATTTTTCTTGTTAATTCGGTAGGTTTCGGGCTTTTTTTGCCTTCTCCAGACCCAAGGAGGCATTGGATCGGCATCCTGCCACAGCCCCAGTCCGGCCTTGCGGGCCTTTACCTCCAGATCCGCCAGTACAGGGTCACGACAATAGCGGCGATAGTGCCAGGCCAGGCCTTTGGCTACAAGGGTCCGGTTAAGTGATTGCCCATTTCGTAATATGATCGTGGCCAGCAGTCGGCCATGGGAGTCTTTGCCCACACTTTTTACTTTAACCCTCTGGCCTGCAAAACTTTGGCTGCATGCCTTGGCCTGATCTGCGTATGGCTGTTTCCACTCAGGGCAGTCAATGCCGAACAACCTGATTTCCTTGTGACTATCTCCTATCTTCACTATCAGGCTGTCGCCGTCCAGGGCGCGGATAATGATCGGCCCACTCTCCTCGGCATAAGAGGCCGGGGCAGGTGCGCATACCTGGATAAGTAAAAAGAAAAGTGCAAGCATAGGATGCGGCATTGGTTTTTTTCTCTTTCTCTATAGCCGTCCAGGCTGTCCATGCTCTCAATTTTTTTAAAACCTGTAAGGCAGTATTCTGCAAATTTTCTTTTAGATCAAGCAATCATGAGCAGTTACCCCTAAAAGCCTTGATTGATATCTAATTAGTTGGAACATATTGTCTACTTGATAGCTGGGACTAGGTGGCGTAAGTGTTTCACCTGATGAGTAACTTGATGTGAGATTCTGAGAATTAGAATGTTTTCATTGATTAAAAGCGATTGTCTTGGTTAGGTCAGCAGACAATACAGTGTTGTGAAAATAAACACATTTAAAAATCTAGTAATATACTATAGATAAATAACCCGTTAATTTTTGTTGGAAAAGCAAAAAATAGGCTATTAAGTGAAACGAAACACTTTCTGTTTCCAATGTCAAACGGCTATATTGATTCCTTTTTTTTGGGGATTTGAGTTGTCAAAGCCTGGATGTATCTAGTATATTCTTCTCAATTACATGAACATTGGTAATTAAAAGTTGAGATCCTGGCAAGCACGAAGCTTAAACCCTATGGATGTCGATAAACAGGTTCTAGAAATAACAATGCCCCAAATTTAAGAGGCATTTGAAAAATGGCCGGACCATTTTACTTTGTTGGGGGGAAAGGTAAGGCGCAGCTTGACTTTTCAGAGCAGAATTATCGCCCAAGGAACATTGCTGCTGATACTACCTGTTGTTGTCATAGCCGCTGTATCAACCTTTACGGGTAAGGCGGGGGGGCAACATGAAGCTCTAAAGCAGCTCACCTGCCAAAGGGAAGCCCTTAAACTACATCTCAATTCCCAGGCCATTTTAAGCCAGACAATGGCAGCCCAGGCGGCATTCCTGAAAAATCCCGATCAAATCAAATCTTCCTTAAAAAGCATCTCTACTCTAAATTCAGATTCATCAAGCGCTCTCGCCATAATCAAACCAAATCAAAAACCGGATATCCTGGCAAACTCTTTAGGCAATGCTCTGGATTCACTGCTTGAAGACGCATCCGCAATAAAAACGGATGTCTTGAGAGTGACTGCGGATGCCGACCGTTCGCCTGTAGCTTATCGGATTGCTCAGATGGGCTCGAACGGCGCTTTGTTTTTTGCCGGGGCGCTTCCCGTTCAGTTGCTGGACGGCCTGGTGTTGTTCTCCAATAAGGGAGAGCTGCTTTTTAAGTCCTCCGGACTTCCGGAAAACGCCGTTTCCCTTTTGAGCGAAGCCGGTTTTAACGGCTCCGGTTCAGGCCAGGGACAAGCTGAAGAATGGAACGCCGCCTGGATGCCTTTGGCCGGTGGCGAATACCAGGCAGCTTACATGACCGTACAAGCCGCCGGTGAAAATTTGTCGATGCCCTTGGTGTGGGCTGGCCTGGCCGGTCTGATTTTGGCTGCTGGTCTCTGGTTTTTACTGGTCAAACATTCTTTGGGCGGATTTAACCAAGCCCAGGCCGGGCTAAACAATGTCTATAAAAACCTTTCGGGTGTAATTCAGGAGATCGGCAACTCCAGTCAGGAACTGGCAGCCGGAGCCAGTCAACAGGCGGCAGCCATGGAGGAAATATCCTCTGCCCTGGAGGAGATATCATCCCAGGCCAAACAGAATGCCGACAAGTCCGACGCTGCAACCGGCCTGGTGCAGGATACCGCCAAACAGATAGAAGCGGCCGGAACTTCCATGTGGGAGCTTAAGCAGGCCATGGATAGGGTCACCAAGGGCAGCGATGAGACGGCTGATATCGTAAAAGGCATCAATGAAATAGCCTTTCAGACCAGTCTTCTTTCCCTCAATGCGGCTGTGGAGGCCGCCCGGGCCGGAGAAGCGGGGGCGGGCTTTTCCGTGGTGGCGGAGGAAGTGGGAAGGCTGGCGTCCCGGGCCTCGGATGCAGCTAAACGCACCGAGGAATTGATTCAGGAGAATACAAAGCACATCAAAAAAAGCACCGAGCTGTTAAAGGAAACAGACGAGGGTATGTATGCGGTCGAGGAGATCGCAAACAAGTTGGGTGTGTTGGTGAGTGAGATTTCGGAAGCCAGCAAGGAACAGGCACTGGGAGTGGTTCAGGCTGGTCAGGCTGTCAATGAGGTGGATGCCGTCACCCAAAAGACAGCCGCCTCGGCCGAGGAAGCGGCAGCCGTTTCCACCGAGATGACCGGCCAGGTGGACGCCATGCATAACTACCTGGCCCAGTTGGCTGCTGATGATGAAAATGCTGAAAAAATCGTGCAATATGACACGGTTGTTAATAACAGGATTGGCAAGGCAAAGTCTCTTCCCAAATTGAGATAAAAGGGTTGACTTTGATACTTTGAATCCTGCATGGTTATTGAGGATTCAAGGCGAAAATCTAGCTAAGTCCGCGCCAGATGTATATTGTAAAGCTCATGCTTTGCCCGTCTGCGCATTGCGCCAAAGCGATTTGGGGCGGATCTTCCGAGATAAGCCCCTCGCTTGGCTCTACAGCTTTGGCAGGAGGGGTAGTCACGAAATTCTTCTCTCAGTTATCGCATAAATTTATAAAAAGGTTTGGAATGCCCGACATGTAAATGTCTGGCCGCTTTTAACCCTTCAGGGAACTAGTTTTTCCGGGGAGGAAAAATGTTCGTGCCAACAGGATAGGTGCGCAAAAAGTGATCCTGAAAGGAAAAACTCGAACCACGTAATCTTTAACCGGGAATATTAATTTCCCAATAACTGGCTGTGAACGGCCGGGAGAAGTTAAGATGAATAAAGAAGTTTTAGCAACCTTGATGGCTGTAACCTCCGACGTGGACTATGGAACTGCTGACCGTATCGAAGCATTGACCAAGGGGCACGGCATGCTGAACCTGGCTGCCTTTGCCTCTGCCAACGCCATGACCAAGGAAATTCTGCTTGGCAGGAGCATCCGCATTAAAGACTCCAACCTGATCGACCTGCCTTTGGACCATGTAGTGGAAGAGGGTGTCAAGGCCGCCATGGAAGCTGGCGCAACCCCCAGCAACGCCGCCTTGATGACCGCAGCTCTCTTGAACATCGCCGGAACCGAGTCCAGGGCCGGTGTGCCTGCCGGCAACCGTAAGCTCGGCGCCATGGCCCGTATGAAGGCCGGTGCCGAAAGAGCCGGCGTGGTGGGGCTGCCGACTTCCAAGCAGACCAACAAACTCTCCGGTTTCGCCGCAGTGCAGGGCCTTTATGAAGCCATGCAGCGGGGCGAGGTATGCCGTGTGGACGGCGCTGATGTGCCTCCGTTCGTGGCCGGTGGCGCTGTTTACGGCCACTCCACCCTGGGTGAGGACATGACTTACCTGGACCTGGCCAACAACGGAACCAAGGCTGCCGTGGACTACATGGTCAAGTCCTACCGCGGCGCCGGAATCATCCCCAACGCCATTGCCTGCGCCATGCTGGCCGCGGCTGCGGTGCTGGAATTGATCAACCCCGACGGTATGATCGCCGAGTCCGAGGGCGAATTCTTCGTACAGGGCACCTGCTACGCAGTGGGCAAGGGCGCCATGAAGGCCGCCGGCCTGCCCGAGAAGATGCACCTGCGCGGAACCGGCAAAGAGTATGACACCGCTACTTTGGTCGGCGACCTGGGCATGATCCTGAAGGACATCGGATCCCCCACCGTGGTCGGCATGATGACCTTGAACGAGATCCTGGCCTGCTTTGCCGAAGCTCCCATGATCGGCGCCGGTTTTGGCGGCGGTCCTGTGAACCCGCCTCTGGCCCACTGCGTCTCCGACGCCGTGGTGGCCATGAACGCCCTGATCGACAACGAAGGTGATGTGGAAGCCACCGCCGATATTATCCGCGAGCTGAAGCTGACCCAGTACATCGACGGCATAAACGCTGCCATCAGCTACAACACCGTGGCCAGGAAAGCCCAACAGGTCAAGCGCGGCATCGTGACCCAGACCATCATCAAGGCTACCGACGGCATCCGCACCGCCAAGTACAATGAGCTGGCCGAGCGCACCTACGAGGCTCTGAACGAAGGCAAGGCCCTGGAAGACATCTGCAAGACTTTCGACGATGAGCGTCATGTCTTGGTGGAAGAGAATTCCGGCAAGGTGCTGAGTGCTTTCATGGGCGCCGAGATCTCCGTCAAGTTCACCAAGGTCAAGGGCGGCGCCCGCCGCAACCATCCCTTTGCCGCCATGTTCTGGGGCTTTGACTCAGATGTGGACGCCGAGATCGTGATTAACGGCGAGAAGTTCGTGTTGGAAGGACTGTGCCACAAGGCCGCTCCGGAGATCGTCTTGAACAAGCAGGCCGAAAAGAATATGGCTTTGACCTGCGCTTCCGTGGCCGTGCAGGAGTTGATGTACGTTGGTTGCGCTCCGATCAACGTCATCATTCCGGCCGCAGTTGCCGCTTGCATGGGCAAGCATGATCCCAAGGAAGCCGCCAAGCTGGCTGAGAAAGGCGCAGCCACCACCCGCGCCATACCCGGCGCCGGTGAAAAGGCCGTTGAAGTGGGCCGCCTGGCTGTCCGCATGATGAAGGATATGTAAGCTTTTGAAATCCCTTTTCAGGCGATGCCGCTTTTAAAAAATCAGGCGGCATCGCCTGAATCCCGAACCTTGATGATTAGCTTAATTAGGGATGGCCCAAATGCTTATGATGGTCAATGTGGATGACACTTCTTGTGAAATAGTCCCTTTCATCATTGAGGAATTGATGGAAAAAGGGGCGGGTAGTGTGCACGTGGTCCCGGCCATCACCAAAAAGGGCCGTCCGGAACATATCTATTTTATAGACGCTCCCGAAGACTTGCTGGAAGATTTAGCCTCTTTTCTGGCCTGCGAATTGGGCACCATAGGTGTCCGGATTATTGAACATAAGCATTTAAGTTTTTCCTACACCATGGTTAAGGCTCGGGTCCGCATGGCTGATCAGACCGAGCCTATGGCCCCGCCTGTACGGGTAAAACAGGTGAGGGGTTCCAACCGGGAGATTCTACACGTAAAAGCCGACTTTGATGATCTAAAGCCCACCCTTGAGGCCTTGACGGAAAAAGGAGAGAACCTCTCCTTAAAAAGCCTGAAATCATTGATTGAACTGGCAGCCCTGTCCGGGGCTGACGCAGCCTTGGGGAATCTGGTGGTTTATATTGAAGGAGAAGACCAAAAATGAAAAAAATTCTGCTCCAACTGGACAATGACAAGTTTGCCAGTGTTTTCGATGCAGTCACAGCCTATGACGCCGGAATTGACAGCCTTCTGCAGTATGGCGGGGTTCAGCCCGAAGACGTGCGGAACCTGATCTACGGCGAAATGTTCACCAGGGGCGGCGAAGACCTTAAAAACTCCGCGGCTTTTATCGGTGGCTCCAATGTGGAGGCCGGTGAGGCCATGCTCAAGGCTGCCAAGGATTCCTTTTTCGGTCCGGTGAGGGTTTCCCTTATGATGGACGCCAACGGCTGCAACACCACAGCCACCGCCGCGGTTGCCAAGATGCTGGCCCACGGTGATTTGAGCGGCAAGAAGGTCGCCATTTTGGCCGGCACCGGTCCGGTGGGCTTAAGGGCCGCAGCCCTTTTGGCCAAGGAAGGCGCGGACGTGGTCCTCACCTCCAGGGGCTTGGAAAAGGCCGAAAAGGCCTGCGCATCCATTGAAGAGCGTTTCGGTGTCAAGGTGGCCCCCCAGGCCGCGGCGACCCCGGAGGATTATAACGCTGTTTTACAGGGCGTCACTGCGGTCCTCACCTGCGGCGCGGCCGGTGTGCAGTGCGTGAGCGAAGAAATGTGGAAAGCCAATGACTCCCTCAAGGTCTTGGCCGATGTGAACGCGGTCCCACCGGTGGGCATCGAAGGTGTGAAATCCCATTGGAACGGCAAGGAAGTCGAAGGAAAATTCCTGTATGGCGCCCTGGGTATCGGCGGCTTCAAGATGAAGTTGCACCGTGCCTGCGTGGCCAAACTTTTTGAGCAGAACGATCTGGTCCTGGACGCAGAGGAGATCTTCGGCATAGCCAAGACCTTGTAGCAAGATGGGCGCAGGTGATCCACTGATCGTGGGGGTGAGCACCAGGGCCTTGGTCGAGTCGGCGGTTAACGCGGGCTGGGAGATACCCTCCCTGGATTATTTTGGCGATCGGGATCAAAAGGAACTCGTTGCCAATTATTCCCTGGCCAAGGATTTTGGCTTGCCTCTTTCCGGAAAAGGGCTTTTTGAGGCGGTTAAGCGCTTAAAGCCCGGCTCCTTGTACTATGTAGCCGGTTTGGATAATCATCCCCAGCTTGTGGCCAGGCTGGCCCGGGAGATGACTATTTTCGGCAACAGTCCGGAGACCTTGGTCAAATCAAAAGACTGGCGGTTTCTGCGGAGCATATGCGAGAAAAGTAAGATCACCTGCCCCAAGACCCTGTTACCTGGTGAGATATTAAATTACCCCTCCGGAGAATGGCTGACCAAGCCAGCCTACGGAGGCGGCGGCAGGGCAGTGAGGCCCTGGCAGGGCGGGCCTTTGCAAAAAGGCGAAGTGGCTCAGGCCCTGGTCAAGGGAAGACCGGCCTCATGCGCGGTGCTTGCCGACGGCTCAGACTCCGTGGTCCTGGGGATCACGGAACAGCTCATAGGCAGGCAGGTGTTTGGTGTGGGTATGTTCCGCTGGTGCGGCAATATCCACCCCCTGGCCTTGCCTTCAGACCTAAACGAATCCCTTTGGGAACAGGTGGAGGAGATGGCCCAAATCCTTACCCGAAATCTGGGACTTAAGGGGGCCTTTGGTCTGGATCTTGTAATTACCTCTCACAGGCAGGGAATAAGGGCCTTTCTGATAGAGATCAACCCCCGCCCGACAGCCTCCATGGAACTTTTGGAGGCCCAATTGGGTCTGAATATCTTTTCCTTGCACCAAAAGGCCTCGGATGGGCGTCTTTGCCCTCCGGAAGTGACAAAACCACGAGGATTCGTGGGAAAGGCGGTGGTGTTTGCCGGAAAGGACCTTGTCATGCCCTCAACCAGGGCATGGAAAGCTAAAGGGCGCAAGGATATACCCTTTGGCCGTGAAAAAGTAAAAGCCCAGGCGCCCATTTGCACGGTTTTCGCCGATGCCCCAACCAGGGACGAGTGTTTTGGCGAGCTATGCAACCAGGCGGGGCGCTTGCGGCAGGAGATAGCTGATGAAATCAGATACTAAAAAATACAAGCTGATCACCGGCCGGACCATTAAACAGGCCCAGGCCATGCATAAGGGCAAGACCAAGGATTCTTACCAGGAAGCCACCGCCCGCCTTGAGATGTGCCAGGCGGATATGGAAGAGCTGGGCCTGGCCAAGGGTGACCAGGTAAAGGTGCTGAGCCAGGCGGGAAGCGCGGTGGTTACGGTGAGCCAGGCCGACCTTCCCCAGAGCGTGGTTTTCATGCCCATGGGCCAGGTGGCCAATTTCCTGGTGGATAACAAGACTTTGAGCACCGGCATGCCGCCCTTTAAAAGCATGCAAGTGGAGGTGGTCCGCATATGAATAGCGTTACAGAAAATATGACCTGCACTTTTTGCGGATGTCTCTGCGACGACATCACCGTGGAGGTGGCTGACGGCCGGGTGGTTAAGGCCAAAAAGGCCTGTGCCAACGGTGCCGGTATTTTTAAGGAATACGATCCCTCTCCGGCCCCGCCTTTGGTGGACGGCAAGGAAACGGGTTACGATGAGGCCATTGCCAAGGCGGCGGAGATATTGAATCAGGCCAAAAGCCCCATGATTTACGGCCTGAGCTCCATGGCGGTTGAGGCCCAGAAAAAGGCCGTGGCCCTGGCCGATAAATTGGGCGCGGTTATAGATACCACTTCTTCGGTATGTCACGGGCCCACCGGAATGGGTATGATGGAGGTTGGCGAGGCCACCTGCACCTTGGGTGAGATCAGAAACCGGGCCGACTTGTTGGTTTTCTGGGGCTGCAACCCGGCTGCCTCCCATCTACGCCACTTTGCCAGGTTTTCCATGACGCCCAAGGCGGGTCTGAACCCCAATGGCCGCAAGGACCGCACTATATACACCGTGGATGTGAGGCCCACCCCCACCGCTCAAAAATCGGATCACTTCATACAGGTGGCCATTGGGCATGATTATGAGGCCCTCACCACTTTGCGGGCTCTGATCGCCGGTAAAAAGATCACCCAAAAGGAGATCGCCGGTCAGCCCTTGGAGGTTTGGCAGGAACTGGCCGAACGCATGAAATCCTGCCGCTATGGTGTGGCCTTCATGGGCATGGGCATAACCATGAGCCGGGGCAGACAGCACAATGTGAGCGAGCTTTTCAGCCTGGTTACGGAACTCAATAAGTACACTCGTTTTTCCGTGTTGCCCATGCGCGGCCACGGTAATGTGGCCGGAGCGGACCAGGTCATGACCTGGCAGTGCGGCTACCCCTTTGCCGTGAGTTTTGCCAAGGGCATACCCCAGTTTTGCCCGGGTGAGTTCACAGCCGTGGATATGCTTTCAAACAAACATGCTGATGCGGCGGTGATCCTGGCTTCAGACCCGGCGGCTCATTTTCCGGTGGCCGCGGCCGAGTATTTATCTGAGATTCCCACTATCACCTTGGATTGCGAGGTCAGCTTGACCGCCAAGGTGTCCAAGGTGTATTTCCCCACGGCCTGTTACGGCGTGGACGCGCCGGGCACCTGTTACCGCATGGATAATGTCCCCATTCGTCTCAGGGCCGCCATGGAAGCCAGAAGGCCCACCGATGAAAAAGTGCTTACAAGTTTGATAGAGGCGGTGAAGTCATGTTGACCGGGATTATAAACGGCAAGGTCTATGACCCCACGAACAACCTGGATGGAGTCCACGCCGACATCTGGATCAAAGACGGCAAGGTTGTCGACGCCGCCACCATAGACACCAACCAGGCTGACCAGATAATAGACGCCAAGGGCCTGGTGGTAATGGCCGGCGGAGTGGATGTGCACGCCCATATTGTAGGGGCCAAGGTTAATTCGGCCCGCAAGTTCAGGCCCGACGACCACCGAGGGCATGAGCGGTTGCGGGAAGTGGGCTTCCGTTCAGGCGGCGGCTACACAGTGCCGAGCACCTTTCAGACCGGCTACATGTATTCCGAGATGGGCTACACAACGGTGATGGAGGCTGCCACCGCCCCGCTGGTGGCCAGGCACACCCATGAGGAGCTGGCCGACACGCCGATGCTCGATAACGGCATCTTTGTCACCATGGGCAACAACCATTTCATCATGGACTGCATAAGAAAAGGTGAAAGGGAAAAGGCCCGCGACTATATCGCCTGGATCCTGGAAGCCACCGGCGGCTACGCCATAAAGGTGGTCAATCCGGGCGGCGTGGAAAATTGGAAATACTCGGGCAATGTGGCCGAGCTTGATGACAAGGTGATTGGTTTTGACGGCGTCACCCCCAGAAAAATGCTCGAGACCCTTTGCTGGTCGGCCAATGAACTGGGCCTGCCCCATCCGCCGCATATTCACGGCCTCAACCTGGGTCAGTCCACCAGCGCAGGCACCTCTGCCGAGACCATTGAATACTTAAACGGAATGAACGCCCATTTCTGCCATTTGCAGTTTTTGAGCTATGAAGCGGGCAAGGGCGGCATCCATAAGTCAGCCGCTCCGAAGTTGGCGGAAATCCTTAACAAGACCGAAGGCATAACCATGGACGTGGGGCAGGTTATCTTTGGCCCGGCCACCACCATGACCTCAGACGGACCCTTGCAGCACAAAATGCACCTGACCACGGGAAACAAGTGGCTCAACGACGACGTGGAGAATGAAAGCGGCGGCGGCGTGGTTCCGGTGGAATACAAGGCTAAAAACCCCATCAACGCAACCATGTGGTGCGCGGGTATTGAGCTGTTTTTGAGCGTGGAAGACCCTTGGAAGGTGTTTTTGACCACAGACCATCCCAATGGCGGTCCTTTCACCCATTACCCCCAGGTAATCAAGCTGTTGATGGATAAGGATTACCGGGCCGAGTTCATGACCAAGCTCAATAAAAAGGGAATGAAACGCTCCATTGCGGCCGAACTGGACCGGGAATACTCGATGTATGAGATCGCGGTTATAACCAGGGCAGGCACAGCCAAGGCACTGGGGCTCACTCACAAGGGTCATCTGGGCGCCGGGGCCGATGGAGACGTGACCATCTATCAGCCAAATGAAGACAAGGCCGAGATGTTCGCTCACCCCAGTTATGTTTTTAAACAGGGCGAGCTGGTTGTGAGAAACGGCAAGGTGATCAAAAGCGTTCCCGGCCGCACCATGTTGATCAAGCCCTCCTATGATAAAGCCATAGTCGGGCATATCAAAAAATGGTTTGATGAAAGTTATACCATTAATTTTGCCAACTTCCCCATGACTCAAGAGGAGTTGGCCCAGGCAAAAATCGTGGCCTGTGGAGGCTAGTCCGCAATGTCTCTTCCTCATAAGGCGTTTCTGGCAATGGGTTCGGAGCTGGGTTCCAGGCAGGCCAATATCCTGCAGGCCCTGCAATACCTGCGGGCCCGGGCCAGACTAAAGAAAGTATCATCCTTTTACGAGGTGTCTGAGCCGGGTCAAAACGGTGGACCAAAGCCGGTCAAGGCTGTGGCCGTTTTTGAGACCGATCTGGACGCATCTGATTTTGCCGGTTTTGTGACCTCCATCGAAAGGCGCATGGGCAGGCAGGACCATCTATATACCGAACCCTGCCCTATAAAGCTGGAACTTTTATTTTTTGACGATCTTAAGGAGACCGGCTCCAATTATGAAGTTCCCCATCCGGATCTTGAAAAACAGGAAGCCCTTTGGGCCGCCCTGGCCGAGGTGGCCGCGGATGAGACGCTTCCCGACATTCCCGGAGGTTGGCAGGATAAAAAACCCGGAGATGGGGTTAAGAAGCTTTTTCGGGGGCTCAAGTTGGCCAGCGGCCGGGACGTGCAGCAGTCCAAACCTGCGGTGCGCATTGGCCTGAGCCGGGCCGGAGTCACCTGCCTGCCCAGGGTTATCCGTTTAAACGGCAGGCAGGATATAGACCTTTTTCAGGCGGAGATAGATATTTTTGTGGATCTGGACCCGGGTCAGTCCGGGGTTCATATGTCCCGTTTCAGTGATGTGCTGGAAACCCTGGTGGAAGAGATATCCCTTGAGCCTTCGCCGAGCATTGAATCCCTTGCCAAGCGCCTGGCAGGTCAGGTGCTGAAGTCCCAGGCCGCGGTCTGCTCCCAGGTCCATATCAGGGCCAAGTCAGCCCTGGCCAAGGATGCACCTGTGACCGGTAAGCGTTCGGAAGACCTATACACCCTGATCGGCATAGCCCAGGCCACGGATGAACGCACCAAGAGCATTGTGGGCGTGGAGACCGAGGGCATGACCGTGTGCCCCTGCGCCCAGGATATGGTGCGGGCCTATGCGGAAGGCCTGTTGATCGATGACGGCTTTGATCAGGATCAGGCCAACCGCATCCTGGAGCTGGTGCCCCTGGCCTCCCACAACCAAAGGGGCAGGGGCGGCCTTTTTATTGGCTCCGACCGTATGGTGAGGGCTGAAAACCTGGTCCATATTGTGGAAGCTTCAATGAGTTCAGAGACCTATGAGCTCTTAAAAAGGCCGGATGAATTTTTTGTGGTAAACAAGG
Organism: Dethiosulfatarculus sandiegensis; assembly: GCF_000931935.2. Lineage (GTDB taxonomy): Bacteria > Desulfobacterota > Desulfarculia > Desulfarculales > Desulfarculaceae > Dethiosulfatarculus > Dethiosulfatarculus sandiegensis. The sequence continues at coordinate 145,048 of NZ_AZAC01000034.1, forward strand.
CGCACAGAAACCCCCGTTTTGTGGAGGACGTGGTGCGCGAGATGCTGCGTAATGTTGTGGAATGCTACCCGGATTTGCCTGGCGACTGTTTTGTGCTGGCCAGACAGGAGAATTTCGAGGGAATTCACCAGCACAACGCCTTTGCCGAACGCTATGGAACCTTAGGATCCATGCGGGTGGAGATGAAAGGCCAGGCTCCGGAACCCAAATTGACCATGGAGGAATGGCTCAAGGCCTGAGGCAAAGATTTTGATGACGGATATTCTTTTCATAACCGGCCGATTGGCGGCTCCTTCATTGGAAAAGGTCCTGGCCAAGATGGCCCCCGAGTTCAGCTACAAGATCAAGACCTTGGGTATCAGTGTGGCTGCGCTTATGAACACCGCTTTTATCTCCCGGCACCTCTCTACAAGCGAGGGCTGCGATAAAGTCGTGATTCCGGGCTCCTGCAAGGGAGACCCTGAGGTCATAAGCCAAAAACTGGGGGTTGATGTGGTTAAGGGGCCTTGCGATTTGAGGGATCTACCCGTGTTCTTCGGCGGTGAAAGGGATATGGAAGGCTATGGCGAATATCATGTCAAGATAGTCGCCGAAATGGTCGACGCCTTTCAGATGTCTTTGCCTGAAATTCTGGCCCAAGCCAATTATTACCGTAATTCAGGGGCGGACCTGGTCGATATCGGTTGCCCGGCTCAAGGGTCTTTTGACCGGGTCGGCGAAGTGGTCGATATGCTCAAAGCCGAGGGCTTTATAGTGAGCCTGGACACCTTTGACCATAAGACCATCCGCCAGGGGCTCAAGCACGGCATAGACCTGCTTTTGAGCGTAAACTCCCGCAATATTGACCTTGCGCCGGAGCTGAACTGCAAGACAGTTGTGATTCCGGATTTTGGCCAGGGCCTTGAATCACTGGAAAAAAATGCCGAAATACTGAAAAACCAGGGAGTTGACTACATCCTGGACCCAATACTGGACCCTTTGAGCTTTGGCTTTACAAAAGCTTTGGTCCGTTTTCACAAAACGCGCAAACGCCATCCGGATACTCCTATCCTGATGGGGTTGGGCAACCTGACCGAACTTACCGAGGCGGACTCCACCGGTATCAACACCCTTATGGCCGGAGTCATGACTGAACTTGAAGTAGACTATCTGCTCACCACCGAGGTGGTTCAGTGGGCCAGGGGGTCGGTCAGGGAGCTGGACCTGGCCAGAAGGCAGATGTTTTTTGCCCACAAGCAAAGGGTTTTGCCCAAGGGCCTGGATTCAAGCCTGGTCTGCCTCAAGGACCGCCCTTTTGAGATATTGGACGAAGCGGCCCTGAGGCAGATGCAAAGCCAGGTAAAAGACCGCAACTACCGTATATTCACAGACTTCAACCAGGTTTACGTTTTTAATCGGGACCTCTTTTTGACAGGGACCGACCCGGCGGATCTTTTTGCCCGGCTCGAGGTATCGTCTGCGGGCCACGCCTTTTACCTGGGACGTGAATTGGAAAGGGCCTGCCTGGCCGTGCGTTTGGGAAAGAAATATCTCCAGGAAAAACCCCTTGATTGGGGTTACCTGGATTTCAAGGAGTGAGGTTGATGCAAATCAACGGAGTAGAAATAGAAGACACCTTTGCCGAGGCCTTTGAGATGCAAGGCGCCAAGCTCATTGTCACCGCCTTGAACCAAAAATGGGCAAAAATCGCGGCCAATGCCATGACCGGCTTTGCCACCTCGATCATTGCCTGCGGCTGTGAAGCGGGCATGGGATATGACCTTTCACCGGAGCAGACCCTGGACGGACGCCCCGGTGTGGAGATGCTGTTTTTCACCATGTCCAAAAAGGATATGGAAAAGCGCCTGTTGGACCGGGTGGGGCAGTGCATCATGACTTCCCCCACCTCCGCCTGTTTCAATGATCTGTTTAACTATGATTTCAAGACCAAGGTCGGCGGCAAGCTGCGCTACTTTGGCGACGGGGATCAGGCCAGCAAGTACCTGGAAGGCAGGCGCTTGTGGCGGGTGCCTGTGATGGACGGCGAATTTTTGGTGGAAGAGGCCTTTGGCGTGAAACAGTCCGTGGGCGGCGGCAATTTTCTTATCCTGGCCGAGAGCCAGGAGGCTGCCTTAAATGCCAGTGAAAAGGCGATTGAGGCAATGAAAAATGTCAGGGACGTGGTCATGCCCTTTCCCGGCGGTGTGGTGAGAAGCGGCAGCAAGACCGGCTCTATTTACAAGGGCCAGTTCGCCTCCACCAACACCTATTACTGTCCTACCTTGAAAAGCCGCTGTGAAACCGCTTTGCCGGATTCGGTCAATTCCGTGATGGAGATCGTTATCGACGGATTGAGCAAGGAAGCGGTGGCCGAGGCCACCAGGGTGGGGGTGCTTGCGGCCTGCCAGCCGGGAGTGGTGAGGATTTCGGCCGGAAACTACGGCGGAACCCTGGGCAAGTTCCAGTTCCACCTGCACGAGATATTGGGCCAAAAATAGGGGGTTCCCCGGTCTGGTCCATAACAGGAAAGGGGTGACCCTTGGCACGTCAAGATAAGCAATTGGTATTTGGCCGGGATCTGGCTGAAATATCACCAAAGCTTTTTCTGAAGTTAAAGTTGGATCTCCGCCTGCCCCTGGAGGCGGAGAATATAAATTGCGATAATTTTGCAGATACAACCATAGACGAGATAAAAAATCTGACGGTTTTTCAGGGCAGGCAAAAGGCCTGTATCGGCGATTTTTTCGAGATCACGGGAGAGCCTTCGGACAAGGTCATGATTGAAGGCGACCTTAGGAACGTAAAGCGCATCGGCCAGAACATGACCCGGGGTTTTCTTTGGGTAAAGGGAGACACCGGCCCCCACCTCGGCGCATATATGACCGGCGGTGTGATCTATGTGGACGGCTCTGTCGGTGATTATGCCGGAGCCCACATGAAAGAGGGCCGCATCTGGATCACAGGCGATGCGGGCAACTTCCTGGGCTCGGCCTACCCCGGAGAGACCAAGGGAGTAAACAAGGGCGCCATAGTGGTTTTGGGCAATGCCGGATCAGACTCCGCCATCCGCATGAGGCGCGGGGTGATCGTGGTAAAGGGCGATCTTGGCGATTTTGCCGGGCAAGCCATGCTGGCCGGTACGGTCTTCTGTTTCGGCAAGTTGGGTGACCGGGCCGGGGCGGCCAACAAAAGGGGCTCCATTGTGGCCCTGGGCGGCAAGCCGGTGTTCTTGCCGACCTATCACTATGACTGCACCTACAGGCCGACTATCCTGGGCGTGCTTTTCAGACGTCTGAGGGACTGGGGCCTGGAAGTTTCCGAAGAAGCCGTAAACGGCTATTTCGAGCGCTACACCGGTGATTTGAACATACTGAGCAAAGGAGAGATCCTTGTCCTTAAATAATCTGAATCAAAGAGCCCTGGATGCCCTGCGCCCTTTGCTGGATGATCCGGCGGGTTATGGGGTGGAGTTACATAAGACTGAAAGCAAGGCCACTATCATAGACGCGGGCGTGAACACCCCCGGCTCTTTGGAAGCCGGGCGTATAATGGCCGAAGTCTGCCTGGCCGGTCTGGCCCGGGTGGAGTTCACGGACCTTGAGATAAACGGCAAATCACTTTTGGGCGTGGCTGTGACCGTGGCCCATCCCAAGTTGGCCTGCATGGCCGCCCAGTATGCGGGCTGGGCATTCAAGGCCCGGGACCCGGAAGGCGCGGACAGCTATTTTGCCATGGGTTCCGGCCCGGCCAGGGCCGCCTATGCCGGAGAAGAGATCTACGCCAAGCTGAATTACCGTGAAGACGCCCAGGTGGCGGTTCTGGTGCTGGAGACCGGCGCCCTGCCTCCTGACTGGGCCTGCGTCAAGGCGGCGGAGAAATGCGGGGTCGCGCCCGAGAACCTGTATCTTTTAACCGCTCCCACTGCCAGCCTGGCCGGATCGGTGCAGGTGGCGGGCCGCATTGTGGAGACCGGCATGCACAAGATGTTTGAGCTGGGATTTGACCTGGATAAGGTCATTGCCGGTTTCGGCGTCTGCCCGGTGGCTCCGGTGGCCAAAAACGACCTCAGGGCCATTGGCCGCACCAATGACGCGGTTTTATACGGCGGAAAAGCCTGGTACACGGTCAAGGCCCAAGACAGCGAACTGGAAGAGCTTTTACCCAACCTGCCTTCCTCCTCCTCGGCGGATTACGGCACTTCCTTTTATCAGCTGTTCAAGCGCTATGACGGTGACTTCTACAAGATTGACCCCATGCTCTTCAGCCCGGCTCAGGTTATGGTGAACAACCTGGAATCAGGTCGTTCCTTTGAGGCGGGCAAGGTGGATATGACGCCGGTCATGGAGGAATACCTTTCATGAAGGCAGCCATTTGTGGCAAGCGGGGCAGCTATTATGTTCGCCGCTTGCAAGAGGCCTTAAAGGCAAGGGGCATCAAAGCCCCTTGCTACTCCTCCACCAGGCTTACAGCCAGAAACGGCTATGGCCCGGCCTTGAGCGTGGAGGAGAGGTCTTTTGACGATCTTGATTTTCTTTTTGTCAGGGCCATTCCCGGGGCGTCCTTGGAGCAGATCATCTATCGCATGGATGCGCTCCAGGTTTTGGAAAGGCGCGGAGTGACGGTGGTTAATCCGCCCAAGTCCATTGAACGGACGGTGGATAAATACCTGACCCTTTCCCTGTTGGAGGATGCGGGGCTGCCGGTGCCCAAGACAATAGTCACCGAGGATTTTGATCAGGCCATGGCCGCTTTTGAGGAATTGGGCGGAGATGTGGTGGTCAAGCCGATCTTTGGGGCGGAAGGCAGGGGCATTGTCCGCATCACGGAGCCGGATACGGCCCACAGGGTGTTCAAGGCCTTGGAACTGGGGCGCTTTGTATATTTTCTGCAAGAATACCAGGAACATGGCCACGAAGATATAAGGGTGTTCGTCATAGGCGGCCAGGTTGTGGGGGCCATGGTGAGAACCGGGCTGGGCTGGAAGGCCAATATGGCCCAGGGAGCCACGGCCACACCCTATGATCCGGACTCCGAGCTAAGCCGCATGAGCCTTTTGGCCTGTGAAACCGTGGGCACCATCTATGCCGGAGTGGATATACTGCCGCTGAAGGGCGGCGGGTGTCAGGTGATCGAAGTGAACGGAATACCGGGATGGAAGGGGCTTGCCAAGGCCACTGGTGTGGATGTGCCGAACCTTCTTTTGGATCATCTTATGGCAGGCAAGGCGTGAATACACCGACTTCCCTTGAGGTGGGGCGGGCCGCCCAACTGGCCTGCGTGCTGGAGGCCTGTGCCCCCAAACCCGGTAATGTAAACCCAAACCACGATTTTCATGACGCCGGGTTTGTGGAGTTCATGGCTTCTGCCCTGGCCCTGGGGCCGGTTATGGCCTCTGCCGGTGATAAAAAAGTGGGTGTGCTTATACTTGATGCCATCAAGGCCACTTTGGAGGTTGCGGCCAGCAATATAAATTTGGGCATTGTGCTTTTATTGGCTCCCCTGGCCAAGGCTGCCCTGGGAATAGACAAAGGCCAAAACCTGAAACAAAAGCTGGCTTTTGTCCTGGCTGATTTGGATGAAAAAGACGCCTTATTGGCCTACCGGGCCATCAACCTGGCCAATCCTTCGGGCCTGGGTGAGGTTGATGATCAGGACGTGGCCAAAGAACCCAGCGGCATAACCCTTTTACAGGCCATGGAGCTTTCCCGGAACAGGGATCAGATAGCCAGGCAGTATGTAAACGGGTTTAAGCTGGTCTTTGACCTTGGTCTGCCCAGGCTCATGAGGCTGTGGCGGGAGGGAAAAGACCTTTCCCCGGCTATTGTGTTGGTTTTTTTAGAGATATTGGCAAAAGAGCCAGACACCCTGATAGCCCGTAAATTGGGAGGGAAAAAGGCCGGGTCAATTTCTGAAAAGGCCCGACGCGTGCTTTTAAAAAGGCCTTTTGAAACCCCGGAAGGTCAAAAGGCGCTTTTTGAGTTTGATATATATTTACGGGATGCAAAACACCAAAAAAACCCCGGTGCAACAGCAGATATCATGGCGGCGGTTTTATTTGTGTTTTTGCTTGAACCCGAGGTGAGAAAAGACCTGCCCCGAGTAATGCGCGGTTTCAGTTCATCTGTTTAAGTTCACGCAGGCTTTTTTGGGTTACCCAGCCCTTGTGTAGGCAAGTGGCCACCAGGGCGGCGTCCAGCCCCAAGTTGCTCAAGCGTTTCAGCCCGGCTGAGTCCCTGACACCGCCGGCTGCTGTCAGCCTGGCTTGGGGCAGGGCTTTACGGACCTTATCCAAAAGGGGCCAGTCCGGGCCCTTGCCTGTGCCGACCTGATCCAGGGTCATGAGAATAAAGGAGTCAAATCCTTTTTCCCATAGCCCTTGCAGGGCTGTTACGGGATCATTTCCCAAAAGTCCGGGCTGCGCGGTGATGATGGTGTTGTTTTTTATATCAAGGCTGAAAAGGGTTTTCTCAAGGGGCAGAGTGCTTGTTATCAGGTTAAGGTCAGCCGGGGATTTCAAGGCCTCTGAACAGATGATCGCCCTTTGCGCTCCCAGGTCCAGGATTGTTTGGGCTTTTTGCAGGTCTGCCGCGCCGGCGTCGACCCATAATCCGGCCGGGAGCTTCTCCGCCAGATCGGAAATCAGCTTTCCATGGCCTTTCAACCCTGCGATGGCATCCAGGTCCGCCAGGTAGATCGATGGTGCGCAGGTGGCTTCAAGCATGGCCCGGGCCAGGGAAAAGGCATCGTTTTTTGGGGTTAACAGGCTTTTCACCGGGGCATAGGTTTTACGCTCCCCTTTTACAGCCTGAACCGGCAGACCGTTTTTTAGATCAATAACGGGAATCACGTCCATGAGTTCAGATACTCCCCTGGTCCTTTTGCATGAATATGTAACCGGCGGCGGCTGGCCTGAAGAAAGTTTTCCCCAGGGCTTGGCCCGGGAAGGCGCTTCCATGATCGACGCCATGCTGGCCCAGTTCAACCTTTGGGGCAAGGTCAGGTTTTTGACCACCCGGGACAGCCGGTTAAAGGCTCCGGAAAAGGAAATCGCCCGGACAATCACCCTACACCATAAGGACTATCCCGGCAACCTCCGCGACCTTATGCAACAAACCGATGCAGCCTTGATAATAGCACCGGAAGATGATGGGGTGTTGGAAGAGCTAAGCACTCTGGCCCTTGGCTGTAAAAACCTTTTGTTGGGCTCGTCCCCCGTGGCAGTGGGAGTTTGCAGCGACAAGTGGCAGACCCTTAAGGTGGTGAAGCAGCTCGGCCTTAAGGCTCCGGTTTCCTTTTTGGTGGATAAAAACCAGGTAAGGGAAAAGGCAAAAGAACTGGGTTACCCACTTATTCTGAAACCGGTGAATGCTTCTGATTGCGCGGGCTTAAGCCTGGTTAATAAAGAAGACAACCTCTTGCAGGCCTTTGGCGCGGCCTGCCAGGGAGGGGAAAAGGCCCTTATTCAGGAATATATCCCCGGCCAGGCGGCCAGCGTGTCTCTATGGGTCAAAGAAGGCAGGGCCGGGGCCTTTAGCCTCAATTTGCAGAATGTAGAAGGCGTTAAAGGCTTTTCATATCAGGGAGGCGTCGCCAATATTGGCCATCACCTGCGGGAAGAGGCCTTTTCCCTGGCAGGCAAGGCAGTGGAGGCAATCCCCGGACTAAAGGGTTATTGCGGCGTGGATGTTGTGTTGGGTCAGGAGGGCGTCTGGTTCATGGAGATCAATCCCAGGCTCACCACCTCTGTTGTGGGGCTTTGCCTCGCTTCTGTGGATAATTTTGCAAAGGCCCTGTGGCAGGCCTGTTCAGTAGAGATAAAAGGGCTTCCCAGGATGGGGCTTAGCGGGGAAGTGCATTTCACAAAGGAGAGCCCCTATGCATGAAGCTTATGATTGGATCATGGGCTGGGATATAGGCGGGGTGAACACCAAGGCCTGCCGGGTTCCCCAGACCGGGGAAGAAGACAAGGCAACCAGCCTGAGTAAGGGGTTTGAGATTTGGCGCAACCCTGAAAAACTCCCTGAGTTGCTTGGGGAAATGGCGAGGGAACTGGGGCCGGTAAGGGCCATGGCGGTTACCATGACCGCCGAGCTTTCAGACGCCTTTCAGACCAAGAGCCAGGGAGTCGGGTTTATTCTTGAGGCTTTGGCCCGGGCCTTTGGCGAAACAGAGATTTGGGTTTTAGGCACCCATGGCCGTTTTGTGGAGTTGTCCAAGGCCCTGCTTTCTCCCTTGGACTTTGCGGCCAATAACTGGGTGGCCAGTTGCCTTTATGAGGCCAAAAAGAATCCCGATTGCTTTGTCCTGGATATGGGCAGCACCACCACGGATATCATCCCCATAAGACAAGGAAGGTTATTGAACAAAGGAACCGACGACACATCCCGCCTGGCTCAGGGCGAGCTGGTCTATACCGGAGCCTTGCGCAGCAACCCCAACACCCTGGTGAGGCAAGTCCCCTTTGATGGGCGTATGGTCAGGGTGGCGGACGAGCTGTTTTGCCTTATGGCCGATGTTCACCTGCTTGCGGGCAAGCTTGAGCCCGAGGAGTACACTTGCCCCACGGCTGACGGCAGGGGCAGGTCGCCTGAAGAATGCCATGCCCGTTTGGCCAGGCTGGTCTGCGCGGATCGAGACATCATGAGTTTTGATCAGGCCCTCAACCTGGCCAGGTATCTCTATGAGAAACAGCTTGAGACCATAAGCCGGGCCTGGCATCTGGTGGCTTCGCGTCTTAAAAAGCCCTTTGATCTGCCCTGGTGCGTGGCCGGGCAGGGCAGCTTTGTTTTGCGGGATCTGGCCTCGCGCCTTGAAGTCCCCCTGGCGACTCCCCTGGAGCAGGAGGTGAAGGCCCTGCCTGCCAGGGATGTGGCCCTACTTTTGGCAGAGGCAATAAAAAAGGAGGGCTTAAGATGAAACATCTGGAACAAGAGCCCTTTTTAAAACCTTTGTTTTTACCTTCATCCTGTGAGTTCAAGGCCGTGCTCAAGGTGGGAGGAAGCCTGGGAAAGGGGCGCGGTCTTAAGCCCCTATGCCGTTCCCTCGGTGATCTGGCCGAAGAGCACCGCTTGCTGGTGGTGCCCGGCGGAGGCCTGGCCGCCGACCTGGTGCGGGACTATGACCGCCGCCTGGGGCTCAGCGACGATGCCGCCCATTGGATGGCCATAATGGCCATGGACCAATACGGGCTTTTGTTGGCGGACAAGATTAAACGGGGCAGGCCAGTGACCAGCCTGGAAGAGGCTGCCGCAGTGGCTGAAGAGGGACTTCTGCCGGTTATGTTGCCCTATGCCATGCTCAAGGCCGAAGACCCTCTGCCCCACTCTTGGCAGGTAACCTCGGATTCCATTGCCGCCTGGATCGGCCTCAGGGCAGGGGTGAGGGAGCTGGTGCTCTTAAAGAGCGTGGATGGGCTTTACCCGCAAGAAGGGCCTTTTCCGGACCCGAACCGAAAAGGGTTGCTTAAAAAAATTACTTTAAGTCAGTTGGCGTCCTGGCCGGGTGTCGATCCAATTTTGGCCAGGCTCCTTGAACAAAACCCCCTGGGGCTTTGGATCATAAACGGAGCCAGGCCGGAGCGCCTCAGGGCGTTGTTTGGTCAGGGCAAGGCTAAAGGGACCCGGCTGAGAGCATAATACTCTTGAGCTCCTCGACCTTTTCCTTTTGCACCAGGCCATTGACCCTGTCGCCGTTAATTGCCGCTGTCCTGACCCCCACCAGATCTGGGCCCGCCTTACATGCCAAGGGCAGGGTGTCTTTGCTGAGTGAACCGGCCAACCCGCAGAGCAACCCGGCCTTTTTGCACAACACTACAAAATTTTTTAACTCTTCAGGAGACATCAGGTCCACCAATCCCTGGGAAGATTTGCCCAAAGTGTCTATCAGACAACCATGGGCTCCGGCTTTTGCCGCCACCTCGGGCAGGTGTTCAGGTAAAAGAGCCGGGATGAGGCTGGCGTCGGCATAGGCGGTGGCTATGACTTCCGGCGGTTCAGGCAGTTCCGAAACCGCCAGGCACACCTCCCGCATAAGTGTGGTGGCCTGTTCCACTTCAGTCACTCCCTTAAGCCCCACCTTTACATATTCAACACCGCAATGGGCCGCGCCCAGTGCGGCCAAACTGGCTGTGCCCGGCAGATTCGGCATATCGCCGATGGTTGCGCTCACCGGGATTTCTTTGGGAGTGAGTTTTCTTATTTCTTTAATAACTCTGGGGAAATTAGCACCCAAAGCCCCTTCGGCCGGGTTCTTTACATCAATAATATCGGCCTTGCCCAGAAGAGCGGCCCTGACCTCGCTGCTATTTGCCACGCTGACTAAAAGACGCATTTTTACAACTTTCACATCCAGGCAATATTGAATGGTTTATTTTTTGGGCCTGGAAATATATCTTTATAAGAATAGTGTTACAAACATTACCAATGATATTGTCTTCCCGAATGGCAAAGCCTGATTCAGGCTGGCGGGAAAAGGTATTATTTTCTGCTTGATTAGGTACCTTACCACCATGGTTATCTTCGGTCCAGGGGGTGAGTACAGGTTTTTTAACTAGTTGTTTTCTTGCCTTTTTTGTTAAGGAAATCCAAAAGGAGATTACCTTTTAATAAAAGAGAGATATGGTTTTGCAAATAGGCGAAATAATGATTCGCAGTACAAACTTGGCTGCATTATGAAATGGGTGTATCCTTAAGAAATAGTCAGGAAAAAAAGTGTTTACCGTCTCCAAACAGGCGAAAGGTGATTAAATGCCTGACCTGACAACCCTGGGTCTTTATTCCGGCTGGATCTACGAGGCTATTGCCTCCAGCCAAAAGGGCCGGTTTAACCATGCCGCGCCGGTTGGCTTTTCAACCAAGGATCAGGCCTTTTGTGAACTTGTAATCTTTAAGTCATCCCAGACTTGGCAAAATATACAATCGATCGGTGAATTCGCCTTGAATCTTACCTGTGACCTCAAGCTGTTTGAAAAGGCACTGCATGCCAAGGACGAACTTGACTATGTAAAGGCAGAGGCTGTTTCTGTCCCGGTGCTTAAAGATGCCGATTGTGTGTTGGAACTTGAGTTGGTCGATACCTTGGACCAGGGAGACAGGGGCAAACTGGTTGCCTGGCCCAAGCGGATTTACGGCAAATTGAAAAGCCCTCCCCTGAACAGAGCCCAGACCCTTTACCTGGAAAATCTCATCATGGAAACCCGGGTGGGCTTGAAAAACAATCGGGAGTTAAAGTCCAGAATCCTGGAAAATCATCGGGTAATCGCCAAGGTGGCTCCTGATTCGGATTATCAGAGTATGAGCCGGGCACTTTTAAACCGCCTGGGCTTATCCTGATCCTGAACAGAAAAAAAGCGCTTTCCGCTAATAAACGGAAAGCGCTTTTTATTTTTACCGCCAAAGTCCTTCCGGACTTTGGTTGCCTGTTTTATCCCGCTTAAAACTGGTTTGACTTAAAATCCAAAAAATCCATTTGTACGCCCCGGTTGTCGGGCTGAGCTATAAAAACCTTGCCTGAGATCAATTTTTTACTGAAAAATTCAGTTACCCGCTTAGCCACCATGGGGGCTTCATCCTGGGTGGAGAGCCCGTAAATGGCGGGCCCCCAGGAGCTTTGACCTGCGCCATAGGCGCCTGCCTGCAGCATATAGCCCACAATATCCTCTGCCCCGGATTCACTGTAAATGCCATCCTGGGCAGCTTGGAAAAACATGCCGGTGCGACGGTCAATCTCGGTTAAGGCACAGCCAAACTCCTTAATATCCCTTTCAATAAGGCTCGGCAGGAGTTTCATGACCGTGAAACGGCAGATATCCTGGCTGATCATGCGGCTGGGTTTAAGGGTGGCCAGGGTTTCGTTTTCCTTGCTGCCTGATAAACCTTTTAATTCTTGGGGAATAGCCAGGACAAAACACCAGTCGGTTGGAAATTCAAGACGCATCAGCATAAGAGGCGGCTGCCCCTTGTTAAGGCAGTCCGTATTATGCCCCGCATCCAGGATAAAGCCTCCCTGGTCAAAGGCAAACACCCCCACGCCGCTTCTGCGTCCCCTGCTGACCAATGAAGCCAGTTCTTTAATGTCAAGATTCAGGCCCCACATGGTGGTGGCTGTCTTGGCCAGGGCCAGATGCAGTTGTGTGCCTGAACCTAAACCGGTATGGGAGGGAATTTCTTCTGAGAATTCAACTTTAAATAACGGTTTTTGCCTGAAATGCCTGGCCAGGCCCTCAAGGCAGGCGACGGTTCGTCTTTTGGGGCCATTGACCACCTTGAGATCATGGTGTGGTTTAAGGCTCAAGGTATAGGCCGGATTAGTTAAAGCCAGTCCCAGACTGCCGTATTTCCTACCCAGGTCACCATTCAAATCCAGGAAGCCGAAATGGAGTCTGCTTATTGATCTCAGGCGAATTTCCTTATTTAACACGGCTTTCTCCCTTTTGAGCATTCCCTTGCAGGTCAAGTACAAGGGGGATTTGTTCCGGGGAGTTCAGAACGCGGATTCCAGGCATGCGGCCTAAGCTTTCCGCATTCTTGAGATCAACAGGGCGCATGGTGAGGTTTAATTCACCTCCGCTGGGCATTATGGTGGTTATCATTCCTGGTTTTTGATCGACAGGCAGAGTGTAAATTGGCACCGCCGCTTTATTGGCCTGGGCCACGAGATTGGTAACCAGGGTGTCGCTGATTCCCAGGACTATTTTGGCCGTACTGTTTGCGGTCAGTGGGGCCGCCAGAACGGCATGGTATTTTTTCGTCTGCAGCCCGGCAACGATAAAGGGGGTGTTGGCGTCTTTTTCCTTCATGACCCTTTGGGCGATTTCTTCCAATCGGTCATTCATTTTATAAAATTTTAGGACAGTTATAGCTGCTTTAGATAATACCGCGGTTATCTCCCACTCACCCTGGTCCTTTATCACGGTCATCTGATCAAAACATTCTTCAAGCAGGTCTCCGGCTCCTGTAATCGCCCATACCAGTCGTCGGGGCATGCAGATTCTCCTCACTGCCGCTGGGGCTGGTTAAAGGTGTCCAGATCAGTCCTCGTGTTGGTGCTCATGTTCATGCTCGTGAGTGTGTTCGTGCGTATGGGGGTGTTTGTGTTCGTGGGTGTGCTCGTGCTCGTGGGTGTGTTCGTGCTCGTGGTTGTGTTCGTGGTCATGGTCATGGTTGTGAGCATGATCGTGATCATGGCTGTGTTCGTGAGCGTGCCCGTGTGTGTGTTCGTGGCAATGATCGTGGCTGTGCTCATGAGCATGGTGGTGGTTGTGGCCGTGTCCCATGGGAGCGCTTTTTTGGGTTGCGTTCGGATCAGCCTGGCCTATGATCACCCTTAAAAGATTGGGTACGGCTATATCGGCGGTGCCGGCGCCGTAGCCCACCTGTTCGATAACCATGTCGGGCACGGGGGTGAATTCCCGGGCCAGGGCGCGTAAAATGGCGGCTCCGGTGGGGGTTACCAGTTCTTTTTCGATCCCGGTGGAGTATACGGGAACGCCTTTTAATATTTCGGTTACAGCCGGTGCGGGGACCGGAATGGTGCCGTGGGCGCAGTCTACGGTGCCGCCGCCCACATTCAGGGCAGAGGCATATACCGCTTCGATACCCATAAGGTCGAGTCCAATTACGCTGCCCACCACATCAATGATGGAATCCAGGGCACCCACCTCGTGAAAATGAATTTCTTCCAATGATTTTCTATGAATATGAGCTTCCGCCTGGGCTACGCAATCAAATACTTTAAGGGATTTTTCCTTGATCCCCTTAGCCAGGTCGGAATCTTCCACCATTTGCTTTATCTCGCTGAGGCCCCGATGATGGTGACCGTGGCTTTCACCGGCCACTACCTGAGCCTTGGTGCCTCCTATGCCGTTTTTTAATACATCTTCAGTGGTTATCTGGTAGTCACCCAGGTCGAGTTTGGCCAGCTCCGCCTTAAGGTCGGAAAGTTTGAGACCTGCGTCGATCAGAGCACCCAGAATCATGTCCCCAGCCACACCGGCAAAACAATCGAAATATATAATTTGCATGATTTTGTTTCACATCCTGAAACCAGAGCCCGTTTTAGGATCTGGGGTAAAAATTTTTAGCAAAGTCCAAAACGAAGCCTACTGCCAGTTGATCTCGGTAGCTTCCCGCTCCTGCTCTTCTTCCTTGGGCTCTTTGACTGCGAGTTGGTTAATCAGGCTGGCCTGATAACCTGCGCCAAACCCGTTATCTATATTGACAACCGAGAGCCCCGAAGCGCAACTGTTCAACATGCTCAAAAGCGCTGCCACACCGCCGAAGCTGGTGCCGTAGCCTATGCTGGTGGGCACCGCAATCACTGGACAGGATACCAGACCCCCGACCACGCTGGCCAGGGCGCCTTCCATGCCCGCCACGGCAACCACCACATTGGCGGTGTAGAGGTCTTCGCAATACTCTAAAAGCCTGTGTATACCGGCTACCCCCACATCGTATATACGCTTTACATTATTGCCGATCACCTCGGCGGTGGCTGCGGCTTCCTCGGCCACCGGAATATCGCTGGTTCCGGCCGCCGCCACAACGATACTGCCTTTTTTCACCACCGGTTGGGGATTGACGAGCACAATGCGGGCGGATTTGTTATAGCGACAGGCAGGGTAAACTTCCTTTATTACTTGGTAAACTTCTTCCGAGGCCCTGGTGGCCAGGACGTTTGCGCTGTGTTCGGCAAGTCTGGGCACTATCCCCCTTATATGCTCCGGACTTTTACCCTCACAATAAATAACCTCAGGAACACCGTTCCTGAGGCTTCTGTGATTGTCTATTTTGGCATAGCCAAGATCCTCGAAAGGCAGCTTTTTCAAAGCCAAGGTGGCTTCTTCCACACTAAGGCCGCCTTTTTGAACTTGGGTTAGAAGTTCCTCTAAGTGTTTTTGATCCATGTGGTGTTCTCACTAATAGTCTTGGCAATCAAGGGAATATGGAACAGGGAATATTCCCGACCAGGTGCGTCCCCCCCGAAGACCCCGGAGTCTTTAGCCTCTTCAGCCCGAGTTTTCGTAAACCCATGCGACAAAGCCCTGTAATCAAGGGGTTTCAAAAACATTGGGCAAGTTTATCCAGCACTCCAATACTCGCTTAAGAACGCTGATTCTTCAAGAGTAGTAGGGCATATTTTCCCGGAAAGGGTAGGAGTAATCTGGTGCATGGAGAAAAATGCCCCTTTTCGTAAAAAAAAGTTGCCTTTTAAAAAAACGACGGGTCATTGTGATCCTGAAAAAACGCATGCTTAAGCGGCGTCGGCTGTTATGGGGTAGAAGTTTCGGGTGATATGATAAAAAATAGGTAATTTTATATAGCACTGGTAACTATTTATTTGAAATGCTCATCCATGTTTTTGATTGCTGGGAAAATGATTGCCGCACTAAAGCGCTCTTCTGTTACCTCAGGTTGTTTACTGGGCTTTGCCCTGGTTTTGCTATTACTTGCCCGAAACTCTTTTGCCCTTGAGCTCAAACAAGATGCACCCGTTAGTCTGGAATTGGCCAAAGCCGTTCTATACCTGCCGGGCAATACCCCTTCGTTTCCTTTGGAAGAGGCTCTTTTAAAGCTAAAAACGGGAGCTTTTGCGGCCCATGAAAAGCCCACCCTTTCCCTGGGCCTGGGACCGGCTTCCTGTTGGCTCAGCTTCAGTCTGGTTTTAAGCCCCGTAAATGGGCAAGAGATTCAAACGGCCTGGCTTCTGGTTCTGGATTGGGCTTTTATTGACCAGGTTCGTCTCTACGCCTCCAAACCCGGCCCGGATAAGTCGGATTCCACCTGGCAAGAAGTAAAGCCTGTCTTTGATCCCCCCGGAAAAACTGTTTTGAGGCCGCCCGCACCCAAAAATGTTTATGCCTTGCCCCTTACACCGGGTAAGGAGACCCGGTTCATGCTGAAGGTTAATTATGCCGGGCCCACCAACCTGCATCCCACCCTGGTTCGCCAAACGGATTTTTTGGTTTTAAACAGCCGCCGTTCTGCGTTGGTGGGGATTTATTACGGCCTGGTCCTGGCCATGGTGCTTTACAATCTGGCCATGTTTGTGTCGCTTAAGGATAACAGCTATCTATGGTACGGATTCTATATCCTGGCCATGGCGCTTTATTTTATGTTTTTGAATGGAATCCTGGCCGGTACAGGCCCCAGAACCCATCTTTTTTTCCTGGGCTTGATCTTTGTGGGCGGGGCCCAATTCACCCGTCATTTCTTTATGACCCCAAAAGTAGCCCCCTTGGCAGATAAAGTTTTCCTGGCTTATCTGGGACTGAGCATCATTTTAATAATCGGCAATCTGTTCTTACCGCCTTTGCCCCTCTTTGCCCTGGGGATGTCGGGAGGAGTCGGGCCATTACTTTCTATCGGGGTGGGCATTTATCTTTGGCGCAGCGGTTTTGCCGGAGCCCGTTTCTTTGTATTGGCCTGGTTTTTGTTAAGCCTGGGAATAGGTCTTTTTATCCTGACCCTTACAGGAGCAATCCCGATCAGTCCCTGGAGCTTGCATGCCTTTCAGGTGACCGCCGCCCTGGAAACGGTCATCCTTTCCCTTTCCCTGGCAGACAGGGTCAAGGGCCTGCGCAAGAGTCAGAATTTTTTTAAAATACAGGCTTTGACAGATACCTTGACCGGTTTGTTCAACAAGAGGCATTTTGAGACCCAGCTTGAACTTCACCTGCGCCGGGTAAGGCGGGAAAAAGGGGATCTTTCGCTGATCATGCTGGATGTGGATAAATTCAAGGAAGTAAACGACAGACATGGCCATCCTCAGGGAGATGCGGTCTTGGCCAGACTGGGAAGTGTTCTGAACTCCTCCATCAGGGAAGGCGATATTGCCTGTCGCTACGGAGGAGAGGAGTTCAGCATTATTTTACCCGAGACAAGTTTGGAGATTGCAGGCGAGGTGGCTGAGAGAATCAGAAAGACTGCGGCCATCCAGGTGTTTGCCCCTGCCAAGCCCTTGTCTTCGTTCAAGGTGACGGTCAGTCTGGGCGTGGCTGCCTGGCAAGAGGGCGAAGACACCGGGGATTTGGTGAGTAAAGCGGACAGGGCTTTGTATCAAGCCAAGAACCTGGGCCGAAACAAAACGGTATGTAATTAAGTTTGCACCCACAGGGTATTGGGAAAGGGTTGAGTCCGGGATTTGATTCAGGGTTTAAATGCGGTCTTTGCCTGAAGGTTGATTAATTTTTATTTGCGTTTTCTTCGGGTTTCATTAAGTCGTTACATATGGTTTATTGAATCCTGAGGAACCTTTTACCAGTTTTTTGTTTGAGATGGAGTTTTTTCATGGAAGTTAAAAAAGGCCTGGTGATGATCAATACCGGCCATGGAAAGGGCAAGACAACCGCGGCCCTGGGCGCAATGGCCCGCGCAGCCGGTCAGGGGTATCACTGCCTTATGATTCAGTTTATTAAAGGCGGCAGAAACTATGGTGAGCTTGCTCATTTTGAGGATTGCCAAAATGTTGAAATACGCCCCACCGGATTGGGCCTGATTCGTAGAAACGAGGATCTGAAACCCCACAGGCAGGCTGCGGAAAAGGGCTTTTTACTGGCTAAAGAAGAAATGGAATCCGGGAAATGGGATCTTCTGGTTCTGGATGAAATTTTTCTGGCCCTGCGCCGAGGGTTTCTCACCAAAAGCGATATCAGGGGGCTGATTGAAAGAAAACCCGAAAATTCGCATTTGATTCTCACTGGCCGGGACTGCCCGGAGGAGTTTTTTGAGTTGGCTGACCTGGTGACTGTGATGCAGGCCCAAAAACACCATCTCCAGGGCGGAGTAAAATCCCAGGCCGGTGTGGAGTATTAAACTGAAGCGACTTAATCAATGCGATTGATTGGAGAAGGCGGGAAGCTGTCTGGTTTTCTTGGGGGGAAAACCCGGTGGTTCTTTTCATGGGATTTTGTAAAGCCCAGGTATGGCTGCTTGAATATTCAGTAATGTGATTAAGGGGTGTTTTGATGAAATCCGTCAAGTTGGGAATCTGCACGATCTCACTTCTAACTTTTTTGTTTTCAAGCGCAATCTCTTTTGCCTGCACCGGGCTTCAGCTCAAGGGAGAGGACGGAACCGTGGTCTTTGGCCGCACCCAGGAGTGGGGCAAGTTCGACCTTAATCCTAAAATGATAGCCGTGCCCAGGGGGCATGCCTTTGTGGGGCAGACTCCGGACGGCCAAAAGGGATTGTCCTGGAGCGGCGAGTACGGCTTTGTCGGGGTGCTGTTGATGGGAAGGGCGGTCAACACCGGTATGAACGAGAAAGGGCTGGCCGGGGGCGGTTTTTTCCACAAAGGCTTTGCCGAGTACTCCCCCTATGATCCCGCCAAGGCGGATAAATCCCTGGCCCCGAGCCAGGTGCTGACCTTTATCCTTTCCAATTTTGCAAGCCTCAAGGAGGTGCGGGCCGGGCTGCAAAAGGTAAAGGTGGCTCCGGTGGTGGATCCTGCCCTGAAAATGCCCTATCCGATTCATTTCATGATCGTCGAGCCCGGCGGCAAAAGCCTGGTTGTTGAGTTTAAAGACGGTCAGCTGAGATTTTTTGACAATCCGGTTGGGGTGATTACAAATAATCCCACTTTTGACTGGCATTTGACGAATCTGCGCAACTACGGGAAGCTGGGTGTGAAGCCCTTTGAGCCCAAGCAGTGGGGGGAACTTATGATTACTCCCTTGGCCGGAGGTTCCGGTCTGTTGGGTCTGCCCGGCGATTTCACCTCCCCGTCCCGTTTTGTGAGGGCAACGGTGTTTGCCTGCACCGCCCGCCACACCAGGGGCGGTGAGGACACGGTGCAAGAATTTTTCAGGATCATGGACAGTTTTAATTTGGCGGCCGGACAAGCCGAAGGCTCGGATCCGGGCGGGAAGACCAAGCTGCCGGCCAGCACCCAATACACTGTGGCCAACGATACCAATAATCTGATTATTTATTATCACACCATGTTCAACCGCCGGGTCAGGAAGATCCTGTTAAACAAGATTGATTTCACCCGCTCGGGAACTCGGGAGATCCCCTTGGATGAGAAGAGGGTTCAGGATATAAAAAATGTGACAAAAGGCTTGAAATAAAACCGAAAAGGTTGTTGCTTTTAGTCCCGAGGCTTACCGGCGAACTCCTCCCGGATTTTGTCGGATGCCGCTTGACAAAAGTTGTTTTTAAAGACGTCAAGATGCACGGTGCGCCCGAGCACCGTGCATCGTAGTTTACTGACCAAGACCTCCCGGACTTGGTCAGGGGCAGTTTGACCAGAACGTTCAACCCGGTCAATCAATACGGCCTTTTTAGCTTAATTGAGCTGCTTATAAGTGTTAGCCGTGTTATTTACACGCCTTCGCATTCCCGACCGCAGTTAAAATTAATTTAACTACCCGAGTATTATTCCATTATCGGTTTTAAAGCTAAGAATTATCTGAAAACAATGACTTAAATTGGCCCAGCCTTTTATTGACACCAATAGCGCTTTCTGTTAATGCATAGACGATTTAACCAATGTCGGCGTCCTTAACCGGACTTAATTGGGAAGACGGTGCGAGTCCGTCGCGGTCCCGCCGCTGTAACCGGGGACAAAAACCGCAATTTTGCCACTGCTGTGTACGGAACGTAGCGGGAAGGCGCGGTGATTAGGCTGATCCGGGAGTCAGAAGACCTGCCGAATGCTCTGGAGCTGCAATCGCGGAAGACGTATATTGTGGCTGCCATGCTTGGGGGTCAAGTAAGCTGGGTGCCGTCCCCGGGTCCACCTATGGGACTTGGGGTTTTTTATGTCCGGCTTAGCCAAAATCAAAGGTCTGGTCATAGGCGGCGCTCAAAGCGGCGCGGGCAAGACCACCTTCAGCCTGGCTCTTTTGGCCGCTCTTCGCAAAAGGGGGCTAAGGGTCCGGGCTTTTAAGGTCGGGCCTGATTTTATAGACCCCGGTCATCACACCCTGGTCACCGGCACAACCTCCCACAATCTAGACGGCTGGATGCTTTCCAAAGAGGAGAACACAGCCATTTACAAGCGATGTGCCCAGGACGCCCAGGTAACCGTGGTGGAAGGGGTGATGGGCCTCTATGACGGCTTTGATCCTCTGGGAGAGGCAGGCTCCACCGCCCAAATGGCCAAGTGGCTGGGTTTGCCGGTGGTGCTTTTGACCAATGCCAAAGCCCAGTCCAGAAGCCTGGCCGCCCTGGCCAAGGGATTTTTCGAATTTGATCCCAAGCTTTCCTGGGCAGGCCTGGTGGCAAACCAGGTCGGCAGCCCGAACCACGCCCGCATCCTGGGCAAGGCCATGCAGGCGGTTCCCGAGTTCACCTTTTTGGGTGGGCTTACCCGCCAGGCGGATCTGGCCATGCCCGAACGCCACCTGGGTCTGGTTACCGCCCTGGAAACCGGTTTTTCCGAGGAATTGAGAGAACGCCTGGTCTCCTGGCTGGAAAACGCAGTAGACCTGGATCTTCTTCTGGCAAATCTGCCGGAGTTTGACCTGCCCGCAGCCCAAACAGAGGCCCCCCCTATTGATTCTTCCGATAAAGTGCGCCTGGGCATAGCCTGGGACAAGGCCTTTTGTTTTTATTATCAGGAAAACCTGCGCCGCCTTGAAGAGGCCGGGGCGGAATTGGTCTATTTCTCGCCCTTACAGGATAAATCCCTGCCTGCCGAGCTTGACGGCCTTTACCTTGGCGGCGGCTATCCTGAACTTTTCTCTACTGAACTGGCTGACAATAAAAGCCTTAAGACTGAGATTGCCCACCTGGCGGCTCAGGGTATGCCCATTTATGCCGAATGCGGGGGCATGATGTATCTGGCCCAAGAGATAAGCGATCCCAAAGGCAACTCCCGGCCCATGACCGGGGTGCTTCCCATAAAGACAACCATGCTGCCCAGGCTGCGTTCTTTGGGTTACCGTACGGTGCGTTTTACCACCGATACCGTGCTGGGACCCGCCGGAACCAGGGCAAGGGGGCATGAATTCCATTATTCGGAAGTGACCAATACTTCGGAATCATCTTCAAAAATAAACAGGGCGGGGAGCCCTGGAGAAGGCGGATTGGTAAACGCCTATGAAGTCGGCTCCAGAAAGGGGCCCAGGCCCGATACTCATGGTTATTGCAAACAAAATGTGTTGGCCAGCTATGTGCACCTGCATTTCGGCAGCAACCCCATGCTGGCCCCTGGTTTTGTGTCTTTAATGAAAGGCGAGAGAAAAATTGCCTGAACAGGAAAAATGGAATCTGCCTCCCGAGGAAATAGAAAAGGGGAGTTTCGCCATTATCGACCAGGAGGCCGGGGAGCACGGCTTTGAACCCAAGGCCTGGTCCATTGTGCGGCGCATGATTCACACCACCGGTGATTTTGATTTTGTTCGGATCACCCGCATCCACCAGAAGGCAGTGGAAAAAGGGGTTGAGGCCCTTAAGCAGGGCAAACCCATATTCACAGACACCCGCATGGCCAAGGCCGGTATATCCGACCGACGCTTGAAGCCCTTTGGGGTGACCAAGACCTGTATTCTGGAGGCCCCCGAGGTTGCGGTGATCGCAAGCGAAAAAGGCGTAACCCGTTCCCTGGCAGGTATTGACTTGGCCCTGGAAAAGGGCCAGGGAGCCGTGTTTGCGATCGGAAACGCGCCGACCGCGCTGCTCAGGCTTATTGAGCATATTAAGGCGGGCAGGATTGAGCCCGCCCTGGTGGTCGGCATACCGGTGGGCTTTGTTAACGCCAAGGAATCCAAAGACGCCCTGGCGGAGATGGATATTCCCTATGTAACCGCCTTGGGTAGAAAAGGCGGTTCAGCCCTGGCGGCCAGCGTGATAAACGCCCTGGCTGTTTTAGCGGGAGAAGAATAGACAAATGACTCAAACCAAAGGAACCCTTTACGGTCTGGGCATGGGCCCGGGCGATCCCAAACTGGTCACCGTGCGCGCTGTGGAGATATTGAAGCAGGTGGATACGGTTTTTGCGGCCAGTTCTCCGAAAAACGGCTACAGCCTGGCCTTGAATACGGCTTTGCCTTATCTGCCCGAAGAAACCAAGGTTGTA
Organism: Dethiosulfatarculus sandiegensis; assembly: GCF_000931935.2. GTDB lineage: Bacteria > Desulfobacterota > Desulfarculia > Desulfarculales > Desulfarculaceae > Dethiosulfatarculus > Dethiosulfatarculus sandiegensis. Next base: position 167,047 of record NZ_AZAC01000034.1, read on the forward strand.
AGGCTCAAGTTCCCCATGACCAAGGACAAAGAGGTGCTTGAAAAGGCCTGGCAGGAAAACGCCCTTGCGGTGCTTGAGGTCCTGCAAAAGGGCAAAGACGCCGCCTTTATCACCATAGGAGACTGCCTTACCTACAGCACCTACGGCTATCTTATCAAGACCATAGAAAAGAACGATCCCGGGATCACTTTTGAATCCGTGCCGGGCATAACCGCCTATGCGGCTGCCGCCTCCAGGCTGAATCTGCCCCTGGTGGAGCATAAGGAGTCGCTTTTGGTCGTTTCAGGGGTCAGCGATCCCAAGGAGATTCCAGAGCTGGCAGAATGTGGAGACAACCTGGTGATCATGAAGGCCTACAGGTCTTTTGAAGGGATCATGGACGCCTTGGAGAGCCTGCCTGAAAAACGCGACATAAGCCTGGTGAGTAATTGCTGTCTGGAAGATGAACGGCTGGTGCCCGACGCCCGCGAGGTAAGAGGGGAAAAAATGCCCTATCTCTCTCTTTTGATAGCAAAAAAGCCGGAAGAATAAGGACTTGAATTGGCAAGAAAAGGCTTGAAAACCGGTTTTTCCACTGGAGCGGCGGCAGCGGCCGGAGCCAAAGCCGCCCTGCTTAGCCTAATTCAGGGAAAGCCCCCGGAGAAAGTTCGCCTGGATCTGCCCGAGGGCAACCAGCTGTGGGTGACTGTCAAGGGGGTTCTGGTTCTGGACAGCCAAAAGGCCTTGGCTACGGTGGTTAAACAGGCCGGAGATGATCCCGATGTAACCAACCATGCCGAGATTTTGACCCAGGTGGAGATCAGGCCGGGGGCTGAACCGGGCGCGCAGGTCGAGATAACCGGCGGCCCCGGAGTGGGGCGGGTCACCCTTCCCGGTCTGGCTCTTCCCGTGGGAGAGCCTGCCATAAATCCCGGCCCCAGGGCCATTATAGCCAAGGCCGTCACCCAGGCATGGTCAGAGGGGCCGGATCGGAACCTGCCCGTGAAAATTAAGGTTTTGATCTCGGTTCCCAAGGGCGGGGACCTTGCCAGATACACCCTTAACCCCAGGCTTGGCATTAAGGGAGGCATCTCTATTTTAGGAACCACCGGTCTGGTCAGGCCCTTCAGCCATGAGGCCTATACCGCAACCATAGAAAGCGCCTGCCAGGTGGCCAGGGCTCAGGGGGTGGATGAAGTGGTTTTGACCACTGGGGGAAAAAGCGAAAAGCTGGCCATGAACCTGAAGCCGGATCTGCCCGCCCTGGCCTTTGTGCAGATCGCCGATTTTTTCGGCTTTGCCCTTAAAACAGCGGCCGCTTCGGGTTTCAGCCGGGTTGGCATGGTCTGTTTTTTCGGCAAGGCCGTCAAACAGGCCCAGGGCCTGGAATACACCCATGCCCATAAAGCGCCGATGGATCTTGCCTGGTTGAGCCGGCGTTTTGCAGAAAAAGGGGTTTCCCAGGATTTGGTCAATCAGGTCAGCCGGGCCAACACAGCCCGGCATGGGCTTGACATCCTGCGGGCTGAAAAGCGGCTCGATCTGGTGGAGCTGGTGGGGGAGATGGCCTTGATTCAGGCCAGGGGCTTTTTGGGATCAGGCCCTGATCTTTGGTACCGGATCATAGATTTTGACCAAAGCCTTCTTTACGAGGGGAAAGATATATCCAGCTCATGAACACTATATATGTAGTAGGAATGGGCATGAGCCCTCATGACCTCCTGCCCGAAGGCCTGGCTGTCTTGCGTGAGGCCGACACCCTGGCCGGGGGCAGGCGTCACCTTGAAGAGTGCTCCTGGCATAAGGGCGGAAAACTGGTTTTAAAAGGCAGTGTGGATAAATGGCTCGACGAGGTAGGCGCATGGGCCGAAAAGGGGACTGTGGCTGTACTGGCCTCGGGCGATCCCGGCTTTTACGGCATCTTGAGGCGTCTGACAGGTAGGTTCGGTTCTGTAAATTTAAAGGTGATGCCCGGAGTGACCACGGTTCAGGCGGCCTTTGCCAGGCTTAGGCTCTCCTGGGACCAGGCGGGAATAGTAAGCCTGCACGGCAGGCCCCTGGACTGTCTCTGGCAGTTCTTATCCAGCCATGATCAGGTGGCAATATTCACGGACAGGGAAAACACCCCGAACAGAATCGCCGAGGCGCTTTTGCAAAAAGGGCTTGCGAATTGGGGCATCACTGTTCTGGAAGACCTGGGGCGTGAATCTGAAAAGGTTCGCAAACTGGATCTGGAGCAGGCCTCTTTACTTGAGTTTTCTCCTCTCAATCTGGTGATCCTCAGCAGATTAAAACCTGGCCGTCCCCTATCCCTGGGCCTGGATGAGGCCTTTTTCGAGCATGCAAAGGGCATGATCACCAAAAAAGAGGTTCGCGCCGTGGCCCTGGCCAAGCTCTCTCTCAAACCCGGTCAAATCCTTTGGGATCTCGGCGCGGGTTCTGGATCAGTGGGAATCGAGGCCAGCCTTTTGCTGCCCGGAGGACGGGTGGAGGCGGTTGAGAAAAATTCCGCCAGGGTGGACCAGATAAAGGCCAACCAGGCCCGTTTTGAGGTTGGGTGCCTTACTGTGCATGAAGGTGAAATAATGGAAATAATACCCGGCCTGCCCCGGCCGGACCGGGTTTTCGTGGGCGGCGCGGGCAAGGACTTGGCCGGGATTATTGCCCAGGTTTCATCCTACTTAAGGCCCGGCGGCCTGGTGGTGGCCTCTACGGTTCTTATGGACTCCATGATCCAAGCTAGAAAGGCCATGACTTCTTTGGGTTTTGAAGTGGATCTCATCCAGGTTCAGGTGAGCCGGGGCGAGCCCCTGGCCCATGATTTGAGGTTGGTCCCCTTGAATCCGGTTTGGCTCATTACCGGTCAAAGTAAACCCTGCGGAGAATAAAAATGAAAGAAAAAGAAGAATATCCGGTGCTTTTTGTGGGGGCGGGCCCGGGCGACCCTGAGCTTGTAACCGTGGCCGGTAAAAAGGCCCTGGAAATGGCCGACCTGGTGATATACGCCGGCTCCCTGGTGAGCCTTGAGATGCTGAAATGGTGCCAACCCAAGGTGAGGTTGGTTGATTCCAGCGGTCTGGTGCTGGAGGAGGTTATGGAATACATGACCACCGCCTGGGCCAAGGGGGAAAGGGTGGTGCGGCTGCATACCGGGGACCCCAGCCTTTACGGCGCCATAAGGGAACAGATAGGCCGCCTTATGGAAGAGGAAATCCCCTGGAAGGTGATTCCCGGGGTTACGGCGGCCTTTTCCGCGGCAGCCGGGCTGGGCCTGGAATACACCCTGCCCGAGGCCTGCCAGACCCTCATATTCACTCGGGCTTCGGGCCGCATTCCCGTGCCCGAAGCCGAAGATTTGGCCGCCCTGGCCGACCACGGGGCCAGCCTGGCCATTTACCTTTCAGCCAGTTTAACCGAAAAGGTGTCGGTGGATTTGGCCGGGGCTTATGGCAAGGACGCCCCCCTGGCGTTGGTCTACCGTTCTTCCTGGCCTGATCAGAAAGTAGTCTGGTCCACGCCTGGCACCTTGAAAAGAGACATGGCAGGGCACGGCCTTAAGCGCCAGGTCCTTATCCTGGCCGGGCCGGGGGTGGAGGCTGTGGCCAAGGGACTTTCCGGAGAGCGTTCCAAACTCTATGACGGGGCCTTTGCCCATGGCTTTCGCCCGGCCAAAACAGGCGGCGGTAGTTGAGCCATGGCTGATTGGCAAGGCAGGGCAGCCATATACGCCCTTAACCAAAAAGGGGCTCAAAAAGCCAGGGAACTGGCCGGGAAACTTAATGCCGCCAGGGTCTGTCTTCCCGAGCGTCTGGCGAGTTCAGAAGACGGCGAAGCGGGATTTCTGAACTTTTCTGCCTGCCTGGAAGAAAATTTCCAGGCCTATGATGGGCATATCTGCTTTTGCGCCAGCGGCATCGTGGTGAGGGCCCTGGTTGGACTCCTTGAGAAAAAGGATAAAGATCCGGCTGTGGTGGTCTGTGATCATAGGGGGGCCTTTGCCGTGAGCCTGGTCTCCGGCCATCTGGGAGGGGCCAACGACCTGGCCAGGGAGACCGCCCGGCTGCTTGGCGGTCAGGCTGTGATCACCACGGCCACGGACAGCGCCGGGCTGCCCAGCCTGGAGGTGGTGGCAAGGGAACAAGGCCTTTATGTCGAGAATCTTTCCGCCCTGGCCAAGGTGAGCACCTCTCTTTTGGAAGACAGGCAGGTAGGGCTCCATGATCCCTTTAATTGGTTGAAACCCGCGCTTAAAAAACATGCCCATCTTTTTAAAGAGGCGGATCTTGAGTCCCAGGATGAGCCAAGGGTGTGGGTGGATATCACAAGCCTTGATCCCATACCCCCCAATTGGCTGGTCATGCGGCCGCCTTGTCTTTTTGTGGGGGTGGGATGCAACAAAGGCACCGGCTCTCAGGAGATGCTGGAATTGCTTCGGGAGACCTTAAGCGAGCATGCACTTTCTCCTGATTGTATGGCCGGTCTGGCCAGCGTGGAACTCAAGCAATATGAGGTCGGGCTTTGGAGACTGGCCGGGGAGCTGGGCCTGGGGATCAGGTTTTTCACTATTGATGAATTAAACGCCGTGCAGACGCCCAACCCGTCTGTAATGGCTCAAAAACATGTGGGAGCAAAAAGCGTATGCGAAGCGGCCTCAATACTGGCCTCGGGCAGGGGAACCCTCTTGGCGACCAAACGGAAGACCAAAAACGCAACCGTGGCCGTGGCCCTGAGGGAGAGCCCCCAGGCCTCCTCTATGTGATCGGCCTGGGGCCCGGCGAGCACGACCTGCTCACCGTGGAGGCCCAAAAGGCGTTGGCCGATTGTCAGGTGGTTCTGGGCTACAAGACCTATGTCAAGCTGGCCGGTGATCTGCTCAAAGGCAAGGAGATCATGGCCTCGGGCATGACCAAGGAGCTGGACCGGGCCGCCCTGGCCCTGGAGCAGGCCGCCAAGGGCCGCAAGGTGGGGTTGATTTCAAGCGGAGACCCCGGAATCTACGGCATGTCGCCTGTGGTGTTTGAGGCGGCCCGGGCCAAGGGATTCAACCTGGACGGCAGCGGCGGCTTTAAGGTGCGGATTATCTGCGGGGTTACGGCTTTGTCCGCAGCTGGGGCCTGTCTGGGTGCGCCCTTGTCCCATGATTTTGCCTGCATCAGCCTTTCAGACCGCATGACGCCCTGGGAGCTGATTGAAAAGCGTCTGGATCTGGCGGCCGAGGCTGATCTGGTGATCGTGCTTTACAACCCCAGAAGCAAGGGCAGGCCCTGGCAGTTTCAGAGGGCCTGCGCAATTGTGGCGCGCCACAGGGGAGAAGATGGCGTGGTGGGGATTGTGAATCGGGCCGCCAGAGAAGGCCAGAGCATAGAGTTGAGCACTTTGTCAGGTGCTCCCGATTGTCAAGTTGATATGCAGACCCTGGTGATCATGGGAAACAGCCAAAGCTTTGTATACCAGGGTTCCATGGTTACGCCGAGGGGATATGTAAACAAATACGGCGAAGCCTGGGACAGGGAGAAAGCCCGTGGGGCAAAAGACTAAATCCTATCGGCCGCTGATGGTGGTCGGCACCGGCTCCCATGTGGGAAAGAGCGTTTTATGCGCAGGGCTTTGCCGAATCTTCAGGCAGATGGGGGTGAAGGTGGCCCCTTTCAAGGCCCAGAACATGGCCCTTAACTCGGGCATCACCCCTGAAGGCGGTGAAATGGGCCGGGCTCAGATCACCCAGGCCGAAGCTGCCGGGGTGACGCCCCATGTGGATATGAATCCCATTTTATTGAAACCCACCAGTGACGTGGGCTCCCAGGTGGTGCTTTTGGGCCAGGTGCTGGGAAATTACAAGGGAGTGAACTACTACAAGCTCAAATCCGGCCTGGTGCCCAAGGTGATGGCCGCCTTTGAGCGCCTTAAAAACGCCTATGAACTGGTGGTGCTGGAGGGGGCCGGTTCCTGCGCAGAGGTGAACCTCAAGAAAAACGACCTGGTGAATATGTCCATGGCGCTTAGAGCCCGGGCCAAGGTGCTCATAGTGGCGGATATCGACGCGGGCGGTGTCTTTGCCCAGGTCCTGGGGACCCTGGATCTGCTCCCGCCCGAGGAACGGGAACTGGTCGCCGGGATTGTGATCAACAAATTCCGGGGTGATCCGGCGCTTTTCCAGGAAGGCATCCGCTTTATAGAAGAAAAAGGCGGCAAGCCGGTCCTGGGCCTGGTCCCTCACTTTGACCACATTCAGCTGCCCCAGGAAGACGGGGTTGCCCTGGAGCGGGGCGAGCTTACGAGCAAGGCCGGAAGCATCCGGGTGGGTGTGGTGCGTTTAAGCCACATCAGCAATTACACGGATGCGGATGTGCTGGCCTCGGAAGAGGCGGTGGAGCTGCACTGGGTGGATAGCCCCGCCCAATTGGCGGGCCTTGATCTTTTAATCCTGCCGGGCACTAAAAACACCCTGGCCGCCCTGGCCGGTCTGAAAAAGAGCGGCCTCTACCAGGCCATTCCCAAATTTCACGATCTGGGAGGCAGGATTCTGGGCCTTTGCGGGGGATATCAGCTTCTGGGTGAGGAAATCAGCGATCCCATGGGTGTGGAAGGCCCTCCCAGCCGGGAAAAGGGCTTGGGGCTTTTGGATATATCCACCGAGATGAAAGGGGAGAAAACCACCACCAGGGCCAGGGCCCTGTGCCTTGATGATTTGCCTTTTTCCGTGGATGGCGTGATAAGCGGCTATGAAATCCACATGGGAAATACAGAGCCCTTGGGCCGCTCCAGGCCTGCCTTGAAAATTATTTCCCGTCTGGACCGGGATCTGGATTTGGAAGAGGGGCAGGTGAGCCAAAGCGGCCGGGTGGTCGGCACCTACCTGCACGGCCTTCTGGATAACGATTCCCTTAGGGCGGCCTTGCTTTCCTGGGCCGCGGGCACTGATGAAGACTTTACAGCCGGTTTTGACTATGCGGGCTTCAAAGACAGGCAATACGACCTGCTGGCCGAACATTTAAGACAACACCTCAAGCTGGAAGAGCTTGCAAGAGCCATTGAAATCTGAAAAAAGGAGCTTTTAATGGAATCCACAGCCTTGGTTCTGGCGGCTTTCGGGGCGGGTCAGCCCCAGGCCTTGAACGGCATATTAAGGGTCTGGGAAATGACTCAAAAGGAGTTTCCCAAGCAAAAGCATGCTTTGGCCTTTACCTCCAACATGCTCAGGAAAATCTGGCAGAAAAGGAAAAACGACCCTGAATGGCAAAAGGAGAACCCCTTGGTGCCGCCGGAGGTGATGGAGGTCAAGGGAACCCTGGCCACCATAGCCAACCTTCAGGACCAGGGCTATAAGAATATCCTGGTGCAGCCCCTGCATATCTATGCCGGTGAGGAATTCAGCGACCTCAAAAGTTATATCCAGGGGTTGAACTCCATCCAGACAGTTAAACCCAAATGGCAACCCTTTGAAAAATTGGTTCTGGGGCGTCCCGCCCTGGGTGAACCGGGCCCGGAACACCCTTATCAGGAAGACATTGAAAAGGCGGCCAAGGCCCTGGCCGAGGATGTGAAGACCGCCTCCGGGCAAAATGCAGCCCTGGTCTACATGGGGCACGGCAATGAGTATTTCTCTCCCGGGATCTACATGGAGATGCAAAACGCCCTGAACGAGTTGTATCCGGAGAACCAGATCTTCATCGGTACGGTTGAGGGCTCCATGTCTCTGGATTATGTGGAAAAGAGACTGAAACATGCTGGTGTGCAAAAGGTTCTTTTAAAACCCCTGATGCTGGTTGCGGGCGATCACGCTCACGAGGATATGAGCAGCTCCGAGCCTGATTCCTGGAAATCCATTCTGGAGTCCAGAGGCTATGAGGTGAGTTGCAGCTTAATCGGCCTCGGGGAAAACCCCGCCTGGGCGGCCATTTACATGGACCATATAAGGGATGCGGCTCTCAAGGCCGGCCTTGAACTTTAGGAGAGGCATGCATGGCTGATTCTCTGACCATTGCCCTGGTCCACGCCAGGCTGAGTAGGGATAAGTTTCAGGAGAATCTTCAGACTTTACTTGAATTGAATAAAAATGCGGCCGAGTCCGGAGCAAAGGTTATTGTCAATACCGAAACCGGTTTAAGCGGCTATGGTTTTGACTCACGGCCGGAGATCAGCCATCTGGTAAGGGAAGAAAACAGTTCCGCGGTAAAGGCCTTTGCCGCCCTGGCCAAGGATTACCAGGTCTACCTGGCCCTTGGCCTGGCCGAGAAAGATGCCGACACAGGGCTTTATTTCAACAGCGTCCTTTTGTTGGGGCCTGAAGGTGAAATTGTTGCCAGGCATCGCAAAATAAGCGCGGAATCCAAATGGGCCGCTGCCGGAGGACCGGGCCAGGCGGACTATTGCGACACCTCCTGGGGCAGGGTGGGTCTTTTGATCTGCTCGGAAAGCTATTTCAGCATCCTGCCCAGGACCATGGCCCTAAAGGACATAGACCTGCTTTTGTTGCCTGCCAATTGGCCCAACGGCGGCATAGATACGAGGGTTCTCTGGCAGGCCAGGGCCTTGGAAAACGGTTTTTTCCTGGCGGGCTGTAACAGGGCGGGCAAGGACCGCAAGCTGGATTTCCAAGAGGCGTACAGCTGTGTTTTTGGCCCGGACGGTAAGGAATACCTGGCCAGGGCCAGCTCTGAATCAAAGGTCTATCTGGTGGATCTGCCCCTTTATCAGGGAAAGCTGGACCAGGGGATCAGAAAACAGCGCCTTAAAACCAGAAGGCCCGAGGCCTATCATTACCTGGCCGCCGACTTAAGCTCCATAGGCGATTTGAGCGGGCTTTTTAATCTTCCCGATCCCGGCGGGCTTACGGTCCGCTGCCTTTCCTTGTCAGAAAAACAAGACATAAGCCTTTCGGATATTAAAGAAAGGCTCGAAGTCAATGCAAGCAACCTGCCGGAGATTTGGCTGCTTTCCCGGGGCTTAAGCCCCGCGGATTTAAAGAATCTCTCCGTCTCTTCCGGAAAAGCCGTATTCTGTCCGGACCCGGATTCCCCGGACAAGCTTTGGTTTGCAAGTGAAGGCGAGTGTCTGGGTCTTGACCCGGATCGCGCAGAACCCCTGGTCTTGGATTACGGGCCCGCCCGTCTGGGCCTGGCCAGGGGCGAGGACCTTTTACATCCCGAAATGGCCGAATGCTTTGCCAAAAGGGGCTGTGACCTGGTGCTGGCCTCCAGTCGGGATCTGGCCGACTGGCAGCTCAAGGTGCTGGAAGTCAAATGCCTGGACAAGATCGCCCTGGCATGTGTGCATTCCAAAGGAGGCCTTATCTGTAACATGCAACAGGGCCATGCGCCCTGGCTGGTCGAAAGGACCTGTGACGGTGAGATTTGCAGCCTTGAGCTTGACACCAGCCGGCTCAGGGTGAAGAACCTGCACAGCAACTGGGAATTCGGGCTTCTTTTGCAAGGCGCCCTCCGAAAGGGGGCCAAGTAATGCAAAGCCCTGCCATAGAGACCAGAGGACTTCTGAAAAACTACGGCTCAACCAAAGCCGTCGCCGGTTTGGACCTCAAGGTTGAAACCGGCCAGATCTACGGCTTTTTAGGCCCCAACGGGGCGGGCAAGACCACCACCTGCCGCATACTCACCACCTTGACCAAACCAACAGGAGGCCAGGCCCTGGTCAGCGGATTTGATGTGGTCAAGGAGCCGTCTTTGGCCAAAAAGGGCATGGGGCTGGTGCCCCAGCACCTGAACCTGGACCCGGACCTCACCATATACGAGAACCTCAAGCTGCACGGCATGCTCCACGGCATGGCCGGGGACAAAAGAGAATCCCGCATCAGGGAGATGCTTGAGTTCACGGATTTGTGGGACAGGAAAAAGGAGCTGGCCAAGTCTCTTTCAGGCGGCCTGAAAAGAAGGCTCATGATCGCCCGGGCGCTGTTGCACGAACCCAGGGTGCTTTTTCTGGACGAACCCACCGTGGGGCTGGACGCCCATACCAGAAGGCGCATGTGGGAGCTTATCAGCCAGAGCCACCGACGGGGGGTGACCATATTCCTCACCACCCATTATATTGAAGAGGCGGAATCCCTCTGCCATCGGGTGGGCATCATAAACCAGGGCAGTCTGATTGCCGAGGATACGCCCCAGGGCTTTCTCTCCACCACCGGCAAGGTGGTGGTCGAGTCTTATTCCGACACCTCTTTTTTGCCCAGGTTTTTTGATGACCGCAAACAGGCGGCCGAATACGCGGCCACCAGGCAAGAGGACACGGTGATCAGGGCCAGCAACTTGGAGGATGTGTTTATCTCCCTTACCGGAAGAGGGGTGATGGAAGAAAAGGCCCAGGCCAAAGAAGCCTCCTCTTTCGGGCATGGGGGCGGGCATTCGGCTAAAACGGCCCATGGCCATGGGGGTGGCAAATGAATTCGGTATATGCGGTTTTCTGGCGGGAGATGATAATCCTCTCCCGCAGGCTTAAAAGGATGCTGGCCAGTTACGCCATAAGCCCCATGCTTTTTATGCTGGCCTTTGGTTGGGGCATGGGCAAGGGCATCAGTGTGGAGGGAGTGGACTACTTGAGCTACATGGTTCCCGGCCTGTTCGCCCTTTCCTCCATGAGCCAGAGCTTTTCCATTGCCACGGATATAAATGTGGCCAGGTTCTACTGGATGACCTTTGAGGAGTTCCAGACCTCGCCGGTTTCATATCTCTCCGTAACCCTGGGCGAGGCCCTGGCCGGTATGGTGCGGGGGCTTTTGGCGCCTCTTGTAATCACCATCGTGGCCCTTTTGGCCGGGGTGAAACTTCACTTCTCCTTTTTATTGATAATGGCCGTCTTGCTGAACTCCTTTCAATTTTCCTGCGGCGCCATTTTGGCGGCCATGAAGGTGAGGTCCCATGCGGACCAGTCCACCCTGACCAGTTTCATAATCGTGCCGATGAGCTTTTTATGCGGCACCTTTTTTCCGCTGGAGCGTCTGCCCGAGTGGGCCGGTTTTCTGGTGGGGCTTCTGCCCCTGACCCATGCCAGCCACGCAATCAGGGCGGCAGCCTTGGGTCAACCCTTTCCCTGGGTGTCGGCTCTGGTCATGGTTCTTTACGGAGGGGTGTTTTTCTTGCTGGCCACCAAAAGCGTACGCCAGGCAAGTATTTGACAAGGCGTGATTATGAATACCAAAACCTCGAATAACGATCTGCGGCCCCTGTTTCCCTTTTCCGCAGTCCTGGGCCAGGAAGAGATGAAACTGGCCCTTATCCTGAACACCATTGACCCCGGCATCGGCGGGGTCCTGGCCAGGGGAGAAAAGGGCACTGCCAAGTCAACCACCGTAAGAGCCCTGGCCGGTCTTTTGCCGACCATGGAAACCGTCAGGGGCTGCCCTTTTGGCTGTGATCCGGCCAGGCCCTGGGATTATTGCGACTATTGCCTGGCGGCGAGTCAAAACGGAGGGCTTGCCGGTTTTGCCGAGAAGACCGTGCCTGTGGTTGACCTGCCCTTGAACGCCACCGAGGATATGCTTTTGGGCGGCCTTGATTTCAGCAAGGCGGTCAAAACCGGGCAAAAGGCCTTTATGCCCGGCCTCCTGGCCCGGGCCAACCGGGGCTTTATCTATGTGGACGAGGTGAACCTTTTAGACGACCACCTGGTGGACGTACTTTTGGACGCGGCTGCCAGCGGGGTCAACACCCTGGAAAGGGAAGGCATCTCCTTTAGTCACCCTTCCAGGTTTGTGCTGGTGGGGACCATGAACCCCGAGGAAGGGGAGCTGAGGCCCCAGCTGTTGGACCGCTTTGGACTCTGTGTGGAGGTGGCCGGAGAAACAGACCTTGCCCTTAGGGTTGATCTGATGCGGGCCAGGGAGGCTTTTGATCAAGACCCCGGTGAGTTCAAAAGGGCATATGAGGATTCGGAGCTGAAGACCGCTGACACTCTGGTAAAAGCGCGCAAGCTTTGGTCAAAGGTCCGCCTGCCCAAGAGGCTTAAGGGTTTTATCAGCAGCCTGTGCGTGGAAAATCATGTGGCCGGTCACCGGGCTGATCTGGCCCTGCAAAGGGCGGCCCTGGCCCTGGCTGCCTATGAAGGCCGCACAGAGGTGAGCGAGGAAGATATCAGCCGGGTGGCTGCCATGGCCTTGCGCCATCGCAAAAGAGACGCCCTGCCGCCTCCGCCGCCCGAACCCCCTCGGAATGAGCCGGAGCAGGGGGAAGAGGAGCAAGATCAGAATCCGCCCGAGGAGGATCAGCAGCCCGACCAGCCGGACCAGCCCGAGCCCCAGAATGAAGACCAGAGTCAGGACGATGACCAGGGCGGGGAAGACGATAATCTGGAAGGCTTTGACCTGCCCCAGCCCGAGCCCGAGCCGGAAGAGCCCAAGGAAGATCAGTCTGACGATCAGGGCAAGGACCCGGTGGAGCAGGTCTTTGAAGTCGGTCAGACTTTTAAGGTGAGGAAGCTGTCTCCGCCCAGGGACCGCAAGCTGCGCAGGGGCTCAGGCCGTCGTTCCCTTACCCGTACGGCCCAGAAACAGGGGCGCTATGTAAAAAGCGCCCTGTATGGTGACCCAACTGACCTGGCCCTGGACGCCACCTTAAGGGCCGCGGCCCCTTATCAACTCTCCAGAAAGAGCGATAACGGGCCTTTGATCAAGATCGCCTCCCAGGATATCCGCCTTAAGGTGCGGGAAAAAAGGGTCGGCAATTTCCTTTTGTTTCTGGTTGACGCCAGCGGCTCCATGGGCGCCAGGGCCAGAATGACCGCCACCAAGGGCGCGGTGCTTTCCTTGCTTTTGGATGCCTATCAAAAAAGAGACAAGGTGTCCATGGTCACCTTCAGGGGCAAAGAGGCGGATGTCAGCCTGCCCTGCACCAACTCCATCGAGCTGGCCGCCCGTTTGCTGGAGGACCTGCCGGTAGGCGGCCGAACTCCCTTAAGCGCAGGGCTTCTGGAGGCCGCAAAGCAGGTTTCTCTGCAACTGGCCAAGGACCCGGATATCAGGCCTTTGGTTCTGGTGCTTACAGACGGCAAGGCCAATACCGGCCTGGGACAGGATAAGCCCCCCCATGAAGAGGCCTTGGCCCTGGCCTCCAAAATGGGGCGCGACGAGAGAGTGCGTTACGTGGTGGTGGATACGGAACCCCAAGGCATTGTCTGCCTGGGGCTGGCATTAAAACTCTCCCAGGCCCTTAATGCCGATTACTTTAAAATCGAAGATCTCAAGGCAGAAGATTTAGTTGAGATCGCCCAAAGGAAAAATCAATGAAAAACAGATCCGTATATCCCTTTGCAGCTATTGTGGGCCAGGAAAAAATGAAATTGGCCCTGATCCTCAATGTGATCAACCCAACCTTAAGCGGGGTTCTGATCCGGGGCGAAAAGGGCACCGGCAAATCCACGGCGGCCAGGTCCCTGGCCGAGATTCTGCCTGAAATTCCGGTGGTCACTGGCTGTCCCTTTCAATTGAAGCCCCAGGATGCGAGCTCTTCCCTTTGCTCTGAATGTGGTCAGGAATCCTGCGGCTTCAAGGGATTGGAGCCTGAGGAAACCAACCGCAAGGTGCAGGTGGTGGAGCTTCCCGTAGGGGCCACCGAAGACAGGGTGGTGGGAACCATGGATCTGGAACAAGCCCTCAAGCAGGGAGAAAAGCATTTCGAGCCCGGCATTTTGGCCGCCTCCCACCGGGGAATTCTTTATGTGGACGAAGTGAACCTTTTGGACGACCACGTGGTGGATGTGCTATTGGACTCCGCCGCCATGGGGGTCTGCACCATTGAAAGGGAGGGGGTTTCCTTTTCCCATCCGGCCCGCTTCACCTTAGTCGGCACCATGAACCCGGAAGAGGGCGATTTAAGGCCCCAGCTTCTGGACCGCTTTGGACTTTGCGTGCAGGTGACCGGCATTGAAGACACCAACGCCAGGGTGGAAGTCATGGAGCGCCGCCTGGCCTTTGAACAGGACCCCGCCGCCTTTACCGCGTCTTACACCGAAGAATCCCAATCCATAGTCAAGGATATCCTGGAGGCCAAGGAGCTCTTGCCCCGGGTTCAGGCCGGTCGCGAGATCATGGTGCGCATAGCCGAGATCTGTCTCAGTGTGGGTACAGACGGACACCGGGGAGACATCATCACCCTCAAGACAGCCAAGACCCTGGCAGCCTGGCAAAAACGCACCCGGGTCATTGAAGAAGACGTGGATCAGGCCGTGGAGCTGGTTCTCCCCCATCGCATCAGAAGGCAGCCTTTTGAGGATGTGGCTGTGAATATGAACACCTTTAAATCCAAGAAAATAGCGTGAGTTGAGTGACTTTGGATTCATAGTTCTGTCGCTTACCGGCCGCTGCAACCTGGCCTGCGCCTATTGTTATGCCCAGGCAGGGCCAGGGGGCGGGGATATGGACCTTGAGACCGGGCTGAAGGCCCTAAAACGCCTTACCCGGCCGGATAAGGCCGTGACCGTGGAATTGGCCGGCGGGGAGCCGCTTTTACAGTTCGAACTTATCAAGGAGCTCTTGACAGAGGCAAAAAAGGTCCGCCCCATGCTCAGGTTCGCCCTGCAGACCAACGGGCTGCTCCTGGACCAGGAAAAGTTGACTTTTTTAAGGCAAAACCGGGTGGGGTTGGGGCTCAGCCTAGATGGCCTGCCTCAGATAAACGACCTCACCAGGGGCAATTCCCGGGCCGTACTCAAGGCCTTGGATCTTTTGGATCAAAATAAGGTGGGGGTGAACATAACCGTGGTGCTCACCAGGTATAACCTGGCCGAGATGCCGAAGTTTTTGTTGTTCTTAGGCTCCCGCCCCAGTGTAAGGGTTATCAACCTGGATCTGGTGCGCCCCCTGGGACGGGCCGAATCCACAGACCTTAAGCCCATGTCCGAAGATATCTACCAGGCCGTGCCCAAGATGCTCAGCACCCTTGATTTTGTGAATCAAAGGCGCTGGCCGCCCTTAAAGATCAGGGAAGCCGATCAGAACTTAAGAAGGGCCTGCTTAAAGGAGCAAAGGCCCTATTGCATGGCCGCAGAGGGCAGGGCCGTGGCGGTTGACCCGGCGGGGGATCTTTATCTCTGTGCTTCTTTGGCCGGGCGAAAGGAGTATCGCCTCGGCAATTTAGATGATCAAAACCTTCTTGACCCTGTGGAGATGAGCCAAGACTGGTGCCTGCCGCCTGAATGCCGAAAATGCGAGGTGAGGTTGATTTGCCGGGGCGGTTGCCCTTCCCGCCGCATTGCCTATAACGGCAGGCCGGATATGAAAAGCCGCCTGGACTGCGCCCTGCGCAGAACCATTTTTAAGGAGAGCTCTTAAAAATGAAACCCACCAGGATAATGGTCTTCAGCTCGGCCGGTACAGGGCTTTCAACCCTTTCCCGGGCCTTTGCCAGGTTTGTCGAGGCCTGGCCCGGCGTAATGGAGATTTCGGCCCGCACAGGGGAAGACCTTTTCGACAGCTTGCAGGTGGACCGCTTTCTGGCTTCTCTGCCTCAATATGACAGGCTGATCCTGTTGCTCCACGGCGGCAAGGCTTCGTGTCCTTTTTTTGATCGCCTGATGGATACCCGCGGGGAGCTTTGGACTTATATCCACCCCTCAGACCCTGAAGAGTTGGAGCTTTCTCAAGAGTATTCCACGGATTTTGGCGCAGAAACCTATGACGAGATGGTGCTTTACCTGAAATACGGGGGGCAGGAGAACTGGTTCAACCTGTTCAAACGCCTGGCCGGTCAGGATGCGGCCGAGCCTGAACCCCAGCCTTGTCAGGCGCTTTATCATCCCAGGTTGGGGCTTAAACAGGATCTGGATTCCTATCTGAAAGCCTTGGGTTGGGACAGTGAAGCCTTGAGGCAAAGCGGGAAGCCGGTTGTCGGGCTCTGGTTTGGCCAGTATTCCTATCTGGACAGCAACCTGGAGCCCATGGACGCCGTCATAGAGGAGCTGGAGGCCCAAGGCGCTGTGCCGGTCTCCTGTTTCTACCGCCGTTATCCAGACCCCCTGCTGGATGTAAGAGACACCGCCTGGGTGGTGGATAATTATTTCAGCGATTCCAAGGGCCCCCTTATTCAGGCCTTGATCAGCCCCATGATGTTCTCGTTGGCCATGATTCGGCCTGGAGAGGAAAAGAAGCTCCAAAAACTGGGGGTGCCGATTCTGCAGGCAATGCATCTTTTGACCAACCGGGATTTCTGGCAAAGCACCGTGGAGGCGGTGACTCCCATGGATGTGGGCATATCCATTGCCCAGCCCGAGTTTGACGGCAATCTGATAACCGTGCCCGCGGCAACCAAGGAAAAGGGACAAAGAGACCCTTTGACCGGGGCCGGACTTTCCAGAATGGAGCCGATTCCCGAACGGATCGAAAAGATGGTGAAGCTGGCCCTTAATTGGGCCAGGTTGTCCCGGAAGTCAAATCAGGACAAAAAAGTAGCGATCATTTTTCATAACTACCCGCCCAGAAACGATCGCATAGGCTGCGCCTATGGCCTGGATTCCTTTGCCAGCGTGCGCGATCTGTTGGCCAGGCTGAAAGAAGAGGGCTACACTCTGGATCAGGTCTATGAGGACTCCCGGGAACTGGCCGACCTTATGACTTCTTCTTTAACCTGTGATCAGCGCTGGCTCACCTATGAGGCCATGGCGGAAAAGGCGGCCGACCGGGCCGGGGCGGAGCATCATAAACCCTGGCATGAAGGTTTGCCGGATAAAGCCAGGGAACATCTGGCCAAAGACTGGGGCCAAACCCCTGGCGAACTTTTTGTGCATGACCAGAAAGTGCTTATAAACGGGGTGATAAACGGTAATGTCTATATCGGCATTCAACCGCCGAGGGGATACATAGAACAGCCCGAAAAGATCCATGACCCTTATCTGGCCCCCAGTTATCACTATCTGTACTACTACCGCTGGATAAAAGATGTCTTTAAGGCCGACGCAGTAATGCATATCGGCAAGCACGGCTCCCTGGAGTGGCTGCCCGGAAAAAGTGTGGCCCTGGGGCCGGACTGCTACCCGGACCTGGCCATCATGGATCTGCCGAATATTTATCCCTATATCATCAATGATCCAGGAGAGGGCACCCAGGCCAAAAGAAGGTCCTATTGCACCATCATGGATCACCTGATCCCGGTCATGACCAATGCCGACACCTATGAAGAGCTGGCCCAGGTGGATAACGCCATTCTGGATTATCTCCAGGCCTCTTCCATGAACCCAACCCGTCTGCCGGTATTGCAAAAGCAGATCTGGGAAGAGGTGGAAAAGGCCAATCTGGATAAAGACCTGGAAACCACCTGGGAACAGGCCAGGGAAGATTTTGACGGTTTCATGGAAAGGCTGCACTCCTATTTAAGCGAAGTGGGGGATACGGCCATCGCAGACGGTCTGCACACCTTTGGCACTCCGCCTCGGGGTGGGCCTCTGGCCGAGTTGACCACCCAGATTGTGCGCTTGAATAACGGGGATGTGCCTTCTTTGCGCCAGACTGTCTGCGTCGAGTGGGGCTATGATTATGATTATTTGCTGGCCAATCGGGGCAGGCCGGATCCCGCAGGGAACTACCCCACCTGCGCCAAGGCCCTGGAAGCGGTGCATAATGAATGCCGCCGTATAGTTTTGTGTGTAGTGGAGGGTGAGGAGCCTTTTAGCGAAGATGTTGGCCCGGATCTGAAACAGGTCTACGGTTTTCTTAGGGAAACCCTTTTGCCCAGGTTAAGGGCCACCACAGACGAGATGACAAACACCATAGCCGCCTTAAACGGCTCCTTTGTGCCTCCCGGCGGCAGCGGCGCTCCCACCAGGGGACAGTCCGATATCCTGCCCACCGGCCGCAACTTTTTCAGCGTGGACCCCATGAAGATACCGGCCCCCGCGGCCTGGAAAGTGGGGGTGGATCTGGCCAGGGATCTGGTGGAAAGAAACAAAAAAGAAACCGGAGCGCCGCCGGACAATGTGGGCATGGTGCTTTGGGGCGGCCCTGTCATGCGCACCCAGGGGGAGGATATTGCCGAGGCCCTTTTCCTGATGGGCATAAAACCGGTGTGGAATTCCAGAAACGGCCGGGTGGAGGGGCTGGAGGTTATCCCGCTGAAAGAGTTGGAATTTCCCAGGGTGGATATTACCTTCCGCACTTCCGGCTTTTTCAGGGACTCATTCCCCAATTTGATGGAACTTTTGGATAAGGCCGTTTTAATGGCCGGCAGGCTTAGGGAACCGCTGGAATCCAATTTCTTAAGGCGCAATGTGGTTGCCGAGAGTGAGGAGCTGGCCAAACAGGGGCTCAGCCCGGAAGACGCCTGGCGCGAGGCCAGCCTGCGGGTTTACAGTGACCCGCCCGGAACCTATGGCACCGGACTGCCGGAGACGATCGATTCCAAGGCCTGGGAAAAATCGGAAGACCTGGGCGAGGTGTGGGTGAACTATGGCGGCTATGCCTACAGCAGCAAAGGCTATGGCCTGGAAAGGCGCGACAACTTAAAGAGAAGGCTTAAGAAAATCAACCTGGTAGTCAAAAACGAGGACTCCAGGGAATATGACATGCTCTCATCGGATGATTTCAACGCTTATTTCGGAGGGTTTGTCTGCGCGGTCAAGGCCTTCAGCGGAATCCAGCCCAGGGCTTATTCCGGTGACGCCTCAGACCCGGACCGGGTCAAGAATCGCTCCATCCAGGAAGAGGCCAAACATGTCTTCAGAAGCCGTATTTTAAATCCTAAGTGGATACAGGGCCTTATGCGGCACGGCTACAAGGGGGCCGGAGATCTCTCCCGTACGGTGGACACCTCTTTCCATTGGGACGCCACCAGCGGGGTGATTGACGACTGGATGTACGAAGGCCTGGCCCAAAAATATGCCTTTGACAAACAGATGCAGGACTGGCTGAAAGAGGTGAATCCCTATGCCCTGCAAAATATAACCGAGCGACTTTTAGAAGCCATAAGCCGGGGGATGTGGCAGGCTGATCCGGAGACCAAGCAGGAACTGATGAATATCTTTCTGGATGTAGAGGGAGATATAGAAGACGCCACATCTTGATTTCTATAGTGTTTGTTAAAGGCAGGTTGAAGAAATAAAAACCGCCCGGAATTTGCATGATGAATCCGGACGGTAATGGAATAATACGGCTTGAAATTTAATTGTAAACTAATCGGAAAAATTTTTGTAAAAATCCCATTTTTCCGCAAAACCCAAAGCAAAGGAACGATAAATCATCTCAAGAAAAGATTGGTTGTCGTTTTCTTTGGGCAGGGGGGCCAGGCGCGCGCTCGATTTTTCAATACTTTCATTTTTGCCGCTTATGGTAAGGCTGAGCAGTGCGGCCTGGTTGCCCATGATTTCAGGGAAACAGGTGGCAGGCAGTATCTGGTGACTGAATTTGTCTTTTAGATGGGCAAGGGACATCACCAGGGCCACTGTGGGTGGGTCCTGATCCAGTTCATCGAAATTATTTAAAAAAAGTTGTTTTTTGTCGTCCGGTAGGTATTGGGCAATGCCTTGTTGCATCTTCTCTTTCTCAGTGCCGAAACGCTTCAGGTGCAGGTGAGAGGCGCATAGCCCATTGGGAGTAAGGTGGTTTTGCAGGGCCAGGGTTTTTTTTACGGCCTTTTTCACCGCCACTCCAATAAGCTCTCCCAGCTTGGAATGCTTGCCCGCACCGCTTAAAGGGGTGCCGGTCTCCAAAAGGCAGGCCACGGCTATCTGGTCTGTACCGGTGCCTGTGGCCAGGCCGTCCGAATATAATGAACCTACGCAAAGTTCCTGTAATGCCGCGGTCTTGGCTTCTGTGGCCGTGACAATGCTCCTTACCAGCGCGCCTTTGGTCAATTCTTTGTTGATAAAGATCATGATATTTATGGTGCCGTGCTCAGGAGGCTCCTTAAGCGCAATGTTTTCATGGATTCCGTTTGATTCGTAAAGCGAGGCCGGGTCACCTGCCCGGCCCGCATTGCCTTCAACTCCTCCGGTGGCCACCACCACCACGGTCTGGTCTCTGAAGCTTTCCTCGCATATCGCCGCGTTGTGCATATTGGCGGCGGTTCCCAAGGTGGCGCATTCCGCCGGGTTCAACCCCAAGGATTCCGCAATGATGCGACGGTATTCAGCAGGGTCTTCATAGGCGCTTTGGGGCATGGCCTTGTGGTGACCGGCAGGCTCACAGGCCTGGTGATTATAAAAACAAGTGTAATCTTTACTTACTCCGCCGGAGGCCCGGCAGGTTGATATGGCCATGTGAGGTTTCAGGAATTTTGCGATTATGGTTTTATCTTTTCTGCTGAGCCTTAAGCCCTCGTAATACTCTCCCAAATTCATCCCGGCTCCTTTAGTGTCAAGGCCACTTTTTATAATTAATAATTATATTAAATTCAACTTGACAATAACTACCAAACAACATAAGTATGATCCAGAAAAAAGAGATAAAGGCGTCCGATTAGGACTTAATAGGGAAGACGGTGTGAATCCGTCGCGGTCCCGCCGCTGTAACCGGGGACAAAAGCCGCATTCGGCCACTCTTGCCATGGGCAAGGGGAAGGCGCGGCGAGTAGGAAGAGCCGGAAGTCAGAAGACCTGCCTTAGATCTGATAAAGTCCCTGGCCGGCGGAAGACCGGCATTGGCGGCCTGAAAATACAGGACGTCTTTGCATGGGGGCTTTTTGGGGTGACCAAGTTCAACAAGGGTGCAATCCCCCAGCCTGTTTTCAGGCTGGGGGATTTTTATTTTGAGCCTGGTTTTTCCCAAAATATCTGCGGCCGATGGACCGATGCCGTCTTTTAAATGCCAAAAGACGGGTAACCGGTCAAATCAGCCTTTACTCCGCATGGCAAAGGGCTTTTTGGAAACGGGGCATGCACGGATTTAGTTTGGGCGGGACTGCCCGTCCGGCGTTTCGGGGAAGCTTGCCCCCTTGGTTCCACTTGTTTGACCTTAGCTGAAACTGTTTAGAGGAGAAGAGGAAAATGCGGACAAGGCTGATTACCTGTCTCACCCTGGCCGGGCTTTTACTAATCGGTAATGCGTCGGCCTGGGCCTTGGCAAAAACCAAGGCCTCGGATGTGGTGGTCACGGCAACCAAGATTGAAAAGTCGGTGGAGCACCTGACTGATTCAGTCACCGTGATCAATGAAAAACAACTCAAGGAAGGCGGTTTTACCGACATGACCGAGGCCCTGCGCTTTACGCCCAGCGTTGATTTCAAGCAGGCCGGAGGTCCGGGGCAGTTCAACTATCCCAAGTTAAGGGGCTTTGGCAACGGGCATTTCATGGTTCTGATCGACGGCATGAAGGTCAACGACGCCATGAGCCCCGGCGTTGGCCATATGCTGGGGCACATCGATCCCTTTATTATCGAAAGGGTTGAGGTCTTAAGGGGACCCCAGTCCGTGCTTTACGGTTCGGACTCCACTGCCGGTCTTTTTGCCTTTACCACCAAGGGGGGGCTGCCCGGCGCCAACTTGAGCGCAGGTGCCCAATATGGCTCCCTTTCCTGGAAAAAAGGTTACGCCGGAATCAGGGGCCAGGCCGATAAGTTGAAGTACAGCCTAAACTTTGCCTACACTGATTCTGACGGAGTCCTGGATGAGGAGACCTACACCAACCAGAGCCCCCAGCTTAAGCTGAGTTATGACTTTACCGATAATTTTTCAGCCGAGGCTTCTTTTCTCTACATCAAGAGCAAATTCAACTTTGCCCAGCTGGATGAGGCCTATGGCAGCCCCTATTGGGGATTGCAGACTCCGGACCCGGAGAACTACAACCAGGCTGAATCCTACCTCGGCGTAGTCAACTTCAAGCACAAGATATCTGATGCCTTGCGCCAAAAATTGACCCTGGGCTGGTATCAAAAGGAAAACGAAAACAAAGACGCCTATAACGGGCTTTTGGGCTATCAGGCCGCGCCTGTGGACAACTTCACCCTGGACTACATGAACTACTACCAAAAAGGCCAGAGGGTTCCGGTTTATGATTCGGGTGACGGCAAGCCTTCTTACAACAAAAACACCAACACAAACATTGACTATAACTTTATTGTAGACAGCCAACTCGGCGGCAACGGCTTAAACACCCTTTTGCTGGGTGTTGAATATCTTGAGCAAAAGGGCGAAAAGTGGGGCAAATACGGCGAAGCCGACGGCACCCTGCGCTGTTTCTCCCTTTATGCCAATGACCAGGTTATGCTTCTGGACGAGGCCCTGGTCCTCTCCGGCGGCTTAAGGGCCGACGACTACAACGAGTTCGGC
This sequence comes from Dethiosulfatarculus sandiegensis, assembly GCF_000931935.2. Taxonomy (GTDB): domain Bacteria; phylum Desulfobacterota; class Desulfarculia; order Desulfarculales; family Desulfarculaceae; genus Dethiosulfatarculus; species Dethiosulfatarculus sandiegensis. The sequence continues at coordinate 189,223 of NZ_AZAC01000034.1, forward strand.
AACCAGTTGGTGGGCAAGGTCGGCGCGGCCTACACCTTCAAGTCAAGCGGCACCACTCCCTTTATCAACTACGGCACCAGCTTCCGGGCCCCTTCGGTGGCTCAACTTTATGATCCCAAATACGGCAACACAGACCTCAACCCGGAAAAGGGCTGGACTGTGGAAGGCGGTCTGCGGCAGGAGATTATGGACGGCAAGATCCGCCTGGAGGCCACGACCTGGTACACCGAGCTGGACGACGTGGTGGTCTGGGAGTCCACCGGCTCCATGACCGGCAGCTATGTCAACCGCGATCAGGGCAAGAGCCAGGGCGTGGAACTGGTTGCCGGCTGGCAGATCCTGCCCAGCCTTTATCTCAGCGCCAACTACACCTACACCGACTCCCGTTCGGAAAAAGGCGGTGTGGAAAGCCGCACGGTTCAGATTCCCCGCAACAAGTTCAACCTGAACCTGGCCTATGACTTTAACGAAAAATTGCACTTAAGCGTGCACGGCATGTATGTGGACCAGCGTTTGGGTTGGAACGGCTTTACGGAGATGGATTCCTACTGGCGTTGGGACGCTGCGGTTCGTTACGAGCTGGCGGGCGGGTTGGCCTTGTTCGGCAGGGCGGAAAACCTGTTTGACAAGGAATACAACGAAGGCACCACCTATGAGCAGCCCGGATTCTACGGCGTCATAGGCCTGGAATGGGATTTTGACCTCTCCAGCCTGGGTGGATAACACTCCGGGCCAACAAAAATAATTTTTAACCGGTTACGGGCTTGGGGGAAGAAGAGCGCCAGGCCCGTGACCTCTTACAAGGGAGATCTCAGTTGGGACCTCATATTGCATATATTCACGGTCACATGTTTCAGCCCCGCACCTGGGGCAGGGTAGCTGAAATCCTGAAGTCCCCGGGGATCGATTTTCAGTACTTCTCCCAGGCCGCCTATGGCCGGACAGCTCCGGACCCCAAAGGTCTGGATGTGATCATCTTGAATATTTATCGAGATTTGCCTTTTTACGACGAGATCTTGGAAACCTATGGCCAGGTGAAGGTGCGTCTGGGGCTGGGCCCCGAGATGCCCCGGGGGTTCTCGAGCCTGAGCGCTGAAGAGACGGCGCGATTCAACCAATACCTGGCTCGGCTTTCTCCGGAGAATTATGCCGAGGGCGTAAAATATCTGGCCTCCCTTTGTCATCCGGACATTACCTGTGAGCCTCCCCTTGAGATCCAGCCGGACGGCATTTACCATCCCCGGGCAGAGGATGTTTTTAAAGACCTGGATGCCTACCTGGCCTGGTGGGACCGGCAGGAGGCAAGCGTCCCCTCCGGCCCCATGGCCGCTGTTTTGTGTTACCGCGGCCTTTTGGTGGAGCAAAACACGGCTGATATAGACTGCTTGATTAATTGCCTGGAAAAACAGGGTTTCATTCCCTTATGCATCTTCACCGAAGGCATGATTTCCGATAATGCCTCCCAAGAGCGCTATCCTTGGCTGGATTACCTTGAACAGGCCAAGCCAGACCTGGGGCTGATCTTTAATTTTCTGGCCGGGCGTTTCCTTTCCGGCCCATCTGAAACCGAACTGCTCTTAGATCTGAATGTGCCGGTGGTGCAGCTTTTGCGCATGCACGGTAAGACCTTTGAACAATGGCGCGATGACCCCATGGGGATTTCCAGCACCGGGCTGATATATTCTCTGGCCCAGCCCGAGATAGCCGGGGTTATCGAGCCCTCCGCCGCCTCTGTGGAGGAGCCCGGCCCGGATGGATTGAATGCCTATCAACCCCTGACGGAACGCCTGGAGAGCCTCTGCCGCAGGGCAAAAAAATGGCTTGCCCTTAGAAAAATGCCCAACTCCCAAAAGCGGGTGACCTTTGTACTGCATAACAGCCCCTGCAAAGGGGTGGAGGCCACCGCCGGAAGGGCTGTGGGGCTCGATGTTTTCAAGAGCCTGGATGAGGTTTTTCCACTGATGGCGGAAAAAGGCTATGATTTTGGGGGGGCTCACCCAAGCGGTGAAAAGGTCCATGAAATGATCATGGCCAAAAAGGCCTTGAGCGAGTTTCGCTGGACCACGGTTGAAGAGATTGTGGCCAAGGGCGGAGACCTCCACCGCATGAAGGCCGAGGAGTATCTGGCCTATTTCAACGGTCTTCCCGAACGGGCCAGGCATAAGGTGCTGGCCGATTGGGATGAGTTCCCCGGCGAGGGCATGGTTTATGAGCAGGAAGACGGCCCCTGCCTTTTAATAACCGGGCTTTGTTTCGGCAATATCCAGGTGATGATCGAGCCCAAAAGGGGGTGCTACGGACCCAAATGCGATGGAGAAGTCTGCCGGATTCTGCACGATCCCACCATCAGCCCGCCTCACCATTGGCTGGCGACCTATAAGTACATCCAGGATACCAGCGATGTGGTGGTTCATTTTGGGGGCGAAGGGGCCTTGGAATATCTGCCCGGCAAAAGGGCCGCCCTTTCCCGGGATTGTTTCAGCGAGATAAGCCTGGGGGATCTGCCGAATATCAACCCCTATATCATGGATGTCTGCGGCGAGGGGTTGATGGCAAAACGCAGGGCCAGGGCCGTGATTGTGGATCACCTGGGGCCTGCCTTGAGTCCGGTGGGCCTAGATGACGAGTCCCGGCTTTTTCTGGACCTTTTGTCCCAATATGAAAAGGCCGCGCAGATGGATGAATCAGCCCGGCAAGAGGATCTGGCCGCCGAGTTGATTCCGCTTTTGGAGGAGTTGGGCTTTGTCGACCAAAAGTGCGAGGATTTGCCCCAAAAGCTGGAACTGGCCGGACGGCACTTAAGAGAGATGAAAAATCAGATGGCCCCTCTGGGGCTGCATGTGCTGGGGGGTAATCCAGACCTGGAGGAAACAGCCCTGATGCTGGCCGGCATTCTGCGCCTCGAAGCAAAGGACAGGCCTTCCTTGGCCGAATTGGCAGCCTTGGGCGATCAAAAGAACCTGGAAGATGAGTTTGACGCGGCCAAGGAGACAATCAAGCGGATAATAAGCGATCCTTCTTTGTCTGGTGAATTTAAGCTGAAAGACGGGTGGGTGGAACAACAGGCTGGGAATTTGGCCCAATCCGTGCGCGAAACAAGTCAGTTCCTGAAGGCCCTTGACGGGGGTTACATTGAGCCCGGGTTGGGCGGCTCGCTTTTGGCCGGTCAACTGGACACCCTGCCTACGGGCAGGAATTTTTACACCACGGACATCACCCGCCTGCCGACCAGGGCGGCTTATGAGAGAGGCCGGAAACTGGCCGGGCAGCTCTTGGCCAGATACCTGTCCGAGGAAGGGCGCTTTCCCCAGAGTGTGGGAATAAGCCTGTGGAGTTCCGATGCCTTTAAGAGCGACGGGGAGGTTTTTTGCCAGATTCTCGATTTGTACGGCATTACTCCGGTCTGGGAATCGGACGGCAGGGTTTCAGGCTTGGAAGCCTTGCCCTTGGAAGAGCTGACGCTTCTATTCGAGGGCGACAAAATACCGCGCCCCAGGGTGGATGTGATTATCCAGACCAGCGGAATTGTGCGGGATATGCTCCCCAATTATATAGAGCATCTGGATCGGGCGGCCACCCTGGCCGGTGATCTGGACGAGCCCCTTGAGCTGAATTACCTGCGCAAAAACAACCTGGAAAAAATAAAAGACCTTAAAGACAGGCTGGGTGATGATCTGGGTGACGACCAGTTGCGCCGTTTGGCCGCTTACAGGGTGTTTTCCTCGCCCGCAGGCAGTTACGGCATAGGTGTGGGGCTTATGTTGGACGCCTCTGCCTGGGAAACCGAAAACGACCTGGCCGAGGCCTATGTCAACTGGGGCGGTGTGGCCTACGGTGCCGGCGATTCCGCCCGGGGAGTGGAGGCCTACCAGGTCTTTTCCGATCATATGGCCAAGATCGATGTGGCCTATATGAAACAGGCCTCGCCTGAATATGGGCTTATGGATGCGGGCTGTTATGCCGCTTTTCAGGGAGGCATGGCCGCCTGCGCCAAGGCAGTGGGCAAAAAGCGCCCCAAACTCTATTGGGCTGATAACGACAGCCAAGGCGACGGCCGGGTGCGGGATCTCAAGGAAAGCCTGGAAACCGGTTTCAGGGCCAGGATGCTTAATAAAAAATGGCTTGAGCGCCTGAAGGAACACGGGTTCCAGGGCGCGGCCAAGGCTACGGGACTGGTCGGCACCCTTTATACCTGGAGCGCCACCACCGATCAGGTGGATAAAAAGCTTTTTGATCAATGCGTGGAGGTGCTTATCAAAGACCAGGAAAACTATGAGTGGTTGAGAAAAGAAAACCCCCATGCCTTGGAAGAGATGACCCGACGCCTGCTTGAGGCGCATTCCCGGGGCCTGTGGCAGGCCGACGATGACCATCTGGCCCTGGTGGAGACAGCGGCCCTTTCCGTGGAAGGGGATATGGAAGACTCCATGGGCGAGATCATGGGTGAGCACCAGGGGTCCCAAGTGGATGTTATCACCAGGGGACAGGTGGAAAAATGGAATCCCAAATGGGCCCTGAAAAACGCTTCATAGTTGAGCTGAACCAGGTTTCTTTTCAATATCCCGGCTCCGGGCAACCGGCCTTGAAGGACGTGGGCTTCAAGTTGGCTCCCGGAGAGGCGGTATTGCTCACCGGTCCCACGGGTTGCGGGAAAAGCACCCTCTTAAAGGTGATAAGCGGCATTATCCCTTTGGAAAGTTCCGGGCAGTTCAAGGGAAAGGTCCGCCTGGCCGGTAAACAGACCAGCCTGTGGACCTTGCCCCAACTGGCCCCCCTGGTGGGCCTGGTCTATCAAAGCCCGGATGATCAGCTTTTCAGTAATACGGTCTATGACGAAGTGGCCCTGGGCCCCATAAACCTGGGCCTTGGGCGAAAAGAGATAAAGGCCAGGGTGGACGAGGCCCTCGGCCAGGTGGGGCTTTTTGATCTTAAAAACAGCCAGGTGAACCGACTTTCGGGCGGCCAGAAACAAAGGCTGGCCATTGCCTCGCAACTGGCCATGCGGCCTTTGGTCATGGCCCTGGACGAGCCTATCAGCCAGCTGGACCAAAAAGGCGCGCGAGAGGTGCTTAACTGCCTTAAGGATTTGGTAAAGGCGGGCATGGCCCTGATCATTGTCGAGCACCGCATAGAAGAGGCCATGACCCTGGTAAACCGGGTTCTGGTCATGGACAAGGGCAGACTGGTGGATGCTTTTGACAAGGCCCGGCTGCCCGCCCATGCGGCCGGATTGGAGGAATTGGGCCTGGAAGTGCCCGAGGCCGTGACCCTGGCCCAAAGCATGGGCATGGTTCTGGGCCCTGACTGGCAAGGTGATTTTGAATCCATGCTGGCAGGGATAGCTTCCAAAAGGCCGGCCAATTCGCCCTTGCCTGCTAAAACTCCCCGTCAATGCGTATCTGTCCCCCTTTTGCGCATGGAAGGTGTTTGCTTTCGTTACTTCAAAGGCGGTCCTGCCGCTTTGTCCGGGGTCTCGCTTACGGTCTGCCCGAATGAGGTGGTGGCGCTGATGGGGGTGAACGGCTCAGGCAAATCCACTCTTTTAAGCCTGATGGCCGGTTTGAACCATCCTGGAAAGGGACAGGTCTTCTGGCAGAATCATCGTCTGAAAAAGAATCGCCCCATTCCGGCCGGGCGAACCGGCATGCTGTTTCAAAATCCCGACCTGCTGTTGATTGAAACCAGTGTGGAAGAGGAATTTGGCTTTGGCCCCGGAAACCAGAAAAAAAGTTCGGATGAAATCAAAAAACTGGTGACCCGAACCGCTCAAGAGATGGGCCTTACGGATCAATTGGCAACCCCGCCCTGGGCCCTTTCCAAGGGGCAGCGCCTCAGGGCGGCCTTGGGATCATTGCTAACCATGCAGCCAGGCCTTCTGCTTTTGGATGAACCCACCACCGGCCAGAATAAAAAGAACATAACCGGGCTTTTGAAATCCATTCAGGCCAATGCCTCGGTCAAGGCGGTGGTTTTTTGCTCCCATGATCTGGCCTCCGTGGCCGAGTTCAGCACCAGGGTGATTTTGTTGAATCAGGGGCGGATTGTGGCCCAGGGGCCCAGCGGGGAGATTCTACAGGATCGGGACGCATTGACCCAATGCGGCCTGAAACCGCCCAAGGCTTGCCTGCTTTCCACTAAATATGGTTTTTCACCGCCTGCCTTTACTGCGAGCGGTTTTGCCGCCCGGATGAAGGAGGTTAAAGGCAAGAGCAGAGCTTCTTGAAGCCTGACAAAAAGCCTGTGCCTGTTGCCCAAACGTTTTGGCCTTGGATTATAAGGTTTGAATCATATGCGTTTTTTTAGATGGTTATCTGTTTTTATTTTGCTTTCCTCCCTGTTTTTGGCTGCTTCATGTCAAAAGGAACCGGTCTCCCTGGATGTTTTTTGGGTCAGGGGCGGTTTGGCCCTGGTGGGCGATGTTCTTAAAGGGGTGGAGGTCAGCTCCGGCGGAGAGAAACTCTTTTCCTGGCAAGATCCTGATCAAGACAAGCGGGTCCTGAAGCTGGGGCCAGACAAATGCCTGGTGCTTTTGCCCCTGAAGCCGGGGCGGGAAATAGAGGTTTCCTGGCGCACCTCACAAGGCCGGGGAAAGGCCGAGCTTGTCGTACCGGTCAAGCCTTCACCTTTTTTAGTGCATACACTTGACCTGGAAAAGGTGGATTTTTTAAACGGCCGCATGGGCTCGAATCTGGATACGGTGCTCAAGTTTTCCCCCGGGTCGGATTATCTGGCCATAGGAAGCTATGAGGGCTACCTGAGGGTTGTTGAGGTCTTGAGCGGCCGCCTTTTATATAAAAAGAAGTTGGCCGAGGGCATGGTAAAGCGCCTGGCCTGGGCCTCATGCCGGGGAAAGTTGCTGCTCTACGCCGGGGAACAGAGCCCGGACGGTTTTTTATATTGTCTGGAAGGCCTTACCGGCAAGGAAATCTGGAAATACCGCACAGCCGATGATGTGGGGCAGGGTAATAGAGAAAGTGATAAGCGCCATGCCATATACAATCTGCCTGGAATTTATCATCTGGCAGCCACTCCCAAGGGCGATGCCGTGGCGGTATGCACCTATGGAAGGTATGTGGCCGATGAATACCTCCATGACTGCCTGGTCTACCGTTTTGACGGCCAGACCGGCCGGGTCCTCTGGCGCTGGCCGGAGAATACCTGTTTTCCCCACGGCATAACCTGGGTCGGCAACTCTTTCAATGCCCGCACTTTGGCTTTGATGTCCTTCAGCACTTTAGGCCCGGACCGGGACCACACCGGCTTTTTCAGGGGAAGGCTTTATTGCCTGGACGGTAAAGGCGGCAAGGTGAAATGGGACTATCAAGTTCTCCCCCTTGCACCCTATTACAATCGGGTATCCACCTGGCAGGGGGTGAGCGTATCGCCGGACGGCAACTATGTGACCGCAGGGCTGAACGACGGCAGGGTGATTTTCTTCGAGGCCAACGGAAGCCGGGCCGGGGAGCCCATTTGGGTCAGAAAACCCGGCGCTCCGGTAATGGTGGGGGATGTGCCGGTTGCCTCGCCGGTGAGCTATACCGCCATGACCGATAAGGCGGTCTACTGCGTAACTCCGGGGACAACCATACCCCTTAGCAGCGGCCGTTCCCGCGGCAAAGCCCCGGCTCCCCATCCCGGCGCGGGCTACTTAAGGGCCTATGGGCTTGCTGGGGAGCTTTTATGGCAGTACAAGACCAGGGGGTCCAGTCAGGGCATTTTCGCCTGCCCGGATCATAAACTGGCGGCCATTGCCATAAGCCAGAACAGAACAGACAAGGATCTTAATGAGTTTGGTTTTGTTCTTTTTGATACAGGGAGAAAAGGGGGATCCAATCAAAAGCTTATCTATCACTTTGCCACAGAGGGACCCTGCTTTTTTCAGGCGGATATAGCCGGTAACGGACTTTTCGCGGCAGTCACCGAGATGCCCTTGAGCCTGGATGAGGGCAAAAAGGTCCATGGCTCCTATCGGGTGCACATAATCCACTGAGGGTCTGGGCCTTGCTGAAAAGAATACTATTTATATCAGCCGCACTTTTTGGCGTTGCCTTTGGCCTGGCGATTTTTCTTGGCGTTTTCTCGCCAAAGCCGCCTCGGCCCGAGATTGAAAAAGTGGTGTTCGGCCCCCAAAGGGCTTGCCTGGTTTTGAGCCAAAGGGTGAAGGTGAGCCGTTTTGTGATCTCTGAAAAACAGGGCAAAACCATTTTGGACCAAAGGTTCGCCCGGGTGAGGCGGGATCGGCTTGAGGCCTTGTTTGACTGGAGCCCTGACCGGGAATACCGGTTCAGGGTCACAGGCCCCTGGGGCAGCGCGGTTTTAATCCAAAAATCACCGGGTCAAAGAAAATCAGACCTTTCGGTAAACTTTTTGGCCCCATTCGCAGGTTCGGCCGGATGGGAGGCAAAAGGCGGGGTGGACCCTGAGTACCAGGATAAGGGGGCCATGATCAAAGGCGGAGTCACCACCTGCGCCCTGATACTCACCAGCCACAACCAGCAGCCCGGACTGGCCAAGGCCAAGGTGTTTTTGCCTGGCGGGTTCGAAGTTATAAGCCGGGACCTGCCGCCTTTTGTGAGGCGGACGGAAAGTCAGGGCAGACAGGTTCTTGATTTCAACCAAAGGCTTTATTCAGAACAGGATAATTTCGCCCTGGTCTTCAGGGTGCGCGCCCCGCGCACCGGAACTTTTCCTCTTGAGGCCCTGGTCGAGTTCCGGTCGGGCGAAAAGGTGAAAAAATACCGGCGTTCAGTTCTCATTACAGTCATGGAGCCCGAGCAGTTTTCCAGATCCATCAAGGTGAAACAAACCTTTTTACCGACCACCAGCACTGGTTTGCCCGATAAAAGGGCCGAAAAAAACACCATCTATTTCAAACCGCCTTTGGTTAGAAAAATCGCCGACATGCTGGGGGTCGAACCGCAAGTCAGAAACTATTGGTCGCCTTACACCTACCAGGCCCTGGTGCTGGAAAATAAAACCCAGAGCACGGTTTCTCTTTTGATCACCTCCCGCATTACAGACGGCGCGGGCCGGGCCACGCCCCGGGCCTTTAAACCGCCGGATATATTCAAGGGATCTTTGAAAAACGACTCCGTGGCCGTGAGCCACACCCTTTTGCCCGGTGAGACGGACAGGGTGGTTATACCGGTCTTTATCACCAGCCGCCCCAGGCCGGGCCTATACAAACGCCGCTTAAGCATCCGCCCCATGGGCAGCCAGGCAAAGATGGCGGGCCTGGACCTGGATCTGGTCATAACAACCACCAATCAAAACGCCCTTATTTTCACCCTGCTGGCATTTTTGGTGAGCCTGGGCAGCTTTTTATGGCTTGTGTTTTCCTTCAGGGGGATGATCAGGGCCTTTAAGGTCCGCTGGGTGGTTATAGTGGCCTTGTTCGGGGCCTTGAGCTTTGTGGGAGTCAACCTCCCCCTAAGGGTTTTCGGAGCACTTATCCAGGGGCTTTTGGGCCCATTTAGCGTGCTTGTGCTGGGCTTTTTCAATGACCTGCTTTATTTTGCCCTTTTAGTTGCCCTGCTGCGCCTGATCCCGCAAAAGGGGGTGGCCACCTTATTGATTCTGGTTCGCTATGCCTTGTCCGTTATGCTCACCGGTGGTTTTCACCTGACTGATTTTCTGTATGTGGGGACCGCCATCCTGGTCAAGGAAGGAGCTTTACACCTCTCCGGCGTGACCAGGAAAGGCGCCGACTTTGAGTGGACCTGGGCAGGGACCGGGTTTTTGGCCCTATTCCTGGCCTTGGGCGACACCTATCTCAATGCCACTTCCCTTTATGTGCATATGCTTTTGTTCAGGCTTTATTTTGCCGACTGGTACATATGGCTGAACCTTATCTTTAACGGCATGATCTACACCACCATAGGCACATTTTTGGGCAAGCGTTTCAGTGACCGGCTGATCTGGGCGGAGGACTGATGTACGGAATTAAACGCCTGGCCGAGGTGGAAAAAAAAGACGGTTTTCTGTTCAGGCTCGATACAAGGGTGAAGATCGCCTTTTTAGCCTATGGCTCCATTTTCTCCATGATTTTGGACAGTGTATGGGCTTTGACGGGGATATTTGCCTTTTCGGTTTTTTTGGCCTTGGGTGCGCGGCTGGACTGGGGCAAGGTTAAGGCGCTTGGGTTTATGGTGATATTGATCACCTGGGGCACTATTTTTTCCCAGGCTATTTTTTATTATCAGGAACCCAGAACCGTGCTTTTCTGCCTGGTGGAACAACAGACCCCGTTTTTGGGCAGCCTTTTGGGCGAGGTCTCGTTTTACACCGAAGGCATGGAATATGGTGCAATACAGTCTTTACGTTTTTCCTTTATGCTGGTTCTGGGCATGACCTATTGCTGGACCACGGATTCGGGAGAGATGTTCAGGGGGATGCTGAGGTTGAAGGCCCCTTTTATCATAAGTTTCATGACTGTAACCGCGGTGCGGTTCCTGCCGGTTTTGATTGATGAATTCTCCATGGTCATTTTGGCCTGCCGTATGCGCGGAGGCAGGCTTTTGAGCCTGAATCCCTGGCGCATGGCCACTGCCTGGCTCAAGATCATCAGGCCGGTCCTGTTGAACTGTTACCGCAGGTCCAATGTGCTGGCCCTTTCCCTGCAGGGAAGGGGCTTCAGCCCGGAGAACCGCCCCGGCCTTGATCTGGAGCAAGGTTTGACTCAAGCCCAATGGGTCCTGGTCCTGGCCGGAGGGGGAGTGACTTTTTTGGTCTTGGCGGCAAAAGGGACTTATTGGCTTTATGTCACCGGCCTTTTTTACAGCTCTGAACTCAGGCGGCTTTATGAATTCACCAGGCTTTATCTTTAAGGGCCTCATCGCAAAATGCCCGCCCAGTATCCCTCTGAAAAATAATTGAGGCTCTTTGGGGGGAATTTACTGTTTTAAATTACGCAACATGGCCTTAGTTGGCAAATTTCAGATAAAAATCCCATTTTTCCGCGAATCCGAGCGCCATGGACCTGTAAATCACCTCTAGGAAGGATTGATTGTCATTGTCTTCAGGCAGAGGAGAGAGACGTTTGGCATATTGGTCAATGCTTCCTTTTTTACCGCTTACAGTAAGGCAAAGTAGGGCTGCCTGGTTGCCGATTATTTCGGGCCTGCAGGTCTCGGGCAATATTTTGTAGGTGAATTTGTCTTTCAAGTGGCACAAGGCGCAGACCAAGGCCACGGTGGGGGGATCTAAATTCAACTCATCGAAATTGTGTATGAATAAATCCTTTTTGTCGGCAGGTAGGTATTTGGCAATGCCATGTTGCATCTTGGTTTTGTCTGTGCCGAAGCGCTTAAGGTGCAGGTGGGCTGCGCATAGGGAATTGGGGGTGAGGTGGTTTTGCAGGGCCAGTGCTTTTTTAACGGCTTTTTTAACGGCCACGCCTATCAGTTCGCCCAATTTGGCATGCTTGCCCGTACCTTGCAGGGGAGTGCCTGTGTCAAGCAGGCAGGATGCGGCTATCTGGTCCGTGCCCGTGCCGGTGGCCAGTCCATCGGAGTAATTGGACCCCACGCAAAGCTCCTCCAGAGCGGCTGTCTTGGCCTCTGTGGCCGTGACAATGCTTCTGACCAAAGCGCCTTTGGTCACCTCCCGGTTCATAAACAGCATGATGTTTATGGTCCCGTGAGGAGGAGGAGAGACGGAGGCAAGCTTTTCATAGGAACCGTTTATTTCAAAGACCGTAGCCGGATCACAGACCCTGCCCGCGTTTCCTTCCACACCTGCGGTGACCACGGCCACCACGGTTTGCTCTCGGAAGGATTCTGCCATGATCGCTGTGTTGTGCATATTGGCGGCTGTGCTTAAAACCACGCATTTTTCAGGAATAAGGTCAAGGGTTTCGGCAATGATATGGCGGAACAAAAGGGGATCGTTAAAGGCATTTTGGGGGATTGCCTTGTGCTCTCCTGCCGGTTCGCAGGCCTGATGATTAAAAATATGGGTGTACTCAGAGCTTAAACCGCCCGAGGCCAGACAGGTGGAGATGACCATATGTGGTTTGAGAAATTCCGCGATCAGGGCTTTGTCTTTTCTTATGAGTGACAAGGCTCCATAATATTCACCCAGGCGCATGTCGGCTCCTTTTGTGGAACAGCTTTTCAAATCAGAAAGCAGGTTGAATTTTATATTGATAACAAGCGTTACCCAAATCCTCTACGGTTTTTAAGAATCCGTTATATTTTGTTATGCGCCGGTGAACATAAAGCTGATCCCGTGAGGGTAATTAATTGATTATACAAACTAAACCTTGCAGACAGAGTTTTGCGCCGGTTTTATTGTCAACCGATCTAATACTGGATGAAATCATGTTTTCGAATTTTCGCAAAAGCACTTTTCGGCTTTTTGCCTTGGGCATTTTTCTCCTGGCCCTGGTCTGCCTGCCGGGGATGGAGGCCCGGGCAGGTCAGGACGGTATAGAGGTTTTTGCCCACAGGGGGCTTGCTTACGAGCAGCCGGAGAATTCATTGGCCGCCATCAAGGCGGCCATGGATCTGGGCCTGGACGGCTGCGAGGTGGATCTGCGCACCACCCGTGATCATGTCCTGGTCTTAATGCACGATCCCACCTTGGAGCGCACCACCACCGGCCGGGGCAGGGTGAAGGAAAAGACCTATGCCGAGTTGTGCGAATTTAAGCTCAAGGATAAAAAGGGCAGGGCAACCGGCCTGGCTATTCCCAGTTTGGAACAGGCCCTGACCCTTGTTAAAAAAAAGAAAGGCTTTCGCCTGGCCCTGGATATGAAAGACTGCGACCCCAAGGCTCTGGGACAGGCGGTTTTACAGGCAGGGGCGCAAAAGCGGGTGATTTTTTCCATTTCCGGAGAGGCAAAGACCATCCAGGCCCGCGCCTTGAAAGATTTAAACCGGAATCTGTTTGTTTCCTTTGATCTGGGAACTTGGTGGAAGATAGAGGGCATCCCCACCTTTGCCGCTCAATCCCTGGGAGCGGAGGCGCTGTTTTGCGCGGAATGGAATTTTCCCAAATACGGTTTCAGGGAAGCCAAAGATGCGGGTGTGCAGGTGATCGTGTTTTTGTGGGGCACTAAAGATTTGGCCAAGCGCGCCAAAAGGGCCTTTCTTCTGGGAGCGGATATCATCTCCTGCGACTGTCCCGGAGATATATTGTTTTTACGAAAAGAATAAGAAGACTTCTACGAAGCCCGCGACTAGATTGAAAAAAAACCCGGCAAGAATACCGGCTGAAGAAAAATTCATAATGCTCCTGCCGGGTTTTTTGCGCTTCCCAGAATCAGGCGATGATAGTATATAGATTGCGGCGCTGTAAGACTGAATATCTAGTTGTTTTCTGGTTGAGGTGCTAATGCGGATTCTGGTTGTTGACGACGATCTGGTCAGCCGTAAAAACCTACATTTTTATTTGAGCCCATATGGCTGGTGCCGGGCCGTGGATAATGGTTTTGAGGCACTGGAACTTCTCAAAGGCGCTTCCGGGGCTGGAAACAGGTTTGACTTGGTGGTCCTGGATCTGCTTTTGCCCGAAAAATCCGGGCTCGAGGTGCTGGTTGAGTTGCGGGCAGCGGAAGAGAAAATAGGCGGGCCCCATACCAAGGTGATTATCATTTCATCCAAGGCGGATCAGGATTCGTTTTTAAAATGCGTGCAGGCCGGTTGTGATGACTACGTTGTAAAGCCCTTTGAAAAGAAGACCCTGGAAGCCAAGATGAAGCGCCTGGGTTTTTTTCACCCCGCCGATGACCATACCAGGCATCTGATCTGCAGAAGTCAGGTAAGTCAGGCCCAGAAAGTGGATCTGGGGGTGCATCTTTTCAAGCTTCTGGAACAGGGTAAATTAAGCCTGCCCTCGCCGCCGGATATTTTTATCAGGTTTCGCGAGCTGATGGCCAAACAGGCTTCCGGCGCTCTGGTGGCCGACCTTTTGAAACAGGATGCCAGTGTTTCTCTCAAGCTTATAAGCGTTTCAAATTCACTCCAATACAGGGGTGTTTCCGAAAACACCACTGTGGAACAGGCCATACGACGCCTGGGTATGGCCGCCACCAGAAAATATGTCTACCTGATCTGCGGCCAGTCCATGTATGCAATGTCAAGCAAACGCTATGATGAGCAGATAAAGCAGATTTGGCGGCATTCGGTTGTCTGCGCCCATGGTTGCGAGGTCCTTTCCGAATGCCTGGGCGTCAATTCAACAGTTGATCCCTTTACCTTGGGCATACTGCATGATATCGGCAAATTGGCCTTGATACAGTTTGTGGATAAACTGGAGCAAAATCAAACCCTGCCGGATTTGGTAGACGAAGAGGAACTCAACGAGATCCTGGCCCGGCATCACGGCAGCTTTGGAGAGGTGTTGCTCAAGAAATGGGGCTTTCCCCGGGTATTTACCGAAGCGGCCAGATTACACCAAAAACCGCCCCAGGACGCTTCTTCAGAGGCCTGGCTGGTCTGGGGGGCAGAGCAACTTTGTTTCAGCCTGGAACGCGGCTATGACGGACCTCTTGTAACCCTGCCCGAGTCTGTGATTGCCTTGGGATTGGATATCGGAACCTTTATGCAGGCCCAAAAAGAGATGAAATCCCGCCTGGAACTCTCCCTGGGGGCCCTGGAAGACGAATCTCAACGTGGATAACCTGGAATAAGCCCGGCCACCACCAGGATGGTCATCTCTTTATCTCCGGTATTGGTCAGTTCATGCACACTGCCGATGGGGATGTGGATGGCGTCGCCGGGGTTAACCTCTCTGGTCTCCTGATCAACCTGCATAAGCCCCTTGCCGGTCTGTATGATGTAAATCTCTTCCATGGGGTCTATGTGGGCCGAGAGCTTTTCCCCCACCGGCACCGCGGCGTGAGCCAAAAACATTAGCGTTTCAAGGCATCTGGCATCCAGCACCATGTGGGCGGTGCCTCCGTCGTGAGCCCGGTACCGGGTGGCCCGCACCTCTTTGTGCTCGAGATTCCGTACAATCATACTTCACCTTTGGCTGGCAGTATCTAATTAGATCGATATTGATTTCGGGGTATGTTGCCATAAAGCGGAGCTGATAACAAGACAATCGGCAAAGATGGTCAGGCCGCCGGTTCAGTGCCCGACCAAAGGACAACCTGGTTGCGCCCCTGGTTTTTGGCTTGGTAAAGGGCTCGGTCGGCCTGGGAGATGAGTTCTTCGGGCTCGATACTCGCCGTGGGCAGGGCGCATGAAACCCCCAGGCTTATAGTCACCACCCGGGCAACCGGCGAGGAACTGTGCTTTATCTTGAGGTCTTTGATTGACCTTCGCATCTGTTCGGCCAAGTCTCCCGCACCTGCGATTTCAGTTTCAGGCAGGATTATGGCGAACTCTTCTCCTCCGTAACGTGCAACCAAATCAGCCGGGCGCTTCAGCAGGTGATACAGGCGTTGGGCCACCTGGATGAGGCAGTCATCTCCCGCTTGATGGCCATAGGTGTCGTTAAAGGCCTTGAAATGGTCTATGTCGGCCATTACCAGCCCCATGGGCTGGCCGGTGCGTATGGCCCTGCGCCATTCCTGCTCCATGTGCTCGTCAAACCTGCGACGGTTGGCGATCTGGGTGAGGCCGTCTAAAGAGCTTAAGCGCTCCAGGCGTTGATTGGCTTTGCGCAGCTCTTTTTCGTGGGCCTTTCGGCGGTCTGTTTCGCGTTTTAAGCGTAAAGCGGCACCCATGCGCACCAAAAGTTCAATTTTGTTCATGGGCTTTTTGATGAGGTCGGTCGCACCGGATTCAAAGGCTTGAATAAGATTTTTATCATTAAGTTCCGAGGTGACCATGATAACCGGGATGTCTTTTAAATGGTGCACGGCCCTGATTTTTTTTAAGGCTTCAATACCATTTAAACCGGGCATGCCGATATCCATAAGGATAAGGTCAATTTCAGGGGGATCGGTTTCCGGCTGCCGCAGTTTCAGAATGGCGAAGGCCTGGTCAGCCGAATCAACATAGACCGTATCCTCAAACCCTGCTTCATGCAGGACATTTTTAAAAAACAACCTGTCTTTTTGTGAGTCATCGACAATCAGGATACGCATCTTGCGGGACCTTCATTAAAATTTTAAAGCGAGTTGATATTATTCAATACAAACCATAAAGATGTTTGGCTTCGGTAATTAGTCTATAATAAATATTTCCTATAATAGAGGTTATTAATATATTATATGCCAATCTAAAAAAATAACGATGGTAAAGTTTTAATCGATCAGCCAGAGCTCCCTAAAAAATCACCCTGCCGTTTTCAATCCAAACTTGGTAGAATTTGAACTCCGCCAACTTTCTTTATTTTTATGTATTTTTAAAATAGAGCGTTTTAGCCCGTCGACCATGAAGCGTGCTAAAAATCGGTCCGGTGTCATCTCAGGCTGCTGACAAACAGCCTGAACGCGGGCCATGGACGGCCCACCGAATTGCGAGTCTTTCTTAAGACGAATAATTCTAGCCACTTGGCAAAATCGCATTTTTGCCAAGTGGCCTCTGACAAAGTCCAAGAGGACTTTGTCAGCAAGCTAAGATGACGGCAATTTTTAATTTTATCGCCGTCATCTGTGAATTCTTTTATGAAGCCTGTTTTAGTGGATTCTCGGGTCCAGAGCGTCCCTTATTCCTTCCCCCAAAAGGTTGTATCCCAAAACGGTTACCAGGATGGCAATCCCCGGGAAAAATGATAACCACCAGGCGATCTCGATGTTGGCCTTGCCCTGGGTGAGAATATTGCCCCAGCTCGCCTGGGGCGGCTGAACTCCCAGACCCAGGAAGGAAAGGCCGCTTTCCACCAATATGGCGCCGGCCACTCCCAGGGTCAGGGCCACCAAAACCGGGGAAAGGGCATTGGGCAAAATATGCCTGAAAATAATGCGGGAGTCCCCCGCCCCCAGGCTGCGGGCCGCAACCACATATTCTCGTTTTTTCAGGGTGAGGAATTCCGCCCGCACCAGCCTGGCCACGCCCATCCAACTTGTGAGCCCGATCACGGCCATGATGTTTACTATGCTGGGCTCCAAAAGCGCGATCACCGCCAGGATAAGGAAAAAGGTGGGGAAGCAAAGCATCATGTCGGTAAAGCGCATGATCGCGGTTTCCACCTTGCCTCCGTAATATCCGGCCAGGGCGCCCAAGACCACACCCACCAAGGTGGCGATGCCGGCCGAGACAAAACCGACCTGCAGGCTTACCTGGCTGCCGTAAACCATGCGGCTGAAAACATCGCGTCCCAGCTCATCGGTGCCGAAAAGGTGTTCCGCGGAAGGCGGCAGCAAAATGGCGTCCACATTGATCTGGTTCGGTGGGTAGGGCGCAAACCAGGGAGCGGCCAGGGCCACCAGAAACAGCCCCAGCACCACAAAGGACCCGGCCACGGCCAGTCGGTTAGAGGCAAAGCGCCTGCCAAAACCGTCTTTAGGGCTGATTGTCCCGCTCATGAGGTCCTCACTCTCGGGTCTGTGGCTGCGTAGCTCACATCAGCCAGAAGGTTGCCCAAAAGGGTGAGCACCGCTCCTATCACCAGTCCGCCCATGACCAGGGGATAGTCCCTGGCCATCACCGCGTCGTAAAACAGTTTTCCCATGCCCGGTATGGCAAAGATGGACTCGAATATAACCGAGCCGCCGATCAAGGCGGGCAGGCTGAGCCCTAAGATGGTTATCACCGGCATAAGGGCGTTTCTAAGGGCGTGAGAATATATCACCACCCTTTCGGTGAGCCCCTTGGCACGGGCTGTGGTGATGTAATCCTGGCGGATTACCTCCAGCATGTTGGCCCTCATGTAGCGGCTCATGCTGGCCAGGCTGCCAAAGGCCGAGAGCAGAACCGGCAAAAACAGATGCCTGGCATAGTCCATCAGCTGGCCCATAAAGGTCAATTGATCGTGATTAATGGATTTAATGCCGCTTATCGGCAGCCAGCCCAGTTGCACCCCAAAAAGGATCATGGCCAAAAGGGCCAGCCAGAAGGAGGGGGTGGCAAACCCCACAAATACGAAAAGAGTGGTGGCTTGGTCAAAGGGCGATCCCCGGTGGGTGGCCGAGTAGATCCCTATGGGAATGGCTATCACCAATACCAAAACCAGGCTCAGGGCGTTTATGGTGACGGTTATGGGAATGCGGCTCACAATCTTATCCAGCACCGGCTGGCCGTCCGGCGCAAAGCTGCGGCCGAAATCCAGCACAGCCATGCGCTTAAGCCAGTTCCAGTATTGGATATGCACAGGCTTGTCCAGGCCGTAGAGCTTGGTCAGCCTTTCTTTTGCTATTTCGCTCATCTTAGGGTTCAGATCAGTGGCCAGGTCAGTGGGCGAGCCGGGGGCCAGATGCATGATCATGAAGCTGATAAAGGTGATCCCCAAAAGCATGGGTATCATGCCTAAAAGGCGTTTGGCAAAGAAAAGGATCATTTAACTCCTCGGACTGGATGGTTGACTACTTTTTTTGGTTTTTGGCCGCTGTTTTCATCTTCACCTCAGGGCAGCAGTTTTACGCCCTGCCTGTCTTTGGGCACAAACCAGCGGATAAAGTTGTAACTGATACCGGCCGGTTCAGGATGAATATTGTAAAAACGGCTGTTCACAATAGGCAGGGCATAGGTGTCGTATAAAAAGGTATATGGCTGGTCTCTGGCCAGTATCTCCTGGGCCTTGTCGTAGATGGCCTTTCTTTCGGCCTGATCAAAGGTGAGTCTGCCCCGGGTGAGCAGCTCGTCCAGTTCCGGGCATTTGTAGCTGACAAAGTTGAGCCCGCCTGGTTTGGCGTTTTCCGAGTGCCATACATCGTAAAGATCCGGGTCCGGTGTAATGGTCCAGGCGAGTATGGTGGCCTCAAACCTTCCCTTATCAATGAATTCCTTGATAAAAGAGGCCCATTCAATAACCCTGATCTGCACTTTTATGCCAATGGCGGCCAGGCGTTGCTGGATAATGATGCCCGAGTTGGCCCTGTAGGGGTTGCCCTGGTTGGTTATGATGGTGAATTCAAAAGGCTGGCCGTTTTTATCTAAAATGCCGTCGTTATCCGTGTCTTTCCAGCCAGCTTCGGCCAGAAGCTGAAGCGCCTTTTTGGGATTGTATTTATATTTCGACACATTGGGGTTGTACCAGTAGGTGCCCGGTTTGTAAGGGGAAACAGCAGGCTGACCCATGCCTAAAAGCACACCTTTTATGATTTCTTTTTTGTTTATGGCGTGGGTAAGGGCCCGCCTCACCCTTACATCCTTGAACTTGGAGTCTTTAAGGTTGTAGGCCAGATAGACATAGGAAGATGCGAGATACTTGAACTTGTTAAAGTTTTTCTTGAAGAATGCATTATTGGTCTGGCGTTGGTACTGCAAGGCCGTAAGCCCCATCTGGTCAATACCTCCGGCCCTGAGTTCCAGGAACAGGGTGGCCATGTCGGGAATCACCCTGAAGGTGATTTTATCCAAATGAGCCCTGCCTTCAAAATAGTCCTTAAAAACCTTTAACGTTATGCGGCTGCCCTGTTGCCAGGAGTCAAAGCGGTAGGGGCCCGTGCCTATGGGGTTTCGGTTAAGCGGGCTTTCGCGGATGTCCTTTCCCTTTAACAGATGGCTCGGAAGCTGGGGCATACCCCAGGAGGCCAGACCAGGAGCAAACACCTCGCCATAGGTGACCTTAAAGGTGTAGGGATCGGGCGCTTCGGCTTTTTTGACCTTTAAATAATCCCCTGCATAGGGCGTAGGGGTCTTGGGGTCCACCATGAATTCATAGCTGAACATGGCGTCTTTGGAGGTGTATTCATGGCCGTCGTGGAATTTCACCCCTTTTTTGAGGTGAAAGGTTATGGAAAGGCCGTCCGGGCTGATCTCCCAGGACTCCGCCAGATCGCCGACGAGTTTAAGGTCCTTATCGTATTTAACCAGCCCGTTGTAAAGGTATCTCTGCACATCGCTGCTGGCCGTGTCGCTGGTTATGCGCGGAATAAGGCTGGTTGCGTCGCCTATGCTGCCAAAAACAATGGAGCCGCCGTCAACCGGTTGCCCCTGGGCCAGGGCCGCTCCAGGTAAATTGCAAAATAGAAAAAGCAGAATAAGGGCAATGAGAAGTTTACCCGGTTTTCGGTGTGGGGAAGGGGCCTCGCCTCGGGCTGGGTCCGCGTTAAGGCCCTGGGAATCGAGACTCCGTAAAAACGAAGAGTTTTCTTTGCTTTGTTTTATGCTGATCATGGCCCGCTATTTGGTTTGAATTTTAATTTGCCTTGTAAACATGCCCAGTTTAGTCAAGCTGAGCCATTCAGGCAAGGAGTTTGGCTTTCTTGACTGGCATAAAAGCATAAGCTAGACTCTCCGATGAAAAGATGATAAACGCCCGACAATCCGCTTGGTTTTAAGGATTAAACCCCAAAGCGGCTTTTTTGAAGGGATCGTTTTCAAATTTTCGGCGGAATCCGGTTGAATCCGATTTTGCCGAGTTTATGAGGTGAGGTGTAAAATATTTCTCCTGTCTCACCAGGGTCTGGCCATGGGGTTGGGCCGCCAAGGGGAGCGGGAATAAAAGCCAAAAGAAAGGCAGGAAAGCGTTGGACCCCAAGGAGTTGTTGGAACTGATAAAAACCCGTCACAGCGTACGCCGGTTCACAGACCGGTCCGTGGATGACGAGCTTTTGGGCCAAATCCTCGAGGCCGGACGTTGGGCGCCCAGCGGCAAAAACAACCAGTCCTGGCGTTTTGTGGTGATAAGGGATCAGGCCCTGAAACTTAAGATCGCGGAACTGACCGCCTCAGGCAGGATCATCAAAGACGCACCGGTGGTAATGCCGGTTTTTATTCACGAGCCTTCCATGTATGACCAGACCAAGGATCACCAGTCCATTGGGGCCTGCCTGGAGAATATGTTGATCATGGCCCATGGCGCAGGCCTGGGCGCGGTCTGGCTCGGTGAAATCCTTAAAAACGCAAAATCTGTGCGGGAGCTGTTGAACCTGGGGGAAGAGTACAGAATGATGGCCGTGCTGGCCCTGGGCTGGCCCATGGGCGAGGTTAAGTATCCCCCCAGAAAAACCGTGGACGAGTTGGTTCTGGCCCGTTATTAAGGCAAAATTGATAAAAAGATGCGCTGAACCGGATTTTGGTGCACACCTTTTGGCAGGAGATTTGTCATGAGAAAAATAAAAACCATTCTTCCTTTGCTGCTTTTGGCATCTCTTTTGGCCGGTTGCCAGATGGCGGGCTTTAATCAACAGCCCACAGGCGCTCAATCGGCCAAGGCCCCGGTCTCCAAGTATTATGACTTTGACGATGTTCAGGTCCCTTCGGGTATGAATATGATCCAGGATCGCTCCATGATCTTCAGGGTCGGGGATTTCAAGGCCGGTGTGCTGACCTTCCAGGACAGGGTGGACAGCGTAAGCCTGATTAATTTTTACATGAGCGCCATGGCCAGGGATAATTGGGTGTTGAAGGGGTCTTTTAAATCCACCACTTCAGCGCTTTTCTTTGCCAAAAAAGGCAAGACCTGCGTGGTTCAGATAACCGAGGGCTCCCTGGACACCACTTTGGAAATATGGGTGGCCCCCACCATGCAGTGATTCTGAAAAGGGTCTGGTGAGATTTTTGGGCAAAAAGGCTCGGGACAACCTAAGGGCCGGTTTGCTTTGGCGGACTTTATCCGGCAAAAAGTGAAAGATAAATGACACGGAAGACAATAGGCACCAATGTGCTTTTAGGGGTGACCGGAGGAATAGCCGCCTACAAGGCCGCTCAACTGGCTTCCACCCTGACCAAGGAAGGTCTCATGGTCAGGGTGGTTATGACCAAAGGAGCGGAGAACTTTGTAGGGCCGCTCACCTTTGCCTCTGTCACCGGAAACCCTGTGGCCGGAAACATGTTTGATCCCGCCCAGGAAGTGACCATAGGCCACATCGAACTGGCCAGGTGGGCGGATATTATCGTGGTGGCCCCGGCCACTGCCAACTTCCTGGCCAAGGCGGGCGCGGGCATGGCCGATGATCTGCTCACCACCGTGCTTTTGGCGGCCCGTTGTCCTTTGCTTTTGGCTCCGGCCATGAATCCCCAAATGTATACCCACCCAGCGGTCAAGAAAAACCTCGAGGTTTTGGTGAAGCGGGGGGCTTTGGTGGCGGGCCCGGCCAGCGGGCGCACCGCCTGCGGCGAAGAGGGACCCGGCCGCATGACCGAGCCTGACGAAATAGCCGAGCTGGTCAGGAAAAATCTGGCTCCCCAGGATCTGGCGGGAGTCAGGATTGTAGTCACAGCGGGCCCCACCAGGGAGCACATGGACCCGGTGCGCTATATCTCAAACCCCAGCACCGGTAGGATGGGCCTGGAAATTGCCCGATCGGCCTGGCTCAGGGGGGCTTCCGTGACCCTTGTCTTGGGTCCCACCGCATTGGAAGCCCCTTTGGGTGTGAACGTGCGGCGCGTCACCACCGCCCAGGAAATGTATGAGGCTACAGTTGAAGCAGCGGCTGATGCCCATGCCGTCATCAAGGCGGCCGCGGTCAGTGATTTCGCACCCAAGGATTGTGTCACCTACAAGGTTAAAAAAGAAGACGGCGCAGGCCAGGCCTGTTCCTTTATTTCCACTCCGGATATTCTCGCCGCTTTGGGTAAAGAGAAAAAGGATCGCATATTGATTGGTTTCGCAGCCGAAACCGAAGACGTTATTAAAAACGGAAGAAGCAAGCTTGAACGCAAAAACCTGGATATGCTGGTGGCAAACGATATCAGCGCCCCGGATTCCGGGTTCGCCGTGACCACCAACCAGGTTCATTTCATCACCAGGGAGGCAGAGCCCCAGGCCCTGCCTTTGATGAGCAAGGCGGATGTGGCCTGGCGCATCCTGGACAAGTTGAGCGAGCTGAAAAAAGGACGTTTTTGATAAGTGGATCTAAGACTTGAAATAGCCGCCTTAAGGGAAAACCTGGCCTGCCGAAAAAGGCTGGGCCTGGGCCTGGTTCAAGGCGGGGAAAAGGATTTGGATCTGCTTTTAGACTCCCTTCTGGCCAAGGGCTGCGATGACTTGGGGCTTGAGTCCCTTGAGGCCGGAATGGGACAATGTAATAGGTGCCCCTTGGGCGCGGCCAGGAAAAACCTGGTCTTTGGCAGGGGGCGGGAAAAGGCCCGGATTTTTTTGATAAGCGGTCCGCCGGGCGCCCTGGAAGATGAAAATGGTCTTCCCCTGGCCGGAGACGAGGGCCTTCTCATAGCAAACATGCTTAAAGTGCCCGGCCTTGGGTTGGAACAGGTTTACGCCTCCAATCTGGTGAAATGCCGTCCCCCCCGGGGGATGGAGGTTGATGCCGAATCAGCCAAGACCTGCCTTGGTTTCCTTGACAGGCAGATCAAGGCTGTTGATCCGGGTTTGATCGTGATCTTGGGCGCTTTTGCGGCCCGGATTTTGTTGTCTGTTGATTTTTCCCTGGAAGAGCTGCGCGGCAAGGTGCATGACTACCAGGGGATAAAGACCATAGTAACCTTTCAGCCAGGAGATCTTTTGCATGAACCGCGGAAAAAGGCGGCGGCTTATCAGGATCTCAAATTTATCGCCGGGCTTTTGTGACAGCTTTTTAAAAAGCTGTGTAATTAATTGCCCCCCATCTCATAAGCGTTAAAAGGCCTTTTTTAAAATAACCCGGAGAACGGTTGAGGCCTGCATCCCGACTTGCCGATAGTTTTTTTAATTGCCCGTAAAAAGCCGCTTTAGATTTCATTGTTGTTTCAACCGTTTTAAATACCCTGAAACCCGGGCTGGACATAGAAACCCACTTGACCTAACCTGATCGGAAAGGGCGTCGGTTTTTCCATTTGGCCGCATTCACCCTTAACGCAAGGGAAAGACCATGAAAAAGCTAGGGCTGATCCTTTTTACGGCGGCGTGCCTGCTTGGTTTGGGAAGCCTGGCCTCCCTGGCGGTTTCCCCGGGCGGTGACGGCCCTGTTTGGGTTATAAATCTGGCTGACACCATTAATCCCGGCAGCGAACAGTTTCTTATCCAGAGCCTTGACAAGGCGGAAAAGGATAACGCCTGCCTGGTGGTGATACAAATTGATACTCCGGGCGGTCTGGCCGACTCCATGCGTCACATGGTGCAGGCCATAATAAAGTCCCGGGTTCCGGTGGCCGTGTTTGTGGCTCCGGCCGGGGCCAGGGCCACCAGCGCGGGGGCCTTTATAGTCTTGGCGGGCCATGTCTCGGCCATGGCGCCGGCCACGCACCTCGGCGCGGCCAGCCCGGTGGGGGCAGGGGGCAGCGACATCAAGGGAACCATGGCCAAGAAGGCCAAGAGCGATCTCGCGGCCTTGATAACCAGCCTGGCCAAAAGAAAGGGAGTGGACCCTGAACTGGCCAAGGAGATGGTCACAGAGGCCAGGAGCTTTGACGCGGTAAAGGCCAAAGAGGCAGGGCTGGTGGACCTTCTGGCCCGTGATGTAGACGACCTGCTCAAGGCCCTGGAAGGGCGCACTGTTGCCACCGGCCTCGGCAAAATCACCATAAGCACCAAGGGCAAAGGGCTTAAGGTCCATGAACCGGGATTAAGGGACAAGATCCTCTCCGCCCTGGCCAATCCCAACCTGGCCTATATCCTGTTAATGATCGGCCTTGGCGGCCTTTATTTTGAGCTGAGCCATCCGGGCACCATTTTGCCCGGCGTGGTCGGGGCCTTGTGCCTGATCTTGGCCTTTTTCGCCTTGAGCGCCTTGCCGGTCTCCTTTGCGGGCATGGCCCTTATCGGCCTTTCCGTGGTGCTGTTTATCGCTGAAATAAAGATAACCAGCTATGGCCTGCTCTCCGTGGCCGGGGCCATATCCCTTTTGCTTGGCTCCCTGATGTTGTTTGAGACAGGCGACGCGGGCGCTCTGGTCGGCATTTCCCTTACTGTTTTGATCCCCACAGTAGCCGCAACCATTGTTTTCTTTGCCTCCCTGGCCTATCTGGCCGGCAAGGCCCAGATGACCAAAAGCATAACCGGCATGGAGGGTCTGGTGGGAGAAAAGGGAGTTGTCACCAGCCCGGGCAAGGTTAGGATTATGGGGGAACTTTGGCGGGCCAGGGGCACTGAGGGGCTGGAACCAGACCGGGTGGTGAAGGTTGTGGGACATGAGGGCCTGGACCTTCAGGTGGTCCCTTATGATTCAGTGGTCTTTGAAGATAAGAACAATTCACCTGACAAGGAGTGATCATGGGCTTTTTGGAAGGATTCTTAGCCGCTGTGGCCAGCTTTCTGGGGGGGCTCACGCCGGTTGTGGTGTTGGCCATATTATTCCTCATAGCCGCTCTTAAGGTTCTCAGGGAGTATGAGCGCGGGGTTATTTTTCGCCTGGGCAGGGTGATCAAGGCCAAGGGGCCGGGACTCATCATCCTGATTCCCCTTATTGACCGCATTGTCAAGGTGAGCCTGCGCACCGTGGCCATGGACGTGGCTCCGCAGGATGTGATAACCAGGGACAATGTCTCGGTAAAGGTGAACGCGGTTATCTATTTCCGGGTTATGGAGCCCATAAAGGCGGTGGTGCAGGTGGAGGATTACCTCTATGCCACCAGCCAGCTGGCCCAGACCACCCTGCGTTCGGTCTGCGGGCAGGTGGAGCTGGACGAGTTGCTCTCGGAAAGGGATAAGATAAATAATCAGCTCCAGGAGATACTCGACACCCACACAGACGCCTGGGGCATCAAGGTGAGCACCGTGGAGGTGAAACACATCGATCTTCCGGCTGAAATGCAAAGGGCCATGGCCGCCCAGGCCGAGGCGGAGCGTGAGAGAAGGGCCAAGATCATAAATGCGGAAGGTGAATTCCAGGCGGCCGAGCGTCTGGCCCAGGCGGCGGAGATTATTGCCAAACACCCGCAGGCCCTGCAATTGAGGTATCTGCAGACCTTGCGCGAGGTTGCGGCTGAAAATAACTCAACCACCCTGTTCCCTTTGCCGATTGATATGATCAGGCCTTTTTTGAAAGACCTTGCAGGTAAGGCGGAAAACGAGTAAACTGCGATTTTTAAATGTATAAAACCCGTGGCGCTTAAAAGCAAAACAGATAAAGACAAGGAACGATCATGGCTGAAAATGAAAAACCCCTGGAGAAAATGACCGCCAAAGAACTGCGCGAGGTAGCCTTGGCTGAAGGCGGTATTGTCGGCGTTCATGGTATGAACAAGGCCGAGTTGATCGCGGCCATCAAGGAATCCCGCGGCATTGAGGATGAGGGCGGCAAAAAGGTCGACGCCGGAGCCATCCGCGCCCTGAAAAAGGAAATGGCCGAACTGAAAGCCGAGCGGGATAAACTTCGCGAAGAGGGCGATGATAAAAAGGTGGAAGCTCTGCGCCGTCGTCTCTCCAAGATGAAGAAAAAGACTCGCCGCCTGGCCAAGGCAGGTTAGTCATGGACTACCTGGAGGCCAGGGCGCTCATGGAGCGCCATCTTTTGGATGCCAGTATGCGCAAGCACAGCCTGGCCTCTGGGGCTGTCTTGCGGGCTCTTGCCCGCCGCTTGGGAAAAGACGAGGAAAAGTGGGCAGTGGCCGGGGTGCTGCACGACCTGGATTATGAAAAGGCCGGCAAAGACGGCCAGATGGACAAGCACGGTCTTTTAACGGTGGAAATGCTTGAGCCCTACGGGCTTTCCGAAGACGTGCTGGATGCCATCAAGGCCCACAATGCGGAAAACCTGGGTGTTGAGCGCAAAACAGACCTTGATCTGGCGCTTACCTGCGGAGAGACCGTCACCGGACTGGTGGTGGCAACCGCCCTGGTTTATCCGGATAAAAAACTCGCCAGCGTAAAACCCAAGAGCATTACCAAACGCATGAAGCAAACCGCCTTTGCCAGAAGCGTAAACAGGGATCATATCCGTCTCTGTGAAAAGCTGGACATCCCCTTGTCCGAGTTTGCAGATTTGGCCCTAAACGCCATGCGGGAGATTTCAGACGACCTGGGATTATAAGGCATAAAGGCCCTTACACGGCCTGTAAATTGGTAGTGTTAAAAAGGCGCGCCGTTTTTAAGCGGAGCGCCTTTTTTCAGGCTGTTGCAAACAGCCTGAATGCGGGCCAAGGATTACACCCCTAGAATCGGAGATTTTGGGGACCCCTTAGCCACCCCTAGAATCGGAGATTTTGGGGACCTCTAGTCACCCCTAAAATCAGAGATTTTGGGGACCTCTAGTCACCCCTAAAATCAGAGATTTTGGGGACCCCGGGGAGAGGGGAGAGGGGAGAGGGCCCGCCGAATTGCAAGTCCTTTCTTAAGGCGAGTAATTCGAGCCACCGGCCATAATCCAAGTTTTTTGCCTGATGGCGGGCAGAGAAGGGCTTTGCCGGAAAAAAAGCGCACCCCGGTTACCCAGGGCGCGCTTTTTAATGAGCCTTGTCTTTTTTATATCAGGCGGCGTATCCCGCTCTGGCCAAGCGGCTCACCTCGGCGGTCAGCTCCAATATGCGGGCTGCCTTTTCTTCATTCAAAGAGCCCATGCCGCAAGCCGGGGTCACCAAGGCCTGAGAAGCCAAAACCTCTTTGGCGATTCCCTTGGCTTCAAGCCCCTCTAAAAGACCCTTTAAATGAGCCCACAGACCTTCTCCTGTTTCGTCACCCCTGAACTCCGCGGTGGGCACGGCACCCCAGGCCACGGCTCCGCCTTTTTCCAAAAGGCCTTTGACCGCCTCGGGATAGAGCAGAAGGTTTTCGCCATATCCGGCTGAATCCAGGTTGATGACATCAAACCCGGCCTCGATCAGCATACCCCAGTCGGTATTGCCGCAGCAATGCACGCCCATCACCGGTGTCTTGGCTGCCCTGGTCCTGGCTTCTTCCAGGGTGTAACCCAGAAGCTCGATCACCTTTTCCCGGCTGATGGGGGTGAAGGCGGAGCCAAAGCCGGAGAGGAAAGGCTCGTCAATAAAGACCATCAAGGGCCTTTCAAGCTCACCCAAAAGATCCGCCTGGGCGGCCGCCGCCGCACCCAGACCACGGGCCACCGCTTCGGCCATTTCATCGTCGTAAAGGATGGACTTTTCATCCCGCCCCATAACAGAGGCAGATAAGGTCAAGGGGCCGGTCACATGACCCTTCAACCAGGGGAAGTTCTCACTGCCTGCCGCCCTGATTTGGTCCATGAATAAATAAAGCCCCTTGGCCTCTTCCTCATGCAGGACAAAATCATTAAGCTCAGCCCCGAAAAGCCTTTCGTAAAACCCGGCCAAGGCCTCTTCCCGGGAGATTCCGGGGTGGGCCTTTAACTCGCGGGTTTCAGTGGCGGCTTCCACCAAGGGCCTCAAGGCCGAGGCAAACTGCAGGTTCATGTCCTCCAAGGGCCCCAGTTTGGAAAGCTGCGGCCAGTAAGGCATTTCCTTGAGTTCGCCCTGGACTTTGGCAACAGCCTTAACCGGATCGCTGTGCGGTAAAGAGCCAATACCAGTGGCTGTAAAATTGGGTGCGAAGTTGTTAGGCACGTTCCAAATACTCTCCAGTGCGGGTGTCTATCTTCAATACTTCACCCTCTTCAATGAAAAGGGGCACCTGCACCACATGGCCTGTTTCCAGGGTGGCGGGTTTGGAGGCACCGGTGGCTGTGTCGCCTTTGACACCGGGCTCTGTGCTGGTCACGGTCAGCTCCATGGTTATGGGCAGTTCCGCGCCAATGGGTTTGCCGTTGTGGAAAAGAACCATCAGGTCGGTGTTTTCCTTCATGAACGGAATCACGTCAGAGAGATGCTCACCCGCGATGAAAATTTGATCATAGGTTTGGTTGTCCATGAAGACGTATTGCTCGCCATCCTGATAAAGGTACTGCACGTTCATCTCTTCAAGGTCCGGTTTGTCCACCTTTGCTCCGGAGCGGAAGGTCTGCTCCAGCACCTGGCCCGTCTCAAGGTTTTTCAGCTTGGTGCGTACAAAAGCGCCGCCCTTGCCGGGTTTTACGTGCTGAAACTCAACGATGGTAAAGGGCTTTCCGTCAATTTCAATTTTAAGCCCTTTTCTGAATTCGGCAGTACTAAACATATTGTTCGATTCTTCCCTTATTGAAAAAAGTTTTTGAAATAATCCCGGATTAAGCGCCCGCTCTTTTGCGGGCCGCTTTTTTAAAGGCATCCAGGCTGTCCAGCAGACCTTTTTGATAGATATCCCGGCCGGCGGGTTCAGCCTCCGGCGGCTCTTTTATCTCAGGTTCTTCGGTCTGCATTTGTTTATAAACCCGGGCCGCTTCCTTCAGCCTTCCCCTGGCAGCCTGAATCTCATTCGTGCTCATGGCCTTGGACGCGGCTTTGGCAGGCTCTTTGCCTATGAAGCCATGGGCCAACGCTTCATAGACTTCCAGAGCCTTGGATGCCTGTGCGCCTGAACCCTGTTCTTCCAGGAGTTCTCCCAGGTTTTTGAATACATCGGCATGGGCGGCGATTTCATTTGCCGCCGCCATATATTGGGCCAGAGCTCCTTGGGAATCTCCTGTCTCTTCCAGAATGGAGGCCAAAAGCCCCCTGGCCTGAATCAGGGTCGGGTGCATGACCAGGCCTTTTTGCAGAACCTGGGCAGCCTCGTCCAAGCGTCCGGTTGTGCGATAGGCATCGGCCAGTTTTAAAAAAAGCAATGACCCCGGGTTGTCCGCCACCCAGGCTTCCAAGAGGAAGAGTTCAGAGCCTTTTTGATCTTTTGTGTCAGCCATTAAGGGCCTCTCCCTTGCTAGACGGCTTATATACTGTTTATTACCGGATTTAAGGCATATCTGCGATTTTTATTGACCGTTTTTCACGCCCGGTTTACCGGGAAATGGCTATCTGGGCACATTACTATTCTTTTAGCGGTCACAGGGCTAATACCTACAGATAAATCAAATGGTTGTCAGGCAAAACTTAGGGGGCGCCCCTTTCTTCTCGGTGCAGGGGCCTTTGATAAACCACTTCACCGGGCCTTACCATGTTCATTTCATCACGGCAGGCCTTTTCCAGGGCTTGCGGGTTGTTTCTGAGCCTGATGACATTCTGGTAAAGAAGTCTGTTTTTTTCGGCCAGCATCTGGTTTGTCTGCTGTATCTGCTTGAGTCTGGCCTTTACTTCCAAATATTCCTGGGCTCCCCGAAATACGGCTACACCAGAGAATATCAAGACCCCAAATACCAGTATGGGCCACCAAATGGCTGGTTGCCTGAACTGGGTCAATAAAACCCCCTTTAAAAGATTCGCGGCCCTTCTGAATCCGTGGGCGAGTTTTAGTCTTT
The DNA here is from genome assembly GCF_000931935.2 of Dethiosulfatarculus sandiegensis. Lineage (GTDB taxonomy): Bacteria > Desulfobacterota > Desulfarculia > Desulfarculales > Desulfarculaceae > Dethiosulfatarculus > Dethiosulfatarculus sandiegensis. Next base: position 219,398 of record NZ_AZAC01000034.1, read on the forward strand.
TTTTGCCCTGGGCTAATTGCGAACCTTTTGATCCGGTGATCCCTTTTTGCGCCTTTTATCAGCGGTTAAGGATATTAATTCAGCCTCTTACTATAGTAGCCCCCCGGCGAGCGGTCAAGAGATGGTTTGAATCCGAGAATCTTGCCCAGGATATGGCCCCAAAGGGTTTTGTGGGTGATCTCGCCCCGTAGAAGTTTGAAGCCGGTCTCCAGGCTGCCGGGGTGTCGGCGAGCCAGGCCATGGGCTTTTGCCGGCAGGTTGTAAATCAGCCCGGCCAGCATCCTGGCATGGGCGTGTTCCCTTAAAAGTCCCTTTTTTATCGAAGTCTTGTAATAATCGGCCTTGCCTTTCAACACCGCCTCTGCGGCAAGGCGTCCGCTTAGCATGGCCTGGCCGATTCCTTCTCCCAAAAAAGGATCAGCCAAAGAGGCCGCATCCCCGGTTAAAAGGATGTTGCCCCGGCTAAGTAAAGGCGTCTTCCGATCAGGGCAGGGTATTACAGCTCCCCTGAACCTCTGGGGCGTTTCAAGGCCATAGCTTTGTGCAAAGGCGGCCAGGCAGGTCTGCAGGTTTTTTTGTGGGGGCAGTTTATCCAGCCTTCTGGTGGCAACGCCAAAGTTTACGGTTTCTCCCCTTTGAAATATCCAACCGTAACCAAGGGGAATGGCGCCCAGGTCAATCAAGGCCGTTCCCCGGCTTAATAATTCAGTGACTTTTTTACTAGCCTTGGTTTCGCAGACCAGGGCCTTGTAGGTGAATGAACTTGCATTCCCTAAATTAAACTTCTTTTTAAGGGCAAGAGAGCTTCCCGAGGCGTCCACCAGCCAGGAACACCGGAAATCTCCCTTGGTGGTGCGGATCTGGTATTTACTTTTGACTTGCCTGAGGGATTTTAGCCTGGCGTTTAATATCTCAACTCCCCCGGCCTTAACTTTTGGAACCAGGTGGTTATCCAGAAGATTTCTGTCCACCAAAACCGCGCCGAATTTTTTAGTTTGCCAGAATACCGGGATTTTCCCCTGCCAGTTAAGGCAGAGCCTGTTTACCTGGTGATCCTCAAACCACTTGGGCTTTCCGAACCAGTCGAAAAGCCACGACCACCTCATTGATATACATCCGCCGCAGGGTTTTTTCGCCCCCGAGTCCAGGGCCAGCACCCTGGCTCCGGCCCTGGTCAGTTCCGTTGCCGCGCCTGCTCCAGCCGGTCCCAGGCCGGCTACTATTACATCGTATTCTTCCATCAGCTTCGAATCGTTATTGGTTTGTAATTTTGGCGGGGGTGAGGAAACAGTCCGTGTGGGTGAATCCTTTTTGACCCCCCCCATTCATATTATCTATAATTCCGTGATGACAGACAAGTTGCTTTACAGCGGAAAAAGGGGGTGGGGGTGGTTTTTTATAGGGATGCGGCGGTGGGGTTGAAAAAAATGAAATAAGCCTGTCTCGGCCGTTTATCCGGCCGAGACAGGCTTATTGCCTTGGCATATGGGAAAAGGCTTACAGCTCGGGAGCGCCTTTGGGGATGGCACAGGCAAAGACCAGGAGATCCTGGCCTTTGTTTCTAAGCTGATGCTCGGTGCCGCCGGGAATAAAGATCACTGAACCCGGGGCGATTTCCTGCCATTCGGAACCGTTCCAGACTTCGCCTTTGCCCGCATGTACAAAGACCTGATGCTCGTAAGGATGGCTGTGCAGGGCGCTGTGTCCTTCGGGGCTTAGCTCAAAGACCCTGAGGCAGAAGCTGGTATCGCCGTCAGCCTGACCGATAACCACCCGGCCCACTGCTCCCTTGGCCAGATCACTGGGGTATTCTGTTCCAGGCACATCCTTGTAGTTGATCAACTTCATGCTAAAACTCCGTTTCGCTTGTTTTCGGCGGCATAAGCCGCGGTTTTTGTTACTCAAGTATTTTTAACTGTGAACCGGTAGAGCAGATTATACCACTTAAAACCGTCGGTGACTTGCATCTGAAACCCGAGGCGGTTTTTGATCCTTTGGTGTTAAGCTTTATTTGTCTTGGAATGTATATAGATTACGCTTACCTCATTATATGATTCGGCGTTTCATTTTTATAGCGCAGAAACTTTAAATCTAAAGGGTTATTATTACCGACTTGTACGCTTGTTGCTGTTTTTTTCTAACTGATTAACAATAGTTTAAAAATAAGAAAAATACATATTTTTTTATTGCTTGGTTGACACGGCTTTTTTCAATGTAGTAATTATTACATATAAAAAATATCTAAGTAATAAAAAGAATGGTTCAGGTTTTACATGCTGCATCCGGATGTTCTTTTTGCCAAAGGCCCTGTTCGGCTGACTCGGACTCAAATACGGGTTACGGATTTTTTTCTGGCCAATACCGAACAGGCGCTTTTCATGACTGCGGCCCAGGTCGGCAGGGAGCTGGGGGTCAGCGACGCCACTGTGGTGCGGGTGGCCCAGGCGCTTGGCTTCAATGGCCTCACCCAGCTCAAGGATCACCTGCGCAAGCAATTGATCTCCCGGCTGGATACGGTGAGCCGCATGGAAGACACCAAAGGGAGAATCCGTTCAGTCAAGGATATCCTGCCCGCTGTTATGAATTCCGATCTGACCAATCTGGAGCAGACCATTAAAACCACCTCCCTTAGTGCCTTTGAAGAGGTGGTGAATGTATTGAGCCGGGCCGAGTCGATTCATATCCTTGGCTTAAGATCGGCCCATTCCCTGGCCCATTTTTTTTACAGCGCCCTGCGCAACCTGGGGCACAGGCCTACCTTAATGAGCCCAGGCATAGGCTATTTCTGGTCCGATATCAAAAATTTACATTCCGGTTCGGTTCTGATTGCCTTTTCTTTTCCCCGTTATACCAAACTCACCCTGGAGGCGGTGGAAGAAGCCAAAAAAACCAGTGTAACCGTAGTGAGTATTACAGACAGCGCCTATTCCCCCTTGGCCCTTTTGTCCGACCATGTCTTGCCCGCGTCATTCAGCATGGATTCCTTTATGGAGTCTTTTGTGGCCGCTTTAAGCCTTTTAAATGCATTGGTAACGGCCCTGGCCTATATGGAAGGGGATGAATCCATGCGCAGGCTCGGCAACCTGGAGAAAATGTGGCGTCAAAAAGGGGTTTATTTTCAGGACGCCGAATCCGAGAAGGATCGGGATTGACTTTTTAAAAGAGGCCGCTTTCATGCGGTTTTGCCCGGAGCGAAATACTACTAATATTTAGAATAATATTAGTGCACAGATAATTAGAAGCAATGGTCTTGAGCTGACAAATCGGCAAACTGGAATATTTTGCCGATTTGTCGGGGCCACGACAAACCGCCGGGAAGGTTTTCGCGGTCTTTAGAAGAGGCGGGCGGAGTGCTTATCGGTAAAAAACCGACGAGTGCCTTTGACAAAAGGAATTTTGCCCATGTTGTCGGGAAATGGACAACCAAATTCAACACCACGCTTTTAAGCAAGGAGACTTGAAGGATGCAGGCGAACGCTCATCCCTTGAGTGCAATCTTCAACCCCGGAGGCATTGCCGTGGTTGGAGCATCGGAGGTTCCGGGAAAAGCCGCGGAAAGGCGAACCAGAAGCCTTTTCCAGGGAGGTTATTCCGGAGATATCTATCTAATTAATCCCAAGCGCGACCGTCTTTTTGATCAAAAAGCCTATCCGTCCCTGGATAAGATTGACGGTAAAATCGACTTGGCCATGATAGTGATTCCCGGAAGGTTTATTCCCGATGCCGTGGCCCAGGCCGCGGCCAAGGGAGCCAAGGGCGCGGTTATCATTACCGCGGGCCTCGGAGAAACCGGCCCGGAGGGCAAGGCCATTGAAGCCAAAATAATGGAAGTGGCCGAAGAAACCGGCATAAACATAATCGGGCCCAACTGCTCGGGGATGTTTTCCGCCACGGGCAGGATGAACCTTTTGGGTATTCCGGGCCTTCAAAAAGGCAAGCTTTCCGTTCTGGCCCAAAGCGGCAACATCATCGACTCATTGAGTCATTTTGCCCACAGCCGGGGCAGGGGATTCAGCCGCATCATAAGCTCGGGCAACGCCATTGGGGTGCGGTTCCACGATTACATCGACTACCTGGCCTCGGATGACGACACGGACGTCATCATGCTCTACCTGGAGAGCATCAAGTTCGGTGACGAGATGGTGAAGGTCTGCCGCCGGGCGGTTAAGAAAAAGCCCATTATCGCCTTGAAGGTGGGGCGCAGTACAGCCGGGCAAAGGGCCAGCGCCTCACACACCGGCGCCTTGGCCGCAGACGACGCCATTGTGGAAGACGCCTTTAAACAGGCGGGCATCTTAAGGGTCAACAACGTGGACGAGATGTTTGACTTGGCCGAATGCTTCTTGGATGCGCCAGTGCCCAGGGGAAACAGGGTCTGCATACTCTCCGAAGGCGGTGGGGACAACTCTGTTGCCGCGGACAATGCCGAGCGCTGGGGCCTTGAGGTGCCGGTTTTGAGTGAAGAACGCCAGGAGCAGATCAAAACCTACCTGCTTGCGGGCATGCCTGCCCACAATCCCATTGACTACGGGGGAACCGCCGAGGAGAATCCGGACATGATCGCCAAGTGCGTGGACCTGGTCATGCAGGATGATTCCGTGGATTCGGTTTACATCACGGGATTTTTCGGCGGGTTCAAGGACATAATCGCAGAACATGTCGGGGAGCTGGAGACCAAGGCCTCCGAGGATATGGCCGCCATGGTCAAAAAGTACCAAAAACCCCTTTTGGTGCACACCAGCTTTGCCAGGCAGGATTACGAGGCCGTAAAGGCCTTGCGCAAGGGCGGCATCCCGGTGCTCGAATCCAGCGACCGTACGGCCCAGTGCCTGTCGGCGCTGGCCCATCAGGCCGCCAACCGGTGCAAAAAAGAGGCGGAAGTTAAATACAGCCCAAACCCCGGGGCCGGGAAAAAGGCAAAAGAACTTTTTGCCCAAGTTTGGGCCGAGGGCCGCAATAACCTCCTGGAGCCGGAGGCCCATGAACTTCTAAAGGCCTACGGCTTTGTCATGCCGCCTTTTGCCTTGGCAGGGACAAAGGAAGAGGCCCTTTCCCTGGCAGAAAAGATGGGCTCTTATCCCTTGGCCGCCAAAATCGTAAGTCCGGCCATAATTCACAAGTCGGATTCCGGCGGAGTTCTTTTAAACCTAAAAGACGCACAAGAGACGGCCAAGGCCTTTGACTCCATTTTAGAGGCGGCGCTTAAGGTTGCGGACCGGAACCAGATAAAGGGAGTCATGCTCTCGCCCATGGCCGAATCCGGCCAGGAATGCATTTTCGGCATGATCAAGGACGCCAATTTCGGGCCGGTTCTCATGTTTGGCCTGGGAGGGGTTTACGTGGAGGTGCTGAAAGACGTATCCTTTGGAGTGGCTCCTGTTTACGACGAAGACGTAAGTCGCATGGTTCGGTCCATCAAGGGTTATCCCCTGCTTAAGGGAGTGCGTGGCCAGGCGGCCAAGGATGTGGCGGCGGTGGAAGACCTTCTGCACCGCCTCTCGGCCCTGGTCCTGGATAACCCGGAGATCAAGGAGATCGACCTCAACCCGGTTTTGGTTCACACCTCTGGGATGAGTATCGTTGATGCCAGGATCATTCTGGATGAGGCAAAGGAGTCCTGATATGCCCGAACCAACTGTTATCTACGAGAAAAAAGATTACTGCGCGGTTATCACCTTGAATCGACCCAAGGTGCTTAACGCCATGAATAAGCAGCTCTGGGAAGAGCTGAACCAGGCCTTTATCAATGCCCGCGACGACGGTGACATCAAGGTTGTCATCCTCACCGGCTGCGGCAGGGCCTTTTCCACCGGTGCGGACCTCAAGGACTCCAAAGGAAGATCCTTGGCCAAGTACCGGGAATACATCACCTATCTCCAGGAAATTTCCAGGTTCATAATCCGTTTTGAAAAGCCAACCATAGCCGCGGTCAACGGCTACGCCCTGGGCAGCGGATATGAGTTGGCCCTGGCCTGCGATTTAAGGATCGCGGCTGAGAACGCCACCTTTGGCTCGCCCGAAGCCAAGGTCTCCAGCTCGGTGACCGGCGGGGCCATGCGGCTCTTGCCGCTTTTGGTGGGGCCGGGCAAGGCCAAGGAACTGCTTTTCACCAGCGAATTCATAAAGGGTGCCGAAGCGGCCCGTATCGGCCTGGTGAATCAGGTGGTGGCAGATGACAAACTCATGGACGCGGCCTTTGAGCTGGCCGCCAAGATAGCCCCCAATTCGGCTTTTTCCATAAAGCTGATCAAAAAAGGTATCGATATGGCTCCGGAGGTCAGCATGGAGGCCTTGATGGACTATGAAGTCGAGGCTTGCCTGGCCACGGTTTCCGCGCCGGAGCGCGTCGATGCGCTGGATGATTTTTCCAAACGGAAAAAGGAGTGAGCATAGAAAAGGCTAGTCAAAGAGCGGCTTGAAAGGGCCGAGCTCGTAAACAGGTAACGGGTCCAACGTTTTCTAGGAGGAGAGATCTATGAAAAAGTTTGGTGTATTGATGTTGGTTATGGCCTTTGCGGCCACCTGCCTGGTGCTTGCGGACACCCAGTCCGCCCAGGCCCGGACCAAATATGTGACCATCGGCACCGGCGGCGTCACCGGGGTTTATTATCCCACCGGCGGCGCTATCTCCAAGATCGTCAACAAAAAGCGCAAAGAGTACAACTTGCGTGTGACGGTTGAATCCACGGGTGGATCAGTCTTTAACGTCAACGCGATCATGGCCGGCGACCTTGAGTTCGGCGTGGTCCAGTCCGACCGTCAGTACCAGGCCTGGAACGGCCTGGCCGAGTGGAAAGACAAGGGACCCCAGAAGAAACTGCGGGCCGTGTTCACCATTCACCCCGAGACCTTTTTCCTGTGCGCCTCTGAAAACAGCGGCATCAAGAGCGTGCCCGACTGCAAGGGCAAGGCCATTGCAGTGGGCAACCCCGGTTCCGGCCAGAGGCAGAACTTCATTGACATCCTGAAAGAATACGGCATGAGTCATAAGGACTTCGCCCGGGCCGAGGGCCTCAAGGCGGCCGAGAGTGGCAAGATGCTGCAGGACGGCAGGGTGGATGCCTTTATCTACACCGTGGGCAACCCGGCAGGCCTGTTCAAGGAAGCCACCGCGGGCAGGATCAAGACCCGTTTTGTGGGTATGGATGACGACAAGCTGAACAGCCTGATCAAAAAGTACCCCTACTACGTCAAGGCCAAGATTCCGATTGAGTTCTATCCCCAGGCCCTGAACAAAAAAGACGTCCCCACCTTTGCGGTGAAGGCCACTTTTGTGACCAGCGCCGATGTTCCCGATGACGTGGTTTACGCCATTACCAAGGAAGTCTTTGAAAACTTTAAAGACTTCAAAAAACTGCACGAGGCCTACAAGCACCTGACCAAAAAGGAGATGCTTGAAGGTATGTCCGCGCCGATTCACCCGGGCGCCATGAAGTACTACAAGGAAGCCGGTTTGATGAAATAAAGTCGACCCTGGGCCGGAAGGCTGAAAAATAGCCTTCCGGCCCGGTTCCCCTCTCTAGAGGCGGTTTTGCCTTTGGGCAAAAAGCGTCCCGAAACCAGTATAAGCCGGTTCTGTGAGCTTTAACCGCAAAAGGCCCTCACATTTATCAAAGCTAAGTGGGCGGCCCCATTGTCTCATGAGCTGGGTAAGGAAAAAGGAGCAACCATGCCTGACAAGAGCCCCCGGGAACCGGTTGAAGGGCTTGAGACCCAGGAGGACCAGGGCGCAAAGCAGGCCCAGAAGTTGGTGGAGGAGGCGGAAATTGGCTCCCGAGTGCCAACCGGCTGGCAGGCCTGGGTGATACCGGTCATTGCCGCTGCCTGGTCCATTTACCAGATGCTTTTGCCGCAGGTGCTTCTGCTGGAAGCGGTTTATATCCGGGCCATTCACCTGGCTTTTGCCATCATCCTGGTCTATTTGAGTTATCCTCTTTTTAAAAAGCGCGAAGTAACGGGGCTTTTTTCTTTTTTAAGCGATAAAACCAAAATCACCTGGCTGGATTTTCTATTGGCGGGTGTGGCGGGCCTTTGCGCCCTTTACATTGCCCTGGATTATGAAAATATAGCCACAAGGCAGGGTTTGCCTACCACCAGGGATATTGTGGTGGGTGTGATTTTGATCGTGCTGCTTTTGGAGGCGGCCAGAAGGTCACTGGGACCTGCCCTCACCATAGTGGCCAGCGTGTTTATTTTATATTCCTTTTTCGGGCCTTATATGCCCGATGTGATTGCCTTTAAAGGCGTGAGCTTTTCCCGTTTCATGTCCCAGCAGACGATCAGCACCGAGGGTATATTCGGGATTCCTTTGGATGTGTCTGCCACTATTGTGTTTTTGTTTGTGCTTCTGGGCTCCATGATGGAAAAAGCCGGAGGCGGCCGCTATTTTGTGGACCTGGCCTTCAGCATGCTCGGCACCTTCAAGGGCGGCCCGGCCAAGGCCGCGGTTCTGGCCTCGGGTTTGACCGGCATGGTCTCGGGCTCTTCCATTGCCAACGTGGTCACCACAGGCACCTTTACCATCCCCTTGATGAAATCCGTGGGCTATCCCGCTAAAAAAGCCGCCGCAGTGGAGGTGGCAGCCTCCACCAATGGCCAGCTGATGCCGCCCATCATGGGCGCGGCCGCCTTTATCATCGCCGAGTACTGCAACCTGCCCTACATAGAGGTGGTCAAGGCCGCCTTTGTGCCTGCGGTGATAAGTTACATTGCCCTTTTCTACATCACCCACCTGGAGGCCGGTAAACTGGGCCTGCACGGGGTGCCTCGGGTGGATCTGCCACCCTTTCTAAAGACTTTAATGGAGGGTATACATTTTCTGATTCCCTTGATCGTGTTGATCTACGAGCTTATGTGGCTGCGCCACAGCCCCCAGTTGGCCGCTTATAACGCCATTTTGATCCTGGCTGCCCTGATTGTCATCAAGTGCCAGGTCATGGCCAGGAGAGAAGGCAAGGATTGGGTCTGGGGCATTAAGGTGGCTCTGGTCACCATCTGGGAATCTTTAGTGGCCGGCGGCCGCAACATGATGGGCATCGGTGTGGCGGTGAGTGCCGCGGGCATCATCGTGGGCGTTGTAACCATGGGGCTCGGCGGACTCATCACCGAGGTGGTGGATGTGATCTCAGGCGGAAACCTGTATCTGCTTCTGATCATAACAGCCGTTGCCTGCCTGCTTTTGGGCATGGGGCTTCCCACCACGGCCAACTATATTGTCATGGCCTCTTTGACCGCCAAGGTGATAACCGAGCTGGCTCCGGATGCCGGGCTTGAGGTTCACCTGATCAGCGCTCATTTGTTTGTGTTCTTCTTCGGCATATTGGCGGACGACACCCCACCGGTGGGGTTGGCGGCTTATGCCGCTGCTGCCATAGCCAAGTCAGACCCCATCCCAACCGGCGTGCAGGGCTTTATGTATGATATCCGCACGGCCATTTTGCCCTTTATGTTTATCTTCAATGAGCGTCTGCTCTTGATTGGGGTGCATACCTGGCTGGAGGCGATCTGGATTTTCATAACGGGAGTTCTGGCCATGTTCGCCTTTGCCTGTGCAACCCAGGGATATTTCATAGCCAGAAACAAGTGGTATGAAGGCGTGGTCTTTTTGTTGATTACCTTCATGATTCTGAGGCCGGAAGGCTCCGCTTCTCTGGTTGGCATAAATGAGATTAGCCCTGACCTGGTGATCAGTATGGGTATTGTGGTCTATGGCCTTATGTGGGTTTTACAAAGGCCCAGGCAAAAGGCTGATCAGGCGGCCCTGGCTGCCTAGCCGGCTTTAAGTGTAATCAGATAAATAAAGACAAGATCTTTTCAGTAAGTTATCGCCCCGGCTTAATCAGGCCGGGGCGATTTTTTGTTTTTGAAAGGGCTGGTCTGCTGAGGTTTTAATTTGCTTCATAACCCAGGGAGCAGTTGGTTTGTTCTGGCTTTTTACCCTTGCCTGCTGCTAGGCTGGGCGAATCCGGTTTTTTAGGCACTCAGCATGCACGAGGTGATAAATGGCTGAACTGAAAGAAGTAATTAAGGATAATGCGGCCCGAATCAAAAAGGACCGTGAAGAATTGCATAAGATTCCCGAGGTGGCATTCACCGAAGAAAAAACAGCGGCCTATGTGGCCGACTGCCTCAAAGAGATGGGGCTTTTGGTAAGGGAAAAAGTGGCTAAAACCGGTGTTGTGGGGCTTGTTGAGGGAGAGATCCCGGGCAAGACCGTTATGATCCGGGCGGATATGGATGCCCTGCCTGTTAAGGAAGAGACCGGTCTTTCCTTTGCCTCTACACACGAGGGAGTGATGCACGCCTGCGGTCACGACTGCCATATGGCCATGGCTCTGGGCGCGGCCCGGGTTCTTACGGGCATGAGAGAAAAAATAAAGGGTCAGGTGAAATTTGTTTTCCAGCCTGCCGAGGAGTTTCCCGGCGGAGCCAAGCCCATGATGGAAGAGGGCGTGCTTAAAGACCCCCCAGTGGATTATGCCCTTGGCTGCCATGTCTGGCCCGGAGCGCTAAGCGGCACTGTTTCCGTGGCCCCCGGCCCGGTGATGGCCGCCATGGACCGCTTTGATATCAAGGTGATAGGCAAGGGCGGACACGGCGCCTTGCCCCATACCTGTATAGATCCGGTGGATACCGCTTCCCAGGTTATTTCCGCCTTGCAGCGCATCACAAGCCGTCACATGAGCCCCTTAAGCCCCACGGTGGTGACCATAGGCCAGATTAAGGGCGGAACCGCCTTTAACGTTATCGCAGACCAGGTGGAAATGGCCGGAACCACCCGCACCTTTGACCGGGATATCTGGAAGTCCTGGCCAGAACGTCTGGAAAAGGTGGTCAAGGGAGTCTGCGAGTCCATGGGTGCTTCCTATGGTTTTGATTTCAGCCCGGGTTATCCGCCCACAATCAATGATGCGGCCATAACCGAGCTGGTTGGGAAATGCGCAGCCCAAGTGGTGGGCCAGGATCAAGTGCTTGAATTCGAACCCACCATGGGTGGAGAGGATATGTCCTATTTCCTGGAAAAAGTGCCGGGATGCTTCTTCTTTTTAGGGGCCGGATACCCCGGGGTCGCGCCTTTGCACAATGCCGGATTTGCACCCCGGCCGGAGATCCTGCCGTTGGGAACAGAGCTGTTTGTGAGGGCGGCCCTGGATCTTCTGGCCTAGGAGGCGGATCTGAACAAAAGTCCAAAATAGCTTAGGCTCAAGCGTTCGGCGGGCTGCTGATCCGCAAATTATCTGTTTTTGAGGCCCGGGGGAGGTGGATGGGTTTAGGAAAATCGTTATAAAGTTAACGGTCAAATCTATATCTATTTTGGGATGAGAATCCATGGCCAATACCGTTGAATACGATATTCAAGATTCCCTGGGGATGCTGCTTGATGTGGGCTCCCAGTTTTATCGGTTTGTTTTAAACCGGAAGTTAATGCCCAGGGGAATCACAGTGGAGCAATGGAAAATCCTGATTGTTCTCTGGGATCAAGAGAAGCTGACCCAACAGGAACTAGCCAATAGGACCTGTAAAAACAAGGTGTCGGTGGTGAAGCTCATAGACGGGTTGGAAAGGCGGGAAATGGTGGTGAGAAAATTGGACCCCGCAGATCGCAGATTGAAACGCATCGTTCTCACCGAAAAAGGAAGAGCCCTGCAAACCGAATTGATCGCTTTGGCCAAACTGAACTTAAAACAGGCGGCCCGAAACATAGACCCCACAGACATGGTGGTTTGCAAAGATGTGCTGCGGCAGGTTATCCGCAATATGCAGGAGCTCGTGGATGAAAACCCAGGATAGGATGATCACCCCGGCCATATTGACTGTGGCCTTGCTCACCATTATGGCCGGAGCGGTTGTGGCTCCCGCCATAGCCAGTATTGCCCGGGCCTTTCCCCTGGCCTCGGGCAGCAGCATAAAACTTGTGCTTACCCTTCCCGCCCTGATGGTGATTCCTTTTGCGTTTTTTACCAATCGCCTCACCCGAACCTGGGGAAAAAAGAAAACCCTGCTTTTGGGATTGGTTCTCTACCTGGTTTCCGGCGTGGGCGGGGGGCTGGCAGGCTCAATTGAGTTTTTGCTGATTTGCCGAGCTTTTCTGGGAATCTCGGTGGGAATAATCATGCCCTTGGCCAATGCCCTGGTTTCCGATTTCTACCAGGCGGATAAGGCTGCGCGCATGATGGGGTGGGTTAGCGCCTCGAGCCAGGTGGGCGGGATCTGCGGCCAGCTTCTGAGCGGCGTATTGGCCGCTGTTTCCTGGCGTTACTCCTTTGGTTCCTATGGGGTGGCCCTGGCGGCTATTATTCTGGTTCACTTTTATCTGCCCGAGCCGGAGAGGAGATCAGCCCCCAACGAAAAGAGGCGTCAGAAGTTCCCCTTGCCGGTTGTTTTTTATGCCCTGGTCATGTTGGTGACCATGATGGTTTTTTATGTAGTGCCGGTTAATATTTCTTTGTTCATAGAGAACCAGGGCATGGGTTCTCCGGCCACCAGTGGCGCGGCCAGCGCCTGGCTTAATCTGACCGCATTTTTGCTCGGCCTTTCCTTTCACAGGCTGCATAAGCTGTTCGGCTGCTATTCCATGCCTGCCGGAGCAGGGGTGATAGCCCTGGGTATGTTTGTTCTGGGCCAGTCAACTCATCTGGCCGCGATCTTCTGTGGACTGACCCTGGTGGGGGCGGGGCTGGGATTTATCTCACCTCTGGTTTTTCAGCTGACCAGGCTCTCGGCAGGACCCGCCCGGCTGGTTTCTGCCATGGCCCTGGTTACTTCCCTGCTTTACCTGGGCCAGTTTCTTTCACCTTTGGTGCTTGATTCCCTGGCTGGAGCCTGGTTTGCCGATAGCCCGGCAACCCCCTTTAAAATGGCGACTTGGTTTGGCCTTGGCCTGACCGGCTTGGCTTTTCTGCACAGCATTTATCTGAAAATATTTTCTCCGTCGGCTGAACAATAAAACCGCGGGCCATGGGCGGCCCGCGGTTTTTTGATGTGTTAGGGGAGGAATTAACCCAAAATAGCCTCCAGATCCTTGTCCGGAGTGGTTATCGGCATGATGTTGAAGTTCTCAACCAATACCTTAAGCACATTGGGGCTGACAAAGGCAGGCAGGGAGGGGCCCAACCTTATATCCTTGATGCCCAGGTAAAGCAGGGTGAGCAAAATGGCGCAGGCCTTTTGCTCGTACCAGGAAAGGATCATGGAAAGCGGTAGGTCATTGACCCCGCAGTCAAAGGCCTTGGAGAGCGCCACGGCGATCTGAATCGCCGAGTAGGCGTCATTGCACTGCCCCACATCCAGGAGCCTGGGGATGCCGCCTATGTCGCCCAACTTTTTGTCAAAAAAGCGGAACTTGCCGCAGGCCAGGGTCAGAATAACCGTGTCACTGGGGGTCTTTTCCACAAACTCGGTGTAATAATCCCGGCCCGGCTTGGCTCCGTCGCAGCCGCCGACCAGGAAGAAATGCTTGATGGCTCCGGCCTTCACCGCCTCGATCACCTTGTCGGCCACGCCCATTACCGCATTTCTGGCAAAGCCGACCATGACCGAATCCTTGTTTTCATCTTCCTGGAAGCCGGGCAGGGCAAGGGCCTTTTCGATCACCTTTGTGAAATCCTTTTTGCCGTTTTCCTCGGCTATGTGGGGCACGCCGGGCCAACCCACCAGGCCGGTGGTGAAGATCTTGTCCGGGGTGTCTCCCTTGGGCCTTTGAATACAGTTGGTGGTCATGAGAATGGCACCCGGGAAAAGGGGGAATTCCTTGCCCTGGTTCTGCCAGGCAGTGCCATAGTGCCCGTAGAAATGTTCGTATTTCTTAAGCTCGGGATATCCGTGGGTGGGCAGCATTTCACCGTGGGTATAGATGTATATGCCCTTGTCCCTGGTCTGCTCCAAAAGTTGGGCCAGATCCTTGAGATCGTGACCCGAGACTAAAATCGCCTTGCCGGCCTTGTGCCCCAAAGGCACCTCGGTCGGTGCGGGATGACCATATACACCTGTGTTGCCCGCGTCCAGAAGCTCCATGGTGCGCAGGTTGATCTCACCGGCCTTAAGGGCCAGGCCCACATAGTCGTTCACCCCCAGGCTTTTGTCCCACATGGAAGCCAGGGCCTCGTGAACAAAGGCATACACCTGGTCATCTTCCTGACCCAGGATGGCTGCGTGATCGGCATAGGCGGCCACGCCCCTTAAGCCGAAGAGAATCAGGTGACGCAAGGATTCGACATCAGGGTCCACATCCTGTTGTTTAAGCCCATGGGCCTCGCCCTGGGCCACCAGGCCTTCCAGGTCATCGGCCGGAGTAAAGGCGGCAGGGCCATCCGCGGCCGGGGCCAAGCCCGCCTTTTCCCGGATAGCTTCGCGCAATTCCACAGCCTTTTTGATAAGAGGAACAAAACGGCTGTCATCAAAATCCACATTGGTCAGGGTGCTGAACAGGGCTTCTGAGGTAAACCGGTTGGCCTGGTTGTTATTAACCCCTTTTTGCCGGGCCTCATGGGCGACGATTCCCAGACCTTGAACAGCATAGGTCAAGAGGTCCTGTAGAGCCGCGGTGGAAGGCTCCTTGCCGCAGACTCCCTTGACTGTGCATCCCTGGCCTCTGGCTGTTTGCTCGCATTGATAACAAAACATGGATAATCCCTCCGATTTTTATAAGAAAAGTCTTTCGGCCTTTTTGCTGGCGGTTTTGGTCTTAAAAACCTTGGTTATGAGTTTTTCCATTTTCTCCGGGGTCAGCTCACTGAAATCCCTTGGAATATTGGCCAGCCAGTCTGCATCCCAGACCAGGCGGAACTCCGGTGTATCTATCCCCTTGGCTGTATGATGGTTGGCAATGATCCGGCATATATGGTCAATGACCTCAGCCTTGAGCCCCAGATCCTGCAGGATTTCCTTAGCAACCAGAGGGCCTTCCATCTCATGGAAAGCTCCTGCCGCGGAGCCGTGCTTGACCTGGGCCAGGGGTTTGCCGATATCGTGCAAAATGGCGGCGGCCATCACCACCTGGGGGTCGGCGGGCTCTTTTTTGATCAGCTCTCGCGCATAATCAAGAACCTTGAGGCTGTGGTCGATCTCTTTTTGATCATTGCCAAACACCGCCTTGACAGCCTCGATGAGCTTGTCGGTCAGCGAGGTGTCGCCCGATTCCGCCTGGGCCAGCTTTTCCTTGGGGTCATATCCCAGGCAATCCTTGGCATGCTCGCACCATTGGGCGCAGCCCAGGTTCAGCTTGGGGTTTTTCACCAAAGTCCCGCAGCTTTTGCAACGGCGGGTGGCGTCGTCCTTGAAAAACTCCACCTCATGGCCGCAGTTGCCGCAAGGGACTTCAAATATGTCGTCAGGCCTCCAAAATGAGGTGTCCTGTCCCGGGCACATGGTGTTTCCCATTTCACGCGCCTCCTTTTCCCTGTTCTTGGAACCAGTGGCCAAAGCGGGCGGCTGGTTCGGAAGTGCTGAGGAACTTTTCAAAAAGATCGCTGATGACCTGCATGGCCTTTTCAGGTGACTCTATGCGGGCGACCTCCCTGGCCCAGGCCGGATGCCTGCCCAGCCTTCCCCCGGCCAGGATTCCAACCTGTCGGATTGCCGGCTTAAAGGCCTCTTCCGGGCAAATGCCGGAGCAGGTGAAGCAACCTTGGCATTTGTGATCTTGCCGGATCAGGCGGTTGTTTTTGAGGTCAAGCGCTCGATCCGGGCATTCAGGCACACACACACCGCAGGCAATGCAGGCTTCTTCGTTAAATAGCGGGGCCATCATCCCCACCACGGCCAGATCAGCCACCTGATGCCTGGCGCAACCATTAGGGCAGCCGCTCAAGGCAATTTTCAGGCCTTTATGTGCTCTGGCGCTCTTCAGGGCGTTCCTTTGGGCCAGGCGTTCTTGGACTTTTGCCGAGCTTAACCAGGTTTCCATGAGTTTGACCCAATCCGCCTCCGGTAAAAGCGTTTGCGGGCAGCACCCGGTCACCCCCTTGCAGGCCGTTATATTCACCATTGCAAGGTCTGTTTGGTTTTGATCCGCCTTGTTTGAACCAAGCTGCATAAAGCGCCTTTTCCTTAAAGATTCCAAGGCACGTTCAGGGCCTCGAGAATGGACCCGTCCCTGGCGATCTTAATGCTGCCCAGCCTTGGTTCGGCATCTGTCTTTTCCAGGGCCTTTTGCAAGATAAATTCCAGTCCCTTGCAACAGGGCACCTCCATATGCACCACGGTCACGCTTTGGGGCCGTGCGCCTTCCAGGAGCTGGGTCAACTTTTCAACATGAGCCTGGGGGTTGTCCAGTTTGGGGCAGGCCAGGGCAATGGCCTTTCCCGGTAGAAAACGGCTATGCAGGTCAGGCAGGGAGGCTGCCGCGCAGTCTGCCAACAGGATCAGGTCTGCGTTTTTCAGGAAAGGTGCGCCCGGTTGTAAAAGTTGCAACTTGATAGGCCAATGTCCCAGGGTCGAGACCTCTTCTCCCTGGCCAGGCCTGGAAGGCTCGACCGGAGACAAAACCCTGGACTCCGAGGAGGGGCAGCCACAGGCCGGAATCTCGGGAATTTCAGGCGCTGGAGCCTGCCCTTTGCTTTTAAGTTTCGAGAGCCTCTCTTCCACTGCCTTTTCGTCAAAATCTTCGGCTTGACGCTGGGTTATGGTTAGGGCTCCGGTGGGGCAGGAGCCTATGCAGGCGCCTAAGCCGTCACAAAAAATTTCTCTCACCAGTTTGGCCTTACCTTCAACCAGCTCCAGGGCTCCCTCGGCGCAATCTAAAATGCATTGGCCGCAACCGTTGCAGAGTTCCTCGTCAATCTCGATTATGTTTCTGACCTGGTTCATTTAAGTGTCCTTCCGGATTTGATTTTTCAATATGGGGCTGATCTCGGAGAGTTTGGTTTTTTTCAGATACTCAATCACTTGTCGGCTGATACCCTCCAGAAAACCGCCCATTATGCATCCGTTGCGGCAGACCGGCTGCCCAAACAGGCAATGGCTTATCTCCATGGGGCCTTCCGCCGCCTCGTAAACCTCAAGCAGGCTGGTTCGTTCGGGATCTGTAGCCAGGGAGAATCCGCCTTTGGGGCCTCGCCTGGAATGCACCAAACCCGCCTTGGTCAGACGCTGCATCACCTTGGCCAGGTGAGCTTCTGAAGCCTGGAAACCGGCAGCCAATTCCTTGTTGGCAAAGACCCTCTCCGGGTCTGTAGCCAAGAGCCCCATGGTGTGTAGGGCCAGGGCGGCTGCCTCTGATATGCGTAAAAATGAGTTCATCGCTTCTCGACTATTAATTAGGTATTTAAGTACCAATATACTTAAATATAAAACAGCGTCAAGTAAAAACTACATTTTTAGTTGGTTTTTTAAGTGTGACTTACTTAAATAATTGATTTCAAGATGAAAAGTTTGAAAAAATGATGTGGCTACCTGAGAAAACAAAGTGCTGCCAAGCCGCACCCGTAGATCGTCCGGGCGTATTGGGCGATTTGACTGTGTTTTTAAAGAGCTCTAAGCAGGCTTTCAAAAAGTGTTCTTTAACCTTTTGGATTTTAAGTTGGTAGTTACGGAGTGTTGTGGATAACGGCTTGTCCTCCCAGGTTTTTCTTGAAAGCCATTTTGTGAAACTTTCAGGCTGCTTGGTTTTTCACGTTTCGACCCAAGGGAGAATCCACCAGGTCGGCCAGGGTGTGCTCGGAAAACAGTTCCAATACCTTCAGGTTGATATCATGCAAGGCCCTGCCCAGGATGCAGGCCGAGCCCGGGCAGACATCAGCATCCAAAAGACAACCGGTATTTTGCTGGGGGCCTTCCATGGTTTCGTAGATTTCAAGGAGGTTGGTTTTTTCCTTTGGCTTAGACAGGCTGAATCCTCCGGCCGGGCCACGAGTGGATTTGACCAATCCGGTCCTGGCCAGCTTTTGCATTACCTTGGCGAGGTGGGCTTGGGAAACTTTCAGGTTTTGAGCCATGGTCGAGGCCGGCATTACCTTGTTTTCTACCGCAGCCAAAAGAACCATGGCGTGAATGGCAATGGATGACGCTTCGGATACTTTTATAATCCCTGGCATGGGGACCTCCTTGATTGCATCCCCGGGATCAGGCCAAAGGGTCTTAAAAGGGAAGCCGGTAGGTCAACATTTGGTGTTTGACTTGTTATTTAGGTACCTGTTAGTCTGATTAATAACTTCCTCCGACCATAATTCCACAAGATAGTAACAGAACCGCAGATAAAAGTGAAGAAGGCCCATGGACAAGGCGCATGAGCAAAAAAAAGCTCCCCAGTCCAAAAAGAAGGTTCTTTATTTTTCCCTTTTACTGGTGGTGGCCGGGGTGGTGCTGGGGTTTCCCCTTTTCAGCATGACCTATTTCACCATGGTGCGGACCTCCACCCCCGAGTTCTGCAGCTCCTGCCATGAAATAGAACCAGCCTATAACCAATGGAAAACCTCTTCCCATGCCGCCAATGAAAAAGGTTTTGTGGCCGATTGCATGGATTGCCATCTGCCCGCGCCCCACGATACTTATGAGTTTTTTTATGCCAAGACCTTTCACGGCATAAAGGATGTGGTGGTGCATTTTCTGGGAGAACCCTATGACCGCAGCGCCATGGTGATTCAGGCCAGGAAAAGCATAAAAAACGATCAATGCCTGAAATGCCACAGAAACCTGCTTTACATTCCCAATAAAAGAGGAGCCATGCTGGCCCACAGGGATGTGCTTTATGCCAGGCCGGGCTATGAAAAGAAATGCCTGGACTGTCATGAAAACTTGGTGCATAAGCCCAAACCTTTTTACGACTACGCCCAAATGGGCTCTTGACAGGCAGGCCGGACAAAAAATTCGTCAAGGGGGGTCGGGAAAAACAGGGAAAAGCGGTTTGAAGCCTTTTTATTCTGCGGAATAAGGACATAGGTCTTTTCAGATTAAGGGAGGGGATGAATGGGCAAGAAGTTTTTCAAGGGCGGCTTAGCCGCCTTTATCCTGGTTTGCGTGGTCAATCCGGCCCCGGCCCAGGATCAGGCGGCTCCCAACCAGGCCAAGGAAAAGGCTTATCGCATCGAGAGGAGCATTTCTCAAAAGGCCCTGGCCTGTATTGAGTGCCATAAAAAGGAAAGTCCCGGCCTTTTTGCGGACTGGGCCCACAGCAGGCATGCCAGCGCCAATATCACCTGTATTGACTGTCACCTCGCAGATCCCGCGGACAAGGACATAAGCCAGAGGCATTTCAAGCAGTATGAGCGCAGCGATAATAAATGGGGGGTGAGTGATTACCGGGCGCCGGTAGCCGCGGCGGTGACGCCCAAGGATTGCTCCCGCTGTCACCCTGATGAAGCCAAACAGTACGCCAAAAGCAAACACGCCAACACCATTGAGATTATTTGGAAGCTGGACCCCTGGCTCAATGCCGGCCAGAACAGTGATTTTGAAAGGTTAACCGGGTGCCTGCATTGCCACGGCACCGTGCTTAAGCTGAAAAACGGGGAGCTGGACCCCATGACCTGGCCCAATGTCGGGGTGGGCAGGGTGAATTTTGACGGCAGCCTTGGCTCCTGCGCCAGTTGCCACACCAGGCACCGCTTCAGCGTGGCAGAGGCCAGAAAACCCGAGACTTGCGGCCAATGCCACCTTGGTCCGGATCACCCCCAGCTTGAGATATGGAACGAATCCAAGCACGGGGCTATCTATCATTCAGAAGGAGCCTCCTGGAACTGGACTTCTGCTCCCGGCACCTGGACCGCGGGGGTGGACTATCGAACCCCCACCTGCGCCGGATGCCATATGTCCGGTTCGGGCCCGGTTCTCACCACCCATGATGTGACCGAAAGGCTTTCCTGGGAGCTGCAAGCGCCCCTGACGATCAGGCCCCAGGAGTTTAAGCCTTTCCCCTCTCCTTTGGATTGGAAAACCGAACGCAAAAAAATGCAAGAGGTCTGCAAGCAGTGTCACGGTGAACTCTGGGTCAAGAACCATTATGATCAGATGGACGGTGCGGTTGCCCTCTACAATGAAACCTATTTCAAGCCCGCCAAAGCCAAACTGGGCGAACTTAAGAAAAAGGGGCTTCTGCCCAAGGACGCCTTTTTCAAGGCGCCCATTTTTGTGGAGTTTTATGAATTATGGCACCACGAGGGCAGAAGGGCGCGCATGGGCGCTGCCATGATGGCCCCTGACTATGCCTGGTGGCATGGGTTTTATGAATGTAAAAAGCGCTATGTCCATTTCATGAAACAGGCAAACCATCTGATTAAGGAAAATCAAAAGGCCTATGTGGCCGAAGATTATCCCGGAGCTACCGGCAGCACAAAAAAACCCGCTGAAATTTTTAATCAAAAAAAATAACCCGTAAGCCTTGATTTTGAGATTGGCTTAAAGCGCCGCCGGGATTTTGCATCCCGGCGGCGCTTTTTTAAACGGAGTAGAAATTGTATTTGTGAGCCCGGCCTCTATTTACTTGTGCTCCGCAGGCTGAAGATTCCCCTTAGGGCTTTCAAGCCCCGCACCATATCGTCTTGAATCAGATACCCGCAAGGGATCAGAAGCAGGGTGATGCCGGTGGCAAAGAGAACCCCAAAGCCCAGGCTGACAGCCATGGGAATCAAAAACTGGGCCTGCATGCTCTTCTCCAGGATTATGGGAGTGAGCCCGGCAAAGGTGGTCACGGAAGTAAGTAGAATGGGTCGGAAGCGCAAAGGACCGGCCTGCATGATCGCTTGCCAGGGAGAAGCTCCCTGGTCGCGCATACGGTTGGCCGAGTGCACCATTAAAAGTGAATCATTCACCACCACACCACTTAGGCCCACAATGCCAAAAAGGCTCAACAGACTCATATTCATGCCCATTAGGAGATGACCGGCCAAGGCTCCCACAATGCCAAAGGGAATGGCGGCCATGACGATAAGGGGTTGGCTGAAGGATTTGAAAGGCACGGCCAAAAGAACGTAGATCAAAAACAAGGCCAGGATAAAGCCTTGGATCACGTCTTCCATGGATTCCTTTTGCTCCCTGCCTTCGCCTTCCATGTCATAGCGGGTGTTGGGAAAGCGCTCCTTCATTTTGGGCAGGATATCGGCTTCCAGTTTCTGGCGCACCTCATTTGCGTTGGTTATGGTCTCATCCACATCGGCCGAGACAATAATCACCTTGCGCCTCTGGGATCGTATAATGGAGTTGTAGCCTTTGGTGATCTTTACTTCAGCCACCTGGCGGAAGGGCACTTCGTCTCCCTGTGGGGTTCTGATGCGCATGTCCTCTATGTTGGCCAGGGAGCGCCTTTGGCTGAGGGGATAAAGCACCATCACCTTGACTTCGTCCTTGTTTCTTTGCAGACGCAAGGCCTCTGCGCCGTAAAAGGCATGGCGCACCTGTTGGGATATATCCTCCAGGGTGAGCCCCAGGGTGCGGCCCCTGGGTTTCAGGTCCATCTGCAGTTCGTCTTTTCCGGCCACAAAGCTGTCTGTAATATCAAATACACCCTTAAAGACGGCAAGCTGCTCCTTGAGCCAGGCAGTGGCTGCCAAAACCTCTTCTTGCCGGGGAGCCGAAAGGTGCACCTCCACCGGGTTTCCCGCGTTAAAAAGTTCACTCTGAAATGTCAGGGTCTCGGCTCCGGCGATCTTGCCTGAGGCCTCGCGCCAACGGGTGTTCAGCATCTGGGCCGGGGCTTTTCTTTTTTCTCCTTCAATCAGTTGGGCAAAAACCGTGGCCAGATGGCTGCCGGTTTCAAATCCTCCTCCATGGCCGGGGTTGATGCTCAAGCCGACCAGGGAGGCTGTGTGTTTCAAAACAGGCTCTGTACCGGGCGGCATCTCGGCGTCCACCTCTGCCATGGCCTTTACCGCGCTCTTGCCGAGATGGGTCACCACCTCTGTGGTCCTTTCCTGGGAGGTGCCCGGTGCCATGGCCAGGTGGGCCATCAGCATATCGCTTTCCACTTTGGGGAAGAGAGTGAACTTGACCCAGCCGCCGGCCATAACCCCCAGGGCAAGAAGCAGGAAGCCGAGCCCCAGGGCGACCACTGCGTAACGCCAGGCAAGGCAGAACTTTAAAAACCTTTTATAGGGACCCTGAATAAATTTCTGCAGTATGCGCGAGGTTATTTTTTCCTTGGTTTTTCCCACTTTGTTGCGGCTGTTACTGCGGGCCAGGTGGGCGGGAAGTATGAACAAAGATTCCACCAAAGAACCCAAAAGCACCAGAATAACCACCGCCGGGATATTGCGCATCACCTTGCCCATGGTGCCCGTGCCCATCATGAGCGGGGCAAAGGCCGCCACCGTGGTAAGCACGCTGAATATCACCGGCGGGCCCACCTCCAGGGTTCCCTGGATGGCGGCCTTCAGGTGGGGCATCCCCTGTTCCCTTTTTTTAAATACGTTTTCGCCCACCACAATGGCGTCATCCACCACAATACCCAGGACCAGGATAAAGGCGAACAAGGAGATCATATTTATGGAGATCTCAATTTGAGGCAAAAAACAGATGGCAATTAAAAAGGATATGGGAATGCCCAGGGTGACCCAAAAGGCCAGCCGCACCTCAAGGAATATCCAGAGCACACAGGCCACCAGGACGAGGCCCATGGCCATATTTTTCAAAAGCAGGTTCAACCTGCTTTTCAGCATTATGGAGCGGTCGCCGAAGATATCCAGGCCGGTGCCATGGGGCATGCTTGCCTTGCGCACCTCCACATAGTCTTTCACTTTTTGGGCCACATCCAAGGCGCTTTGGTCGGCAACCCTGAAAACTTCTATAAGACAGGCCGGTTTCCGCTGAAAGCGGGCCATCAGGTTTGAATCCTCAAACCCGTCCACCAAAGTGGCGATGCTCCCCAAGGTGAGAAGGCTTCCGTCCGGCTTGGTCAGGATAGGTATATCCGCGTAATCCTTTGCATGATAGCGTCTGCCCTTGGCCCGGAGCATGATCTCGCTGCCCCTGGTCTTGATGCTGCCCGCAGGCAGGTCCAGACTGGCCCGGCGAATGGCCTGGCCCACCTTGCCCAGGGTGAGGTCATGACGCCTCAGGGTGCTTTCGCTGATCTCTATCTGAATCTCGCCCTTACGCACCCCGAACAGCTCCACCTGGGTCACTCCGGGCAGGTCGGTGAGCTCGTCCTGCAGGGTCTCGGCCAGGCTTTTCAGGGTGGCTTCGGGCGCATCTCCATAGACCGCCACCCAAAGGACCTGGGCCTTTTGGATTATCTGACGCACAGTGGGCTTTTCCGCCTCTTCGGGCAGAGTGGTTATGCGGTCCACCTCCGCCTTTACATCGTCTGTGAGCTTCTGGATGTCCCAGCCCTGCAAAGCTTCCACGGTTATGGTGCCCATGCCTTCAAAGGCCTGGGAATCAATGCGCCGGATGCCGGTGAGCCCGGCTATGTTTTCCTCTATTCTTGTAACAACTGATTCTTCAATCTCAGCGGGGGAAGCTCCGGGATAGACCACCGAGATGGAGACCTTGTCCAGGCTGGTCTCCGGGAAAAATTCGATTTTTATTGTGTTGATGGTGAGTATGCCCCCCAACACAAAGAAAAACATCAAGAGGTTTGCCGCCACATGATTTTCGGCGAACCAGGAGATGACCTTATTCATAGGTTTTTCTCCTCCTGGTTGAGTACAGTGCGCACCTTCATGCCGTCACTCACCGCCTGCAAATGGCTTGTTATGACCAGATCCCCGTTTTCAAGCCCTTGGGAAACCACGGCCTGGTTGCCCTGGAAACGGGCTATGGTGAGCTTTTTAAAGCGCAACACACCGTCTTTCCCGGTCACCCAGGCTATGTTGCCTTGCTTGACGGCTGTCCTGGGAATCAAATAGACATTGTTCAGGGTTTTTCCCTTGATGGCCACAGTGACAAACAGCCCGGAGGCCAAGGGCGGCAGCTTGGCATAGGGTTTTTTAACCTCGACCACCACAGGCACCAGCCTGGTGGCGGGGTCCAGCAAAGCCTCGGCCCTGACCACCCGTCCCTGCCAGGTGTGTTCTTTGCCTGCAAAAGCGGCGCTGACCAGGGCGGGGGAGCCGGACTCCGAATTAGGGGTCAGGTGGGGGACCGAGATCCAGGCCAGGTCCTTGTTCTCCAGAGGCACAACAATCTCGGCCGAATCTGTGCCGTAAAGATCCGCCACCTTGGCCCCCATATTCAGGTATTGGCCTAAATCCGCGTGTTTGGCCTCCACAATACCGTCAAAGGGGGCCTTGATCATACATCGTGAAAGATCAAGCCGGGCCTTTTCTAAAGATGCCCTGGCAGCTTGAAGCCTGGCCTGCGCCTCTTCCATTTGCGGTTCCCTGAGCACAAGGGGAGAAGGCTCTTTTTGTCTTTGGCCAGACAAAAGCCTGCGCCATTCCTCTTTGGCCACGACCGCTTCTTCCCGCGCGGTTTTAAGAAGGGTTTCCGCCTCTTTTATCTTTGCCTTGGCCAGGGTGACTTGGATTTCGTAGTTGCTGGGATCGATGCTTAAGAGCGGCATGCCCTTTTTAAATTGCCCGCCCGCCACCAGGCCTGGGGAGACAAAAACCACCCTGCCGCCGACTTCCGCGGAAAGGCTGCTTTTCCTGGCCATGCTTACAGTGCCTTCGCCCATCACCTCGGAGGCCATGGTTTGCGGCACGGCTTTGACCACTCGCACCAGGGGAGCTAAAATCTGGGGCTTTTTTTTGGCCACCGGCTTTTTGCTGGCCTTGAGCGCATAAAAGCCCAAAGCGCCCGCGCCGACCAGGATAAGCACTAATAATAGTTGGATCAGAATTTTGCTGGTTTTGCGCATAATCTAATCAGCCGCCTTTTGGATGTTCGGGTTAAGGTCCGATCCCCAGTCTCCGCCGAGCACCTTATGCAGGGTGACCCGGTTGGTGAGTATGGCCTGTTCAGTTAAAACCAGGTTGTCCTCCACCTGGAAATAGGTTTTTTGGGCATCTAAGACCTGAAGATAGTCGGTAAGCCCGTGCTGATATCTTTTCCAGGCCACATCCCTGGTGGCTCTGGCTTCGGCCAGGGATTGGCGGGTCAGCTCCCTTTTTTCCAGAAGTTCCTTCCTGGTCAAAAGCGCACCTTCCACCTCGGAAAAGGCGTTGAGTGATTTTTGGGCAAAATCAGCCAGGCCTTCTTCATAGCGTGCCTCGGCTGCTTTTTGTCTGGCCTCTAGAGCGCCCGCGTCAAAGAGCGATTGCATGAGCCCGCCGGAAAGGTTGTAGATCTGCGAGTCCGGGCGGAAGAGGTCCCCCAGGGCGTTTGATGTGTAACCAAAGCCGCCGGTCAGAGTGATTTTGGGGAAACGTTCGGCCATTGCCTGCCCCACCCTGGCATTCAGGGCCTTGAGGCTTGCCAGGGTAGCCCGCAAGTCCGGCCTACGCAACAAAAGTTCCGAAGGCAGACCGGCCGGAACCGGCTTTAAATTGGGGAAGTAATTGTCAGGCTGTTTTCTGGCCTTTTCCGTTTTGGGATAGGATCCGGTCAGGATAGAGAGTTTTTGTTGCTGCTTGCCCAGCTCCAGGCGCAACTGGGGAACCACAGCCAGGTTCTGGGCCAGGGAGCGCCTGGCCTGGCGCAGGTCCAGAACGCTTACCAATCCCCTTTCATAGCGGTATTCCACCAACTCCAGGCTGCTGCGGAAAGCCTCGATACTGCGTTTTGCCACTTCCAGCCGACGCTCCAGGGCCTCCACGTTGAGATAGGCGCTTGCCACTTCTGCCACAATGGACTGAACCACGGTGAGGCGATTCTCCTCCGCCTGAAGCAGGTCTGCCCGGGCCGCTTCGGTGGCTCTTTGCAAACGGCCCCACAGATCCACTTCATAGGAAGCGGCTAAAGAAAGGTCATAGGTTTCATATCTGCGGTTCAAGGCCGGAGCCGCAACCTGGCGTCTGGCGGCCTTGCCCGAGGCGTCCAAGGAGGGGTAAAGGCTGCTTTCGGTCTGGGTGAACAAGGCCCTCACTTCCAGCACCTTGGCCGCGGCTTTCTTGATGTTATAGTTTTCCGCGATTGCCTTTTCCACCAGGCTGTTTAACTTGGGGTCGCCGAATGTCTCCCACCACCTGCCTTTTTTGTCATAGGGCCCCTTATTTCCGTCGATATGCTGGTAGGTATTGATGCCGCCGTCCGGAGCCCGGGGAGGGGCAAAATCAGGCCCCATCTTGGCACAGCCATAGGAGGCGCCAAGAAGGAACACGAGGAGCAGAGTTAATAAGGTTCGGGGTTTCAATTGGTACTCTCCTTGATTTCCGAGGCATGCAAAAGGCCGTGCAGACTGAAGTCAGTCAAGTGCCTGGCCAGTAGGTCCTTGAATTCGTCGTCATACTCCCTGCCTGTGGCGGAAGAGATCGGAAAGCGGGCGAAATTAAAGTAAAGCACCTGGGCAAATATGCTGAGTGCAAAAAGAACGCCCCTTGTTTCAAATAGCTTTTCGGGCATGTGGGGCTTAAACAGCTTCAAGAGCAGTTCCAGGGTGGGGAGCATTGCCTTTTGCGCCACCATTTCAAAAATTTCGGAAGGATTCATCATCTCCCTGACAATCAGCTTGTGATGCAAGGTCAGGGCTTCGTTGCAGGAAAAAAGCTCCATATAGGCCGAAGTGATTGTATAGATGACTTTATCCGGTGGAGTGTCTCCTTTTTTTTCGAGGTCCTCCAACAGGTTATGGATTTTTCTGGCCCTGGGAATCCAACGTTCCATAAAAACGGCTTTGTAAAGGTTTTGTTTGCTTCCAAAGTGGTAGTTAACCGCCCCCAGGTTACAGCCGGCGGACTTGGTAATAACCCGCACACTTACCGCTTCATAGCCATGCTCTGCGAAAAGGCGTTCCGCCTCCTCCAGAAGTCTTTCTTTTGTCTGATCATTTTGGTGTTCAGGAGCAGGCAAAATTAGTTCCTTTGAAAAAGATATATTTAATTCATACGTTTGTATCAAACAATTGTATGAATGTCAACCGGGTAAAAATATAGCCATGGAGTGATGAAACTCCGGAGTGACTTTTTCGATGAGTCGAATTGTTGCGGGGTTATGCATATTTTACCTTTTTCGGACGCCTTGAATTTCCGGTTTGGCTCTGCCATAGTTTGGAGACATTCGGATACAGTTATTCATTATGAATATTTCCTCTGTTGACCGACTTTTAAGGAGCACCCCACCTTGACCTCAAAAACCCGAAAAGAGCCCGGCAAGGCGGATCTTACCGAGTTGATCCTGGATTCCATTACCGAAGGGGTTTTTACGGTTGACCCGGAGATGAACCTTCTCAGCTTTAACCGGGCCGCGGAAAAGATAACCGGAATTTCAGCTGAACAGGCTTTGGGTAAAAAATGCCATAAGGTCATGCAAAAAGGAGCCGGAGCCCCACTTTGCCTGGAGGCCTGCCCCATGCTCCGCTCCATGGAAACCGGCGAGCCCTCCCGGGAAATGGAAGTGGAGATGAAAGGCGCCGGGAATAAGCCCATATGGGTGCGTATCCGCACGGCGGCCTTGCGGGACTCGGACGGAAAACTAGTCGGCGGGGTTGAGACCTTCCGGGACATGAGCGAAGTCAAGCATCTTATAAAAAGGCTCACCGGCGAGTACACCTTCTGCGATATCAAGGGTAAATCCCCTGCCATGAAGCGCATCTTCGCAGTTTTGCCCCAGGTGGCGGCGAATCACTCCAATGTGCTAATCACCGGACCCAGCGGCACGGGCAAGGAACTGGTGGCCAGGGCCATACACGATCTTTCTCCCTATCACGAGGGACCTTTTGTGGCGGTTAACTGCGGCTCCATTCCGGAGGCGCTTTTGGAAAGTGAGCTTTTCGGCCACAAAAAAGGTTCTTTCACCGGGGCGGACCGGGACAGAAAGGGCCGCTTTGAAGCGGCGGGCGGGGGGACCCTGTTCCTCGACGAGGTGGGAGAGCTTCCCCTAAGTGTACAGGTAAAGCTTTTGCGCGTGTTGGATTCCGGCGAGTTCACTCCCCTGGGTGCCAACCTGCCCCTGACGGCTTCGGCCCGGGTGGTTGCGGCGACCAACCGCAACCTGGAAGAGGAGATGGCTCAGGGCAACTTCAGGCCGGACCTTTACTATAGGCTTAACGTGCTGAACCTTGAGCTCCCCCCGTTGAACGAGCGCAAAGAGGATATCCCCATTTTGGTGGACTACTTTTTGGAAAGCCTGGCCGCGGAAAGGGGACAGCCGGTTTCACGGGTCTCCAGCGAAGCCCTGGCCCTTTTGCTGGACCATCCCTGGCCGGGCAATGTACGCCAGCTGCAAAACGCCATAGAGCATGCCCTGGTGCTGGCCGCAGGCCGGGAGATTGAGCCCGCCCATTTGCCGAATTCCATTCAAAAACAGGCCCAGGCCGAGTCGGGCGGGGTGAGCCTGGCAGACCAGGAGCGCAAGGCTATCGAGGCGGCCCTTAGTAGAAACCGGGGTAGCCGGGGCAGGACGGCGGCTGAGTTGGGGATTTCCACCACCACCCTTTGGCGACGTCTTAAGCATTACGGTCTGGTCTGAAAAACATTTCATTATATTTCAGGCTGAAACACAATTATTTCAAATTGAAATAAGAGCTGAATTGTGCTTTTTGCAGTAAGTTAGATAAGTTATTGAAAACATACATTTTTTAAAAAATTTAATCATCCTGGCACGAATATGGCTATATAGTGGGGCACAGGCTTGAAACCGGTTTCCGGTGGCAAGAAACAAATTGTAACCAACCGCGGCTTGGTGTTCCACCCAAGGGAGCGCGCCTTAAAAGCACGCGGCATAAGGGAGAAAAATTATGAGTAAAGTGGCAGTTAGCAGTCAAGGCAAGGAACTGGAGAGCCAGGTTGATCCCCGTTTCGGCCGGGCCGCCTATTTTCTGGTGGTGGACACTGACAGTATGGATTTTGTGGTTCTCGACAACACCCAGACCAGGGGCATGAGCCATGGCGCGGGCATCCAGGCGGCAGAGATGGTTTCCAAGGCCGGCGCCACCGCCCTTTTGAGCGGCGTGGTGGGGCCCAAGGCCTGGAGCGCCCTGGAAGCCGCCGGTGTGGCGATTATTCAGGATGCCAGGGGCACTGTGGCCGAGGCTGTGGAAGACTATAAAAACGGCAAGCTGAAAACCTCCCAGGAGCCTCAGGGCATGATGCACACGAACCAGGCCCCCATGGGCGGCGGTGGCGGCCGCGGCATGGGTGGCGGCGGCGGCCGCGGCATGGGCGGCGGCGGTGGCCGCGGCATGGGCGGAGGCAGAAAGTGATACTGGCTATTGCCAGCGGCAAGGGGGGCACAGGCAAGACCACAATAGCGGTCTCCATGGCCTGTGCCCTGGCCGCCAAGGAAAAGGTCACCCTGGTGGATCTCGATGTAGAGGCCCCCAACTCCCATCTGTTTCTGGAACCTGATTTTGAGGGAGAGGACATCGCCTCTCTGCCGGTTCCCCAGGTTGATGAGGATGCCTGCACCCGTTGCGGTGCGTGTAGTGATATCTGTCAGTTCAAAGCCATTGCGCTTTTGGGCAAAACCATTATCACTTTTCCCCCGCTTTGCCATGGCTGCGGAGCCTGTTGGACCGTATGCCCTGAAAAATGCATTGAAAAGTCCTCCAGGGAATTGGGGGAGATAAGCTGGGGAAAAGCGGGAGTCGAAAAAAACCTGGACCTTTTGATGGGCAGGTTGCGCATAGGCGAGGCCATGAGTCCGCCTTTGATGCGCCAGGTGATGGAGAAAATGGACCGTTCGCGGCAGATAATAATAGATGCCCCTCCGGGCACCTCCTGCCCCATGATGACGGCCCAGCAATCTGCCGAGGCAGTGCTTCTGGTGACAGAGCCCACTCCCTTTGGCCTGCATGATTTCCGCCTGGCGGTCGAGGCTATAAAGCCTTTGAACAAGCCAATGGGCGTGGTGATCAACCGGGCCGGACTGGGCTATGAAAAGGTGCATGAGTACTGCCAAAACGAGGGGCTGGAAATCTTGGCCAGTATTGAATACGACGAAAAAATCGCCAAGGCCTATTCCAGGGGCGAGCGCCTGATTCAGGCCGCTCCCCATGTGACGGAAAAACTCCTCAATGCCCACGGTCGTCTGGAACAGATGGTAAGGGAGCGCAGAGAGGAGGGCCTCGCATGAAAGAATTTCTGATAATCAGCGGAAAAGGCGGCACAGGCAAGACCTCCATCACAGCGGCCCTGGCGGCTTTGGCCAAGAACAAGATGCTGGTGGACCTGGATGTGGACGCCCCGGATATGCACATCCTTTTGGACCCCAAGCCCTTCAGGGAAGAGGCCTTTTATTCGGGACATGAAGCCGAGGTCCGCCAGGAGGACTGCGTGGCCTGCGGGGTCTGCACGGAGTATTGCTCTTTTGACGCCATAACCCAGGAAGGTGATAAGCCGGCCTATGTGGACCCCATTGCCTGCGAGGGATGTAAACTTTGCGTGGCCATGTGTCCGGAAGAGGCGATAGACTTCCCCGAAGCCCATTGCGGAACCTGGTATGCCAGCGAAACCAGGTTCGGCCCCATGGTCCACGCCCAGCTCTTTCCCGGGGCCGAGAACTCGGGCCGCCTGGTGAGCCTTTTGCGCCAGGAGGCAAGGGAACTGGCCGAAGAAAGAGGGCATGACCTGATTTTGTGTGACGGCACCCCCGGCATTGGATGTCCGGTTATTGCCTCGCTTTCAGGTGTCAATTTCGCGGTAATAGTGACAGAGCCCACTCCCAGCGGGCGTCATGACCTGCTCAGGGTTTTGGATCTGTGCGGCCATTTCAAGATCCCGGCCGCGGTGTTGGTGAATAAGGCGGATTTGAATCCAGACATAACCAAGGAGTTCGAGACCTATTGCCATGAGCAGGATCTGGCCTTTTTAGGGTGTCTTGATTTTGATCCCCAGTTTGTTGAAGCATTGGTTCAGGGCCGTATCATCAGCGAATACGCGCCGGAAGGTAAAACAGCTGTGAAATTGACCGAGATCTGGAATCGGATTTTGGCCTTGGCCGAAAAGCTGGATCAATAATACCGGGTTTTGGTAAATTTGGAATCCGTGGAATTGGCGCCGAATCAATTCCACGGATTCACTTGCAATATTCTCAATTGTCCTGCATATATAGTCTCCGTTTGTTCTTGGCGTCCCCTTCAGTCCGGGCCGGGATCATTGCAAAATCCGAAAAAAAATAGTAGATTAAGGTATATGGGGCTAATGAGATCCCTTCTTGAAAATAGACTGACAACCTGGATCCGTGGGGGTCTCCCCTGGCCCCTTGATGTGGAATTCTTCGGACAGGATACGTGATGATAGAGCCCCGCCAACTTGATATGCAACCGGACCAGGCCTTTTCCCGCACCGGCGGAGAGGCGGTCCTGGTTCTGGATCAGGGCCTGCACCTGGTGGGTTGCAATACAACTGGGCGCATGCTGGTGGCGGGACTGCCCGAGATGGGCCGGCGTCTCAAGTTGGAACTCCTGGTTTCGCCGGATCATCTGGACTTTTTCAGTAAAGCCGTGCAAAAGGCCTTGCAAAAAGGCGCGCCCAGTAATCATTTCCAGGCAAAACTCTTTGATTTTAAAAAAGAAACATTTCCGGCCGTCTGTCTGGTCAGCCCCACTTTTGGCTCCGACCACAAGGTTATGGGCCTTTTGATCACTTTAAGGGACAGTGAATTCACTCCCATGCGCTCCAGCCGGATCGCTCCGGGGGAACATTTGATGAACCGTCAGGTGATGGGGTATCAGGCGTTATTCGACCACATGGCCGAAGGCGTTTTTACAGTCAACACCCGTTGGCGCATAACCTCCTTTAATCACACAGCGGAAAAGATCACCGGGCACACCAGAGACCAGGTGCTCGGCAGGCATTGCTGGGAGGTTTTCCGCTCAGATCTCTGCGAGGCCGGATGCCCCTTGCGCAAGACCCTTGAGACCGGCGACACCCAGCTTGATCAGGATATGCGCATCACAACCAGCAGCGGCAAGCGGCTGGAACTTTTGGTCAACACCAGTGTCCTGAAAGACAAGGTGGGGAATGTGGTCGGCGCTGTGGAGACCTTGAGGCCTCAGCAGATTTCCATGCTCCCCGAGGGACATAGCGAATCCCGCCTCAGCCTTTCCGATATTGTGGGCCAAAGCGAGCCCATGCAAAGGCTTTTTGAAATGTTGCCCGATGTGGCCGGTTCCCAGGCCAGTGTGCTCTTGACCGGGGAGAGCGGCACCGGCAAGGAGCTCTTTGCCCGGGCCATCCATTACAACTCCCCCAGACGCCACGGACCTTTTGTGGCGGTGAACTGTTCGGCCCTTTCGGAAAGCCTCTTGGAATCAGAGCTTTTTGGTCACGAAAAAGGGGCCTTTACCGGTGCGGCCTATGCCAAGCCGGGCCGGTTTGAGCTGGCCAAGGGCGGAACCCTGTTTCTGGACGAGATCGGCGAGTTGAAACCTCAGCTACAGGTGAAACTGTTGAGGGTGCTGGAACAGCAGGTCTTTGAAAGGGTGGGGGGAACCAGGCAGATTGTAATGGATGCCCGCATCATAAGCGCCACCAATCGGGACCTTAAGGACGCACTTTACACCGGCGATCTAAGGGATGACCTCTATTATAGATTGCGCACCGTGCCGATGGATTTGCCGCCCCTCAGGGATCGGGCGGGCGACCTGCCGCTTCTGGTGAATCACTTTATCAAAAAATTCAACCGACTCTATGGCAAGAATGTCAGGGGGGTTGATCCGAAAGTTCTGAATATTTTTCAGAACTACCATTGGCCCGGCAATGTGCGCGAACTGGAGAGGGTGCTGGAGCACGCCTTTGTCTTCGTGAAAGGGCCTTTGATCTTCAAAAGAAACCTGCCTGCCTTGGATGAGCTCTTGGCCGCGACTTCGCCGCCTGGAGGTTCACCTGCGCCTGAGCCGGGGATTTCGCCTTATGATTCCCTTAAGAGCCATGAAAGGGCCCATATCCTGAAGGCCCTGGAAAAGTCCGGGGGCAGAAGGGCCCAGGCGGCCAGGGACCTCGGCATCAGCCGCACCTCGCTCTGGCGCCGCATGAAGGCGCTCAATCTGCTATAATTCCAATCTTTAAGTGTAAGTTCATCTGTTTTATCCTGCTTAAATACAGGTTTGTTTCAAGGAAAAGCTACTGTTTCAATAATGTTTCAATTTGGTTTCAAATAGTTGCAATATGTTTCAAATGTTTCATTTGTTTCAGATTGTTTCAATGATGAACCATATAAATATGATTAAAATAATAAAGAATAGATTGTATCATGATATCAAACACTAAACTTAGATAAATAAAAATTGGATAGCTGATTATCGGTAAATATTTTTAGTTTTACCCCAGCAAAACCATTAGGTTTTGGTGGGGTAAATTTTTTAAAAAGGAAATTAAATCAAATAGTTACTAGCTTAGGCACGATTTTTGCTATAAAGCAGGGAAAGAACCAAAGCCCCTTGGGCTGTAACAGGTTACCATGATCAGCTCACTGCTGTAACAAGGAGGCCGATCTTGAGCGATACAGTAACAAATGTGGATACGATTATAGATCGTTATCCCGGTCAACCTGAGTATCTTATTTTTTTACTTCAGGATATTCAGGCAGAGTATAACTACGTCTCCCCCGAGGCCATGCAGCTGGTGGCTGATCACACAGGCGTGCCTTTGAGCCGGGTCTATGCGGTGGCGACTTTCTATCAGTCCTTCAGCTTGGAACCCAAGGGTGAGCATGAAATCAGGGTCTGCATGGGCACTGCCTGTCACTTGAAAGGCAGCGGCCGTATTGTGGAAGACCTGGAGAGACGGCTTGGCGTAGAGGCCGGACACACAACCGAAGACTTAAGCTTCACCCTTGAGACGGTCAACTGCTTAGGCGCCTGCGCCCTGGCTCCGGTGATGGTGGCGGATGAAGAGTATCATCCCACGGTGACCAGCCAGAAGATCAACAAAATGCTTAAGCAACTCACCCAGGAATAGGGGGCCATGATGACACAGGCAAGCACAGCACCTGAATTTGAGAAAAGGCGCCTTACTTCCACCGAGGAACTGGAAGCCTTTCGTCAGGAAATTATAGAAAGTATAGACCCCAACCAGACCCAGGTCATCGTCTGTCATGGCAAGGGCTGTTTGGCCAACAACAGCCCCGATGTGGCCAGTGCCCTGGAAAAAGCCATTGAAGGCGCAGGGCTGGATGCCAATGTAAAGCCTTTGGTAAAGGCCACGGGCTGTCACGGCTGCTGTTCCAGGGGCCCTTTGGTGATTATTGAGCCCGGCGGGATCTTCTATCAGAAGGTCAGCCCCAAGGATGCCGAGGATATCGTAAACCAGACCCTGGTAAACGGCGAAAAAGTCGAACGCCTGCTCTATAAGGATCCGGACACGGACGAGATTCTCCCCACAGTGGATGACATCCCCTATTACAACATGCAGGAGAGGGTGGTCCTGAGGGATATCGGCTACGTGGATCCCACCGACATAAACGACACCCTGGCCAGGGGCGGTTACAAATCCCTGGCCAAGGCACTTTTCACCATGACCCCTGAAGAGGTGGTTCAGGAGGTTGAAAAGTCCGGCTTAAGGGGCCGGGGCGGAGCGGGTTTCCCCACCGGCCGCAAGTGGCGGGGCGCTCTGGCCGCCAAGGAGAAAAAAGGCGGTCCGGTCTATGTGGTGGTCAACGGAGACGAGGGTGACCCCGGCGCTTTCATGGACGGCAACATCATGGAAGGCGATCCCCATTTGCTCCTGGAGGGCTTTATCATAGGTGCATACGCCTTGGGCGCGGAACAGGGCTACATGTATGTGCGCGCTGAATACCCGCTGGCCATCAAGCACTTGTCCCTGGCCATGGAACAGGCAAGGGAACTGGGCCTTTTGGGTGAGAACATCCTGGGCTCCGGGTTCAACTTTGACGTGCAGATCAACCGCGGCGCAGGCGCTTTTGTCTGCGGCGAGTCCACCGCCTTGTTCACCTCCATTGAGGGCAGGGCCGGAGAGCCCAGGCCCAAATACGTACGCAGCGTGGAAGAGGGCCTCTGGGGCCGTCCCACGGTTCTGAATAACGTGGAGACCTGGGCCAACGTGCCCCGGGTCATTGAAAAGGGCGGCGATTGGTTCGCCGGTGTGGGCGTGCCCCACAGCACCGGCACCAAGGTCTTCTCCCTGGTGGGCAAGGTCAACAATGTGGGCCTGGTGGAAGTCCCCATGGGCGTGCCTCTCAAGAAAATTGTGGAAGAGATCGGCGGCGGCGTGCCGGGCGGCAAGAAATTCAAGGCCGTGCAGACCGGCGGACCTTCAGGCGGCTGCCTGCCCTATGACATGAAGGATACGCCGGTTGATTTCGACTCCCTGATCAAGGCCGGTTCCATGATGGGCTCCGGCGGCATGATTGTTATGGACGACAGGGACTGCATGGTCGATGTGGCCCGCTACTTCCTGCGTTTTCTGGAAGAGGAATCCTGCGGCAAATGCATCCCCTGCCGTTTGGGCGTGACCCGCATGCGCGAGATGCTCGATGATTTCAGCCAGGGAAAAGGCTCGGCCCAGGACCTGGAAGACTTGAAAAGCCTGGCCAAGGCCATTCAGGACGGCTCCTTATGCGCCTTGGGCGGCAGCGCGCCGAACCCGGTTCTTACAACCATGCAGTACTTTGGGCAAGAGTACCTGGAGCATATTGAAAACCAGAAATGCCCGGCCGGTGTGTGCAAGGACCTCATCACCTACAGCATTGACCCGGAAAAATGCACGGGCTGCGGGGCCTGTTCCAGGGCCTGCCCCCAGGACGCAGTCACGGGTGAGAAAAAGAAACCGCACACCATTATGGAAGACAAGTGCATCCGCTGCGGAATTTGTATGGAATCCTGCAAGTTTGATGCGGTTTTGGTCCAGTAGGACAGGCCATAAGGAGGCATTGCCATGGTCAAATTCAAGATCAACGACCAAGAGGTGGAGGCCCAGCCCGGTTGGACCGTACTGGAGACCGCCCGTCACTATGGAATACATATACCCACTCTTTGCTATCACGAGGCCGTGGAGCCCAGCGGAGCCTGTAGGTTGTGCGTGGTGGAGCTGAAAGATGGGGATTGGTCCAAGGTAGTCATCTCCTGCATGTATCCGGTGCAGGAGGGGCTGAACGTATATACGGACAGTGAGCGTGTAACCAATGTCAGGCGCTGGATTTTAGAGATGCTTATCTCTGAGTGCCCGGCAAGCGAGGAAATCAGAGCGCTGGCCAAGGAGTATGGCGTTAACACCACCCGCTTTGCCGAAAAAGACCCTGAAGGACAGTGTATTCTTTGCGGTCTTTGTGTGCGGGTGTGCGCCGAGGTGGTGGGGGCCGATGCCATCACCACTGTGGGCCGGGGTGTGCACAAGGCCATTGGAGCGCCTTACATGGTGCCTGCCGATGCCTGTGTGGCCTGCGGTTCCTGCCTGACTGTCTGCCCCACCGGAGCCATGGCCGCCCGCATCGACAAGGTGCGGGGCGAACCCAAGGTTAAACTGCTTCGGTCAGGGCGATAAAGGAGGATACAGATCATGACTAATAACAAAAAGATAGGTGTCTTCCTCTGCCAATGCGGCCAACGCATTGATCCCAAAGTGGATCTTAAGGGGCTTGAGGAAAAGGTTTCGCAAAACCCCCTGGTGGAGCATGTCTCCATTGAGCCCTTCCCCTGCATGACCCCCGGTCTGGAAACCATGCGCCGGGTCATCACTGAAAAGGGCCTGAACAGGGTTGTGATCGCCGGTTGTGCGGCCCGCATCATGCTCGGCAAAATGGAGCGTGAGCTGGCTCAGGTGGGCCTGGTGGAGGGCTCCATAGACATGGTCAACTTAAGGGACCATGTGGCCAATGTCCATGACCTTGATCGCGAGCAGATGGCTGAAAAAGGCCTCAAGCTGATCAACGCGGCCGTCGCCGGTATGGATGCCTTTGTTCCCTTGGAGCGGGAGCAGGTGGATATCAATGGCCCGGTCCTGATCGTGGGCGGCGGCGTGGCCGGTTTTGCCGCGGCCAAGTATCTGGCTGAACGCAATGTGGAGTCTGTGATCGCCTTGCCTCCGGGTGAGAATGATGACATGGTCACCCGCATGCATCAGCGTTATCCCGGCGAGGTTATGTACCACGAGCGTTACGGCCGCCTGGTCGAGTTTGTGGACAATCATCCCCTGGTGAGCAAAGAGACCGTCGGTGACGTGGTCTCGCTCATGGGCAGGGTGGGTGAATATGAAGTCACCTTTGCGCCCTATGCCGAAGGCGAAGCCAAGATGATCAAGGCCGGTCTTGTCCTGGCCTGTCTGGACGGTGAGTTCAGGAGGCCGGATACCAGGTTCGGTTATGACGGCATAAGTGTGATCAGCTTAAACGAGGCTCAGGAGAGGCTCCTTGAGCAGCACGTCATGCCCGGTGATGTGGTCTTCTGGGTAAATGACCATGATGCAGGCACCCCTGAGTTCTCCTATCTCTCGGCCAAGTCGGCCTGGGCCATGGCTCAGCAGGTGCGCGACGCGTCGGCAACCGCGAATATAACCATTTTGTATAACCACGAGATGCGGGTGCCTCTCTCCGGTCAGGAAAGGGTCTTGTCCAGAAAACTCGCCATCAAGTGGCAGCCCTACAGCCCCGGTTTCACCACCACGGTCCAGGCCAAAAACCTGACCTACTGCGACCCGGTGACTCACCTGGAAGAAGAGCTTCACTTTGAAACCCTGGTTGTCTCCCCGGTGCGTATTGTGGGGACCAAGGCCACCCAGACCGCCCAGGCCCTGGGCCTGCACTTGAGCGGAGGTGAGTTTGTCAAGCCGGAGCTGGCCGGAAGCGCCCTGACCCCTTGTGATCTGCGCGAGTCCCTGCGCATGGGACGCAAGATCGCCGAGGAAGCGGCGGAACTGGTGGGCAAGGCCAATGCCGGTGAACTTTACGCTCCCGCCATGATCTGTTCGGTGGACCCGGAAAAATGCATCGGTTGCGGGCTGTGCCGCGAAATCTGCGAGTGCGGCGGCATTGAGGCGGTTGAAGGCATGGGAGGAAACATCCCCAGGCGGGTGGACCCCATGCAGTGCACCGGCGGTGGAACCTGCGCCGCGGCCTGCCCTTATGGCGCCTTGAGTCTGAAGAACAACACCAATGATCAAAGGGAGGCCAGGATCGAGGCCTTGAGCAAGGCCATGGCTCCTGGCGAAATTCCCGCCTTTGGTTGCAGGTGGGGCGGTTTCGCGGCTGCGGATATCGCGGGCGTCAAGGGCATGCATTACGGTCCCAGCGTGCATATGCTGAGGGTCGGCTGCATTGGCCAGTTGGACCCCTCGGTAATGGCCAAGGCCTTTATTTCCGGTGCGAACGGTCTGCTTCTGGTGGGCTGCGCTCCCGAAGCCTGTCATCATTCATTTGGCCTGGACCACACCTGGAGCAGGGTCAACCTGATGAGGAAGCTTCTTGAGCTGGCCGGACTGGACAGAAGGCGCATTGTCCTGGCCCACGCCGACATGAACGAACCCGAAGAGTTCATCCGCACTGTGGAGGCCTACACCGCCCGCATAAATGAACTTGGTCCCATCAACCGCACACCCCAGGTGGAAGAGCGGCTCCAGGCCATGTACCTGGCGGTCAAGAACGCCAGGGTGCGTTGGGTGCTTGGCGCCAGCCTGCGCAGGCCCTGGGAAGAGGGCTTCCCCGGAGATCAGCACAATGCCATGGATTACGACCAGAACCTTCTTGAAGTTGTGGTTGAAGAATTCACCAAGGGCAGGGTGGCCAATCTCTTGGCCAGTGCCGCAGAACCCCAGAAGGCCGGCGATCTGGCCGCTTCTCTGGATACGGATGTGGGAAGCGTGGTGGAGAGCCTGCAGGAGATGGCCAGTCAGGGCATGGTGGAAAGAACTCACCAAAAGGGCGACGCCTACTACAGCATTCGCACTTTGAACTGATCCGACTGGATTAACTCCGCCCGGGCTTTTTTAAAAACATGACACCCCGCACCTTTAAAACCGGTGCGGGGTGTTTGCTGACGGATCCCTTTTCGGATTTTGTCAGACGCACTTTGGTGAAGACTCGGGTTTTGCGTCAAGTTCCAGCCTATAAGACAGTCGCTCAATTCACCTGGCCGTCATTGCCTCCATTGAGGGGCGTACCATGACCCGCATGGAGGAAGGCTGTTCATCGGCAGACGGAAAAATCTCCACTTACGGGCTTGACTTATCTGGTTTTGGTTCTTAAATTTCAAATCGGGAGTAAAGGACAAAAACCATGTTCATAGCAGAGTTGATCGCGCTATTCACCGAACCTTCGCGAGGCACAAAAAGTGGATGAAGAATTACTTAAAGACCCGGAAGTAATGGCCGAGGCTGCTAAACAACTGGGCACCACCGAAGCCTTTATAATTCACGCCATGACTCCCCAGAATGTGGGCATGCTTCCCAATCCGGACGGATACGCCAAACCCCAGGGCTCTTGTGGCGACTATATCGAACTGTTTTTAAAGGTGGATGGGGATGTGATAAAAGACGCCAGATACATGCCCGAGGGCTGTGCTCACACCGTGGCCTGCGGAAGTGTGCTGACGACTCTGGTCAAGGATAAGACCCTGGATCAGGCCAGCTGTATTACAGCCAAGGACCTGGAAGATGTTCTGGGTAAATTGCCCCGCGAGCATCGCCATTGCGCGGCCCTGGCTGCCGCCACCTTGCGTGCGGCGATCAGGGATTGCCTGAAAAAACGCCAATCCTCCTGGAAAAATATGTATCAGCGCTGATTCTCCCCTGCCTTGAGGCCACGGAAAATCCGTCTTTGCCTTTAAGGTGAGGGTCTAGATGGATACCTCTGTAAAAAGTAGTATTATTTCAGGGGTGATTATCTAAGGGCGCAGCGCTTTTGATGCCGCTCATAGTAATATGAAAAGTTGCGGTTAATGTTTCCGGGAGGGGTTTTGTTTTCCAATTATCTGGGAATAATGGCGGAATCCGCCAAAAGTGTCTTTGAGGAAATGTCAGACACCAAGGTGGTGGAGCTGGTGACCAAAAGAGAGCAACGGCTCTTGGACCGCTATGCCCTGGCCTTGGTAACCAGCTACCATGATGATGCCAGGGATTTCACCGGTCAATTCACCTTGGGTTTTCAGGAAGAAATCAACGCTGTGCTTTTGGCCTCGGCCATCTCCGAAAAAAGGGGCCTGCCGCCGGTCTGCATGCTGCATGACCAGGCCATGGATATACTGGCCGAGTTCATGCAGGAGGTTGTCTCGGTCACCATGGAAAGGTGGCTGGAGATGGGGGTTAAGGTCTCCGCCCAAGCGCCGAAACCACTGTTGGATGTGGGGTTGCACACCCATAAAAAACTGCATACAGAGGCCTTTGTCATCATCCTGAATCTGAGCATGGGCTGGCTGGTTTTTAATGTCACCTTTGAACAGGCCAAGGACAGCCTTGAAGATAAAAAGATCCTGGTGCTGGATAATTCTGTCGTGATCAGGGGGCTTTTGACCCGCACCCTGGGCGAGATGGGTTGTCATGTGGCCCAAGCCAGGACAGGGGAACAGGCTCTTAAGGCAGCCAGCTCCTTTGCCCCGGATTTGGTTATCTCCGATATGGTCACCCTGACCGGTGCAGGCCTGGCCAGTATGGAGACCCTGCAGGATATTTACCCTCGAGCCAAATTCATCTTTTTGGGCTCCAAAAAGACTCAGGATGATTTCAATGACAATATGAACGGTTTAAAAGTGGCCGGTTGGCTTAACACACCGGTTCGGGTGGACCGTTTCTTGGGCATGGTCAAGAAAACCCTTAATCCAACTTATCAAGGGTAAGGGCCGATTTGGCTTTTGGCAACAAAAAGCGCTCGGGATTAACCCAAGCGCTTTTCCTGTTTATAACGTTTTCTCAGCTGAGAAGCTCTTCAATCTCAGTCAGCTTGGCCTGATAATCTGCATAGGCCTGGTGAGCCTCTTTAAGATCCACCTTTTTAAATTTCACCGTGTCACCGGGCCTGGCCTGGGCCACCTGACCCAGATCACTGGTTATAACCGTGACCGGCTTGGTGTATCCCCCGACGGTCTGTTCCACCAAAAGTACAATCGGCAGGCCGTCCGGCGGAATTTGAACTGCGCCGGGCAGACTGGGTTCGCTGATGATGCTCTGCGGTTTGCCGGGAATCTGTTCCACCTTGGGACCTTCCAGGCGATAGCCCATGCGGTCCGCTTTGCTGGTCACCTTGTATTCCGAGGAAAAAAGCACTTCCAGGCCCTGGTCAAAGT
The DNA here is from genome assembly GCF_000931935.2 of Dethiosulfatarculus sandiegensis. Lineage (GTDB taxonomy): Bacteria > Desulfobacterota > Desulfarculia > Desulfarculales > Desulfarculaceae > Dethiosulfatarculus > Dethiosulfatarculus sandiegensis. The sequence goes on from NZ_AZAC01000034.1 coordinate 260,535, forward strand.
AATCATCCTGAGGCCCTAAAATGGCCCGCAGGGTGATTGTGGGGTTTAATTCCGGACGAAGCTCCGGGGGGATGCTTTGGGTGGAGGGGGCCCCAAGAGGTTCTCCGGCGGAAAGGATGTCGCCTTTCTTTAAAGGGCGTCCTTCAAAACCACCCAGTTTAGCCCCGACATAGGTGGATCTGCTGGCCATCATGGCCGGCACGTCAAATCCTCCGGCCACTGCCAGATAGCAGCGTATCCCCTTTTGGGCGGGTTTAAAGGCCAGCTTGTCACCCGGTGAAATGTCAAGGCAAGACCAGTCCGGAGCAGGATCTCCGTTTATGGTCATTCCCATCTGTGCGCCTGTCACCGCCATTTTGGTCTGGGCCAGGGCCTCCAGCCTGGGACCCATGAAGGTTAGTTCCATAACCGCGGCATTGGCCGGATTGCCCACCAAAAGGTTGGCCACAGTGGCGGAAAATGGGTCCAGTGCACCGGAAACCGGCACTCCATATCTACCGTAACCGAATCGCCCCAGGTCTTGAATAAGTGAGAGCGGGCCGGGATCCACTACTTTAAATACATTCATTTGCCTGCCTCCACTTCCGCCCTGATCCGGTCATATTCCTCAGGCGGGATGGGGTCAAACTTCAGATAATCCCCTGCCTGGTATAAAAACGGGTTTTCCTTTTCCGGCTGGAAAGGTTTGAGCGGCGAACGCCCGATCAACTGCCAGCCTCCCGGGCTGTCAATGGAATACATACCGGTTTGGTTGTTGGCAATGCCCACGCTGCCCGCGGGCACAAGCACCCTGGGGCTCTCCAGCCTGGGAGTGGTGAGGATTTCGGGGAGGCCTCCCAAAAAGGGAAATCCGGGCGTAAAGCCGATCATGTAGATAAGGTATTCAGGCTCGGAATGGATGCGAATGACCTCTTCGGTGGAGAGATCGTGGGTCTTGGCCACATGCTCGAGGTCGGGGCCGTGCTCACCGCCGTAACATACCGGAATATGAACTACTGTGGGCTCCGGGATTTGTATGGAGTCCAGGCGGTCCAAAAGGATTGAGATCTCTTTTTCCAATTTGGCGGGGGTGGTGAGCAAGGGATCGTAGATCATCAGGATGGAGCGGTAGGTGGGAACAATCTCCAAAACACCTTCGGGAACATCCTGGTCCAGGGCAGAGGTGAGCATCCGCACTTTGCGGTTGATAAGAGGGGCGATCTCATCGCCCAACTCCACCAGAAATCCCCTGTCGCCCATCATGCGTAAGAGAGGTTTTTCAAAAAGTCCCATGTTTTTAAGACTCCCGGCTTTTTTAGGTGAAAGCCGGGCCGGTCTGGCCCGGCTCAGCTTGCTGATTAAGTCATCCCGGATTTGGTCAGATGCCGCTTGGCAAAAGCGCGGTTTCAGCAAGCGGCTCGAATTGCTCACCTTAGGAAAGGCTCGCAATTTGGCGGTCCATAAGCCCCGGCCTTGATCGTCTCCAGGATCAACAAGATCAATCCAACATGGGTTTTACTTCCACACCTTCTTTGGTGAGGGTCTCTCTGATACCCTTGACCAGTTCCACTGCGGTGGCATTGTCTCCATGCACGCAAAGGGTCTGCACTTCAAGGTCGATCTCCGTACCGTCTATGGAAATGACCTTGCCTTCTTTGGCCATCAAAAGGGCTCTTTGGGAAACCACTTCCGGATCATGGATCACAGCGCCTTCCTGGCGGCGGGGAACCAGGGTCCCCTCTTTGGTGTAGGCCCGGTCCGGGAAAGCCTCGTACACCACCTTGAGCCCCACTTCCCGGCCTATTTGGGTCATCATGGCGCCTTTTTTGCCGGCCAGGGCCACATAGTGCAGTTCAGGGTTCACTCTGACAATGGCTTCCGCCACGGCCCGGGCCACATCTTCTTTTTCCACTGCGGTGAGATAGAGGTTGCCGTGGGGTTTAACGTGAGCCATCTTGACGCCGTACACCTTGCAAAAGGCCTCCAGCGCACCGATCTGGTAGGTGACGTAGGCCTTAAGTTCAGCCGGAGTGCAGTCCATGTTGCGGCGGCCAAAACCCATCAGGTCTGGGAAACCGGGGTGCGCGCCCACACCCACATTGTTTTCCTTGGCCATGGCCACCGTGCGGTCCATGACTAAGGGATCACTGGCATGAAATCCGCATGCAATGTTGGCGCTGGTGATGTATTTCATCACCTCTTCGTCCATGCCGATTTTATAGTTGCCAAAGCTTTCGCCCATATCACAGTTGAGGTCTATTCTCATGGTGCATCCTCCTTTGGGAACGGGAAATCTCCCCTGGGATCCGAAGCCAAACCGGAGAGAGTCAGCGGCAATGAGAGCTACATGAGTAGCGGTTTTAGTGTGGATTTAAGCCGGAAGGTCATATTTTCATCCTGATGGTTGTTTTTTTAGCCCCCGCTCGGACAAAAACGACCCTTGTCTGGCTTCAAGGCGGGAAAAAGACCTTTGGCCGGGAATAGTTAAGAAAATATAAAAGTATTCCCCAGCTTTTCCGCCCGAAAAAAGAGCGCTTGAGCCTGCCTTGAATTCAGTTTTCGGCCTCCAGGGCACCATAACAAAAAGGCGATCAAAATCCCAGAAGAAATGGAACACTGTTTCAGGTCTGTAACTTCGGTCAAAGTAAAAAAAACGCTGTTGTTTTAAGTTGTCCACCGGTCAGACCGGTAAAAAAATTACTTGCGTGCAAAGTATTTCTCAAGAAAAAATCAGGCTTTTGCCCCGTTGCAACAGCCTGAGCAGATCCAGGGCGGGAATCGGGGCCTGGAAAAAATATCCCTGCATCTGATCGCAATTATTTTTCTTGAGAAAGGAAAGTTGTTCTTTGGTCTCCACTCCTTCGGCAACAACCCTCAGGTTAAGGCTCCTGCCCATGGAGATGATTGTGTTCACAATGGAAGCATTGTCCGGGTCGCTGGGAATGTCGTCCACAAAAGAGCGGTCGATTTTCAGTTCGTTCATGGGAAAGCGCTTCAGGTAATAAAGCGAGGAGTAGCCCCGGCCAAAGTCGTCCAAGGAAAGTTGAATTCCCAGATTGCTCAATCGGTGCATGGTGTTGATTGCTTCGTCAACATTTTGCATCACCATGTTTTCAGTGAGCTCAAGTTCCAGGGCATAGGGCGGCAGACCCGTATCGGAAAGGGTGTTTCCGACCATTTGGGGAAGGTCCTTTTGAGTGAACTGCTTGGGCGAAAGATTGACCGAAATCTGCATGCATTGATGGCCATGGTTCATCCAGGCCTTGGCCGTCCGGCAGGAGTTTCTCAAAACCCACCTGCCCAGGGGGATAATAAGCCCGGTTTCCTCTGCCAGGGGAATGAACTCATCCGGACCGATCAGCCCCTTGTCAGGGTGATTCCATCTTACCAAGGCCTCGGCTCCGGCCATGGAACCGGTGCGAAGATCCACTTTCGGTTGGAAATAAACCTCAAGTTCTTCGTTTTTAATGGCGTTGCGTAGGCTTTCCTCTAAAGACATGCGCCTTTTGATACGGGTGTTTAGGTCCCTGGTAAATATACGGGTGGTGTTTTTACCCACGTCCTTGGCCTGGTACATGGCCATATCCGCGTTTGAGACCAGGGCTTCCAAGTCTTCGCCGTCGTCGGGATAAATGGTGATGCCAATACTGGCGGTGATGTACATTTCCCGTTCGTTGATCCAGAAGGGCTGGCTCATGGCCTTGATTATGCGGTTGGCTGCGCCCGTAGCCTGGTCTTTGCTGCCCGGATCCTTCAAGATCATGATGAACTCGTCGCCCCCCAGGCGGGCCACGGTATCCTGATCCCTTACCAGACTCAAAAGCCTTTCGGCGGTTGCACTTAAAAGTTTGTCCCCCACCGCGTGACCCAGGCTGTCGTTGATGTTTTTAAAGTTGTCAAGATCCAGAAAAAGCAGGGCCAGTTTGCCGTTGTGCTTGGAGACTTCACGCATGGCGTCGGCCAGGCGTTCGTTGAAAAATATGCGGTTGGGCAGGCCGGTCAAGGCGTCATGCAGGGCTTGGTGGGCTATTTTTGCCTCGCCCTGTTTAAGCTCGGTTAAGTCGTGCAAGGCTCCCACATAGTGACTTACCTTGCCGATTTCATTTTTAATCGCCCTTATGGAGAGCCATTGGGGATAGGTTTGACCGTTTTTGCGGCGGTTGAAAATTTCCCCCTGCCAGAAGCCGGTTTTTTGAATCGATTCCCACATGGCCTTGTGCAATTTGGCCGAGGTGCGGTTGGATCGCAGTATGGACGGATTGCGGCCAATAGCCTCTTGGGCAGAGTAACCCGTGATGGCTGTGAAACCGGGGTTGACCATCTGAATCACCCCATTTTCATTAGTGATGATCATGCCGTCCAGGGCGTTTTCAAAGGCCCTGGCCAAAAGTCTGACCCTTTGTTCGGAAAGGCGTCGCTGGGTGATGTCCTGCAAAACGCCCGAAAGTACGGCGGCCCTGCCGTGGGGGCCTTTCAGCCCCTCAAAGATGGTGTGCAATATGCGTTCCTTGCCGTCCGGCCTTATTATGCGGTGTTCCTGGTGAACAGCCCCCTGGCAGCACAGGGCCTCGTCCATGTCACTTCTGACTTTTCTTCTGTCTTTCGGGTGGACCAAATCCAGGTACTCGGCCATGTTGCCCGGGGAGTTGCCTTTGGGAAGCCCCAGAATGTTCAAGACTTCTTCGGAACAGGTCATCACCCCTGAGTTGAGGTCCAATTCCCAGTTGCCCATGTGTGCCATTTTTTGGCTTCTGATCAGGCTCGCCTGGCTGTGGCGCAGGGCCTGCTCGGAGATTTTGCGCTGAGTTATATCCCTGGCCGCTCCCCGAACACCCACGGAGCGTCCTCTCCTGTCTTTGATCAGGGTGTTGGTGTATTCCACCAGCCGCTTCTGCCCCTTGCGGGTTACGAACTCAATGGTGCCGCAGGCTTCGCCGGTGGAGATTATTTGTTTGATATAGTTATCAAAAGAACTTCTCTGCCCCGGCTGCAGAAGGTCCACCACCTTGATTTCTTCGGTTTTGGCTGAAATGGTGCCGATAAAACGGCGAAAGGCCCGGTTGAGTTCTGTAAATTTGCCCTCAAAGTCGTGTACAAAAAATAGTTCCGAAGCGTTTTCAAAAAGTTCCTGATATTTCCCTTGGACTTCCTCCATGGCGCTTTTGGAACGTTCCAGATCAGTTACATCACGCATCAGCACCATGTGGCCCGGGGAGCCGTTTCCCAGGCTGGTAAGCGGCGAAATGGATACATCCACCAGTTTCACTCCGTTATTCGCACCTGTCATCATCAGACGGAGGTTTTTGACCGGAATCTGGTCAAGGGTGGTGTAATTAACTGCGTTTCTAAGCTTTTTTTGACTGGACAGATCAAAGAAGGAACAGATTTCATTGCCTAAAACAGCTTCATCGTTCAACTGGACAAGGTTTCGGAATGCCTGATTGGCTGAGATGATTTTCAGGTTGGAGTCAATCTGGCACAGTCCTCCTGAGAGAAGGGCCAGTAACTGTTCATATAACTGCATGTGAAATCCAGTTTAAATTAGAGCAACAACACAACTGTCTTAAAACTGATAGAACTTATAAACTGGCAATAGTAAATGTGTTTTCTCTAACTGTATTAATATATTCCAAAGAACCTTAAATGCCCGATCCAAATTGAGCTTTTGCTGAATTGCCTCCCTGTACCTCTCTGTTAGTGAAAAGACTATAGCGGATTGTGCCCCGGACGGCAATCAGAGGCACCCTCGGCGGTTATTCGGGAAATTGTCTGCTAAGACGCACCCTGTAGTACGAAAAAGAACAAATATGCTCCGACCTTATTGTGAAAGTTGAAATAAATAAGGAAATTAATTGCCGTTATATCTTGCCCAAGTCCGGATCGTTTTCGCTGCAGATAGAGTTTTTGCCTCTGGATTTGGCCAGATACATTGCCTTGTCCGCCCTTTCCAAAGCGGCGTCTGCTTTGGGATCCGAGGTGTGGAAGCATGAAATGCCGATGGAAGCCGTTATGGGCCGCCTTTTCCCCCTGATGGTGAAGTTTGCGCTTTGGATGACTTTTCTGGCCTGCTCAGCCAGTTTGTAGGCATCTTCCAACTTCGTTCTGGTCAGTAAAAAAACGAACTCGTCTCCTCCGTAGCGGGCGGAAAAGTCAGAGGGCCTGAGACTGTTAACCATAAGTCTGGCGACTTCCTTGAGCGCCTGATCTCCCACCATATGGCCGTGGTTGTCGTTTATGTTTTTAAAATCATCCACATCCACAAGCATTAAAGAGCAGGGGGAGCCGTTTAACATATAGCGTTCAAATTCGCTGGCCAGACGCTGATCCCAGGCCCTGCGATTGGCAAGCTGGGTCAGTTCATCAGTCAGGGCCATGGTTTCCATCTTGGCCAGGGTCGCGGTAACCGCTTCCAAATCCTCGCCCTTGGAACGCAGACTGCCTCCCAAGTTCCGGTTGGCCTCGTTAATCAGGCGAACGTCTTTAAGGGTGCTGGCAAACCATTGGCTGATGGCTGAATCCACGTTCATCCGGTCGGCTTCTTTGAGGGAGGTGTCCATTCGCTGACTGGTGCGGTGGGCCAGTTCAGCGGCAGCCTTGGTTTCTTCAATGATTACTCTGGTGGTGTCCCGCACCTGGCGGACTATCTCTTCATTCAGCCTCATCATCCTTAGGTTGGCCCGGGGGCTGAAGAGCTGCTCAAAAACCCGGTTGGTGGTCTCCTCGGTCCATGATTCATCAGAATGCAGGAAGTCGTTCACCGTTTCGTTGACCAAGGGACGGCTTCCCTCGAAATAAAGATAAAAAATCATGTAATTTTCAGGTGTTGCCGGAATAGAATGCTTGCCCATGAAAGGCAGGACCTGTCTGGCTATTTCAAGAGACATGTTAAAAAGTTTTGTATTGGGTTTTAAGTCCATTTAAAAAAAAATCTCCGCCACTCTGGGCTCAAGCGGGCTGTCGGTCCAACCTGATTCTCAAAAAAATATAAGCTAAAACAGTAAGTTCGTCTCAAGAGCGCGGAGAAATGGGGCGTATGAACTACAGCATGGCCGCACCTTGAAGCCAAATCGGAACTGCTCGTCGTGTATAAAATCTATTCTACCGGTTATGCTCGAGTTGGCTTTGCTTTAAATGAAAATAATACCAGGTGTAACTCCTGGTATCAGCGCTAAATAATAGCAAAGCAAAGATCCGCGTACAAGCGTAAAGCATAGGATGAAAAGACCAGTATCATTTTGTTTAATTGGGTGAGTAGGGTATTCGCCGGATTGATTTAAAGATTGTATTTATAAGTAGCTATACGTTTTATGGAGTTCTGTGAAACAGTCTCGCTTCAAAGGATGAAATTTAATTTTCATTTTAACTGCCTTATAAAACCAGGGTTTTAAACGCCCCCCAAAAGAACTGATCTTCTTTGGGGGGCGAGAAAGTTGATTTTTTTCAGAAGAATAAGTCGCATTATCAATTTGTTTGATACTTTACGGATTGCTCAATCAGTCTGTTCGTCGATTCACTTAAATAAACCTTCCCAACACTGTATTCATATAGTCCATTATTGAAAAACTTCCTGCAAAATGGAAATAGCCTCTTCTACGTCCTGGTCTGAGATTTCCAAATGCAACACCGCCCGCAAAAGGTTGCCTCCAAAAGGAACCACACCGAGCCCCAGTTGGCCCAGTCTGCTCAAGGCTTGCTCCGGGGAAAGGCCGCTGGGGGTTATGTCAAAGATCACAATGTTGGTTTGAATATCAGACGGGTCGATAAGAACCCCCTTCAACTCGGCCAATGCGCGGGCCAGCTTTTGGGCCCGCTCATGATCCCTGGCCAGACGGTCTATATTGTTCTCAAGGGCAAAAATGCCCGCGGCAGCCAGAAAACCGGCTTGGCGCATGCCGCCGCCCAACCTTTTCCTTATACGGATGGCTTTTTCTATATTCTCCCGGGTGGAGACAACCATGGAACCAACCGGCGCGCCGAGCCCCTTGGAAAGGCAAAAGCTGATAGTGTCAAAAGAGGAAGCCAGCTCCTTGGGTGAATAGCCCCCCGCCAGGCAAGCGTTGAACATGCGGGCCCCGTCCAAATGCAAATATAGCCCGTTTTCCCTGGCTAATTGAGCAAGCTCTTTTACATTTTCCAAGGGATACACCGCCCCGTTTCCCTTGTTGCTGGTGTTTTCCAGGGCCAGGACCCTGGTAACGGGATAGTGGATGTTTGATTCCAGAATTGCGGGTTTCACCAGGTCGGGAGATAAAATTCCGCGCGGGTGGGGTATGGGGAAAAAGGAAAGCCCGGAAAGGGTCTGGGCCGCCGAGCCTTCAAAGCGGTAAAGATGAGCCCATTGGTGGCATATAACCTCATCGCCGGGTCTGGTCAAAAGCCTCAGGCAGATCTGGTTGGCCATGGTGCCGCTGGGTGTAAAAAGAGCCGCCTCCTTGCCCAGCATCTCGGCGGCGATTTGCTGCAACCTGTTTATACTGGGGTCTTCTCCAAAAACATCGTCACCCACTTCAGCCTCGGCCATGGCGCTGCGCATGGGGACGCTGGGTTTTGTCACTGTGTCTGATCTGAGGTCTATTTTCAGCATGTTTTTTTCTCCTGAGCCGGGTAAGTGGCATGCTTTCGGTGAAATGCCGGGTTGGTTTTATAGGTGAAAAATTGACCTGTTTTTGCTATCTGAGTGATATGTTGTTACCAGGATTTTAAACCTTTGTAAGCCAAAAGGCCAAGCGGGCATCTCCAAATAAAGGACACTATATCGCGCCCGTTGATTAGATAGGAGTATATGATGAAGAATATCGGCATATTGGGAGGCACAAGCTGGGAATCCACAATTGAGTACTACCGCCTGATCAACGAGATGGTTAAAGAAAATCTGGGCGGTTTGCATTCAGGCTCCATTTACCTTCATTCCTTTGATTTTGCCCCCTTGGAAGAATTGATGCGCACAGACAAATGGGATGAACTGGGCGATTTGATGGCCGAGCAGGCCTCGCGCCTTGAGGCCGCAGGCGCTGACTGCATGCTTTTGGCCAGCAACACCACCCATTTGGTTGCCCCTAGAGTTTCGGAAGTTTTGAATATACCTGTCTTGCATATTGCAGACAGCGTGGGCCGGGCGGCCAGGGAGCTCGGCGCTCAGAAAGTCGGGCTTTTGGGCACCAGCTTCACCATGGAAAAGGATCTCTACCAGAGCAGGCTGAAACAAGAGCACGGACTTACGGTTCTGGCACCCGATGCTCCCGAGCGCCGGGAGATAAACCGGGTGATATTCGAGGAGCTTTGCCTGGGGAAAATTAATAACGATTCCGCGGAAAAATGCCTGGCCATGGTGGAGGAGCTTGCTGCCAAAGGGGCTCAGGCCGTGGTTCTGGGGTGCACTGAGTTGCCCCTTCTTATCAAGCAGGACAAGACCAAGGTGCCGCTTTTGGACTCAACCGAACTACATGCCAGGGATGCCGTCAGGTTTGCCTTGGGCTGAAATCCGGCGGGGCTGTTTAGGATTTTCCCGGTTCCGGCGTGAGCTTTTTGAGTTTGCCTCTGGCATAAAAAAAGGCCATAAGCGCTGCCAGCCAGGTAACGCCGAAGATTCCCCACCAGATGCCGATGAGGCCGGTTTTGAAAAAATGGGCGCAAAGGTAAAAGATCAGGCCCGGTGCGAATATCTGGCGGAAGATGCCGATCCATACGGCCAGGGCCGGCTTTTTAATGCCCTGCATGGCCGAGATGTTCACATATAGGATCACGTAGGCGTACAAGGCCCAGGCCGAGATGCTTAAATAATCGACCCCGGCCTTCACCACCAGGGGGTCGTCCGTGAAAAGCCTCATCAGGGGAGCGGCCATAAAGAAAACAAACACACCGCCCGCGCCCATGGCCACCGCGCCGTGGGCCAGGGCGGAGCGGACCGTCTGCCTGACCCTGTCCAGCAGCCCGGCGCCGTAATTCTGGGCTACAATGGTCAAGGTGGCGGTATTCAGCCCAATGGTCAGCAAAAGGACTATCTGCTCTATGCGGGTGGCAATGCCATAGGCTGCCACACCTTCCTTGCCAAAGATCCCCACAAAGTAGTTGATCACAAAAATACCGAGCCCCATGGTGACCATGTTTATGGTTGCGGGAACGCCTTGGCGGCATATCTCCAGGCAGGTCTTGATTCTCGGGATGAGTTCTTCCATCTTAATGGGGCGGTTCAGCAGTTCGGTGTTCTTAGCCCTGAAACCCAGGTAAATACAGCCTGCCAGGTGAATCAAGACAGTGGCCAGGGCCACACCTCTCACCCCCATGGCCGGCAGGAAAAAGCCGCCCAGCACAAACCAGGGATCCAACACCACATTCAGGAAAAAGCCGAAGATCAAAAAATTGCGAAAGGGTTTGGTCAGCCCCTGAGAGGTCAGGACGGCGTTAAGCATGTGCACTGTCTGAAAGACAACGGCCCCGTAAAACATCACATCCATGTATTCCAGACAGGTGTCGAGGTAAGCGCCTTCTGCGCCCAGGAATTTAAAAAGATAGGGCGATGCCCATAAACCGAAGAATGTGAGGCAAACAGAGAGAATCCAGCCCAGAACAATGCCTTGTAAGCAAAAGGCCCGGGCTTGATGAGGCATCTCACCGCCCAGGGCTGATCCAATCAGGGCGGTTGCTCCGGTTGCCAGACCGTTGCACAGGGAAATAATCAGAAAAAACATGCCAAAGGAAAGGGAGAGCGCCGCCAGGGCCTCTGTGGAGATCAGGCCCGCGAAATAAGTGTCAACCAGGTTGAAAAGAGTGTTGAAGAAAAAGCCCACGCTATAGGGAATCGCCAGACCGCGAATCAGTTTCGAAACAGGCTGCTTGGTCAGGTTCTGGGTCTTTTCCATTTGGGGCTCCGGGCATGGGCTGTTTCTCAATTTAAGCAAAAGGCTTTTGAGTCGAATCCAGACTTTAACCGCAGGCTATTTATTTTGCCAGTTTATTTCAAACTCTGTTAATGAGGTTGGGTTGTTTGACAGATTTGGGGTACGGCTCTAACATTCGATAGTTAAATTATTTCCATATGATAACTTAATTTAATTGTAACATTCCCCGGAGGCCTGCCCATGTCTCTATCCATCACCAAAAAGTTAACTATCTCAACTGTGCTGCTGGCCCTGGCAGCCTTGGCGCCCTTTGCGGTTTTGGCCTATTTTTCAGTAACTACGGCCCAGGACTCATTTATTGAGGATCGTTTCAGCCAACTGGATTCTGTAAAAATCATCAAAAAGAGGCAGATTGAAAAGTATTTTCAAGACCGTGAGCACGATATGGCCTCCCTGGTCGAGACCGCCGGAGTGCTGAGGCGGGACGCTTTTGAAAAATTGCTTATTGTGCGCACTTCCAGGCAAGAACAGCTTGAAACATATCTCACTGAAAAACTTACCCAAATTAAGGATCTTGCTGAAAGCCCTTTCGTTATGGAAGGAGTGCGGAAGATTACCGGGGCCTCTTTGGGGGATGCTGGAAATTCGACTTATGCGGAGTCAGCAGGCGCGGAACTGAAATCCTGGCTGGGAAGATACGCCAAGAGCCATCACCTGCCGGAAATATATGTGATATCTGCCGAGGGAAAGCTGGCATTCAACACCGGGAGCGCCAAAGCGCCGGGTGAGGACCTTTCCCAGGGGCAAATGGCTGAAACCGGTTTGGCTCGCGCTTTTTACCAAGGCAGCAAGGAAGCCTGGCTGGAGGACTTTTCCCTTTACAAACCTTTGGGAGAGACCCCTGTGGCCTTTGCCGCCGCGCCGGTGAAACAGGGAGAAGATCTTTTGGGAGTGATTTGCTTTGCCTTTTCTCCTGAGATGATCAACAAGATTATGATGAATAGAAAAGGCATGGGAAAAACAGGTGAAGCCTATCTGGTCGGTTCTGATTACAGGCTAAGGAGTAATTCATTTCTGGATCCGAAAAATCGTTCCATTGAAGCTTCATTTTTGGGAACAGTGGAAAAGAACGGGGTCAAGACCCTGGCCAGCAAACAGGCCCTTCTGGGTGAGACCGCAGAAAAGGTAGTGATCGACTACAATGGCAATCCGGTTTTATCCAGTTATTCTCCTTTCAAAATATCCGGGCTCAATTGGGCTCTATTGGCCGAGATAGATGTGGCCGAGGCGTTTTCCCCTGAAGATTTAAAAGGAAATCAGTTTTTTGAGCAATATCAAAAAAATTACGGTTACTATGACCTCTTTTTAATCAATCCGGACGGATATTGCTTTTATTCAGTGGCCAAAGAGGCTGATTATCAGACCAATCTTATAAACGGTAAATTCAGTTCATCCAATCTGGGAGAGCTTGTCCGCCAGGTAAAGCAAAGCCACTCCTTTGCCATGGCCGATTTTAAGCCCTACGCCCCCAGCAAGGGTGAGCCTGCCGCTTTTCTAGCTGAGCCGCTTGTGCATGACGATAAGGTGGAGATGATAGTTGCCCTGCAGGTTTCCTTAAAAGCCATAAACCAGATTATGCAGGAGCGCACCGGCATGGGAAAATCCGGCGAGACCTATCTGGTTGGAGCGGATATGCTGATGCGCTCGGATTCGTACTTAGACCCTCAAAACCATACGGTAGCCGCCTCATTTGCCAATCCCGGGAAGGGCAAAGTGGATACCGAAGCCGCCAGGGCTGCTTTAAGGGGTAACACCGGTCAGGGCATCATCACAGACTATTTGGGGAACCCGGTGCTCTCCTCTTACGCGCCGGTGGAAATTTTGGGCCATAAATGGGGGATTTTGGCTGAACTGGATGAGATAGAGGTTGTCGCTGAATCCGTGGCTGCGAAACGGCTTTTAAATATGGTTTTGGTGATAAGCGTCATAGCCGGTTTGTTCATCCTGGCGGTTATAACCCTGAACCTGATTACCGTCCGCAAAATGGCCGTAACCCTGAGACATGTTTCCACAGGTCTTTTCCAGGGAGCCGGTGAGATAAACAACGCTGCTTCGCAGGTTTCGGACTCCAGTCAGTCCCTGGCTCAAGAAGCTTCGGAACAGGCGGCCTCCCTGGAAGAAACATCTTCCTCTCTGGAAGAGATGGCTTCCACGGCCAAGCTTAACGCAGACAAGGCAAATGAGGCAAATCACCTCATGGGACATGCCAGGGATGTGGTTGATCAGGCAGACCACTCCATGCAGGATCTGGCCGAAGCAATGGGCAAGGTCTCATCTTCCAGCGCCGAGACTGCCGGGGTGATCAAAACTATTGATGAAATCGCTTTTCAAACCAATCTGCTGGCCTTGAACGCGGCGGTGGAGGCTGCCAGGGCAGGGGATGCGGGAGCCGGTTTTGCCGTGGTGGCCGACGAGGTGCGCAGCTTGGCCATGCGGGCGGCTGAGGCTGCCAGAACCACCCAGGATTTGATCCAAGGGAGCCTGTCAAACATAGAACGCGGAGCAGATCTGGCCAAGTCCGCAGGTGAAGCTTTTTCCCAGGTGGGAGAGAGTGCGGGCAAGGTGGCTGAGCTGGTGACCGAGATTGCGGCAGCAAATCAGGAGCAGGCCCATGGCGTGGACCAGATCAACAAGGCCGCCCTGCAGATGGATCAGGTGACCCAACAGGTGGCGGCAAACGCGGAAGAATCTGCCGCAGCCAGTGAGGAGCTGGCTGCCCAGTCCAAGAATATGCACCAGATGACCAACAGCCTTTCGGTGATGGTCAATGGCTCCAAAAAGGCGGATGCCCTGATCCGGGAGCAGTCAGGAGGCAAGGCCAAGACAGTTCAGCCCAGGTCTGAACTACTCGAAGCCGGTGATAGTTTTTAGTTGTGGCCGGAATTGATCATGAAGCCCGGAAGTTCTCCCGGGCTTCATGATTTTTGAAAAAAATTGCCGAATGCCGTTTGTCTTGCCCGGCCCGTTCAAAAACGCCTTGTCAACGGTGGCCATTTGATCCCTTTTAAGTAATTTCCTGTCGGCACATTTCCATAAAACTCTTAAGGGCGGGGGAGAGCCATTTCTCCTGGTGCCATATCATCAAGACCGCCGTCTCCAGGGTCCCTAATTCCCAATCAAGCTGCACCAGCTCCCCTGTTTTCAATTCAGCGGAAACCGAGGCCAGGGGCATCAGGCTTAGCCCCACGTCTTGAGCCAGGCATTTTTTGGCTCCTGCAATGCTTTGCATTTCCAGCACCGGGCATTCCGGACCCGGAGTTTTCCTTAGCGGCTCTTCCAGAAAATAGCGGTAAGAACAATCCACCTTGGTCAAAACCAGGGGCAGGCCTTTTAGTTGTTTAAGGCTTATGCCTTTTGTTTGGGCCAGGGGGTGACCGGGGCCTGCCACCAGGACCAGGGGCTCCATGGCCAGGGCCTGGACCTTCAGATCCTTAGTGACAATAGTGTTGGTGATCAAAAAGGCCAGATCCACAAATCCTTTGCGCAGGTCCCGTTTAAGGCTCATCACGGCACAGGTTATGAATTCAAGCCTAACTTTGGGATGGGCCTTGTGAAATCGGGCTATCACCGGTCCCAGCCGGTTGGTGACAAGGCTCTCCGGAACCCTTATGACCAAAGATCCCTTAAGTTCCGATTCATCGCTTAAGGCGGCATAGGCCTCCTGTTCCAGGTCCAGTAGTTTGCGGGCATAGTCCAGGAGTTTTTCCCCTGCTTCGGTGATCAATATCCGCCTGCCCAGGCGGTCAAAGAGCCGGGCGCCAAGCTCCTGCTCCAGGGCCTGAATTTGGGTGGAGACTGTGGACTGAGCATAATTCAGGATTTGGGAGGCCTTTTGGAAACTCTGCACTTCGCAGACCGTGGCAAAGGTCTTTAAGTTCCTTATTTCCATGAACGTTCCTTTTATCGGAAACCCTGATGCATAACATCGAAATAAATCGTTTGTTTTGATAGATAGCTGATGATATCAAAATTTATGAATAAAAGACATGGGTAACAAACAGGCGAAATCATGACCAGTCAAAAAAGGGAGAATAAAATGGAGCAGAGCCAACTAGAGGGGCAGGCCAGACAGATGATGAAAGAGGGTCTAAACTGCGCAGAGACGGTGGCCAAGTGTGTTTTGGATATCTGCGCGCCCGATCACGGCTGCACCGCTCCCAGAACAGCCACAGCCTTTGGGGGCGGAATGGCCAGAAGCTTGAAAGAGACCTGTGGCGCGGTAAGCGGAGGGCTTTTGGCCCTGGGCTATCTATGGGGAAGGGACAGCGCCAAGGAAAAATGGGACAGGGTGGAGAAACCGGCGGTGGAATTCCGCAGGCGCTTTATTGACGAGTTCGGCACCTGCAACTGCGCCGGACTGCTCCACGAGACAAACGGGCGGCCTGATCTGGAAAAATGCACTGACCTAGTCGTTAAGACCAGCGTAATGCTCCTGGAGATAATTAACGAGTGCAAGAGGCCCTAAACTGCCGGGTCCGGCCCTTGCCCTGTTTTATCAGGGCAAGGGCTCGCCCATATCCCTGGGTGGCTTCCCGGCCCTTAAATTGGCCTCAATCACTTCCAGGCTGGAACCCTTGGTCTCCGGCACCAGCATCCTGCAGAAGAACCAGCCGCCCAGCCCCACCAGGGCGTAGAGCCAAAAGGTCTGGGCCTTGCCCAGGGTTTCGGTGATAGTCAAAAAGCTCATGGCAATGGCCAGGTTGAAGACCCAGTTGCTTAAAGTGGCCAGGCTCATGGCCAAACCCCTTATTTTCAGGGGATATATCTCGGTTATTAAAAGCCAGGCCACCGGGCCAAGGCTCACCGCAAATCCGGCAATGTAAATAAAAAGGCTGGCAACCGCTATCCAACGCAGGGAAGGCCCCAGGATTTTAGCCAGCCAAAAGGCCCCACCCAGTGCAAAAAGGCTTATGACCATGCAGATAAGGCCCCAGGACAAAAGCGGCTTGCGTCCCACCCGGTCAATGAGCCGTATGGAGACCACGGTAAAGAGCACATTAACCAGGCCCACTCCCAGGGTGGCGGTGATCGCCGCTGTGTCTGATGCGAATCCGGCCATCTGGAATATGGTTGGCGCATAATAGATAACTGTGTTTATGCCGGTGGCCTGTTGCACAAACATGATTCCCACCCCCACCAAGAGGGCGGGCCTGACCCAGGGTTCGCCCAGTTCGGACCAGGTTCCACCGGGCTGGTTATGGGCGGTTTGCTTTATGGCCTCCAACTCCTTTTCGGCCGCTTTGTCCGGATTAAGCCTGGCCAACACTTCCCTGGCCTTTTCTTCTTCCCCGCGGAAGACCAGCCATCTGGGGCTGGCAGGCAAAAAAAGCATGCCTCCACCCAGGATCAGGGCCGGGATCGCGCCCATGAGGAACATGTAGCGCCAACCTTGATCCAGACCGGCGAAAAGGTCATCCGTTAAATAGGAGACCACAATTCCGATTGTGATCATGAGCTGGTTTAAGGAGACAAGGGCGCCCCTGACTTTGGCCGGGGCAATTTCCGAGATGTAAAGCGGGGCCGCA
The DNA here is from genome assembly GCF_000931935.2 of Dethiosulfatarculus sandiegensis. GTDB lineage: Bacteria > Desulfobacterota > Desulfarculia > Desulfarculales > Desulfarculaceae > Dethiosulfatarculus > Dethiosulfatarculus sandiegensis. The sequence continues at coordinate 276,937 of NZ_AZAC01000034.1, forward strand.
AAAGAGGCAACACCAATGCCCACACCCACCACCAGCCTGCCCCAGGTTAGAAAAGCCAGGCTGTTGGCCAGGGCCGTGGTTGCCGAGCCTACCAGGAAAACAGCGGCGCAGCCCATCAAAACCCTGCGCCTGCCCAAGCGGTCACAGAGTTTGCCACTGGCCGCCACTCCCAGAATACACCCCACCAAAACAGCGCTGACCAGGCTTTCCTGACCCCAAGCGGTTAGTTGAAAATCCTTTTTCAGAAATAACAGCGCGCCCGATATAACTCCGGTGTCAAACCCGAACAAAAGACCGCTTAAAGCGGCCACCATGGCCACCACCAGGACCATGGGGCTTGTTTTAGCCTTATTCTCCCGGGCCATGAACCCTCCGGCTTAGTTATTGTCCAATTGGTTAAGCGCGTAAATATAAGCGCCCAGGCTCACCGCCTTGGCGGTTCCGAGCCTGGTCACTCCCACACCCAGCCTTTTAAGGGGATCATAGGCAATGGTTTGGGAGCTGAAAGGAATTGAAATGGTCCTGAGATCCCCCTCGCAAAAACGGGTCAGCTGATCCGGGTCTTCCAGGTTGAAGACCTTTGATTCCAACCGGGGAACATCCTTTTGCCCCGGCCTGTCAAAGGGCCGGTTCATTTGCCTGACCACCTGGTCCAGAAAAAGGTCATGGGCCCTGCCCAGACCTCCGCCTATGACGATCAGCCCATCCACCAGGGTGGCCGCATTGGCCAGGGCGTCGGCCAGCACATGGGCCAACTCGCTAAATGATTCACGGGCCGCTTTTTGATCGCCAGGGACCCGCCCCTTGGCCACAAGGTATATCTCCTTGGGCGAGGGCGCCTGCTCAGGGGTGATCCCGGTCAGCCGGGCATAGGTGTTTCTGACCCCTCTGATCGAGACTGTCTCCTCCACGGTGAAGCGCGGATTCAGGTGGTTGCTCATGCGGTTTATTTCTCCGCTTGCCCAGTTGTCACCGCGGAAAAGCTCGCCTTTATGCACTATGCCCGCCCCGAAACCCGTGCCCAGGGTGACGCCCAGGAGGTTTTTAAATCTTTTAGGGCTGTTCTTTTGGGCCAAAATCTTGTTGACCCAGGGCAAAAGACCTGCCCTGGCTTCGCCAAAGGCAAAAAGATCACCATCGTTATTTATGAAAACAGGCAAGTTGAAATGGCCTTTCAACATGGGGCCCAGGGCCACGCCGCCCCTGAAGGCCTGCAGGTTTTCCAGGTCGCCGATAATGCCGGGACCGAACTCCGCAGGACCGGGAAAGGCAAAGCTAATTGCGCAGGGGGATTCGGCAAGGCTTGCGCGCACCTTTTCAAAGCCCTTTATGATCGAGGTGAGAATGTGTTCCAGGTCTTTTCCCCGGCTGGAAAAGGCAAAGGGTTCATTAACCAGCCCGCCCGCCTGCATGGCCGCAAAGACCAGATTGGTGCCGCCTGCGTCCAGGGTCATTACTATGCGGGAGTCAGACTGATAATCCATAGCGGCTCGTTCTGAAAAAGGCTTGGTTTTGGCTTTGTTCTAATTAAGTTTAGCAAAAGCCGTCCCTGACAGACACTTGTAAAACCTTCAGCGAATTCTTTAAGAAAGCCGGTTAAACCGCTTCTGTTGTTTGTCCTTTCTTCTTCTTGGCCCGGATATTCAGGATTTCCACCCCCAATGAGAAGGCCATGGCGAAATAGAGGTAGCCCTTTTCAATATGTTTTCCCATGCCCTCCACAATCAGCATCACCCCCACCATGAGTAAAAAGGCAAGCGCCAGCATTTTCAAGGTGGGGTGGTTTTCGATAAAATCGCAGATCAGGTTGGAAAAGGTGATCATTACAAAAATTGCAATTACTATCGCCGCCACCATTATCAGAATTTCCCTGGCCATGCCTACGGCGGTGACGACCGAGTCCAGGGAAAAAATCACATCCAAAAGGGCGATTTCAAACAATACTCCCAGATAGGAGACCTTTTTGCCTTTAAGGTGATGTTCTTCTTCTTTGTGCTCCGTGAGCTTGTGTATTTCCCTGGTGGATTTGACCAGCAGAAAAAGGCCGCCAAAAAACAATATCAGGTCCCTGCCCGAAAAGGCATGATTCCAAAGCGAGAACAAGGGGCCGACCAGGCTCATGGTCCATTTCAAGGTCAAGAGAAGCAAAATCCTGGTGCCCATGGCCAGTAAAAGGCCCCAGCGTCTGGCCGAGGCCTGGCTCTTCAGCGGCAGGCGACTGGTCACCAGGGCAATAAAAACAATATTGTCTATGCCAAGGACAATCTCCAGGCCGGTAAGAGCCAGGAGGGCGGCCAGGTTCTCCAGGGTCAAGAGCTCCATTTCTTCACCTTTTTAAGTGGATTGTCTCATTTGTCGGATAAGGTCAGTCAAAGTCCGGGCCCAGGAGCATGGCTGTATGGATAAGGCCCTTGGTTTCGCCTTTTTGGATCAAGGGAGCCACCCTTATGGAAAACCTTTTGCCGTCCCTGGCCACGCTCCAGGTGTGCTCCTGGAGACTGCCTTGTCGGTATTGGTTAAGAATAGAATCTATTTTCTGGTTGCTGGTTTTGAGCTTATGGCAATTCCTTATGTTCTTGCCCAAAAGAGAAGGTTTTCTCTCAAGTATCTTGGTTGCATATTCATTGTAATAAACCAGGTTTCCCTCAAGGTCGATAATGGAAAGCGCCACCGGCATCTGTTCAGCGGCTTCCCAAAGGGCCTGCTTCAGGCCTGGGTCCGGTAATGGCATGAAAAATCCTTTTTATTTGATTTTGCTTTATATCGTAAAAGGCGGCCGATTTTTGCCTTGGTCGCCATATTTGAACCATACTTTATAAAGTCGGTAATTGAAAAGCGTCTTTTGCGGTTGGCATTACCCTTCTCTTTGTGGGATATTGATGTCAACTGCCTAATTAGAGGTGTTTTTTTTGCTTTTTATTTACCCTGCCGACTCCTTTTTCGGCGGCTCTCCGTGCGCCGCCTTATCCGGCAGGCTCAGGTGCAGGTGCAAGATAAACATGGACGCGCTGGCCTTTATAGCAAGGCTTATTGTAAGTCACTCCCTATATCCTGTGGGCGTTACACTCTGGCTGGGACTATTGGGCTCCTTTCTCTGGAAGAGGAATCCCAGATCCCGGATGGGACCCTTTATGATTAGCTTGGGGCTTTTGGTCCTGCTGGTTTTTTCCCTTCCCATTACCGGGTGGCTGCTGCTTTGGGGGCTGGAGTCAGAGGCTGGTTCCTATGCCGGACCCGAGCAAATAAAAGCAAAGGGCATAAAGGCCATAGTGGTCTTGAGCGGGGCGCGGCGTACAGGCTCGCGTCCGGTGACGGACCGTTTGAGCAGCTCTTCCGCATTCCGCACCATGGAAGGCGTGCGCTTGTGGAGGCAAAATCCTTCTGCCCATTTGTATCTGTCCGGCGGGGCCCTGATGAAAAAGAACTCAGTGGCCCGGGGAATGGCGGATCTGGCCCGGTTCATGGGGGTTCCCGATGATGCCCTGGTGTTGGAGACTGAATCCTGGAACACCGAGGAGCAGGCTGAATTGTTGGTAAGTAAACTAGGTAAAGAACCCTTTTTTTTGGTCACCTCAGCCTGCCACATGCCGAGGGCCATAACCTTGTTCAGGGGAAAAGGGCTTAATCCGGTTTCCTGCCCCACGGATTTCAGCACAGTTGACCTGGATTTTGGCATTGAGAGGTTTGTCCCCGGAGCCAAGGGGCTTATCATGAGCCAGGAGGCATTGCATGAATATATGGGCCTGGCCTGGCTATGGCTCAAAGGTTTTTGGGCGGAGGAAAGCCCCGAAGCTCCCGGTAAATAGCACCTGATCAGGCCCTTGTCTTGCCCACCGTCAATCTGCGTGGTAATTTTTTAGTTTCTTCGCGATACTGGCCCGTTCAGGGGCCCGTACTTTTTGGTTTATACATTTTTCATGCCCGGTTATCTTTTCGGGCTTTTTCATGAAACGGAAGACATGGCTTCAAATTCACCGCCGGATAGATTTCAGGTTATTGTGGCCGGAGGCGGTCACGCCGGTTGCGAGGCCGCCCTGGCTGCGGCCCGCATGGGCGTGTCCTGTCTTTTGCTTACCATTAACCTGGATCACATAGCCGCCTTGAGCTGTAATCCGGCAGTGGGGGGACTGGCCAAAGGTCACCTGGTTCGGGAAATAGACGCCCTGGGCGGCCAAATGGGGCTTACCACCGATGCCAGCGGCATTCAGTTCAGGGTTTTGAACCGGGGCAAGGGCAGGGCGGTCTGGTCCAGCCGGGCCCAGGTCGATATGGATCTTTATCCCCGCAATATGCAAAAAGCCCTGATAAATCAGCCCAACTTGTGGCTTATGGATGATGAAGTCCAAGGGCTTTTGCTTAAAAACGGACGCGTGGACGGAGTTGTGACCGGACATGGCCAGCGCCTTGAGTCGGATTATGTAATCCTCACGGCAGGCACCTTTTTAAGAGGCGTCATTCATGTGGGGCTGACCCAGACTCCGGCGGGGCGCATGGGTGATCCCCCGGCCAATGCCTTGAGCCGTCAGCTTGAGGAACTGGGATTCTCCCTGGGGCGTTTAAAGACAGGCACCACGCCCCGGCTCGACATATCAAGCCTTGATCTGGAGGGGCTGGTTCAACAGCCCGGCGACCCGGATCCCCGCATGTTCAGCTTTCTGGATTCCAAGCCTGTTTTGAAGCAGGTCCATTGCTGGCTCACCAAAACCACGCCCAAGACCCACGAGATAATCAGGGCCAATCTGGACCAGGCCCCCATGTACGCAGGCGTGATAACCGGGGTGGGGGCCCGCTACTGCCCTTCGGTTGAAGACAAGGTGGTGCGTTTTCCGGACAAGGAAAGCCATCAGATCTTCCTTGAGCCCCAGGGGCTTGACAGCAACCTGGTGTATCCCAACGGCATCCCCACCAGCCTGCCTCTGGCTGTGCAGAAACAAATGGTGCGCTCCATGCCGGGCTGTGAAGGGGCCTTTATCGCCCGGCCGGGTTATGCCATAGAATATGATTACGCAGACCCCAGGGACCTGACCCCCAGCCTGGAATCCCGTCTGCTGCCCGGCCTTTTTCTGGCCGGACAGATAAACGGCACCAGCGGCTATGAGGAGGCGGCGGCCCAGGGGCTGGTGGCAGGCTTGAGCGCCGCCAGGTCGGCCCTTGGCGCGGAACCCTTTGTGCTGGACCGGTCCCAGGCTTATATTGGCGTTTTAGTAGATGATCTGGTCACCAAGGGCACCAGGGAGCCTTACCGCATGTTCACCTCCCGGGCTGAATACCGCCTGAGCCTCAGAGAGGATAACGCAGACTTGCGGCTTACCGCCCTGGGCAGGGAAATGGGGCTGGTCGATGACCTGCGCTGGCAGATTTTTCAGGCTAAAAAAGCGGAGCTGGAAAATGCCTGGGAGAGGCTTGCCACGGAAAAGGTAATGCCCACAGAGGCCAATAACCTTTTGATGAAGGAGCTTGGAACTGCCCCCTTGCGCAGGCCCATGGACGGCACTGATTTTTTGAGGCGTCCCGAACTTTCCCTGGAGAAGGTGGCTGGACTGCATCCGGCCTGGCAGGATCTGCCCCTGCTTTCCCCCCAGGTGCAGGAGGAGCTTTCCATCAGGGCCCATTATCAGGGTTATGTGGAGCGGGAAAGGCAAAGGGTGGAACAGTTCAGTAAAAGGGAGGCGGTTCGCCTGCCCGAGGATCTGGATTATCTTTCCCTGCCCGGCCTGAGCCGGGAGGTGCAGGAGAAGCTTGACCGGGTGCGTCCGGTGAGCCTGGGACAGGCCGGGCGTATAAGCGGAGTGACCCCGGCTGCGCTTTCCATTTTGAGTCTTTTTGTAAAAAGGTTGGCAATACAAGGAAAAGGCGGATAGGTAAAAGGTTTTTCATCCAAATTTTCGGGCAAGGGCCTGTTTGTTTTTGATTAACCAAGCCGACTTTAGAGGGTGAGTGATCCCCACCATGAACCAGATAAATCACATGCAAAAAGACACCCTGGGAGTCTGGGCGGACAGTATGTTTCCAGCCTGGGTGACACCTAATCACCTCACTTATGTGCGCATACTATCTTCCTTTGCCATGCTCGCCCTGGAACTGACTGATCTTAGCATGGGGCTTATAATCCTCCTGGGCCTGGTAAGCGGATTTTCAGACCTGTTGGACGGCGCTCTGGCCAGGCAGAGGGGCCAGGTCACCAAATTGGGGGCCTTTTTAGACCCCTTGGGCGACAAGATTTTTGCCCTTATTCTGGCTTTTATCCTTTGGCATCAAGGTTGGGTGAATGTTTATCTTTTGTTGAGCCTTCTTTTAACCGAGGTTCACACCTTAGGCATTCCCTTGCTGGTTGTGATCCAGCGCAAAAGGGCCGGGAAAAGCCTTTTCCCGCCACCGGCCGTAAAACCCAACCGCCTGGGTAAATATAAGACTTTCTGCTTGGCCTTTGGCCTTGGTTTTGTCATTATTGCCAATTGGCTGGGGTTTGTTCCCCTGGAGATGTTTTCCAAATTCGCCATATACCTGGGTTTGCTTCTGGGGCTGGCCGCGGAATTTCGCTATTTCCGGGACTGGCATGCGGGCATGTGGACCTGAAAAAGAGGAGTTGACGCCATGGGCGTTTTAAAAGTAGTGCCAGGGGGAATTTACCTGGAGTCCATAAAGAGCAAGGTGGGCACCGGCGATACTGCCAAGGATGCCAGCATGGAGAATTTTTATCAGGCTACACCGCTTGAAGACGGCCGAATAAAGGTGCAGCTTCTGGATATACATGATCAGCCAACCACCTATTGCGAAGAGGTGGATGAAAAGGAATTTCATCGCCGCTTCAAGCTCCAGGAGAATTACCAGCCCAGGGCCCAGGTGATGAGAGAGGCCCAGGCCGAAAAAATAACCGCCCGGGCCGAGCGTCACCTCAGGCAAAAGGAATTTCTCTCCGCCGAGTTTGAGTTTGGCAACGCGCTCAAGGTCGATGACAAAAACGTACGCGCCAACTATGGCCTGGGTCAGACCTACATGGCCACGGGCGAGGTTAAAAAAGCCAAGGACATCTTTAAAAAACTGGTGAACATAGACGATGTCACCAGCCCCAGGCATAAACACATATTCAATGATTTCGGAATTCAGCTGCGCAAGCTGGGCATGTATAAAGAGGCGGTTATGCATTACCGCAAGGCTTTAGCCATCACCCAAAACGACGAGAACCTTTGGTTCAACCTGGGCAGGGCCCTTTTTGAAGGGGGCAGCAAGGAGCAGGCGGCCAAGGCCCTGCGCAAGGCCCTTGACCTGAACCCTGATCTGGAAGAAGCCAAGGCCTTTTTATACAGCGCCACCAAGGGAGGTTAACCCGTTTTTTCGGGTCGGGGCCTTTGGCCCCTTTGATAAATAATTAAATAAAATAGAATTCGCGCGGGATTCCTGAAGTGAATCTTGCTTTTGCCGTTGTCTTACAAGACTGTGATCGGGAGGAATCATGGATATCAAGACTATTGGTGTTGTTGGCGCGGGACAGATGGGAAACGGTATAGCTCAGGTGGCTGCCGCTGCCGGTTACTCGGTAATCATGAGCGATATCAAGGAGGAGTTCTGCCAACGCGGTGTGGCCACAATTGAAAAGAGCTTGAGCCGCTTGGTGAAAAAGGAAAAAATCACAGCCGACGACCAAAAGGCGATTTTAGGGCGTATTGACACCACCACCGATATCGCGAATATGGCGAAGGCTGATTTCGTGGTGGAAGCTGCCACGGAAAACGTTGAGCTCAAACTGAACATCTTCCGCCAGTTGGATGAGATCTGCCCTGAGGGCGTTATCCTTTCCAGTAACACCAGCTCCATTTCAATTACCAAGATAGCAGGCGCCACCAAGCGTCCTGACAAGGTTATCGGCATGCATTTCATGAATCCGGTGCCGATGATGAAGCTGGTTGAGGTTATCAAGGGGCTGGCCACCAGTGAAGAGACCAACCAGCTCACCTTTGATCTTGCCAAACAGATGAAGAAAATACCGGTGCCTGCCAACGACTATCCCGGATTTATCGCCAACCGCATCCTCATGCCGATGATCAACGAGGCGGTTTACTGCGTAATGGAAGGCGTGGGCGAGCCCGAGGATATTGACCAGGTCATGAAGCTCGGCATGAACCATCCCATGGGCCCCCTGGCCCTGGCGGACCTGATCGGCCTGGACACCTGCCTGGCGATCATGGAGGTTCTGCATACCGGTATGGGGGACACCAAGTATCGTCCTTGCCCGCTCTTGCGTAAATATGTGGATCAAGGCTGGCTGGGCCGCAAAACCGGCAGAGGTTTTTACCAGTACTAAAGCGGGCTGGTTGCCGACGGGTCATGAACGGCCCGCTAAGCAGCCCTAAAAAAATGCAAGTAAGTTGTTGAAATTTATTTTTGGCAACTTGATTGTAAAAAAGTCACGGGCGACTTTTTGTAAATCGCATCAGTTGATATCAAGGGTGAAGCCGGATAGGGTTTATCCGGCTTCACCCCGTTTTCCGGTCATGGGCTGATCGGGAAAAAATGGCCCGGCTTTAAACGCCGGGCGCGCCGTCCTTTATAGGAGATACAAGTGTTAGCCATCGTGGATTACAAAGCCGGTAACCTGACCAGCGTGGAACGGGCGGTCAGGCACCTGGGCGCGTCATGCCGCATCACAGACGACCCCGGTGAAGTGGATCGGGCCGAAAGAATAATTTTTCCAGGAGTGGGGGCCGCAGCCGCGTCCATGGAGAACTTGCATAGACTGGGGCTGGACAAGGCCCTTGGCCGGGCCGTGCATCAGGGTAAGCCGGTTTTGGGTATCTGCGTGGGGTGCCAGATTATTTTTGAGCACAGCGAAGAAGGGCAGACACCTTGCCTGGGTTTGATCCCCGGTAAAGTGAAACGTTTCGACTCATCTTTGCTCACAAAGGAGCAAAAGCCGATCAAGGTGCCCCATATGGGCTGGAACCAGGTGACCTGGCGAAAGTCCCATCCGGTTTTCAAGGGACTCCAGAATCAGGACCAGTTCTATTTTGTGCACTCCTATTATCCGGTCCCTCAAGATCCGGAACACGTCCTGGGTACAACGGAATACGGCCTTACCTTTGCCTCGGCGGTAGCCAAGGGCTCTCTGGCCGCGGTCCAGTTTCATGCGGAAAAATCCGGTCGGGCCGGGCTTGTCATTCTCTCCAATTTTCTTTCCTGGGACGGCAAGGAGGTTTAGAAAGTGCTATCAAAGCGCATAATCCCTTGCCTGGACGTAAGGGACGGCAAACTCACCAAAGGCATCAAGTTCAAGGGCAACGTGGATATAGGCGACCCGGTGGAGATGGCCAAGTTCTACTATGATCAGGGCGCTGATGAATTGGTGTTTTATGACATAACCGCCAGTTCGGACCACAGAAATATCATGCTCGAGGTTGTGGAAAAGGTGGCCGGCACCATATTTATCCCCTTTTCCGTGGGCGGCGGCATAAGAAACCTGGAAGATATGCGGGCCGTTTTATTGGCCGGAGCCGAGAAGATAAGCGTCAACTCGGCTGCGGTGAAAACACCTGAGATCATCAGCCAGGGGGCAAATGCCTTTGGCAACCAGTGCGTGGTTTTGGGCATGGATGTGCTTAAGGTGCCGGTCTCGGCAACCATCCCCAGCGGTTATGAGGTGGTGATCCACGGAGGCAGAAAGCCCATGGGCTTGGATGCCCTGGCCTGGGCCAAGAGGGGCCAGGAGCTGGGAGCAGGCGAGATCTGCTTAAACAGCATAGACGCGGACGGCACCAAGGAAGGGTATGAACTGGAGCTCACCAGCCTTATAAGCCGGGCGGTTGAGATCCCGGTGATCGCCTCCGGCGGGGCGGGCAGGCCCGAGCATCTGGCAGAGGTGCTCACCAAGGGCTCGGCCGACGCCGCGCTCATCGCCTCCATGACCCATTACGGTGAATATACGGTAAAGCAAATCAAAGACCACCTGCATGGCGCGGGTATAGCTATCAGACGGTTTTGGTAGGGAATAATCATGATTGCACCCAAAGACCTGTTTGAATTGGACGGCCTTAGCCACAGATCTCTTTTCCAGGGAGTCGATCTGGTCTGGGACGCCTTGGACCATATCAAGGAATATACTATCCGCTGTGTGGAAGAGGCCGGTTCCTTGCCCGAAGCCTTGACCAGAAACGGTGTGGTATTGGCGGATACTGTGGTGATTCATGAGGGTGTGGTGCATGATTCGGGATTTGAACTTTTGGGCGGAGACCCCACCAAATTCACCATGAAGGTGCGCTTGGGTGATAAGGAAGTGACGGACGCTGCGGTGGTTTACCAGGGAGCGACCTTTATGGATAACCGGGTCCATCTGGCTCCGGGCTGCAAGGTGGAGCCGGGTGCATTGCTGAAAGGCCCCAGTTTTATCGGTCCCGGCACAGAGGTGCGCCAGGGCGCTTATTTGCGCGGCGGTTGCCTGGTGGGCAGCTCCTGCGTGGTGGGGCACACCACGGAGATCAAGAACTCCGTCATGCTCGACGGAGCCAAGGCCGGTCATTTCGCCTACCTGGGGGATTCAATCCTGGGCAGGGAAGTCAACCTTGGCGCTGGCACCAAGCTGGCCAACTTGAAGATCCTGGAGAAGCCTTACCGCATAACCGTGGGGGATGAACTTTATGTGATCAAGCGGCGCAAGTTCGGGGCTATTTTGGGAGACAAGGTGGAGACCGGCTGCAACACGGTAACCAATCCCGGAACCGTGATGGGTAAAAGATCCATGGTTTCTCCCTGCTCCTCGGTCAAGGGCGGATATCACAAGCCCAGAACCATTATCCGCTAAAAATGCCACCTGAAAAGGGATTTATCACAACGCGGTCCGGCCATGACGGGCCGCGTTTGCTTTTTCTGGAGCCATATCTGGCCGCCTCGCACAAGGCCCTTATCTCCGGGCTTACCAGGCATGTCAGGGCCAGGTGGCAGATCTGGGCCATGCCGGGGCGTTTTTTCCGCTGGCGCATGCGGGGAGGCGCGGCCTGCCTGGCAGGCGAGCTTGGCAAAAAAAGACCCGAGGCAGACGGCCTTATTTGCTCCTCCATGCTTAACCTGGCGGAGCTTAAGGGGTTGGCTCCCTGGTTGGCAGGCCTGCCCAGCCTGGTTTATTTTCATGAAAATCAGCTCACCTATCCCGCTCCGGGAGGCGTTGACCAGGAGCAGAAAAAAAAGGACCTGTTTTTGGGCGTTTCCAATATAACCAGCGCCCTGGCTGCGGATATAGTCGTCTTCAACTCCCGCTTTCACAGAGATCAATTCCTGGGGGCTGTGGATGAGCTTATGTTTTCCGTGCCTGATTTTGGCTTGAAAGACGCCGCGAAAGTAATACAAGCCAAGTCCGAGGTGCTGCCTGTGCCGGTGGATATGAGCCCGAAGCCTGAAGTCAACTCCAGGCAGGGGGCCTTACGCCTGATCTGGAATCATCGCTGGGAACATGATAAAGACCCGGAGGCCTTTTTTGACGCCTTGTTTGCCCTGGCTGATCAGGGATTGGATTTCAAGGTTGCCGTGCTGGGGCAAAGGGCGGCCCGTTGGCCCGGGATTTTTGATGAGGCTCCGGCTGTTTTGGGCAAGCGCCTGGTGCAGATGGGGCCGGCCGAGCCATATCAATCATACCTGGATTGGCTCAAATGGGGCGACTTGGTGGTAAGCACCGCCAAGCAGGAGTTTATGGGGTTGGCTGTGGCTGAAGCGGTATTGGCCGGAGCCAGGCCTTTGGTGCCGGATGCCTTGGCATATCCAGAGTTTTATGCTAAAAGATTTCGCTACCAAACAGGCGAGTTGGCCAAGGCGCTAAGCCGTTTTTGTAAGGACCCGGCCCTGGCCAGGTCTGAAGACTGGACCAGGTTCGCGGTCCGCTTTACCTGGCAGGTTCAAAAAAACGCCTGGCAGGAAACCATTAATCGTCTTTTGGGCTGATAAACTTTAGCCCTGTTAAAGGAGTGCTTATGGAGATGCGCCACAAGGAACGTCAGATAACGGATAAACAGGAACTGTGGCAAATGCTCCAAAAGGCGTCACACCTGCGCCTGGCGCTTTGCGATCAGGGGAAACCATATATTGTGGCCATGAATTACGGACTTGACCAAGAAAGTGATTCACTTTACCTGCATTGCGCGCTTAAGGGGCGCAAAATGGATATCCTGGCTCAAAACAACCATGTCTGTTTTCAGGTGGAAGAAGTGGCCGAACTTATAGACGGCGGGAAAAGAGCCTGTAAATGGAGTATGCGTTATAAAAGCCTGGTGGGCTTTGGACTGGCCAGGGTTCTCACCGATCCGGATGAAAAACAAAAGGGACTTTCCGTCATAATGGCCCATTACACAGAAGACTCCGTTGAAATCGACCGGAAGGTTGTTGAATCAACTGCGGTGCTTAAGGTCCAAATAACAGAAATGACAGGCAAAATGTCTAAGCAACGCTAGGCTGCCATTTCGGAAGAATTAAGTTGTTTATAAATTAAGGCCCACTTCTTATGAAAAGAAGTGGGCCTTGTGAAATATAAGTTTTCTACAAATCAGAGGTGCATATCGCCCTTTTCCAGGAATCTGGTGTGGAAGCTGAAAGCCTCTTCCAGAATATGGGGTTCATGACCTCCCCGCTCAGTGACCGCCCTATGGAAATAATCCCATAAGGCGTCTTGGTAATCGGGATGGGCGCAGTTTTTAATGATCGCCTCGGCTGCCTGACGGGGAGTGAGGTTCCTGGTGTCCACCAGTCCGTTTTCCGTGACAATGATATCAACCGAGTGCTCTGAGTGGTCAACGTGGCTCACCATCGGCACCACCGCTGAGATAAGGCCGTTTTTGGCGGTGGAGGGGGTGACCATAAAGGAAAGGGCGCTGTTGCGTTCAAAGTCGCCGGACCCGCCAATGCCGTTCATGAGATGTGAGCCCAGGGTGTGGGTTGAGTTGACCTGACCATAGATATCCACCTCAAGGGCGGTGTTTATGGCCATAACACCCAACCTTCTGATTATCTCCGGGTTGTTACTGATTTCAACCGGCCTCAATATCATATGGCGCTTGTAATTGTCAATGCGTTCAAAAAATCGTTCCCTGGCCTGTTTGGAAAAGGTTACCGCAGAGCCCGAGGCGCATCGCATCTTGCCTCGATCAATCAGGTCCAGGACCGAATCGGGCAGGACCTCTGAATATAAGTCCATTTCATCAAAAAAATCGTCATCTGCAAACTGGCTCAGAACCGCGTTGGCCACATCTCCCACGCCCCCCTGCCAGGGAAGCCCCTTGGGCAGGCGGCCCTTTTTTATCTCATGGCGCACAAAGTCAAGGATGCGGTGGGCAATGCTCTTGGGGACCTCTCCCGGTTCGGAGAAGTGGTGATAACTCTCTGATGATTTACTGAAAACCACACCCACAACCCGGTTGGGGTCAAGGTCGATGAAGGGCTTGCCCACCCGGTCAGAGGTGCGGTAAATGGGGATGGGCATGCGATAGGGCGGGTCTTCGGGAACATAAATGTCGTGGATGCCCTCCATGGTAGGCGGATCCTCTCCCGACATTTCGATTATGATTTTATCGGCCTTCTGCACATAGCTGGGAGTGTTGCCCACACTCAAGGTGGGGATGATGTTGCCATCTTCGGTTATGGCGGCAGCCTCCACCAGGGCCATATCCACCGTGCCGCAGTCTCCGGCTCTCACCATCTGCGATAGTTGCGACAAATGGTCGTCTTTGAAACGGATTTTGCCCTCATTGATCATTTTGCGCATGGCCCGGTCGCCCATGTAGGGCCTGCGCATGCCCACAATTCCCGCCTTGGCTAAAAGGCCGTCGAGTTCCTCGCCGGTGGATGCCCCGGCAAAGATGTTTATCTTGAATTCTTCTCCATTGGCCGCCCGCCTGGCCAGTTCCTTGGGCACCTCCTTGGGGTAGCCCGCGGCGAAACCAGAGATAAAAAGGTTGGTTCCGTCTTTAATATGGGAGGCTGCCTCATGGGCCTCTGTAATTTTATCCAGAAGTGGTGCGTATCTTATCCGATCTCGGAACATGTCTTGTCCCTTTCCATAAAACGGTGGCGGTTGATTGGGCTATGTTTTTTTTCCTGCACGAAACTTAACCATTAGTCGAACAGTTTTTTGGTTACACAAAAGGCCGATTTTAAAACGACCCCGCCTGCTAAGGCAATTCGTCGGGACCCGGTCTGTAAAAGGATCTTGAGTGGAGCGAATGCATTAATACGCTTTGCGTTTTTAATACACCGAATAGCATCCCGTCGCACTTCATCCCACACGAAAGTCAAGTCACCTTAACCCACCCGCCGGGCACTGGTTGGCGGGTCGATTTGTAAAACTTATCACATGAAAGCGGGCTTGCGTCCTGGCACATTGATTAAAATGCTTTGTAATTGGTAAAAAGTTGCCTTGCAACCTTTTGTTCGGAACGGGTTATTTAGAAAAGGTGAGAGGATATTCAAGAGGAATCGGAAAAATATATTAATAAAAATATATAGTTGAATCAAGTGTGGCCCCTTTTAAGCAGAAAGTTTTTCTTTTTTCCGGGCTGTCAGCGGGAGATTTACTTACATGAAGTGTTAGTTTGATCTAAAGAACCCGGCCAGGCAAATCCATTGGCGGAAAAATGATCAGGCCCGGGGCGGACCGAGCCTGATCATCTGAACTTGATTTTCCCGGCTTTACTTAGATTCAGTCAGAGATATTGCCCTTTATGAAGTTTAAAAGGCCACCGGCAGCCAGGATTTCCCTTTCCCTGGGGCTTGCCTCAAGGACAAAAGTCATGGATTGCTCACCCACCCGGGCGGTTATGGATTCCTCACCATTAAGGATAGCCCCAACCAGACCGGTGAAGACTACTGTTTCGTCTTGGCTCAGGTTTTGATAATCCAAGGGGTTCTTGAAGGTCAGGGGCACAATGCCGAAGTTGATCAAATTGGCCCTGTGGATGCGGGCAAAGGAAAGGGCGAGTTTGATACGCACTCCCAGATACCTGGGGCCCAGTGCCGCATGCTCCCTGGAGGAGCCTTGACCATAGTTTTCCCCGCCCACCACCACGCAGGTTCCGTAGTTTTGGGCCCGTTTTGCAAAATCCTTGTCTTTGTTATGAAAGACAAATTGGCTAATAGCCGGAATATTGGAACGCAAGGGCAGTATACTGCTGCCTGCGGGCATTATGTCGTCGGTCGTGATGTTGTCTTCCAGTTTCAGAACCACCTTGCATTCAAGCTCCTCGGGTAGGGGCTTCAGCTCGGGGAATGGGGCGATATTGGGACCGCGCCTGATCTTGATGTTGGCACCATCTTCCGGAGGAGGAATCAGGGCATCGGGGTGGAGATCAGGAGGATCCGGGATTACGGGGTCAAAGCCGATTTCCCTGGGGTCTGCTATCCTGCCGAAAAGCGCGCTGGCTGTGGCCACTTCCGGCCCGGCTAAATACACCTGATCGTTTATGGTGCCCGAGCGGCCGGGGAAATTGCGTGGGAAGGTGCGCAGGCTGTTGGTTTTAGTGGCCGGGGCCTGGCCTATGCCAATACAGCCCAGACATCCGCTCTGGTGAATTCTGGCTCCGGCTTCCAAAAGATCAACCAAACCGCCGTTCATACTGATTTGGGCCAGGGCTTGCCTGGAGCCGGGGTTGACATGCAGCCTGGTTGATTCATCTACTTTGCGTCCCTTTAGATTATTGGCCGCCTTCATGAGGCTGCCGTAACCACTGTGAGCACAGGAGCCGATAATTATCTGATCCAGGGGAACACCGGCCAGTTCACGTGCGGTTTTTACATTGTCCGGACTTGATGGACAGGCAACCAGGGGCTCCAATTCAGAGAGATTCAGCTCCACCACTTGGTCGTATTTTGATTCGGGATCAGCTGCCATTGAGGCGAAATCAGCCTCTCTTTTTTGGTTTGTAAGGAAGTTTTTCGTAGTCTGGTCACTGGGAAAAATGCTGCCGGTGGCTCCAAGTTCGGCCCCCATATTGCAGATGGCGCATCTCTGGGGAAGGTTTAATTCTTCAACCCCGGGACCAAAATATTCCAGAATCCATCCCACTCCACCCTTGACTGTGAGCCTGCGCAGGAGTTCTAAAATTATATCTTTAGCGCCTATCCAGGGCGGTAATTGGCCGGTCAGCCGTATGCCCATGACCTTGGGGCAGGTAAGATGAAAGGCCTCTCCGGCCATGGCCGCGGCCACGTCCAGGCCGCCGGCCCCCATGGCCAGCATGGCCAGGCCACCCGCATGAACAGTGTGAGAATCCGATCCTAAAAGGGTGCAACCCGGTTTACCGAAATTGAGCATATGCAGCTGATGGCAAATTCCGTTGCCCGGCGGTGAAAACCAAAGGCCAAAGCGGGCGGCGAACGACTGTAAGAAGCGATGGTCATCCGGATTTTTGTGATCTGCCTGCAGGATATTGTGGTCTACATAGGAAGCCGAAACCTGGGTGCGAACCTTTTCTAGGCCCAGAGCTTCGAATTCCAGGGCAGCCAGAGTGCCGGTGGCATCCTGGGTGAGGGTCTGATCAATGGTGAGGGCGATTGGCTCCCCGGCCTTAAGATCGCCTTTTACTAAATGGTTTTCAAGTATTTTTTGGGTCAGATTCAACTGCATTCACTCCTCCATGGGATCGGACCGCCGCCCAAAAATAGGAAAAGCACTTTAAATTTTTTAGGAAAAATTGTCTACAAAATTACACCCAACGCCTGTTTTTAGAATGCCTGGAAGAATAATTCTGACTTAGATAAAAGGTCGAAAGGCTTAAAACAACCTTTACTCAGGATTATTTTTTCTTTTTCAGGTGCTGCTTTAACCTATGTTTTTAACGGCTATGTCCTGAATTTGCAATGCCTTACACTCAGGGTAAGTACTTTTAGCTATCTTGTCTGGCTTTGCCTAATTAGGCTGGATCTTCCGGTTTGGGGATTTTTCCGGGTGTCTTTTTGGGCGGCGACTCCGGCAGGTGGAAAAAAGTCGGAAGGTTAGGGTGGAAATTGGGTCAAAAAATCTTAAAAATCAGATCAGAAAAGATCATTAGTCTGGAAAAATGTACCGATTTTGCATCAAGACCTTTTTTTGATTAGATTGCAATGACGAAAAGTTTATGGATTTAACGGTGGTGTCGATATTTCGGTAATAAGTGATTATTTAGCGCATATTAAACTGAAGCTCAGAGAAAAGCCCACGCATTAGCAGCGTGGGCCTGGGGTTGGGGAACCTGAAAGGGGCATGAGAGCCCCTTTCAGATAGTGGGGCATATAATCAGGCTGCCCTTTCGGACAGGCTTCTGGCCTGGGCCTCTCCCACCTTGCAGTTACGGCAAGGAATAAGGTTCATTTTGATTACAAAAATGGGAAAGGGCTCAGCCCCGATATTGGCCCATCTGGGCTCGTTGGCAGCTACATAGCGTTTTGCGCAGGAGCTTTGGGAGATCTTCAGATTACCCGGCTGATTGGGGCAGGTAATCATTTGATTTCCCGGATGGCTCATCCATTTGGCCATATCTTCTTGAGGTAATGGGGACCACTTCTGGACTTTACTTTTCTTCTTACGCCTCATGAAGATCTCCTTTCTCCCTCGCGGAGTATGCCGCTATTTGCCCTCTGCCTAAGCAAATTATGTGCCACTTGGAGGTGTGTGAAAGCGATTTATTGAGACTATTTTTTTGTAATCACTTAACTAGCTATAAAAATTAGAAATTTACAATTCAACTTATTTCCGCTTCTTTTTGGAAAAAATTATTGATAGCTATGTTGCAGCTGGTTGATTAGAAATCTTTGTGTCCAAAATCGGACACATGTCGAAAACAATACATAGAAAAATTTCTAAAAAAATCAGGGTGTTTAGCTACTAAGTAACTTGACTGCCATAAATCCTGTCAAATATAGGACAGAGAGACCTCCATTTACTCAGACTAAAGTATAACCTTATTCATTCTATTTCAGGCATTGATCCGTAATCTGTTCCGGGAAGAATCCATGGAGCAAACGCCCCTTTCTGAAGGGTGCCGAAATTTCGGGTAGCTCCGTTCGATACATAAAGCACTAAATCTGAAAATTTAATGATTCTAATATATTATCGATAATAATTTTCAATAGAAATAAGTAAAAAAACCCTAAGCTGATAATTTCCCCATACTTAAAGTATGAGAATCTGCTATTCTTAAGATAAGCATTAAAAGGTGGTGTGCCATGGTAAAAGTCCTTGTGGTCGAAAGGGACCCAAGGTTGGCGCAGCTGTATCGTGAAGAGCTGGAAGAAGCCGGTTTCGGCGTATGTGTGAAAACGGACCTGGATTCGGCTTTGGCGCAGTTGCGTAGCCAGCCGGCCCATGTGATGGTCACTGATATGGCTTCCATGGGCGAGTGCCCAGAGGTGTGGGTGCCTCTGATCAGAGAGGTTTATACAGGACCGGTTTTAGCCTTAAGTGCATTGGGCCAAAGGCCATGCACCGGTCCGGGAGTCTCCACCATGCCAAAAATCTCTGATTTGACTCCCTTAATCCAGTCCATAAGGGGCCGCACCGCATCTGCGATGTGGGATGCGACCCTGACTGGGCATTGTTGAAAAATTAATATCCGAGTTAATTCAGCTTAAAGCCCCCTCAAGGGGGCTTTATTTTGTGGTCTTCACCTCTATAATTTCATTTTTCTTTATCTAAACAATAAGTTGTCTTTCTGGCTCATCTTTTTTGGCAGCAAGGCAAGAGGCTTTAAGCTTGGCTTTAAGCTTATGCTATGCTGAAATAAATAATTATTCGAAAAAGCAAGCATCCCAATCTTGTCTAATCACGGAGGAGTTGTTGATGCCTCAAGCAAAAGTCTCCCCTCTACCACTTGATCTTCTGCGGCGCAGATTTGATCCGGAAAAGATACCCTTTGAAAACAGCAAACAGTGTAAGGACCATGCTGAAAAGGTCCTGGGCCAGGACCGGGCCAAAGAAGCCTTGGAGTTTGGCCTGGAGATGAAGTCAAAGGGATATCATGTTTTTGTTGCCGGACCTCCCCGTACAGGCAAGACCCATCTGGTGATGACCTATCTGGAGGATGTGGCTAAAAAGATGCCTCCTCCGCCGGACTGGGTCTATGTTTACAACTTCGCCCAGCCGGAAAAACCCCGCATCCTGCGCCTGCCCCAGGGCGGTGGAAAGGTCATGGCCCGGGAAATGGAGGACCTGCTCCTTAATCTGGGACAAAAGATACCGGAAGTCTTTGACGGCGAAAAATATTCAAAGAAAAAGGAAACCCTGACCAATGACTTCAAGCACGTCAGAACCGAGATTTTCAGCAACCTGGATAAGGAGGCCAGAGAGTCCGGATATGTGCTTAAATTTGAACCCACCGGCATTATGGTGGCTCCGGCTGATGAAGACGGACGTCCTTTGTCCGAAGCCACCATCCGGGAGATGACCGACGACGAAAGGGAAGAGCTGCGCACCCGCAGCGATCGGATTCAGGCGCGGGTTACCGAAGGGTTGCGCCAACTCGGCACCATGGAAAAGGCCTTAGGTGAGCGAATGGAGCAGCTTGACCGGGAAATGGTGCTTTTCGCGGTCGGCCATTTGTTTGACGAGTTGTTTGATAAATACAGTGAACAGCTTGAGGTCATGGTCTATCTGGAGCAGGTGCGGGAAAACATAGTCAAAAATTTCGAAAAATTCAAAAAAAGAGACAGCCAGGCTCAGATGCCCGTTGCCATGGGCTCGGACGAACCCAGTTTTCAGGAATACAAGGTAAATGTTTTTGTAGACAACTCCGAGCTTCAGGGTGCGCCGGTGGTTGAGGCCGACCATCCCACTTTCCCCAATCTTTTCGGACGCATTGAACGTCAGGCCCGTATGGGCGCCTTGTTTACCGATTTCACCATGCTGAAGCCCGGCGCCTTGCATCTGGCCAACGGCGGTTTTTTAGTGATTCCCATGCTTGAAATGCTGCGGCAGTGGCTGCCCTGGGATGGTTTGAAAAGAGCCCTGCGTAAAGACGCGGTGGAGATGGAAGATCCCATGGAGCAGATGGGGTTCACCGTGACCAAGAC
This sequence comes from Dethiosulfatarculus sandiegensis, assembly GCF_000931935.2. Taxonomy (GTDB): domain Bacteria; phylum Desulfobacterota; class Desulfarculia; order Desulfarculales; family Desulfarculaceae; genus Dethiosulfatarculus; species Dethiosulfatarculus sandiegensis. Next base: position 296,947 of record NZ_AZAC01000034.1, read on the forward strand.
CATGAAGCCGGAGGCCATGCCCCTCAATATCAAAGTTGTGTTGGTCGGCGACGGCAACCTATATCAGTTATTACACAACTATGACCCCCAGTTCTCCAAACTTTTCAAGGTGCGGGCCCAAATGGCCGAGCGCATGGATTGGAAAGAGGGGGAGGTGCGCTCTTTTTTGAGCCATGTCTGCAGGTTAAATGAAAAAGAAGAGAGTCCGCCCCTGAACCGCAGCGCCCTGGCCAGGCTGGTTGAGCTGGCAGGTGAGCTGGCAGGTGACAGGGAACGCTTGACCCTGCGCCTCTCCGAGGTTGATGACCTGGTTTTGGAGAGCGGCTACATGGCCCAAAAGGCGGGGCATAATGAAGTAATGGGCGAAGATGTGGAAAGGGCCATTCAGGCCCGCCGCCGCAGGGCGTCGATGTTGGAAGAACGTCTCAGGGAAGCGGTGACCCGTGGTTTTATAAATGTTGAGACCCAGGGCACTGAAGTCGGCCAAATCAACGGGCTGGCTGTGCTTGACTCAGGTGATCATGCCTTTGGTACAGCCAGTCGCATAACTGCCAGCGCGGGGCTTGGCAAAAAAGGGGTTTTGGCCATAGATCGGGAATCTGAATTGAGCGGCCCTTTTCATACCAAAGGCGTACTGATTTTGGCGGGTTTTCTAAATGGTCGTTTCGCCAGCAAGAGGTCCCTGGCCCTGACTGCCAGTCTGGTCTTTGAACAGAGCTACTCCATGATTGATGGCGACTCTGCCAGCCTGGCCGAGTTACTGACTCTTTTATCCGCCTTGAGCAAGGTTCCCCTGCGCCAGGATTTGGCCGTAACCGGTTCCGTAAGCCAAAAAGGCCAGGTGCAGGCCATTGGCGGGGTGAATCAAAAGGTGGAGGGCTTTTACCGACTTTGCCGGGAAAGGGGCTTCACCGGCACCCAGGGCGTGGTCATACCCAGGGCCAATGTCAAGAACCTGATGCTTGATCCTGAAATTGTGGATAGCTGTTCCAAGGGTGATTTCAGGGTTTTTGCCGTGGATACAGTGGAACAGGCCCTGGAGGTCTTTACCAATAAAAAAGCCGGTCGACTGAAAAAAGACGGCGCTTACACCCAGAACAGTGTTTATGCCAAGGTGGCTGACGAACTGGAGCGCCTCCGTCTGACCGCTATTATGGAAAGCGCGAGTAAGGGCAAATAAACACACCCCTAAAAATCTGCGATTTTTGGGAGACCCCGAGGCGCCCCTAAAATCAGAGATTTTGGGAAAAGGAAGAACACTTTAAAAGATTCTCGGTTTTTCCGGAGGATGAGTTGAAAGGGGCTGGGTATTAGTTAAAGCCGCTTGGGGAGGTTTAAGTTTCGTCAAGCGACCGAGCTGAAATTTCGGAAAAGTTTTTTATATTAATAAAGGCAGGGCCACTTGGGTCCTGCCTTTATTAGCTGAACAGGTGAAAAAGAATTAGCCTTTAAAGTCCCAACTGTCAGACAGTCACGAACCTTTTGCCCAGATCCTTACAAATTATCTTAACAGCTGTGCGCCCCGAGCTGAGGCAGGGAACAACTCCACCGCCGGGTTGCACCCATTGACCGGCCATGACCAGCCCCTTTAGACCAGGCAGGGTGCGGGGTATCTGTGCCCTGACGGCCTGGGGGGTCGGCAAAAAGCCTTCATGGGCTCCTTGGTGGTTTTTAGTGTAACGCCAGGTGGTTATAGGCGTTGTCACATCAGTCATTTCTATGCCGGATAAAAGTTTTGGCCATTGTTTTTCGCAAATTCTGATCACCTGTTCGCATACTTTATGCTTTTCTTTGTCATAGGCGTGCGGGTCGCCTCTGAGTGCGGCCCAATAGTCCCAGTCTGTTTCTGCCATTACCGTAAGTACGGTCTGATTTTGATCTTGACCCTGAACCTGATTCGGAGTGAAGCGGATCATAAGGCCGCTGTCGTTTATATTACCTGCCGTGATCGCAGAATCCGGCCTTAAGGCCATGAATTTGGGCAGCTCCCGGGTGTCGGCCATAAGACCCAGGCTGACCATTACAACAGGTTTGAAAAGAGGCCATTTATGGTGGCGCTCAAAGCTTCCCTTGTTCATAAAGTTACCGCCAAGCATGCCATAGAAAACCGAAAGCCCGTCGCAGGCGGTAATTACACGGTTTGCTTTAAGCTCTTCTCCATTTGCCAGGCGCACTCCTTTAACCCGGTCGCCAGCAGTTATGATCTCCTGAACAGAGGCGTTGTAGCGAATTTTGCCGTCGAGCTCACAAAAGCGTTTCACCAGGGCGTTTGTAAATCCCAGTGATCCTTGGACGCAGGTATGAAGCTGGTTTGAGCTGAAAAGCCCCAAGAGCATCAGCACGAACCAGACCGGAACTTCGGGTAAAAAGAGGTGGTTGAATATCCAGCGCAGCCAGGATGAATTCAGATCCATGGCATAGTCTTTAATGGCCTGGTTATAGGTGGGGCCCATGAATCTGATTGCCCGGCCGAGGCCCCAGACTGACTTGACATTGGATTTAAGGTCTGTCAGTTCAGGGGCGGCTTCCATCTCCAGGTCTATGTTTTTAAATTTAGCGGCCTGCCGGAAAAAACGCCTGGTAAAGCGGGTGTCTTTGGGAAACATGACATCCGCCTTGGCCGATAATTGCTTAAGGTCTTTGTTTACATCAAAAAAACGGCCGCTGGTCTGGTCAATAAAACGGAGATAAGTGTCCAGGGGCTGGTAGTCCAGGCCGATGTGCAGCCCAAGCTGGCGGTATAGCTCGTAGCTTTTGGTCCCGGGCCGTTGGCCCATATGAAAATGGATGCCTCCGTCTATTTGATATCCCTTTCGCTTCCAGGTCGCGGCCACTCCGCCGGGCTTGGCTGCCTGCTCCAGAATAAGGGTGTCAAACCCGTTTTGCAGGGCGTGAATGCCGGCGGATAATCCGGAAATTCCAGCTCCGATAATAATGGTTGAAGGATGGTTCATGTTTTTCCTTTTCAAGGGCGTTTGTAATTGGCCCTTTGGTTTTGCCTATGTAAATAGGACATGAGAAACATGATACCAAAAATGCGACTTGACAAGCATCAACAGTGATTGCACGCTGAAAGATAACCCTGTCCCTGCTAAAATCATCAATTAACCAGAGGAGAGAACCATGAAAAGGTTGGGTCTGATTCTTATTCTGGTGTTTTGCTTTGGATTTTGCGTCTATGGCCTGGTGTGGGCAATTTCACCCATGCCCGGCCCGAATTCAAATGAGTTGTGGCGCCATATAACAAAGACCGATCCTTACCAGAAATGGGGTCAGTGGCCTGATTTCAAGGGCTTGCGCTCCTCAAACTCCCCGCACGGCGCTTATGTAAAGGTCTATGTAAACAAGATCGGTCTGAATATTAAGAACCTGCCGGCCGCCTACGGGACCATCGAGGTGAAAGAAGGTTATGACGGGGATAAGAAGCTGAACAACATCACGGTTCAATACAAGGTCAAGGGTTATAATCCCGATGCCGGTGACTGGTACTGGGTCAAATACAATCCCAAGGGGGAGGCCGGACCGGCAGGCAAACCAGGTGGATGCATCCGTTGCCATGGAGCGGATTCCGGACGTGATTACATCCTGGCCCATGAGTTTAAATAGGATGACGGCAAAATGATGGATTTGCACGGCCCCTGGCAGGCCCTGGGTATAATGATTGGGCTCTACACCTTTTTTCTGGGGTGGTCGCGGTTTACGGCCCAACACCTGGGGAGCGGCCGGGCCTTTAAATTCAAAAGGCATGTGTTTTTCGGCCAGGCGGCCTGCCTGATGTTGATTGCCGGGGCCATGGGCGGTTTGATCCTGGCGCGGATCGCCTGGCGGGGCTGGTTGATCACCGGTTTACATGGTTATTTAGGAGTGGGGCTGGCTTTTATCTTGGCCCTGGTTTTCACAACCGGAAAGATGATGACAAAAAAATTAAAGAAAAGAAAAGCCCTGCCTCTTTTGCATGGCTCTTTGGGCTTCTTGGCCATGCTCGGCTGCCTGGCCCAGGCGGTAAGCGGCTGGCAGGTCAGTCAGGACTTTTTGGCTGGATTTTAAAAAATCTTCTGCCGGGGGCTTGGCGCGAACCGCTCTTGGGCTTTTAACTGCAATATTAACGGTTCAATTGCCAGTCATAATGCAGATATTCAAGGGTGGGGCGGTTTGCCCGGTCTAACAGGTAACTTTTCTTTTCCGAATCGGTCAGGCGGGTTCCTATAAACTCAATCACCTTATCCGGTCCGCCAAAGTCCTTGGCATACCACTTGAAAATTTGGGAAAGCATAACCTTTCCGGATGCAGGCAATACCACCACTTCCGAGCTGTTGACAAAGCTTACAGCGGCAAGTTCCAGTTGTTCATCAACCTCCTCGGCCCGGTAAAAATCAATCGGTGCAGAGGATCGGGAGCTGCGGACCAGGGCAAAATGGATTCTGGGATCAACCTTGGCCAGGCTATGTTGTTTCCTTGCGTCAAAAGGTTTGAAAACCGGGGCAAGCCTGTTGGGTGGCCGGGCATTGGCCCTTAATATGCCATGCTCTATATGGTCCGGGCTGTAGCCTTCGCCTCCGATCTCGTAAATCAGTTTCCGGAAAAAGTCGCTGTATTCCATTACCGTATTTTCAATATGCAGCTCCACTATGCCGTGTATGACAATGGCATTGTAAAGGTTGATCCAGAAGGCCTGCTTTTCATGCTGCTCTTTTATAAGGCCGAGATGATAGTTGCAAAGAAGGGAGCTCAGGTGGACATAGGCCTGGTAATGACTGGAATGGCGCATGGCTGGATAATTAACCCGTCTGTGATCTTCGGAGAAAAATTCATCCTTTAAAAGTTGCATGGCATTCATGATTTTTTCGACCGCCCTGGGGTCGCCCGCTTCTCCGGGAGCTTTCCTTTGTGATTTATTCAGGGTCAGGGGAGTGCCAAGCCGCTTTACATCGAGATTAAAGTCTGAAATAGGATCTTTGCGGTAATAGTCATGGACAAGATCCCAAAAAAGGGCTGCCGAACAGGAGAAATCGCCTAAACCTGCCCCCTTGCCTTTCTTGGAATCATAGTTTTCATAAAAACCGAAATTTAAGGGGAGTTGAATCAGGTCTTTTCGCATGGCATCGGCTTTTTGTTTATATCCATAGGCTCGCAATCCCTGACAGATAAGCCAGTTGATCTCCAGCCAAACCGGGCCTTGCCAAAAGGCTCTGGAATCAGGCTTGAGGTGGGACGTGTCTTGGTTGGGAATGGCAAGGGAGTCGCCGCTGCCGGGAGGACAAGAGACAGAGTTTAGGAATTTATAGATTATCTCAGCCTGATCAAGGCTCGCCGCCCGGGCGTATAAAGGCATGAAGAGGGCGGCTGTATCTGCAGCGTATTTTTGACTGCTTTTGGCGCATAAGGAGTCGAACCGGTTTTTTTCCGGGGACCACATTTTTTCCCGTATGGCCTTTTTGGCCATCTTGGCCCATTGGTGCGGTTGGGCAGGGTCCTGGCCGGTTATCCTGGCTATCTCGGCCAGATCCTGGTCTGCTTTGCATAAAATAGAGTTGAACAGAACATCATAAACAAGGAAAGGACACTCCTTTTGGATTTCCTTTTCATCATAAGCTGCCTTGCGGAACAGATCCACCAACATCACATAGCGATCATAATCATGATCACTGGGGATTTTTTCAGACAACGCCCCCTGCTTGAGATCCGTGCGTTTATAGGAGGGCAGTTTCGCCCGATCAATACCCATGTTTTTGAGCGGCTCTTCCCAACAGGGGGAGTTTTCCAAACCTGATTCCCAGGGGTGGCGGATATAGGCCAGGCCGGTCGCTTCAGGGTCTCTGGTAATATGCAGGTATTTGTGGCTGGCTAATAGATGGGGAAAGGCCTCTTTTAAAAAGGCGGTCGCCATTTCCTTGTCTGGTGCGTGTTCAAACAGATGCAGGCAGGCTGTGGCCTGCAAGGGAGGCGCTGTGATTCCACTGGTTAGGCGGCCCTTGGGAGCTTGCCAAAAATCAGGCTCCGGGAAATAATGCCCCAGGTGGTCTTTGTTGAATACAATATGGGGCAGCATTCCGTTTTCCCATTGATGCTTAAATAGATGGTTTAATTCCATCATCCCCCTGTAAACATCAAAACGGGCATAACCCATGGCTATAAATGCCGAATCCCGGTTCCATTGGTGCGAGTAAATTCCGGGGGAGGGCCTGGTGTAGCTACCTTGCCAGTTCAGGCTCAATATGGTTTTGGCCTTATTCAGATAAGGCTTTAACCCTTGGTCTTGTCGATTAAATAGCAATGGCCTTTTCCTTTCGGGTCAATTAATTAAAATAATAGCAAATTAATAAAGTAAACTGAACTCGTCCGAGATAAATGGCACTTAATATAAGAAAAAAGTTTATTGGAACTGCATGGCCTGTGGGAAAGTCTTTTTTGCTATTATTATTTAGAGATCGTTTGTGATAAGCCCTGCATCCGGGGGGGATGCCGCTCACATCCTTGTTCCATAGTGTTTTTAATTAATGATTTAAATATTGGTGAATCTGTCTGCAAAGGAGACTCAATTCATGGCCTTTATGAATCCTGCTGAAAACTCTGATAAAAAATCTTTTGCAAAACACATGGTCAGGCCTCCTTACCAAGGTAAGGCAGACTACACCAAGCCTTTGCTCAAGATCAGCCCCAGGCAGATGCGGGATATAAAGGAACATCTTAAGCTGCTTTACGGCGAGGCTGCGGCGGAAGAATGGTTGCCCGAGTTTGAAAGGATCATGAAGGTTCACCATGCCCATAAAACAGACGAGTTGCTGTTGTGGGAGGAAAAATTTAATCCCCATGAACATTTTAGTGAAAAGGACTTAGTGCTTATTACTTATGGGGATATGATAAAGTCCAAGGAGAAACCTCCTTTGCAGGTGTTGGGCGAGATATGCGAGAAAAGCGCATTGGCAATAAACACTATCCACATACTACCCTTTTTCCCCTATTCCTCAGACCGGGGCTTTTCCATAACCAATTTTGCGGAGGTTGACCCCAAATTAGGCGATTGGGGTGATATTTTACGTATTGCCCGTCATTTTAATCTGATGTTCGACGGAGTCATGAATCATATCTCAGCCGAAAGCCGGCTTTTTCAGGAGTTTCTGGACGGCGACCCGGCAGCCACGGATCTTTTTATCCACTATGAATCACCGGACGACCTCACCCCGGATCAGCGCAGTAAGATTTTTCGGCCCCGCACCTCGGATATCCTCACCAGGTTCGACACCTTGACTGGACCTCGCTATGTGTGGACCACTTTTTCAGACGACCAGATAGATTTTAACTATCGGAACCCGGATGTCTTGCTGAGGGTCTTGGAAGGGCTTTTGTTCTATGTGCGTAATGGCGCAGACATCATAAGGCTGGACGCAGTCACCTATGTATGGGCGGAACCGGGGACTGAATGCGTGCATCTGGCCCAGACCCATGAAATAGTAAAACTCATGCGTTCGATTATGGAGATTGTGGCCCCCGGAGTGGCGCTCCTTACCGAGACCAATGTACCCCATGAAGACAATATCTCCTACTTTGGCGACGGTTATAACGAAGCGCACATGGTTTACAATTTTGCCCTGCCTCCCCTGGTTTTGCACACCATGTACAGCCAGGACGCCACGGTTATTTCCAAATGGGCGGACAGCTTGAAGGTGGATTCCAAAAGAGCTAGTTTTTTTAATATATTGGATACTCATGACGGCATAGGGTTGTTGGGGGCCAAGGGGATTCTCTCCCATGACCAGTTAGACGAAATCATAGGCACTGTGCTTAAGCACGGGGGACTGGTCTCGTATAAAAGCACCGGCCCCGCAGGTGAGGAGCCCTATGAACTAAATACCACCTGGTGGAGCGCCATCAATGATCCCAAGGTCGCAGAAACCTTGAGCATGCAGGTTAAACGCTACCTGGCCTCCCGGGCCATTGCCTTGAGTTTAAGGGGAGTGCCGGGGATTTATCTGCACGGAATCCTGGGCACTGATAATGATCACGAGGCAGTGCGGAGAACCGGCCACAACCGGGATATAAACCGGGCCAGTCTGGAAGAGGATTACTTGGTGTGGGGATTCAAGTTTCCCAACACCAAGCTTGCCCGCCTGGGAACCGCCTTTTCCAGGTTAAACGTTATCCGCACCTCGGAAAGGGCCTTTCATGTAAACGGCGGGCAAAGGGTGCTTTATCTTTCGCCCAAGGTATTTGCCTTGACCAGAACCTCGCCGGAAGAGGATCAGCTGGTTTTTTCCTTGATCAATGTCTCTGAGCAGGATGTGAATTTGATAATCCCCCTGGCCGAGCATGACCTGCCGGATCAGCCCTGGCATAATCTGGTGGCTGATTCGAGGTTAGAGCCCAACCAGGGTGTGCTCGAGGTTGATCTTAAGCCCTATGATATTGCCTGGCTCAAGGCGGTTTAGGCTGTTAAAGGCAAAAGGCTCCCATAAAAAAGGGGGCCTTTTTGTTTTGCCATGCTTCTTTCCAGGTATTCTCCGGGGCTCACAACTTAAGTCCAAGCCCTAAAATGACCACCCGTTTCCCTTCAAAATCCACCCTGGTTTTCATGCTGTCCGGCAGAAAACCCAGTTTGTGGTACATAAGCAAGGCGTTGGTATTGGTGCTGTGGCACCAGACCCTCACCTCTCGGGCAGAGAAAGACTCGATAGCCTTGTTGATCATGGTGGTGATCAGGTATTGCCCCACGCCCCGGCCTCGATAGCCCGCCGAGACAGCCACATTGCCTATGGAACAACTCCCGCCTTGATGCCAGTCGTAAATATTCGCAAAAGCCACCGGCACCTTTTCCTGTAAAACCACAGTGGAGCATTCTCTCTGGGCTATGGCGTCTGTAAGCTGCTCCTTTGTTAAGGGGAAGACAGCCGTGGGGTGCATGAAAAACAGCTCTCTTGCGTTTCTCGGGAATTTGGCAATCAGGGGAAGATCTTTGGCTTCCACCTCCCGGTGATGCAAAATCACGGCTTTCTCCCCGGGTGAAAAAGAGGAGCTCAGGACTTAACGGCTCTAAGATAATAACCCAGTTTGTCTTCCACTAAAAGGTCTGTAATCAGGTTGTGCGAGGCCAGGAGCTTTTCCATCTCAGCCTGTTCGGGAATAAGGTCTTTCTCAACCACTGTGCCCGCCTTCCTGTGCACGTCATTTATGAATCCGGATTTTTCAAAATGGATTACAGCCAGGATTCCGCCCGGTTTCAACATCCCGGACATGGCCCGGCAGGCCAGTTCCTGGTCGTCAAAATGGGGAAACACCTGGTGACAGATTATGCGGTCGAAAAGGGGCGGTGAGGAATGGGAAAAGTCCTCCACGCAAGCCTGATGGACTTCCACGTTCTCCAGGTCCGAGTTGCGATCCTTGCAGGCCTGGGCCATACCCTGGCTGATGTCCAGGGCTGTTACCATTCCCTTGTTGCCGACCACCTTTGCCATAACCCTGGTCAGCCTGCCTGTGCCGCAGCCCGGCTCCAATACGCGCAGACCCTTTTTAAAGCAGGATTCGGCGAGCAATCGTTTTATCTTGGGCGCTTCCTTGGGGCCGTATTCATGCGCAGCCCAGGCCTCGTTAACATTTTGATCAAAGAAATGAGCCTTTTCTTGATTCAAAAAACTTACCTGCCCCTGCATTGCCGCTCCTTTTGATTCGCCTTGTTGATAATGCTCATCTTTATATGATTACTTAGATCAGCCCTTATTGCAAAAAACCCGGTCTAGCACCCAACGGGCCGAATTCCTTAACCATTTGGGCGTGCACTGCTTTACCCACCATAAAACTGTAAATTTCGTCGGCCTTTTTGCCGGGATCTATATCTTTGAACCCGACCGGGTTAAGGAGTTTGCCGACCTGATAGGCATCCGCCAGGGCGGTGCAGATGTTGGTGGTGTACCAGTTAAAGGGGTGCAGCACATAAACCTGCTTGGTCTTAAATGCCTTGAGCAGGTTGTAAAAATCCGGTTTCTTGGCATAGTCCCCAGCCAAAAGCGAGAGCCCGCCCGCGTCTATGAAGATGAAATCGGGATTCAGCTTGATCAGCTCTTCAAAACCCAAGAATAGATGGGTTCTTTTCCCTTTTTTGGGTGCAATGTTGTTTGCCTGGTTCCAGGTGAATGGAGTGAAATCGCTATCCGTGCTCATAAGGCCATGGGCGCCTTTGAAGCCAACCCCTCCCACATAGGCCTTTGGCTTGGGAGCCCCTTGATTGCGAGCCTCCAGGTCTTTTATGTTGCCTTGTATGAAATCAACCACCTGTTGGGCCCTTTTTTCTTGATCAAGGATGCGCCCGGCCAGTAAAAGGGATTTGAAAACGGTTTTATCAAAATTGGCGAACCGTCCGTAATCCAGAACCACCACTGGAATCTGCAAAAGGTCCTGCACCTCGTCGGCCAGCGTGGGCTGCATATGGGTGGCGAAAACCACTTGTGGCTTTACCGAAATCACCCCTTCCAGGTTGGGCTTATTGTTTATGGCCGCCACTCCTCCGGGGGTGACTGTTTTTTGTTTGCCCAGTTCGGGATGAGCCATGTAATAGGATCTGCCTGTGGGAAAACGCTTTTCCAACTCCTCGATCCCTACAACCTTGTCCTGGGCGTTCAGGTAGACAATCAGCCTTAAGGCGCCCGGCCCCAGGCAGACAATGCGGTCAATCCGGGCGGGGAGTTCCACTTTACGCCCGGCCATATCCGTAAACAGGCGGTTTTCTGCGGCCAGGCAGGGGAGGGCGGTAAAAAGGCTGCATACTAAAAGAAGAAATATTATTTTAAAACCAATTGACCTTTGTCCGAGTCTTGTCATTGGTGTTGCTCCTTGCTCTCAGACTGTGTTTTGAGGAACCACAACCGGGCATTGATCCACCCGGCCAACTTTTACTTCCACTCCATAAACACTATTGATCATTTGGGCTGTGACTTCTTTGGGCCTGGCCTGGTATTGGATTTGGCCGTTTTTCAAAAGTAACATTTCATCCAAGGATCGCAGGCCCAGGTTGAGGTCATGCATGGAGACCAGGGCCATGAGCCCTTGGTTTTTGACCACGTTCTTTATCAGAGTCATGACCTTGAGCTGGTTGGCCAGGTCCAGGCTGGAGGTGGGCTCGTCAAGCAAAAGAACCTGGGGCTTTTGAGCCAGGGCCCTGGCGATCATGGTTTGCTGCACCTCTCCGCCGCTTAAGTTCGAGATGCGTTTTGAGGCCAGCTTTTCCAGGCCCATGAGGCAGATCATTTCATCAACCACCTTAATGTCGTGTTGACTTGCCTCCCATTTCAGATGGGGTCTTCTGCCGAGCATTACCGACTCATATACCGTGAAATTGCCGCTGTCCGGAGTTTGGGCCACATAGGCCATGATCTTGGCCAGGTCGCGGCGGTTCAGTCGATTAAGCTCCCGGTCTCCCAGGCGGACCACCCCCTTTTGGGGCTCATGGATGCGGTTTATGCATTTCAAAAGGGTTGATTTTCCCGCCCCGTTCACTCCCAAAAGCCCCACGACCCTGCCGGGCTTGAGGTCAAAACTGATATCATTCAGGATTCGGGTCTTGCCGAAACTGAAGTTCAGGGCCCGCACCATTAAATTATTCATGACTTGCCTCCCATGATCAGGAGCCACAGAAAGAGCGGCGCTCCCAAAAATGAGGTGAGGACTCCCACCGGCAAAGCCCCGGACCCAATGGCCAGGCGGCCAAAGGTATCGGCCAGGAGCAGTAAAAGCCCCCCCATAATACAGGAGCAGGGTAATAAAAAGCGGTGATCCGGCCCCAGGAGCATGCGAGCGATGTGAGGGGCCAAAAGCCCCAAAAAGGCAATGGTTCCATTAAAGGCAGTGGCCAGGGCAGCCATGGCTGAGGCCAGAAGCATGCCTGTGAATCGAAGGGTTTTAACATTAACTCCCAAAGACAAGGCTGTTTCGTCTCCGGCCAGAAGGGCGTTTAAATCCCATCCCCGTCTAAAAAGGTAAAAACTTGAGAGCAGGGTGACCGCGGCCACCAGTGCGGTCTCCGCCCAGCTGGAACGGGCCACATCCCCAAAGGTCCAGAAAACAGCGGTTGCGATCTCGGCCTCGGTGCCAAAATACTGGAGCAATATGGTGCCCGAAAGAAAAAGAGATGAAAGGGCCACTCCGGCCAGGATTAGAGATTGAGGCGAAAGATTCTTGAGGCCGGCCAGAGCCAGGATTGTGCCTGCCGCCAGAAATCCCCCCAGACAGGCGCAGACGGTTATGGAGTAAAAGCCGTGCAGGAAAAGCACAGCCTGGGTCTCTGTGAAAAGGGCCGCGCTGCCGAGCTGGCCCGCGTTAAGAAAAATGATGGCAAAGCTGGCCCCAAATGCCGCGCCCTGGCTGATACCTAGGGTGAAAGGTGAGGAGAGGGGATTTTTCAGGAGGGTCTGCATTAAAAGCCCGGACAGGCCCAAACTCCAGCCGGTAACCAGGGCAGCGGCAATTCGGGGCAACCTTATATTCATTATCACTGTGCGGGCTGTTTCTTCTCCCAGCCCGAAAAGGGATTTCAGCACAACCCACGGGTCTAGTTCAAAGGCTCCCATGGCCATTGACTGTATGGAAATAAGCAAGGTTAAAAGGATAAGACAGATCAGAGTCACCCGGCTCTTTTTTGCCTTTTCGAGCCATGCCTTACCAGGTGCGGGCGGCTGCTGTACTGCCAAGGTTGGGAGATCGCTCAAATTTTCCTCCGAGATATATATACCTGCCCAATCCGCCTGGAAAACCGCCGCCTTTGAGGCTGGAACTGAAGGCTGTTCGGGCCGGGGTTGTTATCTGATAGAAGTGTTGGCGCGGGGATCATATCCCTTGGCCAATGATTAAGCCTTCTTGGCTTTTTTTGAGGATTTTATAGAGGCCGGGTCCTTGCCTTCAGGTAAGGATTTTAAGGGAAGGGGCCGGGATATTCACCCGGAATTCTCCTGTACGCCTTTGCTTAACATGAAATCCCCAATCAGGCAAGGCCTGAAGCCTGAAGGTGTTTATATGCTTTTTTCTTTGCGTTTGCCATTTCATTCACCAGTTCACCCAATATGTTAAAACCTTTTTCAATTCGAGGGGTGAGGGGATGACCGCATCCGATGCGGATAAATCCGTTCAAACATCCCTGGTGGCAGGAAAAGACATTTCCGGGGATAATCGCCACTCCTTTGGCCTGGGCATTCAGGAAAAGCTCCCAAGCATCCACCCCTTGAGGCAATTTGAGCCAGAGAAACATACCTCCCGTGGGCCTGGAGCAACAGATCTCCCTTGGAAAAACACAGCCGATTTTTTGCTGTATGGCTTCCACCTGGCAGTAAACCTTGCGCCGAAGCTTTTTCAGGTGCTGGTCAAAATTGCCTTGAGCCAGGTACTCGGCCACTATCATCTGGTTGGGAGTCGCCGAGTGGGGGTTGGTGCCGGCCTTGACTTTAAGGGCCTCTTCCCTGAACCTGCCAGGCTCCAGCCAGCCCACCCTGTAACCCGGAGCCAGGGTTTTGGAAAAGGAGGAGCAGAGCAAAACCAGTCCTTTTTGGTCATAGGCCTTTAGAGGCTCCGGCCTGCTTTCCGTGAAGTAGAGCTCAGTGTAGACGTCGTCTTCTATTATCGGCACCTCCTTGAGGGCCATCAGGCGGACCAATTCTTTTTTACGCTCCGTGGGCATGAGGCTTGCGTCCGGATTGGCGAAATTGGGGGAGAGGAGGCAGGCCGAGATTTTGAACTTTTCCAAAACCTGCCTTGCATCATCAAGTACGATCCCGTTTTCCGGGCAAGAGCGTACACTAACGGCCTTGAGCCCCAGTAATTCCAGAATCTGTAAAAAAGCGAAATAGCATGGTTCGGCAATCAACACCGTGTCGTCTGGCCTGGTTACGGTTCGTAAAGCCAGGGTTATGGCTTCCAGGGTGCCGGAGGTGATAATCAAGTCCTCCGGATTATAGAGCACCCCTGAATCCAGGGATCGGAAGGCTATTTTAGAACGCAGGTCCTTGTTCCCCTGCACAGACTCATAGGCCATGCCCCTGGCCGATTGATAGCGCATTACCTTTGCCGCCACCATGCTGAGCCTTTTTACCGGCAACAGGCTTTCATGGGGCAGGGCCAGGCCCAGGGGAATCAAACGGGGATCCCCCACAGACTCCATGCAGCTATGAATCATGGACGAACGGTTAACCGGGCGGCAGGCGGGTTTAACCGGTTTGTTGATCGTAACCTTCGGCGCTTTGCGAACAACCGTGCGCAAAAAGAAGCCCGATCTGGGCCGGGCCTGAATTATGCCCTTATTTTCCAGCTCCAGGTAGGCCTGGTTTACGGTGGTCAGGCTGAATCCGGTGGTGGCTTTCATCTGGCGCAGGGAAGGAAGTTTTTCCCCGGGCGATAAGAGCCCCTTTTCAATCATATCCAAAATGGTCCGTTCCACGGCCTGGTAGCGGAATTCCTCTTTGTAAAGGGGCTGCATATTGATTGTCCTTAATCTGTTATGATCTAAATTCTATAAAACTGTATCTGTTATGAGTTCAGATAATCTGTTTTACTCATACCCAGCCAGGCATTGCAACAGAAATACTGATAAAAGGCCGGGAGTGGGGTATGAACGCTGTTAAAACCAGAATTATCTGTTTTTTGATTTTCCCTTTATTTTTAGGTGTTATGAACGGATGGCAAGGTCAGGCCAGGGCAGGTGAAGTTTTACGTGTCAGTACGATTCAGAATCCACAACCCAAAAGACCTTGGCTGGCCCGGGGGGAGCTGCAAAGGGCCTTTGTGCGCCTGACCCATGACACTTTGTTTGCCAAGGGAATCAATGGAACTCTTGCGCCCAGGTTGGCCAGGGCGTGCACTTTTTCCGCAGACGGACGAAGCGCCAAGATTTTTTTACGAAAAGAGGTGCGCTTCAGTGACGGCAGTATGATGACCGCCAGGCAGGTAAAAAGAGCTTTGGATCGTTATGCAGTACAAAACAGGTATCTCAAAGGGGGATGTTTGCCCGGTTTTATCAAAGAGGTGAGGGCCCTGGATCGCTTTACCGTGCTTATCCGTTTTGATTGCCTGGTCTATTCGGTGAAAGATCTTTTGACGGATGAGCGGATTTCGCCTTGCTCCTCTGTGCTTACATCCGGATTTGCCGGAGCGGGCCCCTACATGTTAGAAAGCCGATCGAAAAAAGGCGGCCTGATCCTGAAGCCAAATCCATACTATTGGGACACACCGCCTGCGCCCAAAGAGTTGGTTTGGCGGGTGATGCCCGAGACAGGGAGTGGCGTTTTCGATTTCAGACAGACTGATTTGTTTTTCGGTTTGGCGCGTCCCTTTAAAAACCTGCCAGGCTCCAAGGAGGATGTGGAAGTAAAAGCCTTTTCCGGAAGTCGGTCTTTGGTGTTGGCTTTTAATCAACGCCGTGAAAGATGGAGAGAAAAACACATTAGAAGGGCGTTTGGGCTGGCCTTTGATCTTAAAATGTTAAGAGAAACGGCAAGTCTGTCGTTGGGGAAACCGGCGCTTGATTGCCGGCAGCCAAGTGAATCGGCCTGTAATCCGGAAAAAGCCCGGCTGGTTTTGCAAAATGCCGGTTTTAAACCCGGGCAGGGCATTAAACTTGTGCTTGCCAAATATGATGCCGTCGGGAGTTCTGTTTTAAAGGAGATGGCCTGCCAGTTGCAAAAGGTTGATTTAAGGCTTTTGGTCACCAGGGTCTCGGAAACGAAAATGCATAGAATGATTTTTGACTCCGATTCATCGGACCAGGCGGATCTTTTCTTGTTTTCCTGCCTTGGCACGGAAAACACGGAAAATCCGAACTGTGTATTCGGGTTATTGAATTTGAGTAAAGTTGCAGATCGGGGAGGCCGGGCCAAAGCCCGTCTGTGCCTGGCCCTTAAAACCGCCTGCTCAGTAAGAAAACGGATTTACCTGAACCATTGGCTTAATTATATGGAACGCCTGGTCTGGCAGGAGGCCTGCGGGATAAGGATCATGCAGTATAAGCCCACTTTTACAGTGCGGGTCAACTGGCGGGACAATCTGCCTCAGGCTTTTTACCGGCAAAGAAAAGTTATGACTCCCCGGCCCCGGAAGGACCTGGCCCAGGGACGGGATCGGCTCAAAAAAGGTGACGGATAATCCGGCGAAAGGGGCAAAACGGATCTTGGTGTGTGAAAGGTGTGGAATAGAGGCTTAAATCATACAGCCGGCTCCGCCTTGTCAGGCGGTTCAATGCCCAGTTTGTTTATCTTGCCGTAAAGGGTGGAGCGGGCAATCCCCAGCATCTGGGCTGCCCGGTATTTGTTCCAATCCACCTTTTCCAGGGTGTTTATAATAAGGCGCCTTTCCTGATCGAGCAGCCTGCCGGAGCTGGTTTCTTTGATCTGTTTTTCTTCTTCGTTAGTAAGCCTGGGGGGGAGGTGCCCCATCTCAACCGCGTCCGTGTTGCACATTAAGGCCGCGTGTTCCACCACATTGCGCAACTCCCGTACATTGCCGGGCCAGGAATAGGCCATCAACCTGCCCATGGACCGCCTGGAGAACCCGAAGATTCCCTTGCCGAGGCGGTCTCTCTGCTGGCTGAGGAAATAATTGGAAAGAAAAGGTATGTCTTCCGGCCGTTCCCGCAGGGCGGGGACCTCTATCCTGACCACGTTTAGGCGGTAATACAAATCTTCCCTGAAAAGCCCCTGAGAGACCATATCGGCCAGGGGTTTGTTGGTGGCGGCTATGATTCTGACATCACAGTTAATTGTTTTTTCTCCGCCCACCCGTTCAAACTGGCGGTCCTGAATCACTCTTAAAAGGGCAAGTTGGGTGAGAGGGCTTATCTCAGCTACTTCATCTAAAAAGATGGTGCCGCTCATGGCCTGTTCAAAACGCCCCAACTTGCGTCTTACCGCCCCGGTAAAGGCTCCTTTTTCATGACCAAACAGCTCTGAGCTTAAAAGGGTTTCAGGGTAGGCGGAACAATTGACCACCACCATGGGGCCTTCCGAGCGTTTACTGTAGCGATGAATGGCTTCACTTAAAAGGCCTTTGCCTGTTCCGGATTCGCCTTCCAGTAAGACCGTGGTGTCTGTGGAGACCACGTTATCCAAGATATCGGCCACTTCCTGGACCTTGCGGCTGCCTCCCATGACCTTGGAGAGATAGCGCCTCATTTCAAGGGTTCGCTGAGCCTGCTGGCGGCCGAATCGTTCAGTGGTGAGGTCTTCATAAAGGGTGCGTATGCGCAGCATGACCCGCACCCTGCTGAGCATGGTTTCCACATCAATGGGTTTGGTGATGAAATCTTCAGCTCCCTGGTCAAGGGACTGTAAAGCGCTGGCTTTGTCGCTTAAGGCCGAGAGCACCACCACCGGCACATAGCGCAGCTTGGGATCGGATTTGATAAACTTCAAAACCTCCCAGCCGCTGATTCCGGGCAGGATCAGGTCCAGGAGCACCAAGTCGAACTCATCTTGCGCGGTGAGCGCCTTTTGGGCGGCTTCGCCGTCAGTAGCCACAACCGCAGTGTAGCCTTCAGACTCCATAAGCGCGCTGAAAAAACGAGCCGAGTCCGCCTCATCTTCCACAATGAGTATTCTGGCGTCAGGTTTTACCCTAAGTTGAAACGACTCGTTCATTTGGTTTCCCGATAGCATGTGCCAAGTTGTGGATCATCCCCTATTCCATGGCAGGAAGGCCCCTCTTTTTGAACCGGAAGAATAATAACACTAATTACCTTGTTTCCTCAAGCTAAGCCCCCTCGAATTTCAGGAAATTAACTGCCTTGAGAGAAAATTAATTTTCCGAACTCAAAATTATTTCAAAAAACAAGTGAGTTTATTTGAGAAAATATGGCTGACTGACAAGTGTTGCAAATACTGATTAACCCATGGTCATCTTTTGTATTTTCTAAGGGTAAAGATTGATATCAAGGAGAGGTGTCTATTTGTGGCTTGGTTTGAATTCACAAAGGTGCATGCCTAACCGGATAAAAACACTTTTTAGTCTGATTTGGACTTTTTTTAAAAACTGCGAGTCTTCATTGGACAGGTATTTGAGCCTTATGTTTTGAGGTGGGTAAAATGAATTTTAGGCTTACCAAGCTAAATTAGTCTGTGGGATTTGTGGGGGTTTAATTGATTTGCCATAGCATGGTTTCATTCATATGAAAAAATAATTAAATATAAATATCCAGTCATTCCTGTTTTTTTTATGTGTAATTTTACGAAATATTGTATGGGTTGACAGGTTCCAGCCCGTAAATTGCCATGCCCTATTAAGGATTACCAGTGATCGCCATGCATGATTTGCCTATTTATGCAAGGTAAGGTTCACTATTTTCCCTTCCCTCAGTATTGTAAATTTAATCGGGCTGTTGGGGGGTAGGGCCTCAATGGCGTTGTTAAGGGAAATCATTTTAGTGGGATCTGTGCAGATATTTGTTTCCTGCACACAAAGCACTACATCCCCGCCTAAAATGAGGTTTTGTTTTCCCAAACGCGCCGGGATACTTCCCCCTTTCAACCCCATGGTCTTGGCCAGGGAGTTTTCCGCCACCCTCTGCACCAATAAACCGGAATTCTGAGGCAGATTAAGCGCCTTGGCCAGATCTCCGGTCAGCAAAGCCACTTCCCATCCCATCCAAAAGGAAGGCTTGTCTAAAAGAAGCTCCTTGGCAGTGTTGATGGCCACAGTAAACCCCAAACCCTCGAACCCGCCTGAATGAGACATGATATGGCTTACTATTCCCACAACCTGTCCTTTAAGATTAAAAAGCGGCCCGCCGGAGTTGCCCTGGTTTATGGCCGCGTCTGTTTGGATGAGAGCCACTGGTAAAAAGGCGTTGGAAAGGGCGTGAGTCATTCGTTTGGCGCTTATATAGCCCACAGTAAGGGTGTGGTCCGCACCATAGGGTGCGCCAAGAACAAATACCATTTCTCCTATCCTGGCCCGGTCGGAATCACCCAAAGCGGCCACCGGCAGATCAGGGGGAGGGGAATCCATCTGCACCAGCGCCACATCGGCCATGGGCGCCGTGCTTGTGACATGGGCGGTATAGTGACTGCCGTTATGCAGTTTGACCACCAGGGCGTCTGAAAGGTTAACCACATGGGCCGCGGTCATGATCAATCCCTTGGAGGAAATGATCACCCCGGAGCCGAGGCCGTGCTGAAAATCCTCTTTGGCGGATTTGCCTATGATCCGTTCCACTGTGTGTAACAGTACAACAGAAGAATTAACCTTGGCCACTGTATCGGCCAGATCATTGGCTCGGGCCAGGACAGGGGTCCCTCCGGAAAGGCAAAGGACAAAAACAAAAAACAATAATTTTCTCATATCAAGACCTCATTTTCAGACTGTTTGCCTTTAAAAGGGTTGCCCACCATGGCCCAGACAGCCATGCCTTCTTCGGAAATCCCCATATCCAGGCGCACCACCGCCTTGGTGGCCATGAGCCTCAGCCTCAGGCCAAAATCCCAACGCAGGTCGCTTGTGAGGGGTTCAAAGTTGTATTCAGCGGCCACCCGCCCCACTTGGCCGAAGCCCACAAACTGCCACCAATCTATATTCAGGAACTTTAGGAGTTTTATCTTTCCGAGCGGGTTGCTTTCAGGGGTGAGGCGCAGCTCCAGGGCTCCATAGGCAGCGCTTTTGCTGTTAAACCTTCCATTGGGAAAGCCCTTGAGTCGATAAAAACCTCCCAGGCGGGCCCCTCTGAAGGGAGAAGGGCGGTGGCTTGCTGAAATGCCCCGGCTTGTCTCGATTTCCTGCCAGGAGGGAGTGTCGGCTGTCCAGAAATTCAAGGCCAGGACCCTTTGTCTGAAACCCGGGGCAGGGCCCAGAGAAATGAATTTGCTGAACCCCAGCTCCCAGAAAGTGTAGGAAGAGGTGGAGTCAGACCAGCCATAGTCCTGGGAAATGGAGAGACACTGGTTACTGCCGTAAGTTGGGTTTGCCGGAAAATCGCTGTTGTGGCGCACCAGGGACCAGGTGATGCCGTTGGTCCTGAAACTTTCATCGCCCCTGTTTTTCAGCTTATAACCCTGGTCCCGCCAAAAGGGGCTGATTTCAAAAAGGATGATTCCGTTTTCAAGGGGATTTGCCCCTTTACCGCCATAGTTGCCCTTTACGGGAAAACCCCGCTCCAGGGTGTAGGCCGGTAAGGAGGTGTCTTTTTCCTGAGCCAGGGGAAGCAAAAACCTGAAATGAAGAGCAGCCCAATTATCCCAGCCCCGGCCTTCATGATAATCTTCTGAGTCTGATTCATTGTTTCCCGCTGTATGTAAAAGCAGGCCGGGCTCCCCGGCGGTGTAAATCCGTTGCTTGGTGTATTTGCCCGGAGAGACGAGCATGTCTATGTAAAGCCTGCCCTGGGGAAAAGGCCTGAGGTTGTTAAGGGCGGCTACCCCGATCCCCGTGCCGTTGGTTGATACAAGGCCTGTGCCCATTATGGTGAGCTGCTTTTGATATTGACCGGTCAGCCCGGCGCCAAGCCCCACAACCATGCCCATGCTGTCTGTGGCAAAGGCATAGGGCAACACCAGGGTTCTGGGTTTTACTTTGCCCTTGTCCTTAACATCCAGAAGCACCGAAGGGGGCGGGACTGCCCTGGCCGGACAATAGGCCGGAGTGGTTGAAATGAAGACCAGGGCCAAGAGCAGGATCAAGCCGAGGTGATAGATCGGCCTTTCTTTTTTGACGCTTAATCTGCCCACGCTTTGTTCCCGCTTTGAATAAAAGGTCTTAATAAAACTACAAAGGGCATTGACTCATTTTGTCGGTTGTAGGCGTTTTAAAACTGCCGGGATTCAATTCGGCGAATAGAATAGCTGTTCAGGCAAGATTGTTTCATATCTTGACTAATCTGGCAAGAAAGCAGGCGCAAAAGGGCGCTTACTATACATCCGGTTAAAGAAAAGTCCTGTAAAGCCAATTACGCAATCATGGTTGGCTTTTGGGGGGAGATATTCCCTTTTGCGGCTTTCTGAATGACTTGCTTAGGCATCCTTGAGATTATCAAAGCCGGTTGCCCCATGCTATGCAAGATTGGCAGACAGTGGATTTTTACGTGACAGGTGGAGCAGGCCATTTTTTCTTTAGAGATGAACCCTTAATTTTAGTGCATTATCATGAATTTAATTTTTGTGTCAGATGTTTTCGGTAAAACAAAATAACTTTGTTCTTTATGCGAGTCACTAAAAAAAACCTTTGAAATAGTTGATCCATATTCAAGCAGAGAGATGGCTTTTATTGATGAGATGGAAGCATATGAATTTTTCATGAATAACATTGGTATTCAGAACTATTCGCAATTATTAAAAGAACTAGTCAGCAGAGTTACAAAACCATCAATCCTGATTGGTTTCAGCGTTGGTGCGACAACGATCTGGCGTATTTCCGAAAATATTGATTCTGATCTAATCAGGCATTCTTTCTGTTTTTACAGCTCGCAAATCCGAAATTACACCTCGGTAAATCCTTGTATAGCAACGGAAGTGATCTTTCCACGCTTGGAGCCTAAATTTTCCGTACCTGAAATATCAGGATTATTAGCAAAAAAGAAAAACGTAAAGGTGCATACAATACCTTATTTACATGGTTTCATGAATAAATTGTCAAAAAATTTTAGTCAGGACGGATATCGGGAATATACAAAGTGGCTCGGTTCCAGTATCCGTTGAGATTACAATAAGACTGTTCCTGCACGGCCCACTGCTTGGACAGGCCCTGTCATGCATGTTGATCGACTGAGTTAGGGTGCACATTTTTACTTGAAAAATGGAGACTGAAAATGAGTGATTAGAAGTTCCCCTATGTGAACCACATGAATATTCTTTACGAAACTTTGAAGCTTGTAGCTGTTCCTCAGTTGGTCGAAAATTGTACTGATCAATGGTGCAACCAGACTTTATGCCAGGTAAATGAATCCGTAGTGCGCCTTGGAATCCTAAAAGGATAATATCATTGACATAAGTATGATCTTGAGGATGAGTTTTTCTTTACATTAGAAGGAGAACTCCTGGTTGATATTGAAAATAGTGAAACTGTAACCTTGAAACAATATCAGGGATTCGTTGTTCCCAAAGGTGTGGTGCATAAAACCAGAGCACCTGAAAAGACAGTTGTTTTGATGATAGAAACCGCAGACATTGTACCAACAGGTGATGCCTAGCTGTTGTTGTCAAACACGTTGTTCACGGTTTTACAGTCTTGAGACCGGTGGTTTTCTTTTCAAAGCGGTATGCGGCCTTTGGTTGTTGTAGAAGTTGAGCCAGGGATTCAGGTGCTTTTGACGCTCCGCCGATGACTCGTAGGCTTGGCTGTAGGCCCACTCCTTGATGCTGGTTTGGATGAAGCGCTCTGCT
>NZ_AZAC01000035.1 GCF_000931935.2 Dethiosulfatarculus sandiegensis
AGATTCTTTGATCGGCTTGGGCATCACCGCTTCCGGGGTTCCATTTTATCTCTGGTGGCAAAAGGCCGGACACGCCCTGTGGAGCCCCGGCCCAAGTCAGCAGGGACAGGAGAGGTGAAGGGTTTTTTAGTTTATTGATGTAAGGCAAGGCCGCAGCCACGGTTGCGGTCTTGTCATAGCTTGCTGACAAAGTCCTCCTGAATTTTGTCAGAGCCCACTTGGCAAAAATGCGGTCTTGCCAAGTGGCTCGAATTATGAGTCTTTAGAAATCTTCGCGATTCGACTGGCCGTCATTCGGAATCCCCGGAAATTTTTGGTTTTTGGGGGAGGCATGGCCCGTGTTCAGGTTGTTTGTCAACAGCCTGAGGTAATCGCTGACGTGTGCGTCGATCCCAAAGGGTTGACCTGCCTGGCACTATTTAAGTTTTTGCTCTCTTTAAGGTGGTTCGCCTTTTCATCATCTTAGTGTCTTGCCAATCCTCGGCCTGGTTAAGCAATCGCCTTGGTTTTAATTTTTGTTATTTAATTGAAACCGGTTAATCTGCGTAACGTTTTATATCTACAGGCTTTTTATGTAGCATCCAAGGAATAGTCCCGCTTTTAAACCTTTTTTGGGGCATGAATTCAGGCCTGATCCTCCTTAGATCACCCAGTAATCCAACAAACCATATTGACACCATGTTTTTTAGTGTGATATATGATGTCAGACATCAGATAACATTAAGTTCAAGGATGGTTATTATGACCGAAACTGGCTCTCTTTTCAGGCCCTTGGGAGAAAAAAGCCTATATCAGAGGGTGGTGGACCAGATTCGGGTGGCCATATTCCGGGGGGAATTAAAGCCTGGGGACCAACTGCCTTCCGAGCCGGAACTCGCCAGGCAGCTTGAAGTGGGGCGTTCCGCCGTGCGAGAGGCTATCCGCATTTTGGAGAGCATCGGGCTGCTGACCGTAAAGCGGGGTCATGGCGGGGGCACCTTTGTACAGAAAAGAGACATGAATTCCTTGGTGCCGGTGGTGGCGGATATTCTGCGCCTGGCCCTGGTGGAGGTGAGCCAGCTCACCAGGACCAGGGTGCTTTTAGAGGGGCTGGTCATTAAAGAGGCGGCCCAACGCATTACCAGGGAAGACATAAAAATACTGCGTCAAAACGTGGACTTGGCGGAAAGTTATTACCGTCAGGGGGATGTGGAGAAGCGGGTTGCCGAAAACCTTGAGTTTCATAAGCAGCTGGCGCGAATTGCCGATAATCCGGTTTTGGAACTGAATGTAGGCGCGGTCTTAAAGTTGCTTTCCTATTATCTGGCCACCATTCCGCCCTCTCCTGAGATGGTTGAAGCCACCTTAAGTGGTCATCGCCGGGTTGTGGATCTTTTGGAGCAGGGAAGGGGCGAAGAAGCCGCTTCAGTCAATGCGGAACATATGGAGAGCGTAAGCCGCAAATTGGTGAAGCTTGCGGAAAAAGAGGCTGAGATGGGTATGCCTGCCAGACATCTGTTTGATCAGGGAGGAATTGATGACAAAGCGGTTTAGCTACTACGAATCAGAGATGGAGGGACTTAGTATAGCGGAGATTGAGTCGAGACTGGCCCCCAGCCTGCAAAAGCAGATCGGCTATTGCTATGCCAACTCAACTTTCTATAAAAGGAAATTTCAGGAAGCGGGGGCTGATCCCAAGGATATTCAAACCTTTGATGATTTACGTAAGCTGCCGGTCTTTATGACCAAGGAAGACGAAAGGGCCTGTCAGGAGGAGTCCAGGCTAGAGCAAGGGCATCCCTTTGGCACTCATGTTTGCGCCCCGGTGGAGGATCTGTATCTGACCGGCACCACCTCGGGCACTACCGGTGTACCGACTTTTACCTACACCTTTACCAAAAATGACCTGGACTTTCTGGCCCCTCGTCTGGCCCATCGTCTGGCGCTTTGCGGGGTGGGCAAGGGTGACAGGGGGTTGTTTTTCTTTACCCTGGGCATCTATGCCACCACCATGACCTTGTGGGGGCTGCGCCTTTTAGGGGCCTTGCCCATAGACATAGACGCCAGGGCGGGCACGGAGACCTTCTTGAAGTTCGCCAACCTGACCAAACCGACGTTTTTGGCCTGTACACCCTCCCTTGCCCTTTACTTAATAGATAAATGTCCAAAGTTTTTGGGGTATCCGGTTTCGGAACTTAAGCTCAAAGGGCTTTTGACCACCGGCGAACCCGGCATTCAAGACCCCAACATAAAACAAAAACTTGAAGAAGCCTATCAATGCCCCAGTTTTGACTATTGGTCTCCCGCCGGGCACGCGCCGGGCGTTTCCTGCGGCGCGCCTCTATATCAGGGGCTGCATGCCGTGGCGCCCGAGGTCTGCACCAGCTACTTTGACCTTATCGATCCGGTGACCCAGGAGCCGGTTCCCCTGGAGCATGGTGCTGTGGGCCAGATGGTGCACACCTCCTTGCACAGACAAGCCTGTCCCCTGGTGAAATACGCCTATGGGGATGTGGTTCAGATCTCACTCGACGAGTGCCCCTGGTGCGGGTTCAAGGGCATTCGGGCCAAATTGGTGGGGCGCGCGGACGACATGCTGATAGTCAAGGGCGTGAACGTGTATCCGGCCGCGGTCAAGGCGGAGGTGATGAAGTTCCAGCCCCGGGTGACCGGTCAGATGCGCATTGTGCTCGATGCACCGCCGCCCAGGGTGGAGCCGCCCTTAAAGCTTAAGGTTGAATATAACGGGCAGCTGGCCGGAGCCGAGCAAAACGGCTTGGCCGAGCGTATAGCCCAGGCGGTTCACGACAGCCTGCGCCTGCGGCCTGAGGTGAGTCTGACCCCGGCCGGAACTCTGCCCCGTTCAACCAGTAAAACCCCTGTTTTTGAAAAGGCCTATGAATAAAAGAGTTTGGTAAAAACAGTCTGTAAGTGAGCTCAACAGCCTGTTTTACTGACGTCATTGTTATTGGCCCAGTCTATTTTCGAAACTTTAACTAGCCCAACCCTTTCAAACAAGAGATTCATGCAACCTACTTTCCATTTGAAGGCATGACTGGGAGGTGTGTCTTCAGACGGGCGGGGTATGCACTGGCAACAATTCGCCAAGAAGAGGAGGCTTGCGATGAAAAAAGCGGCAAAGCTATTGATGCTTGCGGCTGGGCTCTTACTTTTGACAGCCCCGGTCTGCGCTCATGCCGCAGATCTGCCCAAGATGATCAGCGCCACCACATACACGGTGGGATCAACCGGTTATGCCGTATCCATGGGGCTTTGCAAGGCAGTGGAGGAAAAGGGCGGCATAAAGGTCAAGGTGGCTCCCACGGGAACCGACGTGGCCAGGCTTATGCCGGTGAGAACCAAGGAGGCGGCCTTCAGCATTATGACCGGCGCGGGCCAGTTCATGGCCAGTCGGGGCTTGCGGATTTTTGCCGCTCCCAACCTGGGGCCCCAACAGTTGCGACTGGTCTATGGCTGCAACCTGGGCGCTGTGGCCGGGATGATTACCAGGGGGGATGCGGGGATCAAAACTCTGGCCGATCTCAAGGGCAAAAGGGTGGCCTTTATCCCCGGCTCCCCTGCCTGCACCTATCTCCACGGAGGTTACCTGGCCTTTGCCGGGCTGGACTGGAAAGACGTGAAAAAGGTCAAGGTTTCTTCCTGGAAAGCCGCCTGGAAGTCTGTGCTTGAAGGTTCCAGCGACACGGCCCATTGCCTGGTCACCTCCAGCGCGGCCCTGGAACTGGCCGCCTCGCCTCACGGCATCCAATGGCTGGCCGCTCCCCCTTCGGATAAAGACGGCTGGCAACGGCTGAATTCCTGGTGCCCTTATCTGCGCCCCTATGAAGCCAAAAAGGGCGCGGGCATCACCTCTGATAAACCGGCTGAGATCGCCTCTTATTACTACGGGCTGGTGACCTTCCCGGCCCAGAATCCCAAACTTTGCCAGAAGATTACAGACTCCATTTACAAAGGCTATGACGTGTATTGCAATATGCACGCCGCCCTGAAAAAATGGACCCAAAAGGCGGCCCTGGATAACTCCGCCTTTGTGGTGCCCTATCACCAGGGATCCATAGAGGCTTTTAAGGCCGCCGGAGTCTGGACCGCTGACCACCAAAAGGTGCAGGAAAAACTCCTGGCCCAGGAAAAGGCCAGGTTCGACGGTTATGCCGCAGCCCAAAAGGAGTTTAAGGGAAAAGACGGGGATCAGGCCAAATGGCCCCAGTATTGGGAGCAATACGCACGGGATCACAAACTTTTCTAGAAATTACGCCCTGGCGGGAGTTGTCCCGTCAGGGCCTTTTAAACCGAGATTTGTTGCCGCCATCTGCGGGAGGTAAAAGACATGAACCTGAAAGCGGCTGAAAAAAAAGTGGATCCACCGCCCCGCCGCAGAGACTTAAAGGGATGGCCAGGAAGATACCTGATAGCCACCTCTCTGGCCGGTGTCTTCTCTGCCCTTTACCAGCTTTTTCATTTTGATTTTTTAGGCACCTTGATGGGAAGCGCCTATTATTACCTGCTCCTGGCCTGGTTCCTGCCCCCGGTGTTTTTGATCTATCCGGTCAAGGGCAGGGCAAAAACCAATAACCCTCCTTTTTTCGACTACATACTTGCCGGGCTCACCCTGGCCTGCAATTTTTACTTTTGTTGGCATGCCGAGGAAATAGCCTATATGGGCTGGGAGGTCTACCCGCCCCTTATTCCCCTGATCAGCGCGGGCCTATTGGTTGTTCTGGTGCTTGAGGCGGCCCGCAGGGTGGGCGGCCCGGTTTTCTGCGGGTTGTGCCTTTTTTTCGCCACCTTTGGCCTTTACTGCAGCCATTTGCCTAGCCTGTTACAGGGCATGTCCTACGGACCCTCCAGGCTGGCGGCCTATTTTTCCTTGGGGCCTTCAGGCATAATCGGTCTGCCCATGCGGGTGGTGGGCAATATCTTGATCGGCTACATGGTCTTTGCCGTGGCCCTGCAAGTCACAGGCGGGGGCAAGTTCTTTTTGGACCTGGCCTCTGCCTTGTTCGGGTTTGTACGCGGCGGCGCGGCCAAGGTCTCGATTTTTTCCAGCGCGCTTTTCGGCAGTATAAGCGGCAGCTCCATCTCCAATGTGCTGACCACAGGCTCCATAACCATTCCGGCCATGAAAAAAGCCGGGTACCCGCCTTACTACGCTGGAGCCATCGAGGCCTGCGCCTCCACCGGCGGGGTTTTGATGCCGCCTGTCATGGGGGCCACCGCCTTTGTCATGGCTGAATTCCTGGGGCTTCCCTATGTGGATATCTGCGTGGCCGCGTTGGTGCCTTCGGTGCTCTATTATGCCGGGCTTTTCCTGCAGGCAGACGCCTATGCCGCTAAAAGCGGGCTCAAGGGCATTCCCAGGGATCAGCTCCCCGGCCTGGGCGAGACCCTTAAAAAAGGTTGGGTGTATGCGGCTTCACTTTTGCTCTTGGTTTGGATGCTGCTTTACCTCAGATGGGAAGTCTGGGCTCCCTTTGTGGCGGCAGGAGTGCTTCTTCTGAAAGCCAGCCTTAAGAGAAAAGACGGCATGGGCCTGGCCAAATGGGCCGGTTTCATGCGTGGGGTGGGCACTGTCCTGTCCGAGCTGGCCGCGCTTTTAGCCGCAATCGGCATGATAATCGGCGCCCTTTCCATAACCGGTGTAGCCCACTCTTTTTCCAGCGAGATAATCAAGCTGGCCCAGGGGCAGACCTGGCTTTTACTGACCTTAGGGGCGGTGACCAGTTTTGTGCTTGGAATGGGGATGACCATAACCGCCTGCTATGTGTTTTTGGCCATGGTCCTGGCTCCGGCCCTGGTTCAATCCGATTTGAATCCATTGGCCGTGCATTTGTTCATCATGTATTGGGGCATGGCCTCCTACATAACCCCGCCGGTGGCCTTGGCCGCCTTTGCCGGCGCCGGGATCGCCGGTTCAGACCCCATGCGCACCGGGTTCAAATCCATGCAACTGGGCGTGGTCAAGTATTTTGTGCCGTTCTTTTTCGTGTTGAATCCGGGGCTGATTTTTCAAGGGCCCGCCTGGGAGGTGGCCCAGGCCATAATCGGCTGCCTGTTGGGTGTGCTGGTTATCAGCGCGGCCATGGAAGGCTGGGTCTTGGGCCTGGGCAAACCGGATCTGTGGATCAGGCCTTTTCTCTTTGCGGCAGGCATCTTGCTGGCCGCGCCTGAATTAACTACCGACATAATCGGTTTTGTCTTGTTACTTGCCTGCGTATTGCTAATATGGCTCAAGCGCCGCCGCTTGCTTTGGTTGCGGGGAAAGGAAAATACGGATGTCCTGGCGCGATGATTGCGAGGCCTTGGCAAAGGTTTTGAAAAAAAGGCTCTATCTCTCTCAGGCCGCAGTGGGAATACGCCTTTTGAATGAAAGTGAAGAAAAGGAAAACCCTTCCTTTTTGGAAAAGGTGCGCAGGCCGGGCAAAGGCTTGCCCGAGATGGTGCTCACCTGCCAGGCCATGGCCATGGTGCGGCTTTACGGCTGGCAGGTAATGGTCACCAGGGAGTCCTTGGATTGCCCCACCGGCCTGATAACCTTGGGCTGGGTGGAGATGAGCCCGGCCTACCGAAACGGAGACTTGGCCGTAACACCCTATAACCAGACCAAGGAGGCCAGGGCCAGGCGCATGGAAGAGGTGCCCGCCCTGCCTTTGGGATCGGTCAGCTCCCTTGTGGCGGGTCCTGTGGGCAGGATCGGATTTGAGCCCCATGTGGTGGTTGTATATTGCAGCCCGGCCCAGGCCATGCGCCTGGTGCAGGCGGCCTTGTTCTACAAGGGCGGAGCCATAAGGAGCAGTTCCACGGGAGCCCAGGGTTGTTCACAATATATTACCAAGGTGGTGAAAAAAGGTGAGGCCCGCTACATTGTGCCGGGTAACGGAGACCGCATATTCGGACACGTGGAAGAGGGCCAGATGAGTTTTTCCTTTCCCGGCGAGCTGATTGGCCAGATGGCCGAGGCGATTGAACTTAGCCACAAGGGAGGCCAGGTTTACCCTGTGCCGAGTTATGTAAAGGCCGAACTCAAGGTGCCCGGGGCTTATTCCGAGGCCACCAGACATTTGCGAAAGTACAGCAGGGAAAAAGCCGAATCCCAAAAAGGGAGCTGATTTTTAAAGGTATCTAAAGCTTAAGCTGGAGCGTAGCATATGGCCGTGCAAAAGGTATTCATAGTAGGCGGCGGCACCATGGGCAGGGGTATTGCCCAGGTGTGCGCCCAGAACGGCATTTCTGTAGTTCTATGCGATCTGGAGCAAAAAGTTCTGGATGAGGCAAAGAAGCAGATAAGCTGGTCGGCGGGCAAGCTCATTGAAAAAGGCAAGGTGAGGGGCCAATTGGATGAGGTGATGGGCTTAATTGAGTTCGGCACCTCTTTGGATAAGGCTGCGGACGCCGAGATGATAATCGAGGTGGTTTTTGAGAATCTGGAAGTCAAGGGCAAGGTGCTCGGTCAGATAGGTGAGGTTGCCTCCAAAGACGCCCTGGTGGCCAGTAACACCAGCGCCATACCGATCACCGATCTGGCCGCTTTTGTGCCCAATCCCAGCAGGGTGTTGGGGCTGCATTTTTTCAATCCGGTGCCGATGATGGCCGCAGTTGAAGTGATAAAGGGCAAGCAGACCAGCCAGGAGGCCTTGAGCCTGGCCAGGGAGTTTGTGGAGAGCATGGGCAAAGAGCCGATCATGGTCATGCGCGACTGCCCGGGTTTTGTAATCAACCGCATAAATTTGCCTTCCAGTATGGAGGCCATGCGGGTGGTTGAAGAGGGTGTTGCCTCGGTGGAAGATATTGACAAGGGTGTGAAACTGGCTTTGGGACGCAGGATGGGCATATTCGAGACAGGAGATATTGTGGGCCTGGATGTGACCCTGGGCTCCTTAAGCGCTGTTTATGAAGAGACCAAAGACCCTCGCTGGCACCCGCCCATGATTTTAAGGCGCAAGGTAAAGGCGGGCCAACTGGGTAAAAAGACCGGCACAGGCTGGTATCGTTACGATAATGAAGGCAAGCGCCTGGGCCCGGCCGACGAGTGAGGAGATAAAGATGCCCCTGGCGGAATATGAGATCAGAGACAAAATCGCTGTTGTGACCATTAATAATCCGCCCTTAAACGCCCTGGACGTTCCCACCAAAATGGCCATAAGGGATGTGTTTTGGGAGCTGGACGAAAAAAAAGACCTGATAAGGGCTGTGGTCTTAAAGGGCGGCGGGGAAAAAGCCTTTGCAGCCGGAGCCGATATCAAGGCCTTTTTGGATTTGGAGCCTGAGACCGCCAAAAAACGGCTTATGAAAAGCCATGCCGTTTATTCAGTGGTTGAGAATTTCCATTGGCCGGTCATAGCGGCTATTCAGGGGTTCTGCCTGGGCGGCGGCCTGGAACTGGCCCTGTGCTGCGATGTGCGCTACGCCGAAGAAAATGCGGTGATGGGTTTTCCGGAGGTGCGGCTTTCCATTTTTCCGGGGAACGGCGGCACTGCCCGGGCCTTGCATTTTCTTGGTCTGGGGCGTTTTAAGGAGATGGTTTATTCCGGCCAGAACATAACCGCTGAACAGGCTTTGCAATACGGCCTGGTGGAAAAAGTGGTGCCCGAAGGCGAATCTCTTGAGGCGGCCCTGGATTTGGCGGGCAAGATCGCCAAAAGGGGGCCTTTGGGCGTGGCCGCGGCCAAAAGGGCCATCAACCGCACCAGGGACCTCGCCCTGCATGAGGCCCTGGAAGTGGAGAGCGATATCTGGGCCGGGCTCAGCGCCACCCACGACATGAAAGAAGGGGCAAAGGCATTTATAGAGAAAAGGAAGCCGGTTTATAAAGGAAAATGAAGCCGGGTTTAAGGCTATCTCCCTGTGGGTTGTTTGATCCGCGTTTTGAAAACAGGTTATTGTTAAACGGCTTTCCAGAAGATCAAGTTGAAATAAATCTGCCAACCGGGTCCGCATGGGCCCGGTTTTTTATCTGCTTATTGCTTGTCCCCTCAAGAGCTTAAGGCTATGCTGGTTATGCCTTGATCATTAACCTGGACGGAAAGGCCGATCATGCCCACAAGCGGAGAATTTAACTGCATAACAGATGTAGCTGGACTTAAGGTTGGTTCTTTTAGCGATGAAAAGGCCTTTTCAGGCACAACTTGTGTTCTCTGCCCCCCGGAAGGGGCGGTGGCCGGAGTTGATGTCAGGGGGGCTGCTCCGGGAACCAGGGAGACAGATCTTCTTAACCCGGTGAACCTGGTGCAAAGGGTGCATGCCGTGGTTTTGAGTGGTGGGTCGGTCTATGGCCTGGCTGCCGCCGATGGCGTGGTCAGGGGCCTTTCGGAAAAAGGAGTGGGTTTTCCCTTGGATGACAAGGGCCATGTGGCTCCTATTGTTCCGGCCGCGGTTCTTTTTGACCTGGGGCGCGGGGCGGAATTTGTGCCTCCGGTGAATGCCGAGTGGGGCAGGCGGGCCCTTAAGGCGGTAAAGGAGGGCCAGGTGGAGCAGGGCGCTTGTGGTGCGGGCGCCGGTGCTGTGGCCGGCGGGGTCAAGGGAGGCTTGGGATCAGCCAGCCAGATCTTGGAAAGCGGTATTGTAGTGGGCGCTTTAGTGGCGGTGAACTCCCTGGGTTCTTTGCTGAATCCCTTGGACGGCCTTTTCTGGGAGGCTCGTTTGGAACTGGATGGGGAGATGGGGGAAGCTGTGAATCAGCCCAAGGTGCTTCCTCCCTGGCCGCCTGAGCCGGCCCGCAACACAACCATTGGGGTGGTGGCCACCAATGCCGTCCTGGATAAGGCCCAGTGCACCAAGATAGCCCAGATGGCCCAGGACGGCCTGGCCCGATCAATTCGTCCGGCTCACACCATGTTTGACGGCGATACCATTTTTGCCCTTGCCACCTGTGAAAAGGAACTCCCAAGAGAACCGGGGGTCTTTGGCCCTGCCGAAGCCACGGCTGTGAGTGAGATAGGCCATGCCGCGGCCGATTGTCTGAGCCGGGCCATAATCAAGGGAGTTCTGGCGGCCAAGACCATGGGGGGGTGGCCTTCGTTCAAGGATCTTTCCCCCAGGGACTGATATGTTGAGGGCTTTGCTTTTAGGCTGAGGTGGTGCAACACGTTCTTTTACTTTTCCTTTAGGTTTATAAATAAACCCTGTGCATAAATCCGCTTTGCCGGATCATTTACTAGGCCGGATTCATTAGCTGGACAGATGCGGCTTTTTTATGTCACTATATATCCGTATTGGCTGCTTAAAACAGGCATGATTATTATTGGTCTATTCTTTTTTGGGTGCGTGTCCGGGGGGGTGCATAAGCGGCCTGGCTTTTTGAGGTAGTGTAAAAAGGCTGCGTAAAAGGGATTGTCGCGCTGCACATTTTTTTCCTGTTAATACGATTTTTATAAACTTGGCCAGGCCTTACACAGGTTTGGGGCAAGTATCAGGTAGATGGGTAAGGGGGCATAAATGCGTACCAAATCTTGGTTTTTTTTAGGGTGGCCATTGGTTTTGGCCAATCTGTTGCTGTTTTTTGCAGGCTGCGCTCCGGTTGAAGAAAAGCCCCCGGCAGCGCTTTACACACCTCCCAGGCTGCACGCCTATGCAGCCAGCGACAATCAGATCAATCTGGGATGGTTCCCAGGTAAAGAATGCAGCTGTCCAACTTGTGTCTGCAGACTGGTGCGGGAAAAAGAGATTCTGACCCAGGACGCCAGGCAAGACTATGAGGATACGGGGCTTAAGCCCGATACCACCTATGAATACCGTATGGTTGGTGAAGAAGGGGTTGTAGCCAGGGTTACGGCCCGCACCAGGCCCGAACAGATCATCCGAAAAACCCCTTACCTGATTTTTAACGATGACCCTCACACCATGACCGTGATGTGGCAGACAACCGGCGAGCCGGACTCCACCAGTATTCAGTGGTCCACAGACCCCCAGTTCAAACGTTCCGGCGGCAAGGACTCCAGCTATGGGGAGTTGCCCGTTGGGGTGGACAGCCTGGGTCTGGATGAGAATCTGTATTCCTTTACCATTAAAAACCTCTCGCCTGACACCACCATCTTTTATCGGGTTTTTGTGAATAGCGAGACCTATAAAGGCTCTTTTAAAACCCCGCCTTCACGTCAAGCCCCTGAGGTCAGCTTTTACGCCTATGGCAACACCCGCCGTTTTCCCCAGGCCCATGACCTGGTGGCCGCGGGCATAAGGCAGGACATAGCCCAGGACCCGGCCCGCCGCCAGACAATTTGTCTGCATACCGGGGACTTTGTGACCTTTGGTATGGATGAGTCTTACTGGGATTCCGAGTTCTTTAACCCGGATTTCGAGCACATACAAAAGTTTTTAGGGTCAGTTCCCCTGGTTGGAGCCCTGGGCAGACACGAGATCGCCCGTTATCCCTGGTTTTTACCGCCCGGAGACGGCACAGGGGGGCATTTCTTTCATAAATATTGGCCATTATCCATGCTTACCACCCGGCTGCCCAAATCCAAGGATTTTTACTATTCCTTTGATTATGGTCAGGTGCATTTTATAGTGTTGGATCCATTCCCCACCCGTATGGACCCCAAACTTGGTTTTGAAGTCAGCTGGAATGCCTGGCCGGTGAGTGCGCAGTATAAATGGCTTGAACAGGATTTAAATGAAAATCAGGGTAAATGGCTGGTGGTTATGATCAACAGCCCCCTGTATGCCCCGATCAAAAGCGATCCCAAGGTGAGGGAGTTTTTTGAACCCCTTTTCCAAAAATACGGGGTGAATCTGGTGCTGCAGGGTGAGAATCCCTTTTATGCCAGAGAAGACGTGGAAGGTATATCCTATGTGACTCTGGGAGGCGGAGGAGCCGCCCTGAAAAGCCCCTGGCCCAAGGACGGCAAGCCGCCCAAGGATTACCAGGGGGTGTTTGCCTTGGACTATCATTTTGCCAGGGTGGATGTGAATCCCGAGGCCATGGTTGTTTCGGTTATGAAGCCGGGCGGCCAGGAGATTGACACCTTTTCAATCAATCGTCCCGTAAAAGGCTCCAAGAAATAGTCTTCTTTAATCCTGTACTGATAACCGCCCCGAGCAATTGCTTTAAGGGGCGGTTTTTTTATTTCCGTCAAGCACAAAGAAGCTTATCCAGGCGTTTTCCCGTGTACTTCTTTCTGTTTTTTCCTGCATGAGCCGTAATCGGCAAAACCCCTCAAAACAGGCGTTATCCTCCTTTCAGTAAGCAACCAGGCAATTAATCAGCTTGAATTGTTGTAATCCCTCTGTTGGCTGGGAAAGGAATAAAAATGGCTGTTTTTGGAAATTCGAGCCAGGCTAAGAGTTTTTTCAAGTCCAAGACCATGTTGGGCATCTTGGCCGCGGGGTTGGGCATCTTGGGCCAAAGGCTGTTCGGAGCAAACTTGGATGAGGAAACAACCCGTGAACTGGCCGGGCAACTTATCGACGGGTCTTTTCTGATTCTGGAGGGCGGGGGCCTGGGCTTGGCTGTTTGGGGCCGCCTGAAGGCCAAGCAACCCTTGGAGTTGCCAGGTAAGGGAGGTTCAGCCGCCATTATCTGTCTGTTTTTACTGATTGTTCCAAACAGTGCCTGGGCAGGAGAGGGCATCTGGCAATCTGAGCTTATGCAAATGAGCCTTTTGCCCTTGGCCCTTAACCTAACTTATGCCTTGATTGCATTTTTGGTGACCGCGCTGCTTTGGTTCTGCGTGCTGGACAAACTCATGTTGCGCGGGTTTTCCACTTCCCTCGCCATTAAGCAAGGCAACCTGGCCGCAGCCTGTTTTGCCGGGCTGGGCTTTTTGGGCCTGGCCGTAATGGTGGGTTTGGTGGTGGGTTGATCGATTATGAAACACCTTTTGCCTCTGGTCCTGGCTTTGGCTCTTTTATTGCCCGGATTTGCGCTTGCTCACCCCGACTATGACCGGCACTTCCGGAAAAGCGCCAAAAGGTTTTTTGCCTTGGCTGTGGATTGGCGCTGGTTCAAGGCCCAGGCCATGGCTGAATCATCCCTGGACCCCTTAGCTGTGAGCCGGGCCGGGGCCAGGGGCCTTATGCAGCTCATGCCCTTTACCTCCCGTGAGGTGAGCCGAAAATTGGGCGTGTTTGATCTGCCCTTTGATCCCAGGCTGAATATTCTGATGGGCGTGGCCTATGATCGAAAACTCTGGGATTTTTGGCATGCACCGAGGACAAGAAGGGAGAGGCTGATGCTGGTCTTCGCCTCTTATAACGCAGGACCGGGCAACCTGCTTAAGGCCCAGAAGCTGGCAGAGAGAAAAGGGCTCTGCAGCCGCACCTGGGAATGCCTGGCTCCCATGTTGGGGCGGGTTACAGGTGGTCACGCTCAAGAGACAAAGGGCTATGTATGGAAAGTTCTTAAATATTTTAATGAATTTATTTGGTTGAGAAAAAAATGAATTAAACCGGCTTCGAACGCCTGTTGCCCCGGGAAAAAGGGTAAGGATAGGCGGCCTTTCCGCCAGGTGAAGTCAAGGCTCTTAATGCCGCCTGAGCCCTGGCAAGCACCTTTGGATAAATCTTTTTTTATATGGGTTCCGGGCGTTCGAACAACCGGTTTAAAGGTAACC
Organism: Dethiosulfatarculus sandiegensis; assembly: GCF_000931935.2. GTDB lineage: Bacteria > Desulfobacterota > Desulfarculia > Desulfarculales > Desulfarculaceae > Dethiosulfatarculus > Dethiosulfatarculus sandiegensis. The sequence continues at coordinate 13,548 of NZ_AZAC01000035.1, forward strand.
TCACATGGGAAAACAAATCACTTTAAAAAGACCTATAAACCTGGCAGGTCAAACCGTTCGCTGTCTTGAGTTCAGACGACCCCTGGTGGCGGATTTCCTGGCTGTCTCTGAAGCCGGTAAGGACACCGGACTGGCCAAGGACCTGTTTCTGGCCGCACGTTTAAGCGGGTGTTCTGAAAAAGACCTGGCTCTTTTGGATATGGCCGATTTTTTAAATATCCAAAAGACGCTTCTTAAATATTTGGATTAACCTGAAAGGCCCTACGGAAAAATCCGCAGGGCCGGCTCGCCGAAAAAATCCTCCCAGGCTTTGCCAGATGCCGGTTGGTGAAGATGTGGTTTTACCAACCGTTTCCGGATCACACGCCTTATGAAAGCCTCGCAATTAGGCGGGCCGTCCATGGCCTCGGCTTATTTTTCTTTAAGCATGTTTTGGATCACCGCCCGCATAAAGGCGGGCAGGTCATCCGGGGTGCGGCTGGTTACCAGGTTTCGATCCACCACCACTTCTTCATCCACCCAGTCTGCACCTGCGTGGATCAGGTCATCTTTAATCGCGTAAAATGAAGTTAAACGCCTGCCCGGACAAACCCGGGCCGAGGCCAGCAGCCAACCCGCATGACATATGGCGGCCAGGGTTTTGTTTTGCCTGTTGGCTTTTTCCACCAGATCAACCATGGCCTGGTGCCGGCGCATGTGATCCGGGGCATAGCCGCCGGGGATTATAAGCGCATCGAAATCATCCAGGATGGTGTCCACGGCCGAGAGTTCCGAGGTGGCTGTAAGACCTGACTTCCCCTGATAGGTGTGAGGGGCCGATGATCCCACCAGGGCCACCCTGGCCCCGGCTTCCTTGAGGCGATAAAAAGGATAATACAACTCCAGCTCGTTAAACATATCCTCCACCAGGATAGCCGCTTTTTTGCCTTTAAGCTCCATGGCTCTGGTCCTTTTTTATGGTTTACGAAAAAGGGCCGCTGAGTATTATAGTTATTATAATGCAGTTTCAGGGGCAATGTCTGCCCAGGGGGCGCCCAATGAGGGGGCTTTTCTTCCATCTTTATCTTTACCCACCAATTACCGATTGCATGGGATTTCTTAAAAGACTACCTTTGACTAAGCAAAAAAATACCAATTGGTTTTTGCCCGTTGGTTTTATTGAGTGGTAGACTTGGCCCCGACATAGTAGTTTTCCGTTAAAGGACAAGATTTGCGCTTGTTCCTTTTCAGACAGATATGTATGACTTGGTTGACAAGCCGGGCCTCAGGGGCGAATATGCGTCTGATGGGCCGCTTGGCTGCGTCCGTATATCGTTTTTCACCTTATAACCCAATCAATAAAGGAGCCTTACCATGGCTACGGATGGTAACAAACCTTCACCCAACTTTATCCGCCACATTGTGGCCGAAGACACCAAGACCGGTAAGTGGGGGGGAAGAGTGGTGACAAGGTTCCCACCCGAGCCCAACGGCTACCTGCATATCGGCCACGCCAAATCCATCTGCCTTAACTTTGGGATTGCCAAGGAATACGAGGGCGGCAAGTGTCATTTACGTTTTGACGACACCAACCCCACCAAGGAAGATGAGGAATACAAAGAGGCCATTATCGAGGATGTGAAGTGGCTGGGCTTTGACTGGGGCGAGAATCTCTTCCATGCCTCGGATTATTTCGAACGGCTTTATGAGTTTGCGGTTCAGCTTATCAAGTCCGGTAAGGCCTATGTCTGCGACTTGAGCCCGGAAGAGGTCCGCCAGTATCGGGGAACCCTGACCGAGCCGGGTAAGAACAGTCCTTACCGGGAGCGTTCGGTGGAAGAAAACCTGGATCTCTTTGAGCGCATGCGGGCCGGTGAGTTTCCGGACGGCTCCAGGCTTTTAAGGGCCAAGATAGATATGGCCTCTCCCAAGCTGATCTTAAGGGACCCGGCCCTGTACAGGATACGCAAGGTAAGGCATGAGCGCACCGGGGACAAATGGTGCATTTATCCCATGTATGACTTTGCCCATTGCCTGTCCGATTCTCTGGAGCGCATAACCCACTCCATCTGCACCCTTGAGTTTGAAGACAACCGGGCCCTTTATGACTGGGTTCTGGATGCCCTTGAAGTGTATCATTCCCAGCAGATTGAATTTGCCCGCCTGAATCTGGATTTCACCATTATGAGCAAGAGAAAGCTCCTGCAGCTGGTGGAACAGAAATATGTTTCAGGCTGGGACGACCCGCGCATGCCCACCATCAGCGGTCTGCGCAGAAGGGGCTTCACCCCCGAGAGTATACGCAACTTCTGCGAACGCATCGGCGTGGGTAAAAAAGACAGCTGGATCGGTATAGACAAATTGGAAAACGCCATCCGGGAAGACCTTAACACCAAGACCCCCAGGGTCATGGGCATCCTGCGCCCCTTGAAACTGGTGATAGACAATTATCCCGATGATCTGGTGGAAGAGCTTGAAGCTCCTTACTTCCCGGATGATCCGCCCAAGATGGGCTTCCGCAAGGTTCCTTTTTCCAAGGAGCTTTATGTGGAACAGACCGACTTCATGGAAGAGCCTTTTAAAAAGTTCTGGCGTCTGGCTCCGGGCAGGGAGGTTCGCCTGCGCTGGGCTTATTTTGTCACCTGCACCCACGTGGTCAAGGATGAAGAAACAGGCGAGATCCTGGAAGTGCATTGCACCTATGATCCTGAGACCAAGGGCGGAGACGCGCCGGACGGCCGCAAGGTGAAGGGCACCATCCACTGGGTGAGCGCCGCCCATTCCGTGCCGGTTGAGGTGAGGCTTTATGACCGCCTCTTTGAGGTGGCCAGGCCTGGTGAGGGAGGCAAGGATTTTGTCGAGGACTTGAACGCCAATTCCCTGGAGACCCTTCCCGAGAGCCGGGTGGAGCGCAGCCTGGGGCAGGCCAAGCCCGGTGAGAGGTACCAGTTTGAGCGCACCGGTTATTTCTGCGTGGACACCAAGGATTCCGCAGAAGACCACCTGGTCTTTAATCGTATAGTCACCCTGCGCGATACCTGGGCCAAGATACTTAAGCAGCAGGCCGCGGCTCAGGGCGGTAAAAATAAAAAGGCTGCTAAAAAGAAAAAATAACAGGTTATTCTTGCTGCCAAAGTCCTCCTGGACTTTGGCAGATTGCCAGTAGGCAAAAATGTGGTTTTGCCTGCTGGCTCGAGTTACTCGTCTTTAGCAAGTCTCGCAATTCGGCGGGTCGTCCATGTCCCGCAAAAAAAGCCAAAGGCCATAAAATCGGTCTTTGGCTTTTTTAGCCCACGAACATGAGCATAATAGGCACAACCAACAGGAGGAGTGGGGCGAAAATGGCGATTATCACAGGCAGCGCCGTCTTGCCCGGCGGCATTCCGGTCAGGCGGGCGGTGCCGTTCATAAGTATATAAATAGACCAGCCAAGGTTGGCGAAAGGCCCCACAACAGGGATCAGGGTCAGGATGGAGGCTGCATTGCTATAGCAAACCAGCCTGAAGATAGGGGAAAAAGTGGTTTTGGCCCCGAAAAGCCCCAGGAAGAACATGAGCAGGCCGCTTAATATCGGCAGGCCCACTGCCAGCAGGAAAAGGCTTCTGAATATGATTGAAGTCAGGGAATAGGAAAAACCGCCCCCCATGCCGCTGAAGAGTAAACTGATAACCATTTGGGCCAGGGTGACTATGGCTGCAAAGGCCAAGGGCAGACGCCAGTCGAAATAAGAAAGGGGACCAAAAGCCAGAGCGGGCTTGAACATCACCAGTTGCCAGGTCTGCCAGAGCCGGTCCCATACGGTGCCTTGCTCTTTTTCCCAAGGCAGCAGACCGGCCTCATTGCTGTTGGGTGGCGGTGGTGGAGGTGGCGGGGTTTGGCCGGGGGACTGATTCTGATAATCCATGACCGTTCCTTTGTTGTTTTTAAAAGATGTCTGATTAAGAATATAAAGTGCCGGGGTGTTTTGTTGAAAAAAGATAAAAAACATCCTCACGCTACAATACACCTATTGTGAGCCGGGTTGCAGCCAAAAACAGGTTGCGCTATGGCTTAATTAGCTAGTTTAATAGCAGGAAGGAAAAGTGTTCCGGAAAAATCACGCTTTTGGCGTTTTTTGGGGTTTTTATAAATGGTTTCAGATAAGCCATTGGAATGAAGTAGTTTTGGCTGTGTGACTTGGGTGACCGCCATCGGCTTGCCCAGGAGTCTTTCTCGGATTGGCTCTTTTGGTCGGGGAAGGAATCAGGCTTTGAACATTTTGGAATTTTTTCCGGCCAAAATGCGTCACGTTGCCAAGGTCATCTTGGTCTAATTACGTTTCTGGAGGCAAGACATGGTTCGTCAAGCTTGGGTTGCCGGCCAGTTCTATCCGGGCAACGCCAGTGAACTTAGCCGGATGTTGCGAGGTTTTTTGTCTATCAGCGAAAAAGCCCGCCCGGCTCATATGATAGTCAGCCCTCATGCCGGGTATGTTTATTCTGGAGCGGTGGCAGGCAAGGTCATCTCCAGTGTGAAGATACCGCGTAAGGTGGTGGTGGTGGGCCCAAACCATCGGGGCATGGGCAGCCCGGCCGCCATCATGTCCCGAGGCGCCTGGGAGACCCCCTTGGGCCTGGTTAAGCTGGATGAAGATTTGGGCACTATCCTGAAAAGCCATTGTCCCTTGCTGCGCGAGGATAAAACCGCCCATGCCATGGAACATTCCCTTGAGGTGCAGGTCCCTTTTTTGCAATATTTGAGGGACGATCTGCTTTTAACTCCAATCTGCCTTTCCATTTTGGAATGGAAACATTGCCAGGATCTGGGCATGGCCTTGGCCAGGGCTGTCAAGGAAGCCGGTGAGCCGGTCCTCTTGCTGGCCAGTACGGACATGACCCATTACGAACCGGCCGAGGTTGCAAAAGAAAAAGACCAAAAGGCCCTGGATAGGATTATGGCTCTGGACCCCCAAGGCCTTTACGAAGTGGTCAGGAAAGCCCGCATTTCCATGTGCGGGGTGTTGCCCACAACCGTATGCCTGGTCGCTTCCCTGGAATTGGGCGCCAAAGAGGCGCGGCTTTTGGAATACACCAATAGTGGAGCTGTGAACAACGACTACAGACAGGTGGTTGGCTATGCCGGGGTGGTGGTCAGCTGAGCATTGTTACAACGCTTAGTTGTTAACGGGCCTGCTCCTTTAAATTGGCGGCAGGCCTTTTCATTATCTTTAAAATGCGGTTGCTAACCCCGGGGGTGACTAACCGGGAGGGGCGAGAGGTTTTTTCTTAAAAAACCATGAGCGGCCCGGTAAAAGAAAAAATAAAACTTTAACCCCACCGGGTTGATCCATTGGTCCCAGAGCAGGTGATAAATCCAGCTTAAGGTGAGGCATATTGCCCAATCTGTTCCTGAAAAATGCCATAATAACAGGGCTGCGATAGGGATCCATTCCCAGGAATGAAGAAACAGCATCAGGTAGGGGGTGTCGTGATTAAAGTGCTTTTCAAAAAAATCATGAACCCCGGCTTTTTTACCTCTCCAGAGAAGGTAATCGGGCAGATGGTCAACGTCTATCAATATGCTGAAGGCCATGCCGGTAAGGGAAGGCCATAACTTCCCGCTGGCCAGATAGAGAGTAAGCCCCAGGGGAACGGATGCGGCTAGGTGCCCGCTTGGTTTCATGAGTTGTTTTTCCCTGATGAAATTTGGCTGTAAAACAGTTACCACTGTATATGGCAATGACCCGGCCTTTTGACAAGGCCTAAACTATTTTGGAACCTGGTTTGCCTTTGGGCGAGAAGGTTAGGATGTTCCTTGCGCCAAGGAGCACCTTTTACAGCCGGGGAAAAGGGCGTATACTTTTTAAAAACGATTCAGTACTGGAAAGCCGTTGAATTGGGGAACCTTTTGAATTTACAGCCTGCCAATGAAAGGGTGGCCGCACTTTTAGCCAAGCAAAAGGCGGTGCGGAAGCTCATAGCCTTTATCACCACTCGGGTGGAGATGGATATCCACCCCATATTTGAAGAGGCTATTGCAAAAACCAGTCACGCCCTCAACGCTCCCATGGCATGTCTGCATTTATCTGATGAAGAAAACGGCAAGCTGAACCTGCTTTATTCTCTGGGCCTCAATGCTTTTCATAAAAAGGCCCTTAACACTCTTTCTCTGGATGGGGTCTCCCCTCCGGCCCGCACCCATGCGGCCGAAAAACCGGTTTTATATTTTGGTGATCAGGCCCCGGCCGGTTTGGCGGCCATGGCCTCGGCCCCCATCAAAGGCGGCGATTTCCCTGTGGGGGCCATCAGCGTTATGTGGCCCCAGGGACGGGAAGTTCCAGAAGATGAAGACCGTTCTGACTTTATGCTGATTATGGGCAGGCTGGTGGGGCTGGCCGTGGATCATGCAGGCCTGGTCAATGGGCTTTTGGACAACTTAAACGAAATGACCAAGATCAAGACCGAGGCGGAACGCTACGCCCAGGAGCTGGATCAGACCAATCGCCAGTTGGTGCAGGCCAACAGCCGTCTGGAAGAACTCTCCCGGACAGACGGCCTCACCGGTCTATTCAACCACCTTTTCATACACCAACGCTTGCAAGAGGAAATTTTGAGGGCCGAGCGCCAGGGGCATCCCCTTACCGTGCTCATGGCTGACCTGGATCATTTTAAAAGGGTTAATGACCAGCTTGGACACCAGGTGGGGGATGAGGCCTTACGTTTTTTTTCCCGAATCCTGTTGGAAAATTTGCGCCGGGTGGACGCCGTGGGTCGTTACGGAGGCGAGGAGTTTCTGGTTATCTTGGTGGATTGTGATCTTGAATCCGGGATAATGGTCGCCCAGAAATTGCGCAAAAAAGTGGAATCGGGTTCCAATACTCCGCCTTTTGACCCCATGGGCGGGTTTACCGTGAGCATGGGGGCAGCCCAATGGAACCTGGGACAAAAGGCCAAGGAATTGATAGCCTTGGCTGATGACGCCTTGTATGAAGCCAAAAGGGGGGGGCGTAACAAGGTGCGGGCGGCTCATAAGAAGTCCCCGGCTCAGAGCGAATCCGTACCCGAGGACCGCAGAGCGAGTAAAGCCTGATCTTGCCTGGCCAGTGGATGGGTGTGAGAAAGGCTGACGCCAATTCAGCCTCCCAATGGGGCGGAACCTGTCCCCAAGGATGGTTGGCCTTGATTGCAATGCAGCCTGCCGTTCCTGCAGGTTGAGTTTTCCTGAAAAACTATTCGTAATAGTTAGCTGAACAAGGCACAACTGCGCCTTGCCGGATGCCGCCCCGGTTTGCTCGGACCCGCCCGGCTTAAGAACCGGTTAATTAGAGAATTTCAGGTCTTATTCGGGAGGGGTGTCGTCTTTTTTTTCTTTTTTACCCAGGTAGACAATGTAAAAGGATAGTGCCAGCGATCCGCCGACGATAAGGTAGAAGGTCCAATCCATGCGGTCTCTCCTGTATGAAAAATCAGGCCTCTTCATTGTTGGAAACTGAAATATAGTAACACCTATGGTCTTTAAGGGGCAAGGCGGGTCTGTATTCTTTTGCTGATTCGGGGCCTTTGTGGAGGAAATGTTAAAATTATTATTTAATATTAAATAGTTAAATTTTTTTAACGTAAGCTTTAATTCTAACGGGACCAGAATTGGCACCCCAGAAAACGGTGTTTTTTGGGGACCCCGGGTCAGCACCCCTAAAAACCTGCGATTTTTGGGGACTCCAGGTGAAAGCCTACCGAATCGTGACTCTGAAAGCGGTGTAACTAGTAAAAGTTGGGGAATGACGCTTTTGCAAGTCCGGATAGCAAAGAGGGGCGGAATTCTGCTGCAACGATCTTGGTTTGCATATAAAAGCTTGCTTGCCATACTTCAAGCCGTTAAAAAGCCGTAGGGGAACCACCAGCCAAGGTGGTTTTCATATAGGCGCTTTCCTTTGCCTGAAGGGATTACCCATGGAGAATAATCTTTGCGCCTCCTTTGAGGTGGGACTGAATCTTTTAAAAGATTTTATCAGCGATAAAAATGAGATGTCCAAGGTGGAAGAGGTGGCTGCAAGGTTGGCCCTTGCCTATCGACAGGGGTGCAAGACGCTTATCTGCGGTAACGGGGGAAGTGCTTGCGACGCCATGCATTTTGCCGAGGAACTCACCGGCAAGTTCAGAAAGCCCAGGCCTGCCCTGCCTGCTTTGGCCCTTACGGATCCGGGCCATCTCACCTGTGTGGGTAATGACTATGGCTATGATATGGTCTTTGCCCGCGGGGTTGAGGCCCACGGTAAAAGGGGCGATTTTCTGATTGCCTTGAGCACCAGTGGGAACTCAGCCAATGTGGTCAAGGCGGTGGAAGCAGCCACGGAAAAGGGCATGGAGGTTGTTTCTTTCTTAGGCGGAGACGGCGGCGTCTTGGCTGACATGCCGGGGACCAAGTTCATAATCAAGGCGGCCACTTCAGACAGAATCCAGGAACTGCATATGATGATCCTGCATATCCTTATCGAAGGAGTGGAGCGCAGGCTGTTTCCGGAAAATTATAAGTAGTTTAAAGAACAATAGGTTGAATTGAGAAACCCCTGCAGGCGTTCGGCCCGCAGGGGTTTTTATCCCGGCTTTTAAAAAAATCAGGCTTCAGGGGCGAGATCCAATGACACCAGGGATTCACGGGCGATCTGGGCGCTGTCCGGATCTGTGGCGTTTTGCACCACAGTGCGGTAGATATCCGCCGCAGCCTGCTTGTCGCCCTTGGCCGCCAACACTCTGGCCTGAGCCAGCTCATAGGTTGTCTTTTCATTGGGTCCTGAGATGCGGGCGGCATCGGCATAGGCGTCTTTGGCCTCTGTATATTTTTCCTGACCTTCCAGGCTTAAACCCAGTCCGTGCAGGGCAAAGGGCATGAATTCGGCAGGCAGATCGGGCTCTTCGGAAAGTTCTGTGAACAGCTTTTGGCTTTCAGCCCATTTTCCCTGCTCCAAAAGCAGGTTGCCCAAGGCCAGCCTGCCTTGTATCCCCGCGGGAGTGGCTCCATATTCCTTGGTAATGGTACCCAGGGCTTTTTCAGCCTCGGCCAGTTTGGCAGGAGTCTTTTCACCAAAAACCACATTCATGTACTGCTGAAAGGCCGGTGAAAGGGCATTGGCAGCCGCATGCACCCTATAGTCCAGATAGGTTTGAATACCCACCACCAGGGCGATCGCCGCCACCAGCCCGCCCAGGGTGATATAGAATTTCTTTTGGTTTTCCCGCACCCACTTGACGGCGCGCTCGCTGAATGTCTGAAACTCATCGGGTTTTCTCAGCAGTTCCTTGCGGTTAATTTTGGCCATGGATATTCACCTTATCATCATTTGTTCAACAAACCGGCTGCCATGGCGCCGGCCCCCAAAAGTGGGGCTTGTTCTCCTAATTCAGCCTGTATCAAGCCTATACCAGAAATTTCAACCAGGCGCATTCTGCGAGCCAATTCTCTTTTAGTTTCCTGTTCCATCTGGGGCCAGGCCAGGCTCAGGCCGCCGCCCAAAACAAAGAGATCCAACCCCAGTGCGGAAACCAGAATAGATACGGCCCTGCCCAGGGCAATGCCCGCCATTTTTAAAAGGTCCCGGGCCAGGGAGTCTCCCAGTCTGGCGGCCTGGGTTATCAGCTCCACGGAGTCGCCGGGCTTAAGCGCGGTATGCCTGCCCTGACTGATCCCCTCCCTTAGCATACCGGTGAGGCCCACACTGGAGGCATAGGCCTCCAGGCAGCCCCTGCAACCACAGGCGCAACGCCTGCCGTTGGGCTCCACCACCATATGTCCGATCTCTCCGGCCAAACCCAACGGGCCTTTGAGCAACATTTCCTGCATGATTATGCCCCCGCCCACCCCGGTGCCCAGGGTGAGGCAGGCCATGGAATCGACGTCTTTACCCGCTCCGTGGGTGAATTCTCCCAGGGCGTGGAGGTTGGCGTCGTTCTCCACTGCCGTGGGCAGATCAAACATTTCGGAAAGGGCCCGGGCCCAGTTTTGACCGGCAAAGGAAGGCAGATTGGTGCAGGTGCTAAAGGAAACGCCGTCTCTGGCCGGCACGCCCGGCATACCCAAACCGACCGCCTTGATGGTAATCCCCTGATCCTTGAGTTTATCCAACAGGTTTTGGACGGTGAGGCCGAGTCTTTTTAGCCAGTCCTGGGGTCCGCAGGCCGGGAGGGTGGCAAAACAAAGGCTGTCAATAACCTTGTCGGCTTTGACCAACCCCACTCGAGTATTGGTGCCCCCCGCATCTATAGCCAGATAGGCTTCCACTTTTTTGCCTTTTTTTGCCTGAATCAAAATCAAGATTACCAGGCTCGGCCCGAAGCCGGACCTTACCATTTTTCTAAACGTACAGTCTACCACAACAAAGGGGGAACTGGTTATTCCGGCAAAGGTTTTATAGCTCGAAAATTATCGTTTTTTCAGCTCGATCAATTGAGCGGCCAGGGCATATGGGTATGAGCGGGCAAAGGGCCTTGGAAACCCCCGCCTTTGATTGGGCAGAAACCTCGACAAGGCTGATTTAAGGGGTGCTCAGGTATTAGCGCCCTTGCTTAAGAGCCCGGCCATAACCAACGGGTTAAGACCTGATCATATTTATAAGGAAATTGGTTTCCAGACATGGACCTGGGGTGGGGTTCTCGGTTATATTGGGGATTGGGAGAAATTTCCGGTGAATTGGGCGTTCTTGCTGCAAGGAAGGGATAAATTTAATGTCAGCTGTTTGGTATTTGGCGATAAACGGGGCCAGTGAGGGGCCTTTTTCTGAGCAGGATCTCAAGGCCCGGCTGGATTCCGGGCAGATTACCTCTGATTTTTTGGTTTACGGCCCCGGCTTAAGCCAGTGGACGCCCATGAAGGATGTGACCCCCCTGGGTGGAATCCTGAGGGGAGAATCCCCGCCGCCGCCGCCCTCGCCGGGGGCCGGTGCGGATGAGATCGATTACCGCATCATCGGCCAGGAGATGCAGTTTGTGGAGGTTGAGCTGGATCCGGGTGAGAGCGCCGTGGCCGAGGCTGGGGCAATGCTCTACATGACTTCCGAGATCCAGATGGAGACGATTTTCGGCGACGGCCGAGCCAACCAGGGCGGCGGTTTCATGGATAAGCTCTTGGGTGCGGGCAAGAGGCTCATCACCGGCGAGGGGCTTTTCATGACGGTTTTCACCCATGGGGGCAGCTCACCCAAACAGACCGTGGGTTTTGCCGCGCCTTATGCAGGCAAGATAATACCCCTGCATCTGGATGAACTCGGCGGGGAGATCGTTTGCCAAAAGGATTCCTTTTTGTGCGCAGCCCGGGGCGTGGCCCTGGAGATAGCTTTCCAAAAGAAGATCGGAGCCGGTCTGTTCGGCGGCGAGGGCTTTATCATGCAGCGCCTTTTGGGCGACGGCATAGCCTTTGTACACGCAGGCGGCACCATTTTTGAGATGGATTTGAAGCCTGGCGAGAAAATCAGGGTGGACACCGGCTGCCTGGTGGCCCTGCAACCTTCGGTGAATTATGACGTGGAATTCACAGGCGGCATTAAAACCGCCTTTTTCGGCGGGGAAGGGCTTTTCTTTGCCACCTTGACCGGACCGGGGCATGTATGGCTGCAATCCTTGCCCTTGAGCCGTCTGGCCGACCGCATCTACGCCGCGGCTCCCCAGGGCGGGGGCAAGCAGGTGGGAGAAGGCTCGGTACTGGGCGGAGCCTTGGGCACCTTTTTCAGCGATGATTGATGCCTAAAGCTTGGTTGATATGGAAATCCCCGGTCCATCGGGCCGGGGATTTCCTCTATAAAGACGTGTTTTTTTGTTTTCAGGAATCCAATCCCGGCAGGGTGATGCTGGTGCAGGAGTTGGAGCCCGCACAGCTCCGGTTTTCCACCTGTACGCCGCCTCCCTGGTTGCTTGGGCCGGAGGAGGAGCCGTTCACCACGGAACTGCAGGTGCTCATCACCCTGGTGATCTCCTCACTTTTACAGGCAGGGCAGACCACCTCTATCATGTCACCTTGCCCCATGGCCAGATGTTCAAAGACCAGGGCGCATTTTTCGCAACGAAATTCATATATAGGCATTGAGTTGTCCTCCTGTGGGCCTGTTCAAATTCTTGTGATCTGAAAGTCTAACCCTTAGTCGCCAAATAGGCAACCTTGACTATTGACAAGAAAAGCCTTTAGGGTCAAGCCATAAAGAAACCAAAAAGACCCTGGCAACTAACCCGGATAAGGAACATAACCCGCTTTGGGAAAGGATATTGCAAGTGAACTGGAAAGTGGCCACCTTTAACGCCAACAGCATTCGCGCCCGCCTACCCATAATCCTGGACTGGCTGGAAACAAACCAGCCCGATTTGTTGTGCATCCAGGAAACCAAGGTGCAGGACAAGGATTTCCCCCAAGATCCCTTGGCCGAGGCGGGTTGGAAATCCTATTTTTGGGGGCAGAAATCCTATAACGGGGTGGCTGTGCTGAGCCGCGAGGAGCCGGAAGAGGTTCGGAAAAACTTTCCGGACGGATCTGATGAAGACCAAGCCAGGCTGATCGCAGTCAAAACCAAGGGGGTGTGGGTGGTTAACACCTATGTACCCCAGGGCAGGGACCCGGAGAACCCGGCCTTTGCCTATAAACTTGATTTCTTCGATCGTATGGCCAAATGGTTCGAGGCTGAGTTCTCTCCGCAAAAACCCTTGCTTTGGCTGGGGGACTTAAACGTGGCGCCAGAGCCCATTGACGTATATGACCCGGTCAAGCTGGACGGCAGGGTTTGCTTTCACCCCAAGGACCGGGGAGCCCTGAAAAAGATTATGGAATGGGGTTTTACAGATCTTTTCCGCAAGTATCACCCAGATGAGGAGCTTTTTACCTTTTGGGATTATCGCGCCCGAACAGCCCTGGAAAGAAACCACGGCTGGCGCATTGACCATCTTTTGGCCACCGAACCCCTGGCCAAGGCCTGCAAAAACACCTGGGTGGATATCGAGCCACGCAAAAGGGAAAAACCTTCGGATCATACTTTTTTGGTGGGTGAGTTTGACCTGCCGGAAGAGTTTTAAGATATTTATAATCCCCCTTGGTCTCGTTGGGGCAAGGGGGATTAATAATTATTTGTTCACCACCCAGCCCACAGCGGTGAAGTGGTAGAAATCCTCCACCGCCTCACTGGCGTTCAGCAAAAGCCTGCCCTTGTCCCGCATTTCGGTTATCTCCTGGTCCGAGGGGATAACCGTGGTGGGGTCTGCCAGGGAACGGCCCGTTGCCCTTATATGCTCCCTGAAGTCATAGCTCATTTTTCTGGAGCAGGGTTTCAGCGCTCCCTTTAAGGCGGGTATTGGCTCCGGGATATATTTTTCGGTGATGATAAGGGGGCGGCCGGGCTTCAAGACCCTCAACATTTCGGCCAGACCGGCCAGGCTGGTGCTTGCGTCTGCGTTATCCAGCACACCCAGGCAGTAGACAGCGTCAAATTCATTATCCATGACCGGGATGTTGGTCATGTTTCCCTTGCAGAAACTTAAGGTCTCACTTTCGAGTGATCGGTCAAAACCGTCTACTCCCAGGTTGGGGTTTCTGGGGTCGTTCACCGAGTAAAGGTCAAGGCCCTTTACCAGAAAGTCCCTCTGGGACAGATCGACCATGAACTGGTTTTTGGCGCAGCCCACATCCAGGATCCTGTCGCCAGGTCCCAAACCGGCATCCATCAGGCGCAGATAACACCAGGGATATTCCCATTGCCTGGTGCTGAAGGGCAAAGGAAGGCCTGAGAGGGGCAATCCCCTTTTGTAAAAACCATAGGTCTCCTGTATGGTGGCTATCCCAAACATCCGGCCTCCTGATCATGGTTTAGCTAACGGGCATGGGTTGTGAGTTTTGCCCAAGGCCGTTTAAAAGCTTGTTGTGAATATTGTCAAATCCTCCGTTACTCATTATAAGGCAGAGGTCGCCGGGTTTAAGCTCTTTTAACAGGGCTGTTAAGAGTTCCTCAGTATGGGCGAAGGCGTTGGCCTGAATTCCTTTGTCTCTAAGGCTCTGGGCTAATATTTCGGAAGAAAAACGTTTTTCCGGGGCCAAGGATTCCGTGTCCGGCGGCTCCCGCAAGAATACCAGGTCTGCCTGGTCAAAGGCCCCGGCATATTCTTTTTGAAAAATATTCTGTTTGCTGGTGTTGGTGCGGGGCTCAAAGACCGCAACCAGTCTGCCCGCGGCAGGGGGCCAGCCGGGCAGGCCGAACTGTTTGACCGCTTTTACGGTTTCCCTTACCGCGGTGGGGTGATGGGCAAAGTCATCCACCACCATGACACCCTTGGCCTTGCCCCTGACCTCCTGGCGTCTTTTCACTCCGCCGAATTTCGACAAGCCTTTGGAGATTTGGCCCAGGGGCAGCCCGGCTGCGCTGAGCGCCGCGATTACGGCCAGGGCGTTTAAGGCGTTGTGCTCCCCGGCCAGGGGGCTCATAACCTCAAGCTCCCGGTCTTGGGGGGTGATGACGACCATATCCGCACCGCCGTTTCCATTAGGCTCAAGTGAGGCCAGGCGCCAGTCGGACCTGGGAGAAAGTCCATAGGACCAGACCTTGCATTTGGCCCTTGCCGCCCTGGTCATCACCTCCGGCGAGTCCGCCCAGGAAATCAGGGCTCCCTTGGCCGGAATCAGGCTTGCAAACTGGTCAAAGGCCTTTTTAACGGCCGCAAAGTCCTGATAAATATCCGCATGGTCGAACTCGCAGCTGCTCAAGATGCCTATGCCGGGGCGGTAGTGCACAAACTTGGGGCGTTTGTCAAAAAAGGCAGTGTCATATTCATCGCCTTCAGTCACAAAGAAGCCGCCTTCGCCTTCTACAAAATTGCGGCCTGTGCGGGCCATGATGCCGCCGACCATAAAACCGGTTTTTTGGCCGCAGGCCTCCAGGGTCTCGGCCAAAAGGGCGGTGGTGGTGGTTTTGCCGTGGGTGCCGGCTGCCACCAGAGACACCCGGTCCCTGATAAAGAAGTCGGAAACGGCCTGGGGCAGGGAAAGGTAGGGAATATTCATCCCGGCCAGGGCCTGGGCCTCGGGATTTTCCTTTCTGATCACATTGCCCACAATAACCAGGTCCGGCCTTGGTTCAAGGTTGGCCGGGTCATAGCCCTGGGCAACGGATATGCCCTTTTCAGCCAGAAAATCACTCATCGGCGGATAAAGGGGCCGGTCCGAACCTGTGATGGTGAAGCCCTTTTGCTTGAGCCCCGCAGCCAGGGCCCCCATTGCCACCCCGCCGATGCCCATGAGATGAATGTGATTTATATTTCCGCGGGCTGTATTAAGTTTAGGCTCCAGATCCTTCATAGTTTTCCCATTCGATCCAGGTCCTGCCAGGCCCTGGTGTGCAGTTCATGTCTAAATGAGCGCATGGTCTCAATATCCGTGCCGGTTTCCAGGCGGTTGGTCAAAAGGATGATGCCGCTTGCCTTTTCCGGTTGCCACCAGAAACTTGTGCCGGTGAAGCCAAGATGCCCCACCACTCCCTGTGGGGCCCTGCCTGCTGCGCTTGTTTCACCGCTTGGGGTGTCAAAACCCATAGTGCGGGTGGAGCCCGGTGTGGCCGTATCTTGCGCCAAAAGCTCTTGGGTGAGGCCTTGGGGCCAGGGGCCCCGGCCCTCAAGCGAGCTGCTCAAGGCCAGAAGCGGTCCGGCCACCTGTTCAAGGGAGCCGAAAAGGCCGGCATGGCCCGCCACGCCGCCAAGGGCATGGGCATTGCCGTCATGCACCTGCGCCAAGGCCGGACCCCCGGTCTCCAGCTCTCCACTCGGCGCTGTTTGAGCGAAGATTTCGGGCGAAACCTGATCAAAAGGCAGATAAAACGGGGCCTTGATGCCCTTGGATTGGTAAAGATCAGCCACTGCCCGGTTAAGGGGGTTTGCAGTGAGATCTTCCAGCAGAAGCCCCAGAAGCATGTATCCCAGGTCGCTGTAAACGCTTTTTTCGCTTGGTCCATACTCCAGGGGGTCGTTTAGTATCATGGCCTTCAAAAGGCCTTTTCTGGCGGGAAAAGGCGATTTTGCGAGCACTGTGTAAAATTTGTGATGGGCTGCAAAACCGGCGCTGTGGGTCAGGATCTGCCTGATGGTCAAGGGCTTTTTATCAGAGGGCAGGGTGTCTCCCCAGATCTGCTCCAGGGTCACCTGCCAGTTGATTTTATCTGCACTGCCAAGCTCCAGGGCCAGGAGTCCGCAGGCCAGGGGCTTGGTTAGTGAAGCCAGATCATAGATCGTATCCGGCCGGGCAGAGCCCAGGCTCCGGCTAAAGAGTTCCCGCCCATTACCCCAGATGCTTATGCCCAGGTGGGTGGCCAGTTTATGATCATGCGCGTTTTGTAAAAGGGAAAAAACTTCCCGCCAGTCAGCCAATATCCACTCCAGGTGTAAAGATGCCGGTCTGACCATCCAATAGGGCCTGGGCCCCCACAGGCACGGGCATATTCTCTGAACCGTGGCCAAAGGGAAGCCCTATGACCACAGGCATATTGAGTTTTTCAAGATTTTTCACAACCGCTTTTCTGCGATGTACGGCGTCTTTACCCTTGCCTCCCAACTGACCCATGGCCACACCGCACACCTTCTTAAAAATTCCGGCCAGGTTGAGTTGAGTCAAAAGCCGGTCCAGGCGGTAGGCTGGTTCGCCCCTGTCTTCCAGGAAAAGGATTTTACCCTCCAGGTCCGGGAACCAGGGAGTGCCCAAAAGATGGCAGATCATCGTCAGGTTGCCGCCGAAAAGAGGAGCCTTTACCTGCCCGCTTGTCAGAGCCTCTCCGCTTAAGGTCATGGGCCAGGGCGGCCTTCCCTGGATAAGATCGGTCATGGCCTTGAAGCTGGCCCGGTCCAGGTTCGGCAGTTGGGTCAGGACCGGCCCGTGCACTGTAATCAGCCCGTGATCAGCCAAGGGCAAAAGGAGGCAGGTTATATCCGAGAACCCCACCAATAAGCGCCCGGATGCGGCAAGGGCGTCCAGGTCCAAAAGGGGCAGCAGCCTGCTGGCCCCGAACCCTCCGCGTACACAGAGCACCATATCCAGGCCGGGCTGGGTCATGACCTTGGTCAGGTGGGCGGCCCGGCTATGATCATCTCCCGCCAGGTAGCCCTCTTTTCTCAAAACCGGCTGATCCAGGCGCAGCCGGGCCTGGGAAAGGATACCGGCCAGGGACTTGAGGCCGTTTTCAAAGCGTTCCCTGGGAAAACTGCCCGAGGGAGCGGCCAGGGCCAAGGGATATTTACCTTGGGGCCAGTCCGGCTGGCGCGGGGTTGTCATTGGTTGCGCTGATAGAGGATGCGCAGGCCTTCCAGGGTCAGAAGCTGGTCAACCTCTTCTATGGCTTGAGATTGGGAGGCGATCAAGGGAGCCAGACCGCCGGTGGCGATCACCTTGCACTTGATCCCCCGCTCCCGGTTAATGGCTTGAACCAGCCCGTCCACCAGGCCGGCATAACCATACACAATGCCCGCATTCATGGAGGATATGGTGTCCTTGGCAACCACACTGGTGGGGCATTTGAAGATCTCCACCCTCGGCAGTTTGCTGGCCCTTTGGAAAAGGGCTTCGCAGGAGATCATTATCCCCGGCACAATGGCTCCGCCCAGATATTGGCCCTGGGCGGAAATGCAGTCAAAAGTGGTGGCTGTGCCGAAATCCACCACTATCATATCCTGTTTGTAACGCTCAAAAGCGGCCACAGCGTTGACAATGCGGTCCGCGCCCACCTCTTTGGGGTTTTCATAGAGTATGGGCATGCCGGTTTTAATGCCCGGGCCAACGAAAAGGGGCTTGGTTTTGAAATAGCGCTGGCACAGGTTGATGAATGTGTTGTTCACCGGCGGGACCACGCTGGAGATGATCACCCCCTGGATGGATTCTATGGAATAGGGGCTTGAGGCGAAAAGATTTATCAAAAGCACTCCCAGCTCATCGCTGGTCCGCTCCCGGTTGGTGTGCAGCCGCCAATGCGCCTGGAGTTCGTTATCCCTGTAAATTCCCAGAACAGAGTGGGTGTTGCCAATGTCTATCACCAAAAGCATTTGAGGCCTCACTTTTCCCGGCCAAGGGCGTCTTGGGCAACTTGCTTCAGGGCCTCGGCTGCTTTTTTCATTTTATCATCATCCTGGGCTTCCACCATTATTCGCAAAAGCAGTTCCGTGCCTGAATAGCGCACCAGGATCCTGCCAGTATCACCCAGTATTTCTTCCTGCTGAGCAATAGCCTTTTGCAGGGCCGGCACCTGGCTGATGGCTTTTCTTTCCTTAACCGGCAGGTTCAGCAGGATCTGGGGGATACTGGGCATTATCTTTTTGAGCTCACTCAAGGGCTTTCCGGTTTCGATCATTACCTTTAGCACCATAATAGCGCTTAAGATGCCGTCTCCGGTGGTGTTTTTATCCAGGAAGAGAAGATGCCCGCTTTGCTCGCCGCCCAGGCAGGCCCCGGTCTGGCGCATGGCCTCAACCACATAACGGTCGCCGACCTTGGTGCGCAAGAGTTTTATGCCTCTCTCCCTGAGGCACATCTCCAGCCCCAGGTTGGACATGACCGTGCCGACCACCGTCTGTTTGGCCAGGGCGCCTCGGTTGGACATGTATTCGGCGGAGATGGCCATTATCTGGTCTCCGTCGATCAGCTCGCCTTTTTCATCGACCATGATCAGGCGGTCGCCGTCACCGTCAAAGGCGAGCCCCAGGTCCGCCTCACCGGCCCGCACCATCTCCTGGAGTTTTTCCGGGTAGAGAGATCCCACTCCCTGGTTGATGTTGGTGCCGTCCGGATTCACTCCCAGAAGTTTAAGCTGAGCCCCCAGTTCACTGAATACGGCCGGGGCGATTTTATAGGTGGCGCCGTTGGCGCAATCAACCGCCAGCCTCACGCCGTCCAGGGTGTGCTCCTCTGGAAACGCGTTTTTCAAAAGGGATATATAGCGCCCTGAGGCATCTTCTATGCGCTTGGCCTTGCCCAGTTTGGCAGAGGCGTTATGGGATTCGCAGTGGTTTTGGCACACCGCCTGGAGAGCAAATTTTCCGACCAGGGACTCCTGTTCGTCAGGCAGCTTGAAGCCGTCGTGGCCAAACACCTTGATGCCGTTGTCGTAATAGGGATTGTGGCTGGCGCTTATAACAATACCTGCGTTCGCCCTCATGCTTCTGGTTATAAATGCAATGCCCGGAGTGGGCAACGGTCCCACCAGCAGTACATCCACGCCGGCGGAGAGAATCCCGGCAACCAATGCGTTTTCGAACATATAGCCGCTTAAGCGGGTGTCTTTACCGATTACGATCTGGTTAAGAGCCTTACCGTTTTTCACGGTTTTAGCCACTCCCTGGCCTATGGCCATGGCCATTTCCACGGTCATTGGATAGACATTGGCTCGGCCTCTGACTCCATCGGTTCCAAAAACTTTTGTGGGTAAATCCATTCGCTCTGATCTCTTTTGAAATATCTGGTTTTAGTTTTTATGAAAAACCTTAAATTGTCCGGTTTTGTCTTTATTCCCGCCTGTGCAGGGCATTTTTGTTTCATCCCCTTTGGCAGAATTTTTCTTGATAAGAAAAAGTTGCTTATAAAGGGGAAGGGTCTTTTTTGAAAGCCTTGTGAGTTCTTGTTTGTGTCTGTTCTGGCTACCGGCAGAGCAACTCGGTCACAGGCGTCCACTAGAGGATGAATCCATCGGCAAATGTATCAAATACCTGCTGCTTTGGGCCAGGTTTTGTTTAAAGTTTTTTCTCCCCAAACACACGGTCGGAAAGGTTCTGATTTTATTTTTATGACTGAGGGCTGTCCAGTGTTTGGTCGGATTCCGGGGAGGTCTTGATTTGAACGGCCCGGATTTTGATGGTTGCCTCCACAGAAGCGGGGTCCACTCCCAGAGCCAGTCCGGGGGGGAGACGCAGATTGGCGTTAAAAACTTTGTTCTGTTTCATGTTAGTCACATCGATGGGAACCGTCCATATCCAATCCAGGTTTTGCACATCCTCCTTGTTGCCGAAGATTGTGACCTTGTCCGGCTTGAAGGTGACTTCTTCCAGTTCATATCCGGGAGCGGGTTTGCCTTTTATCTTGGGATGCACCGACACCTGCCTGGTGTCCCTGGGGGCCAGGATTACGGTGAATGAGGCCGGGCTTATATGCTTGGCTACAACTCCGGCAGGCAGTTTCAGCTCTCTGGGCACCACCTGGAAGACATGCTCACCGGTTTTCATGCCTGAGAGGTCAACCGTTTTGGAAAGATGTTCATCCATCACGCGCCGGACCAGACTGCGGGGGCCGCTGACCCTGACCTTGACTTCGCTTACCACATTGCCGTCGACCACAGTGCCCTTGGGTATGTTGGTCAGCTCCACCGGTACGATCAGTGCTATTTCGGCCTGTTCCTGGCCCACCACAAATACCCACATGGAAAGGGCCAAAACAAGGGCCAAAAGTTTTAAAGACCAATTTTTACTCAGACGTTTCAGCACTTTTCGGCCTCGATATAAACCATTTCGGGGGTTTTTTTTGCTTTTCCCCAATGAGTTGGGTTAGATGGTCGCGCAGGGCGGAGGCCTCCAGATCCTGCTTCAATTCTCCGCTCACGGCCAGGCTCACCCTTCCTCTTTCCTCGCTTATCACAATACAGACGGCATCTGTTTCCTGGCTCAGTCCCAAAGCCGCCCTGTGCCGGGTGCCGAGATGCCTCGGCAGTTGCAGGCTGGCCGCCAGGGGGAGTACGCAACGGGCCGCTTCTATTTTGTCCCGGCTGATCACCACCGCGCCGTCGTGCAGCGGACCGGAGGTCTGGAAAAGCTGCACCAGAAGATCCCGGCTGACATCTGCGTTTATATCCACTCCAGAACCGGTATAGTCGGCCAGTCCTATCTGGCGCTCCATCACGATCAATCCACCGGTCATACGGGTGGCCAGATTTACCGAGGCCCTCACCACTTCTTCGATGGTTGATTTGTGGTCTATATTTGAGCCAAAAAACGAACCGGTGCCTATATTGGCCAGGGCCCGTCTTATGTCTGACTGGAAAAGAATAATTACAACAAGTATCAGGGAGGAAAGGAAAGAATTGATGAGCCAGCCGATGGTGTAAAGGCCGAGTTGCTTGCTGACCACCAGCATGACCAGGACCACGCCCAAGCCTAAAAGCATGTGCATGGCCCTGGTTCCCCGGACCATTAAAATGACCTGGTATACAACGAAGGTGACCAAGGCGATGTCGGCCACATCCTGCCAGCGCATTTGGCTTAGAAGGGCAATCACCTCGCTCATGGATCACCTCACCTCGCTGCCATTACCGCATCTGTGACGCAAAGGGCCTCTGACACGGGCGCCGGATCGTGGACCCGGACAATGGCCGCTCCCATGGCTGCTCCCAAGACATGCACACCCAATGTTCCCCAGAGTCTTTCCTCCGGAGGGCGGCCGGTGAGGTGTCCGATAAAGGTTTTGCGGCTGGCTCCCAAAAGTAAGGGATAGCCCAGGGAACACAGTTCGTCCAGATGGCGCAGAAGCAAAAGGTTATGCTCAAGGGATTTGCCAAAGCCGATGCCCGGATCGATTATGATCCGTTCCTTGGCCACCCCGGCTTCAAGGGCTGCTTGAGCCCGGTCCAAAAGGTATTCCTTAACCTCGGCCACCACGTCACCGTAATGGGGGTCTTTCTGCATGGTGCGGGGTGTGCCCTGCATATGCATCAATACCAGCCCGGCTTCGGTCTCGGCGGCCAGGGAAAGCATCTCCGGGTCGCCTTGACCCGCAGTTATATCATTTATGATATGAGCGCCGTTTTCAATGGCCTTGGCCGCCACCTCGGCCTTGAAGGTGTCTATGCTCAAAAGCGCCTTTGATTTCTCAGCCAGGGAGCGTATCACCGGAACCACCCGGTCCGTTTCATCCTTGGCGCTGACCGGTTCGGCCCCGGGCCTGGTGGACTCTCCGCCGATATCCAGGATGCCGGTTTGCTGCGCTTCCATGGTCAGGCCCTGCTCCACTGCCTTCTCGGTGTTAAAGAACAGGCCGCCATCGGAAAAGGAATCAGGGGTGACGTTCAGCACCCCCATGATTACTGTCTTTGCACCCAGAGTCATCACCCGCTGGTGAGGCAGTTCAATTTGAATCTCAGGCCTCCGGGGTGTTGTCCACATCATTTCCCTCTGTCTTGGTTTCTTCCGGAGTATTTGGTTGGGCTTCTTCCTGGATGGCTTCTTTGGTCTCGGAAAAAGTCCTGGCCTTGGTCTGGGCATTGCTTTTCTGATTGTTGGGCGGCAGGGGTTCACCCTTTATCAGGGCCTCGACATCCTTGGCGTCCAGGGTCTCCCTTTCCAGAAGGGCCTGGGCCATGTTTTCCAGGATCTCGCGGTTTTCCTTGAGGATACTCCGGGCATTTTCATAGGCTTCGCTGACCAGGCGTCTCACCTCATGATCAATGTCCTGGGCTGTCTCTTCGGAGTAATCCCTGTGCTGGCTGATCTCGCGGCCCAGGAATATCTGCTCATCCTGCTTGGCAAAGCTCATGGGGCCCATGGCTTCGCTCATGCCCCATTCGCAGACCATCTTGCGAGCAAGCTGACTGGCCCTTTCGATGTCATTTCCCGCCCCGGTGGTCAGGGTGTCCAGGGCGATTTCCTCGGCCACCCGGCCGCCCATAAGAACCGCCAGGTTGCCCAAGAGGTAATCTTTGGGATAGGTGTGACGGTCATCCACCGGTAATTGCTGGGTAAGGCCGAGAGCCCTGCCCCTGGGAATGATGGTGACCTTGTGGACCGGGTCGGTGCCGGGGGTCATTCTGGCTACCAGGGCGTGACCCGCCTCGTGATAAGCGGTGGTTTTCTTTTCTTCATCGCTTATGATGAGGCTTCTGCGCTCCGTTCCCATCATGACCTTGTCTTTGGCCTGCTCAAAGTCCACATGTTCAATGGAGTCTTTGTTGTCCCTCGCCGCGATCAAGGCGGCTTCGTTTACCATGTTTTCAAGGTCCGCACCACTGAATCCGGGGGTGCCCCTGGCCAGAACGGCCAGATCCACGTCCGGGTTCAAGGGGGTGCGCCTGGTGTGCACTTCCAGGATGGCCTCGCGGCCCTTTACGTCCGGAGTGGGAACCACCACCTGGCGGTCAAAACGGCCGGGGCGTAAGAGCGCCGGGTCCAGAACGTCGGGCCGGTTGGTGGCCGAGATCAGAATCACGCCTTCGTTGGATTCAAATCCGTCCATTTCAACCAGAAGCTGGTTCAGAGTCTGCTCCCGCTCGTCATGGCCGCCGCCCAAACCGGCTCCGCGGTGACGCCCCACAGCGTCGATTTCGTCTATGAATATGATGCAGGGAGCGTTTTTCTTGCCCTGGTTGAACAGGTCGCGAACCCTGCTGGCGCCGACGCCGACAAACATCTCCACAAAATCCGAACCGCTGATGCTGAAAAAGGGAACTCCGGCTTCACCGGCAATGGCTCTGGCCAAAAGGGTTTTGCCTGTGCCAGGGCCTCCCACCAAAAGCACGCCTTTGGGGATACGGCCGCCCAAGCGGGTGAAACGCTTGGGATCGCGTAAAAATTCAACTATTTCGGCAAGTTCTTCCTTGGCTTCTTCGACGCCGGCCACATCCGCAAAGGTGACTTTCTTGCCGTCGGGCTCGGTCTGCAGCCTGGCCCGGCTTTTTCCGAAGCTCATGGCCTTGCCGCCGCCCATCTGCATTTGTCGCATAAAGAAGATCCACACTCCGATCAAAAGGAGCATGGGGAACCAACTAACCAGCACCGTCATATACCAGGGCGAATCATCGGCGGGTTTGGCGGATATCTGCACGCCCTTTTCCCGCAGGATTTTGATCATGTCCACATCTTCTGGCGCATAGGTGTGAAACTGTTTGCCCGGGCCCATGTTGCCGCTGACATCTTGACCTTGGATGACCACTTTGGTGACCTCACCCTGCTCTACGGCTGAGAGGAAGTCTGAATAACTCATGGCATCCACATTTCGGCCCGGCCTTTGAAACATATTGAAAAGCAGGACCATCATCAGGCTGATCACCAGCCAAAGCGCAAGGTTCTTATACAGGGGGTTCAAGTGTTTTCTCCCCGATTACGGGTTGTTAGAATGAATTGATACCCTTAGCCAGGGTCATGGTTATCAAATAGCATAGTATAGGGTCCCTGGCCGGGGGTGTCAATGAGTCTAAGGGATAAGCCTCGGCTTTCTCCCTCTTTTCTCCTAGTTTTTTCGGCCACCGACCAGGGCGCGGCCCAGATTATTCCGTTTTGGCCTTCAATTACCACTGTTCTGGTCCGGTGCCAATGGGGCAGTTTCAAATCTTGCAGAAAACGGGCCAACTTTTTAGACCCCGGCGCTCCCAAAGCCTGAAACCTGTCCCCGGGCTTCGGCGGCCTTACGGTTAACGGCCATTGAACGGCTGACCGGGGCACCCAGGCCGAGTCTCCTCTGGCAGTGAGTCGGCCTTGATACTCCGCCGGTTTCAATATCAGGGTTTTTTTCAGGTGAGGCAGATTCAGGCACCCCGGTCCGTGGAACCGGGTGGTGAAGTCATGGGGCCGGGACTGACTGTCCAGGCGCATGAGGTCCGGCTCCAGGGCGGCCCAAATCCCTCGGGGGAGGTCCAGTTTGCGCCCTGCTTTACCTTGCAAAAGATCGGTGAGCATCTCCACGTAGGCAGCCGGCAGGCCTTGGTTGAGATCAGCCGTTTGGGCCAGGGCCAGGCGCAAAACCCTTCTTAACTGGGCCTGATGCAGGTTTTTAAGCCATTTCAGGGGAAGTTCCAGGCTGGTCCCGTTTTTACGCACATGCTTAACAAACTGTTCTTGCCCCCATTTAAGCCAAAAATCCTCTTCCTGCTGGCAGATCAGGGCCAACCTGCCCATGGCCTCAACCGCCTTGGGGTTGACCAGATCGGATGCCAGGGGAATTATATGGTTCCTAACCCGGTTGCGCAGGAAGCGATCCTCCAGGTTGGTCTGGTCCAAGCGCCATTTTTGGCCCACTTTTTTCAGGTAGCCTTCCAGATCTTTTCTGGTCAAGTGTAGACAGGGACGCCACAAAAGGCCGTTGTTGGCCCTGATGCCGGCCAGGCCGGTGGGGCCGGTGCCGGTCAATATCCTGGTAAGAAGGGTCTCGGCCTGGTCATCGGCCGTGTGCCCCAGGGCAATGGCCTTGGCCTTCACCTCTTTGGCCAGTTCAAAAAGGGCTTTGAGCCTGGCTGTACGGGCTGCTTCCTCCAAAGAACGGCCTTGGGACTTGACCTTTACTTTTATCAATTCAAAGTCAAGCCCCAACTCCCGGGCCAGGCGCTTTACAAAAAGTGCGTCTTCTGAAGATTCTTTTCTCAGCCCGTGGTCAATGTGAGCCACTATGATTTTCCACCCCTTTTGGGCGGCGGATTTCTTTAAAAGACGCAAAAGTGCGACGGAGTCGCTGCCCCCGCTGACTGCGGCCAGAATGACGCCGGACTCCGGGAAAATACCGGAAGCAAGGCAGGGGCCGGTCTTGGCCTCCTTGGCCTTGACTCGTTTGTTCAGGCCGTATAAGCTCAAATTAGGTAGGTTTTTCCCTGGACGTTTGATCATGATTAAAGCCAAAATAGTTTCAGTTAATATTAGCACTCAAAAGGGTGTGCGCAAACAGCCTGTGCCCCAGGTGGAGCTTAAGCCTGCTCATGGAGTCATAGGAGACGCCCATGCAGGAGAGTGGCACAGGCAGGTCTCCCTTTTGGCCGAAGAATCCATTGATTCGATGCGAAAAAAAGGCCTGGATGTAAAACCGGGCGATTTCGCCGAAAATATAACCACCAGCGGACTTAGGCTACATACCATGTCGGTGGGAACCAGGTTGTTCTTGGGAGACGTGGAGGTTGAGCTGACCCAAATCGGCAAGGAGTGCCACAAAGGCTGCGCCATAAGGGAACAGGCCGGGGACTGTGTCATGCCCAGGGAGGGGGTCTTTGTTAAGGTCCTTCAGCCGGGCATAGTGCGTCCCGGGGATGAGATTCGCTTGGCGTAAGCCGCATTAAAGGGGGTTTAGCTTGGGCGAAGTGCAGCGATTAAGCGGCGAGGGCTGCGCCTTTTTTCAGCGCGGCCGCTGCACCGGCACAAAGGGCATTAAGTCTCCCGCAGATGCCAAATGCACCCTTTTGGATGCCCGCCGAAAGGTGGGCGCCCGCACCCTGGACCGTTTGGAGAGGATCAAGCGTCTGGCCAATGCCAAGGACCGGGAAGTCGCCCGTCGGCATGTGATTCAAAAGAACCTTGAAGCTATCAGCGGTATAACCTGCCCTAATTTTGTGCCCAGCAGCGGAGCTGGTTCCATCTGCTGGCACCAGCATCTGGTCTATTGCCTGCTGAAGCTGCCCGAGTGCCAGGGGCGCTGTATCAAATATATTCGCTCAGCCGCTCTGTCTCACTCGGCCCAAAGGAGTGTTTAGTGAAACAATCCCTCACCTGCCCCCAGTGCGGGGGCCGGGTGGAGAAGTATAGAAATCCCTTCCCCACCGTGGATATCATCATAGAAATTTCCGAAGGCCGAAAAAGTAAGGGCATTGTCCTGATTGAGAGGCAAAATCCGCCCCATGGCTGGGCCTTGCCCGGCGGATTTGTGGATTACGCGGAGAGCACCGAGACTGCGGCCCGGCGCGAGGCCTTGGAGGAAACCGGGCTTTCGGTTGAGCTCAAGTCCCTTTTGGGAGTCTATTCAAGACCAGATCGGGATCCCCGTTTCCACACCCTCACAACGGTTTACGCAGCTAGGGCCCAAGGAAGCCCCAAGGCGGGCAGTGATGCGGATAAGGCCCGGGTTTTTGATCCCAAGGACCTGCCCGAGCCGATTTGTTTTGACCACGCCCAAATCATAGAACATTACTTGGCCTGGAAAAGGGGGGAAAGAAGCGCCGCCCCTTGTCAGGAATGAGCCTGAATTGTTTCGGGGCAAGGAGTTTATGCAAAATGACCGATGACCGTGAACTCACTTTGGAAGAAAAAAAAGAACTGCTTGAATTGGCCAGGGCCACGGTTGAAAACGCAGTAAAAGGCCTTGCTGAAAAAAAACCGCAAAGCAAGCTTGCCGGACTTGCCTTTAAAAGGGGAGCCTTTGTCACCCTGAACAGAAACGGCAGACTCAGAGGCTGCATCGGGAATTTTGTCTCTGAAGATTCTCTTTTGGAGACGGTTAAGGATATGGCGATCTCCGCGGCACAAAGAGACCCCAGGTTCCCGCCGGTTGCGCCCTATGAGCTGGATGACCTCGAGTTTGAAATAAGCGTGCTCTCCCCCTTGAAAGAGACCGGCGATCCTCTGCAAATAGAGGTCGGCAAACACGGAATTTTTCTGGTTAGCCCCATGGGAAGGGGTGTGTTGCTGCCTCAGGTGGCCACGGAATACGGTTGGGACAGGGAGGAATTTTTGGATCAGACCTGTTTCAAGGCCGGACTACCCAAAGGCGCCTGGAAAGAGCCCCAGACCAGGATATTTATCTTCTCGGCCCAGGTCTTCGGAGAAAAAGACCTGGGCGAATAGACTTCAGGTGCGGTTTTTTTTAAATTTTTTTTCCAGGCGTTTTTTGAGAAGAGGGTATTTTGCAGCCAGGCAGTCCCTGACCAGTCTGGGAACCAGCCCGTTGATATCCCCTCCCAAGGCGGCGGCTTCCTTGATTATGGTGGAGCTTACATAGAACCACTTGTAATCGGTCATTAAAAAAACAGACTGAACCTTGCGGTTGAGTTTGCGGTTCATGAGCGCCAGCTGGAATTCATATTCAAAGTCGCTTAACGCCCTTAATCCCCTGAGGATAACATTGCTGTCCTGGGTGGGGACATAATCCACCAGAAGGCCGTTGAAGGTGTCGACCCTCAGGCCTTTCATATGCATCTGGTCAATTGTGCGATGGATCATCTCCATGCGTTCTTCGATGGTGAATAGGCACTTTTTTTCCGGATTTATGGCAACTGCCACCACAACTTCGTCGAAAATCTCCAAGCCTCGTTTGATAATCGAGACATGGCCGTTGGTAATGGGGTCGAATGAGCCGGGGTAAATCGCCCGCTTCATGAATAATCCTTTCCATGGCCCTATTTTTTGTTGGGCCCTTCAACTTTCTTTTGGTTCCTGAAAAAACTGAGCATGGTCTGTCCGTATTTCCTTTGGTCCAGACACTCAAGCTCCCCGGTCTGCGCTATGTTTTCCTGTGGTGAGTGCTCTATTACCAACCAGCCGCCCGGGGCCAGAAGCCCCTCGTCCCATACCAGGGCTGGTGTGGCCGAAGCCAGCCCTTTGTTATAGGGCGGGTCGCAGAATATAAGGTCAAAGGGTTTAAGGGACTCCAACCGCCCTCTGGGCGCCAAGGCGTCCATTACCATGATTCGGCACTTTTTGTCCAGCCCCAGATCCCTGATATTGGCAGATACGACACCTGCCGCCTTTTGCGCCTTTTCCACAAAGGTGCATTCCAAGGCTCCCCTGCTTAAGGCTTCCAGGCCCAGGGCGCCGGAGCCTGCGAACAGATCCAGCACCCTGGCCTCCACCACCACTGGGCCCAAGATGGAAAAGATCGACTCCTTCACCCGGTCGGCGGTGGGCCTGGTTTCCCGCCCGGCCGGGGCCTTTAGCCGTCTGCTGCGCAAGGCCCCGCCTGTTATTCGCATTTCAAAGCCTTAGCCAAGATGCTCTGCCGCCAGAATCTCGGCTATCTGGACGGCGTTTGTGGCCGCGCCTTTCCTGATATTGTCGGCGCAGACCCACATGTCCAGGCCGTTTTCCTGGCTTATATCTTCTCTTATGCGACCCACCAGGGTGGGGTCTGTGCCCGCACACATGAGCGGTGTGGGATATTCGTTTTCAGCTGGGTTGTCAACAACCTTTACTCCGGGGGCCTTGGCCAGGGCCTGACGGGCCTGATCCGCGGTTATTTTCCGAGCGGTTTTGATGTTCACCGCTTCGCTGTGGCCGTAAATAACCGGCACCCGCACACAGGTGGCCGAAACCATTATCGAAGCGTCGCCGATGATCTTTCTGGTCTCGTTCACCATCTTCAGCTCTTCTTCGGTGTAGCCGTTGGGGTCAAAGGCCGCGATGTGGGGCAGGGCGTTCAAGGCTATCTGCTGGGGATAGACCTTGGGCTCGAAATGCCTCCCTTCATGCATGGCCCTGAGTTGATCCAACAGCTCAAAGATGCCTTTTTGTCCGGTGCCGCTGACTGCCTGATAGGTGCTGACCACAATTCGCTCAATCTTGCCCAAGTCGTGCAGCGGTTTTAAGGCCACCACCATCTGGATAGTGGAGCAGTTTGGGTTTGCGATTATGCCCTTGGTTTTGTATTGGGCAATATCCCCGGGGTTTACTTCGGGCACCACCAGAGGCACTTCGGGATCCATGCGCCAGGCCGAGGAGTTGTCCACCACCACAGCGCCTGAGGCCGCAGCGATCGGCGCGAACTCCTTGCTTACCGACCCGCCGGCTGAGAATAGAGCGATATCAACGTCCTGGAAGCTGTCTTTGTCCAGGACCTGAACCGGGATATCCTCGCCTTTGTAGGGGACGGTTTTGCCTAAAGAGCGTTTGGAGGCCAAAAGCTTTAATTCCGAAAGGGGAAAATCCCGTTCTTCCAGGCAACGGACCATCTGATTTCCCACGGCGCCGGTTGCGCCGCAGACTGCTACACGGCAAGGGTTTTTCATTGTTTTTCTTCCTTTTTGTTGCTCCGACCTGCCCCCCTGTGGGGCTCATGGCCTTTATAGTCCCCCTTTTTTAGCCAAGGAAGCCTATAAATGCAAATAATTTTGCCTTGTTGTTTTTGAATAGCTGAATTGTTTTTTGGTTCGGAGAATAACAAAGCAGGGAGAATCGAAAACAAGATATTTTGATTTTGAATTATCCTGTTTAAAAAATCAATTAAATCAGCACGCTCGCCATTGGCGGCCCCTGTAGGCCGGTTATTGCCTACGCCGGGGTGGGGCTTGCTTTTTAGTTTAAAAACAGGGGGCCTGGCCGCTGTTTGAAGTCAGGTTGTTTTAGACTATCCTCTGCCCCTGATGTGAAAATACATTGATAGGCTTTTGTTAGGTGATATCCGGCGAAATCGGCAGGGCATTTACCTGCTGGTCAAAGGCCCGCCGTTCGGCAGGCCTTTGGAGTTTTTTCCTGGTTTTTGCAGGGCACAACAAATCTGAGCCCAAGCGGGGGCAATCACCGCTTGGGGCGCGCTCTAAAGAGATTCAGCCACAAAGGCTCCCAAGTCCACCAAGCGGGCAGAAAAGCCCATTTCATTGTCATACCAGGCAATCACCTTCACCATTTGCCGGTCCATCACCTGGGTCAGGGGGGCGTCCACCACCGACGAATAGCGGCAGCCTGTGTAATCAATGCTTACCAGCGGCTCGTCGGTTACCTTGAGTACGCCCTTCATGGGGCCTTGGGCCGCTTCTTTAAGCGCTCCGTTAACCTCTTCTATAGTGGTTGCGTTTGTCACCCGCACGTTTAAGTCCACCAGCGATACGTCCGGAGTCGGGACCCTGATGGCAATACCGTGAAGTCTTCCGGATAGTTCGGGGATTATCAGCCCGATGGCCTTGGCCGCGCCGGTGGAGGTGGGGATCATTGAGGTCAGGGCGGAACGGGCCCGTCTGATATCCTTATGAGATCCGTCGAGCACCCTTTGGCTCATGGTGACCGCGTGGATGGTGGTCATCAGACCGTGTTCAATATTAAAAGTATCGTTTAACACCTTGGCCACCGGGGCCAGGCAGTTGGTGGTGCAGGAGGCGTTGCTGATGTAGTTGTGCAGGGCGGGATTGTACAGTGTATGATTGACACCCATCACCAGGCTTATATCCTCCGCCCCCTTGCCCGGCAGACCCAAGAGCACCTTGCGGGCCCCCTGATCAAAGTGGCCTTGAATATCTTCTTTAAACTTGAATTTGCCGGTGGTTTCAAAGACCAGATCCACACCCAGTTCGCGCCAGGGAATTTCCGCGGGAGAACCCTTACGGGTTATGGCGATGGTTTTTTCCCCCACAGTGAGCGAGTTCTCAGTAAAAGCAATATCCTGGTCAAATACACCATGCACGGAGTCGTATTTCAGAAGGTGGGTCAGTTGACCGGAATCAGCTCTGGCATTAATGGCTGCGAGGTCCAATCCGTTTTGAGTCCCGCATAAAAGACGGGTCACCAACCTGCCTACCCGGCCAAATCCGTTGATGCCTACTTTCACGCCCATAATCTCCTCCTTGACTGGCCTTTTGTAGTGAAAGTTGAAATTGCTGTAGGGTAATGCTTTCTCATCAGCAGACCCTATGTAAAAATCCTTCATTTTCTAGCTATATTATGCACTATTGACGCCGCCAGGGGCAGGGGCATTCCCGGCCTGTGCTTGGGCCGGGCCCGGTCGGGGTGTTCAAACCGGTTTTTTAAAAGACTGGCAGTAAGGCAACGAATGCTTATAGTTTATTCTAGTGGCTT
Organism: Dethiosulfatarculus sandiegensis; assembly: GCF_000931935.2. GTDB lineage: Bacteria > Desulfobacterota > Desulfarculia > Desulfarculales > Desulfarculaceae > Dethiosulfatarculus > Dethiosulfatarculus sandiegensis. The sequence continues at coordinate 44,945 of NZ_AZAC01000035.1, forward strand.
TATATTAAGAATGTGGCCCCTTTGCCCCTGATTTGACAGGATAAGAGTTTGATTTGGGTAACTATTTAATTTAAAAAAATAAATTGGATTTGTTACTTGTAGGTAAGGAGGTTGTGGAGTATATTATTTCTCACAAGCGGTGGAAGCCGCTTGTTTTTTTATGTGGAACTTAGAGTTTTTTATAGGTGCTTGCGGGCGGGCTGTCCCGGCTATTGTCTTTTTAAAAAGCATGATAAAATTTAAATAATCAAGGGAACCCCTTTGGCTTGTTTGCCCGGGGTATTAATCGAGAGACCATAAAAGGAAACAAAATGCCTGCCAATCAATTCAAATCCTGGCCTGACGAACGTTTGCTGGATCTTTTGTTCTCAGGTGAGGACAGGCTTCCTCTGGGTTTGGCCCTGGAGATAGGCGACAGAGAATCCATGTTGCCCTACCTCAGTCACATTGTGATGGAAAAACAAAGTTGGCTGGCTGAACTTCCCGAGTGGTGGGCAGTGGTGCATGCCACCTTTATTTTAGGCCAAAGAGGCGGGGAGGAAGTAGTCACCCCCTTGCTGGCGGCCTTGCGCTGGGCAGACGCCTATGACTGCGACTGGGTCTCCGAGGTCCTGCCCTCCATATTGGGCAAGGTGGGCCCGGCCATGATACCCGGGCTTACTGCCGTGGTCAGAGACTGTACTGCGGGCTGGTCGGCCAGGGATCTGGCCCTCAAGGGCCTTGCCGCCGTCACCTTGGGTAATCCCGATTCCACGGAGCATGTTTTCCGGATTATCGGTGAACGCCTGATGGATGAGGGTGAAGACCGTGTGGTGCGCCACATGGCCGGTCAGATACTTATTGATTTCCGGCGGCAGGATTATCGCATGGCCCTTTTGAAACTGGCTCGGGAAGAATGGGGAGGCAGCTTTGACCTTTGGCCTCCTTTTGCCTTTACAGTCGAGGATGTGGATTGGGCCTTTCGCCAGAACAAGCTCGAGACCTGGCACTACCGGGACGACTGGATGCGTTTTTATGATCCGGCGGAGATTCAGCGCAGACAAAAACGCTGGTCCAGGGAGTATCTCACCTCCCAAGGCAGGCAGGGGAGTCAGACCAAGGGTGGACAGCTTTTGTCCCTGCCTAGAAGAGATCAGGATCACCCGTCTGTGAATTCACCCCAAGACTTTGATCCGGAAGACAATTCAGACCAGTAGACCAACTTGGAACCTTGCCCTCCCTCATGTTAAGCTAGGGGACTGTCCCGGATTTGATCCTGGTCGAATCCGGTGTAGTGTTCTGTATAAAGGCCCTTGCAAAGAAACGGGCTCGATTGAAAGGCCCTTTCAAGGCGGTTCGGGGGGCGGACAAACTTTAGATTTTTCGGGAAATTGAAGAACAGATTTTTCCGGTGCACATAGGGTTTGAATTCTGCTGTCGGCTTATTGCGTTCGGGCCAGGACCGAAGGCGCTTCCAACGGATTTATAGGGCGGCAACAGGTATATTGAGTTTTTACCAGGGAGGGAGAACATGACAGCAAATTTCGGCGGTATTCGGCGCTTTTCCGGTTTGGCCCTGGTTTTTTGCCTGCTTGCCTTTTTACCTGCCTGCGCCACTGTTTCAGGCTGGTTTGGTGACACAGATCCTGCGCCCGAAGAGTCTCTGGCCTTAAAACATTGGAACCAGGGGCTTCAGTTTCGCGCCGAAGGCCAGCTGGAATCCGCGGCCGCTGAACTGGAAAGGGCCATCAAGGCCGACCGCAGCATGTATCAGGCCTATTATCAATTGGGCCTGGTTTACAAAGATCTGAATCAGCCGGACCTGGCCCGTCAGGCCTGGCAATACGGCCTGGAAGAGGCCCGTAAATCTCCGGATCGGCCCGAATATCCCAAGGAGCAGGCCATTGCGGAGATGCAGGCCGCGCTGACAGGTCTTGAGCATAGGCCTGTGGAGACTCCCATAGAACCTAAACCTGCGCCTCCCAAACCGGGACCTAAAGTAAAAAAACCTGTTAAAGCTGGTAACTACGCAGTTCTTTATTCCTCCAATCTAAAAGAATCAAATGCACGCAAGGATTTTATCAGGCTTAAATCCATGGGCTATGAGACCATGATAAAACAGCATAAGGACTCCAAGGGCCGCACCTGGCATCGGGTTTGGGCTGGATGCTGCCAAAGCCGCGACAAGGCCTTGCGCCTGGCCCGCTCAATGCGTAAAAAAGGATTGAAAAGCGATCTTACGGTTATGCGCCCTAGATAATCCGGGTTGGTGGAATAAATGATTTTCCTGTTTAAATTACAAAAAAGCTCCCTTATGAAAGGGTTCTTTCCGGCCGGAGGCATCAGTTGAGTTATCTGGTGTTGGCCCGTAAATACCGGCCTTCCACATTCAGCGATGTGGTTGGTCAGGAGCACATCACCCGCACTCTGGCCGGAGCCCTGGAGACAGACCGCCTTGCCCATGCCTTTTGTTTTACCGGCCCCCGGGGAGTGGGCAAGACTTCCGTGGCCCGTATCCTGGCCAAGGCGCTTAACTGTGAAAACGGCCCGACCAAAGACCCTTGCGGCAAGTGTGTGCACTGCCTGGAAATAGACCAAGGCAGGGCGGTGGATGTGCAGGAGATAGACGCAGCCAGCAACTCCAGAGTGGAAGATGTGCGGGAGTTGCGAGAAGTTATCCGCTACCGACCCCAGTCGGCCCGTTTTAAGGTGACCATACTGGACGAGGTGCACATGCTGAGCAAGGCGGCTTTTAACGCCTTGCTGAAGACCCTGGAAGAACCGCCCGAGCATGCGGTTTTCATCCTGGCCACCACAGATGTGCACAAGGTGCCACTGACCATCTTGTCCCGTTGCCAGAGATATGACTTCAGAAGGCTCTCCCCGGCTGTTCTGGCCGGGAACATGGCTTCAATCGTGGAGGCCGAAGGCTGTGTGATGCAGCCTGAGAGCCTTAACCTCATGGCCAGGGAGGCGGACGGCTCGGTAAGGGATTCCCTTTCCATCCTGGACCAGGTCTTGAGTGTCGGGAAAAAGGAATATTCCCATCAGGAAGTGGTGGAGCTGTTGGGCCTGGTGGATAAGGCGCTGGTCCATGAGACGGCTCAGGCCGTGCTGGCGGGCGACGCTTCCAAGGTGCTGGATCTGGTGGGACAGGTTTACGGGGCCGGTGGTGAGATGCAGTCCTTTTACGCGGGGCTTCAGGAACATTTCCGCAATTTGGCCGCTGCCAGGGATGTGGCCGAGGGCACGGAGCTTTTTGGGCTCACCCAGGATGAACTGGCGGATCTGAAAAAAGAGGCCATGGCCACAAGCCCGGAGACCCTGCATGAGGTCTTCGATGTCCTGGCCCGTTCGGAAGACCTTTTCCGCCGGGCGGCCCAACCCAGGCTGGTCATGGAGATGACCCTTCTGAAGCTCACCCAGGTGAAGCCGGTGCTGGGTTTGGATCAGATAGTCAACCGTCTGTCCGCCATAGCCGGAGGCCAACAGCCGCCTCCCCTGCCGGGCAGTGATTTTGGCCCTTCGTCCGTGCAGGGCGCGTCGGGAGGATCAGGAGGTTTTTCTGGTCACCGGGCGGCTCCCGACCTGAAGATGAATTCGGGTTTCTCTCCGGAAAATCAGGGTGAAGGCGGTTTTACACCTTCTTATCAGGGGGGGGGGAAGTCTGCGCCGGATGGCTTGACCGAAAAAGGCCCGTTGCCTTCATATAGGGGGCCGGGAGTAAAAGAGCCTGAAGAAAAACAAGGCTTTACTCCCTCCTATCAGGGCCCCAAGCCTCAAGCAGCCCCTGAAACCCCGGCCAGGGAGCCTCAAGAGAAGGCTCCCCCAAAGCCGGGAGCCAATCCCCGGGGCGGCGCCCTTCCTCCGCCGGAAAAGGTGCTGGAGGAGCTTTCCCGTTACGCGGGCCGCTCCGAACCTTCCCTGGCATCTTATCTAAGCCGCTCCCGGGCGGTGGTTGAGGGCGATAAGCTGGTGATAACCTTGCCCTCAAGCCCCCTGGCGGCTTCCTGCGCCACGGAGGAGAACCAGGCAAAGCTGGAGGAAATGCTGGCCGAGCTGTTCGGCTCCCCTGTTTCGGTGCTGCTTAAAGCCGGGGAGGCGCCTCAACAGTCTCCCGAGGAGCAAGGGGCTTCTCAAATGGAGTTATTGAACGAACTGGCCAATCATTCGGCTGTGCAGGAGGCGCTTGAGGTCTTTGAGGCCCAGGTGGTTTCCCTGAATCCGGAAAGGCCTTCCAAATGAAACATATGACCATACGGAGATTTTGATATGTTACCCAAGAACATGGGCAATATGCTTAAACAGGCCCAAAAAATGCAGCAGCAGATGACCAAGATCCAGGAGGAGCTGGGCGAAAAGGAAGTCGCGGCCCAGGCCGGCGGCGGTATGGTCGAGGCTGTGGTGAACGGCAAGGGCGAGATGCTTAGACTCAAACTGGAGCCCGAGGTTGTGGACCCCGAGGATGTTGAAATGCTGACCGACCTGGTGGTGGCCGCCGTGAACGAGGCCCAGCGCAGGGCCCAGGAGATGATGCAGGAAGAGATGGGTAAACTCACAGGCGGCATGAATATTCCCGGCCTGTTCGGTTGAGTTTCCGGCCCTTGCAAACTTTGCTTGCGACGGCTGACTGTTAAAACTGATTATGGTTGCCCGCCCCTTGACCGGGGCAGGGGCCTTTAGTTGTATTTGGCCTTTATTCCAGGCTCAAGGCCTGATCCGGAGTGCATAGCGTGTATCCCCGTGCGGTGATGAACCTTATAAGCCATCTCTCCCGTTTGCCGGGATTGGGCCCCAAAAGTGCGGAAAGGCTCGCCCTTCACATGGTGCGCGCCCCTTCCAATGAAGTTTTGGGCCTGGCCAAGGCCGTGGCCCGCTTAAAGGATGAGGTCTGCACCTGTTCGTCCTGCCATAACCTGGCCGACAGGGACCCCTGTTCCATATGTGGGGCCCCCGACCGGGACGAGTCTGTGCTCTGCGTGGTGGAGACCCCTGCGGATTTGGCCGCCCTGGAGGCTGCCGGTTGTTACAGGGGGAAGTATTATGTCCTTTACGGGGCCTTGAGTCCCATGGAGGGCATGGGCCCCGATGAGTTGAAACCCGGTGATCTTTTACGCCGGGTGCGGGACCGGAAGGTGCGGGAGGTGGTGATAGCTACAAACCCCACCACCGAAGGAGAGGCCACGGCGGATATGCTGGCCCGGCTTCTGGAAAGGGCGGAGGTTCAGGTGACCCGGCTCGGCTATGGCATGCCGGTGGGAGGCGATCTGAAATACATGGATGGCCTTACCTTATCCAGGTCTTTGGAATCAAGGCGTAAAATAGATTAAAAAATTAGCGCCTCTTATATTTTTGTAGAAAAAAAGAGCAAAGCAAACCTGTCGGAAGTAAGGTTTTTTGGTATGCTACCGACAGGAAGGCTTTTGCCCTCAGACAGTCATGTAAGGTTTTTCCGACAGGATGGCGGCATTTTAATGTCGCCCGTAGGGATAGGGTGCGCTCAACTTGCACCCTTTTACAGGCTGTGTTATTTTTGCACGATTTGAACACACACGCCTTTGGACGGCTGCTCTTGGTGCCCGGCAAAAGGGTTTTTCCGGGTAGGGCATAGGCCGGAGGATAAAGGCGGTGGAAAAAACCATGAAAAGGAGATTCATAGAATGAGTTACGACGTCACTATGCGTCAGCTTTTGGAAGCGGGCGTGCACTTTGGCCACCAGACCCAGCGTTGGAACCCCAAGATGAAGCCCTACATCTTCGGGGCCAGGAACGGCATCTACATCATCGACTTGCAGAAAACCGCTGCCAAGTTCCGCACTTCCTACAATTTTGTGGTAGATGCTGTGGCCAAGGGCGCCGATGTTCTGTTTGTGGGCACCAAACGCCAGGCTGCCGATATCATCAAAGAGGAAAGCCAGCGTTGCGGCATGTACTATGTGAACCACCGTTGGCTCGGCGGCATGCTCACCAACTACTCCACCATCAAAAAATCCATTGACCGTTACAAGTACCTGGAAGGTATGTTTGAAGACGGCACCATCAACAAGTTCCCCAAGAAAGAAGCCATCCAGATGGAGCGCCAGCTTGAGAAGCTGCGGACCAACCTGGAAGGCATCAAGGATATGGGTAAGCTGCCCGGCGTGATTTTCATGGTGGATATCAAAAAAGAGAAGATCGCCGTGAACGAGGCCAGGCGTCTGGGCATCCCCACCGTGGCCTTGGTGGACACCAACTGCGATCCCGATGACATCGATTACGTGGTCCCCGGAAACGATGACGCCATTCGCGCCATTCGCCTGGTGGCCGGTAAAATAGCCGATGCCGCCCTGGAGGGTGTTGCCTTGCGCGATTCCAGGGGCTTCAAGGACGAGGGTCAGGAAAAGGCCCCGAAAGCGGCCGAGGTTGAGGTGCCCAAGGATATGCCTGAAGTGGTGGTGGGACGTCCCGAGGAACAGGGCGGACCTGAGGTGGTCTACGCCAGCCGCGCTGCCGAGAAGACCGAAAAGACCGAGACCCCGACCGAGGGCTGATTCGGATCGAAAGACATTCCCGGCTTTAAGGAGGCCTGAAAACCGACTTATAAGCCGGGTTTGATTGAAAGACTTGAAAGAATAAACAAAATTCGAGGGCGGATTCTTAAACGCCCCTTAAGCCTATTTGCAAGGAGCGAAAGCTGTGAGCATCACCGCTGCCATGGTAAAAGAGCTGCGTGATAAAACCAACGCAGGTATGATGGATTGCAAAAAAGCCCTGACCGAGGCTAACGGCGATATGGCCAAGGCTGTGGACTGGCTGCGCCAGAAGGGCCTGGCTGTGGCCGCCAAACGCGCCGGCCGCGATGTCAGCGAAGGTCAGATCATGACCTATATCCACGGCGGAGGCAAACTCGGCGTGATGATCGAGGTAAACTGTGAGACCGACTTCACGGCCAAGACCGATGAGTTCATGACCTTTGCCAAGGATCTGGCCATGCAGGTCGCCGCTGCCAACCCCATCTGCGTCAATGCGGAAGAACTCTCCGAAGACGTAATCGCGCGTGAAAAAGAGATCTACCGCGCCCAGGCGCTGGAGCAGGGCAAGCCCGAGAAGATCGTGGAAAAGATCATTGAAGGCAAGATGAAGAAGTTCGTCTCCGAGGTCTGCCTGATGGATCAGGCCTTTGTCAAGGACAACGACGTGACCATCTCCGACCTGGTGAACGAGATGCGGGCCAAGACCGGTGAAAACGTTCAGATTCGTCGTTTTGTCCGCTTCCAGTTGGGTGAAAAGAAATAATGCAGGAAGGCAATCAAGCCGGCCCCGCCTTTGGCCGCGTATTATTGAAGATTTCGGGTGAAGCCCTGATGGGGGAGGAAAGTTTCGGCATCAAGCCGGAGGTCCTGTCCTATGTGGCTCATGAACTTCAGGTCGCCCACGAACTTGGGGTTCAGATAGGCGTGGTCCTGGGCGGGGGCAACATTTTCAGAGGGGTGAGCAAGAGCGCCCAGTCCATGGACAGAGTCCAGGCGGATTACATGGGCATGCTGGCCACTGTGATGAATTCCCTCGCCCTGCAGGACGCCCTGGAGCAGAAGGGCATATCCGTAAGGGTTATGACCGCTGTGCAGATGCCCCAGGTCGCCGAACCCTATATCCGCCGCCGTGCGGTCCGCCACCTGGAAAAGGGAAGGGTGGTCATCATGGCGGCAGGTACGGGAAACCCCTATTTCAGCACAGATACGGCCGCCGCCCTGCGTGCCGAGGAAATTGGGGCCGAGGTGCTGCTTAAAGCCACCAAAGTCGATGGCATCTACGAATCCGATCCGGTGAAAGATCCCAATGCCAACAAGTTGGAGGCCCTTACCTATGACGAGGTGCTTTTGCGCAAGCTGAGGGTCATGGATCTTACCGCCATCAGTCTGGCCGGAGAAAACCAGCTTCCCATAGTGGTTTTTGATCTGCGTAAACCGGGTAATATCAAGCGGGTGCTTATGGGGGAACCGATCGGCTCCCGGGTGGAGGTATAACTATGATCGAGGAGACCAAGCAAGACGCTCAAAAGGCCATGCAGGCCTCAATAGAAGCACTTAAGAGGGATTTCAAGAGGGTGCGCACCGGAAGGGCCACACCGGCCTTGCTCGATGGAATACGCGCCGATTACTTTGGCGTGCCCACCCCTCTGAACCAGATGGCAAGCATCTCAGTCCCCGAACCCAGACAGATCGTTATCCAACCCTGGGACCCCAGCACCTGTGGGGCCATTGAAAAAGCAATCCTTAAGAGCGACTTGGGGCTTACACCCTCAAACGACGGAAAACTGGTGCGCATCACAGTGCCCCCCTTGACAGAGGAACGTAGAAAAGAACTGGTCAAGGTTGTCCGCAAAATGGGCGAAGACACCAAGGTGGCAGTGCGCAACGCTCGCAGGGATGCCAACGACTTGTTGAAAGAATACAAAAAAGAAGGTGAGATCTCAGAAGACGATGCCTTCCGCGGCCAGGATCAAATTCAAAAGGTCACCGATGAATTTGTGACCAAGGTCGACGAATTGGTGGAAGGCAAGGAAAAGGAGATCATGGAGTTTTAGGCCTGCCTGAAAAGGGGCGGTTCAAACCGCCCTTGGGCCTTTTCCCCATACCTTAAACTTATGAAGAAGCCCTTAATCACACCACCGGCTCCCCAGGGGCCGGATGGGGCGATATCGCCCCGTCATGTAGCCATAATTATGGACGGGAACGGACGTTGGGCCCAAAAAAGGGGGTGGCAGCGCATCCGTGGCCATGAAGCTGGTTCCGAGACGGTCCGGGTGATCGTCAGGAATTGCCGCAAGCTGAATATCCCATATTTGACACTCTACGCCTTCAGTTCCGAGAATTGGGGAAGACCCAAGACGGAAGTCGCCGCACTTATGTCACTTTTAAGGCGTTTTTTGAGCAAGGAGCTCGACGAGCTTTTGGCCAGGGGCATAAGGCTAAACGCCATAGGCGATATTGATTTGCTTCCGGAAAACACGCGCCAGGCACTTCTAGGCACTATGGAAAAAACCGCTCACCTAAACGACATGGTTCTCACCCTGGCTCTCTCCTATGGCGGAAGGGCGGAGCTTTTGCACGCAACTAAAAAGCTTTGCCAAAAAGTCGCTTCCGGTCTCTTGGACCCGGAACAGATCTCGGAAGAGGATTTTTCCCAGGCCCTTTACACCCATGATCTACCGGACCCGGATCTGATGATCCGGACCAGCGGTGAAATCCGCATCAGCAATTTTCTTCCCTGGCAATTAGCCTATTCAGAGTTTTATTTCACCAAGACACCCTGGCCCGATTTCGGTGAAGAGGAATTAAAAGCCGCTTTAACCGAGTATTCCGGCAGACAGCGCCGTTACGGTAAGACCGGGGAACAGGTGGCAAAATAATGACTAATAAAAAATTCGACTGGCTGGTCTCCGGCCATGGCGCCAGGATAGCCACCGGGATTGTCCTGGCCGCAGCAGTCCTGGCCCTGGTATTGGCTGCGCCGTACCGGATTATCGGCCTGGTTGTGGCCTTGGTCTCTGTGCTGGGTATGCGTGAATACACTGCCCTGGCCCTGGGCTCCGCCTGGGATGTAGAGGCCATGTCCGGGCTATTGGCCGCTGCCCTGGTTCCCGTGGCGGCCCTGGCCGGGCCTTCCGCGGCCCTGGCTGCGACATGCCTAAGCCTGCCTCTTTTGTTTGCGGTTTCCTTGATCAAGGGCGGTGATTTTGACCAGTTGTTTGATCGCCTGACCAAAAGGGTTTTTGGTGTTCTTTATGTCGGTGGTCACCTGGCCTGCCTCACCCTTTTGATAGGACTGGAACAGGGACGGATTTTGGCGGTTTTCCTGGTCGCCTGTGTGGCTGCCGCTGATGTGGGGGCCTACTACACCGGCCGTTTTTTAGGCAAGCACAAATTGGCCCCCAACTTGAGTCCAGGCAAGACAATTGAGGGTATGGCCGGTGGCGTTTTGCTGGCTTTTCTGGTGGGCGGCTCCTATACGGCCCTTTTCCTGGCTGACACCGGTTTTGTCTGGGGCGCAGGCTTAGGCCTGGTCCTGGCCTTGATCAGTGTTGCGGGAGATTTATTGGAGTCCATAATTAAAAGGAGAGCCGGAGCCAAGGATTCCGGTTGCCTGCTGCCTGGTCACGGCGGAGTGCTGGACAGGGTGGACGGGCTTTTATTGGCTATGCCGGCGCTTCTTTTGGCAAGGTTTCTGTTGTGGTGAAAAGACGTCTGGCCATATTGGGTTCCACCGGGTCCATCGGCAGGAACACTTTGGACGTGGTGGCAAAAAAGTCCGGGATGTTTGAGGTTGTCAGCCTGGCCGCCGCCCGCTCTGTGGAGCTTTTAGCTGAGCAGGCCCGCCTGTTTGAGCCGGAGATCCTGGCTGTTTTGGATGAACAGGCCGCCCGCGCCCTTAAAAAGCTTTTGCCCGCCAACCTTAAAAACAAGGTGGTCTTTGGCTCGGCAGGATACCTTGAAGCCACCCTGGCCAATGATCCCGACCTTGTCTTGAGCGCCATGGTGGGCTCAGCCGGGCTTTTGCCCACCTATGCCGCTGTTGAGGCCGGAATAGACGTGGCCTTGGCCAATAAAGAGACTCTGGTGGCCGCCGGAGAACTGGTAATGGCCAAAGCCGGGGAAAAAGGCGCTTCCCTTATCCCGGTGGATAGCGAGCACTCAGCTATTTTCCAGTGCCTGATGGGCAATCACAAAAACGAGGTGCGCCATATCTGGCTTACCGCCAGCGGCGGCCCTTTTAGAAATTACCCGGCCGATGAATTGGCCGCGGTCACCGCCAAACAGGCCCTTAAGCATCCCAATTGGAGTATGGGGCCTAAAATAACAATCGATTCAGCTACCTTGATGAATAAAGGCCTGGAGGTCATAGAAGCTCGCTGGCTTTTTGATACAGGTTTTAATGAGATAAAAGTAGTCATTCATCCCCAGTCCATGATTCATTCTCTGGTGGAGTATGTGGACGGATCTTTTGTAGCCCAAATGGGTCCGGCTGATATGCGGATTCCCATTGCCTTTGCACTGGGCTACCCGGAACGCCTGGATTGGGGGCTTGAGACCCTTGACCTTACAGCCATGAGTGATCTCACCTTTGAGGAGCCTGACCTGACACGTTTTCCCGCCCTGGCTCTGGCCTTTGAGGCCGGGCGTGCGGGGGGAGCCGCGCCGGCGGTTTTAAACGGAGCCAATGAGGTGGCGGTAGCCAGCTTTTTAAATGGCAACCTTGATTTTTGCGGCATAACCGCCTGTGTCCAGGCTGTGTTGGAAAGTTCGGGGCACAATGGGGCGGATAGTGTGGCCGAGGTCCTGGAAGCGGACCGATGGGCCAGGGAAAAAGCCAGTGACTGGCTCAAGGCCAGGGGAGTTTAAAAAATAATGAGCATAGTTATAGGTGTCTTGGGCTTAAGCCTGCTTATCTTTTTCCACGAGCTGGGGCACTTTTTGGTAGCTAAAGCGGCAGGTGTGGGGGTGAACACCTTCAGCCTTGGCTTTGGCCCCCGGCTTTGGGGCTTTGATTATAAAGGGACAGACTGCCGTATTTCTGCAATTCCCCTGGGGGGATATGTCCGCATGGTGGGCGAAGATCCGTCAGATGAACTTGCGGCTGAAGACATACCCCGCTCATTTTCCCATAAGCCCTTGAAATGGCGTATCGCCATTGTGGCCGCAGGCCCTGTGGCCAATGTGGTATTTGCGGTTTTAGCCTATTATCTGGTGCTTGTCGCCTGGGGCAACCCCGCCCTGACCCCCAAGGTGGGCGATATCATCCCCGGTGAACCGGCGGCCATAGCCGGAATCCAAAAAGACGACGTGATCAAAACCATAAACGGTCAGTCGATTGTCACCTGGAATGATCTTTTGGATATGGTGCGGAACAGCGGGGGCAAGCCCCTCAACTTGACGGTCGATCGTCAGGGAAAGATTGTCACCATAGCAGGCCTTGAACCGCAACAGGTAATGGCCAAGGACGCCCTGGGGGCTGATACAAAAGTGTATCGCATCGGCATCAAGGCCAGCCCAGAGGTGATAATCCAAGAGATCGGCTTGGGCCAAAGCCTTGGTATGGCTTTGGAAAAAACCTGGCAAGCAACTGAAAATATTATAAATTCTGTAATTTATATGATTCAGCGCAAGCTCTCCATGGAAAATTTGGGAGGCCCCATACTGATTGCCCAGGTGGCCGGAGTGGCGGCAAAACACTCCATGGCCTCCTTTTTGGAGTTCATGGCCCTGATATCCATCAACCTGGCTATTCTGAACCTGCTGCCCATACCGGTGTTGGATGGAGGGCATCTGTTCTTCTTCCTGATCGAGGCGGTGCGCAGAAAGCCGGTTCGCGTGGTTACCAGGGAAAGGGCCCAGCAGGCGGGACTTGCCATTTTGCTGATGTTCATGGCTTTTGTTTTTTATAACGATATTGCTCGGCTTGTAACCGGGGCATCTCAATAAAGGTTTTTAAAGTGTTAGTCCTGGCCATCGATACCGCATACAAGGCTGGTGGGGCAGCCCTGGCCTCAGATGAGAACGGCCGTCCGGAGATTCTGGGAGAGGTCATGCTCAACACAACCACGACCCATTCCCGTCGCCTGCTCAGTATAATTGAGTTTTTACTGGAAAAGGCCGAACGGAAAAAAGAAGAGTTGAACGGCATTGCCGTCACCTTGGGTCCTGGGTATTTCACTGGCCTCAGGATAGGCTTGGCCACTGCCCAAGGGATAGCCCTGGGGCTTGATCTTCCCTGCTGCGGAGTTTCCTGCTTGCGCCTGGTGGCAAGCCCGGCCCGGCCCTTTGCCAAGACCATTTGGGCTGTAACCGATGCAAGGCGCCAGCTGGTTTATGCAGCTCCCTTTTCTGTTACCGAAAAAGGTTTGGAACGTCTTGAGCCTGATGCCGCCATGAGCCCTGAAAGCTTGGCCGAACGTATAGATGCGCCTGCTCTTCTGATCGGTGACGGAGCCAGGGCTTATGCTTCAGACTTTTTGAAACCCGGAGTTGAACTGGCCCCTGACTGGATGGATTTGCCCAGGCCGGGGCTCCTGGCCCTGCTTGGCCTGAAAAGGCTGGCCAGGGGAGAGCAAGTCTCCGCGGCAGAGCTTTCTCCTCGGTATGTGCGTCCTTCTGACGCGGAAATACGTTTTGGTCTGCCCTTGGATGAATACCGGCTGCTTTGATGAGTGGTAACTCAGGGAGAGAAAAAGTTCTTTAAGCTTACTGTGGCCCCTGCCGTGGACAGTTTGGTTTGAAGTTTGTTGCATTCGCACTGGGGGGCGCGGTTCATGCTATCATGAAAACCAGATTTGAACTTAGCAGGAGGCGATCAAATGAAGGTTAGAGCGCTTTTAGTTGCCACTGTTGTCATTGCCATGCTGTGCCTTATTGTCCCCTGTGCCCAGGCTCGGGATGATGATTCCCTTATAACCACCCAAGGCTCTGCCACCCTTTTTTTTGAGCCTGATCAGGTGCGCCTGACTTTGGGAGTCGAAACCAGGGCTCAAACGGCAGCCGAAGCAATGAAAAAAAATGCCGATGCCATGCAAAAAGTGGTGGCCGCAGTAAAGAAAAAACTTACCGAAAAAGACAATATCTCCACTTCGGGGATCAGGCTTTCGCCTGTGTATAATTGGGATCAAAAGCAGAAAAAACAGATCTTCCAGGGTTTCACGGCTGTAAATCAAGTCAGGGTTACCAGCGGGGAAACGGAAAACGTAGGCGCTCTTTTGGATGTTTCAGTAGGCGCAGGCGTCAATAACATAGACGGACCCCATTGGAGCTTAAGAGACAACTCCAAGGCCCTTTCCAAGGCTCAGGTGGGCGCCTTTAAAAATGCCCGTAGCCAGGCCCTGGCCCTGGCCGATGCCGCTTCACGGGAACTTGGTGAGGTGGAAAGCATAAGCACAATTGGGACAACCACCTTGCCCAGGCCCTCGTTTAATATGCCCCAACTCAGGATGGCTGCAAGCGACCAAACACCCGTGTTGCCGGGACGTATTGAGGTGCGGGCAGATGTCACCTGTGTTTTTGAACTCAGGTGATCAGTCTGCCAGGGTAAACTTAAAAAATCGGCTTGTGTGACAATGAACCGGTTGAGACTCCGGAGTTACTGTGTCTAATTGCGAATAGGCGACATACATGATACTGTAACAATCTGGTAACATCTGCCGGGGGTATGTGGATGAAATAGGTTCATTCACAGCTGACTCAAGACTCGCTAAGCTATCAAGCGTGGGAAAAATAAAAAAAATGGAAGAAAAAGATCTCAATCTTTTAGAGCAGCTCCGCCAGGAAAATACTGAACTCAATGCGCTTTGGGTTGAGCATATCGAGTTGGAAAAAAAAGTTTCCGAACTCAGCGAGCGCCTTACCCTCTCTCCGCCCGAACAGGTTGAGTTGAAAAGAATTAAAAAACTGAAATTAAAAGGCCGCGACCGGATCGATGAGATTCTCTCCGAACACCGCCAGGAGCAAGGACTGGAATAGTCGTTTAAAAAAATCCATTTGACCGGAGTTTCCCTTGCCTGAGGGAATGGGGGTGCTGCATATTAAGCTGCCCATAAAAGTCTATAGATTTATACGTTAAATGAGGATTACCTTTATGGGGGTTATCAGAAAGTTTCGCTTGGCCGCGCCGGGAATCCCCTATCTCGCCGGAGCTGCTTTCCTGGCGGTCTGCGCTCAGTCCCTGGATCAGAACTGGTTGGCGGTTCCCTTATGGATTGTAACAGCCTATATAGCCTATTTTTTCCGGGATCCGGATCAAGAAATCAATGCCCTGCCCAACCAGGTGCTGTCTCCTGCCGACGGTAGGGTGGTTGCCGTGGAGCTGGTGGAAAAACCGGATATGCCCCAAGGCAGGGCTCAATTGGTTTCCATTTTCATGAGTCTTTTTGATATACATGTTAATCGGGTTCCTGTTTCCGGGAAAGTGCGCAGCATAAACCACCATCCCGGGGGGTTTGTCCCGGCCGACCAACCCAGGGCAAGAACCGATAATGAACACAACGAAGTCTTGATTGATACCGAGCAGGGCAAAACCATTTTGGTCTCCCAGGTGGCCGGGTTGGTGGCAAGACATATAGAATGCCGCCTGACGACTGGTCAGGCCATAACCCAGGGCGAACGCTACGGCATGATCCGTTTTGGCTCCCGCCTGGATGTTTATTTACCGGAAGATGCTATAATATTGGTATCACCCGGAAAACGGGTAAAAGGCGGAATCAGCCCTATTGGAGAATTATAGTATGGCCCGTCGTAGACGAAAAGATAGAAAAAAAATTTTGGAACGTAAAAAGGCAATCTATGTATTGCCTAACCTGATAACCACTGCCAGCCTTTTTGCAGGGTTTTATAGTATTGTTTCAGCTATTGACGGCCAATTTGTAACGGCCGCCTGGGCTATTATGGCCTCTTTAGTCTTGGATGGTCTCGACGGTAAGGTGGCCAGGGCCACCGGCTCTCAAAGCCGGTTCGGGGTTGAATATGATTCTCTCTCCGATCTGGTGGCTTTTGGTGTGGCGCCTGCTCTTCTGGCCTTTTTCTGGGCCCTGCAACCGGTGGGGCGGTTAGGCTGGTTGGCCGCATTTTTATTTGTGGCCTGCGGCGCGCTTCGCCTGGCCCGTTTCAACGTGCAGGTGGAGGAAGTGGGCACTAAGCATTTTGTGGGCCTGCCCATCCCGGCTGCCGCCTGCGTGATAGCCACCTCGGTTATGTTTGTGGATCAACTGGGCTACCCCGGACCGGTCACCGAATGGCCGGTGGTAGTGATGGTTTTTGTGCTTAGCTTCCTTATGGTCAGTAATATCCACTATTTGTCCTTTAAGGAGCTGGGCATTGCCAAGTTGAAGTCATTCAATTGGCTGGTCGCCACCCTGCTGCTCTTCATCCTGGTGGCTGTGCAGCCCAAGATCATGTTCTTTTTGGTGCTGGCCACCTATGTGGTCTTGGGACCTCTGGGAGCCGCTTTAATGGCCAAGAAAAGGGCGAAGGCTAAGGAGGATGCCTTGGCGGCAAAGAAGAGCAAGGAAACAAAAGATCAGGTTGATGTTTCCGGCCAGAGTAATGCCAAGGAAGAAGCTGCCGAGCAGCTTAGTTGACAAAAACAGCTAAGCTCCGTCAATTCGAAAAGTTAGAAAGCCGCCTGCAAATTTGGTTTTGTAGGCGGCCTTTTTAAATTCCTCAAAAAAAGAGCTTAAGACCCGGCTTTGAGTTTCGAACTCCTTTTTTCAGTAGCATTTGTTATTGAAAAAAGGAGTTTAGTTTTTAAAGTAAACTTTCCGTTAAATTTAAATGCATTAAATGTTTACTTAATAAGTTGGAATAATTAATATATTTATAAGCTTTATATTTTTGGCCTGATGCTTGCTTTTCCAAAGATAACGTAAGATATTTT
>NZ_AZAC01000036.1 GCF_000931935.2 Dethiosulfatarculus sandiegensis
AAAATATCTTACGTTATCTTTTTATCAAGTACAGACAACAAGGCTTGCATTACCAAACATGAAACGGTTAACCATCCATTTTAATAGTTTTAATATGTTTAGAGAATAACCCCATCCGGCAGAGATGCATGGTTACGATTGCCATGAATTCAAAAACCTGGTTATTTCTTAAACTAAAGGGATTTTTATGGATATACCTGCTTAACAGTCCCCTATATAAGGAGCGAATCACAGGGAAGATTTTGACCGGTTTTCAGGAAACAGCAGTAATTCAAGGCTGATCACTTAGGGGAAACAGGATCACCCTCATATTTTCTTTATTTCCTCGTAATATTTTTCCGCGCATTCAGGGCAAACCCCATGGCTGAATCTTGCCTTGGAATGGGTGCTTATATATTCTTCCACCTTGCGCCAATAGCCCTGGTCATCACGGATTTTCTTACAAAAAGAACAAATGGGAATAATGCCTTCCAATTCTTTGACCTTGGTCAGGGCCTCTTCCAATTCCCGTTTTTGCCTTTCCAGATTTTCAGTTAATAAGTGTAGTTCCCGATTGCGACGCCAAGCATAAATACACATCAAAGCGCCTGCGAAAATAGCCGTGGCAAAGAGTTCGTCAACCTCGAATTGCTCGTAATCCCTACTAAAATAATACACATGTTCCAACGGATCATAGAAAAGAGATCCAATAAAAAACAACCCACAACAGAAGGCAAAGATCAACAGATCCCTGTGGGAGTTGCGCTTTATTTGATTGATGTCAATTAGCCTAATTTGATGGGTTTCAGTTGGACGGTCGAGGTCAGGCATTAACGGCCTTCTTTCTTTCCCAAAAGCCTTAACAGGCAAAATTGATATGGGGCGGCACTATCTTTCAGCCTAAGATAACATACTGTTATCACAGCTAAAAAGATAAAAAACGTCGCAGACCTCAAGGGGTGTAACTGCATCAAGCAGGTATCTTTTGCCTTTTTAGTATAGCTGGTCTGAGGCGTGAGCAATATCATAAAAACCCATTTGAGCGGTGCGATTTGATTAGGCCATTCGGCATCCGTGTTTAACGAAACGACTAAATCCAACAGCTGACACTTTCCAAAAGCTTAGCTTTTTAATAACCCATCATACTCGAAAACGACTCAACCCAGGCCGTTGCTCCAGGCTTCAGACCTTTCGACACTTAGCAAACGTACAGCCTGGCCGAGGATTGATTTGGGTCCTTGCAGTCAGTTGTTTATACCAGGGGGAGAATCTATTTTAGGCGTAATGGGTTCTTTTTGCCGCAAGCACAAAACAATCTTCTCATGAAAGGTATAGAGGCAAAATTATATGCGAAGTCAGCTATTTATTAGTCAAGCTCCAGACACCGTCCCAGGCGTCCGGAGATTTATCCGGGAGTTGGCTTAACTTTTTAACATAGGCATTGGCCGCTGGATCTTGTTCTATGCCTTGAAAACAATGTAAAGCCGCCTGCCAGTCCCTGTTCTCCACCAGGTCAATACCTTGAGTGAATATCTCCATCTCAGGGCTCAGGCCCTGGCCTGCTTCACCCAAGGGCTGATAAACCGTTACAGCTTCCTTTCTACCCACCACCTTAAGCCGCCCCAGTTTCCTGCCGCTAAGTTCTCCCCTGGTCTGACGCCAGGTTTCCTCTGACACCATCAAGGGAGTGCCGAAAACCTTGTTGGCCCCTTCCAACCTGGAAGCCAGGTTGGCGGCGTCCCCCAAAACCGTATAGTCGAAACGTTGTCTGGACCCCATGTTGCCCACCACCACGGGGCCAGTATTTATGCCGATGCGAGCCCACAAGACGCGGCCAAGGCGTTTTTCATATTCCGACGCCCTTTGCAAAAGCCTTTGGTTGCACTTAAGGGCTGCCCGACAGGCGGCCAAGGCATGATCAGGCTGGGAAAGGGGTGCGTTCCAAAAGGCTATGATGGCGTCACCCTCGTATTTATCCAGAGTACCGCCTGCCTTCAGGATAAACTCACTCATTTCAGAGAGATAGTCATTTAAGAGATGGGTCAGTTCCTGGGGGTCCAGGCCTTCGGAAAGAGAGGTGAACCCCGCCAGGTCACTGAAAAAAATTGTAAGCTCCCTGCGTTCACCTCCAAGGCGGAGCTGATCCGGGTCTTCCAATATGCGTTCAATTACAACCGGGCTGAGATAATGGTTAAAGGCCTTTTTTATGAAACGCTTTTGCTCTCCCACCAGCGCCAGGTTCAAGAACACAACTCCCAATAAAACCAGAAGCACTCCCACCTCTGCCACCATAACCGGCCACCAGTAGCCCAGGGGATAGGTTAAAAACCCTCCGAGTATGGGTAAAGGGAGTAAAAAGGCAAAAACAACTACGCTATGTCTCACCGCCTGGAAAAGGCTGCCTGCAAAGGCGGCGCCCAGGCAAAGCAGAAAAACCCAGGCCGCCACTGCCCAGGTCGGTGGTTTTCTAATAAAATCGCCGGTTATCAGGTTATCCAGGGCGGTGGCGTGTATCTCGACCCCGGGATACACCGCCGAAACCGGGGTGGCCCTCATATCATGCAGGCCCGGAGCGGTCAGCCCGAAAAACACATAGCAATCCTTAAACACCGATGAATCAGATATGGTGGGCCTTTGTCCCTGTAAAAGACGCAGTTCAGACTGGATTATCGAGGCTGCGGAAAACTTCTGATGAACCCCGGGCCCCCCCCGAAATCTCAAAATAGCCCTCCCCTCTTTATCAAGAGGAATGCTCTCTTGCCCAAAAACAAGGCTGCTTGCCTTTAGGGCCACAGCCTGATCGGAAAGCGCCGCATAGGCTGCGGCGCCGAGGCTCAAAACAGCCTGATCAAACACCCCTTTAACCAGGGTCACCCGCCGCACCACCTGGTCCGGATCAGGATTTTCCGCCACATTACCCAGGCTCAACATGTTTTGCCCCAGGGTTTCAATGGGCAAAAGCACCCTCTTGCTTTGCCTGGAATTGGAGCCTTGCAGCCATTTATTTTGTCCCTTGATCTTAGGCAGCCTCTTTTGAGCCCAGTCCGGCCAAACGGCACTGCCGCTCTCCTTGGTGAGCATCAGGGCTCCGGCGACTTTCCGCGATTTGGCCATTACCCGGGCCAGGGCCTGGTCATCACCGGCCAGGCTCGAGGCCTCGGTAAACAAAAGGTCAAAAATAACCGCTTTGGCTCCGGCCTTGGTGAGGTAATCGATTATATGGATATAGGCCTGCCTGGGCCAGGGCCAGCCCAGGCCGCTGAAGCGTTGAGCCCAGTCCAGACTGGCCTGGTCCAGCACCACCACTTTTATTTTCTCGCTATTAGGGCCGGGTTCGGCCCAAAATTGAGCCCGCCAGTCCCAGGTAACCCTTTCCCAGGGGGTTAAAAGGCCTGCCTGCCAAACAGTCAAAACCAAAATGCTTATAACGCCGCCCAGCAAAAGGCTCCGCCAAACGGTTTTGCGGACAAGCCTTAAGAGCCAGTGGGGTAGTGAAAGGCTCAAGGTCTAGAAGCCCCTGCTTGCCAAGGCGAAACGGTTGATCCTGGCCTGGGGAGCGGCAGGCTCATCGTCGGTCTGTAAAAGGTCTTGTACAGACTCCACCCTGTCCAGAGGGTCGGGATGGGTCTTTGCAAAACCCGTACTCTGATCAGCCAGGGCAGTTTTCATCTTGCGCAGCATGCTGGTAAGGGCCTGGGGTGGATAGCCTGTACTGGTCAAAATCCGCACTGCCGCCTGATCCGCTTCCAATTCCTGATCCCTGGAATAACCGCTTACTAAAAGGGTTTTGGTAACATCGCCCACAGACTCCCCAAACAAGCCTGTCAGCTTTTTCAGCTCCGAGTTGCCGAATTCTTGCGTTCCTTCTTTAAGTAAAAGCCCGCCCAACTCAAGCATGCGGTTTTGCTTGATGGCGCTCAGGCCATGCCTGTTTTGCACATGCCCTATTTCATGGGCCAGTACAGCGGCCAGTTCGGCCTCTGATCGGCATATCCTCAACATGCCCCTGGTGACCATGATAAGACCGCCGGGTGCGGCAAAGGCGTTGATCTCATTACTGTTCAAAATCTGAAAATGATACCCGCCATAGGTCTGGGGCATTTGGGAGCACCCGGCCAGGGATTGCCCCAAAAGGTTTAAATAGGCGTTGGCCAGGTTATTATCCCAGGAGGGATATTTCTTTAAAATAACCGCGGCCACGCCTCTGCCGAGAAAATATTCCTGCCTGGGGGTGAGATCTTGGGTGGCCTTTTGAGTGGAATCGGCCACCTTTTCAGCGGTTCCCAAAATTTTATTCGCGTTTTCAAGGCCGCTTTTTATGCTGTCAAACAGATCCAGGCAGACAACCTTTCTTGGTACATCCGCTTTGGGTAAAAAACCCGCAGCCGCGGCCAAAAAAACACAGGAAGCCAGACAAGCCAGAGATTTAACAATCATTTTTTTCCGGGAGAGATTCTTTTTCATTTATCTTCTCCCGGCTTGAGCCCGCCTTCAGCCAAAAAGCCGGCCAATTCTTTCTGTTTGAAGTTGAACCGGGCCTCCATCTTATCCACCTTTTTGTAATCCCCTTTGCCCTGTGCCCGGTATTTGGCTTCAACCTTTTTGTTAAAGCCTTTGCCTGCCAAGGCCAGTTCCTCTTTGTCCGGGGTGATCTTGGCGTCTGCCTGGCCCGGATTAAGGCTTACGGTCTGCGCGGTCAAGGCCGAGGCATGCATCCAGCCCGGGGGAGTTTCAATGCGATGCCAGCCGTTTTCCTCTTCAAGCGATTCAACTTTCCGGCCATAGGGAATTTTCTTAAGCAGGCGGGCAAAAAAACTCGGCTGCTCCATGAGCTTGCCTTCTTTTACCTGTACGCATAATTCCAGGGCCAGGACGGGCGGCGCGGTAAAACAAAGCACTGCCAGGCATAAAAAAAGCCCGTGTAAAAACTTTTTCATTATCCGTTTTCCTTTAAAGATTCCATCAGGAAACACCAAACACTCCCTTGATTCGCCCCAGGATGGCGCTTACCCTGCCCTCTTTGGTCCTTATCTTCTGCTGGGCAAACATGGCTTTTAATTCCGCATTTTCACTCTGGCGGCTTTCAACCAATCCGGAAAGGTGTTCCAAAAGGCCGCCGTGCTTTTCAATCATATCCTTAAAAAGGCCGGGACTGAATTCAATGATCTCCGAATCGTCTTCAAGCTGCACAGTGGCGTTTCTGGGCTGTCCCAAAAGAAGCGACATTTCGCCAAATATATCCCCCTGATCAAGCGTGGCCACCATGTGTTTTTCACTGGAGCCCGTCCCGGCCAGGACCTTTGCCCTGCCGCTTATGATCATGAACATGGAGCGGCCGGATTCCCCTTGCCTGACCAATATCTCCCCGGCCCCGTAGGTGCCGAGCTTAAGCCTGCGGGCGATTTCCCAGAGATCATCCGGCGGCACGGTCTCGAAAAAAGGAACCCTTTCCAAAAGCGGCATGATCCGCCTTATGTTGTCCTCCATGGCCTTTTGGGGAGCCTTTTGCGGGCTGGGCCTGTGCAGTGTGCGTATGGGGAAGGGTATCTCTATTCCCCTTCGCTTGAACTGATACCAGATAAGGGTGTTTATCTGATCCCTGATCTGCTCAAGTTTATCGTAATCCCTGATCCATACGTTTAAGCGGTAACTGATCGATGAATCGCCGAATTCCTCCAGAAAGACACTCGGCGCGGGCGAGGTCAGGACCAGGGGGCAGTGCGAGCCTGCGGCCAGCATGGCGTTTTTCACCTGATTGGGGGGGTGCCTGTAATGCACCCCCACAGTCAAGGTCACCCGGTGCAGTTTGTCCGGCAAGGTGTGGTTCAAGATAGTCTGCTTCATCACCTCTGAGTTGGGCAGGAGCACAAAGTCGCCATCCCGGGTCTTCAGCAGGGTGCGACGCCAGGTGATATCCACCACCTGTCCTTCCAGGTCATTTATATGTATCCAGTTATCCCTTACAATGGGGCGTTCCACGCCAATTACGATTCCCGCCAGAATGCTGCCCAAAAGATCCTGTGAAGCCAGGCCCACCACAAAGGAAATCACAGCCGATGTGGCGACCAGGGAAGTCACATCCAGGTCAAGGCAGGTCCTTAAGATCACCAGAGCGGAGATAAAATAGGCGGCGAGTATGCCCGCTTTGCGCAAAATAGGCGGGACATGACGCTTTCTAAGATGCACCAGAAGATAGCCTACAAAAAAGCCATCGATAATATGGATCAAAAAAACCAGGCCGGTGAAAATATACAAGGCCCTGCCATAGGGGCTTGTCTTTTCGGCCCAGCCGAGCGGCATTTGCCAAAGCGACAGTTCAAAGGCAAGGCTTAAACCCAACAGGTAAAACGCAATCCTGAGGCTTTGGAAAAACAAGGCCTTTCGCCTGAGCACCTCAATTGAGGCGATAACAGCGCCCAGGGTCAGCAAAGGCAAAAAAAGCCAGAGATAATTGTCTACTTCAGGCAAATCCCACGTCCCCTTGGATCAGATGTTTTTTGGTCTTGCCGGGCGCTAAAGGGCCTCATTTGGCCTGCCCGGGCCGAGTACTTGAAACATTTCAGCCAATAATAACAAACCGTAGAAAAGGCACAAAGCAAAAGCAGGCCAAACAGGGAAAATCCCCAAATTCCGTCTTTAGAAAAATGGATGCCAAGTTTTAAGAGGTGCATTTTAAGAATGGCATAATCCTGAGGAAAGGTTCAGGCAAAAATGCCCCGGTCTCTGAAGATCATCTATTCAAATATTACAACCGGGCGCCCAAGGTCAAAAACCAGGCTGCCCGATTGCAAGGTTTACCTATGGAAACTTCACATACGGGGCGGGGTTATTGGTTTTGTTCCGCCAGGCATTTGAAGAATTTTTTACCAACACCGCAGGAGGGGCATTTGAAGTCCTCGGGAATATCCTCGAACTTAACACCCTTGGCCACTCCCTTTTTCTTACAACCTTTGTCAGGGTTATAGATATAGCCGCACTGAGGGCCCTGGCATTGGTACATCTCTTCGGTTTTGGCCATGTCAACTCCTTAATTTTACATAATAATGATTATGATTACTAAAAATAGATTAAATGTAAAACCACGATTAAGCAAGCGCCTGATATTAAATACTAGCCATATAAAAGGAATAATTAAAAGCCACTTGTAAGCGGGGCGAACTTCTCCGTCAGGTCAAACCTAAGGGAAGAGTAAAAACCCGTTAAGGTAAGCCTAAAACATTCTTATGTATTTTTATATAGTTATCCAATTAAAATTAAAACTTAAGAAAATACTTTAAAAATCAAAACCGGTAAAATTAATAATCAACCGAAAGGCGCAGCATGTCCTTGAGCTGAATGCCCTCTTCGTAAATGGGCTCTGGGTAATTGGTCAGGAAAAAATCCCTGTCCACTTTATAAACCCGGAATCCCTGTCTTTGGTAAAAGGCAAGCTGGTAACCAAAGGTGCCGGTTCCCACTTCCAAGCGCCTTGCCCCGGATTCACGGGCAAATGAAACCGCATGCTTGAGCAATGCCGTTCCCACCCCCTTTTTTTGAAACTCGGGCAACACCGCAATGCTCATCAGTTCATATGAACCTTGTACAAGGGGTTTCAGCACATATGCGCCTATGGGCTTTTTATTATCCAAGGCCACAACACATTTGGACTCTTTAAGATAGCTGTTCAGTTTTTCCAAGGAAGGATCAGCCAAAAGAAGCAGATCAACCGGAGCTTCCTGCCAAGGGAGCTCTACTATAGATATGTTTTTCATTTTTCCTGTTCCCCCCAAAAACTTTATTCGCAAACAATTGTTCATTCACTTAACCATGCTTGTTTCAATTATTTATACTCACAAAAAAGGCAGGCCGCCTTTGAAAGACGGCCTGCCGGTTTAAAGCAAATCTTTTGCCTAAACCATCACACCCAGCGGGAGGTGACGGTCTTCTCGTCCAAAAAAAGCCTCATGGAGGCGTAGCGGGACTTGGCATTGCCCAAAAAAGACTGTTTTTTGGAGGCCAGGGGGAAGAAGGAATAAGGCTGGGGCACAGCCACGTTAACACCGATGTTACCGGTCTCCATTTCCCTGATGAATTTCCTGGCCGCCTTATTGTCCGCGGTCATGATGCAGGCCGAATGGCCCTGGTCATAATTGGCCTTGTTGTGCCATTCAATAACCTTGTCCAAGTCATTGAAGCGCATCAGGCAGGCCAGCGGGCCAAAGGACTCTTCTGTGGTGACTTCCATCTCCGTGGTGACATCTTCAAAAATGGTGGCTCCCACAAAATAGCCGTCCTTGCACTCCGCCGGTACGGTCTCGCGACCGTCCAAGGCAAGTTTTCCGCCTTCGGACAGGCATTTGTCTATCCAGGCCAGGGTCTTCTCCATGCCGTTTCTGCTGGCATGGGGGCCAAGCTCCATGCTCTCGTCCAGACCATAGCCTATTTTCATGGCCTTGGCCGCGGCCACGAATTTTTCCTTCATCTGGTCAAAGACCTTTTCATGGACCAGCACATTGTCCGAGCCCAGGCAGCGCTGGCCGGTCATGCCAAAGCAGGCCCGCAAAAGATATTGCGCCGCAATATCCAGGTCCGCATCCGGCATGATAACCACGCAGTTCTTGCCGTTTCCGTTTAAGGATGAGGATTTGCCCAGCTCGCCGCAAGTCTTGAAAAGGGCCTGGCCGGCGGCTGTGGAGCCGATAAAGCCCACCCCCTGCACCTCGGGTTGACGCAGGATGAAATCATTGATCTGCCTGCCGCCATGCACCAGGTTGATCAGGCCCGGGGGCAGATTCAACTTTTCTATGGTCCTGGTGATATACTCGGCCGCCACCGGGTCCTGACGACTGGGGCTCACCACAACAGAGCAGCCCGCGGCCAGTGCGTAGGGCACAAAAGAAGACCAGGCATGCATGGGGATATTACCCGGTGTCACGATAAGGAAAATTCCCAGGGGCTCATAGATCAGATACTCGTCAATGCCGGTGGCCAGCTGATCGATATGCTCGTTAAGTTTGGGCATGGCATAGCAGGCGGCGCAGGCGCTTTCTATGTTTTCAATCACCCTGCGCACAGATCCCCTGGACTCACCCATGGTCCGGCCGTGATCCTGGGTCAGGACGCGGCAAAGTACGTCATAGTCCTCTTCAAAGGCCTGACGCATATCAAACAAAGTCTTGGCCCGCTCGCGCAGGGCGATTTCGTTCCAGGCCTTGAATCCGCGCTGGGCAGACTCTACCGCGGCCCTGGCTTCATCCCGGGTGGCGGTGGGATACTCGGCAATGGGTCGGCCGGTGGCCGGATTGGTGGTTTCCTGCACCTCGCTGGAGGCGCTCTCCACCCACTGGTTGTCAATGTAAAATTTCAGTTTGCCGTAATGGCTCTTTACTTCCGGCAAGATTGCCATGGGTCTTTCTCCTGTGTACGCCTTGAAAGGCCGCTTTCCCCCGGCCCGAATAAGGCCGGGGGACGTTTGGGGTCTTTGTTATCTCAGTCCGTCTTCATACTTGGCTTCATCCACAGTCAAGCCGCCAACCCTCGGCAAGGGACGGCCTGAATCGGTGACCACCAGGACCACCATCAGCTCATCGTCTGCCGGTGCGTCCGCCAGGCTCACGGTCATGCCGTCAAAATGCGAGCGGATAAAAGCGGCGTCTTTGTGGTTCAAAGGCACGTCAATGGGGCATCCGGCCGGTCCGCGTTTTTTGATGGAAGGGATAAGGGCCAGGCCCCTGCCCAAGGCTTTGCGGAAAGGCCCGCCGAGTTTGGGATGCATGATCGCCGCGGCGTGCTCCATCTCGCCCTTAAGCCCCACAATGCAGGCCTTGCCATAGCTTTCGGCCTTTTCCGGGCCTATATTCAGGGCTTCGAGGCATTTTTCGCCTAAAAGGGTGCCGAGCTCGGCCCCGTTATCCATGAGCTCTGTCAAATCTTCCTGATATTTACCGGCAAAGGGGTTTTTAATAACCGCGATGGCGGCGGCTTTTCTGGTGGGGGGATCCACCTTCTTGTCCATCTCGGTCATGGTTTCTTCAACAAAGGTGCAGAGTTTGCGGATCTCCATGGTGCGTCCTTTCCTGGTGCAAGCTTAGGCCCTTAAAAATACGGGCCGAACAAATCAAAACCTTTTACAGAACCTTGGCCTGGCGTACGCAGGGCGGGGTGTTTCTGCTCTTGGTCACCACCACCTCGCCGTCGACCATCACAATGGAGACACCAGGGGTGTCGCCTTCCTTAAGGGCCTCAAGCACATCCTTGCCCGGTGAACCCATGGGGGTGTCCATGAATACCAGGTCCGCCTCCAGGCCCGGTGCGATCATGCCCCGGTTAAGGCCGTAAACCTTGGCCGTGTTGCCGGTGGCTGCGCAGACAGCCAACTCGGGCGGCATCTCGCCAAGGCTGGCCAGCCAGCTGATATTGCGCAAGATGCCCAAGGTGACAATACCTGTGCCCGAAGGAGCGTCGTTTCCAAGGATAAGGCGGCCGGGCTGGTTCTTTTCCATAAGCATGCTGGAAACCTGGGCCGCTCTTTTGACGTTGCCGCACTGCACGATCTCAAAGGTTGCGTCGGATTGATCGACGATGAGTTTGGCCTCTTCTTCGCTCACCGCAGTGGGGCCGCCGTTTATGTGGGAAACCACACTGGGCTTGACCGCGAGAATCTGCTCCGCCCCAACCACCGAAGAGCCCGGAATAGAGGTGCCGCCGGTGTGCATCTGCACCACCATGCCTCTTTCCTTGGCCCAGGCGCACATCTCGGCCGCCTCGGCCGGTTCCTTTACCGAACCCAGGCCTATTTCCCCGATCACCCGGACACCGGCATCATAACATTCGTCAAAATCCTTTTCCGTGAGGCCTTTTTCCAAAATAAGCGCTCCACCGAGCACCTTCATGCCGCCGGGACGCACATTGGCCCAGGACTTGGCGGCCAATATGGCCAGGCACTTGGCTCCGAGCGGATCTTTGGGCCTGCCGGGCAGATGCACCTCTCCGGCGGATATGGAGGTGGTGACGCCTCCGTGCAGGGAAGAATCCATGAAA
This sequence comes from Dethiosulfatarculus sandiegensis, assembly GCF_000931935.2. Classification (GTDB taxonomy): domain Bacteria; phylum Desulfobacterota; class Desulfarculia; order Desulfarculales; family Desulfarculaceae; genus Dethiosulfatarculus; species Dethiosulfatarculus sandiegensis. The sequence continues at coordinate 10,999 of NZ_AZAC01000036.1, forward strand.
TCCAGCATGCGCTGTCTGGGAGAAAAGTCGCCGAGCACCACATGGCAATGGGAGTCGATAAGTCCGGGGGCAACCGCGGCGCCCGCCGCGTCAATGACCTTGGCATCTGCGGGAGCAGATAGCCCCTTGCCCGTTTCCTTGATTTTGCCGTCTTGGATCAGGATGCTGTCCGCATCCAGGATGGGTTTTTCATAATCGCCTGAAAGCAAAAGGCCCACGTTTTTAATTAGAACCGTCTTCATTAGCCTTGCAAACCTCCCTTCGGGCCGAACGGCCGGACAAGCCGGCCCCTGACCGATGATCCAGCGGGCCTGTTTGGTCCACCGAAGAAGTCGTGAACTTAAATATCTGTTAAGCCGTTTAAGAGGCCCGGAAATGCCCGCCCAAACCAAAAGGGCCCGCGCCTTTTTCAACCCTTTGTTCAACAGCAGGGCTTATAATGCCTAACATACTGTTTCAAAGGACTTTTCAGGTACAAGTTCTAAGCCAAGACAAACAGGAATCTATTGCAAACAAGTTCTGCCGATTAATTAACTCGGTATTGACAGATAAACTATAGCTTAATTTTCTCAGGATCAACAACAAAAAAATAGGTTATGATTCAATTATTCATGGGAATAGAAGACTTGCCGTTTTACGAATGGTCAGCTTTGCGCAATTTCATTACAAAAACACTCTTGTATACCAGCAGTTAAGCTGCATTCTCATATGAAGTATCCCCTTTATCAGCCCCTCAGGCCACTTCTTGCCTGCGGCTGAATAATTAACTTCTACTTCGTTTAATCCTTCCTTTCAGTTCTCAAACAAGCATGAAAAAACATTACAAGCAAGTTTAAAGAATAAGGTTATTTTAAATAACTATTTAATAATATTTAATATTTCTCAAATTAGTCTGTGCTGCGCTTTTCTGTTGACCTGAATCCGAGCATTAAGCTATTTTACATTTGTTGACTAATATTTAATTTTTTCCTCGCAAAGCAAAGCGATTTCCGCCCTGATTAAGGAGAAAAGATCAATAACGTGGGTGAACTAGAACTAGGACAACGGATCAAAGAGAAAAGGCTTAGCCGCCAGCTCACCCTGAAGCAATTGGCCGAGATGGTAGGGTGCAGCGATGCCCATATCTCGCAGATTGAAAGGGGGCGGGCCTCTCCCTCCATCGCCACACTTAAAAAAATCGCGGCGGCCCTTCAATCTAAGATCACCGACTTTTTTAACGACGGCGAAGACGATGAACCTGTGGTTATGACACCGGAAAATCGCAAGACCCTGACTTTGAGCCGCTGGAATGCCAGGATTCAATCACTGGTTAAAAACGCAAAAGACAAACGCATGCAGCCCTTTTTCACCACTATCCAGCCCGGTGGAGGCAGTCACGGCAGCTATCAACATGTGGGCGAGGAATTCGGAATTGTGCTTAAAGGCGAAATGAGCCTGGAGGTCAAGGGGACCAAATATACTGTGCACCAGTTTGAAAGCTTTTACTACGACTCCAACGACCCGCACAGCTGGTCCAATGACACGGACAAGGAAACCGTGGTTATCTGGGTGGTGAGCCCACCCTCTTTCTAAAAAAGCGCGGCTCAAATGACCTGTCTGTAAAGGCAGGCATTATAGACCAGAGGCAAACGCTTAAATAGGGGAAACCGGGGCAGATCCGCTTCCCTTGTTTTTGAAACTTAAATACCAGTAAACCGCCTATGAAGCGTGAGTAAACAAACTTTAGGTGTATTACTCTTACACTGTGCTTTAACTAGGCGTAGCGACTTAAAAATTTTTTCTCGGCCGTTACTCCCTTGAGTAACATGGCCAGAAATATTTAACGCTAAACCAAATGCCCAAACCCCGGCAAGGATTTGCTAAGCCGGATAGAATAACAAAATTCTTAAAGACTAAAGGGGAAACTAAAGCAAACAAATTATTTATATAAACCCAATCATGGAGTCAGTGATGAAGGTAAAGACGAGATTTTTGGGAGTATTGTTGGCGATCGCCCTGGCAGCGGGTTTTATGTGCGCAACCCCCGCCGCGGCAGATGAGTCCAAGTTCCACATTAAATTCAGCACTTGGCACCCCCCGGTCAGCAGGGAAGTCAAAACTGTTTGGATTCCCATGCTGGAAGAACTCAAAAAACGCTCAAACGGACGTATTACCTACACTCTTTACGCGGGTGGAGCTTTGGGCAAGGGCCCTGCCCACTATGACATTGTCAAAAACGGGCTCTCGGACATGGGCTATTTTACTGCCACCTGGACTCCGGGACGCTTCCCCCTCACTGACACCCTCTCCCTGGCCACCTGGGTAAACGGAAAAGACATCGCAGCCGATATCGGCAACGAAATGAACAAAAAGGTTTTGAACAAGGAGTTCAAGGACGTAAAGGTGCTTGAGCTTAACGGCTGCATCCAGGCCTTTATGTGGACCAAAAAACCGGTCCGCACCATGGAAGACTTAAAAGGCATGAAGATCCGCGCTCCGGGCGGACACCAGACCAATTACATCAAGGCCCTCGGCGCCGAGCCCGTCTTCATGCCCTTGGGCGATGTGTACCTGGCGCTCGAGACCGGCACCATCGACGGTCTGGTCACCTGCGCTCCCCTGGTCCTGGCTTACAAGCTCCACGAAGTTGCTAAAAACGGCGTGGTCGCAACCTTTGGATGTGTCTCCGAAGGCGTGGTCATGAACAAGAAAAGCTGGGAACGCTGCCCGGACGATTTGAAGCCCATTATCGAAGAAGTGGCGGGCAATCCCTATAAGACAACCCACGGCCTGAACCGGGAAGTCTACGCCACCATGATGAAAGAGATCAAGGATAAGGGCGTGAACCTCTATGAGCTGCCCGCCGAAGAACAGGCCCGCTGGTCCAAGGCCTTCCAGCAGGAAACCAAAAAATGGGTGGCCGAGCTGGAGAAAAAGGGACTCCCCGCCAAAGACACTGTGAAGATGTACAACAAGATTGCTGAAGCCCACGGCACCTCCTGCGTGGCCTTCCCCGCAGAGTGGAAATAAATCACCCGAGCGCCGGAGCAAAACCAAAGGCTTTGTTCCGGCGCTTTTTCTTCAGCAGTCTAAAAAGTCAAGGACAGTGAATTAATGGATCGACTAAACACGCTTCGCTCGCTGATTCAGAAGACAACCAGGGGTTTGGCCAATGTGGGGATGCTTTTGATTATTCCCATGATGCTTCTCACCTCGGGCGAGGTTATCGGCAGGGCTGTCTGGTCCAAGCCAATTCCAGGCACGCTCGAGCTTTCCAGCTACATGCTGGTGGTCTTCATTCTCTTGGGCCTGGCCTACACCCAGCAGGTAAAGGGGCATGTAAAGGTGGTGATGTTCACCTCCAAGCTGCCGGAAAAGGCCCAGGCCTTTTTAGAAATAATAACCATCCTTTTAAGCCTCTTTATTATGGCCGTTCTCTGTTGGCAAGGCTGGGTGGTGGGCATCGATGAAACCACCGTCTCAGACGTACACAGGATAGTGCAATGGCCTTTCAGGCTCCTGGTCCCCCTAGCCGCCCTGTTCCTCTTTCTGGAACTCGCCATAGACCTTGTGGACGCTTGCCGCAAGCTAGTTAGGAGCTGACAAGTGGATCCGGTAACAGTTGGAATCATTGGAACTTTAGGTGTTTTTCTCCTGCTCTTCCTGGGGATGCCCATAGCCTTTGCCCTGATGCTGGTGGGATTTTCCGGAATTGCCTATCTGTCTTCGTTTGAGGCGGCGCTTCCCGTAGTGGCGCAAACCACCTATGACGTGGCTTCCCACTACCCCTACACCGTGATCCCGTTGTTTATCGTTATGGGCGGGTTCGCAGGTTCAAGCGGCCTCACCAAAGACCTTTACGGCGCCTTTGACAAATGGCTCAGGAAGCTGCCCGGCGGACTGGGCATAGCCACAATCGGCGCCTGTGCGGGGTTCAGCGCTGTTTCAGGCTCTTCTGTGGCCACGGCAGCCACCATGGGCACAGTGGCCCTGCCTGAGATGAAAAGCTATAACTACGACCCCGCCCTGGCAACCGGCACTGTGGCGGCGGGCGGCACCCTGGGCTTTTTGATTCCGCCCTCCATAGGGTTCGTGGTCTACGGCATGCTCACCGAGCAGTCCATCGGCAAACTACTGGTGGCCGGAATGCTGCCCGGTATAACCTTGGCCTTGGCCTTTATCGCAATTGTGGTGTTATTGGTCAAGATCAAGCCTTCTTTGGCCCCGACCAGCCCGGAGCCCGTATCCTGGTCTGAAAAATTCAACTCCCTTTTGGGAGTCTGGGAGCCCATGCTTCTGTTCCTTATAGTCATGGGCGGTATTTATCTGGGGTTTTTCACCCCCACCGAAGCTGGCGCCGTGGGAGCCACGGTTCTCTTATTGGTGGCGCTTTTAAAGAAAAAACTAACCTGGGGAAACCTGACCGAGGCGCTCAGAGAAGCGGTCCGCATCTCGGTTATGGTCTTGTTCCTGGTGACAGGGGCCAATGTTTTCACCTATTTCCTGGCCCTTTCAACCATACCAATGCAGGTGGCCACCTGGGCCAGCGGCCTGGACGTGTCGCCTTATCTTATCCATACGGTGATTATCCTGATCTATCTTTTCCTGGGCTGTTTTCTGGACGCCATCTCCATGATGGTGCTCACCATGCCGGTTATTTTTCCGGTTGTCCAGGCGCTTAATTTTGATCCCATCTGGTTCGGTGTGGTGGCTGTTTTGATGATGGAAGCAGGCCTTATCACCCCGCCCATGGGCCTCAATATCTTCACTGTGGCCGGCGTGGCCAAAGATGTCTCGGTGGAGACCATATTCAAGGGAGTTACACCGTTTTTACTGGCGGTATTTGTGGTGGTGGCCCTGATCTCCATCTTTCCCCAGATAGCGCTCTTTTTACCGCAGATGATGTTGCGCTAAAGATCTTCAAGTTGATCGGTTCAGTCATGTAACAAAATATTTGTACATCCAAAGATACAAACGGAGCGGCCCGCTGCACGCCCGGAAACCGCAGCGGGCCGGGCCCACAAAATGAAACAGCAAACCAAAAGCGGATTGAGGCAATATGACACTGAAATTCAGGCTCAATGGCCGCATGGTCGAAGTAAAGGACGTGGCCGGCGAGGAGACCTTGCTGAACGTCCTGCGTGAGTACCTGGGCCTCAAGGGAACCAAAGAAGGCTGCGGCATAGGTGAATGCGGAGCCTGCACTGTACTTTTGGATGGAGCAGCTGTTGACTCCTGTCTTACCGCGGCCTGGAAGGCAAACGGTAAAGACGTAACGACAATTGGCGGACTGGCCCGAAAAGGGGAATTAAGCCCGCTGCAAAAGGCGTTTTTGGAAACCGGAGCCGTGCAATGCGGATTTTGCACTCCGGGAATGGTCTTAAGCGCCCAGTCTCTTTTAAATGACAATCCCGACCCCACGGACGAAGAGATCAAAACCTCCCTGGCCGGCAACATATGCCGCTGCACCGGATATCAGGACATAATAGAGGCCGTAAAAAAAGCCGCCCGGCAGATCAAGGAGGATGCCTGATGAGTATTTATCACGCGCCTGACAATCTGGCCGAGGCCCTGGATATTCTGGCCCAAGGCGACGCCCGCATCCTGGCAGGCGGAACAGACCTTATGATAGCCCTTAGAAAACAAAAACAAACCGACTCTCCTTTGCCTAATATACTGCTCGACGTCACAAAAATTCCGGAACTGAATAAATTTGAGCTTAAAAGCGACACCCCCTTTTTAGGGGCCGGGCTTACCTTCCGGTTTCTGGAAAAAAACCGGGAAGTAAGGGATACATATCCCTGCCTGGCCTTGGCGGCCTCATCGGTGGGTTCGGTGCAGATCCGCCAGGTTGGCACCCTGGGCGGCAATGTGGGCAATGCCTCGCCCGCGGCAGACGGCACCTGCGCCCTGGTGGCCCTGGGGGCCAAGGCGCGGATAAAAAGCGCGGGCAGTGAAAGAGACGTTTTGGTGGAAGAGCTGATAACCGCACCCTATGGCACATCCCTGGGGCCGGACGAGCTTATCATTGGTTTTTCCACAGACAAGATGCCGCCCCAAAACAGCCAGGCCTTTGGCAAGGTCGGCAGACGCCAGGCAGTGGCTGTGGCCCGCCTGAACGTGAGCTGTGTGCTGACCAAAGACATGAAGGATCCCAGGCTGGTCTTGAGTTCATGCTTTCCCACTCCTCGCCGCCTGAGAATGGTAGAGGAATTTTTGACCGCCTGCACCGAACCCGGATCCGAGGCCTTTGCCCGGGCCGGAGAGATGGCGGCCAGGGAATTTACCGATGTCTGCGGCATCCGGGCTTCGGCTGTTTACAAACTTCCCGCCATAAGGCGCATGGTCACAGCAGTCCTGAATCGGGCCTGGTCGGATCTGGAGGTGTAACTTGGTTATAGGCGAGATCCCAGCCAAAAGAGGCGCTCTGGAAAAAGTAAAGGGCCGCACCTTATTCGGGGTGGACCAGGGACAACCAAGCGACCTGGTTCTGGCCTGTGTAAGGGTTTTTGAAGCCCCGGCCCGGATTGAAGAGATAGACCCGACCCCTGCCCTGGCCCTGCCCGGGGTGGTTAAGGTCTTTACCTATAAGGATATACCCGGCTCAAACCGCCTGGGCATCATACCGGTGACCAAAGACCAGCAGTTTCTGGCCGAGGACCGGGTGCTGCATCCGGGCCAGGCTGTGGCCCTGGTGGTGGGAATAGACCAGAAATCCGCCGAAAAAGGGGTCCGGGCGGTTTCCGTGAAAACCACTCCCCTGCCCGGTGTCTTTGACTATAAAAAAGCCCTTTTGCCTGACGCCCCCCTGGTTCATCCGGAGCATCCCACAGGCAATCTGCTTTCCTCCCGGGTCATCAAAAAGGGGGATGTGGAAAAGGCCCTTTCAGAATCATATGTGGTGGTTAAAAACACCTACACCACAAGCCCGCTTGAGCATTGCGCCTTGGAAACCGAAGGCGGCAGGGCCCGGATAGTCGACGGCCGCCTGGAGGTTAAGGCCTGTTCCCAAAACCCCCACTACGACCAGGCGGACCTGACCAGGTTCCTGGGCCTGGAAGCGGAGCAGGTGCGGGTGATACAGGCCGAGACAGGCGGAGGGTTCGGCGGAAAACTCGATATCAGCGTGCAGGCCTATCTGGGCCTGGCCTGCTGGCTCTTGAAAAAGCCCTGCCGCATGGTCTATTCCAGGGAAGAATCTTTTCACGCCACAGGCAAACGCCACCCCTTTGAAATGGTATACACCACCGGCGCTGACAAAAAAGGAAGACTGACCGCGATCAAGGCCGAGATGCTGGCCGACACCGGGGCCTTTGCCTCCTACGGCCTGGCGGTTGCCATGCGGGCGGCGGTGCATGCGGCAGGCCCCTACTTTGTGCCGAACTCCCTGGTTGACCTGAAGATGGTCTACACCAACAACCCCTGGTACGGCGCCATGCGCGGCTTTGGGGTGCCCCAGGCGGCCATAGCCCACGAAGGGCAGATGGACGCACTGGCCGAAAAACTCGGCATGGACCCCTGGGAAATCCGCCGTTTGAACGCCCTCAGGCCCGGCCAAGAGACCATAACCGGCCAGAAACTTTTGAGCGGCGTGGGCATAATCGCCTGCCTGGACGCGCTCAAACCCCATTATGAGGCGTTTAAGAGGGAATTGAACAGCACACCGGAATATCTGGAAGGCGTGGGCCTGGGCGCCATGTACTATGGAATCGGCAACACAGGTGTTTCCAACCCTTCCACTGCCCAGATCGAATGGACCGTTGACAACAAGGTGATTCTGCATACCGGTGTGGCCGACATTGGCCAGGGCTCGGACACGGTGCTTTGCCAAATGGCCGCCGAGAAACTGGGCCTGGAATACAGCCGCATGGAGCTGGTCAGGGGAGACACGGACCACACCACCAACGCCGGAGCCACTTCGGCCAGCCGTCAGACCTATATCTCGGGGAACGCGGTCCTGAATGCGGCTGAAGATTTAAAGGCCCTGATCCTGGATGAGGCATCCGAGATGCTGGAAGCGGCCAAGCAGGACCTTTTGCTTAGCGGCGAAAAGATAAGCGTGGTGGGCTATCCGGATAAAACCTTATCGGTAATAGAGGTTGTCCACTCCCTGGAACAAAAGGGCAAGGAGACCAGGGGAGAAGGAGATTACGACCCAACCACCCAGGCCCTGGACCAGGAAACCGGCCAGGGTGAGCCTTATGAGACCTATGCCTATGCCGTTCAGGCGGCGCTCTGCCAGGTTGAGCAGGCCTCGGGCATGATCAGGATAAAAAAAGTGGCCGCCGCCCATGATGTGGGCAAAGCCATTAACCCGGAGGCGGTGAAAGGCCAGATCGCAGGCGGCGTCCTGATGGGGGTGGGCCTGGCCCTGATGGAGGAATACAAGCCGGGCAAAAGTGAGAATCTGCAAGACTACCACATACCCACTGCCAAGGATGCTCCGGAGATCAACTCCCTTATAGTGGAGGAGCCCTGCGACACAGGCCCCTATGGAGCCAAGGGTGTGGGCGAACCGGCCCTTATCCCCACAGCCCCGGCCCTGGCCGCGGGAGTGGGCCAGGCCCTGGGGAGGCCCATGCGCCATATGCCCATGAGCCTGGAAAGGGTGATGGAAGCTCTGGAGCAAAGAGACCAGGAAAAAGGAAGCGACCATGATCGTTGATCTGGAAAAATGTATAGGCTGCGGCACCTGCGCCAAGGACTGCCCGGTGTCGGCCATTGAGATTATAAAGAAAAAGGCCTACATCTCAGATAATTGCGTGGAGTGCCGCACCTGTTTCAAAGTCTGCCCCAAAGATGCGGTCATTGATGAGGTGAAAGAGGTCCCCGGTGCGGTTTTTTGCAAGGTCTGTCCGGTTGGGTGCCAGGTGCCGCCCGGGCTTACCGGGGCTTGCGGCCGCTTTGCCAATGTGCAGGGTGAACTCTTACGCAACCGGGACCTTCTCACCTATGAAGAGGCGAAACAAAATCTTCCCTCTCCCATGGACCCGGCCATAACCGAGCCCCTTGTTACCGCGGTGGGAGCCGGAGGAACCTATCCGGACTATGTCCCCGCCCCTTATCTGGTGAGTCATAAACGCGAGGGCGTGGATGTGGTCACCGCCCTTACCGAGGCCCCCTTAAGCTATTCTGGCGTCAAGGTCAAGATAGACACGGACTTTGATATAGGGCCCGAAGGCTCCATAGTCCGTTTTGAAGGCAGGCCGGTGGGCATGGTGGAGACCGAGGAATACGGCTCCAAGATCCTGGCTGTGGGCGGGGTTAACCGGCTCACCGGGAAGGCCGGTTTTGCCGCGGCCCGGGCAGTGGCGGCCATTGCCAACCAAAAGGCGCTTAAGCTCTCGATCAAAGGCGGAGCCAAACTGGAGATAAAGGTTGGCGAGGCGCCTGTGATCAATGGCGAAAAGGTGGAAAAAATGCGGGTCGGCTGCGGGTCGGCCACAGTGGGGCTCTTTGCGCCGCTCTTTAAAAAGGCGGCCGATGAGGTGGTGGTTCTGGACCATCACATCACCAGCCTGTTCACTCATCACGCGGCGGGCCGCTTTTTGGGTCTCACTCCCCTGGGCATACAGCTCAAATACCGGCTCTCCACTCCGGGCCGCTACTTCGGCAACCACGGCTCAGGCTGGGGCGGTACGGATATTGAGCACCCTTTGGATATAGTATCCGGTATTGACACCGAAAAAACCCCGATCGGAGCCAAACTTTTAATCACCGAAACTACGGGCCAGAACGCGGCCCTGTTTGAACTGGACCAAAACGGAAGTTTCCAGGCTATTGACTTAACGCCTGAAGCAAAGGAAGCAGCCCAGAGCGTGGCCCAGACCTGCGAACCCTCCAGGGTTTCGGCGGTCTACGCAGCCGGTGTGGGCGGCTCGGCCAGGCGAGGCGTGACCAGCCATCCCCTGAAACTCACCCAGGCGGTGCACCAGGGCAAGGCCAACCTGACCTGCGGCGGAGCTCCTGTTTTTGTGTGGCCCGGCGGCGGTATAACCTTTTATGTAGACGTGGAGCAGGTGCAGCCCGGCTCCTTTGTCTGGGTCCCCACCCCGGCCACGGTGGCCCCGATAGAATATACAATGAAGCTAGCCGATTATGAGGCCATGGGAGGCCACATTGAGGCCCTGAAACCCTTTAACACCGTGGAACCCAAGGCATGGAGCCTGTCCAAGTCCTAGCACCGGACCTGGTCCTGGTGGACTGGGGCCCCATGACCCTTACCATCTCCGCCTGGCGGCAGGGATCGGCCGTGCCGGTCATTGCCGCCAAGGCTGCTCACAAGGCGTTGATCTGCTTAAAGGATCTGGCCAGGTTCAAAAATTACCTTAAGATCAGGGCATATAAACTGCCTGCCGGAAAAAAACTCCCCCCCGTAGTGGAGTTGACCCGTCTGGCGGCAATGCAAAAACCAAGGGACTTGAGCCCCATGTCCGCTGTGGCCGGGGCCGTGGCCGATCTGACCTGTCAGGAGGGTTTTGACCTGGGGGCCGACAAAATTCTGGTCAACAACGGCGGAGACATTGCCCTTCGTCTGGGCCCCTCGGCCAAGGCAACGGTGGGAGTGGAACAGCCTTGCCTTGACAAAACAAAAAATCGCTCTATCTTGGGGAAGCTCATTTTTGACCGCAACTCCCAAGTGGGTGGGGTGGCAACCAGCGGCTGGCAGGGGCGCAGCTTCAGCAAGGGTGTGGCGGATATGGTCACAGTGTGGGCCGAAAACGCCGCCAGGGCCGATGCCCTGGCCACTTGGTTGGGATCCGCCATTACGGTAAGCGGACCAGGGGTGGAAAAAGTAAAGGGGGCAAAGATTGATCCCCTCGGAGATCTTGCTGATGAACAGGTGGTTGCCAAGGTTCTCAGGCTTTCCTTTAAACAAAGGATCGAAGCCTTGAGAAAAGGGGAATCCGCAGCCCGCGGCCTGTTGGCAGAGGGTTTGATCAAAGGTTGTCTGGCCCTGGTGCAAGACGAGTTCTTCGTTCTGGACCCTGGAAATAATTTTGAGCCTGCGCCCCGAACCGGCAAAACCGTTTAACTTCATAATTTGGATAAATATTGGTCAATGAACCCTCTCGCATCTAATCCACTTGAATTTTACTGAAAATGCCGCCCCCCCTTTGCGACCCTCTCTAATTAATTGCAAAAAAAACCATCACAGTTTAGGCTGGAGTTAGGTAGTTTATAATTACTAAATATTCAAACAAAAGTCATCTAACTGAGATATTACCCTTTACTGCCTGCCCAAAAAGGCTCTTAGCTCCAGGGAAGGTGAGTAAGGAGGCTCTACTATGGCGCGAGTACTGATTATTGATGACGATGAGCTGTTCCGCGGCTTTCTTAGACAAGCCCTGACCAGGGCCGGTCATGACACGGTGGAAGCTGAAGACGGTGAAGAAGGCCTGGCCAGGTTTCGCAGCCAGAAGATGGACGTGGTTATCACGGATATCATATTACCCGGGAAAACCGGGCTGGAAGCCATTGCCGAGATGAAGATGGAAGTCCCGGACGTTAAAATCATCGCCATTACCGGGGGAGACCTGGCAATGCCAAAAGGTTATGTCGCCTTTAAATTCAGCAAACCCATATATCCCAAACCTCTTATTTCCGCAGTTGAAAGCCTCTGTGCCTGAGGTCCGGACCGAATAATAACCGGATTTTCACCCAACTCGTCAGTAAAGCCCAACCCTGTCTCTTATCCGGAATCACATTCATCTATATAAAGGCAATTGTGATTCCGGCGCCCTGTCCGATCCGGCGAAACAGTTCTTCAGCTTTTCAGATAAAGTATCCGATACATAATAATTCCATATAGTTTTAAGGTGATATACTATAGATAATCTTTTTGTGAAAACTTTATTTATTTAATGCTTCCGTCTTGACAAGCCTAATAACACTTCTATAATTACGACATTAACGTAATGACTACCATATTACAGTAGGCACTATGGCAATACAGTCAATAAAACGGGCGTTCAACATCCTGAACCTTTTCACCTATCGTCAGTTCAGCCTCACCTTGAGTGAAATCGCAGAGCAGGCCGGTCTACCCCTTTCCACGGCTCAAGGGCTGGTTCACACCCTTACCGAAGAAGGTGTACTTAGAAAGGATGCCGAAACCCGCCGTTATCGACTGGGGAATCGCCTCTCCATTTTAGGTTCCATTCAGACCGCCACCTTGGAAGTAAACCAGATGGGCGCTGGATCCGCCCATGCCCTGGCTCGGGAAACCGGCTTCATGGCCCGCCTGGCCATATGGGAAGACGATGGTGTCCTGATCACCTTAGATGCATTGGGCAAGCCCGAGGCCTCCCGGCGCTATCATTTCGGCAACCGTTTGTCTGCCTACTGCACAGGTTTGGGCAAGGCCATGCTGGCCTTTTTCTCTGATGAATTTATCAGGGAATACCTGGACAGGTTAACCCCTGTGCCCTACACGCCGCACACTCTGTTGAAACGTTCTGATATTGAAGCGGACCTCATGGCCACACGCAAGCGCGGCTATGCTATCAGCGACCGTGAATACATGAGGATTCAGGCGGGACTGGCAGCACCGTTATATTGTAAAGGCGGAGAGGTCTGCGCGGCCTTGAGCATCTCCGGCTCGCCGGAGGAAATACTTTTTGAGCACGAAGAAGAAAACGCCCGCAGGCTTTTGGAAAAGGCGACCGAGATATCAGGGTATCTGGGCTTCTATCCCACCCAGACTCAGGAATAGGCAGAAGCGGTTATTTCGGTATAACTTGGGTTATAGTTAAAAATTAAGCTGGATCAGGCCGTTTAGACCGGGTCTGCAAAGGCGGCTCAAGTTGCCTTTAAAAAGACCGGGGTCAAAAAGCTCCGGCATGAAAAATGTTAAACCGGCTGGGGGAGTTCCTCAGCCTTTTTGAGGGGTGTCCGATCATAGACAGACAGGCCTATCTTCCTTAATAAGGCTTTTGCAGGTCAAAATGGTCGTTCCCTGCCCTATATAAAGAAAAACGTCGAGATGAGATGACGGACAAACCGTCATCAAAAGCAAGGAGTTTAACATGGCATGGCCCTATAAATACGAAAGCGGCGTGGCCCATTATGACCGCGAAAAGGCATTCACCGGCTTTACGGTGGTGACTCCTTTCCCTCCCCGCGCCTCCCAGAATCGCGATGAGATTCCCGGCAAGGTCTTCTTGATCGACATGACAGGCAAGGTTGTCCACACCTGGAGCTTCCCCTTCCCCGTATGGTACGCCCGCTTGATGCCCGATGGAAACCTGGTCGCCGCTCTCAGGGATGCCAAGCCCATGGAAGGCCGCCCCGGCTTTGACGACTACCACATGGGTGGAGCCAACGGCCGCCTGGTGGAGGTGGACTGGGACTCAAACATTCTGTTCGAGCACTTCTACCCCGGAATGCACCACGACTTCAGGAAACTGGACAACGGCAACTACATCTATGTGGCCTGGGAACCGGTTCCCAAGGATCTGGCCAAGAAAGTCCGCGGCGGCTTGAAGGGCACCGAGCACAAAGACGGCACCATGTTCGGCGATATGTACCGCGAGATCAACCCCTCGGGCCAGGTTGTCTGGGAGTGGCACGGCATCGAGCACTTTGATCCTGAAATCGACATCATCGGCGCAATTCACATGCGTGAAGAGTGGACCCACGTAAACGACGTGGACGTGATGCCTGACGGCAACATCCTGAGCGACAGCCGCCACACCGACGGCACCTTTATCATTGACCGCTCCTCCGGCGAAATCACCTGGCGTTGGGGCAACGTGGCCTACATCGACCCCGAGACCGGATGGCTGGAGCACAGGGACACCCGCGATGACAACAACATGGGCGGACCCCACGATGCTCACCGCATCCCCGACGGCCTACCCGGCGCCGGCAACATGCTGGTCTATGACAACGGCATGTACTGCTACAGAAGCCGCGCCCTGGAAGTGAACATCGAGACCAACGAAGTGGTCTGGGACAGCGAGCCTCCCTTTGGCGTGGAAGGTTACGTCAACGGCCGCGTGCACTTCTCGCCCTTTATCTCCGGCTCCCAGCGTCAGCCCAACGGCAACACCCTGATCTGCTGCGGCGGCAACGGCGTTATCTTCGAGCTGACCCAGGAAAAAGAGTGCGTGTGGCACTATGTCCGCGAGACTCCGGACTACACCGGCGCCGTGAACTGGGGGATCTTCAGGGCTTACAAGTTCGCCCCTGACTACTGCCCGCAGTTTGCCACCCTGCCCGACCCGGCTGGTGATTAACTTTAAGCGCATTTTGTCCGCAAGATAAAAAAAGCCCCTGCCGGAACCGATTGCCCCGGCAGGGGCTTTTTATTGCTCACTCGTTTTTTTCAGGAGTCTTGCGGCTATTCTGAAGCCTGCTTAAAACAGCCCCAATTGCCTGTGTTTTTTGGCCCTCTTGACCCTTTCCACCTCTTTGGTGAGGTCTTCGGGCAGATGCTCCAAAAGAGGTGAGATATCCGGTTCCGTGGTTTTTCCGAACAGGGTCCGGTGCAAACTGCGGCTCAGAAAAAGTTGTTTCTGGGCCCTGGTCAGGGCCACAAACAAGAGCCTTCTTTCCTCATCCATCTCCGCGGGTGGGCGGTTGGGGGGGAGATAGGGCAAAAGGCCCTTTTCCAAACCGGTTACAAAGACCACCGGAAATTCCAGGCCCTTGGAGGCATGCATACTGAGCAGGCTCACCCGCTGGGCCTTGAAGTCCATGGGATCAGTCTCACCCAGGGGCTCCCTTGCAGCCACCTGCATCGGAATACCGGCCCTGCCCAAAGCCTCGGCCAGGGCCTTGGCCTGGGCATGCAGGCGGTAAAGCACAGCTATATCGCCGGCTGAATAAGTCCCGCCCTGGCCCGCGCCCGCCTCCACCTGTCTGGAATCCAGACCGCCAAGCAGATCGATAATAGTCCGGGCCACCCATTCAGCCTCCGCCTCGGGGTTATAGGCCGTGAAAAACTCAGGCAACGGGCCTTTTGGGCAGATGGGCTCCAGCTTCACCCGGTCCGGATCAGGCTCCATCTGCATAAGCCCCTGGGCCAGGTTCAGAATTCGGGCGGTGCTGCGGTAGTTTTTAACCAGCCCCAGCTCCACTGCGCCGGGAAAATCGTTTTTAAACCGGTAAAACAATCCCTTATCCGCGCCCCTGAACCCGTAAATAGCCTGGTCAGGGTCGCCGATGGCCGCCACCTTGGTATCCGGCCCGCACAGGACCTTGATCAAGGAGGTTTGAACCGGGTTTACATCCTGGTACTCATCGACCAGAATATGGTCCCACCTGCCCTGCCAAAGTTTGACCGCCTGTTCGTGGCCGTCCGTGAGAAAACGGGCCGCCTTCAGCACCAGGTCATCCAAATCCAGAGCCTTTTCCAGATCAAGCCTCTTTTGATAGGCATCTAAAAGGCCTTGGGCCTGGTCGTCCAATACTGGGTCCAGAGTCTGTTTGGCCCGGCTTATCATGCCTTCCAGATCACCGGGGCGCAGGTCCGCCTCTTTGGCCATGGGCTTAAGCAGGCTCAAGCGCTCTTCACCGTCCAGCAGCCTGGTGGGAGCCTCATTCAATTCCCGCAAGATAGTCAAGCCCAGGGTGTGGAAAGTCATGGCCTGGGGCGCAGGACCCTTTTTTCCTTGAGCCAGGCGCTGGGTAAGCTCCAGGGCGGCCTTGTTGGTAAAGGTGAGCAACAGGATCTTTTCCGGGTCCAGCCCCTGCTCCACCAGCTTAAGGGCGCGGCTCACCAAAAGCCGGGTCTTGCCTGTGCCCGGTCCGGCCCGGACAATAAAGTGTCCGTCTGCGTGCAGCACAGCCTTTTCCTGCTCAGGGTTGAGCTGGATGCCGGGTGCAACTTCCGGATTGGTTGCTTTTTGTTTTCTTTTGGTTTTCAAAAAGGGCAAAGGCTTTTCCGGAGCAGTCTTTTTGGCGGCCTTTTTCCTGGGGGCCAAATCCCAAAAACCTTTTTGGCCTTTTATCTGGGATCTTTCATCCGCGTCAAACAGCTTGACCACCCCGAACTCACCGTCATAACCACCCTGCAAAATGACCTTGCCCTGGCGCATGCGGCTGACCGCCTCGGCCAGAAGCTCCCCGCCCTTTTTCTTCAAGAGATCCAAAGGCGCTTCCCGCAGGATATAAAGTTCCGGCCCCACATCGTTTAACAGCGAATGCAGAGCCCTTTGCACACCCTTGGTGGCAGGCCCCCTTTGCAAGACCTCTGAAAGCACCTCAGCCACCGGCACAATGGACTCAAAGGGCCTGGCATCCGGCGGACGGTACCCCTTGGGCCGGTCGGCCAGGTCTTCCACCCGGCTGAGCACCCCCACGGTCAGGAGCCCGCCGCATTTGGGGCAGCGACCACCCAGGTCACGGGTCTCCTGGGGGCTCAGCCTCAAGCCGCATTTGCGGTGACCGTCCAGGTGGTATTTACCCTCATGGGGGAAGAACTCCAGGGTGCCGTAAAAGGCGTCTCCCTGCCTGTCTTCCAGGGCCAGGGCCAGGTCCTGATAAGTCGGCGGGCAGTTTAAAATATCCGCCTCCCTGGCCAGCTTGGCCGGGGAATGGGCGTCTGAGTGGCTCACCAGGGTGAAGCGGTCCAGGGCGCTTAAGCGCCAGTTCATCGGCGGGTCTGAACTGAGCCCGGTCTCAAGGGCATTGATATGCCCCAAAAGGTCGTCAAAGGCCTCTTCCAGGGTGTCAAAGCCGCTTTTGGACCCAAAAACACTGAACCAGGGGGTCCAGATATGAGCAGGTATAAAAATGACCCGAGGATCAACCTCCAGGCAAATCTCCAGCAGGTCATGGGCGTCGAGCCCCAGGATGGGCCTGCCGTCGCTTTTGATATTGCCGATTTTATCCAGCCTTTGGTTCAGCTTTTCCACTGACTCAAAATCCGGCATCAAAATCAGGCTGTGCACCTTTCTGGTTTTGCCGTGGCGCTTATATATGCTGGAAATCTCGGCCGAGAGCAAAAAACGCACCTTGCGGCGGCAGGCAGCCGGCACCTGGGGCGCCAGGGCCTTGGCCAGGTCCGGGCGCAGCTCATAGGCCCCCTTGCCATCCTCGACCAGGTTTTCCTTAAGCAGCTCGATCCATTCGGGATGGGTGAAGTCTCCTGTGCCGAGAAGATCGATGCCCTTATACTGGGCTCCCAACCAGAGGTGCTCAGGGTCAAGATCACGGGAGGTGGCTCTGGAATAACGCGAATGTATGTGTAGATCTGCAATTATCATGGCCATGTAGCCTACCCCGAGACAAGCGGTTTTGGCAAGTCGGGGACTGCTTATTTTACAATTAAGGCTCTGAATAATGCGAGAATTCCGCTCTTTGAAAGGAATTATGTTCCCAAAAGCATAAAACCGTTTTGGATTGGCCGACCATCCTTTGTTAGTAAGGCCGGTTTTGAACCCTCCGGCAAACTAGAAGCAGCCCTTCCCTTTATCAATCCGTCATGGCTGTTGGGTGTTTTTCTGCAAAAAGGACAGTTGATTTGCGAACTTTTCAAGGCCGCTAAACCCGCCCAAAAATCGGTGGCAAAAGAGCCGTCAAAAAAGCCCTGCATTTTCTTATAATTGCTCGAAGGGTGTTCCCCGCATACGCGGGGATGAACCCAGTGTGTGACTGAAAAAATTCTACATGAGAGCGTGTTCCCCGCATACGCGGGGATGAACCGTTCAGCATCGGAACCTAACGTTATATATATCAGTGTTCCCCGCATACGCGGGGATGAACCGTCCGAGAGGGTTTTTAGGCCAGCTTGCCTTATGTGTTCCCCGCATACGCGGGGATGAACCGCGGCATGGATCAGATCGTGTCCGTGCCGCCGAGTGTTCCCCGCATACGCGGGGATGAACCGCCCCTTTATCCGCTTGTTTTTGCTTAGCTTTAGTGTTCCCCGCGTATGCGGGGATGAACCGCCTCCAGCAAGCGGGGATCATAGGGCGCTGAGGTGTTCCCTGCGTATGCGGGGATGAACCGATGTTCGAGGATTTCCAACCATAATTCGTAGCGTGTTCCCCGCGTATGCGGGGATGAACCGCCTGGAATTAAAATTAAACAGTGGGAGGGAAAGTGTTCCCCGCATACGCGGGGGATACATGGTTTTTAACCCATTCCGGCAGGCGTTCTTTGGGATAGATGCCGTCGGCTAGAGACTGTCTTGTTTTCTGTGTATGAGCCAATTGCGGATTTGGTTTACGATTTCAATTTTGCACCGCCCGAATTCTTTCGTCAAATAAGATAGCGAATTGATTCATGGCTGCGGTCCAATCCTTTGGCGGCCTCTTCCACTTTTCCGCCAGGCTTTTGATGGCAAGGTAAAGCAGCTTGGCGGCGGCCTGATCATTGGGGAAATGCCCCTGGTTTTAACCGCTTTGCGCAGGCTGCGATTCAAACTCTCGATGGCGTTTGTGGTGTAGATCACCCTTCGGATTTCGTGAGGATAGGACAGGAAGGAAATGATCTGCACCTCTTCCAACACGGCGTCGGTCACTCGCGAAATTAGGTCGGGCGAAACCTGGACTGCGTAAAGCTCCTTGAGATGTGACTGGATTTCCCGGACCGTCATGCCTCGGGCATACAAGGAAACGATCTTGTCGTCAAAGCCGTCGAAATGGCGCTGGCCCTTTTTGATCAACTGAGGTTCGAAGCTGCCGTCGCGGTCGCGGGGGACTGACAACTCTATTTCACCACCGCTTGACTTCACCCGCTTTTTGCCGGGGCCGTTTCGGGTGTTGCCG
>NZ_AZAC01000037.1 GCF_000931935.2 Dethiosulfatarculus sandiegensis
TATTTAGCAACTACACCTAGCCACCCGGCTTTACACGGGGCCCGTTATAGCCCAGGCCCGGTGAGCCGGAAGACAAAATAGCCAGGAATAGATGCTCCAAGGCCCTGGGCACATCACAATAATTTTAAAAATTTTGTGTAACAGCGAAGTTGTTATGAGAAGGAGCGGGAACAAAATAAATATACGAGAGCAAAGAAAAGAACTTCAGTTTGCCGACAAAGTCCTCCTGGACTTTGTCAACTGGCTCGAATTACTCATCTTAGAAAGACTCGCAATTCGGCGGGCCATCCATGGCCCGCAGTCGGGCTGTTGATAAACAGCCTGACTGCTCTATTTTAAGAGGAGAAATCTTTCTTTTTGGCGAAGCAACCGGGGCTGCCGGTTTTGCTGACGCCCAAGCGGAGGAGGAATCCGCCCGGCCGGCGCACACCAGGCTCAGTAATAATCAGATGTAGCCAAAAGCCCGCCTGGTCATCCTTTTTCTTCCCGGTCCAACTCCTTTAAGGCTTGGGCCAGCTTATCATTCATGGGCACGCCATTTTCCCGCAGGGCTTTGGCCAGGGTGATTCCGCCTATAAGCGCCGGGTTTTTGATCAACCAGGAGCCATCGTCTTTCATTTCAATGACCAGCCTGGCCGCGGTATTGTTTTTGTCCATGCTCATGGCCATGGCTGTGGTTCCGGAGTCGCTGAATACGCTCAAAAGCAGGGCCAGCTTGGCCATCCAAGTGTAATCCTTGACGCGCAGATTGGCCTGCTTCATATCTGCATAGGCATAAAAGCGGGTGCCGCTTTGGGTGTGTTCTTCCATTCCCAGGGGGAGCAATCTGATCCAGAAATTGCGGTAGGAGATTCCGAACCACATGGTTCCCCACAGACACAAAATACCAATAACCCACAGTACGATCACTCCGATTTTCGGTCCGGTTTCCATGCCCGAGAAAGTCAGGACGCTGACATGGTTTGACACCATCAGTAAAAAGCCGAACAGGAAAAACAGTCCGGAGAAAAGCAGCCCAAAGAAGTCCGAAATCATAACTCCCCAAAGTCTGGGGTGACCCAGAGCGCCCTCGGGCCTTTTGACCTTTGGGATTATGAAGAGATACAAGGCCAGCCCCAGTACAAAAGGAGCCCAGAAATAGGCGCGAAAGGGATGCCGCAAAGAGTCTTTCACGTATTTATCCGCCAGGCGAGGCGGCAGATTAACTAAACGTAAATAATGTTTTTTATTGTCCCGGTCATAGCTCAGAAATAAGGTGGATTTTGCCTGGTGGGCAAGCCCGGCAAACGGCCCTTGTTCAGTTGAAAAAATCAGGTGCTTTCCTGCACGCCTGTTTGTCCCGGCAAAATTTTGAAACTCGCCGGGCGTCCGGCCCTGGAAGTAGTCCTCAATTTGCAGCACTGGTGAGTCCCATTTGGGACCGGAGATATCCTTGATCTTTCCCTTGACGGTTTCATCTATGTACTGGTCCAGGGGCTGGCTGCGCTGAGCCTCCAGGCTCTTTTTATAGGATTCAAGCAGGGAGCGCTGTTTTTCAAGATAGGCTTTATAGTTGGCTTGGCCCTTGAATGCTTTTTCATAGGAGCGGTATTTTTTGATGAGAATTTTTTCATGCTGCCCGGACTTTTTAATCTCAACCTGCTGCATTTTTTTAAAGTCGGGGCTGTCAAGTATGAAAAAATTATTGACCGTGGTGGTGTACATCATGATCGATAAGAACAGGCCCGCCACCAGGGCCAGGCGACGCAGGAATTCAGAATTTAACAATACTCGCATCAAATCCCCTTCCGGTTCAGGTAAACAGAACGGGCGATATTTTCAGGTAAGTGCAATTCACAGCTAAAGGGTAATTATCTTTCAAATATTTTGCGTAGCAACGGCTTGTTCTGCCCTGCAAGCCCACTGCTGTTTTTAATACGGAAAAGGGATTTCTTCCCTTATGATGCAATGATTTATTATTGCACTCTGATTCTTCTAGTCAACCGTGGGATAATTACAATTCGCGCCGGGTGCAGATCACCAGAGACTAGACAGGTTTAAAAGGCGGGCCATGAGATCACCCCTAAAAACCTTCGGTTTTTTGGGGACCCCGGATGAACACCCCTAAAAACCTTCGGTTTTTTGGGGACCCTGGATGAGCCACCCCTGATAAATCTTCGATTTTTCAGGGGACCGAATGACGGTCCGCCGAATTGCTGGACTTCCCTGTGGCGAATAATTCGAGTCCTCAGGCAAACCCCCAAGGCGGGCTTTATCAGCAAACAGGAAAGCGCGCAGGCCTTTAAAAGGCTGCGCGCTTCTTAAATTCGAATTACCCGGCTTTTAGTTAGAAATCATATTCTCCCAAAACTCCCCGCACCAAAGGAAGGCGGGCCAGGTTTTTGGGCAGGTTTTTAAAAGCCGGTTCCGGGCGTTTGGCTTTACAGGTGATCACCTGGGTCGGCGTGACGATCAGGTCTGCGGGCAGGTCCCATGCCTCGGTGGGAATGGAGTCTATGACTTGTTGATCATCGGCCAGGACAACCAGGGGGGCTTCAGGTGCGAGGGCCTTTAAATAGCCCAAAATCGCGCCGGTAAGATCCAGTAGCCCCCTGCCGTCTCCCAGCACGCCGCCGTTTTTGTCCACAGCCAGGCAAGGCCCCAAAAGCAGGTCTATTTTGCCCGGCCTGGCTCCGGGAAACCGTAAATGTTGTCCAACTTCAAACATGGCATGGCCGGTTAAAAGCCGGTTTCTTTGGGCATAGGGAACTTCAGAGGGCATTACCCGCAAAAGCCCTTTTTTCAGACCCGGAGTGGCTGCCACCAGGGTCTTATTGTCGTTTAAAAGGTTGATGCGGGCCTGCAACAAAACCGGATCCGGCATTGCGGCCACCACCTTTGACATTCTGTAAAGATTGGTGCGCCTCAGCTGTTCGGCGGCCTTGCCGTGGGCCGTGAAAACAGGCGGCCTGGCCGGTTGGGTTCCCTGGGGCCACAGGGCCTGGAACCTGGCTTGCAGCTCTTCTCTGAGTTCTTGTTTTTGCTTGGTGATATCTGTCATCTATGTTCCAGTCTGTTCTCTTGCCTCGCCTTTTGAACTGCCTGTTCATAGGCCTTTGCAGGAGAAACTGCGCCAGGAGCTGATTGCCTGGCGAGTATGGACTCTTCCCGGGCCGGTATCTTCTGGCTGGTTTTTATCATCAGGGTCTGGCTGGCCTTGGATTTATTTAACAGCACCAGCCTTCCGTCATCCAGCGGTGCGGCCATGCGCCAGGCCGTGAGTCTTATAGAGGGGCCTTTTTCAGATTCAAGATCAAAGACCAGACGGTGCCTGTAGTAGCTGGCCTTGGAGCCGGGCCTGCCCACGGCTATGCCTTCTGCCGTGCGGTTGTCCGGACCCAATGTGTAGCGGCCAAAGTAGTGGGGGCCGCTTATTCCTCCATAGTACCAGAACATGTAAAGTTCGTTGCCTTTTTGACTTATAAAGAACCTGCCCCAGCCTTCACCCCGGTAGGCCCCGGACCAATCGTATAGGAGGGGATTTTTGTAGGGGGTTTCCCTTTCCGGCAGCACAAAGGCCACTTCTTTTCTGGGGCCGTAACCCGCTTCTCTGGCGGCGGCTGCGTTCTCTCGGCTGGTTGTGTAAAAAAGGTCTTCGCTCTTAATCCGGCGCACCGGTTCGCTGAACGATGCCTGTAATCCAAATAACTGGGTGTTTTCGGGTGCTGCCTGGGTCCAGACATAACCCAGCCTGCCGAGTCGGTCGCAGTCCTTGGGTGTGGCCGGGGCTTCATCTCCTGTGAGCAGGATGGTGTAGCCTTGGGAGCGATGGGTAAACGCCCAAAGCCCGGTGGCGTCTTTATGGGGGGAGGTCAGGATGCGGCCCACCGGGCCGGTCTTTACAAAACCTTCATTTTGCAAAGCCGTTATCTCCTGTTCATTAACCGCATAGGCGTGAATCAGGCGGGTGGGGTTCCAGAACCGCACAAGCTGCACTGTCTCCGGTGCTTTTTCCGGCGGATTGCCGCCCTGGCCTGTTTCATCCGCCTGGGGTGCATCTATAGTCAATGCCGGTTCCATGGCCAGGAGGGGATCCTGGAAAGTGGGCCAGAGGCTAACAGAGGTGATTTTGCCGTCAAAGCTCCTTTGGGGCCAGCGACTGGCTCCCATGATATAGGGCGAGTTGGAACCCAGCCAGGGAGTTGGCATGGGCTTTTCCGCCACTTTTTTGCCGTCCAGGTAAAGGGAGGCCGATTTTCCCACCTGGTAAACCAGCCAGGCCTGGTGCTCTTTTTCAGGCGTTACCCTGGTTTGCGAACGGAGTGTCAGTTCCTGGTCTTGGCAGGCAATCCTGGCCGCGAGTTTGTCTTTAGTATCGATAAAGAAATCAAAATCGCGCAGGTAGCCGCCCTGGGAGAATATGGTGTGATCCTTGGCCGCACCTTGGGGAGAGTAGGAGAATATCGCCTTTACCGCGCCTTGGTCCTGAGGCAAAAGGCCGGGCCTGCGCGGGGTCACCACAGGCCAGCGTCCCCGGGTGCTGGTTGCCACCGTGGCTTTTTCCGTGGAGGCGGAGATCTTCTCAATGATATAGGGAGATCCCGGTTCTGTCTGGGGATCCGGCGTTCCCTGGGGCCACCAGACCGCCTTCACCTCCATGCGGGTGGGGGTGAGGAGCTTGAAGATCATTCGGCCCTGGTTGCCGCAGCAGTGGCCCTTTACATCCTTGGCAAAGGCCTGAAAGGTGTCTGCCTCGTCGGGCCGGGCCCGTCCCTTGGTGAGGTAACGGGGATTATTTCTGCTGCCGCCATAGGCTGTGAAATCAAATCCCTTGATGGTGCCTTTAAGCCGGAAAAAGTCATTGCCGGTTCTGGGGTCGACCCAGGTTCCGCTTAATCCGCCGACTATTTCTCCTCTGTTGCCCGGCGGGTTTGCCGGCAGGCCGTTTCGGACCAGAACCATGCGCCCCCTGCCCAGGGTGGAGTAAAAAGAACCGTTCAGGCTCAAACCACCGGCCTCGGGCAAAAGCGAGGCCGTAAGTTCATAGCCGTTTTTTCCATCTTTGTAGGCCAGGGCGATTCCCTTTTCCGAAGGGGTGAGGCTTATGGGATTGGCAGTGCCGGGCCAAACCCCGGTGGCCTTTTCGTCTGCCACCTGGAAAGAAATTTTCTGACTCCCCGGGTCTGCCGGGGTGTTGCCGGGCAAAAGATCCGTATACCACCAGGAAACATTCCATGAGCCGGCCAGATATTTTAAAAGTGAAGTTTCCTTAAGGTCTCCTGTACGAACAAATACAGCCCCGCTTTTAACGGACCAAGCCGGGCGGTCCGAACTGGGGGCCAGGGAGACGAAGCTTAGTTTATCCTGTTCAACCAACTCGATCTCGGCTCTGCCCCTGCCCGGGCAGCAGGATGAAGGCAAGGCTTGCCAGGAAACGCTGTAGCGGGTCTGGTCGGCATCCGGGACCAGGCGGCCGTAAAAGGCAAAACCTTTGGGAGTGGGGGCCTCCGGGGTTCCCTGACGCAAAAGGAGGTAAAATGAGCCGTTGTCCTGCTTCTTGACTTCGCAATAAGAAAAGTCTTCCCATTGGTATATGCCCGGGTTGAGCAGATCCTGGGGTTGGGCCTGGGCCGTCAGGGGGAATAGTCCTGAAAGGCATAGGACAGCGCAGGAAAAGAGGATGAATGTAAAGTATTTTTCTACAGAAATGAAGTGAGATTTGTTGTTGCTCAGCATAACAGCCTTCCTCCCGAGTTAGCTCTTCATTCTGACGGTATGCCAAGAGCTTGTCAACTAAGGGTATTAAGGTGAAGGCGTTTTATAAGTATTTGAAATTAAATATTTTGTGTTGTCATGATCCCAAGGGGGATGGCCGCGCAAAACAGGTTTTCAAAAAACTTGCCCCAAAAGCGGCTTTATCGATCCGGCGCTTGAGCCCTGCCAGAGGATGAGAAGTTCACTTGAGATCGCCAGGTTGTTTCGGTCTCGGGCTCTGATTGAGGCCGAATCGTCAATCCTCCGGTTCCTTCCACCCCGTGGGTATTATCCAGACTTTGCTTGTGGGCCGGGTATTTTAACCTTAAGTGATATGTAATAGGGTGATTATAGCTTGTCCGCCGAAGTATGTCGTGATATTAACAACTGGATTCAAAAGGGAAAAAAATAAAAATCTTCCTCAAAGGGCTTGCCCTCCGGCCAAGGGAGATTTATATTTTCGCTTGACAGTGAAGGATTAGGAGGTAGTTCTGTGGCAAATGCAGGCTGCTTCACAGAAGGGCATTTAAACCTGGTGAGTGACGCCCTTTTTGTGGCTGAGGAAAGTGTCTGCGATTTTTATCGCTTGTCAGGCTCAGCTTGGGCCAACTACCGATTCGAATTACGCACCTTGGCGGATCTTTCGCCCAGGGAGGTTACCGACAGGGCCTTGGCCCAGGTAGTGAGGCTACGCCAGCCTGCCCACCAGAGAAGGCTGAGAGCACGGGATTTTTACCGTATCTGCCTGCAGGATCACAACCTTCTGAACCTGGTTGAAAGACAGGAAGCCAAGGGCATTTTTTTGCCGCTTCTGATCTACGTCCTGACCCATGAGCTGGTGCATGTTGTGCGTTTTTATCAGTTCCAGCATTTGTTTGATGCCTTTGAGGGCCAAAGGGAAACAGAGGAGAAAAGGGTTCATTCCCTTACTTCCGAGATGCTGGGTAAATTGAAGATGCCTAAGATGGATCAGGTCATTGACCTTTATCAAGAACACGGCTACGCCCTGTAGAGGCGGCCAGCTTCAATAGATTAATGTACTTAGGAGGCTAACCATGCCCATCTACGAGTATCAGTGTGAAGAATGTAATGAAGTCACAGAGGCGCTGCAGAAGTTTTCTGACGACCCCCTGGAGAAGTGTCCCCATTGCGGCGGCCACATGCACAAGGTTATGAGCTTAAACGCTTTTCACCTGAAAGGCAGCGGCTGGTATGTGACCGACTATAAGGGCAAAAATTCATCCACCAACGCAAGCGGCGATTCCAAGGGTGAAAAGGCCTCCAAGACCGAGACCAAGCCCAAGGCGGAAAAATCCTCAGACTGATAAAAAAGTTTCCTTTGAGTTGATCTAAAACCGGCGGGCCTGAAATGCCCCGCCGGTTTTTCAGGTCTGGTCTTTGGATAAATCATACTAATTCATATAGTTTTTAGCAGCCGGATTTTACTTTTCTGCTTCTGCGTAAAATTCCTTTTAAATTTAAATGCTAAAACCCCATGGTTTTGCTTTGCCTTGTCTTGACACATTAAACACCTGTTGTTTATGGTCATATATGGCCTGGTTTAATTGGGAAGGGATCAAGGCTTCATTTTTGCCCACTGGTCAATTTGGTCTTGAGCCTTGGCCAGGCTTATCTAAAGCCCACAAAAAACAAGGCGGGGAGGGCAGGTTCTTCCAAAACCCCGATCATCCTGATTCGGGAAGGCATGTTGGCCGCCGCCAAGGGAGCAAGGGATGCGTTGCTACGTTGTCTTTGGGGGTGCGGTTACTATTTTAGTAGTCTCCACTTTTAAATCAGCCACTCATCCGGATCTGGCAGCTCGTTTAAAGGCTAATGACATAAACCGGATGATCCTGATGGAGATCCCGATTGACCTGGTCAAGGAACGCTACCAGGAGCAGTTTGAAAGGGTGGCTCAACTTTTGAGCAAAGATGATTTCAGGGTTGTGGATTACAACGGAGCTTCGGTTCTGAATAAATTTGCCTTTAGCGAGATGGGGGTCCCCATCATGATCGAGTTCTGAACCGGCCGGAGGGGGGGCGGCTGAATTCATACGCCGTTTCGAGATATTAAGGCGGCCCCCGCTCCCTAAAAGAGATTTTTAAAAAGCAGAATATTTTATTAAAGCGAAACCGTTTACATACGGTTTCGCCCTGGGAGCGGTCTGTGCCTGGAGTATTTCTCTGTTTGGCGTAAAATAACCAGCAGAGTTACGCTTGAGTTTGTAGCCTCAGGTCACAGTATGGAGTGTAACCCTTAGAGAGATCAGGGCCCGGTTTTAAAGACCAATGGGATTTCCCCGCAAGGAGTTTTCCAGCAGGTGGGCTTACCATTAATAACCATGACAACTGATTTTGGGGACGGCCCTTTCGCCGGACTGATGAAGGGCGTCATCTGGGGGCTGACCCCGGAGGCCAGAATCGTGGACCTCACCCACAAGGTGCCTCCCCAGGATGTAAGGGCCGGGGCCCTGGTTTTGGAACAGGCCCTGAAGGTTTTTGCCCGGGGAACCGTGCACCTGGCGGTGATTGATCCGGGGGTGGGATCAGCCCGCAGGCCAATCTGCGCAAAGGCGCTTGATATGTATTTCGTGGGGCCGGATAACGGCCTTTTCACGGCTGCGTTCAGCAGGGATCCCAAGTGCGAGGTCCGGCTTTTGGAGAACAGTGTTTTTTTCAGGGAAGAGGTTTCAAACACCTTCCACGGCCGGGATATTTTTGCCCCCGTGGCGGCACACTTGGCCGGAGGCGCCGATTTTAAAGACCTGGGGCCAGTCGTGACAGACCCTGTGATGCTTGAGTGGCCCAGGCCAAGCCAAAAAGATGCAAGGCTTACGGGATGTATTTTGTCCCAGGACAGTTTTGGAAACCTCACAAGCAATCTGGACCAGGATACGGTTCAAGTCTTTCTCAAGGGCAGAACAGCCCTGGTTTCCATGGCCGGTCTGGTTTTAAGGGGGATCTCAAAAAGTTACAGCGACACCTCTCCCGGAGGCATAATAGCGCTTTTTAATTCGGCAGGTTACCTGGAGCTGGCCGCGAACCGCGGCAATTTGAGGCGGAAACTGGGACTGGACAAGGCAAAGCTGTTTGGCCTTCCGGTGAGTATTTCGGCCTTTAACTCAAAACATTGACACCCGCCCCGGCTGTGCCTATACTCCCTTCATGCTTACTACAAAAGAAATAATACGCTTTCAGGAATATTTGGAATCCGGAGACTGGGCGGACGCCTTTGAATATGCCGGTGAAGAGCTGCGCATGGAGATGATAGAAAAGGTCGAAGCTCTTTTGGACGCCGCCGACGTGGCCGATCGCGTGGTGGGTGAAGTGCTGTTCAAAAAAGACGGCATGCCCAAGCCCAAGGAGGCATCTTCGGAAATTAAATAGGAGTTCACGTGCGCCGAACTTGGTTGGTTATTCTGTTTGTGGCGCTATGCGCCGCCGCGTTCGGGGGAAGCTGGGTCTTCATTAAAAGCCCCTATTATTCCCTTTATCAAATTGGCAAGGCAGTGCATGACCGTAACGCCGGTCTTTTCCTGGCTTATGTTGATGTGGAAAAGGTCATTGTCTCCCAGGAAAACAACCTGGTTGATCAGTTTGTGCCCAAAGGAAGGCTCAGCGATGAGACCAAAGAGGCCATCGGCGGTCTGTTGACCGCTTTCAGGGCGCCGATTGTGGATATTGCCAAGGACCGCATCATAAGGGCGGTGGCGGATCCGGACAGGGAGAATATCCCTTCTTCCTGGACTATCCTGGCCGCGGCAAGCGTCACCATGAACGGCGAGGTGGCTTTGGTTGAGATGAACGATCCCAACAGTCCGGACCGCCTGCGCATGGGCATGCGCAGGCATGAACAAAAAGGTTATTGGCAGGTGGTGGAAGTCTCGGCCGAAGATATTAAAAAACTGTTGGAAAAATACCTGGAATCCAAGTCGAGCTGAACCATCCGGGCCATAGTTCCGGAGGTGATTGAAAAAGAGCCTCCCCGTTTACGGTAAAACCAGGTTGTCGCGTTTAAAACAGGGTGGGCGAAAAAGGCCGGACAGGGCGCTTTAAAAAGCATATAAAAAAGCGGTTCCTCCAAGTCGGGAGGAACCGCTTTTTTGTTTGTCAACGTGCCTACAGGGCGCGCATCCATTCGGGTTTCAGGTCAACCCGGTTTTGCATGGCCTGATCCAAAAGGGCCACCACCTGGTCCTTATCCTTGGGCAGCCTGGCCTTGACCGGCAGATAATTGCTGGCATGGTTGGCGTAGAATAATCCGCCGGTCAGGTCTGTGTGGGCTATCATCTCTCTGAGTTCCTTAAGCATTCCCCAGGCATCGGGCAAATGAAATTTGCCTTGGGAGGCCAATTCACCCATGGGGGTGTTCGGCAGGAGCATAAGGGTGAGAGCGCCGATAAAGTCAGGGTCCATGGCGCTTAAAAGTTCTCCGGTCGCCTTGGCGTGCTCCTGGCTCAATTCGACTCCGCCCACGCCCAAAAGCACGGTTACCGAAAGTTTCATGCCTGCGTTTTTTAAACGCCTGCCTTGGGTTATCAGTTTTTCCGGAGTGGAACCCTTATTGATATCCTTAAGCACCTGGGCATGGCCGGATTCAACCCCGTAATAAATGATCTTGAGCCCCAGCTCCCTTAGCCTGGCCAGATCCTCATCGCTTTTAAGGGCTACACTTTTTGCATTGGCATAGGCGCCCACCCGGGTGACCCAGGGCAGCTTTTCGCTGATCTCGGTTAACAGCCATTCCCAGTGCTTCATTGGCATTATCATGGCGTCACCGTCCATGATAAAGACCCGATTTTGTCTTTGGCAATGAGTTGAGGCGAATTTCAGGTCCTGTTCCAGAATGGATCTGTCTTTGATGGTAAAACGTTTGTCTTTGTAGGTTCCGCAAAAAGCGCACTTGTTGTGAGAACAACCCAAGGTGGCCTGAATAAGAATGCTGTTGGCCTCGCTGGGCGGTCTGATGCATTGCCCTTCGTAATGAAAGCCCTGTGGTTCACCAAATAAAGCCATAGCCTCTCCCTGAATATCGTTACCCGCAGCTTTATTTAATGTCCTGAAAGGCGGGTTTGTTTCGGCGCATCTTAATATATGCCTAATAAGATACAGTTAGTGTCGTTTTATTGAAATGTCAAGCAAGGGACTTGTACATTAGACATGTTAGAATATGGGTTAAGCAGAAGGATAAGGATTTAATAAAAACTCCCAAGTATTTGGTTTATAATTGTTTGCCCGTTTTCAGGGCCCTTGGAAAGGCAAAAAACTTGTCTTGTTTTTGGGGGCGTGTTTTTTTGATTAGCGAAGAAAGATTTCAGGCAAAAAAGAAAAATTCAAAAATGTTATTATCAGATTGGGATTAATATCCTCTTTTCAAAGGGGGTGACCTGACCATGAAACCCTTGATTTGTTTTGTGGATGATTCCGGGTTTGAGCTGGAAAACTTTAAAAAAAATGCAGCCTGGGCCTTTAGCAAGGTGGATTTTATCTATGCCAAAACCTTTGAGCAGGCTGTTTCCCAAGTAAATAACAAGGTGGTAATCGGTTTTTTGTTGGATATTTACGGTAAGATTCCTTCAGGAAAGCCGCCTTCGGGATTTGATCGTAAAAGGTATTTCAGTGAAGCGCCCCAAGCCTTTGACCCTGTTGAACTGGTGCGAAACAATTTCCCCAAAGACAGCGAGCAGGTGAACGGCTTTTTAAGGGGGCTATATAATCAGGTTCAGTCCTGGCAGGTTTTTTTCAACAGAACCGCCGGTGATCTGGGGCAGTCGCGGGCCTATGGCCTGGCCAATCTGGAGAAAGCCTCACAAAAATATCCTTGGGCCGCTTCTCTGGCCTACTCCAGAAAAGCTCTTTACCTTGATGGGGTCAAGATGAGCCGGGCCGGGGCCATGATGGTTTTGCAAAAGCCTCAGGGCTTAGATGATGCTGATATTGCACGAAAAACCAGAAAAGCCGGTCCGGATTTGGCCCATGCCCTGTATCAGGCCGTAAATCGCAGGCTGATAGCCAAGGCCTCTCCCCTGGGGCTTAGGCTGGCGCTTTTGGGGGAAGAAAAATATACCATTCTGGCTCAAGCGGTGAACCGGGGAATAAACCGCTTGGCCGATCCCCTGCAAAGCCGGGTTAATGTAAAGGCGGCCGACCTGGCCCGGGAACTGGAGAAGGCCCAAGACGCGCCGGTGCTTGAGCCCATTGAAAGGAAAATCCTGCTGGCCCTTCAAACCTGGTTGGCTCAGCAGGATATCGCTCCGGATTAGGGCAGGGCGGGGTTCAGGTGGGCACCACCACCGGCGGCCTCAACAGCAGCTCCACTCCCTCCCTGGCACTGGCCGCCAGTGCGGGGTGGGTTTCATGCAGGCTGGTCAGCTGGCGCAGGTTGTCTGCCGTGCGGTAGATCAACTGGGCCAGGTCTCCCTCCGCGCCTCCATAAATGAGAACCGCTTCGTTGAATTCAGCCGAAAGGCCCCAGGCAAAGACCGCGGCCCCGGCTGTGGGCGGCATTACAGCCGTGCTGAAGCCCCACTGCCTGAGCCGGTCCATCAAGGGAGTGATGGCGTTTTTAAGCCGGTTCATGGCCTTTTGCAGTCTGTGGCTCAGGTAGGGGGAGTCGGTTTCCCTTTCCCTGTCATCCACAAAAAGCGCCACCAAGCCCGCTAATAGCACCGGGTCGTTCTCCGGCAGGGCCTTTTGGCGGATGGCTTCGGCGATTATCATGGGCTGGTCCAGACGCAGCTTGCTGGCCCAAAGGCCGTCTTCGGTAAGCTGCCCCTGATCATCAACATATCCTTCCGTGCGCAGGAATTCCAGATACCTGACAAAGTCATACCAAAATGTATGGCTTTCTTCCTGCATGCGAACCAAAAGGCCTTCCGCGTGATCCAGCGCCTTGGCCAGGTCACTGTCCTTTTGTCGGCATTTCTTTTCCGCGGGACAGTGGGAGCAGATAAGGGTTTTCAGCTCTGCTTCCGCCTCTTTTATGCGTTTTTCGTCGCTTGCGTCTCTTTCCCTGGCCAGGGTGTCCTGCTCTTTGGCAGTCAACTCCTTTGGCCTCCTGGGGGTCTGGTCTAAAACCGCCTGGGAAAGAACCCTGCCTCCGCCTGCCCGGGGCAGGTGGAGAACCTCCCTGTAAACACCGGCGACTTGGTCCAGGGGGAAGAATTCCAATCTGGGATGCCCCTTGTGCAGACGCCTCTCCGGCTCCAGGCTTACAGCCAGCATTCCAGGTTGGTTTCCCGTGTCTTCTCTTCTCAGTACGGCGTTTAAAGAGCCGTACATATCCATAAAGACCCGGCCCCTGTGCAAAGAGGCCCAAAGCTTGCCCAGCTCGGATCTGCGGTTCATATAGCCGGTGAGGCGGCGTTTTATTTCTTCCAGCTGCCTGCGCCTGCGTCTTCTGATCACGGCTTCTTCGGCTCCGGGGCACAGGGAGCCGGTCAGGCTTTTCCCCACTTTTTTCAGGGCGTGTTGCAGGCCTCCGGCAGATTTGGGATGCTTCTGGGTGCTTTCCAGGCGTTGATAAGTGGCCAGGCTCTGACCCAGAAGCTGCTTCACCTCGGCCGGGCGGTGGGAGAGCAAAAGGTTGAGCACCATGGAAAAGTTGATGCTCAACTGGCTTTCAATGGGCTCGGGGGTGGAGTGCAGCAAATAGGCCAAAAGACCTATTTCATTAAAGGGGCCGGGTACGGTGAGACAGAAACCCACCTTGTCCATGCCCCTGCGCCCGGCTCGGCCGGTCATCTGCAAAAGGTCGGTGGCCTTTAAGTTTACAAACTCCCGGCCGTTAAAGCGGTCGCTTTGGGTGACCACCACCGTACGGGCCGGAAAATTTACTCCCGCCGCCACTGTGGATGTGCTGAAAATGGCCTTTAACAGGCCTTTTTGCATCAACTTCTCCACTAAAAGTTTCCAATGGGGCAGGTGTCCCGCATGGTGGGCGGCTACGTGTAGTCTGCGCAAAGCATGCAGGCCGGGATGATCCTTTAAAAATGGATAAGCCTCTATGAACTCTTCCAGATAACGCCCCAACTCTTCCCTGGCGCTGGGTTCTATCCTGAGGCTGGCCTCGGCGGCCATACCCAGGGCGGCGTCGCAATCCGCACGGGATTTGAGGAAGAAAATAGCCGGTAGAAGATTAGACTGATTAAGGGCGTTCAGCACCTGGCTCACAGGTGGCAGATGATGCAGCGGCCCCTGTCTGCGGGGCCTGTCCTGTTCCAAAAACCGTTTTACTTTGGAGAACAGGCCTTTTTTGTTGGTCAGGGGGCTTATTTCTCCGTCAGGGAACAAAAACAGGGGATAGAGAGGTACGGGCCTCTGGTCTGAAATAACGGTTGTGCTTTTTTCGTCGCGTACAAAGTTGAGCCAGCGGGCTATCTGATCCGCGTTTTCAACGGTGGCGGAGAGAAGGAGAAGCCTCACTCTTACCGGCAGGTAAATAATGACCTCTTCCCAGACCACGCCCCTTTCCGAGTCTCCCAGATAATGGGCCTCGTCTAAAACCACCAGCCCGGCATTCAAGTCCAGTCCCCGGTGCATGGAGTCGTAGAGCTGGTTGCGCAGAATCTCGGTTGTACCCACAATCAGCTGTGCGGAAGGGTTTTCTTTACGATCACCTGTGAGTATGCCTACATTCTCCGGGCCGAATATTTCACCGAACTCGGCATATTTGGCGTTGGACAGGGCCTTGAGCGGGCTGGCGTACCAGGCCCGTTGACCCTTTTCCAAGGCTATCCGTATGGCCTGTTCGGCGATCCAGGTTTTGCCGCTTCCGGTGGGGGCGCTTACCACCACATCGCTGAAGGCAAGCTTTTCAACCGCTTCAGTTTGAAAAGGGTCCGCCACAAAGGGCGTAATCTCCGGCGAGCCCACTTCCTGGAGAATCGGCTCCAGCTTGGGATGGACCCTGGGCGCGAATACGGATTTCCTGCCCTGATCCTGGCCGGATTTTCCCATGGCCCTTTTTTGCTGGGTTCCGCGTCTGGTGGGGCGGTTTGTTTTCTTGAACTTGCTGTATCGCTTTGTTGCCACGTGGCTCTCCAATTTGTCCCTGATGCTACACCACTTATGGCATGCAGGCAACCGCTTCAAAACCAAAATAGTCCGGGAAGTTTTTAGAAAAGGTCTTGGGGCAGGATTTTTAAAAAATGACAAGGCAGGTGGTGGGGTGAATCCCCCCGCCGCCAGATCCGCGGGGCGGGGGGACACCGGGTGTCACCTTCCTTGGCGACCTGCAAGGGGAAAGACGCGTCCCTGCGTCCAGAGCAGCCGTTTGATCGGGTAAGGATCAATACCCGTTAAACAGCTTGCTGAACTGATAAGCAAGTAACGTGCCAAGCGTTTGGTTGTTTAAAATTGAATATGGTTTTTATTGTTATTGCAAATAGTTACGTTTCACATGCGCCTTTTCTTCCCCTGGGTGGAAAAAACTGCCTTTGACTTTAACAAGGAAGCATTTGCCGGGTTGGTGATTTCATTTTTCCCGTTTTTTTAAAAGGCTTGTTTTTGTATGTAGCATCGGTCGATAAATGATTTGCTGAGCCGACAGGTTTTTAAATAAAAAGTGGGAAGCCGGTTTAGGAAGCGGCTCGTTTTTTTTGGGACAGGTCATCAGCTCGGGCTTTGCATACCCAAGGCACAACCCGGCCCGTTAACAGGTATAAACTGAAAAAAGCCGGTTAACGGGCCGGCTCCTTTTTTAAAGTCCCAGGGTTTCCCCCACCAACACCAGGTGTAGCCTCTGTTCAAATGCCTGTTTGTGAATGACCACTGTTGCGTTGCAGATGCGATCGGGACTGGAACAGTCCTCACATTTACCGGTCTTGGCGCAAGGTGTTTTGCGCCCAAGCCGCCTGGCATTGGCCGGCGCCACAAAATGGCGGATTCGCTCCTGGGCATAGGCCAGGTTGGGTACGATTTTGTTGCAGCCGGAGACCAGTATCACCTTTTGAGGGCCAAATAAAATAGGAGCCACCCTGGTGCAGGAGGCATCCACAAAAACCAGTTCGCCCTGTTCGGTAACTGCATTGACCCCGGCCAGAAAAATATCGGCCGTAAGTCCCGTTTTTAGGCGGGTTAGGGCTTCATCTTGAGAAATCCCCTTCTCAAATCGGTCAATAAGGTTGTAATTTCCTTTTTTGATGGCATCATAAATACCGGTTTCGAACAGGGTCATGGATCCGCCCATGGCAATGAGGCTTTGGTTTGGTATCAGTTGAAGCACCTGCTCAACTGCATTAACACGGTTTTGAACAAAATATCCGTTTATACGGTTGCCCTTAAGGGCCTGGATCACTGCTTTTGCCCTTGTTTCGTGAAACCATTGTCTTTCTGCCTGCATCTGGAGCTCCTTTTGATTGGTTTTTGACTCACTTGCAGCCATAATTGATGAAAGGTATGTTTTAAGGGTTTCGCCCCTAATTATGGAGAGATCTGCTATGACAAAAAAAGACTTGGCCGCAGAATTTTTTACCAAATTGGGGCAAGACTCGGGTGAGTTTGTCACTAAAATGATTGAAGCGGAAATGGATTCCGAGATAATAGATGTCTTCAACAAGTTCGGCGGCCAGTTAACCTTGGGGGATATGGATCCCAAGCGCTTTCATTCCAGCCTTCTGATCATTGGTTATCTGGTCAGGGCGCATGAAGAGGCTGCCTTGAAAAAAGGTTCAACAAGCCAAAACAATGAAGAATTGTCTCACGATCCAATCCATTAGCTGTAAGTTTTCCTTTTTGGGTTCCTCCCTTCAGAGGACGCTTTTGTTTACCAGTATAATCTATTATCGGATATAAAAGCACATGGCTCATAAGATAGAGTCTTTTGAGATCGCCCATGACAGCCTGAGCCTGGCCGCACGTCTCCACCGGCCTTCGAAGAAACCACAAATAGCAGTAGTCGTTTCCCACGGGCTTAAGTCTTCCATGGCCAGCAGGAAACTTACAAATTTGTGCCGGGCTTGTGCTGATTTCGGTTTTTTAACGCTTCAATTTGATCATTCAGGCTGTGGGGATTCGCCTGGCGAGGAAAGGTTGGTCACTCTCACCCAAAGGCGGGATGAAGTGTTGAGCGCAGCCAAGGCCCTCTCAGATCTGGAGCCTGAGCTGCCTTTGGCCTATATGGGATCCTCACTTGGCGGCGCTGCCGTCATTGCTGCTTCGGCCATAAGGCCGCCCGTATGCACCATAGCCTGGTCCGCTCCCACGGATATGAAGGCCCTGATGGAAAAGATTTCAAAACAGGACCCCCCGCCGGATCTACCCCTGATGGTCGAAGATATTCCCAAACATGATTTAAAGGGAATTATCAAGAAATTGCCCGGATTGCTCTTTATCCACGGTCAGCTGGATGAAGTGGTGCCGGTTGACCAGACTGAATCGGGCTATGAGTGCGCTCCCGACCCCAGGGCTTTTTTGATTTTAACCGGAGCGGATCACCAGCTTTCAAAACCGGAGGATCAAAGGCAGGCCACGGCCCACACCCTGGCCTGGCTGGAAAAATTCGCCAATAATAGAAAAACCGGTTCATAAATAATATTTTTTTGGCCTGTTTTTTTTAAATTGGTAGAAAATTCCAGGTCAAAAATGATTGATCGGTTTTTTGTTTTCCCATAGATGGGGTGCACCTGAATACTCGGCAGCCTCGTTTTTGACACTTTTCTCTTAGCAATATATAGTACGCTTCTTCATATGGAGGCTTGTAATGAAATTAGAGGATTTTTCAGCTCAGGATCAAAGTGATCTGCTGCCAGAGCCCCAAAAGGGGCTGGTCTATCGTTGCCTTGGTTGCCAAAAAGAGCATCCCATTGATCAACTTTTGTATACCTGTCCGGAATGTGGACAGGTTTTACTGATAGAAAACAACGAGTTTTCAGAGCTTAAGAAAAAAAGCGGCAAGAGGTGGCAGAGGATTTTCGACCTTCGCAAAACCTTGAATATCCCGGCCTTGAAAGGCATATTCCGGTTCCATGAACTGGTGGCCCCGGTGATTCCCGCTGACTGCGTTATTTACCTGGGCGAGGGGTCCACCCCCATGGTGGAGGCTTCCGGTCTGCTTCAATCCCAGGTCGGCGCCAGGTTCTATTATAAAAACGACGGCCAGAACCCCAGCGCCTCCTTTAAGGACAGGGGCATGGCCGCGGCCATGGCCTATATCAATTACCTGATCAAGTATAAAGGCGCGGGCAAGATCTTAAGTGTCTGCGCCTCAACCGGCGACACCTCGGCCGCAGCCGCTCTTTATGCCTCTTATTTGTCTCCGAATGTCGCTTCCAGTGTTCTTTTGCCCAAGGGCAAGGTCACACCCCAGCAGTTGGCCCAGCCTCTTGGCTCTGGCGCTCAAGTCTTTGAAGTGCCGGGTGTTTTTGACGATTGCATGAAGGTTGTGGAGCACCTGGCGGAGAATTTCCAGGTCGCACTTTTAAACTCCAAGAATCCCTGGCGCATCTTGGGCCAGGAATCCTATGCCTTTGAAGTGGCCCAGGAGCTGGACTACGACCTCAAGGGCACAGTGATAGTGGTCCCCATTGGCAACGCGGGCAATATCTCTGCTATTATGCGTGGCTTCATGAAGATGTATGAGCTCGAGATCATAGACTCGCTGCCCATGATCCTGGGCGTGCAGAGCCATCATGCGGACCCTGTGTTCCAATATTATTCCGAGCCGGACCCCGAAAAGCGCGAGTGGCAGCCGATGACTGTCAAACCTTCAGTTGCCCAGGCCGCCATGATCGGAAATCCGGTCTCAATGCCCAGGGTGGTGGAATTGGCCCGGCGTTACGAAAAAACGGCCGGGGCGGGCAACTTTCATGTGGTTCAGGTGAACGAACAGGCCATAATGGACAGCATGATTCAGGCCAACAGACACGGTCACATTGCCTGCACCCAGGGTGGTGAGTCTCTGGCCGGGCTAAAGGCCGCCATGGCCAAAGGCATAGTCGGCAAGGAACACACCGCGGTGCTTGATGCCACGGCCCATCACCTCAAGTTCATTGGGTTCCAGCAAATGTACTTTGAGGATAACTTCCCGGCAGAGATGGGCGTCACCCCTGAAAAGGAATTACAGAATTATCCCAGGGAAGCAGTTCCTTCGGGTCTGGTCCGTTTACCCGCACCGGGGAATCCCCTGGAAGGCGAGGAGTTCAAGGCTTTTGTCAGCAAAACAGCCGAACTGATAGCCAAAGAGCTTGGCCTTAAGGTGCGCTGATGGATCAGAGCGGCAAAAACGCCCTGCTGGACGATGGATATTGTTTTGCCTGCGGTAAAAATAATCCCGCCGGTCTTGGCATGCAGGTGGAATATACCGAAGACCAGGTGCTGTGCCGGATAGAATTGCCGACGCGTTTCCAGGGCTGGAGCGGAATCGCCCATGGCGGGGTGGTTTCCACCTTGCTGGACGAGGTTATGGCCCATGCGGTTTTGCATTTCAAAGGCCCCGGGGTGACGGCTTCCATGGAGACCCGCTACAGTGCACCGGTCCCCCTCGAGACCCGGCTTCTGGTAAAAGGCTGGATCGACGAAACCAGAGGCAGGATGGTCAAGACCATGGCTACGGTGAGCCTGGCCGGTTCCGACAAATATCTGGCCCAGGCCACTGCCAAGTTTTTAATGCCTAAAGATTGATCATGAAAAACTGTTTGCTTACAGTGGGCAAGCCCAAGGCCGAATATGTGGCCTTGGGCCTGGCTGAATTTCAGAAACGCCTTAAAAAAAGCGGCGGCTGTGAGCTGGTCCAGGTCAAGGCGGTCAGGGCAGGAAAGGGCATCAGCGACCAGGAGGTCATGGCTGGTGAAGCTGCTAATCTTTTGGCCAGACTGGACCCCAGGGACCATGTATGGGCCCTGGATCGCCAGGGCTCTGCCTGGAGCAGCGAA
Organism: Dethiosulfatarculus sandiegensis; assembly: GCF_000931935.2. GTDB lineage: Bacteria > Desulfobacterota > Desulfarculia > Desulfarculales > Desulfarculaceae > Dethiosulfatarculus > Dethiosulfatarculus sandiegensis. Next base: position 19,605 of record NZ_AZAC01000037.1, read on the forward strand.
GAATGGGCCCGTCATCTGGACAAGGCCAGGTTGTCGGGTCCCAGGCGCCTGGTTTTGGTTATTGGCGGCGCTCTTGGCCTGGATCGGCAGATTCTTGAGCGGGCCAATAAAAAGGTGAGTCTGGGGGCGGCAACCCTTCCCCATGAGCTGGCCGCACTTGTCACCTTGGAACAACTCTATCGGGCCTACAGCATATTGGCCAATTCACCCTACCATAAGGCCTAAAATCCTGTCTGCAAAAGGCCGCAGTGCGCGCCGTTCACATCTGGGCTGTTCCGGAAATCTTTCCGAGGTTTTTGCAAAGTTACCCTATCGTACCCGCGGTGTACTTAAATAAACCTTCGACAGGCGTGAGAAACTCCTCTTTATCACACCGTTTAAAAACACCGGTTGATGTTTTCGGAAAATAGTTAGATTGTTGGATTTGCTCTGACGGGCCGCTTTTCCCGTCTTTTTATACGGCGTATCGTGGCTTTTCATATTTTAAGTATAGCTCTGTAATCTTTATGGTTATATGGGGGTGGCCAGGTCTGGGCCCACGATGACGCGAACTCATAAAAATGATAAGTACTTTTTACAAATGCAAAAATATTGCTCCAAACGGCAAACTGATTATCCGATAAATTTCCTTTGCCCTTTGAGGTCTCTTTATTCTTGCCTTATTATTTAAAAAAGGGCTGTTTTTTAAGTATCCACTTTGGCAAAACCCGGCTTGCGGCTATATGGTTTCTAAAGCTGCACCCCGAGATGCGGCAAGAATGCCGCTGATTGGGGGGTGGCTGTAAGGCCTGTCGGTTATACTTGGTTTTTATTGAATATGGATCCGGTCGTTTTAAAAGAGGATAAGAGCAATATAAATGAGAATGCTGCCTTTTTTATATCGGTTTGTTCTTTGCAGGCCTTTAAGCGGATTTGAAGAATTGACTTATTGGCGGAATCTGCCTGATTTGCCGAATCAGGTTTTGCAAAGTGTCGGACCGCCTTTTGCCAACACTTTGCTGCCTTGAAATTGCGAGAGCCCGCGAAGCGGCGCATTTTAAATCGCTCTCACCGGCATCCGCCATGGGAAGGTTAGATTGAACAGTCGCCTTGATACATTTGATCGTGGAATACTTTTCTCTCTTGTATTTATCGGTATATCGTCCTGTCCTGCTCATGCGGCCCGAGCGGCTTTGCCTTCCATAGAAAACCAGTTGACCGAATTTACCGGCCTCATCTATTTATTTTCCCTAATTTTCCTTTTCGGTTCAGGTGTTTTTTGGGCCGAGAACCGCAAAAGGGATAAAAGCTTCCTAAACAGCCGTAAAAAAAAGAATGAGAAAAAAAAGATTATTAAGTTCAGACAACTACAAGAGCAGTTTACCTTGCTCGATACCCTGCCCATTCAGATCTGGTGCATGACAGACCCTGAAACCTGCGGGTTTGTCAACCAAACCAGAGCCGCCTTCCTGGGAAAAGCAAAAGAGGAACTGGAAAACCAGCATATTCAGGATTGCCTGATATCCGATTCGTTTGCCGTGTGCATCCAGGGTAATCAAAAGGCCTTTTCCGGTCGGGAGACGGGTTACTCAGAGGAGTGGGTGGTGGATCACAAGGGGCAGGCCAGGCTGCTTGAGGTGTCCAAAACCCCGCATATAGATGCCGACGGCAAGGTGGATTTTGTGGTCTGTGCGGGTCTTGACATTACAGACTCCAGAAGAGTGGAAGACGAACTTCGTCTGGCCAAGGAGCATGCTGAAAAGACAACTCAAAAACTTACCGATTCCATAGCCGAAGTCGAACGCTTCAACAGGGTCATGACCGGCCGTGAAAAAAGGGTGATGAAGTTAAAAAGGCGGGTGAATGAGCTGTTGGGGGAGTTGGGACGCTCCCCTGAGTTTGCAGAAGAAGAGCAGGCAAAGGAAAAACAGAAAGAAAAAACACCCAAATTAGGTCAAAGGGCGGACCAGCCTTTTGAATCCGCTTTCAACCTTGGCGCTGTCACCCAAAAAGGCCTGCAAACCAAGTCGCTGGAATTAGCCTTTGCACCCCTGATTTCGGTTGCCCCCCTGGTCTGGGCGCAGATGAATGGATTGTTTGAAAAGTACGGGGCTTTCATAAAGTTGCATAAGGTGACGGAGCCCAGGGCCATTAAAAACCTCATGAGTTACAACTACCTGGATGGTGGGGTGATTCCGGCCTCAACTGCCCTTGGCCTGGGGCTTGAGAGAAGAAAAACCAAAGTCTCTCTTTCTGTGATGCTCAATTTAAACAGTTTTGCCCTGGTGTTGGCCCGAAGACACAAGGATTTGAAAAACGCAAAGCAAATGAAGGGCTTATCCTTTGCCGTCTCTCACAAATATTCAGTGGCCCATCTCCTGCTTTGCTCCTTTTTAGCTAAAAATAAACTGGATCCTTTAGTTGACGTAAGCATTCTGGAAGTTTCACCCAGGCATATGCCCTTGTACCTTAAAGAGGGCTGGGTGGACGGCATATTCGCCCCGGAACCCTATGCCCAAGCGGCCACCGGAGAATTCGGTTTTATTTTTCTGCTCTCCAGTGAGATCTGGCCGAATCACCCTGCAGACGGCTTGGGCTTCAGAAAAGATTTTATTTCAAAAAGGCCGGGCACCCATGAGGCTGTTGTTAAAGCAGTACTTGAAGCTTTATATCAACTTCGCAAGGCTGCACCGGATGATTTGGAAAAATTGGCCCTGGAGTTGTCACGGCCTGAGTATCTCACTGACATTAATTCAGGATTGCTCACAAACCTTTTAAAAGGCGTTTTCGATAACGGGTTGGGTGAGAGGCTCGATGCTAACGGCCATGTGAAATTTTCTCCGGTGCTTTCAGATCAGCAGGCCAGATGGATCTTGGCCCAGGCCAAACACTTGGGGCAAGCAGGCTCGGAGGCTGATCACCAAAAAGTAATCAAGGATGTTCTAAATGCCAGGTTGAATAATCTGGCCGCCTCGATCGGCTTTTCCCCGGCAGGTGGGTCGGCGCAGTTGCCCGAGGAACCCTTTATTGAAACTACGGATCAATTGGAAAGCCAGGAAAGCCTCGAGGCCGGGGCCTTGTTGAAAAGCAAATGGGTCGATGCCCGATCCCTGGAAGAACGGCTTTCCGAGTTGGCCGGTAAACTGGCCTTTTTGGGCAGTGGGTTTGGGCTGCCGGAGATCAGGGCCTGCCCTGGTGATGTAATGGGGGACTTGGAGATGGTGGCTGAAGATTTGGTTCAGCTTTTCAAGTCTGCCGACCTAAGTGTCTGGAAGCGCAATCAGGGCCTGGAGCGTATGGTGGCCGAAAAGGTTGCCAATTTGGAAGAAAACCGTTTGATTGCCTTGAACATAGCCGAGGATGCGGCCTTGGCCCATCAGCAGGCCGAGGAAAGTAACCTGCAACTGGAAGAGGCCATAGCCAGGGCAAATCAGATGGCGCTTGAGGCGGAACTCGCCAATGCGGCCAAAAGCGAGTTTTTGGCCAACATGAGTCATGAAATTCGCACCCCCATGAATGGGGTCGTGAGCATGGCCAGCCTGCTGTTGACCACTGAACTCACTGAAGAACAAAGGGATTATGCCAATACCATAACCCGAAGTGCGGACGCCCTTTTGGTTATCATCAACGATATCCTGGACTTTTCCAAAATTGAGGCAGGCAAGATCGAGATGGAGGAGATTGATTTCGACCTGCGCACCGCCTTGGACGATATAAACGACTCCGTAGGGATACGGGTCCAGGAAAAGGGATTGGAATATGCCGGCTACATTGACCCCTCCATACCTTCACTTCTAAAAGGAGATCCCGGCAGGCTAAGGCAGGTCTTGGTCAATCTGTTGGGCAACGCCATTAAGTTCACCCAAAAAGGCGAGATCGTTCTTGAGGTCAATGTCAAGGAAGAAGATTCCGAATCGGCAACCCTTTTTTTTGAGGTGAGGGACACTGGAATAGGCATTGAGGAATCGCACCAGGAATTGCTTTTTGAGGCCTTTACCCAGGCGGACGCTTCCACCACCAGGCAATACGGAGGTACGGGCCTTGGCCTGGCCATATCCAAAAAACTGGTGGAGATGATGCATGGCAGCATTGGGGTTAAGAGCAAACCGGGAGAAGGCTCAAATTTTTGGTTCACGGCCAGGTTAAAAAAGCAGGCCGAAAAAACAGATTCCTGGGCCGGTCCGGACGACAGAGACCTCTTAGGTGTCAAGGTGCTGGTGGTTGATGATAATAAAGTCAACCGCATGGTGCTTAATTCCTATCTCTCGGCCTGGGGTATGGAATGCAGTGAGGCGAATCAGGGCCGAACTGCCCTGAAAATGCTGCGCGAGGCACATAACCAGGGAGCCCCTTTCACCCTGGCTCTTTTGGATATGAATATGCCCGGTATGGATGGGGAGGAATTGGGCAGGCAGATCAAGTCCGACCCCTTACTGAAGGACATCCGTTTGGCTATGGTCACCTCTCTGGCCCGCAGAGGGGATGCCGCCTTGTTGAAGGAAATCGGTTTTGAAGCCTACCTGACCAAGCCCGTGAAAAGATCTCAGCTTCATGAATGTTTGGCCACCCTGATGGGGCGCGCCCCGAGAGAGGGGGCGCAGCCTGGTGAGATAGACCTTGTCACCAGGCACACCCTTGCGGAAAACAAAAAAAGGGGCTTGCGTATCTTGGTGGTGGAGGACAACAAGACCAATCAAAAGGTCGCTTTGGCCTTGTTAAATCGACTGGGGTATGGGGCGGATATCTGCGCAAACGGTCAAGAGGCCCTGGATGCGCTGGCCGAAAAGGAATACGATTTGGTCTTTATGGACGTGCAGATGCCCGTAATGGATGGTTTTACCGCCACCAGAGCGATTCGCGACCCCCAAAGCAAGGTGCTGGATCACACGGTGCCGGTTGTAGCCATGACGGCCCACGCCATGAAAGGTGATCGGAAAAGGTGCCTGGAAGCGGGTATGAACGGTTATGTTCCCAAACCGGTCCGACCCGAAGATATAATGAAAGCTATTACCGACATATTAAATAAGAATTATTCTGATATAAACCAACCACCTGTTTCCCAAGAGCCGGAAGTGGACTTGGGGGGAGATGAAAAAATGGTAAACGCCGAACATTTGCAAGAAAAATTCGGTGATAGCCTTGGCATGCTGATTGAGATTTTTCAGGAGGAGTCGGAGATTCACCTCAAGGAGATTGAAAAGGCTGTGCAAAAACAGGATGCGGCTCTGTTGGCTGAGAGCGCACACGCCTTAAAGGGGATTGTGGGTAACTTCGAGATGGATGAGACTTTTCAGGCGGCTTTGAATCTGGAGCAGATGGGGCGAAAGGAACAGCTGGAAGGCTCGGTGGAACTGTTTGATGGGTTAAAGGACTTGGTTGCGGATCTTCAAAAGGATCTTGCAGAGCTGACCTGAAATAAAACAATTTAAGGTCGGGTTTTGTCAAATGGAGCAAGTCATAAATTACGAGGTGGTTGAACCCGGTGGCTACAAGGTAATCAAAGATGAAAAAGCCACCTTGGAAGCCTTTTTAGGGGCCAGTGTCGGCGTTTGCCTGGCAGACCGCCTCAATAAAGTCGGCGGTATGATCAATTTGCTTTTGCCAAAGCCCTTGGAATCCGCCGACAGGAGCCAGCCCGCCAAATATGCCGAGACGGGGTTGCCGCTTCTTTATAAGGCAATCTGTGAGTTGGGCGCAAAACCGGAAAATTTGACCGCCTGGGTTGCCGGGGGGGGATCGTTGACCCCGGATAATTTAGCGCATTTGGATCTGGGAAACAGGGTGCGCCTGGAGGTGGAGCGTTTTCTCAGGGCTCATTCCATAAAGGCCGATTTTGAAACACAAGAGCATTATTCATGCAAAATGGAGTTAAGGGGGCACGACTTTAGCTGCAATATCAGATCGTTGGATATAAAGAGCCGTCGTGTCCCTTTGAAGGAAGTTTTTCTTACACCTGATAAGATGGAACTTACCTTTGCCAATATAAGGCCCATAAAAGACATTATTTTTGACTTGGTTATCATGATAAACCATGGTGACTACCATTTCAGCAAATTGGCTGAAATGCTTTCTGAAGATCAGGTTTTGGCCGCCAAGGTGCTCAGGCAGTGTAATTCCAGCTTTTTCGGCCTGAGGTTTAAAGTGGATTCCCTTGATCGAGCCTTGGCTGTTTTAGGTGAGCAAAATATCGTTCGGCTTTTATTGGCAGCCGGAGTGGAGGATTCCTTTTCCCGCGTCCGTGATGGGTATTCCCTGGCAAAAGGCGGTCTCTTCAGGCATTCGCTCGGAACAGGCATTTTAGCCGCCGCTTTGGCCGAAAAAACAGCCCTGGTCCCTCGAGATGTGGCCTACACCGCGGGTTTGATGCACGATCTGGGGAAAGTGGCTCTGGATCAGCATGCCGAAAAGACAAGGAACTTTCTTCTAAGGGCCACCCATGATCTGGGACACACCCTTATGGAGGTGGAGCAAAAGATATTTGGTCAGGATCATGCGACGGTGGGGTATTGGCTGGCTGTCAGGTGGGGGCTTCCGGAGAATATTTGTGAAGTGATAGAGAAACATCACGCACCCCATGAGGCAAACTTGCAGCCGGAACTGGTTCAACTGGTGAATCTGGCTGATCTTCTTATGAGTCGATACGCTCCCGGCCTGGAAATAGAGAGGATGGCTCATGATGATATTTACGCCAAGTTGTCCTCTTTGGGAATCAAACCGGATGCAATAGAAGGATTAATGGCTTCTCTGCCTGCGGGGTTTTTTAATAATAAACCAGAGGAGTTTGTTTAAAATCAAGGTATTGTTATAAGAACGTTTTTTGTCTGTCAGCCACTCGGCGCCAAATACCGTTTTTATACCGGTTTGCAGAAGCGGAGAAAGTTGCTTTGCGATCTATACAATTTTTACCCCTGAAACTCATGCCGTGTTAAAAAATGCAAATGAAAAACAATACTGAATACAAAACACTAAAGGAAATGGGCCTTTTAATCTGCGCCCTGATATTGTGTCTCGGTCTTTTTGGCTGTACGCCCAGCCAAACCACTTCGACCACAGGTGAAAGGGCTGTGCTGGAGCTGGTTCCGCCCACCGATTGGCCGGTTTTTTATGATGACATGGATTCAGAGAGCCTGGAAAAGGCCTGTATGGAATCCCTGGCCTATCTGGAAAGGGTGCCGCCGGATAGAACCTTTACCTTTGGTGAACACAAAAGAACCGCAAGTGAGATGATCACGGCGCTCAACCAGCTGAGGGATATATTGGTAAGGGAGCCGGATCCCAGGGCCAGGACCGAGGCTTTGAAAAGAAAATTTTTATTGTTCAAGTCCATTGGCTCCGATGGTGAGGGCAGGGTGCTTTTCACTGGTTACTATGAACCGGTGCTGGCAGCCAGAATGAAACCCGAGAAGCCTTTTGTGTATCCGCTTTACGCCATTCCAACAGATTTGGTAAAGATTGACCTTAGAGACTTTGGGATCAAGGCGGACAAGCGTCATCTGGTGGCCCGGGTCTATGGTGATAAAGTCATTCCCTACTATGATCGGGAGGAGATTGACTTTAACGGGGTTCTAAAGGAAAAGGCAGAGCCTTTGGCCTATCTGGCTGATCCGGTGGAGGCCTTTTTTCTGCATATACAGGGATCCGGCCAGGTGGTCTTTAAGGACGGCTCCCATCTGAGGCTTGGTTATGCCGGTGTGAACGGCCATCCCTATCGGTCGATTGGAAAATTATTGATTCAAAAAGACCTTATGAGTCTGGATAACATGTCCATGCAGGCCATAAAAGCCTTTTTAGAGGAAAAACCTGAATTAAGAAGAGAGGTTCTGTCTCACAACCCGTCTTATGTGTTTTTCCGCCCCTTGCCCCCCAGAGATGGCCCCCTGGGGTGTTTTGGCAAGCCCCTCACCGCAGGCAGGTCCATAGCAACGGATCGGCGCATATTCCCCGGCTTGGCTCCCGCCTATATTGTCGGAGAGATTCCGGCGCCGGGAGGAAAAACAGCCCCAATGGGCAGAATGGTGCTTAATCAGGATACCGGCGGGGCCATCAGGGGCCCGGGCAGGGTGGATCTTTATTTTGGCAGCGGAGACCAGGCAGGCAGCCTGGCCGGGAGAATGAAATACCCGGGTAACCTTTTTTTCCTGGCGCCAAAACGAGACTGAAAAATTAGCGTTTTAGTAAGACCTCACGGTGTTTTTCAGCTAAGGAGACGGCATGCTGCAAGCAAATTGGGGTGACACCCTTTTTACCCTGCAAAAAGGAGATATCACCCAGGTGGAGACCCAGGCTGTGGTGAATGCGGCCAACAGCCGCCTGGCAGGCGGCGGAGGTGTGGATGGCGCAATACACCGGGCCGCAGGACCTGAACTCATGGCCGAATGCCGTGAAATAGGGGGCTGCCCCACAGGCCAGGCTGTGATAACCGGGGCAGGATGCATGAAGGCCCTGAAGGTGATCCACACCGTGGGCCCGATCTACAGAGGTTCTCCCAAGGATGCGGAATTGCTGGCCGACTGCTATGTAAATTCCCTGGAAAGGGCCCGGGAAAACGGGCTTGCCACAGTAGCCTTTCCCAGCATATCAACCGGGGCCTATGGCTATCCCCTTGATCAGGCGGCCCTGGTGGCATTGAGTGCTGTCAGGGATTACTTAATGGCTCATGCAGGTGTTTTCAAGGAGATCAAAATGGTGCTTTTTGACCAGACTGCTCTTGATGCCTATCAAAGGGCCTTGGATGAACTATAGCTCTTCCTGTTCAAGTTTGGCGACGTTTGAAGGAAATATATAGATGGCCTTTTCGACCGGTGTTTAATCTGTCGGCCGATTAGGCCATCTCATTCATACGCTAATCTCCACCTGCCCCAACTAATTAACATTACTGACTAATGCGGGAGGTCAGTTCAGGGCTGATATTCCCCCCGGGCTCAGCCTGAATCTTTTAAGTAAGATTGAATTTTGTCAATTTCATCTCCACTATTCGGCAAATAAATGGTGGTGCATCAAGACTTAATTTGCCCATATTCAGGCTAAAAAAAATAGGAACACGACCAGACACACCACCTTCAAGCTTAACCTTATACCTCCCGGATTTTCAGACGCCTTAAATTGATCTCTCCCAGGCCGTGTTCATAGGCCATTTTGGTGGAAGTGATTTCCTCGCCCTCAAGTCCCAGCAGATTCGCAAGGTTGCCCCATCTCTCGTAAGCGCCTTGCAAAGCCTAATTGATTTACTTGAAGAACCGGATGATATTCCCATCTTTGCGCCTCTTGTCCAAAAGGAAATTATCTAGCGCCTTCTGGTGGGAGAACAGGGGCAAAGGCTCCGGTAAATCGCAAGGGCCATTGGTTGGCTGAGGGAAAATTACACCAACCGGATCAAAATGAAGATCCGGCGACTCATGCACGTATGAGCACCTCAACCTTTCACCACCACTTCAGAGCCTTGACCGCCATGACTCCCTTGCAATTTCAAAAGAGAATTCGGTTGCATGAGGCAAGGCGGCTGATCTTGACAGATCACCTGGATGCCTCCACTGCCGCCTTTCAGGTGGGTTATGAAAGCCCCTCCCAGTTTAACCGTGAATATAGCCGCCTGTTCGGAGCGCCGCTTTTGGTTGCTATTCGAGTATATCCCAAAGGAAAAGGCAATGTTTGTTGTTCATGAAAGTGATCTGAGCCGAGCCTTAAGCGTCCAATCCGCGGCAAAAAGGGAAAAAAGGAGAACAAACGACAGGGTGGCGTAGAGACCCGCATAGCCGAACATATTGCCTATCCAGCCTTCCAGCGGAGCCTGGGTCAGCATTACCACATGGTTAAAACCACATAGAAAGCCATGGTTTGTTGCTGCTTGCGGACCGGCGCTGAGCCTTATCATCAGCGTGTGCATGCAGGTCATTATTATCCCCTGCATGAGATGTTGCCCCATTAAAAGAACCGCGGCCAAACTTTGATCAATACTATGGCCTTTGGCCACCAATGCTATCTGCCAGCATAAAATTATGGCTGCCGCAGAAGCCGCCCTCACCAGGTTGCGCACCCCCAGGTAACGCATCAGCGGTCCTCCGATGAAGGAACCCGCCAGTCCGGCCGGATGGGCCCACCAGAACATGATGGAACCGATTTGAGCCGGGCTTAACCCCAGATCATTCATCATGGGCGGGAAAAGCTGCGAACCTCCCATTGAAACGATGGCCATCCAAAACATGAAAAACAAAAACCATTTTGTTTCCGGCCGGGTGGCGAAATTAAAGAGGCTCGGTTTGTGTCTCAAGGTTTGGGTTTTTTGCCGGGCCTTGGCCAACAGGTCTCTTTCGGTGTGGAATAAAACCGGAAGGCTTAATGCCAGCGCCAATATGCCCAGCAATAAAAAGGAATTTTGCCAGCCCAGGAGATCATAGGCCATGAAAAGGACACCACCGCCGAGCATGGTGCCCAGGAGGGCGAAAAAGGTCTGAATCATGCCGCCCAAATGCATGTCTTCTGGTTCAAGCATATCAGCGGCATAGCCGGCCACCGCAATGTCACAGGTGGCAACGACCAGGTTCAAGGTAAATATGAGCACAAGCGCGGGCAGCATGCCGCCGGCTGTATTTGGGCAAATGGCCAAAAGAAAAAGCAGGACCGATGCCAACCCTTGCAAGGGTAAAATCCAGGAGCGCCTCTTGCCCATGGAGGAGAAATAGTAGCGGTCCAGCACGCTGGCGTAAATGAATTTTCCCGCCCACGGCAGGTATAAAAGGGCCAACATGCCTATTGATTGGAGATCATATCCATTCCGGCGCATTATTATGGGCAGCGCCACCCAGGTGAATCCCAAGGGGAGGCTCTGACTGGTGTACATGACAGCCAGAAGAACGGATTTTTTAATCAGTAACGGCCTGTTGACCCTTAGTTTTTTCCCCCGATCAAGCCACCTCATTTTCGGGCGATATCCAGTTCCATGGGACCGCCCGGAGTTTTTATGGTCATGGACCGTACAGACCTGAAGCCCGCCAGGAAAGCCGCATCGGCAATTTCGCCTTGATCCAGGCAATTGGAGCGTTCCGCCAGCCGCCAGGGCAACATGGTTAAGACAATCTCCCTTGGGGCGCATCCTTCTTCGGTCAAACCGGCGTTCAAGGCCGCCAGGATTCCTTTTGGCTTTAAGGATGCATGGATTTTTTTCAACAGGTCGGTCAGGAATTCATAATGAAAATGCAAGGTGGAACATGCCAGCACCAGATCATAGCCTTCTCCCAGATCATCTGTCACATAGTCACCACCCCTTAGCGACACTCTGTCCTGCAAGCCGTATTCGGCTATGAATCCCTTGGCGCCCTCAAGCACCTCGGGCCGATCCATTATCACGGCCTGCAAGTTTGGGTGATTCAGGAGAAGCTCCAGGGCCATGACCCCATGGGCTCCTCCCAGGTCAAGCACTTTGTTTAATTGAGGAAATCTCTTTTGACGCTTAATGACAGCGGCCAAATCCTGGGCCACTGAGCTACGCGAATAGTTGCCCATACCCTTGACCATATCTCGCCATATCTCAGGCTGATCCATGCTCTGGCCGGAAAATCGAAGAGCCGAGTTCCCGGTTTTGACAAGGTCTTCCAGATGGTCCAGATATTTTGTTTGCTCGTCATAACTTTGCCGCAGCATCTTGCCGATGGCATAAGGGCTGTCATCTGTGAGATACAAATCAGATAGTCGGCTGTTTTGATAATGCGGGCCCTGTCTTTTCAGCAGGTCGACGGCCACCAGGGCGTCCAGAAAGAGCCTGGTGTTTGACTGGTGGCTTTCCAAGGCTTGGCTCACCTCTTGAACGGTCATTGGTTTATGCAAAAGATTGAACAAATCCAAATCAATGGCAACGATGAGCAGTTTGCCTGCGGTCAAATCAGTGAAGATGGAGAAGAGCGGTTCGCAATCTTGGTCGGGCCTTGGCATGCCGGTCATAATTCTTGGTTCTCCAGGTTTAATTGGGAAATATTTTTTTCACCAGTTGTAGGAAAGTCTGACTCCCACAAAGCGCGGGGCTCCGTCTTGGGCGATGGTGTCTCCCGCCCAATCGCATAAGGCCGTATAGTACTCTTCATCAAAGAGGTTCTTGGCCCATAAGGTCACTTCCCAGTTCCGGGCGCGGTAACCCAATTGCAGGTTGACTGTAAGGTAGGGATCCGCCTCCAGGAAATTTTTCGGGTCATGGTAGATGCGGCCCACACCCAACAGGTCCAACCTGGAAAACAGACCGGATGCGCACTGGTATTGCGCGCTCAGGTTGTATGTATAGTTGGGGGCGTTGGGTGTGTAGTTATCTGCGTAATCAAAGATGGAGCCGTCGCTGTCCATTGCACTCCAATCTTCGAATTTAGCCTCTGAAATTCCCATGCCGGCTTGCAGGTTCAGCCCTTTCAGCGGGATCCAGGCCACGCTTAACTCGGCGCCTCTGGAGTAGGCCTCCGCTGCATTGCGCACGTGATTGACCATGAACTGATTGCTGCGTTCAACCACCTGTTTGTCGGTAATCTGGATGTAATAGAGGCTCAAATCAGCGAATAAGGTTCCGTCAAGCCATTGTCCCTTAAGGCCTACCTCGTAGTTCAGTGTGTATTCGGGATCATAGGTGAAGGTTTGGGTGTTAATGGCAAAGGCATGAGAGTATCCACCTGAGAGATAGCCTCTTGATATGGAGGCATAGGTGGTCAGGCTTGGCTGGATATCATAGGCTACGGCTAATTTCGGTAAAAATTCGCAATAGTCAAGATCCTTGGAATAAGTAGAGTTGCTTCCTTGATCTAAAAATAACCCGTCCCCCTGTTTTTGAGTGAAGTCAAGGCGAACCCCGGCAGTGAGATGCAGCTTATTCCACAGGGTGTAGGTGGCCTGTCCAAAGGCGGCCTGACTGTCGCTTTTGGAATTCAGTCTGCGGTATTGGGCGAAAAACGGGTAATCTGAAATCACGTCATTTTTCCCATGAGAAAAATACAGTCCGAAAAGCCAGTTAAGAGGCGAGGAACCTTGTGGCGAGGCCAGTCTCACCTCTTGGCTCCACAGTTCGTTGTCATAAAAAACGTCGGCATCGCCCCAGTTAAGAAAAGCGGTGTCCATATCCTGGGTGTGATCAATTTTTGTTTTGCGGTGTCCGGTGATTGAGGTTAACTCAAAAGAATGGCCGGAGTAATTTATTTTCAGGGCCTGGCCGTTTCCCCTCCGCTCAAGCAGGTTTCTGCTGTTCCAGTTAATGGCGCATCGGTCGGCCTTTCTGTATCCAGTCATGAAACGGTAGGTGCCGTTTTTGTCGTCCCAGTCCTGGAAATCGCTGATTAAACTTATGTCCCACTCTTTTTTCGGGGTCCAACGCAGGGTGAACCTGCCGTCCATACGGTCGATTTTTGCCGCGTCATCACGGCCGGTGAGATCATTGGTCATGAAACCGTCGCTAAGGGTGATTTGCCCGGAAAAACCCGTGAAAAGTTTGTCTTGAACCAGGGGGCCCATCAAGTTGGCGCCCATGCGGTAATAGGGTTCACGGTCGTGAGGCGTATCATAGACACCAAGATCGCCGTACACACCGGCTGTGAATTCGCCGTCAGGCTGGCGGGTTATTATGTTGATGACCCCTGATTCGGTATTCTGGCCATACAAGGTTCCCTGCGGTCCCCTTAACACCTCCACCCGCTGCACACCGTAAAGATCCGGGTTGTGCATGAGATGAAGCGGCATGGCCACGCCATCCACGTATAAACCGGTGGGTGAGTAAATTGAGGCCAGGAAACTGTAATTACCGCGTATCACAATGACATTTTCAGCTTGACTTTCATACATGTAGACATTGGGGGTGAAGCGGGCCACATCCGCCATGTTCGTTATATTGGCATCTTCCAAGTCTTTTTCGGAAAAGGCGGTTATGCTCACCGGCACGTCCTGAATGTTCTCCTCGCGTTTCTGTGCGGTTACCACCATCTTTCCAAGCTGGTGTGAAGCAATCCCTTCGTCTGCCGATTCCTTTGCCCAGGTGGTCCCGGAGATTGGCAATTGAATAATAACCAAAAGTAAAAAGAATGCTAAAACCAGTTTTTTGATTGTTTTTTCTAGATGTTTATTCTTTTCATACACAATAATCATTTCTGCATACCCCCTTAAATTAACGCAAGCTTGTTACCCAGTGGCAAAGGTAATAAGAAGAAGCATCAACACATATAATGACAGTATTTTCTGATATGATTTGATATGGCCTCGGTCTTGATCAGTGAACAGATCGACAAAACATTAAAACCATAAAAATCCCCAGGGCTGAATTGTGAAATATTATTAATTTTTATTTATGAAAACAACTAGTTGAATCGAAAAAAATAAAGTTTGGCGGCCGTGTTGGTCGGCTTTCCGCATCCCCAAAACTGGTGCAACTTTCGAGTTGTTTTGTGTCCTGTTTTTGTGGTTATTTTGGGACGGCTTTCCACCTAATTGAGGTGTTTAGTACTGATGATTAATTCTTACTTTACAGAATATACATCAACCAAATCACCCGTTATAAGAAACACCGCTATCACTAATTTGGGGTTGTTATAACAATCTAAAACAGGAGGGTCTTTCGAGCACAGCACTTATTTTTTAGCGTACCGCACTGTTTTATGAGAGCTGTCCGGGCAGGGGAGTTGATGCAAGACGCGGCGTACGGCTCCAGGTGGGTGACCAAAATGGGAAAAAAAGGCTTGCGAAAAGCTGGATTGACTGGCAAAACCCACGGACTGCGCAATTTCCGCCAGGGGCTTGTCGCTCTTGACCAGTAAACGGTAAGCCTGAGCCAGCCTTTCCTTTCGCAGCAGCCCGAAAACAGTATCACCAAAAAGTTGCCGGAATCCCCTGTTAAGTTTATTCCGGTTAAGCCCGACCATGCGGCCCAGTTTGATGAGATCCGGCGGATCACTAAGGTTGTTTAACAGAATAAAATGAGCATGGCGCACTTGCTCCTGCTCAGGCTGTCGCAGTTTTGCTGAACTTGCTGAAAAATTGCCAAAATTGAGCCGCATTGCGATCAGCTCCCACAGTTTGGCTTCTTGATACAGTTTGGCGAGCGTCCCTTTATATGGGGTGTTAACCAACTGCCCTATTATCCATTCCATGGCCGGGAGCATAGCCGAGCAATGGAAAAAGGGACCTTTTCCGTCTTTGTTTTTCAGTAAATCCACCAGCCGACGCCAAGGGGCGGGCGGCTCTTCTCCCATTATCTCCAAAAAGCAACTGGGCGCGGCAAAGATGGAAAAATGAGTGCAGCCTGAACTGCTGTCAAATTGCACTGTTCCCTGGCTATGGGGAGCCCAGCAAATAGTAGATGTGCCTGTGGTTGTTATGTATTCCAGATCGTTTTGGGCGCAACAGTCAGGCTTGAACCTCATTCCGCCCTTGATGTGGAAAAAGATGCATATTGGAGATTCTTTGATTTTGTAACGGAGTTGCTCAATTCGCGGCAGGCGTTTATCGATGGTTTCAAACAGTAGGCAGTCTCTCAACTTAACCAGCTGGTTTTGATCGTCTGCACCATTTACCGTATGGGAAATGTAGATTATTTTTTCCTGGGGCCACGCTGGTAGTTGGTCGGAACCGGTAAGGGGAAGAGGAGTTTGAATATCTAAAAACAGTGTCATATTTGTATACTTTTAGTGAGCAGTCTGGATAGAATATTTGAAGCTCTACAAAATTTTTTAACTCATAAAAAATTATAATACAAGAATTAATTAATTAGTTAGATAATTTATTAGGATTAATGAAATATACGGAAAATCCACTAAACGAGTTTGTCTCAAGGTTTTACTTCAATTCGCGAGGCACCGCTAAAACTTTAAATGAATTTCCCACAGCGCCACCCCAGGCGCTTATTAGATTTTTCGGGTTGGCTCAGGCGTTGGATGTCTCTAATTCATATGTATTAGACATATGTGGAATTAGGCATAGGTATTGCATCCTATTGGGAATGGTTGCGCTCGGCACGTTTACACTCTCCTAACAGGGGCAGGCAGGGAGGGTTCTTGTGCGGGCGCAACTTTTTTTCTCTATTATTGCTTGACGATATATAACTGTCTGTTTTTAAATATAATAAATAGCTGATAAAAATTTAAGGCGTGCGCTTCCGGGGGGAAGGTGTCGCTTTTGAAATATGATTCAGCTTATTAGTACTACTAAAGTTTAAAACATAAATCGGGTTGTTTTTGCCGATATTAATACTATAAAATACCCGATTCGGGCTTAAAGGTAAGATTGATGGCAGCGGTTGATTCACCTGTCGAAGTGTTGATAGTATTTTTTTTAACAGTCAGCCCCAATTTCCACTGTAAAGGTAGTCCCCTTTCCTTTGGTGCTATCTACATGCACATTACCTTTATGCAGCTTCACAATTTCCTGCACCAGGCTCAACCCGATACCCAAGCCCTCCAGCCTGCCGGAACCAGAGACCTCTTGTGAACGATAAAACCTGTTGAATATATGGGCAATATCCTCACGGTTAATTCCCACTCCGGTATCGCGTATCATAAGGACGGCTTTCTGCTCCTTTTGTTGCAGCAGAGCCTGAACCTCACCGCCTTCCTTGTTGTATTTTATGGCGTTTAAAAGCAGGTTATCCACCAACTGAATAAGCTTTTCCGCATTCCCGTTTACAACCAGTTTCTCAGGCCGCTTGACCAAGAGTGCAACCTTGTTTTCAGCGGCCATTGGTTTTAAATTTTCAATTTCATTGTGCAAAAGGGCGGCCAGATCCACTTTTACCATTTGCACCTGCTCCCGGCCGTGGCTCAGTCTGGCCAAGTCCAAAAGGTTGTTGATCTGCTTTTCCAGCTTTTCCAGGTTTCTCCAGCAGATGGACAGGTACTCCTCTTTGTTTTCCTCCGGCACCCTACCGCTCTTTAACAATTCCATAAACCCCTTCAAGGCAACCAGGGGGGTTTTCAGTTCGTGGGTGAGGGTGGTCAGGAACTGATCCTTCAAGGCTTCCATTCCCTTGATTTCTTCCAAGGCATTCTCCAAAGCTGCTGATTTTTGAAGCAATCGGTTATGCAGTTCTTCGCGCTCCGTGACATCCCTGAGCATTACACCCAACACCCAGGGCCTTCCCTGTGGGGTTGGTTCCCAGGAGATGCTCATCTCCACCTGGCGGGGCCCGGAAGCGGAATCCAATTTGGCTTTTAAGCGGTCACTTTGAGGGGAGGCTAAAATTTCCTCCAATGGAGCTTTCAGTTTGACAAATTTATCTACAGGTTGTCCCAGGACTTCCTTTCTGAGCATCCCCAGAGCCTTGAAAAAGGATTGATTCGCATCAAGAATGCGGCCTCCGGCAGGTGTCAGGGACAGAAACATATCCGGCGAGGCCTCGAAAAAGCGGCGGTACAGGCTTAAGTAGTCCACCAGCACATCCCGCATTACCTGAATGGCAAGCCCCAGATTGCTTAAATCGGGCAGGTCGGTCGGTGGGTTGTAGATTGCCTCTGAATTGCCCAGGGCAAGGGAGTTGCAGTAGTCGATCAGATTTTCTGCCTGACGAGCCAGCCTTTTGTGCCAATAAAAGGATGCCACCAGCGCCGCGGCCAAGGCCATGCAAAAGCAGCCGCCGGCCATATACCAGAGGGCTTCGCTGAGTTCACCTCCGTTTCCCCAAAGAATGAGTCCGAAAAAAAATGTTACCGGAACAGTGGAAAGTAGTATTAAACAGGCCGTGTTTTTGATGAAGGAGTGATTGGTCATTTCATACAGGTTTCTGAGAATAAATAGGAGGCGCCCAATAAATGGAATAAACTTTTTTTCTGCCTTTTGCCTGTTCAAGCCGCATTGGTTGTTTTTTTATTTTTCCTGAAACCGGCCCTTGGTTCTCATGAGCTTGATCCTGTAACTGAACGTTCACAAAAATCCATGGCCAGATTCATGCAAAAGTCAGGATTGCTCAAAAAAATGGAATCTCATTTGCGCAAAAGCCGGAAGAATTTTATAAAAAATTGAGGCGCATTCCAGGAAAATCAAGATTACGCTTTTAGGTCAGAGGTGTCAATCTTTTGTGTTTAGGCTACAAATATTGTAGTGTTAGAGTTATTTTGGCATTATGACAATAAACCATATCCGGAGACTTTATGCCTGATTACAAAGCGGTTGTTATTGGTGCGGGTCCGGCCGGCCTTTTTGCCGCCCTGGGACTTTGTGAATCCGGCCATTGTCCGATCTTGATAGTTGAGCAAGGCAGGTCCATTGAAGAGCGTTCAAGGTCAAGAAAGCCGGATATCCTGAAGGGCTGGGGAGGCGCCGGGGCCTTTTCTGACGGTAAGCTCACCCTGAGCCCCGAGGTGGGTGGTTTTTTAAGTGAGCTTTTAAGCCCAAGGGAACTAAGCGAAGCCATGGCCGAAGCCGACCGTCTTTGGCTGGATTTCGGGGCCCCGGAGCAGGTTTTTCAGGGGGACCCCGAGCAGAACGCCGATTTTAAACTTAAATCCAGACTGGCCGGGATGATTTTCGTGCCTTCGCCTGTACGCCACATGGGCACTGAAAATTGCCGTCAACTTTTGGCTGATATTTACAAATACCTTTTGGATAAGGGATGCGATGTCCTGACCCAGGTGCAGGCCACGGAGATAAAGGTTGAAAACGGTGTACTTAAAGGCGTTTCCCTGGATAATGGTGATTTTGTTGGAACCTCTCAGGTGATTGTTGCGCCGGGCAGGGTGGGCAATCACTGGATGCAGGCCCAGGCGGCTAAACTTGGTCTGGCCACCAGACCCAATCCGGTTGACATAGGGGTGAGGGTGGAGACTTCGGCCGCGGTGATGCGGGAATTGACCAAGGTTTTCTATGAATCCAAGCTGGTTTACTATTCTTCCACCTTTGACGACAAGGTGCGCACCTTTTGCATGAACCCCTATGGCGAGGTGGTTATGGAAAAGGCCGGGGATCTGATAAGTGTAAATGGTCATTCCTATGCCAGGAAAAAAACAGAGAACACAAATTTCGCCCTTTTGGTCTCAGCCACCTTTACCGAGCCTTTTGATGATCCCATAGCCTATGGCCGTTCCGTTACCAAATTGGCCAATCTTTTGGGAGAGGGCGTTTTAGTGCAACGCCTGGGTGATCTTCTGGCCGGAAGGCGATCCACGCCCGAACGCCTGGCCCGCTGCCTCACCAGGCCCACCCTCAAGCAGGCCACGCCCGGTGATCTTTCCTATGTGCTTCCTTTCCGGATACTGCAGGACATAATCGAGATGATCCAGGCCATGGATAAGCTGGCTCCGGGCCTGGCGGAAAGGGATACTCTCCTTTATGGCGTGGAGGTGAAGTTCTATTCCCACCGTATTGAACTCTCCTCCAGCCTGGAGACGGCGATCAAAGGCCTTTATGTCATAGGCGATGGAGCGGGTATAACCAGGGGTCTGATCCAGGCCTCGGCCTCAGGCCTGGTCTGCGCCAAGGCCATTTTGGCGGCTAACGGGTCAGGCTGAAATCAGTCTTTACGATTCAGTCGCTCAAGATCTTGGGGCCGGGGTATGGACCTTTCACAGGGAACCCCGGTCTGACAAAGGCCGCAGGCGTATCCTTTAATCCCGTATTCACTGAGAAGGTATGGAGCCACCTTGCCCCTGCTGTGGGCCATGCACTTGGCCTTGTCCTTGCCTTCTGGCGTGATGGCCCCCACAGGGCAGCGTTCCATGCAAAGTCCGCAGATGCCCCGGCTTGCCATGAGACAATATTGCATGTGGGTTTTATAGGGCCTTTTATCCGGGGTTAGGTTTATCTCGGCGATCACCGAGCCCACCCGCACGGCCTTGCCTTTCGGGGTGATCAGCCCGGCGCAGATGCCAAAGGTGCCGAGCCCGGCGGCATATGCGGCGTGACGTTCAGACCAGCAGGAAGACCTGCCGTATTTGGGAGATTTTTTTATCTGCCAGTCTTTAAGCAACAGAGGCGCAACCGCCCTGATGCCCAGATCGGCCAACCTATGCACCAGGTGCTTTCTCAAGGCGCTGTTGACCGCCTCGCCCTGCCAGCGGGACCTCACCCAGGCCCGGGAGGGGTAAAAATCCATTTTCCGGTTGTCGTGGCGGGCGGTTTCGGTCTGGGGCAAGACCCAGGCTATGATAGTCAGGTCCTGGTCCCTGGCCGGGCCGTGAACCAGGCCAAAGGCCTCCCGGGGAAGCCAGTAAAAGTCACCAATATCCTGTTGGTAGAATTCAAAAAGGGGATCGTCGGCCCGGGCAAAACCCACCAGGGGATCGTCCCAGGCCCTGGCCTGGTCAGGTTCTCCCAGGTTGTTGTTATGCGGGTCAGCCAAAAAAGACCTGATCAGGCTGGTTATGGTTTCCTTGTTTGCCTGCTTTTTGTTCATGGCTCTTTACTTTTCAGGTTATGGGTGGTTTTTGAGCCGTAGTAAATACGGTAGCAAAGATCCGCATCTCCTCCCAACATGTATATTGCGGGTATCAGGTAATTGACCAGGGTCGTGCGCCAAATCCCCAGCTTTTCCCACCTTCTGGCAGAGGTGACTGCGGGCAGGGGAGAAATCCTTATCTTGCCTTTTTGCTTGAGTCGTTTTATCAGGTCCCAATCCTCCATAATGGGCTGATTCCTGAATCCGCCCACAGACCGGAAAAGATCTGTTTTTACATATAGGGCCTGGTCCCCATAGGGCAGGGAGGCCAGGGAACAGCGCAGGGCCACGGTTTTTTCTATGAGCCAAAGTCCCGGGGACTTATTGTCCAGTTTAAAGGTGAAAGCACCGGCTGCTGTATGGGGCCGGGCCAGAATCTTTAACACCTCTTTTGACCAGCCGGAAGCGAGCCTGGTGTCTGCATGCAGAAAAACAAGGTGCTCTCCCAAGGCAAGCCTGGCGGCTGCGTTCATTTGCCCGCCTCTTCCCCTTTGGCAGGTAAAGGCCAGGGCTCCGGCCTTTTTGGCCAGGTCCAGAGTGTTGTCTTCTGAAACACCGTCCGCCACTATCACTTCCAGGGGATGCTCCGCCCTGGCCTGGTCAATGGTTCTTGATATGTTTTTTTCTTCGTTTAAGGTGGGGATAATCACACTTATAGTCTGAGATCTTCTTTGTTTGGCTTCCTTCCAACAGGCCAGATCTTCTTTATTGTCCAAATCCCTCAGGCCGGGCAGAATCCGGGCGTCAAGGCCGTATTTTCCTGCAGTTTGCAATAGCGGGCGGCTTCTTGCCCAATTGCCCGGTGCAAAAAGTTCAGGCTGGTCTTTAGTCAACCCCAAAAGATAGTATCCGCCGTCCAGGGCAGGGCCCAGAACCATTGGTTTTTGGTCAAGCAGCTCAAAGGCCCGGGCCAGAAGTGCGGAATCCAATTCCGGGATATCGCTTCCCACCAGCACAACCTGGCCTTTTCCTTGTTTAAATGCCTCTGAAACGGCTCTTTGCATGCGCAGGCCCAGGTCTCCAGGACCCTGAAGCCGGTACAAAAGATCAGGCCCCAGCCACTTGCGGGCCATCTCCAGTTCATCCGGAAGCCGCACCTCCAGCTCAAGTTCCAGCATAAGCCGGAGCCTGCGGGCCTGGGCCATGGTGCGTTCGGTAAGGCGTTTTTGTAAACTGGCCGCGCCTTGCGGGCCCAGGGTTGGAATGAGCCTGGTTTTGGTCTCTCCAGCCCTGGGATAACGGGTGAATACAATAAGCCTTCTTGAGGTGATTTTTTGAGCGGCCATTTAAGGCTGCTCCGGGGTGCAGGCCCTTCCCTTGGTGTTAAAGATCAGCTTAAGGCCTTTTTTGATTTTTTCGCTGAACAGTTTTTGGGCCATAAGATCTCCGGCCACCTTTTTATTGATTTCGGCCAGGGTTGGATAGGGGTGCACAGAAGAGGCCAGGGTCGATATTTTCACCTTGGCGTTAAGCACAGCCACCCATTCGCCGAGCAGATCACCGGCCTGGGGTCCCAGGATCTGGACGCCCAAGGGCCTTTCATTGGAATCCACCAGCATTTTTATACAGCCCCGGCTTTGGCCTTCGGTCAGGGCGCGGTCGTTTTCAGAAAATTCCTCTTGCCATACCTTGTACTCAATATTTTTTTGTCTGGCCCTTTTTTCATTGAGCCCCATACTGGCCAGTTCCGGATCCGTATAGGTGCACCAGGGCAGCCAGGTGTAGTCGGCCTTTTTCGGCAGCCGGAATATGGTGTTGGCCAGAACCACGCCTCCTTCATAACCGGCCGCATGGGTAAACTGGTATTGGCCCGTGATATCTCCCGCCGCAAAGATATGCTTATTGCTGGTGCGCAGCCGGTTGTCCACCGTAATGCCTTTGCTTGAATATTCCACCCCGGCCTTTTCCAGGCCAAGGCCTTCCAGATTGGGCTTTCTACCCAAGGCGATCAGGAGTTTTTCCCCTTTAAGGCGAATCTGTTCGCTGTTTTCATTTTTAATTACCAGTTCAGGAACCCCGTGTACTGAGTTCACCCGGCTTACTGATGAATTCAAGTAAAATTCAATTCCCTCGAACTTGAGGCTTTCCATGATTCGGTCGGCCAGGTCCTTGTCTTCCTTGCTTAAGATTTGGCCGCTTCTCTGAACAACGGAAACCCGGCTGCCGAGCCTGGCGAAAGCCTGGGCCATTTCAACGGCAACAGGCCCCGCGCCCAAGATAATAAGAGAGCCTGGCAGGCAATCCAGGGTGAAGAGGTCTTTGTTGGTGAGAAAGGGGGTTGATTCAAGCCCTTCAATATCCGGAACAGCCGGGCTGGAGCCTGTGGCGATAACCCAGTGCCTGGCAGTGAATGTTCTGTCATCCAGGGCAACAGAGTGAGGGCTTGTGAAACAGGCTTTTCCCTTTACCACCTGCACCCCAAGGCCGCAGAAGCGCTCCTCTGAATCATGTTTTTGGATCTTTTGCCGGACTTCGGCAATATGGGCTGCAATGCGGGCAAAGGAAACCGGCGGAGGCTGGATTTTGGGCAGTCCAAACACCGGGCCGTTTTTCATAAGATGAAAAACCTTGGCTGACTTGATCAAGGTTTTGCTGGGGACACAGCCAAAATGAAGGCAATCTCCTCCCAGGGCTTCTTCCTTTTCCAGTAAAACAACCTTGGCTCCCAGTTGAGACGCGCCGGCAGCCACGGTCAGGCCTGCCGCGCCGCCTCCTATTACGCCCAGATCATATTCGTAATCAGACATCGGCTTTGTCTCCTTTGTTCCGGCTGCCTTTGAATCTTAAAAAGTTAAGCCGGGAGGAGTTTGGTTTTCTATTTGCCATGAGAGTTTGGTTGATCAAGGCTTTTTGAGGCCTTGATTTTGTTTAGCATCCATTTGGCAATCAAGGGAAACAGTCCCAGGGCGGCAAAGGAGGCCGCCACCACAGGCGAGAGGATATCCTCGGGCGAGGTGATCGCTCCGAGTTGAGCCCCTGCATTCACAAAGACCACAGTGCCTGCAAGCATGCCGACTTGGGAGACCCAGTAAAAGGAAACCAGTTTGATCCTGGTCAAGCCCATAACCAGGTTGATTATAAAAAAGGGAAACACCGGCACCAGGCGCAGGGCAAAAAGATATAACAGACCGTCTTTTTCCATGCCTCTGTTTATGGGTTTTATCTGGTCGGAAAAGCGCTTTTGAACCCAATTTCCCAGTACATAGCGGGAGAAAAAACAGGCCAGGGTGGCCCCTATGGTGCTGGCAAAGGAGACTGTTATCAAGGCAGGCCAAAAACCGAATATGGCCCCGCCCAAAAGGGTCATGGGCCCGGCTCCGGGTAGGGAAAACGCCCCCACCAGGACATAGAGCAGAAAAAAACCGGCCAGGGTGAACGCGTAATTTGCCTCCCGGAACCCGATCAGCTGATTTTTAAGCTTTCCCAGGTTGGCAAAGGTAAGCTCCCGATGCAGGTCCAACCCAAAGAAAAGGCTTAAAACCAGAATTAAAACCCCCGAGATGACAAATTTTGTTAAAGTGCTTTTTTTCACGGCGCAATACTTTTGGCTGCCAAGGCGTTTTACCGATCCAATCTTAATAAGAGTTTTCCCTGAACTCAGGTGACAATGGCCCCACCTCAGGTAAAACCTGCTCCTGCCGTGCAGGTGTAGCAGTGGTCCAATAAAGGAATGGGGCTTCCCGCTTCAGGAGCCTGGGAAAGACTGCTTACATGGGTTTTTCTTCCTGCCAGGGGCTTATCCACAGCCAGGTGAAAATCACAATCATACAGGTAACCGTCCCAATTAACCGAAACCTGGTTGCGGCACATTACCTGTTCCACGGCGCCGGGATTAAAGGCAGTGGCCAACCTCCCCAGATAGTCGTCCAAAAGGCCCTTTTCCTGTAGCCAGTTGCGGAACCTGCCCAGGGGCACATTGGCAAAGCTGTAAAGGTTGTTAAAGGAAATGCCGTGCTTGCCTAAAAGCTGCCTTTTAAAACGCTGCTCACTCTTTTGCTGGTCCGGCGGTAAAAAGGCACCGGCCGGATTGGTTATCAAGTTAAGCTCCAGGCCGGTGTCTTCTTTACCGTAACCCGCCTTGTTCAAAATGGATAACGCCCTGACGGTTCGATCAAAGACCCCCTTGCCCCGCACTGAATCGGTCTGTCCGGCGTTCAAGGCGGGGAAGGAGGCCATGATTACGATTTCCAGTTCTGCCATTTGAGCGATGAGATCATCGTGCTCCCCATCGGTTAGCGCGGTTAAGTTGGCCCTGAACATGACCTTTTGGGCCAGATTTTTGGATTTTTCCAAAAGCCGGGGGGTGTTGGGATTTAGTTCCGGGGCGCCACCTGTGATGTCTATACTGTGAAAACCGCACTGCGATGCGTATTCGATGACTTGACGGGCAGTATCCCTGGACATGGATTCCGTTCTGTGCGGACCGCATTCAAGATGGCAGTGCTTGCAGGCCTGGTTGCAGACCAGTCCCAAGTTGATCTGCAGGGTTTTTGTTTCTGCCCTGGTCAGCTTGATATGGTGTTGTTTCAGGGTCTGGGCAAAGGAAACCATATGACCTCTTCCAACCGATGTTGACTAGATGGAGAGTTTGTCTGCCAGTTTTTGCATCTGCACGCCATGCACCAGTGAAGCGCCTCCCCTTATGGCGCAGGCCACATGCACAGCCTCGGTCATCTCGGCCTGATCAGACCCCTGCTCCAGACAGGCGTTGGTGTAGGCGTCAATACAATAGGGGCATTGCACCGCATGGGCCACGGCCAGGGCGATCAGCGCCTTTTCCCTCTCCGTAAGGGCTCCCTCTGCAAAGACCGCCTCATAATAATCAAAAAATTTTTTGGCCAGGTCCGGCGCTTCTTTACCTATCTCGGGGAATTTATCCAAATCTTTGGGATCATAATAGGTATCCATCTGAGTTCCTTTCTGAAAGCGGTCAAGTCATGTGAATATTGAGCTGTTTTTTCGGAATCGGCTTTTGGGGGCAGTCTCTCAAAAAAAACCAAAAAAAACCATATTAATAGAATAATAAGACAGACAAGGAAGTATTTCCAGAATCTGATTTACCGGCCAGGTGTTTTTTGGGCAGAGGCTTTTTCAGGATGTCGGCGTCAGTCGGGGGCTTTTAGGTGCTCAAGATAAATTTTAGACTTTCTCAACAATAAGAAGTACGGCATAGTGAGCTTTAAAATGTGTGGTTCCGCGTCCAATTTTTACCCATGCAGCCTTGGGGATAAAGGATTTTAATCATGAGAATTGAGGAGGCTTTCATATGGCCCAAAACAATAATCTGATTCACCAGTTCAAGATCAGCTTGATCGGAACAGAGCCTGCAATATGGCGAAGGATACAAGTGCCAATCAAATTTAATTTTTGGGATTTGCATGTTGCCATTCAAGATTCGATGGGCTGGCTTGATTGCCATTTGCATGAATTTAGACTACGTCCAAAATATAAGCGTAAGATCATCCGTATAGGCATACCGGATAATGAATTTGGTGAAACATCAACCATTCCAGGTTGGGATGTTCCAACCGCAGAATTTTTTATTGAACCTGGCGTGAAGCTAATTTATGAATACGATTTTGGTGATAGTTGGCAGCACGAAATCGTTTTGGAAGGAATTATTTTAAAGGAAAAGGGGGTTAAATACCCTCAGTGCATTGGCGGTGAAGGTGCTTGCCCGCCAGAGGATTGCGGAGGCCTCCCGGGTTATTATAACCTTCTAGAGATACTGGCTAATCCAAATCACCCGGAATATGAAGACGAGATGGCCTGGCTACAAGGCCATCTCAAGGATTACTATCCTTATGACCCAAACGAATTTGATCCTAAAGACGTTCGTTTTTGCAACTCTAAGAAACGTTGGGAAAAAGCTTTCATGTAGTGCTTGGGCTAATCAAATTTGTAGATAACGTAAGATATTTTTCGCTTTTAATAGTAGGTGGTGGTCTCCGTATGGTGAAATCGAAATTGCCAATATTTCACCCACCAAACGAAAGGACCACCACCTTGGACAAGGATAACACCAAAAAGCTCGGGCATGTCGTGTATATCGACGAGGGTAAGATTCGGGGCCATTTGGACGAAATGGTCAGGGGCACAGTGGAGCAGACCTTAAACGATTTACTGGATGCCGAAGCAGATAGACTCTGCAATGCTCCCAAATATTCCAGATCCCCTGACCGGGTTGACAGTCGTGCCGGTCATTACGAGCGGAAGCTTTTGACCAAGGCAGGGGAAGTGAAATTAAAGGTGCCAAAACTTAGGGAGGCCATCTTCGAGACCGCGATTATTGAGCGCTACAAGCGGCGGGAATCATCCGTTGAAGAAGCGATGATCGAGATGTATCTGGCCGGAGTAAGCGTAAGACGGGTCGAATCCATAACCGAAGCGCTTTGGGGAACCAAAGTAAGCCCCGGCACGGTCAGTAAACTAAATAAGCGGATATACAGCCATATTGAAAGATGGCGCA
>NZ_AZAC01000038.1 GCF_000931935.2 Dethiosulfatarculus sandiegensis
AAAATATCTTACGTTATCCAAAAAAAACAATCGCCAAGCTGGGCAAGCTGGCCCAGGCCGCCGGGGTATCTGTCCCCACAGCCACCAAGGCCCTGGCCAAATTGGAGCAGATGGGGATAGTGAAGGAAATCACCGGCGGCAAGTACGGCAGGACATACTGCTATGAAACCTACATTAATATTTTAAACGAGGGGGTGGAACAACCGGCGGGGTGACATTGGTCTAAGTATCGATGTTTTCAGGTTCACAGGCTCATGTCCGGGGCATATAGTTCGGGCTTGCTACTAAGCGAACCGGAGTCTGCTGGCGGGGGATCATTGAACAAAAGAGACACTAACCTATCGATGCTTGTTCAAGCAGGATTAAATATGTGACTGAGAGCGTTCAAAACTGGGAAGGTATACCCTCATTTGGAAAACGGTGACAGGGTGGCGGGTAGAGTTGTACGCTGACTACCTGCTCATCGGTTGGTTTTAAAGCCTTGTTGGGATTAAGCCGCCTGCTTACCTCTCGCTTACCCGCAATAAAGCGACCTGTTCAGCTTTTCTGCCCCAGCCACAGCCCTTAACAGCCCACATTATAGTTTTGCTCCTGCTGACGATCATCCGCTATAACACATACGTGCCTAGGGATTAACCTGCGCTTGGTTGATTTTACAGATGCGATTTCGCGCCGTATCAGGTAGCAACAACCTCACTTTTAATTAATTATTGACCAACAACAAATTATAAGTCTAAGAGTGTGATTTAATCCTTTCGAAAAGGAACGACATCCCCTCTATATTTTTTTTTGTTATTTGCTTTATTTTTCCTAATCCTAGGCAAGTTAACTATTTTGGAGGTTGATGACTTTTCAAAAAAGTCTACAGGAAGAGAACAAAGATGTTCAACGTCATATGAAGGCAAATGTAAATTATCGATGAGTTGCTGACGAGAATATACCCCCTCTTTAATTAATAACTCAATTGCCCTTCTTAGTAGTTTAGGTTTCTCTATCGCTAATGTATCGTCTAAGGGTTCCTTTTTACGCCATCCTCTATAACTATAATATTTCCATAGCCTCTTTTCATATTCATCTGAAGTTAGGCCAAGATCCCTACAACGCATAATCATGGCACTAATGGAAGTTTTCCATCTTTCCTTAAGAACTAAAAATGCATCTAATGAAGGGGACCAAACTTCTGCAGCGAAAGTATCTGAAGGCATTAAAAAACAACCTGCAAATTTAAATGCCTGCGCTTCTATTTCTTTAAAATGCTCTTTCTTGGTCAACATATCTCTATCAATATTACTATGTAAGACCAAATGTCCAACCTCATGCGCCGCATCAAGACGGGACCGCACACAAGAATCTTTATCACTTGCGATCAATAAGTATGGTCGTCCATCGAGTTCACACCAATTAGACAATCCATCCATTTTGGTCGAACCTATTTTTTCTTTCCCTATTACAATCCCGTTATTTTCTAAGGCCAACAAAAGGTTTAAAATCGGTCCATTACCTAATCCCCAAAGTTTACGGCAACTATCCGCAGCCTTTTCTATATCATTTTCTGCTATTTCTTGATAATTTTTCACACCTATTTGGGGAACATTCACGGCTGGCAGTTCAACTAATTCTTGCAAAAAAATAGAAATCTCCTGAAGCCAGCGCATTCTATTTTTGGTTCTTTTTCTTTCTTGAAGTGTGGCACTAGCCATTGATCTAAAAAAGAAAGGTTTATTCTCATTTTTATATACTGTCTTAAAGAAAAAAGAGACGGGTACGTTCAATGCAGATGCCAATACATGTAAAGCATCATTTTCCGGCGATTGAATACCTTTTTCCCACCTAGAGATAGTCGTATTAGGTTTTTTAATTAATTCACCAAGTGCCAACTGTGTCAATCCACGTATTTCCCTGGCCTCCACCAAACGCTCAGGCTGAAAACCAGGCGTTCCTGTGCGCATAAAGTAACTTCCTTTACCAATATAAATTGTTATAAGTTAGTTACTTATTTACCATTACTTTTCAGTTTGGTGAAGTCTTTGTTGGCGCAATTTTAACGCAGTCTCTAGTAAAATTACTCCACTATCACTATAGCTTGCTATTATCTTTTGAATGGGATATGGACCACCTAACCAGGATTTCAAATCTGGGCTGGGTATCCCCAACCCAATATATGCAGGGACTGTTGGGTCTCCACCCTTTTTACGACGTGTAACAAGTATCATGCCACATAACTTATCTTTTAAGAAAACCGGCGGAGAATGCCATAGGCCGAGTTGCTGGGGCTGAAGCCATAAATTGTAAGCTGCGTACTCTCGCCGAAACTTGCTAGGTCTTGGCGGCCCACAATGGGTCTGGATATTGGTACGTAGTAACTGGAAGTCCCCTCTTATAGCGAGGCTATATTTTCCACCCACAGGATTAGTTGACAAAGATTCGACTAACAAATTGGCCTGCGAAGCAGCATTTCTAAAAGCCATTTCGCTCATTGCGTGCCTAACGTGACCTACAAGTTGGAGATATTCTGATTCTTCGTAGCTATTTACAGTTGTACGGTGTGCATTATGGAAAGCTTCGGTCTGTTGCTCCTCAAAAAATCTCCAAAAATCCTTGGGAATATTTGGGACAACCCAATCTTTGAGGAAATCAATTTTCATTTCGCCCCTCATACTAGTTTATTGTTAATAGGATATTAACAATAAAAATAGGCGAATTCAAGATTTTTTTATTTTTTTTAGGCGTTATCTTTTCTACAAACAACTAAGTCATTGAAAAAATACAACTATCAATTACAGGTTTCATAAACAATACTATCTTCATTCCACAGGGAATTATCCAGACCGTTCATTTCTAAGCCACCTATGGGCAGTTCACATTTGCTTCAATGACTCGCCCCTGCCCCAGCTTTTCTAAACTGCCTATGCGGCAGTTCACCAATAAACACAGCCACGCCACCACCCTTACCGTTTCTAAGCTGCCTATGCGGCAGTTCACGAACTCATAATCCCAACCACCTTTTCCAAAAGTTTCTAAGCTGCCTATGCGGCAGTTCACATTAGGGGTGAGTCCCGGCTTAACAGGCCGATTTTCTAAGCTGCCTATGCGGCAGTTCACCAATCAGCGGCCACGGGTCGACGCTCACCGGCTTTCTAAGCTGCCTATGCGGCAGTTCACCGGTCGCCAGATACTGAGATGCAGGGCTGTCGTTTCTAAGCTGCCTATGCGGCAGTTCACTCCAAAACAATCGGGCATTTTGCAGCTATTTTTTTCTAAGCTGCCTATGCGGCAGTTCACTTTGTAAACTGGTTGATCTCCGAAGGCCATGATTTCTAAGCTGCCTATGCGGCAGTTCACGGCGGGTAGTGTGGGTGCCGCCGAATTAGCCATTTCTAAGCTGCCTATGCGGCAGTTCATGCAAGCTGAGCCTGTATGAAAGTTTTGCTTGCTTTCTAAGCTGCCTATGCGGCAGTTCACATTCCCCATAATTTATTTAATCCCGATTAATGTTTCTAAGCTGCCTATGCGGCAGTTCACTAAGAGCGATCCGATTCCCCGACAGTCCGGGATTTCTAAGCTGCCTATGCGGCAGTTCACAGCATTTGAAATGAGACTAATCTCCTACTGGTATTTCTAAGCTGCCTATGCGGCAGTTCACGCCTCCCTGCCCGCTGGTTAATAAAACCCCAATTTCTAAGCTGCCTATGCGGCAGTTCACTGGGCGCTCGAATTTGCCCGTGTCGATGACCGTTTCTAAGCTGCCTATGCGGCAGTTCACAAATTGTCTCGTGAAATAATTGGGGCGAACACTTTCTAAGCTGCCTATGCGGCAGTTCACGGGCTTTTGTAAAATCATCAACTTTACTCATATTTCTAAGCTGCCTATGCGGCAGTTCACTAGAGCTGTTTTGTTATAACATCTTAATTTGCAAGAAGATATTCTATTTTTAGCCAAAAAACCCTTTTTTTAAGCCTCTTTTTAACCTATTGATATTGCGCATATTTTTTTGGGCCTCAAAAAAAGGGTTAAAAATAAATCACATATTCACAAATCATCCCCATTAAAAATCCGGGCCGCGGCCCGGATTTAAACTTTTTCCCCCGGCTTGACTCCTCCGGGGCTTTTCTTAGACTTGCGGCCTGGGCAGAAGCCCTGCGCCTTCTACTATCTCCTTGGCCCTGTGCTCCCATTCAATGGCCATGACGTGCACACCGGCCACGCCGGGGATTTCCCTTACTTCCTGGATGGCCTCGATACAGATCTTGATTCCCTCTTGGGCCTGGTTTTTCTTGCCCGCCTCTTGCAGGCGTTTCACCATTTCCTGGGGCACATCCATGCCGGGCACGAACTTGGACATGTACTTGGCCATACCAACAGACTTGAGAGGCGTGAGACCGGCCATGATATAGCATTTTTCATGCAGGCCCCGGTCCACCGCCCTTTTCATGTATTCCCGGAACTTGTCCAGGTTATAGATGCACTGGGTTTGGATAAAGTCCGCCCCGGCGGCGATCTTCTTGGCCAGGCGCGGGACCCGGAAGGAAAAGGGATCTGCAAAGGGGTTGGCAGCCGCGCCGATGAATATCTCGGGCGCGCCGTCCAGCTCCTTGTCATTTAAGAACACCTTGTCGTCGCGCATGCGGCGGAAGGTGTCCAAAAGCTGCATGGAATCCAGATCAAAGACGTTTTTGGCCTCCGGGTGGTCGCCGAACCTCTGGTGGTCGCCGGAAAGGCAAAGCACGTTTTTGATGCCCAGGGCCGTGGCCCCCAAAAGGTCGCTCATAAGGGCAATGCGGTTTCTGTCCCTGCATACCATCTGCAGATTGGGCTCCATGCCCGCATCCAAAAGGATGCGGCAGGCCCCCACGGAGCTCATGCGCACCACGGCGGTCTGGTTGTCGGTGATATTAACCGAATCCACCACCCCCCTCAGATGCTCGGCCTTATGAAGAACCTCTTCCGCGTTGTTTCCCCTGGGTGGCCCCAGTTCGCCGGTCACGGCAAAGTGTCCGGCCGCCAATACCTTTTCCAGATTACTGCCGGACTTCATTGTTTAAGATCCTCCCTGATTCTGGTGCGCGGCCCGCCGTCCCTGGAGGTGAGCCAACTCTTGACCGGCCAGACCCTTTCCAGCTCCTCCAGGCGTCCCATGGCCTCCATTTTCTCCACAATCAAATGCCAGATGCAATCCACATCCTGGGCGATCTCGCATTTCCCGTTTGCCGAGCCGCCGCAAGGCCCGTTCATTAGGCTCTTGCTGCATCTGGCAATGGGGCAGAGCCCGCCGAAATGATGCACAATACAGTTGCCGCAGGACTGACACCTTTCAGTCCAGACCCCGTGTTCCAAGGCCCCGCCGATAAAGGTGGTGTTTATGCCCGGAAATATGGGGATATTGGGAAAGCGCTCCGAAAGAAACTGCGGCCCCACTCCACAGGCAATGGAAACAAGGGCGTCGTATTCCCCGGCCTTGCCTTCCAGCTCCTCCAGGTATTCGGGGTCGCATTGGCGTTCCAGGGTGAACTCATCGACCGTCTCTTGCTCACCGGCCTTTTTGCGGGCAATGCGTAAGGAGCTGGCCAGGATGCCAACCTCCTTTTCACCGCCCACGTTACAGACCGTGACACAACCCCTACAGCCCACCACAAGCACCTTTGGCTTGTCCCGGATCATCTCCAGAATCTCTTCCAGCGGTTTACTGTCCCCAATGATCATAGGAAACTCCCCTTGAGGCCTTCAGATCCTCATTTCCATACAGCCAGCCAGGCAGGCAACGTGCCGCCCAAACAACTCCGTTAAGCCGGGCCGCTTAAATCAGGCGGCCTTTTCACCCTTAACCGGGGTTGGGCCCAACTGCCTTATGGTTTCGGTGAACTCCCGGGCCACCTGGGCAAACCTGGGGCCTTCGGCAGAACTCATGTTGAACATCTCAAGGCGTTCGGGCTCAATATCAAGCGCCTCAAGTATCTTTTTAACAAACTCGACCTTGCGTCTTGCCTTTAAGTTGCCGGTCAGGAAATGGCAATCGCCTTCCATGCAGCCGGCCACGTAGACTCCATCCGCCCCATCTTCAAATGCCCTTAAAAGGTGCAGGATGTCCACCCTGCCGGAACAGGGAAGCTGGATCACCCTTACATTGGTTGGGTATTGCAACCTCATCGAACCTGCCAGGTCCGCAGCTGAGTAAGCTCAATACCTGCAGCAAAAGGCCAGGATCACCGGCTCAAAGTCATTTGCCATGTGAAGGCTCCTTTTTTGGAAAACCAGCTAAAACCTCAGGCGGCTCAACCCATGGCCGCCTTTTCCTTGGCCAGTATCTGTTCATCGGTAAAGTGTTGCAGGGTTATGGCCTTGCCCGGGCATTCGGCCACACAGGCCCCGCAACCATAGCAGGAGGCCACCTCGATATAAGCTGCTCCGTCTTTGATCTTGGGCACCTGATAAGGGCAGGTGCGCACACAGGTCAGGCAGACCGAGCATTTGTCCGGATTAACCGTGGCCACCACACCGCCCACGTTGATGGTGTCCGTGGCCAGCACGGTGAGCGCCCTCCCCGCCGCGGCAGAGGCCTGGGCGATGGATTCGTCTATGGGTTTGGGGAAATGGGCCAGCCCGGCCAGGTAAAGGCCGTCAGAGGCAAAATCCACCGGCCTGAGCTTCATGTGGGCCTCCAAAAAAAAGCCTTCCGCGTCGAGTTGGGTCTTGTAGGCGTTCACCAGCTCTTCCACCGGGTTGGGGGCAATGGCGGCGGCCAGAACCAGCCTGTCCACCGGGAAATCAATGTAACGACCCAGCACATGGTCTCTGGCCCGGACCACCACCTTGCCGCCCTCGGCCGAAACCAGAGGCTTATGATCCAGGGTGTAGCGGATAAAGAGAACCCCCAGCTCGCGGGCCTTTTTGTAAAGGTCCTCGCGCACTCCATAGGTTCTTATATCCCGATAGATGATAAACACCCTGGCGGCCGGGTTCTTTTCCTTGACCCTGATGGCGCTTTCCACCGAATGGGTGCAGCAAAGGCGGCTGCAATAGGGCCGCTCCGGTGTTCTGGAACCCACGCACTGGATAAAGGCCACTGCCTCCAGGCCCAGGGCCAGGTCCGGGTCGCCCTTGATCTCCTGGTCAAACTCCAGGCTGGTGCGCACGGCCTGATGCTCGCCGTAAAGGTATTCATTGGGCTGGGTTTCCTTGCCGCCGGTGGCGATAACCGCCACCCCGTGTTCCAGCACAGTCTGGGTCTGGTCTTCATGGGTGAGGGTGGTTTGGAAATTGCCCACAAATCCCTTGGCATCACTGACCCGGCTCTTCATATGAACCGCGATCTCCGGGTGTTCCTCCACCTTTTGGATAAGCTCAGCCAGGTAAGGGGCTATATCCTCGCCCTTCCAAGTGTTTAACAAAAGATGGGCATTGCCGCCCAAAAACCCCTGCTTTTCCACCAGACAGACCGGATAACCGCTGTCGGCCAGGTAAAGGGCCGCGTTCATACCGGCCACCCCGCCGCCGATTACAAGGGCGCTTTTCTTAACCGCCAGGCTCACCTGGTGCAAAGGCTCTATAAGGGCGGCCTTGGCCACGGCCATGCGCACCAGGTCCTTGGCCTTGTTGGTGGCCTTTTCCGGCTCCTTCTGGTGCACCCAGGAATCCTGATCCCGGATATTGGCCATTTCAAACAGGTACTTGTTCAAACCGGCTTCGCGGATCGTCTCCTGGAAAAGCGGTTCATGGGTCCTGGTGCTGCAAGACGCCACCACCACCCGGTTAAGCCGGTTTTCTTCTATGGCGTCCTTGATCTTGGCCTGGGTGTCCTGGGAGCATGTAAAGAGGTTTTCATCCACATAGGCCACATGGGGCAGGCCCGCGGCATATTCCTTGACCCCAGGCACATCCACCACCCCGCCAATGTTGATGCCGCAGTTGCAGACAAAGACCCCCACCCTGGGTTCGTCTCCGCTTATGTCCTTTTCCAGGGGATATTCCACGGCGCGGGTCAAAGTGCCCCTGCTCTGGGCAAGATCGACAGACCCGGCGCAGGCCGCTGCAGAGGCCTCCATCACGGTCTGGGGAATATCCTTGGGACCGGCAAAGCTGCCGCAGGCAAAGACCCCGGGACGGGTGGTGGCCACCGGCGCAAAGGAGCTGGTCTCGGTGAAATTATAGTCCGTCAACTCCACACCCATGGTCTTGGCCAGCTCCATGGCCTCGGGCCCGGTCTGCAACCCCACACTGAGCACCACCATGTCGAAATACTCTTCTTTGGACTCTCCGTCCTCAGTGGCGTAAACAATGCGCAGGCGGTCTCCTTCCACCGGATCTATGGTATGAACCCTGCTTCTGATAAAACGCACGCCATGGTCGTCTTTGGCCCTCTCATAGTATTTTTCAAAGTCCTTGCCATAGGTGCGCATGTCCATGAAAAAAATGGATGTGTCCAGTTCTTGGCTGGCATGCTCTTTTGCGATCACCGCTTCCTTGATGGCGTACATGCAGCAGACCGCGGAGCAATAGCCGTTGTCGCAGCGGTTGATATCCCTGGAGCCCACGCATTGCAGCCAGGCGATCCTCTTGGGCTCCACCCCGTCGCTGGGGCGCTGCAAATGGCCCTGATAAGGGCCGGAGGCGCTCAAGATGCGCTCAAACTCCATGGCCGTGACCACATTCTGGTGCCTGGCATAGGAGTAGGTGTCAAACAGGGAAGGATCAAAGGGGTCAAACCCCGGAGCCATGATAACGCTGCCCACCTCCAGCTCAAGATCCCTGTCCACATCCTCATGGGCGGGGGCCTTGGCCTTGCAGGCCTCCACACAGCGCAGGCACTCGCAACAGACCCCGCAGTTAAGACAGCGGGCCCCTTCCTTTTCCACCTGCTCCGGGCTGAGCCCCGCCTCAAACTCGTCAAAATCCTTAATACGCTCTTCAGGCGGGCGCTGGGCCATGCGGGCCCGTTCGATCTTCGGCAGATCCGGCTCAATGGGGTTATAGTTCTGTTCTTCAGGCGGCTTCATCTCCAGGGGTTCCCTGCCTTGCTGAAGATCCTCGCCCATGAACATGCGCTCCATGCTGATGGCGGCCTGCTTGCCCGCGGCCACCGCGCCGATGGCGATCCAGGGGCCGGTGACTGCGTCGCCTCCGGCAAAGACCCCGTCCAGGTTGGTGGCCATGGTCACCGGGTCCGTGGCAATGGTTCCCCTGGGGGTGAGTTCAATCTCAACTCCCGCGCCCATGAAATCCGGGTCCAGTTTCTGGCCAATGGCGGTGATCACCAGGTCGGCCTTGATCTCCATCACCTCGGTCTCGTCATACTCGGGCGAGAACCTGCCTTCCTCGTCAAACACCCTGGTGCACAGCTTCAAAATCAGGCCCACGGCCTGGTTTCCTTTTATGATGATTCCCTTGACTCCCCGGCGGTGAATGAAATACACCCCTTCTTCCAGGGCCTCTTCTATTTCCCAGGGGCTGGCGGGCTGTTCCTCGGCAGACTCCAGCATGACCATGGTGACGGCCTTGGCCTGGTTGCGCAGGGCCGTGCGGGCGGCGTCTATGGCCACATTACCGCCGCCTATGACCACCACTTCCCCGCCTTGAGGCGCCTCTTCGGAAAGGGCTTTGGCCTTTAGGTAATCCAGGGCGGTAACCACATTGGCTGATTCCTCGCCGGGCACCCCCAGGTTGAAGCTCTTGGAAGCGCCCACCGCCAGGAAAACCGCGTCATGGTCACGGCGCAGGTCATCCAGGGTTATATCCCGGCCAACGGGGGTGTTGGTCTTTATTTCCACCCCCATTTTTCTGATATATTCCACTTCACCGGCCAAAACCCCTTCCGGCAGGCGATAGGCTGGAACTCCCACGGCCAAAGCGCCTCCGGCCACGGGCAAGGCCTCGAAGATAGTGGATTTTATGCCCCGTCTGGCCAGGTGATAGGCGCAGGCCAGACCGCCGGGGCCCGAACCCACTATGGCCACCTTCTCGCTCCTGGGCTCGACTTCGGGCTGAACCACTGAATCCAGCCCGGCCTGATCCGCCACAAAGCGCTTGATATCCCTTATGGCCACGGCCTCGTCCACATCCAGGCGGCGGCAGGAATCCTCGCAGGGATGGGGACAGATGCGGCCGATAACCCCGGGCAGGGGCAGGTCATCCATGATGATGCTCAAGGATCTTTCATAATCCCCTGTCTTGGCCATCTGCACATAGCCCTGCACATT
Organism: Dethiosulfatarculus sandiegensis; assembly: GCF_000931935.2. Taxonomy (GTDB): domain Bacteria; phylum Desulfobacterota; class Desulfarculia; order Desulfarculales; family Desulfarculaceae; genus Dethiosulfatarculus; species Dethiosulfatarculus sandiegensis. The sequence goes on from NZ_AZAC01000038.1 coordinate 10,192, forward strand.
CAAATTGGCCGGACAGGCGATCTTGCAGGGAGCGCGGTCCAGTTTGGTGAGCGCATAGGCATTGGGAAAGGCCTGGGCGTAACTTTTGTATATGGCCTTTCTTTTGCTGAGGCCCTGGTCAAACTCGTTAGGCACCTCCACAGGGCAGGCCTCTATACAGTCCCCGCAGGCTGTACAGGCCTCCATATCCACATACCTGGCCTTTTGGCGCACCTTGGCAATGAAACGCCCCGGCTCGCCGTTGAGCTCCTTTACTTCGGCATCTGTAATTATCTCGATGTTTAAGTGGCGTCCGCACTCCACCAGCTTGGGGGAGACGATGCACATGGCGCAATCATTGGTGGGAAAGGTTTTGTCCAACTGGGCCATGCGGCCGCCGATGGCCGGGCCCTTTTCAACCAGGTAAACATAGTAACCTGAATTAGCCAGATCCAAGGATGCCTGAACGCCGCCGATGCCGGCGCCCACCACCATCACAGCCCCGACCTTACCCGCGACCGGTCCTGCCATATTTTTTCACCCCTGCTTCAGGCGGCACTACTGGAACACCTATCCCTACCTCCGCTTTTAACTGAATCAGGGACCTGTCTTTTATGAAACCGCTTGAACTGGAGAATATGTAAGCTTGAAATTCAGATAGTGTCCGAAAAAAACGGCGAACCGACTTTTTCGTCAGGCCCCTGGCTGCGGCGGGACGCCTGCCGCATCATTAACGCCCCGACCGGGGGATAGCACGAGCTACGCTTATTATAACTATCTCTATGGACTTAGTAGGCTCTATCATAGAAAAATCTCACTTAGGGGTCAAGTAGAACCCTAATTAAGTCTATTTATTAACAGTCTATTAAATAGTAGGTATTTAGTAAATCGCTTTAGGTGAAAACCATGAAAAGGAGCTGCTCTAAAAGAGGGGGGTTGGACGAAACTAAGCTGAATTACACAAATAAATTCTGCTTATTCCAAAAGTGCAAAAACTATTTTCATGCGCTCCATAGAATAAGGAAGGGGCCCTTTAGGAAAAGGCCCCTTCCTTTATCTTGCGGACAATTTTTTTAGAACAGGCCGGTCACCTTGCCGCTCTCGGGATCCACATCCACCCTGCGGAAGGCCGGGTTGGAGCCGGTGCCGGGCATCAGGCTGATGGTGCCGGCCACGGGCACCACAAATCCGGCGCCGCCGTAGGTCAGGATCTCGCGCACGAACAGACGCCATCCCTCGGGCACACCCTTCAGGGCCGGGTTGTCGCTCAAGGAGAGGTGAGTCTTGACCATGCAGGTGCCAAGCTTGCTCAGCTCGGGATCGGCCTCGATCTTCTTGGCCTTGGCCAGGGCGGTGTCGGAGTAATCCACGCCGTCTGCGCCGTAGACTTCCTTGGCGATCTTGTCAATGCGATCGCGCAGGGGCAACTCGAGGTCGTACAGGAACTTGAAGTCGTTCTCTTCTTCGCAGGCGTCCTTGACGGCGTCGGCGAACTCTAAAGCGCCCTCGCCACCGTATTCCCAGTGGCGGCTTAAGGCCACGCGGGCGCCGGCGGCCTCGGCCAGGCGGCGCACTGCGGCGATTTCATTGTCGGTATCGGTGTAGAAGGCGTTGATGCAGACCACGGGGTTGATGCCGGCCTTCTTCACGGTCTCGATGTGATGGATCAGGTTCTTGCAACCTTCCTCGACCCAACCCACGTTCTCGCCGTTGTACTCTTCGGGCATGGGCTTGCCGGGGACCGGGATGGGAGCGCCGCCGTGGCATTTCAGCGCCCTGATGGTGGCAACCACCACCGCGCAGTTGGGCTTCAAGCCACTGTAACGGCACTTCAGGTTCCAGAACTTCTCAAATCCGATGTCGGCGCCAAAGCCGGACTCGGTGATGTGATAGTCGCTGAGTTTCAGGGCAACGCGGTCGGCCAGGATGGAGCTCTGGCCAATGGCGATATTGGCAAAGGGACCGGCGTGCACAAAGACCGGCTGACCTTCCAGGCTCTGCAGCAGGTTGGGGTTCAAGGCCTCAACCATCCAGGCGGTCATGGCGCCGCCGACCTGCAGGTCGTCGGTGGTGATGGGCTTGCCGGTGCGGTCGTAGGCCACCACGATCTTGCCGATGCGCTCGCGCATGTCTTTCAAATCCTTGGCCACGGCCAGGATAGCCATAACCTCGGAGGAGACTGCGATGCCGAACCTGGACTGCATGGTGAAGCCGTCGGCGCGTCCACCCATACCGATCATGATATTGCGCAGGGCCTGGCAGCAGTAGTCGATGATGAAGCCCATCTCCACGTTGGTGGGATCGATGTTCAGGCGCTTCATACCGCTTAAGCGTTCCAACTGCTCGTCAGTGTAGTTGCGCTCATGCTGCATACGGGCGTTCAAGGCCACCATGGCCAGGTTGTGGGAGTTCATGATGGCGTTGATGTCGCCGGTGAGTCCCAGGCTGAAAGGAGTGAGCGGGATGCACTGGGCCAGGCCGCCGCCCGCCGCGGAACCCTTGATGTTCATGGTGGGGCCGCCTGACGGCTGACGAATGGCAGCGGTGACGTTCATGCCACGCTGGCCCATACCCTCTACCAAACCCATGGTGGTGGTGGATTTCCCCTCACCCAAGGGGGTGGGGGTGATGGCGGTGACGTCGACGTACTTGCCGTCGGGTTTGTCTTTCAGACGGTCCAGCACTTTTTTGTAGTCGACTTTTGCCACATAGTGACCGTGGAGCAGAAGCTCGTCATCGGTGATCCCCAGGTCTCCGGCGATCTCCTTGATGGGCTTCATGAACTCCTCAGCCGCCTGAGCGATTTTCCAATCCGGATTTTTGGTTGGGTCCGGCAGCTTGGGCATTTCTCGTCCTCCTTAAGACTTTATTCGCTTCAAAATTCTATGTACGGGGTGAAAACCCTTTTCGCGTATACTAATTCTATTGAGAACAACCGGCAAATACCATGCAGATCGCAGGTTTGTCAAGTAATAACATCTTTACAAAAAGTTTGAAAACCTATATCTCTAATCCGATCGGCAAGGCTCTTTTAACTATCACGGTTTGACATTCATGGGCAAGCGGTGGTAATTGGGGTGTGCAGGTGGTAGACCCGACTGTTCAGTATCTCTACCACTTCCTACAGAATTGCGGAATTAAGTCTGGGACAACCGGATACTGACGGAGGAAAAATGTACCAAATACTTTCGAAAACCGAACTAGCCCAGGGCACGGTTGTGGCAAATGAGATCCACGCGCCCAAAATTGCAGCCAAGGCCAAGCCGGGGCAATTCATCATCCTAAGGGTGAATGAAACTGGCGAACGCATCCCCTTGACCATGGCCAACACCAATGAGGAACGCGGCACCATCACAATCATCTACCAGGTTGTGGGAAAAACCACCGCGCTTTTGGCCAGCATGTCCGCCATGGACCATCTGGCAGACGTGGTCGGCCCCTTGGGCCGCCCCACTCCCATCGAGAAGAAGGGCACCATTATCTGTGTCGGCGGCGGCACCGGCGTGGCCGTGCTGCACCCCATCACCAAGGGCTTTAAGGAAGCGGGCAACCATGTCATAGCCATTATCGGCGCCCGCAACAAAGACCTCCTGATCATGGAAAAAGAGATGAAGGCCGCCAGCAACGAGCTGTACGTCTGCACCGACGACGGCTCCTACGGCCACCACGGCTTTGTCACCGACGTGCTGAAAGAGCAGCTGGAAAAACACGGCGCAGCGGTCAAGGAAGCCGTCTGCATCGGACCCGTGCCGATGATGAAATTCTGCTCCAAAGTCACCAAGGACTTTGGGATTCCCACCATGGTGAGCTTAAACGCAATCATGGTCGACGGAACCGGCATGTGCGGCTGCTGCCGCGTGCAGGTGGGCGACGAGACCAAGTTCGCCTGTGTGGACGGTCCTGAATTTGACGCCCATAAAGTTGATTTCGACGGTCTTTCCGCCAGGTTAACCGCCTATCAGAAGCAGGAAAAAGAGGCCATGGACGCCTATCAGAAAAAATGCTCCTGCTCAACCGAAGCTTAAAAGTAAGAGAGGTTTACCATGGCCACTGAATTGAAGAAGAAGAAAGAGAAAACTCCCCGCCAGGCCATGCCCGAGCAGGCGGCCGAGGTGAGAAGGCGCAACTTTGACGAAGTTCCCCTGGGCTTTCCCGAGGAGCTTGCCATGCTCGAGGCCTCCCGCTGCCTGAGCTGTAAAAAACCCGCCTGTGTGGAAGGCTGCCCGGTGAGCGTGGATATTCCCGCCTTTATCAACAAGGTCAAGGAAGGCGACTTCACAGGCGCTATCCTGAAGATCTGGGAGAAGAACAGCTTCCCGGCGGTCTGCGGCAGGGTCTGCCCCCAGGAAAACCAGTGCGAGGGCAACTGCATCGTCGGTAAAAAAGACAAACCCGTTGCCATCGGCAGCCTGGAAAGGTTTGTCGCCGACTGGGCCAGGAACCAAAATGACATTCCCATGCCTCCCATTGAAAAGAAAACCGGCAAAAAGGTGGCGGTGGTGGGCTCCGGCCCCGGCGGCCTCACCGTGGCCGGCGACCTGATCAGAAAAGGCCACGAGGTTACGGTCTTTGAGGCCTTCCACAAACCCGGCGGCGTGTTGGTCTACGGCATCCCCGAGTTCCGCCTGCCCAAGGCCATTGTGGCCCATGAATGCAACTTCATGGAAAAGATGGGCGTGAAATTCGAAACCAACGTGGTGGTCGGCCAGACCATCACCGTGGACGAACTTTTGAATGATGAAGGCTATGACGCAGTCTATATCGGCGTGGGCGCGGGCCTGCCCAGGTTCCTGAACATCCCCGGTGAAAACCTCATGGGCGTCTACAGCGCCAACGAGTACCTCACCCGCAGCAACCTGATGAAGGCCTACCGCTTCCCCGAGTATGACACTCCCCTGGTCACAGGCGAGCATGTCTGCGTCTTTGGCGGCGGCAACGTGGCCATGGACGCCCTGCGCACCTCCATGCGTATGGGCAGCGACGATGTGAAGTGCATCTACCGCCGCAGCAGGGACGAGCTGCCCGCCCGCGGTGAAGAGATTCATCACGCCGAGCAGGAAGGCATCGAGTTCTTCTTCCTGCATTCGCCTTTACGCTTTATCGGCGACGAAAACGGTTGGGTGAAGGCGGTCGAGCTTCAGGAAATGCAGCTGGGCGAGCCCGATGACAGCGGCCGCCGCCGTCCCGAGCCCATCCCCGGCAGCGTAAAGACAGTGGACTGCGACCTGGCCATCATCGCGGTGGGCGCAGGCGCAAACCCGCTGGTCACCTCCACCACCGATGGACTCGATACCAACAAGTGGGGTTACATTGTGGCCAACGAAGAGACCGGCAAGACCAAAAAAGGGCAGGTCTGGGCCGGCGGCGACATTGTCACCGGAGCGGCTACGGTTATTCTGGCCGCCGGTGCGGGCAGGGGCGCCGCGGACTCCATCCACGAGTACCTGACCTGGGGTTGGTAGCTCAAATTTGACAATGGTGGTACATTAAGCCATTGCGGAGGGGGGGCCGTTTATTCCGGCCCTCCCTTTTTAAAGAGATAGTAATAAAATCAACGGATTATAGGTTAGGTCAAAAATAAGACGCGCCATGGAAGACGTACAAAACCAGACAGATCACCGCAATATACCAATCGATAAAGTAGGGGTGAAGGACATTCGCCACCCCATAACGGTTTTGGACCGTGCCAATGGCGTGCAAAAGACCGTGGCCTCCATAAATATGTACGTGAACCTTCCCCACCATTACAAGGGCACGCACATGAGCCGCTTCATTGAGGTTCTGAGCGACTATTCGGATAATATAAACCTCCGGAACCTAAAAGATATTCTGGAGGCCATGAAAAAACGCTTGAACGCCCACAGCGCCCATATTGAGGTGGACTTCCCCTATTTCATCAAAAAAACCGCACCGGTGAGCGGGGCGAGGAGCCTTTTGGAATACAACATCGCCTACCGGGGCAGTATAAACGGCTCGGGCCTGGATCTGGTGGTGGAGGTTAAAGTCCCGGTGACCACCCTTTGCCCCTGTTCCCAGATGATCAGCGACCAGGGTGCGCACAACCAAAGGGGTGTGGTCAACGTGGCGGTGAGGTTCAAGGAATTCATCTGGATCGAAGACATCATCCGCCTGGTGGAGGAATCCGCTTCCTGCGAGGTCTTCAGCCTGCTTAAAAGGCAGGACGAAAAATACGTCACTGAAAAGGCCTACGGAAACCCGATGTTTGTGGAAGATGTGGTTCGCGAGGTCAGCGGCAAGCTGGATAAGGTGCCCGAGATCATCTGGTTTACTGTCGAGAGTGAAAACTTCGAGTCCATCCACAATCATTCGGCCTATGCTTATGTGGAAAAAGACAAGCGCAAGTGAGTTGTCATGGCCGAGCACCTGCCCCTGAAAAAGGCGGATCTTGAATTCGAATTCTACAAAGCCCAGGGTCCGGGCGGCCAGCACAGAAACAAGGTGGCCACAGCGGTCAGGCTCACCCATATTCCCACCGGCTTCACCGTAAGTGCAACCGAAAGGCGCAGCCGGACCCAAAATCTGGAAAAGGCCATAGAACGCCTTAAGATCAAACTGGCCCGGGCAGGGCGCAAAGAAAAGCCCAGGGTGCCGACCAAACCAAGCAAGGCAGCCCGCAGAAAACGGCTGGAAGCCAAAAAGGCCCGCTCAAGCATTAAAAAACAAAGGGGCCGGGTAACCTCCTGGTCCTAGCAAGGTCTTTCTGTAAAAAACACTCATCTCCTTAAAATAAAGATTCATTTTCTATTCTTTTAAAAAAATCCCATTCCCCAAAAGCCCCTTTGCCAAGGGAAAATTCAATATAAACACCCTGTAGCGCCTTTTTACCTACATTAAAAAAGCCTAAAGTTCACCGCGCGGCCAACCGATGGAATAGGTGTATGCGGTGGAGGGAACCACTGTAATAACCCCAAGGAAAGGGAACTCACCTTGTCTGCTAAAGGGGACTGGATTGCCAACTGTCTTCCGGACAGAGTGGCCAGGATTTCTCAAGCCAGTGTGTTTCTGCTGAAAGTGGGGCCGCCCAGGCCCAACCAGATGCAAACGCTGGACGATCTTGAGCAAAGAGGCCTGGTGGGTTTATACCGTGTCGGCAAAAAAAAGGAGGCTGCCATTCAAAAAGGACAAGAGAGCTATTTGCAGGAATCGGATTTCACTCCTTCTCCTGATGTGCTTTTAAGTTTTTTGGGCCCCCTGGCTGACAGTGGAAACGGTTGACCCGGCCTTTTGCTTTAAACCTTTTTCCCGCAGACAGCCCGAAAAAGGGCTTTCCGGCTCTTGCCCAACCGGTTCTTTTCAAAGCTTTTAAAAAAGCATGAACCATAAAAGAGCAACAGAGTAGCCGGTAAACCCTTTTTCGGGCTGTTCTTTACCTTTGGGACATTGCTTCCAGGTGAAAACCCGGAATCAGCCCAACTCAAACCACTGGTTTAACTTTTCCACCAGTAGGGCGGCGCTTTTTTCGCTTAAATTGATGGAATCCCGTTTACGGTACATGCCGTGGGTCTTCTGGTAGCGCCTCAGGGCTGCCTTGGGAGGCCCCATTTCGCCGGTTTTACGGTCGATCTGGCGATACCTGTAAAGGACACTGGTCCAGGTGCCTTTCTGCAAGATCACCTTATCCAGTTCCTCCACCACCACCTCGCCGTCTTCTTCGTAATGAATGGTCAACTCGTCATAGTCTGTGGCCACGTTCACTCCTTGTCTTTAACGTTTCATGCCGGTGAAACTGGCACCGGCCTATATATTATCTGTTTCAAGCTCAACGGGAGACGCTGAAGCGCTGTTTGTCAGACTCCAGGGCATCCACAATCGAGGTGTTTATCTCGGGCAGACGCCAAAGCAGCCGCTCCCAGGAGGGCAGATAGCGCACATCCAGGGACTGGTGCTTTATCTTTTCCTCCACCTCTATGATGGCCTGCTGCAAGCCCTTTTTCACATAAGGCGCGAATTCATCAAAACTTGCGGTTAAGCGCAAAAGCCTTTCCGCAGCCTGCCCGGGCGAAGCCAGAAAATCGCCGGCCTGAACAATGGCCTTGCTCAAGACCTCAAAGATGATGTGCTCCTCTGACTCCCGGTCATAGTTGAGGCCGTTGAACTCCGCATTGTCAGAGTATTTTTTCACCGATTCCTCGGCAATGGACTCATAGGTCAGGGCCAGATCCCGGAAAAATTCTTCGCCTACTTCAAGCCCCTCTTCCACAATCAGAGCATGAAGCAAGGATGAAATTATATCCAAAGACATGCGATGCAACCCGGAACGCGGGTCCTCTTTGCTGACTCTCTGATGCTTGTGGTCAAAACGTCCTCTGGTGAACTCCACCTGGGCCACCTGGGAAGCCTTTCGAAAAACCTCCACCAGGGTAAAGATCTCAACCCCCCAGTCCAGGGCATAGCGCATCTTCTTCAAAAGCCACGTGTCGATCACCACCTCTCCGGAGAGTTGGTAATCAAAACTTAAAAGAAAATCAACCAGCCGGAGCATTTTCTCATTTTTGCTTTCCCCGAACTTACGTTTCAAGGCCAGCAAAAACGGGTCCAGCAAAAGCCTTTTCACCCGGCCGTAGAGGCGCTCACCATCCCAACGGGCATAAAAAGCTTTTGAAAATGGATAATTATTCACTAAAACCGGAAAAAACAACCGATCCAACTGACGCCGTTTAAAGGTTCTTATGTCCGCATCCAAAAGCCCCACGCAGGTAGCCCCCAAGGCGGAGGCCACCCCGAATCCCATAAAAACATTGCGTCCCTTGCCTCTTTGGCTCAGATCTGCACCCGCATCCTCCAAGTCCTGGTAGATGCCGCTAAAGGCAGGGCCGTCGTTCCACTGGATCACGTAATTGTTCATTCCGGCTTTTTGCAGAATATCTATGCAAAGCTTCACATCTTTTTCCGAGGCCTTATCCAACCCGAAAATGATATGAGCCAAATAGTTCGCCGTGGCCAGTTCCCGGACCATATTCTCAAAAACCGGCCTGTTTTCCGGGGCGGTAAACTCGCTGGCCAGGGCCGGAACAATCAAAACCGGCTTTTTCCACCTGGCCGCCGGTATCAGCACCTCGTTTAAGTCAACATCGTTTTGTAAGAGATAATAGCTGGTAACGCGCGAATGAGTCTGAGCAAAACTGGGCATATTATCCTCTCCTGCATGGTTCGTTTTTTTCGAAAGAGCCTTGCATTTAAGCGGAAATTAAAGAGCCCTTAAGAATCAATTATTGGTTTTCCCGATCCCGCTTTCCTTACCTTTCCCGGGTTTGTCTTTCAATCTTTACAACTTTTTAGCGCAAAAAAAGGCCCGGTCGCGGCCAATTTATTTTTTTGTTTCAGTCAATCAGCCGCCAACTTGAAATGCTTGAGGCTCAGAATTAAGGCTGACCGCTGTAAAGGCCAGTAATCTTGGAGCCCTATTCGGCTTCATTATGCTTTACTTTTTGCTTGCGGTCCAGTGGGGCCATCTCCCCGGCCCTTTTCAAAACCCCTGATCCAAAGCGTTTATGCAGCTCATCCTCCGCCTTGGCCACGGCTTTGAGTTTTTCCCGGCCCTTGTCGCTGAGCAGCCAGCCCTGGACCTGTTCCGGAGTTTTCAAGTTGCTTAAGCCCACGCCTATCAACCTGAAAGGGCCCTCGGAGCTGTAGCTTGTCAAAAGCTTGCAGGCTGCTTCATAAATCTCTTCGGCCAGGTCTGTGGCCTCACCCAGGCTGTGGCTGCGGGTTATCTGGCGGTGATCCGAATGTTTGAGTTTGAGAGTAACTGTACGCCCCAGGACCCCGCCGGACCTCGCCCTCCTGGCCACCTTGGAGCTCATGCCCAAAAGCAGCCGCTGCAAAAGATCCGGATCTTTTGAATCCTCAGACAAAGTCACCTCATGGCTGATTGACTTCACCTCCCGCTCCACACTGACCGGAGTGGGGTCAATTCCCTGGGAAAGTTCCCACAACCGGCGGCCATAGACTCCCAAAAGCCCCTCCAGGCGCTTTTGACCCAAGGTTCTTACATCATAAAGCCGCCTCAAACCCAGTTGTCCCAACTTGGCCTGGGCTTTTTTGCCCACTCCGGGCACTTCCTTTAAACTGACGGTTTTTAAAAATGCCTCCAGATCCTGAACCACGGTAAGGCCGTCAGGCTTATCCCGATCGCTGGCTATCTTGGCCAGAAAACGCACGGGAGCCATGCCCACCGAACACACCAAGCCGGTCTGTGCACGCATCCTGGCTTTTATGGCCGCACCGGTCTCATGAGCGCTTCCCCAAAGCCCGCTGGTGCCAGTCAAGTCCAAAAAAGCTTCATCAACGCTCACCTGCTCCACCAGGGGGGTGAACTCTTTTAAAATCTGCATTACTTTTTTGCTCATCTGACCGTAACGTTCTTTGCGGACCGGCAGAAACACGCCTTCCGGGCAAAGCCTCCTTGCCTGAAAAACAGGCATGGCCGATCTAACCCCCTTGGCCCTTGCTTCATAAGAAGCAGCCGAAACCACGCCTCTTTTTCCCATGCCTACAATTATGGGCCTTCCGGCCAGCTCAGGACGGTCCAAGGCCTCAACCGAGGCGTAGAACGCATCCATGTCAACATGTGCCAACATTTATTTACTCACCATTTCACGTAGGTAAGCCTATCGGAACTTGCACCCTGCGTAAAAACATGCTAGTTTCCTGCCGACTACATTAACGCCACTTCAGCAAGGAGCAGCCCTTGCAATTGCCAGACGATGCCAATCCAAGCAGTGTGCCAGGTAACCGAAACCTGCAGTGCCCGTATTACCTATTGTGTCTTGACATCGCTGCTGCCAATATGTGGCCCGATTTTACCTGCGATTTCTGTTATTACCGTAAGGCTAAGCAGGATTCAAAAATCGATGAACTTGACCTTTGCGCCCCTGGTTGGGAGGACATCTGGGGTGGAGGCAGTTAACAGATAAAGGCCTGTTTAGTTAAGCGGGTTTGAATCCTGAAAAAAGCTGTAGTAAGAGCACGGGCCAAATACAAATCAACAAACAAGGCGGGTTTGCGTCCAGGTTTGCTCCCTTGTGATATCAACAAAATCCCCGCCGAAACCAACAGCCCTCATCTATCCGCCAATTTTTTCTCACCTATCAGGATACAAGAAAACGGTTGCAGTTTTCCTGAAGCCAGGAATGAAGAGGCTGATTGGCCGCCACCATCTCCCGGTTCCAAAGCGCCCGGTCCCGGCCGGAAAAATCAGTCACCTTGCCGCCGGCCTCTTCCACTAAAAGCATGCCCGCCGCCACGTCCCAGGGTTCCAAGCCTATCTCCCAAAATCCCTCGGCTCGTCCGGCGGCTACATAAGCCAGGTCCAACGCTGCCGAGCCTGCCCGCCTCATACCGCTTACTTCCAGGAAAAGCGTCTTAAAAAGAGCAAGATAGTCATCCAACTTTGACTTAACCCTAAAGGGGAAGCCGGTGAGCAGAACGGATTTTTCCTTTTGCGCGCAGTCGGTTACCTTAATTGGCCTGTCATTGAGCCAAGCGCCTTTTCCGGCCAGTGCGTAGAATTCCTCATCCCTGGTGACATCCAATACAACACCCGCCACCGGGCGTCCGTCCCGGCAGGCGGCCACACTTACCGAGATATGGGGAATATGATGGATAAAATTATTGGTTCCATCCAAGGGATCCACGATCCAGAGCACCCCTTGATCTGCATCCCGGGGTTTTTCATGGGCCGATTCCTCAGCCAGGATGCGGTGATCCGGGTGGTTGTCGGTTATAACCTTGAGCACTGCCTTTTCACTGGCTTTATCCGCCTGGGTCACAAAATCGAACTTGGCCTTGTTCTCCACCGTGAGTTTTTGATTCCACATGCTCCTAAGGACATCAGCCCCGGCCCGGGCTGCTTTTCGGGCTGTATTCAACAGTTCAGCAGACATTTCTTCTCCAAACCGGTATATATCATTGCCTCTTGCAATACAAACCGGCATACACTAGCTTATTATGGTATATTCAACACTGGCGATCAACGACCCCTAAAAAGTCGCTGATCGCTTAATAATGAAGACCTGTCAGGCAACCATTTCTTGTATACTTCCGCCTCGGGCCTTCATGCTATAGAATATTTGGGTTTGAAGATCATATTTTGTCGAAAATCAGTATTCGCTTATAATGACAAACCAATTAACTACATATCAAATTTGACCGGATGCAGATTTGGACCACAACTTAGACCAATCCAATTCAGAGCCGGAAGTGCACGAACCGCGCATTATTCCCCGGCCAGAGCATAAAATAAGCCGCAAAAAGGTCGATCCCGACGCATTGAAGGTGTTGTACCGCCTGCATCGCCACGGCTTCAAGGCCTTCCTGGTGGGCGGCAGTGTACGCGACCTTGAGGTGGGCAAAAAACCCAAAGACTTTGATGTGGGTACAGACGCCCGCCCCCAGCAGGTTCACAAACTTTTCCGCAACAGCCGGGTGATCGGCAGACGCTTCAGGCTTGTTCAGGTATTTTTCCGCGGCGGCAAGATAATAGAGGTCAGCACCTTTCGCAAGGCATCAGACCCCGATGACAACGAAGTGCTGGGGGCCAACAACACCTTTGGCTCTCCGGCCGAAGACGCCATGCGCAGGGACCTCACCATCAATGCCATGTTCTACAACATCGCCGATTTCAGTGTGGTGGATTTCGTAGACGGATGGGATGACCTGAAAAACGGCCGGGTAAGGGCGGTCGGCGATGCCGAGACCCGCTTTCACAGGGATCCGGTAAGGGTGCTCAGGGCTGTGCGCCACGCCGCAAGGCTGGGCTTCACCCTGACCCCGGAAACCCTGGAGGCGATCAACATCAACCGGCACGCCCTTGAGCTGTGCCCCACCAGCCGCATCAGGGACGAACTCTTGCGAGACCTAATGGGCGGAGCCTGCGCAGATTGGCTGGAGCTGGCCCATGACACCCAGGTGCTCTACAGCCTCCTGCCCACCCTGGAGCCCTATTACGGCGAAAACGGCAGCCCCTTGAGAAGCCGGGCCAGAGTTTTCATGTCCAAGGTGGACAAGGCCATCGCCAAAAAACGCGAACTCGACGGCTCGGTGGTTCTGGCGCTATTGTTCTGGCCGATCTTGGAGGAACTGGCCAAGGATATCGATCTTCCCCCGGGACGGGCCGGCAGGATCGCCTGGGCCAATTTCGTGCGCGAAAAGCTGCCCGAACTGGCCAGCCCGGTGGCCTTTGCCAAGCGCATGTTGGAAAGGGCGCATCAGATTTCCGGCGTAATGGCCTTTGTCCTAAACCAGGAGCCCGGCCTGCGCCTGCCCAAAAAAATCACTCAAAAAGGATACTTTGACACAGCCTGCGAGCTGGCCAGATTCCTGGACCACAACCTGCGCGCCCTGGCAGGCCCTCCGGGCAAGACCGCCCAAAAAAGAAGACGCCGCCCCAGACGGCGCAGGCCCAGAAAAAAACCAGAGGCTAGCGCGGCTCCGGAAGCTTGAGCCGCCCTCAATTCTGGACCAATTGAAAGGGGAGCAACCGTGTTAACGGGCTCCCCCTTTTTTTGTAAAACCGAATCTTTCTGTTTTTTTATACGCGCCTTGTTTTGCCGAAACGGCGCATCCGGCAGCCCGAAATGAAAAGAGATTCAGGCGCAAGCTTTAGGATTTATACCGAACTCATCCCGAAAAGCCTTGCTGAAATGGCTGAGGCTTGAATACCCCACATTGAAAGCCGCTTCCGTTACATTGCATTCATGTCCGGCGATCAACTCACGCGCTTTTTCAAGACGTATGGCCCGCAGATATTCAAATGGCCCCAAGCCAAACATCTCCCTGAATCCCCGAACAAGCTGATTGTGATTGAGCCCCACTTTCCGGGCAAGCTCGCGGGCGCCGGGCGGTGCGGCCATCTTTTCTTTTAGAATAAGGCAGGCCTGGGCAATCTTCTCCACATGTTGAGAAGCAGCCTCTCTCTGATCCGTCTTCCCGGTCAGATGTTCCAGTTGCCTTATATGCAAAGCTGCCAGCTCAAGCGCCTTTGCTTCCAGAAAAAGAGTGTCCCGAGGATGGTTTATAAAAGAATCAAGGGCTTGGTATCCACACATTCTCTGCGCAAAATCAATACTTCTCGACCAGTCTTTCTTTTGTCTTTCACCAGCGTGAAAGTTGAGCATCTCCAGAGCCTCGATTAATTCGTCACCGGTCTTCCCCGTCAACTCGGCAAAAACGGCAAGTTCCATGCACACAATCAATGTCTGAATGGGAGTATTGCCTTTCACATCCATGGAAAGAGCCGCTGTATATTCGGGAAAATTAATATTGGAAAAGCCATTTCCCAATGGAATCCTGGGCCTGTCATAGCTGATCTGCCCAACGCCCGAATAGCAGGTGAAAAAAGCTATCACAGGCGGGCACGACTCCTGATCCCTGGGCAGGCGGAACGCCCCTTCGCCGTGTAACGAAAAATTTTGGATCACCACCGAGATGCCGCTGGTTAGGGATCTCACCTGGGATAAATAACCGGAGCCGTACCTCGGATTCACTGTGACTGACTGAAGCTGCCCATCGGCGTAAAATGAAGAGCCCTCAGCCAATTTATGCGTATCTACCGTGACCATATTGCCCACACATCCACTCAAGCCCCGGGTTTATCAAACGTCAAAAATAATGGATGAAACGCAAGCGCCCCGGGGCGCTCTATGATAGCGTGCCTTAGAAATTTCATACTACTCAATTATATTATTTAAATCAAACTTTTTCATTTCATATCCACTAACGGACTCTGCTTTGAAAAAGGATTTTCACGGGAGGTGGGTTTGTGAAGAACTTGTTGGGCAAGGGCTTGTCTATGGGGCTGAGCCTCTTATTCGGAGTATTCCTCGTTTCTGATGCATACAGCGAAACCAACCCCAAAAAAACCGTTGAGACACTTGAAGCCATTAGCGTAACAGCGAGGAAGGCCGAGGAATCGGCAAAGGATGTGCCCTTCAGCCTCACGGTTATCAACGATACGGAGTTGGAAAACAGAAGACTTAACAGTTTTGAGGAAGTCCTCAGGCAGACACCGGGGGTGGAGGTCTATTCATACGGCAGCCTGGGCTCGGATATCATGCGCATCAGAGGTGTGGGTTCCCTTTACCTCATAGGCTCAGATGATACTTCGGTTCTCATAAACATGGACGGGGTTCCGCAATCTTTAAGCACGGCATCCATGTCTATCCTGGATATAGAGCGGATCGAGGTGATGAAAGGGCCGCAGGGGACGCTGATGGGGCGAAACAGCGAAGCCGGGGCCGTAAACATTATCACCAAAAAGCCGACCAGATATCCGGAAGGTTATATCAAGGGAGAGTACGGTACAGAAAACACATTTAACACCGAAGCGGCGGTGAGCGGTCCGGTGACAGAGACGCTGAGCGCCCGTTTTGCCGCAAAATACTCGGGCTTTGATAATCAGGTTGAATATTACGGCACCGATGATCCGATCAGTGAACCGAGAGATATAATCGCAAGAGGCAGCCTGCTTTGGGAGCCCACGGACAAGACCGATGCGACTCTGATACTGGCGCACGAAGAAAAAGACAACAGAACCGAAGCCATGCTCCTCGCGCCCTATGACGATGAGCAGAGACTATATGCCCCCAAAGGCAGCCTTGACGCCAACCGTGAAAGCCAAAGGGCGACCTTGGACGTAAACCATGACTTCGGGAACATGGTGCTTACATCCGTCACAGGCTATGTCCAGGTGGAGAGCAGCGAAGACCGTCTCCTTTATGACAGGCTGCTCTCCAGGGCGCTTTTGGGAATGGACATTGTCGAGGGCAATGAGACCTTAAGGGAATCCAGCATGGATACCTTTTATCAGGAGTTCCGTTTGTCCTCCAAGCCGGAAAATGATGTCTTCTGGGTGACCGGACTGAGCTATTACCACTCTGACAGAGATTTAAGCAACCAATACAACTACAAGTACATTCTTGGCTATATGGCCATGAACGGCAGGATCGCCTCGAATTATAAAACCACGGACTACGGACTGTTCGGTGAAATCACTTATCCCGTGACGGAAAGGCTCAAACTTACCGGAGGCCTGCGCTACACATGGGAGGAAAAGGAATATAAATCAAACTGGACGCCCTCGGGCACAAACCCCTTTGCCGCCTATTACGGTCCCACCTCGGATTCTGATGAGATGTCCTCCTCATTTTTCACAGGCCGGGCCTCTCTTGGCTATGCGGTGACGGAAAATGTGAACACATATCTAACCTATGCCAGGGGATATAAGGCAAAAGCCTATCAAGACCTGGCCACAGGTTACATATACAGTGGGGACAATTCCGATCTGCTCGTCGACGCCGCCAAGGTTGACAGCTACGAACTCGGAATGAAGCTGGAAACGGCGGACAGCGGGGTTGGACTCAATATTGCTCTATTCTTTAACGATATTAAAGACGACCATGTTTCGTATGTTGACCTGACCACAATGACCAACAAAATAGGCAACAACGACACCCAGACCATGGGAGCCGAGGTCGAAGGCTTCTGGAAACCCGGAAAAGGCTTTACCATCACAGCCGGTGGAGGCTACACAGACGCCGAAATAACCGGTGTTCCGGACAGCTCGCAGAATGTAAAAGAAGGAAATGCCATCCCCGACACCCCCGAATGGAACGCGGTCGTTTCCATCTCCCATAATTTACCCTTGCCAACTTTCTGGGGCCTGGAATCACCTTCCCTCCTTACAACTCTCACAGACAGGTATGTGGGCAAAAGAGAAGGAGACGCGGCAAACAGCTTCCAACTTGATGCCTACAATCAACTGAGCTTCCGTACGGGGATCATAAGTAAATATTTTGAGTTCTACGTATGGGGGGAAAACCTCCTGGACAAAGTATACGAACTCTATGGATACAACCTCGGGACATCGGTCATAGACGCAAGCGATGTTATCGCGGGTGTGGGCTCCAGGGGTCGCACACTTGGTATAGGAGTTGTCTATCATTTTTAAAAATACTTTCTTTTTTAAAGGGCCAAGTCCCGGCCCTTTAAAAAAGAAAATACATCTTCCCTAAAAGCTAAAAATGATACTTCGGGAAATAAACATGCAGGAAAACACGAAAACAAAAGTCGATATGGGTGGTGTTTCCGAAACGCTATTAATTACCGTTTACTTGCGAGCCAAGGAGAGTGCGCGCAAAGACGGCATCATAAGCGATAAGCTTGCCGAGGACTGGGTCGGCCGCATGGGGTACAACTTTCAAAAATTCGACAAAGACCGTTTATCCGGAGTGGGTGTTTCGGTCCGCACCGAAGTCTTTGATGAAGTCGCATCTCAGTTCCTGAAAAAAAATCCCAACGGGATCATCGTCAACATAGGCGCTGGATTATGCACCCGATTCCAGCGCATTGACAATGGATCTGCAACCTGGTTCGAACTGGACGTTAAAGAAGCGCTTAACTTGCGGAAAAAATTCATATCCCCCACCCCTCCCCGGTACGGATATATCGAAAAATCAGCCTTTGATTACACCTGGCTGGATGATGTATCCGAACTGGCCGGTCGTAAAAAAAGCAAGGTGCTTATCGTTTCCGAAGGAGTGCTTATGTACTTTGAGGAGAACGAAGTAAAAGAGCTGTTCAGACAAATAAAGGCCCACTTTCCCCAAGTTGAAATTATCACTGACACCATGCCGAAAATATCGACCAAAATGTCTGTCAAACACCACAAATCCGTTTCTCAAACTAAAGCTGAATTCAAGTGGGGATTAGGGAAAACCAGTGAACTCTATAATTGGAATCTGGGTATTGAAATAATTAACGAATACTCCCTTTTCAACCGTTACCCAAAACGTTGGGGCTGCATAAGTTTATTGCGGTTTATTCCCTGGGGCAGAAGGTTAACAAGAATAATTCACTTCCGGTTTGAAGACAACCAAACAGCCAAGCAAAACAATGAGTAAAAATAAATCTGGAATACCCCGCCTTTTGGAATTATCGGGTCAGAAAAAAGGGCTTTTGCTGGTTTCGTCGGCTTTGGCGGCAATCCATGCACTACTGACCATGATTCCCTATATTTTGATCTTTTATATCCTTAAGGAGCTGCTGAATGGCCGGATTGACGAAACGGAGATTGCTCCCTGGTTGATATGGGGCTTTCTTGCCGTGATTCTTTCCGGGATTGCAATGTACGCCTCGGCAATGGCCTCCCACATCGCCGCCTTTAACATCCTCTACAAGCTTCGCCTGGCAATCACAGACAAACTGGGCCGACTCCCCATGGGATACCTTGGGGCCCGCAGTTCGGGAGCCCTTAAAAAAATCATTGCCGATGACGTGGAAAGAATAGAGCTTTTTATAGCCCATAGCCTGCCCGATACGGTAAGGGCCGTTTTCCTGCCGTTTTTCATTCTCGGTTATCTTTTTGTGATGGACTACCGTTTGGCTCTGATAAGCCTTTTGCCCCTTATTGCGTTGCTCGTTGTTTTTTACACCATTTTGGGATCCCGAGACGGCAAGACAAGGGCAAAAAAATACCACAACTCTCTGGAGGAAATGAACGCCGGAATTGTGGAATTTGTCCGAGCCATGCCGGTAATGAAAATTTTCGGTCAAACCGCTTCCGCCTTTGCCAGATACAGCGACACGGTAAAGGAATACGATCATCACATGAGGGGTTGGACCCAATTGATGGCTGCGCCCTGGGGCATGATTATCAGTTTTTTAAGCAATGCCCTCCTGCCGGTCCTGGCCTTCGGTTTATACCTGTATTTTGATGGGACTCTTGAACTCCCGGTCTTTTTTCTGTTTCTCATCCTCGGTGTGGGTTATATCCGGCCCTTGTTCAAGCTG
Source organism: Dethiosulfatarculus sandiegensis (assembly GCF_000931935.2). Taxonomy (GTDB): domain Bacteria; phylum Desulfobacterota; class Desulfarculia; order Desulfarculales; family Desulfarculaceae; genus Dethiosulfatarculus; species Dethiosulfatarculus sandiegensis. The sequence continues at coordinate 28,981 of NZ_AZAC01000038.1, forward strand.
ACGACAATGACTTTTGAAATCACCATGATCAACCGAGGGGTGAAGCGGATGGATGAAATCCTGTTTGAAATCGAGGAGCAGAAAAGCGGACAAACCCCGATTCCGCAAGATTTTTCCTTGGAGTTTCATAACGCCCGTTTTTCTTATGTCCATGGCATAGACGTCATCAAGGATCTCTGTTTTTCCGTGCCCCAGGGAACCATCACCGCGCTGGTCGGGCCGTCCGGCTCCGGAAAATCAACAGCCGGACAACTTATTGCCCGATTTTACGATCTTAAATCAGGAAGCATAACCATAGGCGGAGTCAATATAAAGGCTTTTCCCATTCATGACCTCATGGCAAATGTCGGCTTTGTGTTCCAGGACAATATGATGTTTCACCAAAGCATCCATGACAACATTCTGATGGGTATGGAAAAAACTCAAAAAGAGGTGATCGCCGCCGCCAAGGCGGCCAGGTGTCATGATTTTATCATGCGCCTGCCCAACGGATATGAGACCCGTATCGGCGACAAGGGAGTCCATCTAAGCGGGGGGGAACAGCAGCGCATTCAACTGGCCCGTGTCATTTTAAAAGACGCGCCCATACTGATTCTGGATGAAGCCACCGCGTTCAGCGACCCGGAAAATGAACACCTGATCATGACCGCCATCAGCGAACTCATTCAAAACAAGACCGTGATCATCATCGCTCATCGCCTTTCCAGCATCACCGCAGTCGATCAGATCGTTTTACTTGATGACGGTTATCTCCAGGCCGTAGGGACCCACGATGAATTACTAAAGGGAAGCAAGCTCTATTTGAAAATGTGGCATGCCCATAAGCGGGCCAGAGAGTTTGAAATCCTAAAGGGTCAAATCACCGGCCGTTTTTTAAAAACGGCTGCCGAATAAAGAACGAGGCTATGATCATGCGTATGTTGAAAAACCTGCTCTATCTCATAAAAACCACTCAAGCAGAACTGGCCCCACCCGCGTTGGGGGAAATGCTTCACGGCATGTTGCTGGCTGCACCCACGGGAATGCTGCTTTTGATTATCTGGGAGCTTTTTCGCGAGCATCCCGACCCCAACAGGCTATGGCTGCAGGTTATCGCCCTGGCGGTGATGCTTGTTCTGCAACTGTGGCTGGCCGGCAAGGTTATGGTCAAAACAAACGCCGCCATCCTGACCATGACGGCCAAACTCAGGCTCATGCTGGGAGATAAGCTTCATAAGCTCTCGCTTGGGTATTATAAACTGCGGGATCCCGGCGACCTTGCTTCCGTGGTTTTACAGGATGTCAGCAATTTTGAAGCAATTTTCAAAGAGCATTTTCAAAGTTTGATAGGCGCCGTATTCGGCACGCTTTTTTTGTCGGTTTTCCTTTTCATCATGGACTGGAAACTGGCTCTGCTGATGATCACGGCAATCCCCTGCGCTTTTTTGCTTATGCTTATCTCCACAAAAATCTCTCAAAAATTCAGTCTTAGGCATGTTGCCTCGCGCAACGAAACCGGCAGCAAATTCATAGAATATATTTTGGGCGTACAACATCTGAAAGCATTTAACCTGACCGGCAGCCGTTTTTCCTCGCTTAAAACGGCATTTGACGACCTCCGGCAAAACAGCGTGAAACTGGAGGCGGCGGTAGGGCCTTTGGTGATAACGGCTTTGGTGGTATTCGAGCTTTTTTTCCTGCTGATGGTCTATGCGGCCCTGTCCCGGCTTAACCACTCGGGCGGCCCTTTAATCTCCATTTCAGTGTTTATCGCTTTTCTCATAGTGGGTTACCGTTTGTACGCACCTTTGCAATTGGCCATGGGAAGTTACGCCATACTCAATTATATGAACGTTAGCGTGGAAAGAATCCGGCAATTGCTGGAAGCTCCGCCGCAGGATAAGGGGAAAGACCTCCGGCCTGAAAAACATGAAATTGTCTTTGATGATGTGACCTTTGCCTATACCGAGAGAAAAGTGCTTAAAAATGTCAGCCTGAGCATTCCCGAAAAAGCTCTCACCGCCCTGGTCGGCCCTTCAGGCTCAGGAAAGACAACCATAGCAAACCTCATTGCCAGGTTCTGGGATGTGCAAAAAGGAGATATCACCATTGGCGGCATCAGCCTGAAGGATATGTCTCCCAAAACGGTTTACAGCCTGATCAGCCAAGTGTTTCAGGATGTCTACCTGTTTGACGACACTATCTTGAACAACATCAAAATCGGGAAGCCTGAGGCAAGCGAAGCGGAAATAATGAGGGCGGCGGAAAAGGCACAGGTCACGGAATTTCTGGGGGCTTTGGAAAACGGCATTCACACAAAAGTGGGAGAAGGCGGGCAGAAGCTCTCAGGCGGCCAAAAACAACGCATCTCCATTGCCAGGGCCATGCTGAAAGACGCCCCCATTATCCTGCTTGACGAAGCCACCGCAGCCCTCGACCCTGAAAACGAAATCCATATCCAGCTGGCGATTCAGGAATTGGTTAAAAAAAAGACGGTGTTAGTGATTGCCCATAAACTTCAGACCATTCGCAATGCCGACAATATCATTGTCGTTCAGGACGGCGGGGTTTCAGAGGCGGGGACTCACCCGGAGCTGCTTGAAAAAAAGGGATTGTACGCACAATACTGGAACACCCAACAATCAAGCAATGGTTGGAAAATAGGCGTCGCCGCATCTTAAAAAAGTGGTGGAGCATTATAGCCTTCTGATATGGCTTAATTTTTAAAAACAACTCAAGTACGATCAACTCTGATCCAAATGAATGGGGGGAACAACCATTTTAAGGACCCCCCTTTTTATTTGAATAACAGCATCGGTCTGAATCACGCCTTGCTTTGCCTAAGCGGCAACTCCGGTACTTACCTTTTGTCTGAGCACCCTCTATATAGAGAACGATAAAGTGGAAATTAACTCAATGCATTAAAGCTCTACAGCAAGAGTTAACCGCCTGAGTCAATATTCTACAATTGCTGTAAGATAAATATTTAATTTATAATTTCTCACCAGATCGAAACAAAACTTGGTTCTTAATACATATTTTGTTCACATAATTTACATATATTAACCAATTTACGTGCCACAACACATTAAACATATACATTTTTGTCTAATTCCACTTAGTTTGTGTAAATGCCAGGTAAAACAGTTTTTACTAACTATGGAAATAAGCATTTCTTGGTTATTTAGTTTCCAATTTATTGTTAGTTAGTCATTAGAGATATTTTTACTTTAGTCAGGCACTAAATTATATTAAAATAAAAATTCAAGTATAGGACCAGCGTATTTAACTTATTCCAAATATTGGCCCAATAAATGGATTAGCATGGATTTTTTCGAAATTAAGGCTAAAGACATTTCTGAGATGACTGACAGTGATTTAAGAAAGCTTGTCGCTCGGCTGTGCGAAGCAGAATTAATTCAGCAGGGCCTTTCGATGTCTAATGTATTTTGGGGAGGTGCCCAAGAAGCCCCGGATGGCGGCCTTGATGTTAACGTAAAGGAAAGTGAAGTCCTACCCAAACCAGACTTTGTTCCCCGAGCAAACACCGGTTTTCAAGTTAAGAAAAACAGCATGCCTAAATCTGCCTGCACCAAAGAGATGACAGCTAATGGAACTTTGAAACCGGTTATTGCAAAGCTGGCAGATAAAAAAGGAGCATACATAATTGTAAGCGGCAAGGATGATTGCTCTTACCTGATGCGTGAAGAACGAATTCATGGGATGGAAGCCGCTGTTTCCGATCTAAAAAACAAAAACGATCTTTTTCTTGATTTTTATGGAAGCGATCGTTTGGCAAGTTGGTTAAGGCTTCATCCCGGAGTGGCATTGTGGGCTCGTAAGCGGCTGGGTAAACCACTCTCAGGTTGGATGCCGTTTGGTAGATGGGCCGCAACACCACCAAATCAAAATGACGATTTCTTGTCTGATGAACATCTCTGTGTGGTAGACACAAGCTCTTCCCAAAGAAAGCCTATCTCTCTAACTGATGGAATTAGGCGAACCAGAGACAAATTGCGTGCCCCAGGCAGCATTATCCGGATTATCGGGCTCTCGGGAGTTGGTAAAACCCGATTTGCCCAAGCGCTGTTTGAAAACGAGGTTGGGGGAAATGCTATCAATTCATTAAATGTAGTCTATGCAGATCTTGGGGTTGACCTCACCCCAACTCCGCTTGAACTGATTTCATACCTAATTGTCAATAATTTTAGCCCGTATGTGGTTTTGGACAATTGCCCACCAGAGGTTCACCGTGATTTACAGAATAAAATTACTCAGGATAAAGCTCGGTTACGCCTTATCACGATCGAATATGACATCTCTGATGATCAGCCGGAGGAAACACAAGTAATTCATCTACAACCCTCAAGCGAAAAAGTTGTATCCAGGCTAATTCAACGAAGATTTCCTGCTTTGGGGGCCATAAATGCCCAAAAAGCAGCTGAGTTCTCGGGAGGCAACCCACGGCTTGCCATAGCCTTGGCTAGCCGTGTTGACAGCAATGAAACTCTTACAAAATTTACTGATGAAGAACTTTTCAAACGACTTTTCAGCCAACGAAAGGGGCTTACAGATAGCTTGCTGGCGAGTGCAGAAGCTCTATCACTCGTTTTTTCTTTCAATATCTCAGAAACGGATTTTAACGATGAAATAGGGGTGTTGGCCAAGATTTTCGGAATCGCTCGAAACACCCTTTATAGAAGGCATGCGGAATTATTGAGAAGTCAACTTGCTCAAAGCCGTGGAAACTGGAGGGCTGTTTTGCCACATGCTCTCGCCAATCGTTTGGCCAAAAGAGCACTTCAGAATATTCCCCTTGCTGAAATAAATAAGGAACTTTTTAAATTTCAAAACCTACGATTGTTAAAATCCTGTGCCCATAGACTTAGTTTTCTCCATGATTTTGGACCTGCACGTGACCTGGTCAAATCTTGGATGCAAAAAGGAGCTCCACTAGAAGATATTACAAGCTGTGGAGAAGACCTCTTAAATGTTCTTTACTATATCGCTCCTGTTTTACCCGATAAAGTGCTGGAAGCAATTGAAGATGCAGCACTCAATCCCGAATTCACCTCAAGAAACAACGGAAACTCCCATCAAGTCGTAAGGCTTTTATGCAAACTCGCGTATGATGATGAAAGATTTGAGCGCGCCGCAACAATTATTCTGAAATTCGCTGAAACAGAAAGAAAAGATGAAAACAATAACAGCATTGTGCATCTTTTTAGCCAGCTTTTTTCGTTATACCTGTCTGGGACACAAGCCAGTCCGGCACAAAGACAACAATTCCTTAAGCGTTTAGTAACCTCTGGCAACCCCAGGAATCTAGAGATTGGAAAAAAATTATTTGATTCCGCCTTTAAAACTTCTCATTGGATTGCAATGGAATCCTTTAGCTTCGGTGCACGAATAAGAGATTTCGGTTGGGAGCCAAAAATAAATCCAGAAAGACTGAATTGGTACGAAGGGTTTATTGACCAGCTAAGGCCTTTTTGAAAAGCAGATCAAAAGGATATTAGAAGTTGGGCAAGGGACATGCTGGCGAGTAATTTTTTTGAATTATGGTCTCTTGTAGGATGCTTCAAAACATTGGAGCAAATTACAAGAGAGCACGCCCTAGGTGGAAAGTGGCCAGACCTATGGATATCCATAAAGCTAACCATAAATCGTGAATCTAAAAAATCAAATCCTGCCCTTAGCTGCCTCGAAAAACTTGAAAAGTTAGCCGCCCCATCCGACCCTTATTCTGAAATAGAAGCTTATGTCTTTATTCCAATTTATAGGCATTACCCCAAAAGCCAAGAAGAGCTAAAACGAATAAATAATAGAATTATTGAATTAGGAGAACTTGTCGCTCATGAGGTAGCTTACCTCGATAAGTTTGGGGAAAAACCCTGGAAAACAAACTCTAATTCTCTCGTTTTGTTTGGTGAAGGTTTAGCTAAGGGTTCACCAGACAAACAAGCAAAATTTGATTTTCTTGTAAGGTTAATGCAATCACACCAACTTGACGAAATTACTCCCTATTTATTTAGTGGATTCATTAAAGGCGTTCATCCTGAAGACCCCGATTCAGCTCAGCAACTACAGGAAAAAACACTAAATATACTAGAACTTAAGCCGCATTTTGTATTTTTACTAGGAGCTACGCCAATAACTCCATGGGGAGTAAAAAAACTGAATCAAATAGCTTGTAGTGGCGAGTTTGAAGCTTGGAGATTTAGAAGCCTCATGTATACTCAGATACATGAATCAATTTCCGACCTTGATCTGGCAAAAATTTTAAGCGCAATTAATGAACTAGAAGAGGGTATTTTTACCACATTAGATATTCTTGACATGCGGTTGTTTGATACTAATAGTAGGGAAAAACAACCTGATCATATTTTACTAGCTGTGGCAAGACAGACAATCTACAAATTTCTTAGTATGGCTAAAAACAATAATTACTCTCAGCCTAGTTTAGATTTAATCAGCGAACAGTGTCTTTCAATTACTACGCCAGCAACAGAAATTATCGCAATCATTGAATCGCTCTGTGAAGCAGTAGATAGCTTTAGATTTCACTCATTTGAATTAACTTACATAATAGAAACTCTTATCCGAAATTTTCCAGAACTCTTCCTTGATGTTGTATTCAATATTTCTAAAGAAAAAACTGATATAATGAACTTACTATTTAGAGATTGTTTTCCAACACGACGACCCATCCTTAACCTTATTCCAATAGATCGCATATTAAAATGGTGTAATGGAGATGAAGAAAGGATTCAAACAGCTGCTGCCGGAATATCATGTTATACGCCTGTAGGAGGAGAAGAAAACGATTTGGAAAGTCCAACATGCGTCACAATAAGTGAGCATGCATTAGGGTTATTAAGCGCTGCTAAAAATAAAATCGGCATAGCAGAATTTATCTTTAAAGACACTTTTATCCACGCAATGAGAGGCTCACTTACACACTTGCTTGAGGTCCGAGCAAAAGCCTTTACTGAGCTCCTAGAATACCCATCACAGGAGGTAATTGAATTTGCAGGAAAAAAATTAATTAATATTAAAAAGCGTATTCGCCAAGAAAAAGAAATAGATAATCGATCTCAGCAACGCTTTGAATAAAGTGGACTTAGTCCAACCAGGAGAAAAGCCACCATCCGGTCATTAGCGGCCACCTGAGGAAGGCTATATCCCCAGATGGCCTTTTTTTTAATTTTCTTTGTCTTTTTTGGATTTTCGCAAAGGCTGGGTGGAAGGCGCGCTGGGCAGCATCTTGAGCCCCGAGTTGGTGAGCGCGCCCCAGATGCTGGGGCGCACCTTTTTATTCTCTCGGTATAAGGAGTTGAGCAGCTCCCGCACCCTGGCCCTTTTACCTTCGGAGGCCGAAGGGCAGCAGGGGGGCTGCACGGGGAAGTTCATCAGTTTACTGAACCTTCTGGTGTGGTCCGCGCTCACCAGGGAAAGGGGCCTGATCACCACCAGTTCGCCGCCGAAAAAGGGTTGCACCGGCAGCATGGTGGAAAGGTTGCCCGAGTACAAAAGGTTCATGAGAAAGGTCTCATGGATATCGTCCTGATGATGGGCCAGGGCCAGTTTGCGGCAGCCCAGTTGGGAGGCCTTCTGAAAAAGCTCCCTGCGCCTGTGCATGGCGCAGAAAAAACAGGGGCTCTTTTCCCGGTTTTCCGGGGTGTGAGCCCTGGGTCCGTAATCCGTTTCAATAAGATGGAACTCGACCCCAAGCCCCTGGCAAAACTCCCGCAAGGCCGGGACATCCACCGTGCCGAAGCCCATCTCTATGTGTATGGCCTTGATGCCGAAGTCAATCGGTATGCGGCGTCTGCGTTCGGCCAAAAGCCAGAGCAGGGCCAGGGAATCCTTGCCCCCGCTCAGGGCCACGGCCACCTGGTCATTTTCTTCCAGCATGGCCCAGCCATGCATGGCCTTGCCGCAGAGGCTTATCATCTCTCTTTGCAAAAAAGGGGCGCGACGACTCATAGGGAAAGGACCATTCCTCCGCTAAGCCCCAGAAAACGGGACCCCAGTATTTGGGCCATTTTTCTCTGGATGTCTTCGCCTGTGCAATGGCCCGCAGCCACCTTGAGTTCCTCCCTGGCTTTGAGCTCGGCCAGGGCCCTGTCCTGCTGGGGCTTGGGCGCGGGCCCCAGGTGGGTTCCGCCGATCAAAAGATCCGCTTTTTTACCCAAGCCGTTTTCAACGGCCAAGAGCACATTTATAACCCCGGAATGGGCACAGCCGGTAATAACGTTAAGCCCTTGCTCAGTCTCGACCGTCATGGCCAGATCGTCGGTAAAGGGATCGGGCACCACCTTGTCGCCATCCATGGTTACCAGGCTGGGGGCCGGGCCCTCAAAATCCGTCACCCTGGGAATCGGAGCCCAAAGGCGCACGCCGGGCCATAAGGAAAGGCTGTTTTCCACAAAGGTGAACCTGGCGCCCAGGTCTTCGTATCTGGCCTTTTCATGCCCCTCGGGAGCGATGGAAACCACTTCCCCCGGCTTTTGCTTGAGGTGGGGGGCGAAAACCGCTTCATGGCACCATATGGGCGTTCCAAGCCCCTTTTCCAGTCGCACCCTTAACAGAGCGGCCAGGCCGCCGACATGATCGTAATGACCATGGCTCAGTACAACACCGTCCAGAACCGCCGGGTTCAGCCCCAGGGCCTTGAGGTTGGGTAAAAGGTTTTTACCCACGCCCGTGTCGTACAAAAGGTTTTTTCCCTGATGTTCAAGCCAAAGGCTCAAACCGTGTTCAGAACCCAACTTTTCATCCTGAGCCGTATTTTCAACCACAACAGTCAGCTTGCTCATGTGTCTTTCAATCCCCCTTCTTCCCGGTCTCTCCGGCCAGAGTGTCCATTATCTTTTCCATACGGCCGGAAGCCGGAGCGAGAATCTGTTTCACTTCTTCCTCACCATACTGCTCTTTTAGATAGGCTTCCACGTCAAAATGGGGGGAAAAACAGGCAACCACCCTGTGACAGGGCTTGCCTTCACGCATCTTGCGGCAATAGGCAAAGGTCATGGGTTGGCCCAACATGGGGCACCAGAAATGCTGCTGATCATCATACCTGTCTTTTTCCATAACCCACTCGCCTTACTTTAAAGGGCTGTCAACTCCCTTTAAATAGGGTTTGATATCCAAAACCGGGGTGTTGTCCAAAAGATCAACCCCGGAGACCAAAAGCCGGTTTTGCTTCACTTCCAAAAGCCTGGTGAGGGTCAATGAAATGGGGCAGGGGCGGTTGGGGGTGCGGGTGTTGAAGATGCCGGTGAGAGGCCTTGCGGCATCGCCCCTGGGATGCAGGGTCATGGTCGGGGTGCGGTGCTGGTTAAGATAGCAAAGCAGCCACAGGTCCCGGCCGGGCTCAAGTCCCATAAGCCCTTTCGCGTATTCCGGGTCCAGCTCCACCCAACCCTCATGGTCATATTCCGCCCCCTGGAAAGGAGCGTCTTTTCTGGTTTTCAGCCCGGTGCGCAAGATTCCGATGGGCTTGAGTTCCACGGTTTGCATATTCATTTGATCCCAGTTTGATTTCCGGGTGTTCACCCAAACAAAAAACCCGGAGGCGTGCAAAAATGCGCCCCCGGGCTGTTTAACGCTTTTATGAGGGCTGAAATGGCCGTTATTGGGAGGCGTCCACCTTGATCACGGCGCTTGCCCTTAAATCCTGCATGAACTTGGTCTCCAAAGACCTTTGCTTGGCCACCAGAAGACGCTGCTTGACGTCATCTTCCTTGGCCTTCATCTCAGAGTCGGCAGGCTTTTGGAAACCGGTCTTAACCGCCGCGATAAAGGTGTCGCCCACCCTCACCGGAGCGGTAAGCACGGGTTTGGAATCCGGCCGCATGAACAAGGCCCTCTGCAAAGCGCCGGAGGCCATAATTTCCTTGACGGAATCCATCCTGCCGAGCCAGTCCGTTTCCTTGGCGCCCTGTTCAGCCAAAAGCTTGGCCCCGGGGTCGGACTCGCCCGCCAGCCGGGCCAGAAGGTCCCTGGCGGCCTTTTCGGCCATCTCAGCGGCCTTCTTGCTCTTCACGGCCAGGCGAACCTTTTCTTCCACCTGCTCAAAGGGCTCCACAGTCTCGGGGATCCTTTTGTCTATATAAGCCACAATGCTGCCGCCGTCATAGTTCAGCACATTCATGACCTGGCCAGGCTCGATGCCGGCCTGGGCCTGCTGCAATTCCTTGAGCCCCATCAGACCGGGCACCGGTCCGCTAATCGGCATGGGACCTGCGGTTCCCAAGTCACCCTTGGTTTCCTTGGCCAGCTCCTCGGGCTTAAGACCCTGGGCGGCCAGGTCAAAGGCCCTTTCCGCCGCCGCCTCGGCCAGGTTCCTGGCCTGATTCTCAACCAACCTGGCGCGAAGCTCGCCCCTGACTTTTTCCAAGGGGGTCAAGGAGGCGTCCTTGTGATCAAAAACCTTAATCACATGCCAGCCCACAGGAGTTTTGACCAGGTCAATATCGCCTGTTTTCATGGCAAAGGCTTTTTTCTCAAAGGAGGGGAAAAGATTCCCTTGGGCGAAATAGCCCAGATCCCCGCCCCTGGTGGAGGTGGGTCCCTCGGAATGCTGTTTGGCCAGCTCGGCGAAATCGGCTCCGTCTTTTTTAGCCAGGGCCATCACCTCTTCGGCCTTTTTACGCACCGCTTCTATCTCGGTTTTACTGGCGCCTTCAGGCAGCCTGAACAGGATATGGCTGGCCTTGACCCTTTCCGGAGTAAAGTAGCGTTTGCGGTCGATTTCATACTGGTATTCGATGTCGTCGTCGCGCACATCCGCCTGGTCGCGATAATTGGCCAGGGGGTACTTGACATAGCTCACAACCAACTTTTCCGGCACCAGGAATCTTCTTTTATTCTGGTCGTACCAGGATTTCAGCTCTTCCTGGCTCAACTTGACCTTGTCCTCGAAATCCTTGGCGTTAAAGGCCAGATAAGCGCCCTTCACCTTGGCCAGATCCCGACTCAGGGCCTGCTTAAGCTCCAGGGGAGTAACCTGGGCGTTTGCCGTAACCAGGGATCTCAATTTGTTCATGGCAATATCATGCCGCACCTGATCCTCGAAATCCCGGGCGGTCATCTTCTGCTGGTTGAGAAGATACTGGTAAGCCTGCCTGTTGAATTTCCCATCCACCTTCAGGATGGAAATATTCTGGATATAGGCCTGAACCTCCGCATTGCCCACCTCGATGCCGATCTCCCGGGCAGCCTGGTCCAAAAGGATCTGGTTGATCAGGATTTCCTTGGCCCGCTCCTCAAGCTTCAACATGGGAGCAATCTTGTCGAACTGATCGCCATACTGTTTACGCAAAAGCTCAGTCTGACGGTTTTGGACTTCCCTGATTTCACTTTCGGTGACATCCTGATCGTTCACCGTCAGGGCAACAACCTTGGGGGCGCCGTAGTCATAAAACCCAAAAGACAGGGCAAAGGCCACGGCAATGGCGCCCAATAGAATCTTGATGAACCAGTTGCCGACATTATCGCGCATTATTTGAAGCATGGGAGGCTCGTCTCCTAATGTATTAGAAACTTTAAGCGCCAAAATTAACACGCCCTTGCCAGGGTGTCAATCAGTCGGCAGCTGAGCTTTTCTTTTCTGAAAATTTGTTTATTTATGAATAGATATAAAACAAACTTCCGGTAATTATTTTTAAATGCCCGGCCCGAACGGGTAAAATCAGTTGCAAATACTTAATTACCGAGACAGAATTTCCATAAGCAGCATGCAAAACAGGACCGTGATAAAAGCTGGAGCCGGCCTACTAAAACAACAACGGGGGGAAAGACCGGCCCTTTTGCTGGAATGCATTGCATTATGGTTTACATAACCTCGCGGCTCTACCCCAAGCGCGGCTAACCACAAAGGATAGTGATGACAAATACACCCACTCCCACAGGCCAATCAGCCATAGCCAGGGCCTGTCTGAGGATGCTTGACGCCAAGAAGCTGGAACCCTTGACTGGACAGGTGCAGGTTGATGTAATATCGCTTAACGGCAAGGGGTGTGTCCTGGCCTTGAAAACCCCTTTCATAGACGGCAGTCATGTTTTGATGGACATATACAACATCAATCCCAAGACAGCACAGGTGTCTTTTGAGGCCCCGGAACCCGACCCCAAGCATGAACCGGTTTTTCTGGCTGCCATTGAAAGCTATCAGCGCCTTGAGACAAAAGACGGACCGATCTTTCACCTTACCCTGAGCTGGGAAGACGGCGCTATTCACGGCTCGGCAAGACACAGATATCTAAAACGGCTGATTCCCAAGGTTAAGCGCTTTGCCAAGTTAGAGGAGAAAAAGTGAAACATTCACCCCAGGGCCTCGGGCATTTCGGAAAACTTTTCTGCGGCCTTTTGTTGCTGACCGTTTTTTGCGCAGGCTGCGCAGCCGCCCCCGAGAAGGCCTCTTTGGTAAAAAGCCTCGAAAAAGCCCCGCAAATGCACCAGACCGTGACTTTGCGGGCCCTTGACGCAAGGGATCGTCCAGTTAAAGGCGTGAGCCTGCTTATCGAACCCATCAGCGGTTCGCCTTTTGGGCAGGGTCCTTTTGTGACCGATCAAAAAGGTGAAGTAACCCTGAAATGGCGGGCCGAGGCCAAAGACCGCACCCTGGGCACCAAGGTCAGAGACCGTGACTATAACTATGAAACCATATTCCGTTTTCGCACCAAGGCGGCGGGTTTTGCACAATACACAGATAAGGTTGTCTATCAGGATGTCCGCCGCAGGGTGGTCACACCGGAATTGACCATGCTTAACAGGGACGCCACCCTGCCTCCCATAAGCAGGGTGATGGTCCTTCACAGGCTCAAGGACATCATGGGCCAGGGGATGGAAAAGGACCCGGACCAAAGCGCCCTGACCGCCTCCTGCCTTGCCTTTTTCAAGGAAATCCAGCTTTCCTGCCCCTTTTTGGGGGTAAGATTCGCCTGGCCTTCTTTTTCACTGAAAGAAAAAACCCTGACTGTGCGTTTTCACTTCAGACAACCCACCTGGGGAGTATTGGCCAAGGCGCCTTTTCTGGCCCAGACCACGATTAACAGCGCCCTGCCGCTCGCCATTGCCTGCGGGGACGATCTCTTGCCCCTGCCGGAAATTGAGAACCTGGTTTTAGTTATTGAGGGTGAAATATCACCGTCCGATGATCCCTATGCCGTGCCGCAAAGGCTCGAAAACAGGATCTCCGCTCCGCAAAAGGCCTTCAAGGCCCTGGCAGCCGGAACAATAACCCCGAATGATTTTTTGAAGGAGCACCCGCCTGTACTTTTGCGTTGAGAAAAAACAGCCCGGGAGGTTTTCATGGTCTGGCCCTTTAGTAAAGCCCGTAAAAAAAACGACTCCCCAGAGGCAACCCACCGCACAATGGCCGAGTTTATTGTGGAGGCGGAGCAGGAAATAGACCGTCAGATAAGGGAAGACCCGGACTGGTACAAAAACTTGCCCTACCAGGGAGGATTGAGCCCCGAAGAAGCCAGAGGCTTTGAAATTGAAAAAAGGGCCATGTGGAAAAGAGTGATCTATGATGCGGGGCGCAGTGAACTTGCCGGGCTTAAATGGGTCACCAGGCAGGACAAACTTACTTGTCAGGACTGCCGGGCATATCATGGCCGCGTTTTTGCCCCCGATGAGCTCAGAAAACTTGCCCTGGTCCCAATTCATCTGGGTTGCCGCTGTGAGTTGAGGCCGGTTCGCTGAAACGACGGAGCTGCCCGCAACAGCCCGACACGGTGTGTCATTAGCTTCAAAAGCAAGCTGATTGCAGCTTTAAGGCCCCAAATAAAACATCATTTTGGGCTAAAAAACGGTTGATGCCGCCTGAAATGGCAGTCACTTAATTAACCGGGGAGTAAAACAAAGGCAGGTCTGGTCAAATGCTTCCAGCTAAATATAAACAGGAGGGGATGCTTGGACTGGCCCTGGTTTGGCTGTTCTTGGACTTGGCCGCCTTTCACGACATATGGCGGGCGGAGCCGGACACATCGGCCGAGTGGTTGTTTTTGGCCATTTCCCTGCCGTTTTGGTTGCTTTTGGCCAGGTTATTTTCAAGTCTGCGCCAAAGAAAGGTCCAGGGCGCGGAGACAGCCACTGATTCAACTGGCCGGTGGGATCAGGGCAGGCGTTAAGCACATCCTCTTTCAGCCGATTTTTCTTACAATCACGGATCACAAAAAAACCTTGTTTGACTGACACGCCGATAAAAGCTAGCATCTGAACCTGCAGTCAATTCAAACCGACAATCCAAAGGAAAACACCTCATGAAAAAAATGCGGCTCAGCCTGTTTGTCTGTCTGGTTCTTCTTTTGGCTCTGGTACTTCCGGCAAACGCTACGAACTATCGATCTTTTTTTAAACTGAAAGGTGTGGACGGCCCACACCGGATAATGGGCTCTGGGGGATGGTTTGACTGTGTAAACGTCATGTTCAGCATTAAAGGACTGAAGCGGATTGACAAACTTCTGGCTAATCCGGGCAGCATCTCAGCCCAAATCTTCACCTCTAAAAAGCGTCCCTATAATTTCTTTGTTGTGAAAAAAACTCATGCCCGCCAGGATGATTTCAAAAAACTGCTCAAGGCCCGCACCAAGGTCACCCTGGGGAAAATTTTATATAAGACAAATAACGGTGACAAGATCGGGCTGGATCTGAAAGGGGTGCGGGTCTCGGCAATCACTCCCAGGGGCGCGGCCGACCGGCTGGTGCTGAAGGTTGACCAGGTAAGCATAGGGCCTGTCAAATAAAATTCAAAGCTGCCCGGTTATCTGAATATAGCCGGGCGGCCTGTTTATACACCTGAAAGTCAGACCGCATTTTTCAAATAATTCTCTTATTTTTTTTACCAATCACTCCACCGGGAAAAACAAAACTTCAAAAAAAAGCCATTTACTGTAAAAATATAAGGCATAATTCAGGGACAATATTTCGGTTTAAGGAGACGCATCATGTGCGACTGTTGCGGAAAAAGCCACCCGGGTCATCACTGTCATGAAGATGATAAACACCACGAGCACGACCAAAAGGCGCAACCAGTATTCACCATACTGGAAGCCGGTGCAGTAGAACCCCAAAAAGAAGAAAAAGGCCCCAAAGCCTGATTTCGACCTCTGGTCACCCGGTTTTCAAAACCCAATAAAGTCCACACGCAAAACTAAGCCCAGTAAGGCGTTGGTGCGAGTCTCGATCCGTCTATCTGACTAAACTTACAATTATTTTAGAATGCACTTTCTTAAAACGGTTTTATTCTGAAAAAAGCCGCACGCTAGGCTTAAGCATTAGTTCAGTGATAATAAAAATATGACAACTTCCCCAAATAGGGTGCGTCTTGCCATACTTGGCGCGGCAATATTTGTCTCCATGCTCGGTGTGGGCATTATTGTTCCCTTTTTACCGATCTACGCTCAAACCATGGGGGCCACGGGCCTCACCCTGGGCCTCATTTTCAGTGCCTTTTCCCTGGCCAGAGCGGTTGCCATGCCCCTGGTGGGGGCACTTAGCGACCGCCATGGGCGCAAAAGATTCATTGTCGCCGGTCTGGGAGGCTACAGTGTTGTAGCCCTGGCCATGATCACAGCAGACAGCGCCTGGGACATTATTTTGCTGCGAGCCTTGCACGGCGTTTTCGCAGCCATGGTGTTGCCGGTGAGCATGGCCCTGGTGGCGGATATCTCGCCCTCGGGACGGGAGGGGCGCACCTTTGGCTCCTTTAACACCGCCCTGCTCCTGGGCATGGGCATGGGACCTTTTTTGGGCGGCGCAATCTATGACTACTTTGGAGTAGCCGCCAACTTCATTATTATGGCCGCCATGAGCGCCGTCAGCCTTTTGATGATAGCCCTCAAAATCAAGGACCCGAAAGCCGTCCAGGAGCCAGCAAACAAAAACTCCGCCTGGACCAATCAGTTAATTCTCCTAAAAGATCGCCAAATATGGGGCATATGTCTTTGCAGGGCCGGAAACGCGGCGGCCATGGGCTGTCTTTTGGCCTTTTTACCGGTTCTGAGCCAGGAAAAAGGGCTTTCCAGCATCAAAGTAGGTTTGCTTTTGGGGGCAAACATGTTTGTCATGACTGCCCTGCAATCACTGGCCGGAAGGCTCGCTGACAAATGGCCCAGAGCGCTCATGGCAGGCTCGGCCCAGTTGGCCATTGCCCTTTCCCGCATGATGCTGCCTTTGGCCGGAGGATTTGAGACCCTGCTCATCCTGGTGATGCTCGACGGAATAGGGGCCGGCATGGTTATCCCCCCCTTAAGCGCCCTGGCGGTAAGCCACGGACGCCGCCTGGGCTCGGGCATGGGAGTGGTGATGGGCCTTCTAACCCTAGCCATGAGCGTGGGCTTTTTCAGCGGCCCGCTTTTGGCAGGACTGGTCACGGATATCTGGAATATAAACGCCGCTTTTTGGCTGGCCGGAACCTTGGCCGGCCTGGGCGCAGTGGCCGTGCTTTTGATGACCAAGTCAAAAGTGGATTAACCGAAAAACACCTAAACCAAAGGCCGTTGCCTTAGAAACAACTCGTCCGGACGGTAAGAAGAAGGCTGTTTCTAAAATCCCGGCAGGCTATCCCCAAACAGCCCGCCAAAGAATAAATTCATCAATATCGGGCATGAAGAGTTCAAAAATCAGCGTAATGCTATGATTCCAGTTAACCCAAAAGGATGATAATGAACCTGCTGTTTGATCTGGATGGAACCCTAACCAATCCTTTTCCGGGCATTACCAACTGTATTATCTATGCCTTGAAGAAAGTGGGGATAGAACCACCGGCTCGAAAGGACCTCACCTGGTGCATAGGGCCGCCTCTATTAGGCAGCCTGGAAAAATTACTGGGTTCCGATGACAAAGACTTGGCTGAAACCGCCTTGGCTCACTATCGAGAGCGATTCGGCTCAAAGGGTTTGTTTGAAAATCAGGTTTATGAGGGCATTCCCGAGGCCTTGCGGGTTTTACGAAAAGCAGGCAATTCATTGTTTGTAGCCACCTCCAAGCCCGCAGTCTACGCCCGAAAGATTATCGATCATTTTGGTTTGGATATCTATTTTGAACAGGTTTACGGCAGTGAACTGGATGGGACCCGGACAAATAAAATCCATTTATTGGCCCACATCATGGCAAAAGAATCCATGGCCGCGGCAGACACCCTGATGATAGGCGACCGCAGGCATGACATCATAGGAGCCCGTGAAAACGGAATTTCCGGAATCGGGGTTTTATGGGGATTTGGGACCAGAGCCGAACTTGAGGAATCCGGCGCAAAACGCATTATTGAAAAACCGGCTGATTTGAAGGGGTTATTTTAGATCCTATCAATAATTAAAGCTGCGTGCGGATCTGAGATTGGGAAGGGGGGCCATTAATCCGTCACTTCCCGATCAAATCCGGCCACAAAGAGCTCTTCGCCCAGGTAAAAAGGAATCGCTACAAATTCAAAAATATTGGGCCTGGCATCCGGGCGTTTCCAGGATGCGCGCCCGGTGTAGGGAATCAAAAACTCGGTCTTGGCCTGCATGGAGGCGCTGATTTTGGCGCTGTGCCGCCTGGTTTGAAACAGCCGCATATCACCGGTTCTCAGCAATTGCCGAAGGCTTCTGCCTGACATCTCCGTGAGCCTTTGGTTCGCGGCAATGAGCTGGCGGATAAAACTGTCCGGCCAGCGTCGGGTCAGGGTCACCCCTACTTCCGGATTATCGTATACGGCCCGGCAGACCAGATTCATCTCCTGGGGGTCTTTTCTGGACAAAATAGAAGAAAGCTGGAATATGGGTGAGGACCCCAGATCCAAATGAGGAGCCAGCCATTTCTCAAAAAACTCCGGAGCTATCTCCAGCAGCCCGCTCAAGGCGGTGGGCATCCAAACCAAGAGCACCGGGGCCTCTTTTGTCAGCACTTCCACCTCGTTTTGAATCATGCCCGATCCTCGGCGGGGCAGGCCAAAGGTAGGTTTTGTTATGTCAGCCTTTTTGGGGAAACTTTTTACCCCCACCTTTTGGCGAACGCGGCCCGACCAAGCCACATAGATTAAAAATTACACGACCTTGGGATGTCATCCCATAAACCTCTAGGCAAAGATCACAACGAAAAATCCAAGGTCTAATCTTTTCCCGGCATATTCCAAGTATACCGATTTTACCCATAGTCACAATGCCAGGTTAAGAAACAAAAATCGTCAAACCGCGTGAACACCTCTTACCAAGTCTTGACTGCCTCATTTACGAAGGGTATTTTTTATCAATTGTTAATGCTTGATCCCCCCTAAATTTCCGGGAAGGACTCCATGGATTTTGAAGCCGTCATAGGGCTGGAGGTCCACGCCCAGCTTTTGACAAAAACCAAAATATTCTGCTCATGCTCCACCAGCTTCGGGCAGCCGCCCAACACCAATGTCTGCCCCTTGTGCCTTGGCATGCCCGGCGTGCTGCCGGTTCTGAACAAAAAGGTTGTGGAGTTTGCCATAAAAGCGGCCCTGGCCACCAACTGCCGGGTTGCTTCCAAAAGCGTTTGGGCCAGAAAAAATTATTTTTACCCGGACCTTCCCAAGGCCTATCAGATCAGCCAGTACGAACTGCCGATTGCCGAACACGGGCATCTCAATATTGAAGTCGAAGGCGAAAAAAGCACCATCGGCATTACCAGAATCCACATGGAGGAAGACGCAGGCAAGCTGGTCCATGATCCTCACCAGCAGGTGAGCTATGTGGACTTTAACAGAACCGGCGTCCCCTTAATTGAAATAGTCAGCGAACCGGACATGCGCACCCCTGAGCAGGCGGCAGCCTATTTAAGGGCTTTGCGCAACGTTTTGGTTTACCTGGAGATCTGCGACGGCAACATGGAGGAAGGTTCTTTCCGCTGTGATGCCAACATCAGTTTAAGGCCAAGGGGGCAAAAAGAATTCGGCACCAGGGCCGAAATAAAAAACATGAACTCCTTCCGCAATGTGGCCAAAGCCCTGGATTATGAAATCCGCAGGCAAAGGGCTCTTTTGGAGAGCGGAGGAGAGGTGCGGCAGGAAACCAGGCTTTGGGACGCAAACGGGGGCAAGACACTTTCCATGCGCGGCAAGGAAGAAGCCCACGATTACCGCTATTTCCCGGACCCGGATCTTTTACCACTTTTGGTTGACCAAGACTGGGTGGAAAGCCTTAACCAAAATCTGCCCGAACTTCCCGAGGCCAAACGGCTTCGGTTTGTGGAACAATACGGCCTGCCGGCCTATGACGCGGAAGTCTTGACCGCCTCAAGGCATTTGGCCGACTATTTTGAAAAGGTTGTACAACAAAAGGTCCCTGCCAAGGCGGCCAGCAACCTTATTATGGGAGACCTTCTGGGCCAGCTCCACGCGGCCGGTCTGGATATCCGTCAAAGCCCTGTTTCTCCGGAAGCCATGGCCGAATTGCTAAACCTGGTGGACTCGGGAGAATTAAGCGGTAAGATGGGCAAAGAGGTCTTTTCCGAAATGTTCGAAAACAACGAAAGCGCAAGCAGGGTTGTGGAACGAAAAGGCCTCAGGCAGGTAAGCGATATGGGAGAGCTTACCGCCGTTTTAGAACAGATATTGGCCGATAACCCCCAACAGGTGGAACAGTTCAGGGCAGGCAAGGAAAAGCTGAAAGGCTTTTTCGTGGGCCAGGCCATGAAAGCCACCAAGGGACAGGCCAACCCCAAGCTGGTCAACCAGCTGCTGGATACCCTTTTGAAAGGTTAAGACAAGTGATTCCTACATTGTACTGGGAGGACGATGTAGTAATGATCCTGGATCAGCGCAAGCTGCCGGGCAAGACTGTATTCATGCCTTGTCGCGACATGCGCCGGGTGATCTACTGCATTCAGACCCTGGCCACCAGGGGCGCGCCTGCCATTGGCGTAGCCGCCGCCATGGGCCTGGCCCTGGCTGCCCGAAGCATCCGAATTAAAAACAAAGACCTTTTCATGGAGCGTTTTGCCGAAAAGGTCGAGGTTATGAGGGCCGCCCGGCCCACGGCTGTGAATTTGAGCTGGGCCTGCGACAGAATCCTGAACCTGGTCGCCAAAAGCGACCTGGATATCGAAGGCATCAAAGCGCTTATCAAGGACGAAAGCCAGCGCATGCTGGATGAGGATATAGAGATAAACCGTGCCATGGGTAAAAACGGCGCGGCCGTGGTTCCGGACCCGGCGGTGATCATTACCCATTGCAATGCCGGTTCACTGGCCACCGGTGGTTACGGTACGGCCCTGGGGGTTGTCAGAGCAGCCCATGAGGCAGGTAAAAAGGTCAGTGTTATTGCCGATGAGACCAGGCCCCTTCTGCAGGGCGCCCGTCTAACGGCCTGGGAGATGGTCCAGGAGGGCATTCCCGTAAAGGTAGCGGTAGACTCCTCGTCGGGCGTACTTATGTCCAGGGAAATGGTGGATATTTGTGTTGTGGGTGCGGACCGCATAGCCAAAAACGGCGATGCGGCCAACAAAATCGGCACCTTCAACCTGGCTTTGCAGGCCCAGAGGCACAATGTGCCGTTTTATGTGGCCGCGCCGCTTTCCACTGTGGACCTGGACACCCCCACTGGAGAGGCCATCCCCATCGAAGAGCGGGACCCGGCCGAGGTAACCCATATAGGGGGCCGCCTTCTGGCTCCGCCGGAAGCAGACGCCCTAAATTTTGCCTTTGATGTGACTCCGAATGACCTGATTACAGGAATTATTACTGAAGTGGGAGTTCTCAAGGCGCCTTATATCGAGAGTCTGTCCCGCGCGAAAGCGGGACTCATATCCAAGGAGTGAGGGAATCATGGAAATCAAAAAAAACCTGCTGCCTGCCGACAAACTGCAACCCAAACCCAAAGATGAAAATGCCTTGGGATTTGGTCGTATTTTCGCCGATCATCTTTTTGCTATGGACTATGAAGAGGGCAAGGGCTGGATCAATGCCCGCATTGACCCCTACGGCCCCATCGCCCTCGACCCGGCCGCATTGGTGTTGCATTACGGCCAAGAGGTTTTCGAAGGCATGAAGGCCTACTATGGCAAGGACGGGGGAGTCTATCTGTTCCGCCCTGAGGCCAATATCAAGCGCATGGCCAATTCCTGTGCCAGGCTCTGCATGCCCGCCCCTGACAAGGACATCTTTTTAGAAGGCCTGATGGAGCTTCTGCGCACCGAAAAAGGCTGGATCCCCAAGGCTCCGGGCACCAGCCTTTACATCCGCCCCAACATGATCGCCACCGAGGCCGCCCTGGGGGTCAAGGTGAGCGACAACTACCTGTTCTATATCATGGTGGGACCTGTGGGAGCCTACTATCCCGAAGGCTTTGCCCCCACTAAAATCTACGTGGAAGAAAAATACGTGCGGGCCGCGCCCGGCGGCCTGGGAGAGGCCAAGACAGCGGCCAACTACGCAGCCAGCCTGTTTGCCGGAGAAAAGGCCCATGAGGAAGGCTACACCCAGGTGCTCTGGCTCGATGCCTGCGACAAAAAGACCATCGAAGAGGTCGGAACCTCCAACATGTTCTTTGTGATCGACGGCGAAGTCACCACCGCCCCCTTGGACGGCACCATCCTTCCAGGCATCACCCGCGACTCGGCGATCACCCTTTGCAAGCATTGGAACATCCCGGTGAGCGAGCGCAAAATCACCATCGACGAGGTGATCAAGGCCCAGGAAGACGGCAGGCTTGACGAGGCCTTTGGCAGCGGCACCGCCGCGGTGATCAGCCCTGTGGGCTCCTTCACCTACCGCGGCCAGGAAATCCCGGTGGGCAAGGGCGAGACGGGCGATATCTCCCGCCGCCTGTATGACGAGATCACCGGCATCCAGTGGGGCGAACGTCCCGATCCCTTTGGCTGGGTGACCAAGGTCTGCTAGCCTTAGCGAAAAATTAATCTAAAAAAACCCGGGCCGCCTGGCCCGGGTTTTTTAGCTCTAAAGCAGCTTTTATCAGCTTAAAAGGCCGCCGATCAACTCCCTGACCTCGGCGATTCCCTGCTCCTTCATGAAAGCAGCCAGCTCATCGGCAATACGCACACAGGAAGCGGGGTCCGAGAAACTGGCGGTGCCCACCTGAACCGCACTGGCCCCGGCCAAGAGGTATTCAGCCACATCACTACCGGTCATGATGCCGCCCATGCCCACAACAGGCAAATCCACGGCCCGGGACACCTGATGCACCATGCGCAGGCCCACGGGTTTAATAGCCGGGCCGCTTAACCCGCCATATACGTTGCCCAGCTTGGGTTTTCTGGTGCGGGCGTCAATAGCCATGGCCAAGATGGTGTTGATCAGGCTCAAGGCATCGGCCCCGGCATCTGCGGCAGCCTTGGCCATGGGCACGGGGTCCGCCACGTTGGGAGTCAACTTGACCCAGAGCGGCAGGCTGGTCTTTTGGCGCACCACACGGGTAAGCTCATACACGGCCTTGGCATCCTGGCCAAAAGCCATGCCCCCGCCCTTTACATTGGGGCAGGAGACATTCAATTCCAGGGCGTCCACCCCCTGACGGGCATCCAGGGCCTGGGCCAGTTTTTCAAACTCTTCGGCCGATTCACCATAAAGGTTGACCACACACCTGGCCCGAGTTTTTTCCACCAAAGGCAGTTTATCCGCTAAAAATTTCTCAAGGCCTATATTGGCCAGGCCAATGGCGTTCAACATGCCGCAGGCAGTCTCGGCAATGCGCGGAGGCTGGTTGCCGTCCCTGGGCTCGAGGCTCACTCCCTTGGTTACAAAACCGCCGATTTTTTCCAGATCCAGGTAATCGTCATATTCCCGGCCATAGCCAAAGGTGCCGCTGGCCGCGATCACCGGAGAGGAAAATAAAAGCCCAGCTATATCAACAGCCAGTGAAGGCTCTTTTGTCATTCAAAAACTCCTTTTTTCATGACCCTGTCAGCCCGTAGCAACAATCAAAAGCAGGGCTTTTTAAACTCTTTCCCAATCCACTTTTCCGGCATCCACCACCGGCCCTTCCTTACAGACCCTCAGATAGCCGCCTTGGCTGGCGGGAACCGCGCAGCCCAGACATGCTCCCAGGCCACAGGCCATGGGAGCTTCCAGAGAAGCATCCAGCGGAACCTGTTTTTCGGCGCAGACCTGGGCCACTGCCTTGAGCATAGGCAAGGGGCCGCAGGCCAGCACCCCGTCTATACCTGCCAGTTTTTCATCCAGGCCGCCGGTGATCAGCCCCGTTTCCCCATAAGTGCCGTCTTCGGTAATGATCTGCCAGGGGGCGCCTGAGATGAAGTAACGACCGTCACTATCATAATATCCCTCCACCAGGTCTCTCACCGTGGCGGCTCCATAGATAGATTCAGGATCCACCCCGTTTTCCTGCAGATAAGAGGCGGCAAAAGCCAGGGAGGCAATGCCCATGCCTCCTGCCAGCAAAAGGGGCTTTCTATAATCCAGGTTATAGCCCGTGCCCAAAGGGCCCCAGGCCTCCACTATATCCCCTGCCGAAAACCCGCTCAAAAGGGCTGTCCCCCGCCCGATAATCTTGTAAAGGACGGAAAGGCTGTTTTCAGTAACCCCGTGAATGGAAAAAGGACGCGCCAAAAGCGGGTCCCGGCCGGGCGCGGGTTTCAGCATCACAAACTGACCGGGCATAGCCCCCCGTCCCAATTCATGGGGCTCTAATTCCAATAAATAGACACCCTCACCTGCAGGTTGATTGGATATCACCTTGACCCGCAAACTCATCTGTCTTCTCCTCTAGTCAAGGCGGCCACCGTGCCGAAACGGCCGGTTTTGCCTTCCCTTCGATAAGAAAAAAACTCGCGGCCGCATTTGGTGCACAAGCCGCTTATTTCAATATTTTCGGGTTTTACTCCCCTGGCGGTAAGTTGATCAAAGGTAACCCGCCAAAGGTCAAAATGGTTTTCACTGACTTCATAGGGCAAAAAGGCCCTGCCCAGCTCTGTTGCATGGTTGGTGAACTCAGCGCAACAAGGACCCAGGCTGGGGGAAACCGCGGCGTGAATTTCACCGGGATCTACATGGTAGTTTTTTTCCAAAAACTCGACCCCGTATCCCGGCATATCAGCCACATTGCCCCGCCAACCGGCGTGCAGATTGGCAACGGCCTTGCCCGGCGCAGCCAATATCACGGCCTGGCAATCGGCCTGTTTTACCAAAAGCCCCAATCCGGGACGGTCGGTGACCAAGCCGTCACCCTCTCCCAGGTAGGCGGCATCACCTTTTTCAGCCGCCTTTATCTCCCTGCCGTGCACCTGTTTGACCTGAACCAGCTCCTTGAGGCCCATGGCCTTACACAAACGGCTCAGGTTTTCCTGTATGGCTTCCCGGCTGTCTTCCGCTCCGGCCAGGTTGAGGCTGTCAAAAGGAGGATCGCTCACACCACCCTGGCGGGTGGTGACGGCATGCACCAACCCGTCTAATTTGCTCAAAGAGGAAAACTTCAACACCGGCAGGTTATTTTGCAAGATTCTAATCATATGCGAGATCATATCCGAAAAAAAACAGATTAAACAAATTTTACGGCAGGTGAAAAGGCACCTCACCATACTCTTAGAGCAACTATACCAGATTGCTGCCAAAGGCCTCCTGAACTTTGAGGAAGGCCAATTGGGCAAACCCGAATTTCAGGTAATCAGCTCAAAAGCATCCCTCGAAACTCACGCAATTGAAAAGAAACCGGGGTGTAGATCTGAGTTATCTGACCCCATAGATGGATTTACGGTCCGGGGTCGGGCTCCACCCCTGAAAATCCATATTCCATAACTATTTATTTTAAAAGAAATTTCGTGATAAAAAATTCGCCACTGGATTCATTTAAGTCATGAAGGGACCTCTATTCTCACTTTTAACCGAGATTCACCGGTTTTCAGCACCTGTGCAAGATATAAGGTTTTGCTATAATTACACCCAAAAGACTGACCCGGCTTACCTTGACCCACAAAGGCCTGTCCGGTACATTGACGCTTCAGGAAGCTTTTTATACTCCATTTCACCTCTGGGTTAACCAGGCCTACCAGCCCAACCCAACGGGTGCAATGCCCTCGTAAGAGCTCAACAAAATAATCCAGGCCGCGATAACCCCGGCCTGTTGTTTTAAGGTTTAAAACCCGCGCCGTTTTTGCAGTATGCGGACTGGCGGCGGGCATTTTGGAGCAGAACATGAAACGTGTTTTGGTTACTGGTGGAGCCGGTTCTATTGGTTCCTATGTTTGTGAATACCTGATCAAGGCCGGTCATCAGGTCACCGCTTTAGATAATGCCTCGCCCTATAAGGTTGAGCATCTTTTCGAATCAGACAGATTCCGCTTTGTGCAGGATTCCATCCTGGGCCAGGAGGTGGTGGAGCGTTTGGTCGATCAAAGCGACATCGTTATACACCTGGCCGCCATAGCGGACCCCAAGCGCTATGTCACCGAGCCCTTGAATGTGCTTAATGTGAACTTGAAGGGTTCTTTGATTATTCTTGACCGTTGCGCCAGGGGAGGCAAAAAGTTCGTGTTCGCCTCCACCAGCGAAGTCATGGGCAGAAACCCCAATGTGCCCTGGAAAGAAGACGCCGACCGGGTATTGGGACCGCCCAACATCAATCGCTGGTGCTACTCCACAGGCAAGGCCCTGATAGAGCATTACTGCTATGCCTATGGCCAGCAGGAAAACCTGCCTTTTGTGATCATGCGCTTCTTTAACGTCTATGGGCCCCGCTGCGATGACCTGGGCCAGGGCCGGGTTATCCCCATATTCCTGGAAAAATTCCTGCACGGCGACGATGTGGTGGTCCACGGCGACGGCAAACAGACCCGCTGCTTCACCTATATCGAAGACGCAACCGACGCAGTGGTCAAACTCTCCCTGGACGACGCCGCCCTGGGAAGCTGCTTTAACATCGGCGCCAACCTGGAGACCAGCATCCTGGAGCTGGCCAAGGCCATGAAAGAAGCCGGAGGTTTTGACAACAACCTGGTCTTCAAGCCCCATGCGGAAGTCTTTGGCAAGAGCTATGAGGATATCCCCCGCCGTATACCGGATGTCTCCCACATCAAAGACGTCATCGGCTGGGAGGCCACAACTCCCCTGGATCAGGGCCTGAAACAGACCATTGACTTCTACAGAAAGCCCAAGGCCTGATAGATCAATAACTCAAGTCTGATAAAAGCCGGGCCCTGTTTCAGGGTCCGGCTTTAGCTTGCTGACAAAGTCCTCCCTGACTTGAAAAAACAATTGTTAAAGACTTGATTTTACCAGGCCGCTCTCCCTGACCAGGGATTCTTATCTACTTGGCGCCAATCAATAGGCTGTTGATTCTGCATCCAGCCTGTAAAGAATTCACTTCTCATCTGTCTTTTCAGGCTCCTGCCTGACCTCCCTCCGGCTAAACCGGTTTTATGTTTGCAATCCAAGCCGCTAACACTGTACGATATTTTTCGTTTACATGAAGCAGCAAGAGGTTAAACACCTAACCCTGCGTTATTTGAAACCTTTCTTTCCCCTGCAAACCCTGATATGTATTATGGGCATAATGTGACCGAGCCTAAGCCAACACTGAAAAAATCCAGAACAAACAAAGGAAAAATGCCGGAATCAACAAAAATTAAAAGAACGGCCTGGACTCAAGATCAATTCGGACTGATGATTCTCGGCCTTATTGTCGGAGTTTTAGGTGGTTATGGTGCTGTGGGCTTCCGCCTGCTCATTGATCTTCTGAGAACCCTTTGCTATGGTTCAGCGGGCAACATTCTGGATGTTCTGGCTGCTCTGCCCTGGTGGCAGAAAATCCTGATCCCCGGGGTGGGCGGCCTGGTGGTCGGGCCAATCATCTATTTCCTGGCCCGGGAGGCTAAAGGCCACGGCGTGCCTGAAGTTATGGAGGCCGTCACTTTAAAAGACGGTTTGATCCGTAAAAGGGTGGTCATA
Organism: Dethiosulfatarculus sandiegensis; assembly: GCF_000931935.2. Taxonomy (GTDB): domain Bacteria; phylum Desulfobacterota; class Desulfarculia; order Desulfarculales; family Desulfarculaceae; genus Dethiosulfatarculus; species Dethiosulfatarculus sandiegensis. Next base: position 55,835 of record NZ_AZAC01000038.1, read on the forward strand.
ATCAAATCGCTGGCCTCCGCCCTTTCCATAGCCGCCGGTGGTTCAGTGGGCAGGGAAGGCCCCATTGTCCAGATCGGCTCTGCTATCGGATCCACTGTGGGGCAATTGCTCAAGGCTTCTCCGGGCAGAATGCGCATATTGGTTGGTTGCGGCTCTGCCGCGGGAATTGCAGCCACCTTTAACGCGCCGGTTGCGGGCATGATGTTTGCCCTGGAGATCGTACTCGGTGAATTTGCCATAACCACCTTTTCACCCATTGTTATCTCCGCTGTTTTGGCCACAGCCATTTCCCGCTATTACCTGGGGGACTTTCCCGCCTTTCTGGTGCCGGATTACCAACTGATTTCGCCTTATGAATTTGCCATATACGCGGTTCTGGGGCTGGTGGCCGGTGTGGTGGCAGTGGGATTCACCACCTGCCTCTACAAAATGGAAGACCTGGTGGATTCCATAAAATTCCCCGAGTATCTCAAAACCCCCTTGGCCGGGCTGCTTCTGGGATGCATTGGCCTTTTGTTCCCCTCGGTCTTGGGGGTGGGCTATGAGGGAATTGAACTTGCCCTGGACCACAGACTGGTCTGGTGGATGATGCTCCTTATTCTGGGGGTGAAGATACTGGCCACCAGCCTCACTATTTCCGGCGGCATGTCCGGCGGCATCTTTGCGCCTTCCCTTTTCATGGGGGCCATGCTGGGCGGCGCCTTTGGCTCTGCCGCCCACAGTCTGTGGCCGGAAATAACCGCCGGCCCCGGGGCCTATGCCATTGTGGGCATGGCCGCAGTGGTGGCGGGAACCACCCACGGACCCTTAAGCGCCTTTTTAATCCTGTTTGAAATGACAGGCGGATATCAGATAATTCTGCCCCTTATGATAGGCTGCGTGCTCTCAACCCTGGTGGCCCGCCAGATAAGGCCCGAATCAATCTACACACTCAAACTTTTACGCAGGGGTGTGGACATCCAATCCGGTAAGGAGATGAATCTCCTGCGTTCACTCAAGGTCAAGCAGGCCATGCGCACCAGCGTGGATTCCGTACCCCAAAGCATGAATTTAGGAGACTTCAACCAATATGTAATTCACTCCAAGCACGCATCTTTTCCAGTGGTGAATAAGGATAACCGGCTGGTGGGAATCGTCTCCCATGCAGACTATGCCGGTCATTCCTTTGACCGTGACCTCTGGGACCTGGTGGTGGTCCAGGAACTTGCCACCAAAGACGTGCGCACCGTAACTCCAGATGACACCTTGGAAAAGGCCCTGAATATCATCTCGGCCAAGGACTATGCCACCCTGCCGGTCATAAACGATGAAAAGCAAAGGCTGCTCACCGGCATTATTTCCCACAGGGATATAATCAGCCTCTATTCAAGGGAGCTGCGCAAGTCAAACCTCTAGGAAAACCGCATCCTGCTTGGCAGGCCTTGATCCAGACAAAAAAAGGCAGGGTCGGAAACCCACCGGCCCTGCCAGCACCCTAAGGATACGGTGTCACCCTCCTCTTGCCCAAAGCAAAGCTAATCACCGAACTGATTCAGGTGCCGGGATCAGATTACCATGCCTAGCTAATATGTAGCTATAAAATAATTGTATCAGGGCCATAATCAAGCTTCAGTGGAGAAATCATCCGGCTGAGAATCTAAAATTTCCAATTGCTTAACATTAGTGACACTTAATCTGGGAGGGGGGGGGAGAATCTTCTTTTCCGTTGCCTGGCCGCCCCACCAGGGCGGTCAGTTTTTCCACCATCTCCCGCATCTCGCCCGCCTGGCGAGAGAGTTCCTCCGAAGCCTTGGCCGACTGTTCGGCGCTTACACTCACGCCTTGGGTGAGCTGGTCCATCTGACTAGCGGCCAAATTGATCTGGTTTATACCCTGGGCCTGTTCCTCGGAAGAGGCGGCAATCTCCCTCATCAGCCACCCATCTTGCCCGCACTGTCCGCCACCTGGTCAAAGGCCTGATCAGTGGCTTCGGCCAACTGGGAGCCGTCTTTGATCATCTCTATGTTTGATTCCATGAGCCGAGCCGTGTCTCCCGCCGCTTCGGCGGCCCGCATGGCCAAATTTCTCACCTCGTCGGCCACCACCGCAAAACCCGCACCAGCTTGCCCCGCCCTGGCCGCCTCCACAGCCACGTTTAAAGCCAACAGGTTGGTTTGAAAGGCTATTTCGTCTATCCCCTTTATTATTCGGGTGCTTTTTTTGGTGGCTTGGTCCATGCGGCTCATGGATTCCAACAATTTTTTCATGGCCTGATTGGCCTGATCGACAATTTCCCTGGTCTGACTGGTCAATTTGTCCGCCTGACGAGCGCTTTTTGTGTTCTGCTCAGTCATGGAGGCCATCTGGGCCAGGGAAGCGGAAGTCTCTTCCAAAGAGGCCGCCTGCTCGGAAGCGCCTTCCGCCAACTGATGGCTGGCTGCGGAGGCAACCTGAAAGGCTCCCTTGCCAAGATAGCCGATTATGCCCTTAATGGGCTTGATAACCGAACCCGCCACCCAATAAATAATAACGGCAGCCAAAATAAACATGATCAGGGCCAGGCCCCCGTTTATCAAACCAACTTCCCTGGCGTCCGCCAAGAGATCCAGTTTGTCGGCGCCCGCCCCCACAATCCAGCCCAAGCCCTTTATCTCCGCAAAAGAGGACATCTTCTGCGAACCTTGCATGGAGTATTCAATAAGCCCGTTCTTTTGAGCCAACATTTCACGACCGAAATCATAATCAGCAAAATCGGTTTTAAAAATAAGGGACTTATCCTGATGAAAAAGCAAGATTCCGGTTTGATCCATAAGAAATGCATGACCATGTTCAGCCACCTTGACATTGCCCAGAACACTCTCAGTGAACCCGCCCAAATCCACCCAGGCTAAAACCGCACCGACCACCTCCCCTTCGCCCAGGGTCGATTTTCTGGTAACCGGCTTGGAGATGGGCAAAACCGGGCTGTTTTTAGCGCCCGGCAAAAAGGCCTTTCCCAGGGCCAAGTCACCCTTAAGGGCCTGTTGCAGAACGCCTTTAATCGGCAAATTCTTTTCTGGTTCTTTTTCCAGAGAGGAAGCGATAACCTTGTCTTTTAAATCCACAAGAAAAATCCCCCGATAAAAAGGCGTCTCTTTTTGCAGGGAAGTCAAACGCCTTTGAGCCAGGACCCGGGATATATCAGAACCGATAATCACTGCCGAACGAAAGCCTGTGTCAGTGCTCCAGACTCCCAGGTCCCTTTTGCGGTTATCCACCCAACGTTTTAACTGACCGGCTGAATTGCTTGAGATTCTGGTCACCTCTTCTGTTACGAGTTTTTCAACCGCATCTTTGGTGTTGAAATAGGAAGCAATGCTGGAAACACCCAAACTGATCACAATCAAAAGCAAAGTCGGCAAAAGAAATCTACATAAAAGATTCAGCCTCATGCTTTTCCTCCCGTGATCGTGAATATCTATATCTGACAAAGGAAAAAACTTTTTTTACTGATAGTTACAAAACACCGTCGCTTCCCGGCAGAAGCCGCACACTTCTCCGAAAGCTTTGCTTTGAGCCAAATTGATTTTTATTGAGTGTTTTTCAGTCTTGAAGTGAATCCCCCCGCCCAAGAAAGCTGTTTTTAAGGTAATTCGAAACAAATAATTAATTTTACTAAATAATAAAGCAAATCGGTTTTCAGGCGTAAAACTAATCCATAATAGTCTATGTAATTTATAGGATTACATACAAGCGTTTTACTCTTATTTACTTAAAAAACAGGTCTCCCCTGCTTTTGCCAAATACTGAGGAAAGGCATCTGAAAAAAGGCCGATTTTTTCCGAACACCGGGAGGAAGAAGAGGAAACATGGATTAATCAGACAAGACCGTTTAGCTAAAGCAGGAAAGACATTATCAGGCCATCGCATTTGGGTTGAACATTAAAGGTTTGACCAAAGCCGGTCTAACCAATAATTATTTAAGAAAGCTTAAATACAAATCTAGCATACAAAATCAAACAGATGTTTTTCGTTAACTAAATTTTTGTTATGCTTGACTACCGGATAAGGAATTTAATTGACTTAAAAATATAAGATTTTGCAATCTTCTGGACAATTCGAGCCCGAACATGAAAAAAAGCAACACCCCCAGAACCGGAATCTATAGAATCCTATCCCTTCTCCTATTGGCGCTCAGCTTTTGCTATGCATTGTGGCTGGGGGTTGCTCCCCGGCAGCAGCTTGAGACCCTGGCATCCCAGAGATACACCAAGTGGGCTCAAGACTGGGCCAAGGCCCAAGATCCCATAGAGATCAACCTTAACCGTGAGCTGCTGCCTTCCACCTTTCCCGGTCCCCTGGACACCTGGGCCCAAGGTAAGCGCCACAGTCTTTTGCTTGATTTTGAGGTTGAACCCGGCGATTACACCTTAAGACTCTTATTTTTCGATATCCATGAAGCTGCTCCACCCAAGCTCTCCCTTAAACTGAATAAACAAAAGCCGGTGCTGGTCCAGTTAAAACCCGGCTCAGGCAGGCCCGCGCCTTATGCGGACCTTAATCCCGGTCTCACCGTAAATATTCCACTTAAGATAAACAAATCAAAAAACCAACTTGTCATTACCAACCTGCAGGGTTCCTGGGCAGCCCCGGCCAGGTTGCGTTTGACTCAAGGATATGAGTTTTCCCCGGCCAAACTGGGATACACCCTTTTCACCGACCCCATCTCCCTAGGCATCCTGCTTTTGGGCCTGGCAGGTTTTATCTTTTTCGGACACGCAACCCGGCACAGTCCGGGCCAGGCCCTGGCCTCTGTGGCATTGCTTGGCATTACCTGCCTTATCTGCCTTTTACTGGCTGAATTGGGTTTCAGGGCCTATTTGATAAAAATTCCCCAGGCCCGCAGGCTTTCGGTACAAAAAAACATGGCTGCCCAGGATTTAAAGGGCATGAATTATTCTTTTGGCTCCATGATCTCCCCCAACCCGGATATGGAGATCACCTATCAGTTAAAGCCAAATCTTGAAGGTAACTTTGCCGGAAAAAAATTAAGAACCAATTCCCAAAATATGCGCGGAAAAGAAGTGGCCCTAAAGGCCCAATCAGGGGTCTTTCGTCTGATGGGCCTGGGAGATTCCGTCTTCTTTGGTTGGGGAGTGGAAGAAGACCAGACCGCCCTGGTCCGGGCCGGGTTGGAACTGGCCGAACGCCTGAAGCGGCCGGTGGAGGCCCTGAACCTTTCCTGCCCCAGCTACAACACCTCGGTGGAGGTCGCTGTCTACCGCAAAAAGGGCCGCAAATTCAAGCCGCAGGCGGTTGTGCTTTGTTTTGTGGAAAACGACTTTGAGCCTCCATCCATGATGTTTGAGCCGGTTCGCCTGTGGACCATGGAAAAATCATATATCCACGAACAATTAAGGCGCAGGCTTGCCCTGGCTTGGCGGGACGCCGGTAGTGAAAGCGAAGAATTTTTCACCACTCAAAGGAAAAACCAGGCCGAGCGGCAAGGCAAGTCCCTGAACAAAAAATGGCGCGATCGGCTGGAGGCATATTACAGCCGCATGGCCGGTGAAAAGGCGGTGGCCGCCGCTTTGGACGATCTGGCCAAGATGCTTAAGGAAGACAAAATTCCGGGCCTGGTTGTCTATGCCCCCAACCGGCTGGCCCCCCTGGACGCAAAAACCAAATTTGTCCTTGATTCCGCTGACAGATCAGGGCTTTTGATCTTGGATATGACGCAGGTTTATCGCAACTGGTTTAAAAAGAATCAAGGGACCATGCAAAGTAGAATGTGGGTGCACCCCAAAGACCCCCACCCCAATGAATTGGGGCACAGTCTCATGGGAGAGGCCATAGCGGAAAAACTGATCCACCACGTAAGGGACTAAACCGTCTGGCCTTTTTGCGTACAGGCGGCTTAAGCCGGGTTGGAGGCCTTTTCATCGGCGGTCAATTCGAACATCTCATGAGCCTGCTCCAGGGATCTTTGGTAGGCAGGCAATAGTTCGAATTTATCCGCCCCCAACTTGGCCAGGCTCTCGCCCACCTCGTCCCACTTGCCCTTTTCATAAGCCAGGGTAAGGGAAGTCAATGCCCCCAATATCCCCGATTGATGCAAAAGTGCGTCCTTGATCTCTCTGGTAACGGGTATCATCTCCAGGATCTCGGGCATGGGCTTATCAAAAAACGCATCCAACAAGGAAAAGAGGCCTGCTAAAAAGGCCTCTTCCTTTAAATATTCCAATCCGGCCACTTCAGCGGTTTGAGAAAAGAAAAGCGCCCTTACCAAGGAAAGGACCACCAGCTCATCCGGTTTATCCTGGGCCGAAGCACTCATGGCAACCATGGAAATCCAGTTGCGGAGGGCTTTTTCTCCTAAAAAGCTGAAGGCCTGGCGCACAGACTGCACCTCGGTGCGCACCCCGAAATAAGGCGAATTAATATAACGCAGAAGCTTATAGGCCAAGGTGACGTCACTGGAAACCAGCTTTTCAAGACGTTGATAATCCAAAACCGGATTATGCACAGTGACCAAAAGGCGCATCAGATTAAGGCGGAAAGCGGGCATTTCATGGCCTGCGCCCAACTTGGGCTGCACATAAAAACGCCCTTGAAACAATTCGCTGCCCAGACGCAGGGCATTTAAAAAGTCCTCTTCCGTGTCCACATCCACAGCCAGGAGGGGCTTTTTACCCCTGGAACGCACCATGGCCTCCAGGCAGGCAGGCTCGTTGTGCATATCAAGGGCCAGTATGTCTGCAAGTTCAGTTAGTTCCGAATTTTGATTTAAAAAGGCCGCGTCCAGAACCACGCCCTGATGGTGCTTTCTAATTGATCGAAGAGCCTGGTTCAGAGCCTGGGGAGAGGTTTTTTCATTTATCAGAGGCCACAAAAGCCAGCCGCCGGGAAGCAATTGCAGGTCGACATTTGCCAAATCCATGGCATCCAGACGCATAATGGCCAATTTTTTTCCGGTTAAAGTGTCGAAAAAATCAACACCTTCTCCGGCAGAGCCAAAGCCGCCCTCGGCCCTTAAACGGGCCAGCCAATCCACAGCCCCACAGGAGCGTGAATTCAGGCGAAGCTCATAGGCCCGAACTTTAAGCCAACGATCGAATACTGGTAATCGCGCTATCAGAAAATCCACTGAAGGCATCGGCACACTCGCTTGGTTCAGGTCTTTGCAAAAATACTATACAGGCAACACAGAGTTTTGCCTCGGCTTTTTAGAAAAATTCTCCCAATTCAATTATGAAACTGACAAATACTGTCCAATTAACCGGTTTGCGATAAACTAAGTTGTCATGATCTGGACCGCCTGGAAAAGGCTCCACGCGAACCAGCTAAAGGCTGATGGTTGTGTTTTTCAATCAGATTGGCCTTGCCCCCGCCTTTGTTGCAGGCGGGCAACGCGCCTCGGCAAGGCTGGGAGAATCATTTTAGCAAGGGTTTTCCACCCTTGGATTACCCGCCCACCTTGGAGGTCAAGATGAGTACAACTGATTCCCAAACTCTAAAAAGCCTGTTGGATGCAGGCACGGCTGTTATCTCCGATGTATCTGACAACCTGGGACTGCCCCCCCAGTCCCTGGACACCTCTCTTTTCGGCCTGGAAACACCTGCCCGCTCCTTTGCCGGCCCGGCCTATACCATAGCAGGTGAGTCACATATCTGGAAAGACGGTTCCGGGGACCGGAAAAAGCTGGCGGCCATAGATGAAATGACCCCTGGCGTGGTTCCGGTCTGGGCCGGGTCTGACATTAAAGGTGTGTGCTGCTTTGGCGACCTGCTTTCAGAGGCCATGAAGGCCAGGGGTTGCGCCGGGGTTGTAGTCGACGGAGGGGTGAGAGATATGGCTTATCTCAGGGAAATGGGGCTTCCCATGATGGTGCGGTATCGCACCCCCAGCCAGGCCATCGGCCGCTGGCACGTAACGGAAGTGCAAAACACAATAAAGGTGCGCGGGGCTGTGCAAGACTGGGTTTCGATCAATCCCGGTGACATGGTGGTGGCCGATGACGACGGAGTTGTCGTCATTCCTCAGGATATGGTCGATGAATTCGTGCAAAAGGCGCTCGCATGGGCGGATAAAGACCAAAACGCCAGGCAAGACATCAAAGAAGGAGCCCTTCTCTTGGACACCTTGGACAAATACGGGCACCTGTAGAAAAAACGCACTCCGGCTTTCGCCGGGGTGTCAGATTGCTGACAAAGTCCTCTTGGAGTTTGTCAGAGGCCACTTGGCAAGAACGCGTTTTTGCCAAGTGGCTAGAATTACTCGCCTTAAGAAATCCTCGCAATTCGGCGGGCCGTCATTCGGGGGTGTGTCCTTGCCCCGCATTCAGGCTGTTTGTCAACAGCCTGCCGCACCCCGACTTTCGCCGGGGTGCTATAACTTTCCCACAAAACTCTTCCTATATTTAAAACTTTACAGACTTCTCATATTAACTATTCTGTAACTATTTTTCCTATCTGCCCTGTTATCAATAATTGACTTTCTTTATTCCTAATTATATATTGCTTTGCGTTACATGTTTTCGCTTTGCGTTACCAGGTAACCAAGCGCGATGTGGCTAGCAAGGCAAGGGATTAATCTCCGGCTTAAGACCATTGCACAGCCGCAGATTAACCCACCTAAAAGGCGCGGCCTTTCCTTTTGGCGCGCCGCCCGCCTTGTCTCTGCCCCATAGCCGGGCGGAACATAAAGCTACCCATACCAAACCCTTGAACTGAAATCAGGGAAGGAGATGACAGTACATGGAACCGGTGGATTGGGGTCACGCATTCCAGATCGTTCTGGGTGGAGTGACCGCGGTTTTCTGTATCATGATGTTGCTCGCCTTATCCACTCACTTTATGGGCAAACTGGTGCAGGGATATGAAAAAAGAAAAAGGGAAAAGGCCAAGGCCGAGGAGGCCGCGTCATGAACTTCATCAGCTATCACGAAGGTGTGCTTAAAATATTGAACGTGCAGGTGGGTTTTGCCAACCTGGACCTGGCCCATGTGATCATGATCCTGGTGGGACTCGGCTTTGTGGCGCTGGCCATTTTAAAGGAGTGGGAGCCTTACGAGCTTCTGCCCATCGGAACCGGCATGATTCTCGCCAACCTGCCCCTGGCGGGGCTCACCACCCAACCCGCTCCGGGCATGGCCGACGGCATGGCCGGAGTTTTGGGCATTATCCTGAAATACGGCCTCTACACCTGGACCATACTGCCCCAGTTCATTTTCTTTGGCATCGGCGCGCTCACGGACTTCAGCCCGCTGATAGCCAATCCCAGGGCATTTCTGCTTGGCGCGGCCGCCCAGGTGGGCATCTATTGCAGCTTTTTGGGAGCCCTGGCTGTGGGCCTGTTT
>NZ_AZAC01000039.1 GCF_000931935.2 Dethiosulfatarculus sandiegensis
CTTTTTAAGGTGTTCTCTAATCGCGAGAGTCAAGTGCAACTCTTCCCGTTTTCAAAAAACATCCGGTATCATGGTTCTCTTCGAGGTCAGCGCAGTGTCTGCCTCATCATAGTTTTAGAAACATTGGCCTCTCCATGTCCACAACGCGTTCACACCAAAGGGTTGACGCTACACCTCGATCGAGATGGCCATTGCTTCGTTTCCGGTTGTTTTTTGTATATTATGTATTGTTACTATTAAGCTGGCTGTGCATCGGACCATTTGAAGTCTGCATTGTCCACCCACATACGGTGTAGGATTACAGCCAGCTTCCGGGCTACTGCCACCCTGGCTTTTCTTTTACCTATTCTTTTGCTCAGCTTAGCTCCCCAGGCTTTCAATTTGGACCATTTGCGGACCCGGCTTAATATGACATTGGCTGCCTCATATAGGTAATACCGTAAAAGAGAGTCGCCACATTTGGAGATCCTGCCGCTTTTGTCCACCTCTCCTGATTGATACCGCCTTGGGGTAAGCCCCAGGTAGGCACCCACTGATGAGGATTTTCTGAAGCGGCCAGGATCATCGATGACCGCCTTGAAGGCCATTGCAGTTATTGGGCCTACACCTGGTGCAGTCATGAAACGGCGGCAAACCTGATCGCTACGCACATAAGCCTGAATTTGTCGGGTTAGATTTTCGATCTGCTCACAAACGCTGCGCCATACGCTCAACTGAGCCTCAACAATTGATTCCAAATCAACAATGCCAAAGCATAGCTCACGCACACGCTCCTCAAATGCGCCATTCCATGTAGTACCCACAAAAAGACCAAAAGTTTTTAGTATGCCGCGTAAATGGGTGGAAAGCTTGGTGCGAAGCTGAACCAGATTCGACCTGGCCGAAACAAGGGCGCGGATCAAGTGGGCGTCCATACTTTTGACTTCCACCTCTTTATACCAGCCAGTGCGTACAATCTGGGCCAGACCGTAAGCATCGTTTGCATCAGTCTTGTTGACTTGCATGGAAAGAGCCGCCTTTGCATGACGCGCATCCAAGCAGACTACCGGAAGGCCCATTTCCTTGAAACTGTGCCAGTGCCAAGTGGACAGCGGACCAGTTTCAAAACCGATTTTGATCGCTTCAGGTGCTTTGACGCTTAAAGCCTTGGCAATTGCTTCGGGCTTAGAGGAAGTTTTACCTTGCCACACTGTATTACCGTTCTCGTCAAGGGCACAGATGCTGGTCTCATCCAATGAAACATCAAGTCCTACATAATGGGCCATGAGGGCTCTCCTTTCCGGCGTTAAGGTGTTTGAGGCTGATTATCGCAAACCTCGTTGCAAGGGGGGAGAGCACCCCTCGCGATTATTCTATGTCCACAAATTCGGGGGAGGTTCA
>NZ_AZAC01000040.1 GCF_000931935.2 Dethiosulfatarculus sandiegensis
AGAGGTCTTTTACAACCGCAGTCGTAGACATTCGTCTCTGGGGTATATGAACCCGGAACAGTATGAGGCCATCAACATGGCTGCTTAACTGCGTGTCCACAAAATAGGGGGAAGATCAGTCCTCCTGGACTTTGTCAGAGGCCACTTGGCAAAAACGTGGTTTTGACAAGTGGCTCGAATTACTCGTCTTAAGAAAGCCTCGCAATTCGGCGGGCCGTCCATGGCCCGCCTTATTCTGAAAAAACCTGACAACCCCGTTTTGCGCGGCTATCTGAAAAAGATTACATCTTCAGCCTTAAAGCTGATCCACACCTTGCTGCCCGGCCGGGTGCCGGGAGTGAGGTTTTTTTGATCCAGGGGCAGATTAAAAAAAAGATGCCCCACCTGAAGCTGGATCAGGAGATCGTCCGGGTCTCTGCCTATAGATAGCTGGGTTACCCGTGCCTTGATCAGGTTTAAGGGGGGTGGGTCAGGCCGGTGGAATCTAGGTAAGCTGATTTTGGCCGGGTCAATTCCCGCCACAGTTTGGGGGAGAGCGTATTGGCCGGGCGCCGCAGCCAGAATTACCTGGTCCTCGGAAAGGGGCAGACAGAGATAGCCCGGGATTTCAGATTCATGCCATGGTCCGGGGAGGATAGTCAATGGGCCTTGACCCATGATTTTGCCCCGATCAAGATTTAGCACTTGATTGGTCAGGGAGTTCAACCAGATAAGGTCGTGGCTGGCCACCACCAGAGTTGCCCCGGATTTTTCTTGAGCCCTTAGGGCAGCTTCCAGAACCAGGGCCGCGCTGGCGGAATCAAGGCTGGCCGTGGGCTCATCCAGCAAAAGAACCTTTGGCTTTAATATCAGGCGGGCGGCCAGGGCCACTCTTTGCGCCTCCCCGCCGGAGAGCTGCTTCCACGAGCGCCTGCCATAATCGGAAAGTTCCAACCCAACCAGGGACAGGGCCTTTTGCACCCGCTCGGTCAGGTTTTCGGTGTCTTTGCGCAGCTTAAGCCCATAAGCTACGTTTTGGAAAACGCTTCTCTTCAAAAGTAAGGCTTCTTGCGGCAAGAGGGCGACCTTGCGCCTTTGATTGCGCTTCAGGTTTTGGACCGGGGCGCCCTTGAAACGGATTTTGCCCATACTGGGGGCTTCCAACAGGGCCAGGATGCGCAAAAGGGTGCTTTTCCCACTTCCGTTGGGACCGGCAAGGCCGACAATACTGTTGGCTTCAATTTCAAAATGATCCAGGGAAAGCACTTCTCTGCCCTGGTAATGCTGCTTTACATTCCTGAGTTCATAAACGGGAGGTCGGCTCAATTTAACCTCCTTTTGAGCCTGCCAAGGCCCAGGTTAACTAAAAAGGCCAGGATCATCAGAACCAGGCCCAGGGCAATGCCCAGGGAAAACTCACCTTTTCCTGTTTCCAGGGCAATAGCCGTGGTAATGGTGCGGGTGTGCCATTTGATATTACCGCCCACCATCATGGATATGCCGACCTCTGAGACCACCCGCCCATAGGCTGTGACCGCCGCTGCCATGACCGCATACCTGGCTTCCCACAAGGTGGTCAGGGCGGCCTGGCGGCGGCTGGCCCCCAGGCTGCGTAAAGTGGCCGAGAGCCTTTGGTCCAGGCTTTCCACCGCAGTGGCCGTCAGGGCGATGACAATGGGAAGCGCCAGTATGGTCTGCCCCAGGGCCATGCCGGGCAGGGTGAATAAAAGCCCCAGGTCTCCCAAGGGGCCGCGGCGTGATATAAAGGCGTAGACCAACAGCCCGATCACCACGGTGGGAAAGGCCAGCAAGGTGTCTACCGTGGTGCGTAAGGGCCTTTTGCCCGGAAAATCAAAGTGCCCCAGCAAAAAGCCCAGGGGAATGCCTATTAAAAGGGAAAGAGCCATGGATAGGGTGGACACCCAAAGGGTTGCCCCAATGGCTGAGTAGGTCTCCGGATCTTGGGCCAATAATAATTCTATAGCCCTTACAAAACCGTTAATAATGTATTCCAGGCTGCCCAATTGTTTTTTTCTAAATAATGATAAGGGAGAAATATTTGCTGGGCCGGAGAATTACAGCTGTTCCCCGGAGCCAATCTGTTCGCATGGAGTTGACCGGAAACATGTTCCGGCCAAATTCAGCTTGCCGATAAAGTCCTCTTGGACTTGCTCAGAGACCGCCCGGCAAAGACATGGATTTCGCCGGGCGGCTGGAACTCATCGTTTTAGAAATCCTCGCAATTCTGCGGACCGTCATTCGGGGCCCCTTAAAAAAAACCACGATTTTTTGCGGCTCATGTTTGGGGCTCCACAATGCGAAGCGTTTTTTGGGGTGCTCATACCCCGTTTTTATTTGGCATTGGGAATGAAAAGTTCCTTGCCCAACAGCCTGAAGTCTTTGATCATTTGTTGGATTTTGGCGGAACGGATCCAGTCTGAGAATTTTTTTGCCAGCTCGGGCTTCACCTTGGGGCAGCGTTTTGGGTTTACCAGCATTACGCTGTATTGATTAAAAAGAATATTGTCTCCTTCAACCAGAACCACCAAAGGGGGATTGCCTTTGTGATTAGCTGAGAATTTTATGAAAGTGCCCCGGTCGGTCATGGTGTAGGCCTTTTTTTCGGTGGCAATGGTTATGGTGTTCAGCATGCCCTGACCGGTCTCTACATACCAGTCCTGTTTGATGGGTGTGTTGAAACCGGCGTTTTTCCACAAAAGCAGTTCTTTTTTATTGGTGCCGGAATTGTCTCCCCGGCTGGCAAATGGCACCTTTTGGGACGCGATTTTTTTTAACGCCGCTTCGACATTTTCACCCTTTATGGCGGCCTTGTCCTCAGGCGGGCCTATTATCACGAAATCATTGTACATGATTTCATGACGATCAATGCCGTAGCCTTGCTTGACATATTCCTTTTCCGCAGGTGGAGCATGGACCATGAGTATGTGAACATCGCAGTTTTGTCCGAGCTTTAAGGCCTTGCCTGTACCCACAGCCACCCATTGCAGCTCTATGCCGGTATCTTTTTGAAATTGCGGGGCCAGATAATCCAATAGCCCGGTATTGGCTGTGGAGGTGGTTGTGGCCATGCGCAAGGTCTGGTTTGCCTGCGCCATTTGCCCGCAGAACACCATCAGAGCCAATCCCAATAAGGCTGTAAGGGCAGGTAATAGTTTTTTCATTGCCATTCTCCCGGTAATGCTATTTGCGGGTTTGAACTTATTGTTAGCGAATTGGTATGATTATGTCATAACAGACATAATTCTTAAAAATAAAAATAAGCTTCCGGGGGGCTTATCTTTAAATGTGGCTTGAGTGTAAAAGAGGAATGTAGTGTAGGGTGAAAAGATCTATCAGGCAACTTGTTGATAGGATAGGATAAATTATAATTTCCAAAATTATCGGCGTTTAAAAATATTTAGTTTTTACTTTTAATCCCCTGAAGTAAAAATGGATATTTTCTCTATTTTTTTCCTGCCCTTTGAGGACCTAAAAAATAATAATGCTATTTTTCGGAGTATAAGAGACCGTGAAAAGAAGAAAAGGAAGAATCTGTGCAAGCTAAAATTCATACGAAAAGACCTGGATGGTTTTAGTGTTATATCCATCCAGGCCTTTTTGCGGCAGTTTAATTGTCTGCTATGGCACCAGCCCGGTGAGCAGAGTCACCCTTACTCCCCCATGGGGCACCACCAGGTATTCAGCGTGCTTGAGTTTGAAAAAATCGACCCATTCTGGGCGATATAGCACCACTCCCACTTGCCAGCCTGACCACACCCTTGCAAGGCGTGACGCGGTTTTGGCTGCAAAATCCTTTGCCTCTCTCACACTGCCCAAGCGCTTTCCATAAGGGGGGTTGATCACCACCAGGCCCGGCTCAGGTGTAGGGGGCTTTAAGGTAAAGAAATTAGCCTTATAAAGGTTGATATCCTGATCAACCTGAGCCCTTTCTGCGTTTTGCCTGGCCAGGTTTATGGCTCCTGCCAGGCGGTCGGTGGAATATATGGGGGCTTTTTCGTTCAAGGGGTTGATCTGTTCTTGGGCCTCGCCTTTAAGATGCTGCCAGGTGGGTTGTCTGTGGGCAGGCCAGTGTTCCATGGCCAGGCCCCGCATCAGGCCCGGGGCCTGGTTTTTGGCGGCCAGGGCCGCCTCAATCCCGAGGGTGCCGGAGCCGCACATGGGGTCTGCCAGGGGAGCATTCCCCCTGTATCCACTGAACATGAGAAGCGCCGCTGCCAGGTCTTCGCGCATAGGAGCCTTACCCGTAGCCAGACGATACCCCCTTTTGTGGAGATGCTCGCCCGAGGTGTCCAGGCTGATTGTGGCTCTCCGGTCCACTCCCCGCACCATGATCATCTGGCGTCCCGGTTCCTCTTTGTGGGTCAATTCCGGTTCGGCAAGGCCCATCTTGCGCATTCTGCGGCATATATAGCGGAAACTTTCCTCCACAATCAAGGAAGGCGGCCCCATGGTGCTTTCCTTAAGGGTGACCTGAAACCTGACTTTGGCTTCCGGGGCAAGAAAGGCCTCCCAGGGAATGCTTTCCATTTGCCTGGTAAGATCACTGAAACGCCTGACCCTGAAGTCCTTTAGCCTTAAAAGGACCCGTCCTGCCAAACGGGACCAAAGGTTTACCTGGTAGGCTTGGTTCAGCTTGGCGCTGAACCCAACCCCTCCGGGGACGGGCCCCACATTTTTCAGGTCCATGCTGTCTAATTCATGGGCCAGGAGTTTTTCCAGGCCGGGGGCGCAGACTGCGAACATATCCCACGTTTCCGGCCAGATATGTCTTTTTATACGGCGTTCAATATTTATTTCGGGCAAGACAAAGCTCCTTTTTGTTTTTGATTGCCCGAAAAAATTAAACCCCTGACCTGTTCAGGGAACGGGCGTATGGCAATAGAATAACTCCCTTGAATGATATTCGCCACTTACAGGGACTTGAAAAGGCCGCGGAAATTTGTCTGCATACATTTTTGCGTTATTCACAGCCTTTATAGCCGACTGTCGGAAAAGGTAAATCACGCCTTTTTTCAATAAGATCCAAATGACTTTTCATTAAAGGTAAAATTCAATTAAATGCTCAAATCGCCAAAAGATGGTATGTGCGATAATATTCTAAATAAGAGCCCTGCCCCATGTGCCTGTTGTCCTGTTTGCCTGTCTTGGCCGGCAAAAACATGTGTTCAATTTAGGGGGATGTAAGCTTTTAAAAGCTCGGGCCTGATCTGGTTTGGATAGATAGAGCTTCCGTCAAAGATTCGAGCCAGGCTGGAGATAAGCACATTTCACCTTTACTTTTCGAGACAGAATGGTGCGGTATAGCTGAATATGACCCGAATAACCCAACTCCACTCTCGCCTCATTGATTCCTTTGGAATTAAAGATTTTGATATTCCTGCTAGTTATGTAAAATTTTTCTTCAAGGGAGATGATATTCCCGAAAAAGTGCAGCAGTATCATATAGAGGAAGAATCCATTATGTGCTGCCAGGCTGCCCGGCACGCAGCCCAGGGGCACCCTGTGCTTCTTTCTGTCGCAAATATTGGATGCGTGGCCGCGGCGATCAGCCTGGGACTGGTTTCTGCCGTGCAGGAGTCTCCCTTAAGTCCGGAATCAAGGGTCTACACTGATATAATGAAAAAACAATCCGGCAAAGGGCGGGATTTTATGCCCCCAAGCCCAAAGGATTTCACCCAAGGCGCGGTATATGCCTGTAAAGACGCTAAGCGCCCGGATTTTTCACTTTTCGGAGAAAAAGACAGCGGTCGTTATAAAGATATTGAGACAGCCCAAAAAGCGGTTTCTGAGATGGCCGCCCTGCAGCCGCCCCAGACCAAGGCCGTGTTTGTTTACGGTACAAGCTTTGATGAATTGGATATTCTTCCTGATGTGGTGGTTCTTTCGGTCAGACCGGTGGAGTTGGCCAGGCTTATTCAGGGGTATCAGTTCGAGACCGGTAAAAGGGTCAAGGCCGATATGGGTGGGCTCAGGGCTGTGGACAGCGACCTGATAGTAAGGCCCTACCTCACAGGTGAGATAAACGTAGCCACCTATTGCCTCGGAGCCAGACTGGTGGCCAGGTATGAGGCGGATAGAATGGGGATGGGGGTTCCCTTTACCCAATATGAGTTGTTGATCAAGGGCTTGGAAAAATCTCAAACAGGTTATCCGTTTCCCCGCTATCCGGGAGCAAATGGTAAAAAGTAAAGACCGTAAAGGGTTTAGGGGATAAACGTTTTTGTTTTTATAGATTATAAAAGGGTTTGAAGCATACCCCCGCTTAATGAACAATAAGCACATGGAGGTAAATCATGGCGGATAAACCGGTAATCCGGGTTGGACATTTAAAGATCACCGACCATTTGATTCTGGGAATCAGCAAGATGAAGGCTGACCAAGGTATTGAGCCCCTGAACCATTGTCAATTGGAGGCTGTACCTCATCTGGGCTGGAACCAGGTGGCCGACTCCCTGGCCAATGGATCAATCAATGCCGCTTTTGTGCTGGCGCCCACCGCCATGGATCTTTTCAAGGCCGGGGTCAAGATCAAATTGCTTTTGTTCACCCATAAAACCGGCAGTGTAATAATCACCAACAAAAAAGCGGGCATCAAAACAATTGAGGACTTCAGGGGCAAGGTGGTGATCATACCTTACCAGCTGTCGGTTCATCATATGCTTTTGCACCAGATGCTTAAAAAAGCAGGCCTTTCACCTGGAACCGGCGCCACTCCCGGAGCTGATGTGCTTTTGGAGGTGATGGCTCCTTCCCAGATGCCCGAAGCCATCCAGTATGATGATGAAGGGGAAGTGGCGGGCTTTATTGTGGCCGAGCCTTACGGCTCCCAGGCCGTGAGCGAGGGCTATGGAGAGGAGTTCTCACTTTCCAAGGATTTATGGCCCAAACATCCCTGCTGCGTTTTTGTGGCCACGGAAGAATTGATAAACAACCATCCCGATGCAGTGCACGAATTGACCAGGAGCCTGGTGAACTCAGGGCACTCGGTGGATCAAAACCCCGAGGCCGCAGCCAAGCTGGGGTCTATTTTCCTGGGCCAAAAACCCGAAGTGGTTAAAAAGGTTCTCACCGAACCTGCAGACCGGATAACCACCAGTGAACTATTCCCGGTAATTGATGATCTGGCCCGCATGCAGGATTACATGTGTGACCAGATGGAGGTCCTTAAGACTAAGATAGACCTCAACCAGTTTGTGGATACCAGATTTGCCAAGGAGGCCAAGGCCGAATAAAAGCTGCTTGTGTGAAAAAAAAACGTTTTTTCTGCTATATTGAAGCCAGTTCTTAGCATATGAGCGGGAGGTTTCCGCCCCAGGCTAGCCCCTTAGGAGGATGACACTTGTTGGCTTCCACCAAAAAAGAAATAAATGACGCTTGCGGCATTCTTTTTGGCCCGGAGGTGGAGGTGTCTGTGGATTTTCTAAACTACCTGCAGCCTTCAGGGCTCAAGGCCGCTTATCGTAAAAGGGCTTTGGAGAGTCATCCTGACAGGGCCAGGGTGCTGGGGGTGAGCGAAGACCGCATGGTGGAGCAGTTCAAACAGGTTCTCTGGGCCTATGAAAAACTCTGCAGCGTGGTGATGGGCGACGAGGTTTTTCGGGAAAATATTAAGTCCGAGCACCATACCGCCGGATCGCGCAACGGATCGGCCCGCCCGACCTATGGCGACCAGCCCCATTACTACCAGGGGCCTATACCGGGCAGAAGGCTTCGTATTGCGGAATTTCTTTATTATTCTGGTAATATCCCCTGGCATTTATTTATCAAGGCCATTACCTGGCAAAGGATGCAGCGTCCCACCATCGGCCGTTTGGCCTTGGAGGTGGGGGTCTTGAGTGAATTTGAGGTTCAGCGAATTCTCAAGAACAGGCGTATAGGCGAAAAATTTGGTGAATGCGCCATTCGGCTGGGCTATCTTACTCAATTCCGCCTGAGTGCCCTGTTGGGCAGGCAGGCAATGCTACAGCCCCGCATAGGCAGTTATTTTGTTGAAAATGGTATTCTGGCCAAAAGTTTTTTACATAATATGTTGTTTAAGTTGAAAATGCACAATCAAAAGGTGCATTAAAAAACAAAAGCTTTAAGTATCAGCCTTTGGGAGTAAAATTTGTTTTTACCCCAAAGGCTGTGTTTTTTGCCTTAAATAAACGCCTCTAACGGTTTGTAATTAGATCGTAAACAACTTGATTCTTTGCCGAGATAATGCTGTTATTATAAATAACGGCGCTATAAATGGTTTTTCCTCTTTAATGGAAAAATGAAATAGCGCTAAACATTTGACAGTAGAAAACAGGAACTTAACCTGCCCCATAAGATTATGACCAGGTGTTTTCTTATTAAATGCCCGGTCTTAAATATCCCTTGCGTAAATCAAATCACGCAGCCTGGCCGGCTGTGGGGAGTAGTCTGCCGGAAGCCTGTTTGAAACGGAATTCTTTGAGCGGACAAGCCAGGGAGGCCTTTTTCAAAAAGGAGTTGCCGTACTTAAACTTGCGCTTTCAGTTTGAGCTTTTTTGGTGTTTTTTTCGCAGTTTTTTGGGAAATACCATGGAAAGCGTTTTTAGCAAAGGTTGGAAGCAAGCGGGGGCCTTATGACCAATATTTTGGTTGTTGATGACGAGACCGAAATCAGGGCTTTTTTGGAGTTATTGCTTACGCGTCAGGGGTTTGCCTGCTCCCAGGCTGCAAGTGTCGGTGAAGCAATGGAGATTCTGAAAAACATGGAGTTCGAGCTGGTTGTTACCGACATCCGCATGCCCGGAGAGTCGGGATTTGACCTGGCCAACCATGTGAAAAAAAATTATCCCTTCACCAGCATCATCATGGCCAGCGGCCTTGATCAACCCTCTGTGGCCCGCCAGGCACTGGATTTGGGGGTGTATGGCTACGTTATCAAGCCCTTTACCCCAAATCAGATAATTATAGCCGTGCAAAATGCCCTAAGAAGGCGGGAGCTTGAGATCAGCGCCAATGATTATCGTAAGAACCTGGAACACAAGGTGGCTGAGCGCACTCTTTCCCTGCAGAAAACCATCAACGGAACCATCAGGATTTTGTCCCAAATGGTGGAGTTGAGAGATCCTTACACCGCAGGTCATCAGAAGAGAGTAGGGGAGCTGGCCAAGGAAGTGGCCGGTTTTATGGGCCTCAGTGAAAAAAACCGCGAAAATATAAAAATCGCCGGTTTTCTTCACGATATTGGAAAGGTAGCCTGCCCGGTCGAGATCCTTACCAAGCCGGGCCGCTTAAATGAGATCGAGTTTGCCATGATCAAGCAACATCCCCAGGTGGGACATGATCTTTTGAACTCGGTCGATTTTGACTGGCCCCTGGCCAAGACCGTGCTCATGCACCATGAGCGCCTGGACGGATCAGGCTATCCCCAGGGCCTGAAAGCCGATGAGATAATCCTGGAGGCCAGAATCCTTTCAGTCTGCGACGTGGTGGAGGCCATGGCCTCACATCGCCCCTACCGCCCCAAATTAGGGCTCAAAAAAGCCCTTGCCGAGATTAAAAAACGGAGCGGAACCTGGTTTGATGAAGATGTGGTTGAAGCCTGCATCAGAGTGGTGGAAGAGGGGGGCTTTGACTGGTTGGAAGAAAAGTGGGATTAGAAACGGCCTGACTTATTTAATTGATTTGCCGGGCAGCCCGCTTGCGGGTGTAGTGACAAACTGGCTCCCGTTTTTTAAAACCCTCAGGCAAGCGCCTGCCGAGCTTCTTCCAAAACCTCTTTTCTAGCCCATTCATTAAGGCTCAGACGTTCCGCCTTGGCGGCAAGTGCCACCAGCCTGTGTTCCTGTGGAGTCATGCGCACTAAGAATTTACCGGGTAAGGGCTTTCGAGGCTCCTTCCCTCTTTTTTCGCACCAGTTTAAGTAATCTTCCACTGCTTCTTTCAAAGCCTCTTTCATTTCAGCCACGCATGGGCCCTCAACAAAAAATATTTTCAATGCCTTCAAGCGTGCCCCGCAATACACCGTCTTCAATGTTTACAGATGCGTAATAGTCTTTGTCTCTGAGCAGGTTTTTCAATGCGTCCCCCAAAAAAATACTCAGGTTCCTGTGTTCTTATTGGCTGATAATTAACCGTAATTGTTTTGTAACTTTTCTGATGGATTCGGTAGTGTCAATAATCTTT
>NZ_AZAC01000042.1 GCF_000931935.2 Dethiosulfatarculus sandiegensis
CGATAGGCCGTACCAGGACTGCAACAAGAGAGCCTTGAACATGCCAAGAGCAGGATAAGCGGGATTACCCACCGCATTGTGGCGGTGGCCAAGATTCTTTTTCAAAAATTCTTCTATTGGATGCCAATCAATGATTTTATCTATTTTGTCCGCCGTCTTTTCCCGACGTTTGCGCCTGATTGCCGCATGATCCGCGAAACCGCCCTTGTGATCGAACCTTGTAGGCATTTACGCACCCCCCAAAACAGGTTTCAACCACTATATCAAATAGTTAAATCTTTCCAAAGCGAATTGCGCATCCTGATACTGTGCAGCACTCTCGAAAAAGGGATAATCATAAATTTATCCAGGATGGGCACCTCCTAATAATGCATTGATTGGAAATTATAAAGGCCGATTTCGGGATGAATGCCTTAACACCAATTGGTTCTTGTCTTTGGAAGACGACAGAGCTAAAATCAAGACTTGGGGGCAGAAACAGGACTGCAAGGGCAGTAGACCTTATACTTATTTAGGAAGCAATACCACGCTGGAATTTGCTTGTTTTTGCCTAAGTACATACTATGACACGGTCATTCAGAAGAGCCAAATACTGACTTAGTGATTAATTTTTGGGAGGGGGAGACCCCACTGGCAATGTGCATTTGCGGCCTTAAGGGATATAAAATAGACACCTTTCTGTCCACAACTGCCAGAAAACTCAGGATTAATCAGAGAACGCTGTATCCTACCCAACAATCTAGATTAGTACAATGTAAGATATTGTCTAGCGTAGAATTACTGATTTAGCCAACTGAATGGGGGTACTTAATGAAACATACCGCTCTAATGCTATTAGTTACAGTTTGTGTTACTGCTTTATCGCTACAAGGATCTTATGCGGCAGATGCCACAAATCGTGCGGCTTCATTAAAGACATGGCGAACGCAATGCTCGGATCCAGACCCGGATATGCAAATTGGTTACCTTGAAGAGGCCATTGCTTTGAAAGATGAATCTATTCTACGAATTTGCTTACGGCAGACCTTGAACAGTGACAATGCAGATACGCGTAATCTCGCCTTACGAACAGCGATATCTGCTAGAAATCGTATAATATTTGAAACCACCATGCCAGCTGAATTGACAAATGCTTACAAGAAAGCGGAAAAAGACAAAAGGAAAAAAAAGGAAGTTGATGGTTCCCCTACAGCCAGACTTTATTCTGTTATTAGCAATGGGTTAATCTTTGATATACAAAATGCAGAACTTGGCTCAAACCGGTCACTTTGGTTCCCTATAGCGGGAAACACAAAAGCCGATGATCGATTTAGCGGTAGGGCAGATGTGGTCGGGACAAAAGTAATCTGGACAGGTGAAATTGCCTATACTGGAGGTCAGTATACTACTTGTGATCTGCAAATAAAGCTTGTTCGCGGTAGCCGTTTGGAAGGAACACTTAAATGTGAAGGAATGTGGACTATCCCTGTGCGTGCACCTTTATTTTAGGGCTATAGAAGTCTCGCGTTTGGATGCTAGTCAGTTGCGGAAAGTTGAAGCTGATCCGGTGTACAATTCACAGAGATCAGGGTAAAAGTCGCATTTCTGTCAAACTAAAAGCCCGGCCAATGGCTGTGATGCGTAGTGATGTTGCCTGCGCTAAACTAAAGATGCATCGTGTTTTTGTAACGCCTGATTTCAATGCGCAGTCTGCAACCCGCACCCAAGTATCGCCCTTATCATAACTTGCATCCACTCCGATCTGTATGGCATTAAGGCCGCAAGACGGGCGTCGATGGAAGCTTATACCTGAAATAAAAGTGTGTCTTTGGGGTTCAATTGAAAGGCGAACCATACGCTGCCCACCTGATGGCACCATCTTCCAGCATTTCTTAGTCCGAAAAATCATCCCTTGCGCTGTACTCGTGGGGTCAATTTTCCCTTCATAACGCACTATACGGTAGGGCAAAGAGCCGTGCTGTGGCACATTAGTTCGAGCATCTATTGTATTGATACGCGTTCGAATAGAGGCAAAAACTTTGGAGATTGTATCAAAACGGATTCCATGCGCCGTGAGGTTCCTAGAATCGACTGAAGTAATCATGGCGTATGGATGAGTATGCCCCAGGTGGTCAAAAGTTACAATACACCCGGAAAGTCCACCTTTGAAATAGGCGGCGCTATTTTTAGGGTTTACAGGTTTAAATATCTGGACATAATCCGTCTTGCCCAGCCCACCCCGCTGTACGGACATTTGAAAAAGATCAAAACGTGTTTTCGATACGCTGGCAGCATCTACGATAATTTTTTTACGGCAAGCATTATCATATACAAACGAGGAGAGCCCTAATCGGGATAGGCACTCACCTTTATGGAAACCACTTTTCACAGGTGTAAAGGCCAAATCAAGATTACGTCCTTTAATATTTTGAATTAACGGGAACTCATGTAGTGATACAGGGCGGCCTGTAATCCCCTGTCTGCCTGCCATTGTCTTAAAAGTAAAAGCTTTGAGAGGTTGTCCGTTAGGGGTTTTAGCCCTTTTTGCTACATGTGCAGGCAGGGCTACCCAACATTGTATATCTCCAAGCCTATCTTTTGCACCAAATAACCATCCTTGTCCTTGCTCGCCTTTTTCGTGTTCGATAAACACACGCTCTCCCCAAACTGGCTGTGTTGAACTCAGGCACAATAGAAAAACAAAAGTGGTTATACTTGATAAACCCAATTTCATTGACCACCCCCCCAGAAAAATTTTTAGTAAGATGTACATTAGAAGTGGTAATATCTTCGACGCAATTTTGATAAATTGTAGTTCTCATAATTTGACCGGGTTTCATTATCATTATGAACAACGGGACGCGTTTCATTATCCTGTCCAGAAATTTTAAGATAATACAAAACTATAATTAATCGTGATCTTTTTTGTCATCGGAGCATTTCAAACTAGCAACCTTTGGCTCTTTATAAAAAGGTTCTGTTGAATATTTTTTCCCTAGAAAAAAGGACAAGCCCAACACTTCGAGTAAAGACAGAAGAACTTGAAAAAGGAATGCGAAGAGAACGAATCGAAAAGACCAAAGGGCTAAACTGGGATCGCTAAAAATCTGTACGAACAGTGATATATTAAAACGTTCGGAATCGCGGGTACGACCAGGTTGGTATAAGCGTAATTCTTTGGACTCCGTTGTTGCGGAAAGTTCAAAAGTTTCCTTTTCAATTGAGGCGCTCCCATACCAAGAATTGGGAGAACCGGCTGTTATACTCGAATTGGAAATTGAAGTAAGACGACTCCCCTTAGGAATAACAAAACTGGCATCCTGTGCGGGATAAACTTCCTTGTGCCCAAAAAAGGAGTTTGTACGGCCAAATATCCTGATGGTACCGCCTGTCATTAATCCCGCCGTCCTTTTCCCATTTTTTCGAGGCATAAGAGGCGAGCCTAGTTCTCTCCCAATTTCAGCAGGCCCAGCTATCGGTAATGGTCGCGCATTATTTGAAAAATAATCTTTGACGGTTGGTGTTCTAAAACGGATAATTAGACGGTTATGGATAGGACACTGAGTGTCATCATAAAAATGCAAATAACCTATAACTGAAGGGGTTGTACCCCTGTGTATCGCCCCAGATTTTATTTCAATAATAATTTTTTCACCGCTGTGTCGATATGTGACACGGGCACCCGGCATGGGCTTGATTAGGCCAATAAAAAGGCAATTATTCTCTTTTAGTCTTTGACGTATCTCATTCTCTTTGCTAACAATTTCTACATTATACAATGGGATATTTGAAAGTTCAGAACGCGCTACAATATAACTAATCAATTCTGTTTTGGCATTTATAAAAGCTAAAGGGGCATTATCATCAGTGAGTTTGACTATTGCATTTGATGTCACGATAGTGATTAGAAAAGTCATCACAAATATGCCTAATATTGATACTATACTTTTGCCGTTGATTTGCTCATTACAGGAACGGTAAAGCCTGAATAATGGACGCAAGAAAAAAAGAATTTTGATCATTGCTTTGCTCTGTGTAATGTCGGAATAAAAATTCTATAATTATAGGTAAACGCTTCAATACCGTCATCAAGTTGTAGTTCTATACTATAAATTTTGCTGGGAATATGAGATATGTCAAGAATACACTCTGTATCAAACGCAATATTAGCATCATCGGGGAGCATTTTGCATCTAAAATTACATACTTTACTATCCTTGAATATTCCTACTACATCTCTATTGGGTAGCAATGTAGCGGTAACGTAAGAAGAGCCAATACCGCTGTTAACATACAGGATAAGGTCTGAACTTTTAGGGTCACTTACTCGTGGTAGATAGAACTCCGCTGCTGATTCGCAATTATTGCCCACTACAAGTCGCCCAATGATTGTAAAATCGTTTGCGCTATACTGTGAAAGAAACTTACCGTATTTTTTAGTAACCGGGTTAAGTCTAGCAGTTCTAGCGTTTTTAGTAATAGAGGGTACGTGATAAGGATTTTCGCTGTAGTACCGACCATCTCGAGTTCTTGCTATGATACAAGTGATACGATCAGATACTATTGGAGCCGCAATTCTTATCTGACTAACATCAACATGTCCTTGTTTCTTGCCGATTGTTATACCTGCAAGAGGAATTCCCGACACAGGAGAAGCCTTATCAAAACTCTCAGTAAAATTATCGTTAATCGGTGTAGCAATCAACTCTTGAGCCTGTAGCGGCACGACCTCAGATATTGAAAAAAGTAAAAAAAAAGTAAAGAAAATCAAGGAGGAATGATTAAAACGAAATCTTGTCAAAATAGTTGATACCGGCATATTTTATTTCTTTCACTAATTTGTTTTTATTTCTAAAATCTCACACAGTGTATGAATACACCTAAAAAACTCAAAACATAATAACCCTCATTAGTTAAGAGAAATATTTAATTATGACCACACAAATAACATGTCTTATATTGGGAAATACCTGCTACCCATGACGGCATTTTTATCCTTCTCATACACCTAATAAACAACATAAAACGCTTGATTCGCAATCAAAAAATCGATCGTCTGACAGGTAAAATACCTTTGTTATTAAATCTCAACATTAGCTGCGACTTCTTGAAATTTTAGTAGTTTAACCCATTTTTCTTCCCACAGTCAATTAGCTGTATAAGGTATTGAAATTTTAGATCTTTGGTAGTGTCAATAATCTTTCGTTTTTGATTTTGGAAGCGGCCTCCGTCGTGGTCAGCCCGCGAGAGCTTCGCGGTAATTCCAGTGGTTGAGTAGTTCCATGTTCAGGTACTTCTTGGTACCCCATTTAGTGGAAGCCACGTGTCTTGGTCTGGCCGCCACCAACATAAGAGCGCTTTCGCCATCGGGGAAGGCCCCGACCACCCTGGTGCGTCTTCGTATCTCCCGGATAATACGCTCCATGGGTTTTTTGGTGCGGATACGAAGCCAGTGCTTACTTGGAAAATGGTAATAGGTAAGGGTCTGGTCAATATTTTAGCCACCAAATCGGCAGTGCTTCTCAGCTTCATAACCCTCAGCTTTTCCACCACAGCGTGGGCCTTGTCCCTTGCCGCCGCCAGGTCTTCCTGGGCATGTATGATGGCCTTTAGCATG
>NZ_AZAC01000043.1 GCF_000931935.2 Dethiosulfatarculus sandiegensis
AGATTCTTTGATCGGCTTGGGTATCACCGCTTCCGGGGTTCCATTTTATCTCTGGTGGCAAAAGGCCGGACACGCCCTGTGGAGCCCCGGCCCAAGTCAGCAGGGACAGGAGAGGTGAACTTTTTATTGAAGCGCTGATGGCCACACCATCAGCGCTTCAATTCGTTTGCATGTTTTTAAAAATGCGTGTTCGGAAAAATTGTTGGATCAAGCCGTTTAAGCTTCTTGAGAGAACATTTGTAAAGCCACCTCCCCATTAATCTTTTTGCTCCCTAAAACTTCATATTTTAATCGATACCTCTTCATATTTAGTCATACAAAATAATTGACAAAGCTACTTCTTAAGTGTATTAGCACTTATTAATTTAGTCATTTTAAACTTAGTTAAGAGGTGGACTATTTTCTGCTTAGTCGACAAAGAAATTGGGGATGAGTCCGCTATGCATCCCTTTTTTATCGTTATGTAACCATCTGAAATGCCAGTGGAGTTTGATAATGATCAAGAGGACTGCTGATCATGGGGCGCAGAAAAACAGGGTGACAAAAAGGAAATATAATTTCCCGGCGGTTGTTTTAAAAAAACAGGTCTTTCGAATTTTTTCAGTGGCTTTGCTTGCATTGCTGGTAACGGGTTCGGCGGATTGGGCCGTGGCCGCTGAAGCAAAAAAACACCCCGAGCCTTTAAACACTTACGAGGTGCCGGCAGGAGCCTTGGAGCAGGCCCTGCGGGTTTATGCCAACCAGACCGGATTAAAATTAAGCTATGACAGCCAACTGGTCAGAGGGAAAAGTACGGTTGGAGTTTATGGTTCTTATACGGCCTCTAAAGCCCTGGCCAAACTGCTGGAGGGAACCGGGCTGCATGCCGTGGTCCAGGGACCGGGGAAAGTAGAGCTTGCGAAAGGCAGTGGGACTGAAAATGAACCACCCCTTGTCACTTTGCCGGAAACAAATGTACGTGCCCAGGAGATGGCCGATCCGGAAAACTATGGGATTTCCTCAGAGACGTTGCGGCGCACATTGGCCGGCAATATCGCTGATATTTTTTCCACTGAGTCATCGGTGGCTGTCGGCGGCGGCGGCCCCTTTTCGCAGCGCCTATATTTACGTGGAGTGGAATCCAATAACCTCAATATCAGCATTGATGGAGCAAGTCAGGGACGCAGCCTTCACCAGCATATGGGTGATATAGGCATGGTTGATCCTGACCTGCTTAAAAGGGTTGAGGTGAAAACCGGCCCCAGGGCCGACGCCGGGCCGGGAGCCCTTGGTGGAAGCATTGTCTTTGAAACTGCCGATGCCCGTGACCTTTTGCTTGAAGGGCGTCAAATGGGCGCCACCATCAAGGGCGGCTACGGCTCTGTGGACGAGTCCTGGAAGGGTAGCGCCTCTGCTTATGGGGTGGCGGGTGAGCATTTTGGAATCCTGGCTCATATCTCCGGTGGTGATCGTGAAAATTTCGAAGTGGGCGATGGGGGGCCTGAAGTGCCCAACTCCAATGGGGAAAATCATGATTACCTGGGCAAAATCAGCATCCTTGACCTAAATGGCCACAGCCTGCGGTTCAGTGCTGAAAATATAAAAACCGAAGGTCAATACATCTGGGGATACATCGGTAGCGATATGGGATATCCTACTGATCAATCATTTGATTCCGACCATATTGAAGTTGAACGCCAGACATATACCGCCGATTATCGCTATGAGCCGGGAAACGATCTGATAAACGCCAGGCTCAACTTGTTCTTCAATGACAACAAGGTAACCAACGATACCCGCAATACCGAGAACAAGAGCGATAAAACCGGGGGTGATCTGCGCAACACCTTCAGTTTCGACCTTGGCCCCACTGCCCACAAGTTGACTGTCGGCGCGGATTTCCAGTCTGAGACAAGCACGGGGACTCTGGATAATGGTTCAGAAAAAGAAAACGACTCCAGTAATTTAGGTGTTTATCTGCAGAACCGTATGAACCTGGGCGCCCTCGGGCTTTCCTTTGGCGCGCGTCTGGATGATTATGATGTTGACTATGGCTCTCATAACTTTTCCGGAGACGAAGTCTCACCAAACCTTGGCGCCACCTATGACCTTATCAAGGGCCTGACCGCATTTGCCAGCTATGGTGAAGCCACCCGGGCCAGTGGCGTGATACCCGGATCATGGATGACCAACATCGGCGCCAACACAAACTTTAATGTCACTGAACCGGAAAAATCCAAACAATGGCAAGGTGGGCTGCGCTATCTGGGACAGAGCCTCTTGATGGCTGATGACCATCTGCGTCTTTCCGGAACCTATTTTGACACGCTGATTAAAAACAGGATCGAGGCCGCGGGTCGAAGGGGTGTGATAAGCGAAGTCAGGAATGGGGATGATTTAACCTCCAAAGGCTTTGAATTGCGCGCTGCCTGGGGGCTGCCGAACTTTGAAACTAGTTTAAATTTCACCCATGTGACCTTGGAAGACGAAGACGGCAACCCAATGGGTGTGGTCCGTCGCGTGGCCGGTGCGTCCGGTGACCGCCTGGTCTGGGACAACCGCTGGCAGCCCATGGATCAGGTGACTTTGGGCTACACCATGGACCTGGTTTTCCGCCTTACCGACGTACCGGAAGGAGAACCGGAAAGACCTGGCTATGTGGTGCATAACATTCAGGCCATGTATGAGCCGAATTGGTGCCCCAATCTGATGTTGAATCTGGTGGTGAAAAACCTCTTTGACGCCCGTTACAGCGAACACACCACCATATACAGCCCCTGGGGGACCGTGGAAGAGCCCGGATTGGATATACGTCTTGGCCTTACGTACAAATTCTAGTGAATCGGCACCATTGAGGCGCAACTTTACCCAACATGGAGATGAAAAATGACCATTAATTTTCGCTTGAAATCATTGTTAATGATCTCTGCGGCCCTGGTGCTGACAGCGGCCTTGAGCTTGACGGCTTATCCGGATCTGGCGGAAGCGAAAAGCGCGCAAGGCAAGCTTTATCTGGTCGGGCTGGGCAGCGGTGATCCGGACAACATGACCATACGCGCCCACAAGATAATAACCAAGGCCGACGTTATTTTGGGAATGAAGTATGTAGAGGAAAAATACAAAGAGCTGTTCAAAGGCAAGCAGTTCCATGACGCCGGGCATATGCTTTTTGTGGATAAAAGCATAAAAGTTAAGGGCTTGGATAAAAAACGCCTCAATCGCCTCGGGTCTCCCGAAAAGCTAAAGGCCAGGCAAGAAAAAATCCGGCGCATTGTCCGTGAGTCCGTGGCCAAAGGGAAGATCGTAGCCGTTGTGGCCGGTGGCGACCCCATGCTTTTCTCGCCGCACACCGGCTTTTTAGAGGAATTCGCCGACCTCAAACCCGAGGTGGTGCCTGGTTTATCCTGCTTCAATGCCGCCAACGCAGCTCTGAAGGTGAGCCCCAACAAAGGGTATGCCAGCCATTCGGTGATCCTGACCTCCACCATGCCCGCCCGCATGGGTTACAAAGGCAAAGACACTTTGGAAGCGCTTGGCAAAACCCAGTCCAGCATGGTTTTTTTCACCATGCGGCTGGACCTGCCTGCGGTTGTGGCTGATTTGAAGAAAAATTATCCGGGCAACACCCCCATCGCCATTGTTTTGCATGCCGGGTACCGCGACCGCGAAAAGGTTAAGATCGCTACTCTGGACACCATTTTGGATCAACTCAAAGACAAAAAACTACCCTTTGAACATTTGATTTATGTGGGGGATTTCCTGAAATAGCAAAATGGAAGATTTTAGAATGAGTTCGGCTGCGTAAGTACTTCTGGAAACGGTGAATTTTTATGTCTGAAGCTGGCAACGGCTTAAGTAAGGTGCTGCGTCCGGTGGACGCGATAATGATCGTGATCGGCAACGTGGTGGGGGTGGGTATCTTCACCACCACCGGATTCATAGCAGCGGAGATAGCCGATGCCTGGCTGATTCTCTCTGTCTGGCTCTTGGGAGGGGTGTTGACCCTTATGGGTTCGCTGACCTATGGCGAGCTTGGGGCCGCCTTTCCCAGAGCCGGCGGAGATTACGTATACCTGCGCGAGGCCTATGGCCCCTTGGCCGGTTTTTTGGTGGGTTGGGTGGGTTTTCACGAGGTCTTGCCGCTTGAGGTGGTCTTAGGCGCC
>NZ_AZAC01000044.1 GCF_000931935.2 Dethiosulfatarculus sandiegensis
ACAAATTCGGGGGAGGTTCAATGTACTGATTCTGAGTCATAGTCCTTCTTCCCAATTAAGATGTTTCTTTTGGCTTGAACCATCTTAACCGGAAGGCCATGACTCTTTCTCTCAAAGTCTCAAAAGGTCAACGCTTTTCTTGACTAGGAAACTTAGCCGCTACAAGCAAGGGGGCCCTGGCAGCTTTGCATACCCGTAGCTCAAAGCCTCTACACAGCACCAAGTGGTTGCCTGTTGAGCAGGTTACCACCATCGCGGCTATGAGGCGGATGAGGATGACCGGGCCAGCCATGCCTATTCTCTTTCCCTGCTTCTTTCCACAGTTGACTTGGAACTGAGGTTTTGGGCTTGAACAAGCTGTCTCGTCTGGATGAGCCGATTCCTGTTGTGCGAGCACAAGGTTCCAGGCGACATGGGCTATCTTGATATCAAGAAGTTGTGAAAAATCGACTGTGTAGGGCATTGCGCCATCGGTGGCCGCTCCGGCAAAAGATGTAACCCAGGCTGGAAATTCCTGCATATCTGCGTCGATGATAACAGTCGCACAGCCTACACCGAGGTGCTGCCGATCGAAAAAACAACCAGTGCCACCTGCTTCCTAATCCGTGCCGCAGCCTGGCTCCAAAGGCATGGTGTGGCCATCAGTAGAGTAATGAAGGGTATTAGCAGGTGCTATCGTTTTTACTTGTTCATACCAGCTGTGGACCACATCAAGGCCAAGCACGTGACCACGCGGCCATATACGCCCTGCACCAACGGCAAGGTAAAGCGATTCATCCAAACAAGCGTCAAGGAATGAGCTTACATCCAGACTTATGGAAACTCGGAGAAAAGAATAGAGCGGCTCAAACCATGAACTTACTTTTGCAGCCAACAGCGGCTAGACACCGCTTCAAATCGCAAACCACCGCTTTTAAGATTGTTTAACTGTGAACAACGTCTTTGTCAACAACATCTAGTGAATATTTTTATCTAATAAATTGTCCAATGAAATTTTAAGATATTAGATCACAACATAACTCAATAGATAAGGATTTTAAGGCAAAAATCTTGAACATACTTATTATGGATAAGATCAATAAAGCCGCCTAGCCCTGCTGTTTGGGCCTGAAAGATGCTATGGAAGTGTAATGCTAAAAAGGTGAGTATTTCTGATAATTTCGATGGGCGCTAAGGTCTTTGGCGGTAGTGTATTCAGCAGCCTTGTTGTAAAAACAAAGGCTGATGATATGGCGATTACAGGATCCCTTTCATTTTAATCTATAAGTACACCTTTTGTTTGACAATTAAAACAAAAAAAGATATTATATTTGAAACCAATTGTAAAATTATTTTTTTGGTGTGGTTTTCCCGTAGCAAGTAAATAAAACTATCTGCCTTAAGATTGATCAAGATAAAAGTAATAAAATAGGCATATTATGTTTTTTTTTAAACAGAGGTAATTGAAAATGAGCGCGAAAGTAATGAAAATTGTTGGCATAACTTTGTCCATTTTTTGCTTAATAGTAAGCCCTGCTTATGCCTACTTAGACATGGGAACAGGTAGCTATTTGTTGCAAGTTTTAGTTGCTTCGGCTCTTGCTTTAGGCATTAGTGTTAAGGTTTTTTGGCAGAAAATTTTGACATTTTTCAAAAAACCTCAAAAAAAAGATACGGAGATTAGTAGGGAAGGCAAATAGATATGACAAATGAGCGGGTTTTTTCTTCTTTTCGAGATCCTTCCGGTTTTGTCTTTTTAAAAAAGGGTATTATTTATCGTCAGATTAATAAAAGCTATGCTGAGTGCTTTGAGATGGCTTCAACTTCAGGGCTCTTTGAAAGTTTGATG
Organism: Dethiosulfatarculus sandiegensis; assembly: GCF_000931935.2. Taxonomy (GTDB): domain Bacteria; phylum Desulfobacterota; class Desulfarculia; order Desulfarculales; family Desulfarculaceae; genus Dethiosulfatarculus; species Dethiosulfatarculus sandiegensis. The sequence goes on from NZ_AZAC01000044.1 coordinate 1,829, forward strand.
CAAAAAGGTAAATTGCTACCGTTTGACGAATGTGATTTAGATTTAAAACCGGATTGCCAACCATACAAGATCATTAAACCTGCTTTGATAGATTTCATATCATATCCATATGAATGGTCGTTTAGTCAACTAAAAGATGCTGCTCTGTTAAGCCTTGATATTCATATTGATGCACTGGATAAGGGCATGATTCTAAAGGATGCCAGTGCATATAATATCCAATTCTTAAAAGGTAAACCAATATTTATTGACCATTTGTCTTTTGATATCGCAGAGAATTATACCGCCTGGCCGGCATACGGTCAGTTCTGTAGACATTTTTTGGCTCCACTCGCTTTAATGTCTTACACAGACGTAAGACTTAACAGTTTGCTTAAGGTGTATATAGACGGTATTCCCCTAGACTTAGCCTCAAAACTTTTACCTGTAAAAGCTAAATTACATTTTGGCTTGGATCTGCACCTCTTTTTACATGCTAAAACGCAACTTAAATATTCGAATAAAGGTGAAAAGCTTGAAAAGACTAAAGCTCTTGATATAAAAGGAATGAAGGCGATTGCAACTTCTTTACATAATTCGATAAGTAAACTTAAACTAGGATCATTCAAGACCGAATGGGGTGATTACTACTCGGATACTAATTACAGTGAAGAAGCCATGTCATCTAAAAAGATGGCTATTAGCTTGATGTTGCGCTCTGTGTCGCCAAGTATTGTTTGGGACTTAGGTGGAAATACAGGGGTCTTTAGCAAGTTGGCCGTAGATGCCGGTGCTAAGGTTGTTTGTTTTGATATAGACCCCTTAGCAGTAGAACAGAATTATCTGAACTGCCGTGAGTTTGGCCCAGCTGAGATGCTTCCTTTGGTTATGGATTTTACTAACCCAAGTCCTGGGCTAGGATATGCGGCCAAAGAAAGGGAATCTTTAACAGATCGAGGTCCTGCCGATTTGCTCATGGCCCTTGCTCTTATTCACCATCTTGCAATTTCGAATAATTTACCTTTTGCCTATATTGCTAAATATTTTTCGAGATTAGGGGATTGGCTTTTAATTGAATTTGTCCCCAAAAGTGATTCCCAAGTCCAAAGACTACTTATTAGTCGTGAAGATATATTCAGCCATTATACCCAGCAAAATTTTGAAAATACCTTTTCTGAGTACTTCGAAATTGTCAAATATGGTGAAGTTAAGAATTCAGAACGTACGATATACTTAATGAAGACGAAGCAATTGGGGTGATGGTCATGTTTCGAAAACTTGATATTAGAGTAATCATACTTGTATTTATTTCAGGCTTGTACCCGGCGGTATTACTAGCAAGTAATAATTGGTCGCTTTATCCTTTACAAGAAATTTTACTATTACTTATTGGTACCCCATCGGTTGTATTTTTAATTGGCTTGGTTTTATTTTTCTGCGCAAAAATTATTATATTTTTACTGAATGTGTTTCTGCTAAAATCAAAAAAAATTGTTCTTTCGTCACGTTTGTTGCAGGTAATTTCTATTTTTTATTCATTTGCTGTAATGATGTATTTGTTGGAGCCCCTTAATCGATCTTTACTTGGGGGAAGCTCAACACTACTATTACCTATATTTTTATTGATATTAGTTGTTTCATTTTTAATCTACCGGAAGAAAGGTATAAGTCCCTTTCTGTTATTTTTTGCTATTTTGACTGTTTCCGCTAGTATACAATGGGGATGGGCATACTATGATTTAAATACACGAACATCTGCTGGCAGCTGGTATACAGCAGGGAAAGATCATAACGATAAAATACAGTTAACAAAAAAACCCAATATATATTTATTGGTATTGGAAGCCTATACGAATAATCACGCTTTGCAAAAAATTTATAATTTCGATAATAGTAAATTCCAAGAAAAACTAACCCAATATGGCTTTGCTATTCACGAGGATGTTTTTTCAAATTATAGAAACACCCTTACTAGCTTAGTATCCTTATTTTCAATGCAACATCATTATTATTCGATCTCAACCGGAAAAGAAGATGCATTGGGAGCTAGAGAGATAATAGGTGGTCGTGGTTATAATTCTATAGTGGATGTGTTAAAGCGAAATGGATATTCTATACAATATATATCCAATTCTGACTACTGTTACTTAATCGGGCCTCCTATTGATTATGCCTACCCTGAAAGAACAATCTTTAAAGTTTTTGAAGTTTTTCAAAACGAGACACTTAATAGGTTTTTATCCTCTCACTTTAAGACATATAGGAGGTCGAAGAAAAAGCGTAAGGATAGGGTTTACTCCCCTTACCAGGACGCACTCGCTGTGCTGAAAGAAAGGATATCTACAGCTTCCGGTAGTCATGAGCCATATTTCACCTTTTTTAAAAATCCATATCCTGGACATTTTGGCGCTAACTGGGATCAGATTTCTTCTGGCGATTTGAAAGACTATACTGAAAAATTAAAAAAATCCAGCGAGGTTATCATTGATCTTTCAGAATATATCATAAATAAAGATCCAAATGCGCTTGTTATATGGATCGGTGATCACGGTGTATGGCGCTATAGATCCGTATGGCATGGTGATGGTGATTTCCATCAGAATCTCAAAGAACGAGATGTGGACGAAGAATTAGTCAGTTATGATCTTTTCGGCACTTTTTTTGCTGTTAAGACACCAAAAAATATTAAATTGCCTGATGGTCCTATTAGTCACGTTAATCTGTTTCGTTATATCTTCACTGCATTATCAGATAATAAATACCCTTTGAGTGATAGACAGTTAGATGAATCTATCTTTGATAGAACCTCTAACCTGGTGGCAGTAAAAAATGGCCAACCCTTGAGTCAATGGGAAGATTTAAAAAGAAAATAACGTGAGTTTTCTTCGCTTTTATTCGTAGACGGTGGCCACTGTATAGACAAATAGAAATGGGGAATGTTTTACCGGCCCCAAAAAAGATCACCAAGCTGGTAAGCAAGTGTACGAGCAAAACTCTTGAGCGTTTCATACATATCGATGAGAGTAAAATCCCAGTCTATTTCGATGAAATGGTCAGGGGCTCTGTTGAGCAGCCTTTATACGACTTACTAGATACCGCGCCCCTATATACTCTATAATACGTGTTGGAATAGTCTCGTTCTCCCGGCAGGGTTGACAGGCGTGCCGGTAATTACGAGCTGAGGCTTTTTACCAACCCAGAAAAAGCGGAACTGGAAAGTTTTCAAAACTTGGAAAGGATCTTCAATAACGCGATCATAACAAGTTAATTACGACGATCATTTTTTTCAGAGCAGCCTTTGTGAAGTTTTTTAGCCGCAGTAAGAGTAAGATCCACTAAATCTTTGACTGAAAATCTTTTAGGCTGCATGATATGAATATGCACTATTAGTAAATTGAAAATACAGATATAAACACAGATTAAAAGATGATGCGATCGGCCTATTAAATTGGACTCTCCCCAATTCCATTTTGATCGCATTTTTTCATACTGAGTTGTTGAGTAAAGGTCCGCACTATTTTTTAAATCTCGCCAATCGATGCGGGCACCATCTAAATATTTTTTTACCTTAAAACTAGGCGGCTTTACTTATCTTTTTGATCGACCTGGGCCCTTTGCGCCCATTGAAAAAGCCACAAGCCTTGTAATACCGCAGATCTTCCAGCCAAAGACTGCTTGCATAGCGTTCTTCTTTTATGGTGCGCATCAATTTTAGGGGATTGTGCCATAGATCCAAAACCGGACCCAGGAGGTGGGACGGGTCTCGAAAACATTCCCAATCGCACAGGCGGCAGGCCTTTATGTCGTCAAAGGTCTCGGTTTTAAGATCCCACAAAGGGCCCAGTGATTCAGTTCCCCGATAACCGCAGGGATATGCATGACCGTCTTTGGCATCAATGAAAAAATAGTCGAGCCCGCCACGGCAGGGGTATGATACATCGGCCCTGTCCGCATAGTGCCTGAAAAGGGCATAAAGTGAGCTTCTGGGCGAGAAAAGACGTATCTGCTCACGATAAGCCGGGATTACCTCCAAAAGGGCCTTAAACAAGACAGCTTTTTCTTTGCGGGAAAAACGCACAATATCCTCTTGGGCCGTAGCGGCGTAAACCGCTTCAAGCCCCTGATTGTGTTCGTCTTCTGTAATGCTCATGGGGTAACACAGGTTTACCATGGTGAATCCCAGGCTTATAACCAGATCAAAAAAACGGCTGAAAGCCTGGTGATAGGCATGATAAAAAGCTTCTAAGTATTCGGACTGGTTTGAAAAGGCGCTGGGAACCAAGTTTCTGGTTGCCTCGCCGCCGGTGTTGCGGTTTATACCCATGTTGGCAGCCGGGTAGATTCCCCGGTTGTGAAAGTGATGCAGGTTTTTGGCGATGCCTTCCACCAAGCCGGGAAAACCGCGCATCTTTTCATGGGTTCCAGGATCTGATGAGTCCAGGCTCACCCACAGATTGCGTAAAGGGGTGGCGGCCAGGGCATCCGCCACCCTCTCTACTCGAGCAGTTAGTCTTCCCTGGTTTTTACCGGCAAAGAAAAAGCCGTTGGTGCCGGTTCGGATATATTCCAGGCCCATCTTGCCCGCATACCTTATGTGATCCGTCAACTCGTCTAAAAATAAAAGCGGTTCACCGCCGGTGAAGGAAACTACATAAGCTCCCCTTTCGGCCGCTGCCCGCAGGGTGTGACGCACCTGTGTTCGGGAAAGCGTGTGACGTTGAAATCGGCTGGTTTTTCTCATCCCGCATTGTGGGCAAAGGGCGTTGCAGTGGTCTGTGTATTGGATGACCACCTGGCCGGGAGTCTTGTTGTATCTCAGGTCGCGCATTTGCTTGATAACGGTTTTAACTGTCATTTCCTATGCCTCTAGGCTATGGCTGTTATGCATTTTAAGACTGTTCAAATGGCTTTGGGGGGGGCCTTATTTTTCAGGTTGTCTGCCGTATTGATTTTTAAGGGCCCGAAATGGCGGATTCCGCCCCCAATCTGGCTATACAGTTTAAAGCGAAATTATGTAGGCCTGATTGCGGCTGGTTTAAGATTAGGTCACAACCGGTTTTGTAAAGCGCGGAGTTTCACGTATGAAGCCTTAAAAGTCATAGCCAAAATACCACTAGAAAACCGGCGATCAGCAGGCTCAACACTACCCAGCCCAACAAGGCTCCATGTTTTCCCAGGAGATAACGTACAGAAGGCCCAAAAAAATAAAATAAAAGGGCAAAGGCCAGAAAACGCAGGCTTCGGGAAACCAGGGAGGCTGCCATGAACACGGGAAAGGCAAGCCGGGCAAAACCGCTTGCTATGCTCACCACTTTGTAGGGGATGGGGGTGATGCCGCCGACCATGACCACATACCAGCCGGCCTCCCTGAATTTTTCTTGCAGGCTGTTGAATTCGTTCTGATAGCCATAGAACTCAAGCAGCCAGCGCCCCAGGCCTTCATAAAGGTGATAGCCGATTGCATAGCCCAGTATTCCTCCCAGGACAGAGCCCAGGGTGGCGACCAGGGCCACCAGCCAGACCCTTTTTCTATCTGCCATGAAAAGAGGTATTGTCACCACTTCGATGGGGATCGGCAGAATTGAGCTTTCAAATAGAGACACCAGGGCCAACACCCAGAGTGCGCGGGTTGTCCGTGCCCTTTTTAAGGTCCATTGGTAGAGCCCCTCAAAGTTGGGCAAGCTCAACCGACCGGGACCGCGGCGCCTTTTTCCAGGCCGTACAGTTTCCATTGTTTGGCAAAAGCGTTTTCAAAAGATCTGGATTCCATTAAAAGCCGGGCCTGGATAGACATCTCCTTCAGCCTTTGGGGGTTGTCTGCCAGTGACAAGACAGCCTTGGCCAAGGCCATATGATCATTTCCCGGCACCACCAACCCGCTTATTTCGGGAGTTATGTTTTCTTTGGGCCCGCCCTGGTTGGTCACCACCACCGGCAGGCCCGAAGCTTGGGCCTCCAGGATTACGTTGCCAAAGGTGTCTGTAGTGCTGGGGAAAATAAAAAGGTCACTGGAGGCGTAGGCAACGGCCAAATCCTGGCCCTCAAGATAACCGGTAAAGGTGACCGGCCAGGGTTTCAGCTCCTGTTGCATCTCATTCAGATAGGGGCCGTCCCCCACCACCACCAGGTGAACACTGCTGTTTTGACGGCAAATTTCCTGATAGGCTGCAACCAGGACAGGCAGGTCCTTTTCACGGCTCACCCTGCCTACGTAGAGTAGTTTCAGGCAGTGATCCAGGCCAAAGTTATCTTTAAACCAGCCGTTTCTGTATTGAGGGCTGAAGCTTTTCGTGTCCACTCCCCTGGGATAGGTCCGTATCTTGGAGGCATCTATTCCCTTTTTAATCAGCTCCTTGCCGGTTTCTTTGGAAGGAACGTAGATGCTGTCCATCTGGTCGTAGTACCACAGGATATAACGCCACATAACTTCAGTCAGGTTTTGGTCGCCGGTCAGGTAGGCGGTGTATTGGGGGAATGCGGTGTGATAGGTGGCTGATATCGGCAGGTTCAACACCCGGGCCGCCGCCAGGGCCGCCAGGCCCATGGGGCCGGGGGTGGCTGAGTGGATATAGGTGTACTCCCTCTCGTGAATATGGTCCAGAATCTCCAAAAAAGGAGGCAGGGCGAGTTTTTGTTCCTGGTATTCCGGTAAATTATAAACAGCTATGGGAATAAAATTTTTCATGCGGCCAATACCAGGGAGTTGGCCGCTTCCGCAGGTGATTATAGTCAGATCCCTGCCTGTTTTCTGAGCAACCCGCGCTTGCCGACGCAGGGTGTGGGCCACACCGTTGATCTCGAAAAAGGTGTCTGTGAAATGGGCCACCTTGAGCTTGCGTTTAGGCTTTTTGTTGAGGTAGGGAGTGCCGAGAAAACGGCTCTGCACTTCCCTGGTCAAGGGGCGGTCCCTGCCGAAAAGTCCAAAGGCCACAAAATAGGGAGCCAAAAGCAGGTAGTTGGACCCTGCCGCTCCTATGGTCTCAAACAGACTGAAAACATTGGCCCCCGAGAAATGGCCGTATAGCCTTTCAGCGAAATGTTTCACCACTTTGTCTGTCACCCGGCTGACAAACCTGAACCAAAGGTCTTCGGCCGCGGTTTTTTTGTGACTTGCGCCGTTATTCATCAGGTCCATGAGGTCCGGATCAGCCAAAATGAGGTTTTGGCTCTCCTGCCTTATCACCTCTTTGAGCCCTTTCAGGCCTGATTCCTTGCGCAAACGGTGCTTGTTCACCATACCCATTATCTTGTGCAGAAGCCTCCCCTGGGGAGCCTTGTGGTCAGGGCGCAGGGATTTGTCCATAAAGCGCATCAACACATCCATGCCGATGTATTTTTCCAGGTCAAAGCGGCTGTTGAAAAATTGATAGGCAATACCGTACAGGTTATGGGCCATGGTGCGAGGGGTGGACCCCCGGCCCCTGGTCTTCACCCGGCCAAGGCGCAGGTCAGAGAAAAATTCTTCTAATGATTCTGCCTTGGGGGCCTCTGTGTACATTCGGGCCACGTTAAGGGAGCTGTGATCGTCTGATCCGCCAATCAGAGTTTTTTCCCAGGCCCTGGTGCAAAGAGGCTCCATGTCGTGTTTATTGGCCAGGTGATCGATCATCCCCGGGTCCAGGCCGCGGGTGATCCTTTTAATAACCTGGTTTTGGGCATCGTCTCTGGCGCCGTTTAATTCAAAGACTTTAAAAAGTAGAATGAATTTTTCCAAGTGTTCTGAGGTGAGGCTATGGTTGATGGAAAAAAGCGGGTGGGCAACGGCATGGACCAGATTTGCGTCATTTAAGTAGGCAATAAGGTCATATAGGTTTTTTCTATGATGACTTAGGTCCTGGTGAATGGCTTCGTCAATATTGTGCACCAGGACATGCACCTTGCAGCCGTCTTCCGGGAAATAACTTGTAACTTCTTCGCTTATGAAAACAGAAGGTAAATGTGCGATCTCCAGGCACCCTTCAATGGTGTTATGATCGCATAAGGTCATGGCATCCATACCCAGCTTTTTGGTCAGCCGGTAGAGATCCCTTGGTCTACTGAAACTCTCCGGCGCTCCGATCTTCTGTAGAATCCACTGGGTGGGCCTTTTGGAGGCGTTGGAATGAAGATGAAGATCGATTTTCATGACTATATCCTCTTGATAATGGCGCAAAATTCATGCAAGTCGTGTGGTTTGGTGAACTTCATGGACCGGTTGGCGCCTTTTTTATGGAGGGTTTCAATTGATTGAATTTAAACTTTTTGGATGACATTTTTTTTCAGCGGGGTGATTTTTATTTAATTGCAAAGGTCCTGGTGCAGTTGATTGGGCTTCCGACCTGGTCTTTGGAGAACAGGTCAGATGCCGGCTATTTAAGTTGTCAGAGTGATAATACCCTCATAATTCTATGGGGCTAAATTTACCCAAACACCATGACGAACGATTGGCGAAGTGGTTAATTTGAAGTGACGAAAGGCAGTTTGCCCGGAGGGATTTTGTCTGATTGGGGAAAAACCTATTTTAAAAAATAGTGTGTTGCTTTTGAGGATAGCGGGGTTGACACAAAATAAAAAACAACAGTTTCATTTCTCTTTTTTTACACCCCACCAGGCAGTGCAACCCCAGCAAGGATTTTTGGGATCCTGACTGGCTTTTTGGCAGACGGCCTGGGGCTTCTTTTGCTTGTTAATAGGACACCATACAAATTTAGAAGGGGTCTTGGTCATTATTTCTCCCCCAAAGGCGGGTGGTTGCCTGCTTGAATAAACGCTTTTTTCTGTGAACGGCTTTTTTGATTTTGCCCCGGGCCTGATAGAATAAATTCCGCCCCCTTTGGTCGGGTGTTCCCCGGCACGGGCGGGCGCGGTTTAAAACCCGCGTTAGTTACGGCTTGAATTATAACGCCTATTTTTCCTAAACAGGAGAAGCAAAGATGGCTATTGTGAATTTGACCATCGTGCCCTTGGGCACTCAGACCCCCAGTGTCTCAGATTATGTGGCCGCGGTTCATCGCGAACTTGAGAAAACCGGAATCAAAAACCATCTGACCCCCATGGGCACGATTTTGGAAGGTGATCTCGCAGAAATACTGGAGGTTGTCAAGACCCTGCACGAGGTTCCCTTTGAAAAGGGAGCCCAACGGGTTGTGACCACAATAAGTATAGATGACAGAAGGGATAAAAAATCCACAGCCATGGGTAAGGTGGAAAGAGTAAAGGCCAAGCTTTAATTTTTGGGCAATGAAAGATCCCCTCCCATAGATTTTTTCTGCAGGAGGGGATCTTTTGAAACTTGGCTTTTTGGGGGCAAAAGGCCTGGTTATGCCGATTGAGAGGTAGCGTTAGCCAAGTCCTGTTGTTTGAATTCTCCTTCCGTACCGGCGATTGTCACCGCAGCGGTGGCGTCTCCCAGGATATTCACCGTAGTCCTGGCCATATCGATGATTCTGTCAATACCGGCAATCAAGGCAACACCTTCCATGGGCAGCCCCACCTGGGTGAAGACCATGGTGATAACAACCAGAAGGAAGGCGGGCACCCCAATGGAGCCAATGGATGCCAAAATACCCATCAAGATGATGGTCAGCTGCTGGCTTAAACCCAGGGACACCCCATAAACCTGGGCTACAAATACCGCTGCAAGGCTTAAGTATATGGCCGCACCGTCCATGTTGATGGTGTTGCCCAGGGGGATGGTGAAGCTGGCCGTGCTTTTGCTCACCCCCATGCGCTGAACAGCTTCCATGTTCACCGGGAGGGTCGCCCCGCTGGAGCAGGTGGAAAAGGCCACCAAAAGCGGTTCGCGCATCTCTTTGAAGAAACTTTTAATTGGGTACTTGGCGATAAATTTTAAAACCGGCAGGTAGACGATTACAACATGGATAAAGGCGATGGCGTACATGATCACAATCACCTTTGCCAGGGGCAGTATCACCTTTAATCCGTGCAACCCCACTGTGTAGGCGATAAGTGCAAAGACGCCGAAGGGGGCATAGAGCATAACCACGTGGGTTATCTTGATCATCACATCCATGGTGAGTTCAAATACCCTCAGAAGCGGTTTGCCCTTTTCACCCAAGGTGCTTAAGGCAAAACCAAAGAACAGGGAAATGAATATGATCTGCAGCAGGTTGCCGTCGGCGCATGCCCCAAGGGGATTGATCGGCACTATGTTCAAAAGCACCTGTACAATACCCGGGTTTTCGGCAGTCTTGACCACCACTTCCTTGGATACGTCCAGGGTCAGCCCCACACCCGGGTTGAAGATGTTTGCGAAAAACAGACCGAGGCTTACGGCGATGGTGGTGCTGATCAGGTAGTAGCCCAGGGTCTTGCTGGCTACTCGCCCCAGTTTGCGCAGGTTGTCCATACCGGCCGCGCCGGCCACCAGGGAAGAGACAACCAAGGGGATGACTATCATGCGGATGAGGCGTATGAAAAGATCGCCGAAAGGTTTAAAAACGTGCGCATCCCATCCGGCCCATTGCCAAATAAGACCGGCTATGACACCAAGCACCAGGGCGATTCCCATCTTGGCCGGGAGACTCATTTTTTTCCTGTTTTGTGTCATGATGGCTTCCCCTTAGCATTTAGGCAATTTGTCATTTATATCAATACAAAGCGGTTTGGCCTGAACAGTATCCGGGTATTTGAGGCCGCTTCCGGTATTTAAAAGGACAACTTTTTCATCCGGCTTGATCCAGCCTTTTGCCACCAGCTTTTCCGCTGCGGCCAAGGTTGAGCCTCCTTCAGGGCAGATAAAGGTTCCTTCGGTTGCGGCGAGCCTTTGCTGGGCTTCCAGGGCCTCCTGGTCGGAAACCGCCACAGCGCAGCCGTTGGTTTCGTATATGCTTTTGAGGACAAGAAAATCCCCCAGGGCCTTCGGCACCCTCAGGCCGGGGATTTTGGTTTGGACGTCCTGCCAATAGTCGCATTCGGCCTTTTTTTCTTCCCAAGCCTTGGGGATGGGAGCGCAGGCGCTTGACTGCACAGATACCAGCCGGGGCATTTTGTCCCCGATCCAGCCTATTTGCTTAAGCTCCTGCAGCGCCTTTTGAATGGCTATGATCCCCACGCCTCCGCCGGTGGGATAGAGAAGAACATCCGGAACATCCCATCCCATCTGTTCCGCTATCTCAAAGCCCATGGTTTTCTTGCCTTCAATTCGGTATGGCTCCTTTAGGGTGGATGCGTCATACCAACCGTAATCCTTTACGGCTTGGGCCACTATTTGGCCAGCATCATTAATAATTCCTTTGACCAGGTAGGTGGTGCCGCCGGTTGCCAGGCACTCGCGTATGTTGATTTCCTGGGCATCCTCGGGCATCACGATCACTGCCTCTATCCCTGCGGAGGTGCAGTATGCACTCCATGCGCCGCCTGCGTTGCCCGCGGTGGGCATTGCCAAAACTTTGACGCCCAATTCCTTGGCCCGGGACACTCCAACCGCAGCGCCTCTGGCTTTAAAGGAGCCCGTCGGCAGGATGCCTTCGTCCTTCAGGAAGAGATTATTCACCCCGATTTCAGAACCAACTTTTTTCAAGGGCAGAAGGGGAGTCATCCCTTCTCCCATGGTTACTATGTTTTCTTCTTTTTCCACCGGCAGCAGTTCGCGGTAACGCCAGAGATCCGGTTTCCTGTTTTTCAGGCTTTCCTTGCTGAGATCGGCTTTTGCCTTTGCAAGGTCATAGCGCACCAAAAGCGGAGCCCCGCATTTTTCGCAGAGCTGGGCCGGCTGGTCGCTGTCATAGGTTGCCTTGCATTTGGAACACTCCAGATGGGTCACATGCACTTTTTGCCTCCGTAAGGTGTTTGAGTCGGCCTCCAGAGCTCGACTTTTAGTATCTTATATTTTAGATCTAAAATCTTTTCCAGGAAAAAAGGAACGACTCGCCGTCTTTTTTTAGATCAGGAGCTGCGTTTACTTTGCCTGATTGTCTTAACTATTTGAAAAGATATGAAAAAATAAAAGATTTTTATGGTGGGGTAAAGATTTTCAGAAATATATCGGTTTTAAGGAGTTGGACGAACAGCGGCCAATGGTGACCGCTTACCGCGTTTCCAGATACTTAGCCGGCAATAGTTGTTTTTACCGCATTCATGGAGTTGTCCAGGTGCTCCTTCATGGCCGTTTCCGCAGCCCGGGGATTGTTTTTGCGAAAGGCGTCGACTATTTTGGCGTGTTCCCGGCAAGCTTGTTTCCGCCTTTCCTTGGAAAGAGCGGACTGGTACTTCAGCATTTCAATACGGTTGATAATGGGGTTCAGGCATTCCCTTAGTAATCTGTTACCTGAATACTCGATAATCATGTGGTGAAAAAGGTTGTCCCCCTGGATATAGTCTTTTAAGGAGATATTCTCAATGTCATCGGCCATGGAAAGGTGGACCTTTTCAAGCTTGGCAAAGTCTTCATCTGAGATATTGCTGACAGCGAGCTTTACAGCCAGACTGTAGAGAACTTCACGGAGGGAAAAAATTTCTTTGATTGTTTCTTCATTTATTTCAGAAACATAGCTGCCTCTGCGGGGCAGGGTGACAACCAGGCCGTCTTGTTCCAGCTTGGCAATTGCAAGTTTGATCGGTGTCTTGCTGATGCCGAACATTTTGACCAGGAATTCTTCTTTAAGCCTGAAACCGGGCAGGAATTCTCCGGTTATTATTTTTTCCTTCAGTTCCTTATAGGCCACTTCGTTCAAGCGTGGATGTCTGCTTATCTTTTCTGACATGGTGTATTTCTTCGCATTGGTTGTAATTAAATAAACGGCAAAATTGTCCGAACTGTAATCCATGTCCGAGTAAAAATACTCCGCTTGCGGGTATTTTGTCTTTATAGAGGCCGAGCTTGTCGCTGACAGGATTATGTTTTTATATATAACACAGGTTTAACGCAAGTTTGTTTCCATACGGAAACTTGGTTTCCCAAAAGCCTTGGACCGGTTCTGTGCTGCCGTGTAATTTTTTGCTAAACTTGAATTATGCTCAAATCAGGATCCCGATTCAGGCTTGTTGCCTGAGGACCTGGTTTTCTTGCCCTGACCAATTGGGAGGGTCTATACTTCAACATTAAAGTATGTGGGGGGGTGAGAAAACGTCATGTCTAGAGTTTTGCCGAAGTATTTTTTCAGGAAAAATTATGTAAATCAATCAGCTAACAGGTGTAACCCCTTGGGCGGCGGGCTGGGTTTGTGGCTGGTTCTGCTTCTTTTGGCCTTTGCCCAGGCCTGTGTAATGAATCCGGTCACTGGTCAGGATGAACTCTCCTTTATGAGTGTCCCCCAGGAGATCGCCATGGGGAAACAGTATTATCCCCAGACCACGCAGATGAATAACGGGTTGCCGGCCAAGGATCCTGCTTTGCAGACCTATGTGAAAAACGTCGGTGGCAGATTGGCGAATTTGAGCCACCGCCCCAAGGTGCCCTGGGATTTCAATGTGGTCAATTCCAGCCAGGTCAATGCCTTTGCCCTGCCAGGGGGTAAGATTTCCATCACCAGGGGGCTCATCAGCAAGATGAAAAATGAAGATGAGCTGGCCAGTGTGCTGGGCCATGAGATAGGCCACGTCACTGCCAGGCATCAGGCCCAGCAATACACCAACCAGGTTCTCACCGGTTTGGCCCTGGCTGGATTGGGGGCTGTATTGGCAGGTGAGGAATGGGGTCAGTATGGGGTGATGGCGGCAGGCACGGCCGCCTCCCTATTGATGCTTAGCTATTCCAGAGATATGGAAAGGCAGGCCGATGCCCTGGGGTATGAATACATGACCAGGGCAGGATACAACCCCAAGGGGCAGACCGACACCTTTAAGATATTTTTAAATGAGCATAAAGAGTCGCCCAGCGCTATCCAGGCTATGCTGCGGTCTCACCCCTTGACCACCGAGAGGATCAATACAGCCCAAAACAGGGTTTTACGCACCGACCCCAGGTTCACCAACCAGCCCTTTAAAAAGCGGCCCTTTGACCGCGCCCTGGCCATACAGAAACGCCGTTCTCCGGCCTATGCGGCCATGGATAAGGGGGATGCCCTTTTAGCGAAAAAGAACTGGAAGGCGGCTTATACACAATACCAGCAAGCCATAAAAAAATTCCCGGATGAAGGGCTTTTTCATACCAAAAAGGCCATGGCCCTGATGAAGGGCAAAAAAACTAAAATCGCACTCAAAGCCGCCCAAAAAGGTGCGAGGCTAAGCCCCAACCTTTATTTGAGCCAACACGTGGAAGGCCTGCTCTTAATGCAGGGAGGCAAATTTAAATCCGCCACCAATTCTTTTGCCAGGGCCCGGAAACTGTTACCTCAAAGCCCTGAGAATTCTTTGTATTTGGCCTATTGCCTGGAAAGGACCGGCAGAAAAAAACAGGCGGTTTCTTTTTATCGCAAGGCCGCCGGGCTTGCGCCGAGTTCGTGGGTGGCGCAAAAGGCCTACCAAAGGCTCAATGCCATGGGAGTTTATAAACGCTGATTTTTCCCCGTTTTTTGCTTTTAGTATATGAACAGCCCGAAAGCGTATTGTTTTCGGGCTGTTTTCTTACAGGCGTTTTGGCTTGGAGGGAGCTTTATTTATTAAAAACAGGCACGCTGGGAAAGCGTGAGGCGTCGGTGTGGGGAATGAACCTGGCAGCGCTGAACCGGTTCATGAGCGCCTGGTTCACGTTGAGTTCAATATAGGTGAGCCGATCGCTCACCGCCTCCACATCCGGCCTGGTCTCAGGCTCCAGGAGAAGTCTTTTACAGCCTGCCAGGGATGAATTACCGAGCGAGCGGAAACGATCCCTCGGCAGATCCGGCAGCATTCCCAGGGTGATGGCTGTCTCCGGTTTGATGACATTGCCAAAGGCTCCGGCCACGAAAAAGGCGCTTAAGTCCTCAAATCCAAGCCCCACCTCCAGGACAACGGTGCGTAGAATGGTGTACATCCCGGCCTTGGAGCGAAGCAGGATGTCTATCTCCACCTCTGTGAAGACTATGGCCTCGCCTGTCTGGGTTTCTTCCTCCGTGGCCACCACATATCCCAGGCCTTCATCTGTTTCCACGATGCGTTTATGGTCGGGCAAAACGAACTTGCCCCGCATATCCATGATCCTGGTCAGGTAGAGTTGGGCCAGAAGATCCAACAGCCCGGAACCGCAGAGCCCTTTGGGTTTGGGAATTTTTCCATCCGGTTCGGGGATGATTTTGAGGCTGGGTTCATGGGTCTTGGGATCTATGGTTATTCCTTCTATGGCTCCGGGCTGGGCCAGGATTCCGGTTTTGGCCACTCCGCCTTCCAGGGCGGGGCCTGCCGCACCGGCGCAGGCGGCCAGCCAGTCCCGGTTGCCCAAAACCACCTCTGCATTGGTGCCCACATCCACCAAAATGGCGTTGTCTTCCCGCAGATGCAGGTCTGCGGCCACAATGCCGGCCACCAGGTCTCCGCCAAAATAAGAGCCCACATTGGGCAGGCACCAGACCACTGCCCGGGGATTGAGGCCCAGGCCGATCTCCGCCCCGAAAAAGGGTGCGGGCCGGTTGGTCACCGGAATATAGGGTTCCCGGCAGATGGTCTGTACATCCAGACCCAGGAAGAAGTGGGTCATGGTGGTGTTCCCCGCAGCAACCAGAAGGTTTATTTCCTGGTGGTCGCGATTTGCCCGCGCGCACATTTCCCGGATAAGTCCCCTGGCCGACTCCACCAGCATGAGGTGCAGGGATTTAAGGCCGTTTTCAGTGTTTGCGCTGTGGATGCGGGTCAGAATGTCGGCTCCCACCGCAGTCTGGGGATTAAGGCAGGTGCCCTTGGCCAAAGTCTCTTTAGTGGCAAGCTCCAGGAGTTCTGCCTGAAGGTGGGTGGAGCCGATATCAAGGGCCACGCCCAGACCGTCCCTGGGCCAGTCACTATCCGGGAAGTTTGATTCAACCTCAGACCATTTTTGGTCTATTGGCCCGCTCTCCGTATTACCGGGCTCCACCTGCACCAAGATGCCGCCTTTTTCCGATTGCATCAAGGTGGCGGTGATTTTGTAGTCCGCTCCCCTGATGGTTTCGGCAAAGGGCATAAGACATTTCACCGGGATCTGGGGCCAGTCTCCCGTTTCTTTGCGCAAGCCCTTGGCCAGGCGGTCCATGGTGGCGGTATTGTCGCTAAGGCTCGGTCGGCTTAAGCGCAGGTAATATTTTTGCATGGAGTTCATGATTCAAATCCCGTGCAGGTCTGTTGCTGATCAGTTTTGGGTGTTTGTGCCGTATTTTTTAAGATATTCAGCGTAATCCACCACACCCTTGGCCACACCCTCCGCCACTGCAGAGCGATATCGGCTGCCGGTCAGTCTGCGGTGTTCCGTCTGGTTGGTGATAAATCCCATCTCCACCAGGACAGCGGGCATGCGCGCACCAATTAGCACGTAAAAGGGCGCCTGTTTGACTTTCAGATCCCGCACCTTGTATCTCTTGCGCAGGGTTTTTAAAAGCCCCTTGTGCAGGTCACGGGCCAGATGGTTGGATTCATTGATTTTTGAATTGAGCATAAGATCATTTAAAATGACCTGTAAATCAGATATGGAGCGTTTGGTCGTGGCGTTTTCCCGTGCTGCCACCCGCATGGACTCCTCGTCCGAGGCCAGGTTGAGGAAATAGGTCTCCACCCCATTTAACCGGTGACTCGGCGCTGCATTGACATGAAGGGATATGAACAGATCCGCATCTTTGGTGTTGGCAAAAGCGGTGCGGGCCTCCAGGGGAATAAATTTGTCCGTAGTTCTGGTTAGGTAGACCTTGCAGCCCAAACGTTTTTTCAACTGAACCGCCAGGCGTTTGGCCACATCCAGGGTTATGTCTTTTTCCTTGAGCCCCCGCCAGATAGCCCCCGGATCCTTGCCTCCGTGCCCGGGGTCTATGACAATGCGTTTGATGCCCAGCCCCAGGGCGGCGGCCAGGGTCATGGCAGGCGGGGCTTCCTTGGCCCTGCCCCTGGGCACTTTTTTCTTTTTACCCAGGGAGGCGGTGCGGTTTTTTTTCTGATGCCCAAAGCAATCCACCACCACCCGGAAAGGATTATCCAGGGTGAAAACCTTGTATGAGGCCAAGTGTTTGATATCCAGAACCAGCCTGACTGTGTCATTGCTGTATTGACCGGCCCGGGCCGCGGTTAAGAGTCCGTCGCCAATGGGGTGCTTGTCATCAATTTTTTTGCCCAGGCGACTGCCCTGCAGGTCCAGATAAAGCCTGCGGGGCTTGCCCTCGGCCGGATCTTTTTTCAGCAGGTGGGTGTCATAGGGAACCGGGCGCTCCAAGGCCATGACCACCCTGGTGTAGGTGGGGGTGGACCAATGGCGCAGTTCCGTCACTCTGGCCAGGGGGGAGGTTTCCTCCCGGCCTTTGGAATCGGTTTTTTGGGGCTCCCGGTTATCCTGTTTATCCGAGACCCCCTTGATCAGCTTTTTTTCCAGGGCTGCCAGGCGTTTTTCGGCCAGGGGCTTCATATCCCCATTGGGATAATTCATCACCACCCTGAGGTATTCCAGGTAGGCTTTTTTGGGCTTTCCAGAGGCCTCCAGGAGTCGTCCGATCCTGAGTTGAGCATCATCGGCCAGGCGTGATTTGGGAAAGTGCCTGGTCAGACGTCGGCAGATATCCAGGGCCTCGGTGAGGTTCTCCACTCTTTTGAAGCGTTCATAGGCCCCCTCATGTATGCGGGCCATCCAGTAAAGTGAGCCCGGGGCCAAGGGGCCTTGGGGGTTTGAGGTGTAAACCCTGGAAAAACGCTCAGCCAGGGACTGCCAGTTATGATAGACGCTTCCGGCTTTTGGGGTTTTGACAAGCCATTTATAATCGGCCTTGATCTGGTTATAAATGGCCTTTTCGTCTTGAGCCAGAGCAGTCCCTTGGCCAAGCAGCCAGGCCAACAGGCAGAAAAAAGCTATGAAAAGGTTTGACCTAGGAGACCGCACGCTTCATTTCATCCAATATGGTCAAGGCCTGTACAGGCGTGAGGTTGTCTGTTTCCAGTTCTTTTAATGATCTTAGCACCGGGTGCAACGCGGTTTCAAAAAGCGGCAATTGTTTTTTTGTTTTGTTGTCCTGATGGGCCGGTTTTACACTGTGACCGTTTTTTTCCAGCCCGTTTAAAATGTCCTGGGCCCTTTCTAATACATTCTGGGGCAAACCTGCCAGTTTGGCCACCTGTAACCCATAGGAGCGGCTAACCCCTCCGGGCTTGAGCTTACGCAAAAATACAATGCCGCCCTGATATTCCTTGGCAGCCACATTGTAGTTTTTCACCCTTGGGCACTCCCCGGCCAGATCGGTCAGCTCATGGTAATGGGTGGCAAAAAGGGTTTTGACCCCTTTTTGATCAAGGTTGTGCAGATGCTCGGCTACGGCCCAGGCAATGGAAAGCCCGTCATAGGTGGAGGTGCCCCTGCCGACTTCGTCCAGTATGACCAAAGAACGGCTGGTGGCCTGTTTAAGGATGCGGCTGGTTTCGGTCATCTCCACCATAAAAGTGGAGAGCCCTCCGGCCAAGTCGTCCATGGCCCCCACTCTGGTGAAGATCCGGTCAGTGACCGGAATGCGGGCGCTTTCAGCCGGGACAAAGGACCCTGTCTGGGCCAGGAGCACAATAAGCGCTGTCTGGCGCAGGATAGTGGACTTACCGGCCATGTTGGGGCCGGTGATTATCATGACCTGCTGCTCCTGGTCGTCCAAGTGAATATCATTGGGCACAAATTCGCCCTCAGGCAGCATATCCTCCACCACCGGATGCCTGCCCGCCTTTATTTCAAGAGGGCCGTCTTCCTTTAAAACAGGGCGTTGCCAGTCTTTGGAAAGGGCCAGTTCGGCCAGGGAGGCCAGCACATCCACCACTGCCAGGGCCCTGGAGCAGGCCATCAGCGGGCGGCTGTGATCAGCCACCTCTCTCCTGAGTTTGAGGAAAAGTGTTTTTTCCAATTCCAGGGCCTTTTCCTCTGCGCCGAGGACTTTGGATTCCCACTCCTTTAACTCCGGAGTGATATAACGCTCGCTGGCCGCCAGGGTCTGTTTTCTGATAAAGTCTTCCGGCACCTTGTTCAGGTGGGTCTTGGTCACTTCGATGTAATAGCCGAATACCCGGTTGAAGCCCACCTTAAGGGAGGGGATGCCGGTTTCGGTCTTCAGCTTGGCCTGTAAAGAGGCGATCCAGTCCTTGCCTTGGGTGCTGAAAGAACGCTGTTCATCCAGGTCCGGGTCAACCCCCGGTGCGATGACTCCGCCGTCGGCCAGGCTGATGGGCGGATTTTCGGTAAGGGTCTTCCGAAGGGTTTCAGCCAGCTCATCTAAACCAAGTATCTGTTCTTTTTGCTTGGCAAATATGGGTGAACCGAGCTTACACAACTCTGCCCCCAGCTCAGGGAGAGCCAAGAGCCCGTCCCTTAGGGCGGCCAGATCCCTCGGCGTGGCCTGGCCCAGGCCCGCCCGCCCCACCAACCGGGGCATATCAGGCAATTCGGCCAGCAGTTCTTTAAGCACCTGGCCGGAGATGTGAGAGCCGACCAGTTCGTCCACTGCCTGTTGTCTGGCCTCTATGCGTTTCTGGTCCGTAAGGGGAAAGCCCAGCCATTCCCTTAAAAGCCGTCCGCCCATGGGGGAGGAGGTTCGGTCCACCGAGTGTAGGAGCGAACCCTTGCGCCCCTTTCCGGCAAGGGACCTGAATATTTCCAGGTTGCGCCTGGCGCTGGCGTCAAGGATCAGGTGGGTCTCCACCTGGTAAAGTTCGAGCTCTTCCACATGCTCGGGCTGACGGCGCTGGGTGGCCAAAACCGTGCCCCAGGCCATGGCCGCGGCTGCCAATGCCTCTTTGGGCGCGTCTTCCAATTCCATGGGAAGCCTTTGGCCCAGAATCTCTCTGGCCTGGTTGGGGGTGGGAGGCTTGCCCGTATAGGAGGTGCGGGGCAGGGCCGCGGCTTGGTTGGAGAGCTGGGAAAGACCGGGATGCTCCATTTGGGACTCGGCCAGAATCAGCTCGGCCGGTTCCAGGCGGGCCAGTTCGTCGTTCAAGGGCGGTCCGGCCTCAACAGCCGTGGCCCGAAACTCTCCACTGCTCAAGTCCAGGCAGGCCAGACCCGCCTTGCCCGCGGAGAGGCAAAGGGCGGCCAGAAAGAGGTTGTCCCTGGCCGGAAGATGCTCCGGGTCTGTGAACATGCCCGGGCTCACCACCCTGGTTATTTCCCTGCGCACCAGACCCTTGGCTGATTTGGGGTCTTCCACCTGGTCGCAGACCGCCACCTTGAAGCCCGCCTCCACCATTTTGGCCAGGTAGGAATCAAGGGTGCGATGAGGCACCCCGCACATGGGAATGGGGTCCGGCTGGCCCTTGTCCCGGCTGGTCAGGGAAATGGATAGCGCCTTTGAGGCCACCTGGGCGTCCTCAAAGAACATTTCATAAAAATCGCCCATGCGGAAAAACAGGATGCAGTCCGGGGTCTGTTCCTTGAGCTCCATGTACTGGCGCATCATGGGAGTCTGTCTGGCTGGGTGTTTTTTCAAGGTAGAAAGGGTTTTGGTCATGGGTCGGCTACTTATGGCTCCCGTTTTTCATGTGGAATATCAACAGGGTGACAAATTGGAATCAGGCCGCTTTGCTACATGTTGCGCGGGCCTAAGGTGTCCCATTTATGGCAGCGGGGGCATTTCCAGGCCAGCTCATGGGAAAGATGCCCGCACTGGCTGCACTGATAGGCCGCCGTGTTTCCATTTAATTGGGCCAAGAGTTCTTCATAGGCTGCAAGCGCTTGTTCCTGGGGGCCTTTCTCCAGAAGGATTTCCCCCTTGAGCCTGTGGGCGCCCAGGTTGCCCCGGCTTTGCCTGATGGCTTTTGTAAGGAGCTCCACGGCCTTCAGGTCTTCGCCGTGGTTGTTGTAATGCCTGGCCAGGGCCACCATAGCCAGACTGCTTATCTTGGAATGGTCCAGTTCCGCCAGAAAATCTTTCATTGCCTTGGAGCCGACCTGGTCTTCAGCCTGGGCCACTCTTTCTATAATCAGATCCGTATAGCGGGGGGCAATGGCCGTTGCCTTGCGCCATATGTTCATGGCCTTTTTGGGCCGGTTTTTCAACATTTCCAGATCGCCCAGATGCAGATATGCGTCTAAGCAGGCCTTGTCTTCCTTTTTGGCCTGGTTCAAGAAACCTTCGGCCTGTTCAATCTGTCCCTGGTCCAACAGCTCCTTGGCTCTTTCGGTCTTGTAATGGGCCAGCACGGTGGAATGATCCGCCCCAATGAGGCGGTCAAGGCGTTTCAGGGTCTCAAAGGCCTTTTCCCAGTCACGGCTTTCCTCATAAAGCGAGACCATTTGACGGCAGGCCTCCACATGCTCGGGATCCATGGCCAGAACCTCGGCAAAGAGTTCCGTGGCCCGGTTCAGAAGGCCTCCCTTTTTATAGTCCAGGCCCAGATCAAACAAGGCCTGAATCTTTATCTCCGGGTCCAGATTGGGACGGGCCACTATATTCTGGCGGATGCGCACCGCCCTTTCAATCTCTCCCTTTTGACGGAAAAGGTTCCCCAGGACCACATAGGTTTCAACCGTGTCGGAATCCAGGTCCACGGCCCGGGTGAATTCTTCTATGGCCTTGTCGGTGTGATCGGCCATCAGGTGGGCCAAGCCTTTTAAAAATGCGTCGTCAAGGGCAAGGCGGCCCTTGCCGCCGCCTTTTTTGTGGGCGGATTTCTCCTGTTTGCTTTTGCCGGATGATCCGGAGAACAGAAACCCCAGTATAAGTCCTAAAAGAACAAGGCCCAGCCCCAGTAAGGCGTGGGCCAGGGTGATATCAATCTGCCCGATGCTGAGAACAGTTGCTCCCATTACTTGAGGGCCTCTTTCTCCTCCGTCGTCAGCGATTCCTCGGATTCGTCAAGAGGTTCCGGCTCTGGTTCGAGTCCCTTGGCCGGAAGGTTTTTTTCCTCTGAATCCTTTTTGCCTTTGCCGTTTTTCGGGGCTTCGGCCTCACCATTCGGTGACAGGGTTTCGCTGGTGATCGGTAGGTTTCTAAGGGACTTCAATTCACTGGCCAAATTATCCAGTTCTTTGTCCTTGGCCTTGAGCTGCTTGCGCAGCCTGAAGCGCTCGCTTAGGCCCAAAAGGCTGGCAGCCAAGAGACCGACAAAGAAAGAAAGCATTATTATCAGATAGGTGGCATAAGGAGTGGATTGAAACTTGACGAATATCAGGTTCAGCCTGATGGACAAAGGATGACTGAGAGGTTCGATATTCTGAACCATAAAGATGATGGCAAAGGCCACGGCCGCTGAGATTATAAATGCCTTTAAATAGCTCATGAAGCCCTCTTTTCCTTTTCCATGACGGCGAAATGCGGCTTGAGCTTTTCATAGGTCGCCCTGATATGCTCGGGTATGACCCGCACCTCTCCCATAACGGTCATGAAGTTTACGTCTCCACCCCAACGGGGCACTACGTGAAAATGCAGATGTTCGGCGATTCCCGCCCCGGCTGTTTCTCCCAGGTTTAGGCCTACATTGAATCCCTGGGGGTTCATAACCTCTTTAAGGGCCTTTACGGCCAATTCAACCTTTTGCATGAGGTCTGTTTTTTCCTGGGGCGTCAAATCTTCCAATGCCGCTTTGTGGCGGCGGGGTGCAACCAGGAGATGACCATTATTGTAAGGAAATTTGTTCATCATAACCAGGGTGTGTTCACCCACGCCCAATACCAGATCATCTGCGCCCCGACCGTCTTTTGCCAGACAGAATATGCAGCCCGGAGGTTTCTCCTCATCCAAAATATAAGTCATGCGCCATGGGGCCCACAAGTTTTTCATATTTAGAGGCGTCCTTTTTTATTCTTAAAATTTATAAAACTATTATTTTCAGATTTCAATTATTTCACCTGAGATGGAATCTCCCAGTGTCAGCATGCCCACGGTTTTGGGGTGTCCTCTACCTCCTGCCGCAGATCCCGGGTTGAAATAAAGCAGGCCGTTTAGCAGATAATTGGTCGGTTTGTGGGAATGGCCGAAAACAATGGCATCCACATCATCGAATTCCCGGCGCACCCTTTCTTCCAAACCGTTAGGCGGTCCATAGCCATGGATCAGGCCGATCTGAAAACCCTCCAGCTTGAGCTCCCTTTTGGCAGGCAGGCTTTGGGCCGCTGCAAAACCGTCCATATTGCCCAAGACTGCGATCACCTGGGGGGCCTCCAACATGTCCAGGACGGAAAGCTCCGTAATGTCGCCTGCATGCAGTATCATCTGCACGTCTTTGAAATGTTCGGCCAGTTTTTTGGCCAAGTCCCGGTCATAGGAGCGAAGGTGGGTGTCTGAGATAACTCCAACGCGCATCATGCTGACTGATCCTTTGGTTGTCGGCTTGCTTTTTAATTCCTCTGGGTCTAAACAAAGGGCCAATGCTCGAAACAGTCTAAACAGCATGCCTACAGGGACTGTTATTCAAAGAGGAGAGAAAGCAAAGATAGAGCTTCTCACCTGGCCGAAATTGTCTTAAGCCGTATAAGGCCACTGTATGTTGGCCTAAAATAGCATAGTAACCTAACTGGCGGTTAAATCAACCTAAGTTTGGGCTCAAGCCTTCTGTTGAGGAGTATCGGCAAACTTGTTTGCCTGGCGGCTGTTTTTTTTGAAACTGAATGCTCCGTTTTTGGGGGGAGAAAAGGGAGGGCGAAAAGACTCCTTTTTCTATATCCGGACCAGTTCAATCTCTCCCCAGGCAGCCAGGTTCTCACCGGCTATCAAAAGAGCGCCCCTCACACCTTTTATTCCGGCCGCCCAGTTAAGAGCCGGTTTAAGGTCTTTTTTGTGTATGACCAGGTTTCCCATGGCCGTGGCAACCGCGTCGGCCAAGGCGGGGTCTTTGGCCAAGACGGTGGCTGCGTCAGTCTTACCCAGGGAAAGGGAATGCCCCACAGTCCCCGAACTGGTGGCCAGGCCGGTGGGCTGCAGGGCCCGGGGCAGGCTGAGCCCTATCTTGCCGCTCAAGGACGAATCTCCGGCCCACAAACCTATGGTCAGATCCTGATTTGAGGCTATGAACAGATCGCCTCCGTTTTCAACCACAACTTGAGGGGAGGCCTCAAGCAGATCCCTGCCCACGGCCTGGGCAATGGCGCCTGCCACTGCGGCCATGGGGCCTGTGCCCGCCTTTTGCCCGGCATTAAGCATTTGCTGCACTAAAAGGGGTGCATAGGGGTCCGGTGGAAGGGGAGTCAGAGCCTCGCCCCATTGGGGATTTTCTTCAAGGTATTTTTCCAGCACCCTGCGATGACGGCTGATCGACTGTACAGCCTGGGCGGTCAGGTCCTGATCAGCCAAAATCCACAGGTCGGTTTCCTTGACTCGGGCATTAAAAGAAGCCAAATGAGGGCAAAGGCAAGACCTGCGGTAGGTTCTTTCTTGATAAAAAGTCATTTTTTGGCTCGGATTCAGGTTAAGGTTAAGGCAAATATCGCGAGCATCGTGTAGATAAAACTTCCTTTGAATATAGCTTATGATAACCAAAAGACCTAAGCTTCCCAAGCTGCGGGTCCGGATTTCACCCAAGCTTTTTGGGCCATGTTTTTTAAGGCCGCCTTTTGTTTTGTTTTCAGCGATCCTATGAACTCCGGTGTTGCCCCATCCGTCGATTGCCTTGACTTAACCGAGCGTGAATTCTGATGGAGATGGCTGGAATTATGCCCTTTCCAGGGCTTTGCCCGTTTCCGGGGGAGGTCCCTTTGAAATGACTGTTCAGGGCAATCAAGGAAAAAATAGGGGTAACGCAGAGTGAATGCTTCAATATCGCAAAGAAAATTGAACTGATGACAAAAGATGCTTTTCTTGACTTGGAGTCCGCGATCAGCTAAGAAATAACTCGTTTAGCCTCGTTGGGAGGAACCATGAACAGCCGCCGGTTGGCAAGACTAATGAGGATCATATGCGATATCAAGGCCTATCCCCGGCGGACACCGGAGGAGATGTGCAAACGCCTTGATGTCTCCCGCCGGCAATTTTACAAAGACCGCGACACCCTGGCCGAGATGGGGTTTTCTTTTCATTACTCGCGCAGCGGCGAGGGGTTTGTTCTGGACAAGGAACTGACCTTCAGCGCCAAGGGCCTCAGCCTTACGGATCTGTTTTCCTTGATCCTGGCAGTGCGGGAGCTCACGCGCATGAATGATTTTTCCCTGGCCCTGGGAGCTATTAACGGCCTTAGAAATTTAGTGGAGGAACTCCCCGGCGAACTGAGGGAGCTTTTTTCCGAGGCCCTTGACCAACTGGTGGTTGCCGACGGCTTTTCATGCATACCCGAGATCATGTACACCTTGCAAGACGCCATAAAACAGGGACGCAGGGTGGCGGTGGAGATAAAAGGGGCGAATCCCTCTAACAGCCTTACCGTAGATCCCAAGCGTTTGTTCTTACGCGACGGAACCCTTTTTTTAGAGGCAGGGGGACTGGGCTCCGGCAAAACCGGTCTTTTGGCTTTGAGCCGGATCATAAAGGCGGTGCCAACGCCGTTTTTCTCTTCACCCGATTGATTGTTTTTTAACCGGACCTGTGGGAAGGGCGGGGAGCACCCCGTAAATGACAGGTCCATTCGCATTAATCAGCAGGTTTGAAACCTGGGAGGGTTATCTTAATGTCTGATGTAGTTATCGTCAGTGCTTGCCGCACGCCCGTGGGGGCTTTTCAGGGGGCTTTCTCCTCTTTGACCGCTCTTGACCTGGGCCAGACGGTGATTATCGAGGCCCTGAAAAGGGCCGGAATCGGCACCGGCGATGTGGATGAAGTCATTATGGGCAACGTTCTGCCCGCAGGATTGGGCCAGAACCCGGCCCGCCAGGCTTGCCTCAGGGCGGGCATGCCTTTTGAGATAGGCTGCACCACTGTCAACAAGGTCTGCGGCTCCGGTCTCAAGGCGGTGATGATGGGGGCTCAGGCCATTGCCATGGGCGACGCCGAGGTGGTGGTGGCGGGCGGCATGGAGTCCATGACCAATGCACCCTATTTGATTCCCAAATTAAGGGACGGCCACCGCATGGGTAATGGCCAGTCCCTGGATTCCATGGTGTGCGATGGCCTTTGGGATCACATTAACGACTTCCATATGGGCATGAGCGCCGAGCTCTGCGCTGAAAAATACGGAGTGAGCCGCGAGGACCAGGACGCCTTTGCCGCCAATTCCTACGAATTATCCTATAACTCCTCAAATGAGGGAAAATTTGCCGAACAGATTGTGCCTGTATCCGTCCCTCAGCGCAAAGGCGATCCCGTGCTGGTGGAAAAAGACGAAGGCTTAAGGCTGACCACCCTGGAACAGCTGGCCAGGCTCAAGACGGTCTTTAAAAAGGACGGCACAGTAACCGCGGGTAATGCCAGTACATTGAACGACGGGGCCGCGGCTGTGGTCTTGATGAGCGCGGCCAAGGCCAAGGATATGGGTGTAAAACCCATGGTCAAAGTCGGCGCCCAGGGCGCTGCCGGGCTGGATCCCAAATATGTGCTGGTCGCCCCCATGCTCTCCATTCCCAAGGTCTGCAAAAAGCAGGGCCTGGAACCCAAGGATATTGAATTACACGAACTAAACGAGGCGTTTTCCGCCTCCTCCCTGGCGGTGCAGCGTCAGTTGGACCTGGACCCTGCCAAGATCAACATCTATGGCGGCAGTGTGGCCATTGGGCATCCCATCGGCGCCAGCGGCGGCAGGGTGCTCACCACGCTGATCTATGCCATGAAAGACACCGGCGCCGCAACCGGCATGGCCAGTCTGTGCCTGGGCGGCGGTGAGAGTGTTTCTCTGATCGTGGAAAATATGTAATAAGGCCGTTTCCAAAGGCGGCGCTTGATCGCGCCTGCCTTGGAAAAGGCTAAATTGGGTTCAATAGTGGAACAGTCTTGAAGGAGAAGGCAATGCTCAAGGATGTGGTGATTTGCAGTGCGGTCCGTTCGGCGGTAGGCCGTTTCGGCGGTATGTACAAGGGGGTCTCTGCGGTTCAACTAGGCGTGACAGCCGTCAAGGAAGCCATGGAGCGGGCCGGTGTCAAGCCCGAACAGGTTGATGAAGTGATCATGGGCAATGTGCTCGGTGCGGGCCTGGGCCAGAACGTGGCCCGTCAGATTGAGATTCATGCAGGAATCCCGGCCGAGAAAAACGCCTTTACCGTGAACAAGGTCTGCGCATCCGGCCTAAAAAGCGTCATGCTGGCCGCCCAGGCTGTCATGTGCGGTGATGCCGAGATCGTGGTGGCAGGCGGCACCGAGAACATGACCGATGCGCCTTATCTGCTGAACGGCTCCCGCTGGGGCCAGCGCATGGGCAACGGTTCTTTGGTGGATTCCATGATCCATGACGGCCTGTGGGATATTTTCAATAATTATCATATGGGCATCACCGCCGAGAACGTGGCCGAAAAATTCGGTTTGACCAGGGAAGAACAGGATGAACTGGCCCTGGTTAGCCAGAATCGGGCCGAGGCCGCCATTAAAAGCGGCAGGTTCAAAGACGAGATCGTGCCGGTTGTGGTGCCTCAGCGCAAGGGCGATCCCAAGGTCTGCGATACTGACGAGCATCCCAGATTCGGCACTACCATGGAGGCTCTGACCAAGGTGCCGCCCGCCTTTAAAAAGGGCGGAACCGTCACCGCCGGAAACGCAAGCGGCATCAACGACGGAGCCGCGGCCATGGTTGTCACCAGTCGGGAAAAGGCCGAAGAACTGGGGCTGCCGGTGGTGGCCTCGATCAAGGGCTATGGCTGGGGAGGAGTCGACCCCTCTGTTATGGGCCTGGGTCCCATCTACGCCACCAGGGCGGCGATGAAAAAGACCGGCTGCGAGGTGGAAGACTTTGATCTGGTGGAGGCGAACGAGGCCTTTGCCTCCCAGGCCCTGGCCGTGATCAAGGAACTGGGGCTTAACACTGATATCGTAAATGTAAACGGCGGGGCCGTTGCCCTGGGCCACCCCATCGGCGCTTCCGGCGGCCGCATTCTGGTCACCCTTTTGCACGAGATGCAAAAGAGGGACGCCAAGTTGGGACTGGCCACCCTGTGCATCGGCGGCGGCCAGGGCGCTGCCATGATCGTGGAAAGATAAGTAAACAGCAGAAAGGGCCGGAGGGGTTCTCCGGCCCTTTCTGCCCCAAGTAGTCTTAGAAATATTATTTCAATTCCCCGTAGAGCCGGGACCGGCGGGCTGTTTCAGATTGAATCCTTGGATCAAAAAGGGATAAGGCCAAAGGGCCTGCGACCTTTATGCTGTTTTAAGTATGCTGTTCTTGGACTAGCCGGTCGGCAAAAGGGAACAAAGGGAAAAAAATGGCTTACGAGACCATACTGTACGAAGTGGAAAGCCAGGTGGCCACCCTGACCATAAACCGCCCCAAGGCCTTGAATGCCTTGAGCCCCCAGGTTCTGGATGAGGTCAGCCGTGCCATCGACGAGGCGGCGGCGGATAAAAGCGTGCGGGTGATGATTTTAACCGGCGCGGGCAAGGCCTTTGTGGCCGGCGCCGATATTGCCGTGATGTCCACCATGAGCCCCCTGGAGGCCAGGCGTTTCGCCAGAAAGGGCCAGGAAGTCCTTTTTATGCTGGAACGTTTGGAAAAACCGGTCATAGCCGCGGTTAACGGCTTTGCCCTGGGCGGCGGCTGCGAGATTTCCATGGCCTGTGATTTTATCTGGGCCAGTGAAAAGGCCAAGTTCGGCCAGCCTGAGGTCAACCTGGGAGTGATGCCGGGCTTTGGCGGCACCCAGCGTTTAAGCCGTCTGGTGGGCAAGAATTGGGCCAAGGAACTCTGCCTGACCGGTGGGATGATTTCAGCGGATCAGGCCAAGGAGATAGGCCTGGTGAACCGGGTTTTCCCCGCCGATGAGTTCATGTCCGAAGTCAATAAGATGGCTCAGGAAATGGCAGGCAAGGGCAGGGTTGCCCTGCGCGGCATCAAGAACATGGTCGACGAAGGCTACGATCTGCCTCTGGAAAGGGCGCTTTCCATGGAAGCCGAGGCCTTTGCCACCTGCTTTGCCTCCAATGATCAAAAAGAAGGCATGAGTGCGTTTTTGGAGAAACGAAAACCCAAATTCCGCACCAACTTCAGATAACGAGTTATTCGCTTTTTTGATCAAACCCCGCTCGGCTAAATGATTTTGGCAGAGCGGGGTTTTTTATGCCTGCCCCTAAGAGTCGTCTCTTGGCCTGGGAAATGCCTTCTAGCCTGCCCAACTTTTTTCATTTTTATTACACCCTATGACAACAGGCTTGCCTTGCGCCTGTTTTTCGCTGAAACCCGGCTTTTAATTCTGTCTGATTGATAATGCCTCTACTAACCGACCTGCCTTTTATATACGATTTATGTTATGAAGAATCTGGAGTCTGTTAAATAAATGGGATTGCCGCGTATGGCTTGATATGCGGTCCTGATTTTGGCCTTCAGGAGAGATCGTGCCGCTTTACGTATCACTCCAGTGTGTTGGCCAAACATTTTAAGTGAGGTGGATATGAATTTTGCGCTCACTGAAGAACAGCAGATGGTCAAGGATACAGCCGCCCGTTTTGCTGATGAGGTTTTGAAACCAAAGGCGGCTGAATTTGACGCCAGCCATGAACACCCGGCCGAGGCTTGCCAGGCCCTGGGTGAACTGGGGTTTATGGGGATTGCCGTCTCGGATGAATTCGGCGGGGCGGGCATGGATTATGTGAGCTATGTCCTGGCCCTTAGTGAAGTGAGCAGGGGTGACGCCTCGGTTGGGGTGATCATGAGCGTCTGCAACTCGCTTTACTGCTTTCCTGTGGCAACCTTTGGCACCGAGGAGCAGAAAAAGGCCTTTCTCACACCTGTGGCCAGCGGCCGGAAAATAGGCTGTTACGGCCTTACCGAGGCAGGCGCGGGGTCAGACCCGGCGGGCATGCGCACCACTGCCAAATTGGACGGCAACGAATGGGTGATTAACGGGGAAAAGAAGTTTATCACCAATGGCAACGTCTCCACCTATGCGGTGATTGCCGCGGTAACGGACAAGGAGGCCGGTTCCAAGGGAATCAGCAGCTTTATTGTGGACCTGGAGAACACCAAGGGCTTTTCCGTGGGCCGCTTGGAAGAAAAAATGGGGATCAACGCCTCAGGCACCGCGGAGCTGGTGTTTGAAGACGCGCGCATTCCCAAGGACAACCTTTTGGGTGAGCCCGGAGCCGGACTGCGCCAGATGCTGACCACCCTGGACAGCGGGCGCATCGGCATCGGCTCCCAGGCCCTGGGCATTGGCCGGGCGGTATTGGAAGACGCCCTGGACTATATCCCCACCAGGGAGCAGTTTGGCCGGTCCATCGGTAAATTTCAGGCTATTCAGTGGAAGGTGGCCGATATTGCCACTGCCCTGGATGCGGCTGAGCTTCTTTTGCTCAAGGCCGCCTGGATGGAAGACCAGCACGCGCACTTTGAAAAAGAGGCGGCCATGGCCAAAATGTACGCCTCTGACACGGCCATGCAGGCCGCTGTGGAAGGCGTTCAGATTTTGGGCGGGTATGGCTATACCAAAGAATATCCCATGGAACGTCATATGCGCGATGCCAAGATCACCCAGATCTATGAAGGCACCAATGAAATCATGCGCCTGGTCATAGCCAGAAACCTTTTGAAAATGAGATAGGTTAAGCCGTATTAAAGGGCCGGTTAAGCTATTTTGGGGTTTGACCGGCCTTTTTTATACAAACGCAGGAAGGCAAAGGACAGCCGGACAATTCAAAAAAATCCCGCCTTCAGACGATCAAGCCCGATTGACTTTTTACGGTCGGCCTGTCAGAACAAATCCATAAGGCTGATCTCGGCCTTTTAAAAAATATTACGGAAACTGATCCTTTAAAAAGGCGGTTCGCTTTTTATGGATATTTTAAAGACAGCGGAATTAATAGAAAAAGGAGACCTGCGTCATTCTGCCAGGGTAATGCGCAGCTTAGATGACGGCGATCCCGAGGCCTTGGAAGTGCTGAAGGTCCTATACCCCAATACAGGCCGCGCCTGGGTTTTGGGCATTACCGGATCACCGGGAGTCGGCAAATCCACCCTTACCGATGTTTTGGTGACCCGTTTTCGTGAACAGGGCAAGACCGTGGGAGTGGTGGCGGTGGACCCCACCAGCCCTTTTACCGGCGGGGCCATTTTGGGGGATCGCATTCGCATGCAGCGCCATGCCACTGATGACGGGGTGTTTATCCGTTCTTTAGCCACCAGGGGGCATTTTGGCGGCCTCACCGCCTCCACCAGGGGGGTGGTGACAGTCATGGACGCCATGGGCAAGGATGTGATCCTGGTGGAGACTGTGGGCGTGGGACAGGATGAGGTGGATGTGGCCAAGATGGCGGACACCACCCTGATTGTCACCGTGCCGGGCATGGGTGACGATATACAGGCCATAAAGGCCGGCATCCTGGAAGTAGGCGATATCTTTGTGGTGAATAAGATGGACCGTCCCGGAGGCGAGGCCACTTTGAGCCAGCTTGAGAATATGCTGATGATGGAGCGCGAAGGCACCCGCTGCCCCGGCTGGAACCCGCCGGTGGTGCCGGTTTCAGCCGCAAATAACCAGGGCCTGGATGATTTATTGGAGGCCATTAAAGGTCATTATGATCTTTTACATGAGAACAAAGCCCAGCTCATGAACCAGCGCCGCAGGGAAAGGGCCAAGATGGAGCTGATGGACCTGATCCAGACCAGGGCCAAACAGGTCATCTTGAAGCGGCTGGAGGCCGGGCACCGGCTGGAAGACCTGGCCTTGAGTATTGCCAAGGGCGAAAAAGATCCCTATTCAGTCTGCCAGGAGGTGATAGAAGCGGCTTTTTCCGATTAATCCCTGCTATCTATAGTTCATTTTAAGACCCGGCCTTGTCAAAAAAAGGCCGGGCTGCTATATTCTGGCCACGCCAAGTTATGTCAGGTCTCAGTTGAAGGCCATCCCGGCTTGGCGGGACACCTGTTGTCCTGTCATGGGGAGGCCTGACATGTTCCACAGAACAGATTTTTATTTCCAAGTTTCCCCCAAAAATCAGAACAAAGGGTGAGCTGCGCGCCTGACCGATGCGTTTTTGCGTCGCCGGATTGTGCGCAAAGTTTCCGCCCAATGATTTTTATACGGATTATGAGGAGTAGTTGTATGTTCACCAAGATAGTGGTCTTGGCTGCTTATTTCGCCATGGTGATTTTGTTGGGTTTTTTGGCCAGGGGCAGACTAAGCGAAAAGCCCAGCCAGTATTTTCTGGCCGGCAGGGGGCTTAAGGGGTTTGTGCTGGTCGGCACCATAGCTGCCACCAACTTCAGCGCTTTTACGGTTTTCGGGGCCAGTGGAGCGGGCTATCGGGATGGCCTTGCCTTTTTCCCGATCATGGGTTTCGGAACCGGGTTCATGGCGGTTACTTTTTGGCTGCTGGGCCGCCGCATCTGGGAAATGGGGCGCAAGCACGAGCTGGTCACCCCGGCTGAGCTGATCCAGGTGATCTACGGCAATAAGTGGCTCAGCGCGCTTTTCGCACTGGTCATGGTTTTCTTTACAGTGCCTTATCTGGCGTTACAGCCCTTGGCCGGCAGCAAGGTTCTAGGTGGTCTTTTTGGCATGCCCACCTGGGCCGGAGCCGGGCTGGTAACCCTGATAATCATGGGCTACACCCTGCGCGGCGGGCTCAAGGCAGTGGCCTGGACCGATGTGCTGCAAGGGTTTTTGATGCTGTTTTTATTGATCGCGGCCATTTTCATGGTGACCGGTCATCATGGCGGCTGGACCGCGGCCTTTAAAAAAGCCCTGGCCACGGATTCTTCCCTTTTCAGCCGTCCGGGACCCAGGGGAATGTACACCCCCTTTATGTTCTTCAGCTTTATTTTCTTGTGGTTTTTCTGCGATCCCATGTTTCCCCAGCTTTTTCAGCGTTTTTATTCGGCCAAAACCAAGAAGGATCTGGCCAAGAGCGCTGTTTGGTATCCCATTATCTGCACCTCTGTGTTTTGCCTTCCCATTGGCCTGGGTCTCCTGGGCAGGCTCAGTTTCCCGGAGCTGGCAGGCAGCACTTCAGACAACATCATGCCGCTTTTAATGACCGAAGTGGCGGGCGAGTTTATGGGCACCCTGGTCCTGGCCGCCGGTTTGGCCGCCCTGATGTCAACCATGGACTCCCAGCTTCTCACCTTGGGGTCTATCTTCAGTCGTGATCTTTGGCCGCTTATCACCGGCAAACAGGTGACAACCGGCGGTCAGAGCCGCATATTCGTCTTTGCCCTGGCCTTGGCCGGCCTGGCGGTGGCCTTAAATGCGGATACCACCATCCTGCAGCTCGGCATCACCGCTTTCACCGGGCTGGCGGTTTTGTTCCCGTGCGTGTTTTTCGGGCTTATCCTGAAAAATCCTCACCCAAAAGCAGCGCTTGTTTCCATTTTGGTGGGGGAGCTTTTTGTGGGGCTTTATCACTTTAAACTCCTGCCCAGCTTTGGCTTTTTACCGGCAGTGCCGGTGATAGTGGTGAGCCTGGCGAGTTATCTGGCCGTACAGATCGCCTCCGGGGGGCTAAAGACCCAAGGCGTAAAAAAGGCGGAGCTTATGTTCCTGGCCGGGTTTGGTGCCATATTCATTCTTTCACAGGATTTCTGGCAATGGGGCCAGGTGGGGAATCTCTATTTGGGCTGGCCCGGTTGGGCCTGGTATTTTGTGTTCTTGAGCTTGGCCCAGTTCGGCCTGACCTGGTGGTGGGTTAAAAACACCCTGGCTGAACCGCTTTTTGCCGAATCCACTGTGAACCAGGGGTTGACAGACGGAGCCTCCATGGGGCTTGGCAAATAGCCGTGGGTTTGTTTCTTTTCTGCGATCCGTTGGTTTGTTGACAATAAACAATGATTATTGCTAGATCAGGTGTAGCTCATTTTAGCCTGGCTCCAAGAGGTGCCAAAAGACCACGGCGGTTATTTAGAAGATAAAAAAGTTTTTTACCTTGGCTCTTTTGGAGAAAAGCCGATATTAACCGGGTTTCTGATAAAATTTAGATGTTAATCGATAACCAAGGAGAATCCATGCCTAGAAAAATCAAAAGGGTATCTTTGGGCACCCGCATAAGAAGGGTGCGTCAGAGTAAGGATATGAGTCTCAAAGCCATGGCCAATGAAACCGGTCTGTCTGTGGATTATCTCATGCAGGTTGAGAATGACGAGGTTATCCCTCCGGTGGCGGTTTTGCTCACCTTGGGCCGGGCCCTGGAACTGGAGAGCGGAGAACTCCTAAAGGATGAGGAAGAAGCCGCCCAAAAGCGGGAAGAAGCAGTGCGCAAACGCACGGATCATTATTCCTACAGGGTGCTCACCTCTGAGTCACGGCAGAAACACCTTAAAGGTTTTAGGGTGGGAATTGAGGCCAACAGTGACTTGGACGGCCCCGGATATCAGCACGAAGGCGAGGAGTTCATCTATGTGCTTTCCGGACAGGTGCAGGTCAAGGTGGGGGAGCATGTAAATGATCTGGCTCAGGGGGAATCCTTGCATTTCAATTCCAGTCTGGTGCATAAGCTCAGAAACACCGGTGATGAAGACTGCGAACTCCTGGTGGTCCTTTACACCCCTTAGTCCGGGAGGACGGTTATAGACCTTAACGGCAGGCTTTCCATAATACCTAAGCACCCCTAAGGAGAGGCACATGGCCTTTGTCTTGACCGAAGAACAGGAAATGATTCAAACCATGGCCCACGATTTCGCCCGCGAGGTGGTTATGCCCCAAGCGGCCGAGCGTGATCGGACCCATGTTTTTCCCAGGGATATTTTGAATCAAATGGGGGAGCTTGGCTTTATGGGGATGATGGCCCCCGAGGAGTACGGAGGAGTGGGGCTGGATACGGTTAGCTATGTTCTGGCCCTGACCGAGATCGCTTATGCCTGCGCCTCCACTGCGGTGGTGATGAGCGTGCATAATTCCATCTGCGTGGAGACCCTTTTACGTTTTGCCTCTCCCGAACAGAAGAAAACCTGGCTGCCCCGCATGTGCAGCGGCGAGTGCATAGGGGCCTTTGCCCTGACCGAGCCCCATGCCGGAAGTGATCCCGCCAGCCAGCGAACCACCGCACGCTTAGATGGTGATGAATATGTCATAAACGGGACCAAGCAGTTTATCACCACCGGAAAAAACGCTGGCCTGATCATAGTGACCGCGCTTACGAATAAGACAAAACGCCACAGGGGGATAAGCGCATTTCTGGTTCCCCAGGGCACACCCGGACTTATTGTGGGCAAGACAGAGGAAAAACTGGGATTAAAGGCAAGCGACACGGTGCAGCTTATCTTTGAGGATTGCCGTATCCCAAAGGAAAACCTTTTGGGCAAAAGGGTGGGCGAGGGGTTTAAGGTGGCCATGAGTGGGCTGGACTGTGGACGTATAGGTATTGCCGCCCAGTCCGTGGGCGTTGCCCAGGCCTGTATGGATGAGGCCATAGCCTATATGCACGGTCGTGAGCAGTTTGGCAGATCCATTAGCCAATTCCAAGGGCTGCGCTGGAAAATTGCCGATATGGCCACTGAGATCGAAGCTGCCAGGGTGCTTTGCTTGAATGCGGCTTCACTAAAGGACCAGGGCAGGCGCTATACCAAGGAAGCCTCCATGGCCAAGCTTTTCGCCAGTGAGATGGTGAACCGGGTGGCCGGTCAGGCCATTCAGATCCACGGGGGCTATGGCTATTGCAGTGAATACCCCATGGAGCGTCATTATCGGGACGCAAGGGTCTTCACTATCTACGAAGGGACCAGTGAAATCCAAAGGGTGGTGGTCTCAAATATTCTGCTGGGGCCTCCCGAAAAACGTTGAAGTCGGTTAACTCAGCTGTCTGACGCCGGGCCTTTTGGCCCCGGCGTTTTTTTTTGTGAGTTGAGAATCAGGGAAAGGTTAGCTGAACATCAGATGAGAAGTTTGGATTTTTTTGTAATATTTGTAATAATTATTTTTTGAAAAAGTGATTTAAGTAATAAATTTGGTAATCGATATTTTTGCATCGGCTTTAAATGTTTTTTATTATGCTTTGATTCTTGAGATGGATGATCTGTGCCCTATAGGTGCTCTGTGTTTATATCTCATAACAAGAAAACTGTGTGGGGATTTTTTGTTATTTGATTATTGTAATTTTTTTTATAACAATTAATTTTATTTAAATCGAACACTATTTGCCTAGGAAACTTTTTTAGTTTATCATTCGTAAAAATATTAACAGGTGTATGAGAATAATGCAGTTTTGATGCCGGGTTGGCAGTGATTGTCTGAAGTGTTGCGGATTTCATATTAAAGATCTTTTGGGGCTTTGGGTGGACACAAACCAATTGAATCAAGGCCATATTTAGAAATAGTATTGTTATAATAGTTGTAAATGTTGATACTATTGTCTGGTTTTTTCAGGGAAGGCTCTTTTCAAAATTTAATTTCCGAGATAACAGTTAATTAAGCCGTTTATGAATAGATATAGATAACTACCCGACAGAACAGTTTATCCTTTGAAAACCAGGGCCAATAGGCAGGTGAGTAAACTTGGGGGGAGGTGGAGTCTGTCTGTCTAAACCGACCAGTTTTCCCAAGGAGAAAAAGTGCTCAAAAAGCTAAGCCTCAAGGCAAAAATGTTGGTTCTTATAATCAGTCTGGCCTTTTTGGCCTTTGGTGGCACTATTGCCTATGTGGGGATCAATTCTTTTGGCATGGCCGAGGATGACGCTCAGGACATGGCTCGTCAGATGGCCTATAATTATTCCAGCCAATTGAAATCCAAAGTCGATGTGGCCTTTTATACGGCAAGGTCTCTGGCAGAAACATTTGCCGGTCTTAAAATGGCGGATGCGATTGATCGAAACGCCTTAAATGCCATTTTAAAAAACGTGCTTGAGGATAATCCCCAGTACAAGGGAGTCTGGACCTGCTGGGAGCCCAATGCCCTGGATGGCCGGGACGCAGAGTTCAGCGGCAAGCCCGGTCATGACGTCACCGGTCGTTTTATTCCTTACTGGTACAGGAACCAGGGTAAGCTGGCCAGTGAACCCCTGGTGAGCTATGACAAGCCAGGCGATGGTGATTATTATCTGCTCGCCGCCCGATCAGGAGAGGAAACGATAATTAATCCCTATCCCTATGAGGTCGCGGGTAAACAGATCCTTCTCACCAGCCTGGTTGTTCCCATTAAATATCAGGGCAGCGTGGTTGGAGCTGTTGGGGTTGACTTCGCCTTAAGCGACTTTGTACCCCTGGTGGCCAAGATGAAACCCTATGGCAAGGGGTACGTTTATCTGGCCTCCCATGACCTCAAGGTGGCGGCCCACCCGCAAGCCGAGTTCATGGGCAAGGATATCCTCCCCCTGCGCCCCCAGGAACACAGGGAAGCTCTTAAAAACGCCATTCTCCAGGGGCATGAGTACAGCTACATGACCACCAGCAAGGCCACTGGGCTGGTTAATTACGAGGTCTATGTTCCGGTTTACTTTGGCAAGGCCAAGGATCCCTGGTCTTTTGCCGTTTCCATACCCATGGATGTGGTTTTGGCCAGGGCCGAATCCATGCTTTGGTCCATTCTGGCCATTGGCGTAGGCGCTCTTCTGTTGATGGTCCTGGTGGTTTTCTTTATTGCCAGAGGTGTTGCCAATCCCCTTATCCGTATTGCCCAGGCCCTGGATTCGGGTACTGAGCAGGTGGCGGCCGCTTCCCATCAGGTTGCCGCTTCCAGCCAGTCTGTGGCCCAGGGCGCCAGTGAACAGGCTGCTTCCTTGGAAGAGAGCTCTTCTTCCATGGAGGAGATGGCCTCCATGGCCAAGCAGAACGCGGAGAACGCCCAGGGAGCCACCCAGTCCAGGCAAAAGGCGGCCCAGGCCCTGGATGAGGCTGCCGGCTTGATGGGCAAGACCAAAGACGCCATGGGTGAGATTAAATCCGCGGGTGAACAGATGGCCCAGATCATCAAAACCATTGATGAGATTGCCTTCCAGACCAACCTGCTGGCTTTGAACGCGGCTGTGGAGGCGGCCAGGGCCGGGGAAGCCGGGGCCGGTTTTGCCGTTGTGGCCGATGAGGTGAGAAACCTTGCCATGCGCGCAGCGGAAGCGGCTAAAAACACTCAGGGCCTTATTGAGAGATCAGTGGACCATATTGAGACAGGGGCCGATCTGGTGGGCAGCACGGAAAAGGCCTTCCAGGTGGCCATAGAGCAGACAGGCGACATGGGCTCCAGGATAGAGGAGATTGCAACCGCATCCACAGAGCAGGCCCAGGGGATTGACCAGTTGAACAAGGCCATGAGCGGCATGGATCAGGTCACCCAGCAGAATGCGGCCAATGCGGAGGAGTCTTCGGCTGCTTCGGAAGAACTTTCCGCCCAGGCCGCTACCATGCAGGGTTATGTGGTTGAGTTGAGACAGGTGGTCAATGGGGAAAATGCCGCAACCAAGCAGTTTCAGAGCAAAAATGCTGGATCAAGGGCAAAGAAAAAAACGGATTTAAGCCAGACAACCCAATCCGCCAGGCCTTCCCTGCCGGCTCCGGGGGCTAAGAAACCGGTTGCCAAGTTTGACCCTGAAAAAGAGCTCCCCCTGGACGACGACTTCAAGGATTTTTAAAGACGTAATACTCCGCAAGCGGCCAGGCGGGCCGCTTGCGGAGAGCTTGGTTCCCCGGAGTTTTTCTCCGGGGATTTTTTAGGCTGATTCAGGATAGCTGATTACCGGCTCAGTTACCTTGCCGCCGAACATACCGTTTATCTCTTCCATAAGAGATGCCTCGGGCTTTATGCGGTAGCGGTTGGGCAAAGCCAGAACCGCCTCACCCTTGCCCGGTACGTTAAGGTAAAGGGACACCCGGCAGTCGCCGGGGTTTTTCTCCAGAGTCTGGCGCAGGGTAACCAACTGCTCCCTGGTGAGGTCTTCCGCATTCACATAGAGCTTGATCCTGGTGGTGACTCCCTGGGCGGCCTGTTCCAGGGGGATGATCTTGGTGGCTTTTATCTTGACGCCCCTTTCATCCTTATCCAAGGTGCCTTTGACAAACAGGGGCTCTTCAGTTGCCAGGCATTCGCTGCACTCGGCAAAGCAATTTGGAAAAACAATCAGTTCCAGTGATCCCTTCAGGTCTTCCAGGCGCACAAAAGCCATGCGGTCGCCTTTTTTGGTGACCTTTTCCTTGATCTCAGTGGGCAGCCCGGCCAGTTTGACCTCACATCCGTCCGAGGCTTCGGCCAGTTTCTGGGTGTCCTGGGTGGTGAGACGCCTTATATCCTG
Source organism: Dethiosulfatarculus sandiegensis (assembly GCF_000931935.2). GTDB lineage: Bacteria > Desulfobacterota > Desulfarculia > Desulfarculales > Desulfarculaceae > Dethiosulfatarculus > Dethiosulfatarculus sandiegensis. Next base: position 41,003 of record NZ_AZAC01000044.1, read on the forward strand.
TTTAAACCTGTTTAAAGGGTGACCGGAAATGTAAAGGCCCAGGGCCTCCTTTTCATAGGCCAGTTGATCGGGCTCGCTCCAAGGCGGCAACTGGGGCAGTTCGTGTTTTTGCTTTTCCGGCTTGGCCTCTTTAAAGGCCGCGAACATGTTGGTCTGTCCGCCCAGCCGGTCGCGCCCCATTTTTTGCCCATAGTCCAAGGCCTCTTCCAACACCCCCATGAGTTGGGAGCGATAGGCTCCGGTCGAGTCATAGGACCCGCATTTAATCAGGCTCTCAAGGACCTTTTTGTTCACCTTGCGTAGATCGACCCTTTCGCAGAAATCAAAAATATCCTTATAATCACCGCCCTCGGACCTGGCTGCCAGGATGGAGTCAACTGCGCCTGCACCCACATTTTTGATGGCCGACATGCCAAAACGAATGGCATCGCCCTCAACAGTGAAGATGCGTTCAGACTTGTTTATGTCCGGCGGCAGAACCACTATTCCGTTATCTCGGCATTCGCCGATATGGCGCATTACTGCTTCTGTGTTGTTCACTTCGCTGGTGAGCAGGGAAGCCATGAATTCGTGGGGATAATGCGCTTTTAAGTAAGCGGTTTGATACGCGATAAGTCCGTAGGCCGCCGAGTGTGACTTGTTGAAGCCATAGCCTGCGAATTTGGCCATCAGATCAAAGATCTCAGCCGCCTTGCCGGGGTCTATGTTGTTTTCCTTGGCGCCTTTCATAAAGCGTTCCCGCTGTTCCTCCATGACTGCGGGAACCTTTTTACCCATGGCGCGTCTGAGGATGTCGCCCTCTCCCAGGGAGTACCCGGCCAGTACGCGGGCGATCTCCTGCACCTGCTCCTGATAAACAATGACCCCGTAGGTCTCCTTTAAGGCGTCTTCCAGTTGGGGCAACAGGTAGGAGACCTTTTTTTGGCCGTGCTTTCTGGCTACAAAATCGTCGACCATGCCGCTTTCCAGTGGGCCGGGCCGGTAAAGGGCGACCAGGGCGATGATATCCTCAAAGGTGCTGGGCTTCATCTTGACCAGGAGTTCCTTCATGCCGGTGGATTCAAGCTGAAAAACACCGGTCGTCTCTCCTGAGCAGAGAAGATCGTAGCTGGCTTGGTCGTCCCTGGGTACGGTGTCGATGTTAAAGTCCGGGTTTTTACCCCGCTTTATCATCCGCACGGCCAGGTCGATGACCGTGAGGGTGCGCAACCCCAAAAAGTCGAACTTGATAAGCCCGGCTTTTTCCACGCATTTCATATCGTACTGGGTTACAATTTCTTCCTTGGACCCTTTGTAAAGGGGGACCACCTGGTTTAGGGGCACGTCGCCGATGACCACCCCGGCCGCATGGGTGGAGGCGTGGCGGGGAAGCCCTTCCAGGGCCATGCCTATTTCCAGGAGTTTTTTGACCTTGTGGTCTTTTTCATAGCGGTCTTTGAGGCGGGTCTCCACCTCAAGCGCCTTGGTCAGGTTGATGCCGGGCAGGGAGGGAACCAGCTTGGCTATCTGGTCCACCTCGTTGTAGGGGAGTTCCATGACCCTGCCCACGTCGCGCAGAACCGCCCTGGCCTGCATGGAGCCAAAGGTGATGATCTGGGCCACACTGTCGCCGCCGTATTTTCCGGTGACGTATTCAATAACCTCGCCCCGGCGGTCCATGCAGAAGTCCACATCGATATCAGGCATGGACTTGCGCTCGATATTCAAAAAACGCTCAAATATGAGCTTGTAGCGGATGGGGTCCAGATCGGTTATGCGCATGGCATAGGCCACCAGGGAGCCGGCCGCCGAGCCGCGCCCCGGACCCACGGGAATGTTGTTGTCCTTGGACCAGTTGATAAAGTCCGCGACCACCAGGAAATAACCCGGGAAGCCCATTTTTTCGATAACGTCCAGCTCATAGGCCAGGCGTTTTTCATAGACCTCGCGGTCATATTTTCTGCCCACGAGTTCCATGGTCTTGTAGCGTTCATCCAGGCCTTTTCGGGCCTTTTCCCGCACCACTTCCTCGGCGGTCCTGCCTTCCAGGGGATATTGGGGGAAGCGCAGTTTGTTCAAGGGCAACTCAAATTCGCAGCGTCTGGCCAGATCCACGGTGTTTCCCATGGCCCCGTCCACATGACCAAAGAGAAGCTCCATCTCCTCAGGGGATTTGAAATAGAGCTGGTCTGACAGGCGCATGCGGTTTTTGTCGCTCAGGAATTTGCCTGTCTGAATGCAGAGCAGGGCGTCATGGGCTTCGTGGTCCTCCTTGTGCAGGTAATGGCAGTCATTGGTGGCCACCATGCCCAGGCCCAGCTCATCGGCTATCTGGATAAGGCCCTGGTTCACCTTTTTCTGCTCCGGGATGCCCGCATCCTGGAGTTCTATGAAGAAATTGCCCTCGCCCATGATCTGGGCCATCTGGATGGCTTCGTTTTTGGCTCCTTCAAAATCATCGAACATAAGGCGCCTGGGAACCCTGCCCTGGAGGCAGGCGCTCAAGGCAATCAGTCCCTTGTGATGGTCTTTTAAGATTTCAAGGTCGATCCTGGGCTTGTAGTAAAAACCCTCTGTAAAACCGGAGCTGACCAGGCGCACCAGGTTGAAATAGCCTTCCACATTTTCAGCCAAAAGCACCAGGTGATTGGCTATGTCCTGACCATGGGTCTGGGTGTGGTCCCGCCGGTCTCCGGGGGCCACATACACCTCGCAACCGATGATCGGGGTTATGCCTGCGTCCCTGGCCTTTAAATAGAAGTTGATCGCCCCGAACATATTGCCGTGGTCAGTCATGGCAACCGAGTTCATGCCCAGTTCCTTGACTCTTTGCATAAGGTCCGGCAGACGGATGGCTCCGTCTAAGAGGCTGTAGGCTGTGTGTAAGTGCAGGTGAACAAAAGGAGGAGCCATGGTCCAAATACCCCGTTTGCGGAAGGTGTGGCTAAGTGTATAAAATGATAAATTTTTTTATATATAGCCGGAGATGACGGCCCCGGCGAATCTTTTGTCTTTGCCTATTCTCCTCTTATCTCGGGAAATTGGCAAGGCCGGGGACCGGTTCGGAAAAGGGCTTTTTAAAGCCTTTTGGAGAAGCATCCTTCCCCAAAAGGCTTGTTTAAGGGCTAAAAAAAATTATTCCCATTCAATGGTGGCGGGCGGTTTGCTGCTTATATCCAATACCACCCGGTTCACGCCTTGAACTTCGTTTATGATGCGGCTTGAGATGCGGGCCAGAATTTCGTGCGGAACCCTGGTCCAGTCCGCGGTCATGGCGTCTAAGCTGTCCACAATGCGCAAGGCCACAACATCTTCATAGGTGCGCTCGTCACCCATGACGCCCACTGTCTTGACCGGCACCAACACGGCAAAGGATTGCCACACCTTGTGGTAGTAGCCGGAGTTGCGCATTTCTTCCTGAACGACCGCGTCGGCTTCCCTTAAACTGGCCAGTTTTTCAGGGGTGACCTCACCCATGATGCGGATGGCCAGGCCAGGGCCGGGGAAGGGCTGGCGGCTTACAATGGACTCGGGCATGCCGAGTTCGCGCCCCACTTCCCGCACTTCGTCCTTAAACAGCTCGCGCAGGGGCTCCACCAGCTCCATGCGCATCTTCTCGGGCAGACCGCCCACATTGTGGTGACTTTTAATGGTGGCGCTGGGGCCCTTGAAACTCACCGACTCGATAACGTCCGGATAAAGGGTGCCTTGGGCCAGATAGTCCACCTGTCCGATTTTGGCGGCTTCCTCTTCAAAGACCTCGATAAAGGTGTGGCCTATGATGCGGCGTTTTTCCTCTGGGTCGGTGACTCCGGCCAAACGGCCCAGGAAGGTTTTGGCCGCATCGACAACCACCAGGTTAAGGCCAAAGGTCTCCCTGAAAATTCCCGCCACTTCGCTGACTTCTCCGGCCCGCAAAACCCCGTTGTCCACAAATATGGAGGTGAGGTTTTTGCCGATGGCCTTATGCAGCATCAAGGCCACCACAGACGAGTCCACCCCTCCGCTCAAGGCGCAGATCACCTTTTTGCCGTCCAGGCGCTGTTTCAGCTCGTCTATGGTTGCCTGGGCGAAGTTGTGCATGGTCCAGATGGGGCGGCAGCCGCATTCTCCCAACACAAAGGAGGCCAGCATCACCGCGCCCTGGGGCGTGTGCACCACCTCGGGATGGAACTGCACCCCGTACATGTGACGTTCATGGTTGGCCATGGCCGCCACCGGGGAGTTTTCAGTCACGGCCAGAGGCTCGAATCCCCCGGGCATTTCCTCGATGCGGTCGCCGTGGCTCATCCAGACCTTGTGTGGCTCTTTGCCGTCCAGATCCCGGAAGGGACCGGCCAGGGCCTTTATATCCAGATTTGCCGGGCCGTATTCCTTTTTGGTGCCCCTGGCCACCTTGCCGCCCTGCAAGTGGGTGATGATCTGCATGCCGTAGCATATGCCGAGCACAGGCACCCCAAGCTCGAGGATGCCCTTGTCCATGGTCGGCGCATCTTCGGCATAAACGCTGGCCGGCCCTCCTGAAAGGATGATTCCCTTGGGCTCAAAGGCCTTGACCTCGCTTAAGGGCATGGTGCAGGGGTGGATCTCACAGTAGACCCTGGCCTCCCTCACCCGCCGGGCGATCAGCTGGGTGGTCTGCGAACCAAAATCCAGGATAAGTATTTTTTCGGAATGAATATCTTTCATGTTTTACTCTACCCGGTAGTTGGGAGCTTCCTTGGTGATAATCACGTCGTGGACGTGGCTTTCTCTTAGGCCTGCGGTGGTGATGCGGACAAATTCGCTCTTTTCGTTCAGCTCGGGCACAGTGGCCGCTCCCACATAACCCATGCCGGACTTAAGGCCGCCCACCAGCTGGTAGACACTGTCGGCCAGATGCCCGCGATAGGGGACCCTGCCCACAATTCCCTCGGGCACCATTTTATCAGAGGCCTGCTCAACCTTCTGGCTGTAGCGGTCTGCCGAGCCTGATTTCATGGCGTCTATGGAACCCATGCCCCGGTAGATCTTGTATTGGCGGCCCTGATAAAGGACCGTCTCTCCGGGGGATTCATCGGTTCCGGCAAATAAGGAGCCGATCATAACCACCTGGGCTCCTCCGGCCAGGGCCTTGGTCAGGTCGCCCGAGTATTTTATCCCACCATCGGCTATCATGGGAATACCCGCTTCGCTGGTGACCTCACTGATCTCCATTATGGCGCTCATCTGGGGTACGCCGACTCCTGCGACCACCCTGGTGGTGCAGATTGATCCAGGCCCCACGCCGACCTTGACCGCGTCGACTCCCGCTTTGATCAGTGCCTCGGCCCCTTTGGTGGTGGCTATGTTGCCTGCGATGAGCTGGCAATTGGGAAATGCCTCTTTCAGGGCCTTGACCGAGTCGAGCACTCCTTGGCTGTGCCCATGGGCCGAGTCCAGGCAAAGGGCGTCCACGCCCGCTTTGATCAGTGCCTCGGCCCTTTTAAGACCGCCGTCACCGACCCCGATGGCCGCGCCCACCCTGAGGCGGCCCATGGCATCTTTGGCCGAGTGGGGATACTTGCGGACCTTTTCGATATCCTTGATCGTCACCAGGCCCTTTAAATTGCCTTTTTCGTCGGTGACCAGAAGTTTTTCAATGCGATGCTCGTGTAAAAGGGCCTTGACCTCTTCGGTGCCCACCCCTTCTCTGGCGGTGACCAGCTTGTCTTTGGTCATCACGTTTTCCACGGGCTGATCAAAGTTGTTCTCAAACCTGAGGTCCCGGTTGGTGATGATGCCCACCAGTTTGGCGCCCACCACTACCGGCACTCCGCTTATGCGGTACTGGCTCATCAGGTCCAGGACGTCGGAGATGGTGGCATCCGGTCCAACCGTCACCGGATCCACAATCATACCGGACTCGGACTTTTTGACCTTGATCACTTCCAGAGCCTGGTTTTTGATGCTCATATTCTTGTGAATAAAGCCCATACCGCCCTGACGGGCCATGCTGATGGCGGTCCTGCCTTCGGTGACAGTGTCCATGGCCGCCGAGACCAAGGGGATATTGAGTCTTATTTTATTGGTTAGCCAAGTGGAAGTGTCCACCTCGCTGGGCAACACTTGGGAAAAACCCGGTTTCAATAGCAGATCCTCGAAAGTGAGGCCCATTTGGCATTCTTTGACCGCCATATTTTCTAATCTCCTTTAGAGGCAAAGCCAAGACCGTCCAGGAGAATGCCCTCCAAAAGACCGGCGTCCATGGCTGTTAATTCCGTAAGTCCGAGGCCTTTTAGCAAACCTCTTAAAATAGCCATTCCGGCTATAATTATATCTGCTCTTTCTCTCTCCATGCCTGGTAAAACTCTTCTTTTTTCCAGGGGAATATCGGCAAGCATCCCGGAAAGTCCGTCCAGGTCACGGAGGCTTATATTAAGGTTATTGACCTTTTCCGGCCGGTATTGTTTGAGCTTAAGCATGAGGCTGGCCGCATTGGCGGCGGTTCCCGCAGTGGCGATGAGTCTTTGAACGCCTTTTTGGCGAAGAGGGGCCAGGTGGGGGGCCAGGGCCTGTTCGGCCATTTCATCAAGCCTGGCCATTTCATCCGAGGTCGGGGGATCTTGGGAGTTCCAGGTCTCGGTCAGGGCTACGGCCCCTGTTTTGATGCTGCATGGCGGATGAGAGCCGTTATCCAGGTTGATGAGTTCGGTGGAGCCGCCTCCCACGTCTGCCAGCCAGGCCTGTTCGGCTTCCCCCTCAAGGCGGCTCATTACTCCCAGGCGGGAGAGCCGGGCCTCTTGTCCCCCGCTCAAAATGGTTGCCTTGTCCAGTTTAAGCTCGCGGGCAAGCTCCTCCACAAAGTCGGCCCCGTCCGTGGCGGCCCGGCAGGCCTGGGTTGCCCCCAGGCAGATGTAGCTAGCGCCCAGGCTGCGTGCCTGGGCGCTGAATTCTTGAGCCGCTTTAAACGCCATTTGTTTTGATTTTTTATCCAGAGGTCTCCCCTTGGCCAGGCCCCTGCCCAGGCGGGGAGTTGATATTCCCCTGCCCAGAGCGCGCCAGTTGCCTTTGTGCACCTCCGCCACCAAAAGGCGAAGCGTATTGGACCCCAGGTCCATGGCCGCCGCTTTTGTCACACTAGCCTCTAAGTAAAATGGTTTGGGCAGTTTAAGTTAGAAAGTAACCGAAGATAATAATGTGCCCGCATGTTCAGATAACAAGTTGATTTCATTTTTAGCAGAGGAATACAAATCTTACAAGGTGCAGAATTTAATTGACCCTTTGGTATGGCCAAGCCTTTAAACTGCGTCGTCCGGAAGGGAATCGGAAAAATCCTTGTATTAATTTTTCCTTGGGTGTGTATTAAAAATAAATTTTGATAACTCCTTTAAAGAATATAAAATTTTTGATCATGTGATTTAGAGGGGCCGCCCTGGGGCTGCTTGGGATTTTTTTCGCGGACCGGCTCCGGCCCGGGCATTGTGATAATATTCAAAGCCATGGAAAAGCAAAAGCTAAAAGGCGGTTTAAGGGCTTTTTTAAGGAAACGCACTGCCGGTAAGGTGGCGGAACTCATAGGCGGCAGGCAGGCCCTGGAAGAAATGATGGCCTCTGCCGGTTATGGAGCCAATGCGCCGGGCCTGGCCGCCAGGCTGGCCGTGGAGTTGGGCAGAGTTTTTCCACTTGCCCTGGATGCCTCCTCTTTGCGGGTTTTCGGCCGCTACTTTCCGGGCGCGACCGTCATGAAACGGGCCAGGCGTCAGGCGGGAAGGGGGCTTAGCGAGGAGCCTCCCACACCGCCGATTCCCGCCAGCTGCATCAAAATAGACCCCGAAGAACTCATGCTTTCCTGGCCCAGGTTGAGCGGACAGATTCCGGTTCGCCTGGCCAGGGCCCATGTGCTGGGCTCTGATCCCCAGCTTGCCTTGGCCGCGGTGAGAGAGATTAAACGTTTTTGCTCTCATCACCCGCCTTTGATGGGCCTGGGCTGGACCCATTCGGGCATGGTTGCCGGACGAGTGGCTAACTGGCTTTTGGCTCTGCGTTTTTTAAGCAACATGGGGATGTTGGATGCGGAAATGGCTCCCCATGCCTGCCTGCACCTGAAGGTGGCGGGCATGGTCTTCAGCCAGGAACTCGACGCCGAATCCCGACCGGGCCCGGACCTCATTTGCCAGGCAGGGGCCTTGATGCTTTTGGGCCGCACCCTGGCCTTTTTACCTGAGGCGGAAACTTGGGCCGAACAGGGAAAAGCGGCTCTTAACAAGGCCCTTAAAGCCTGGCACAGCCCCTTGGAATCTTGCCTGCCCACCCTGGAGTTGGCCGGGGCGGTGTCCTATGCGGGGTTATGCCTTTGGGTTCGCCAAAAGGCGGGAGAAAAGGCCTTGCAGTTGAGCCTGGACCTGGAGCCCCTGGCCCGGGCCTGCCGGGCTCTGGCTCCGCCCTGGGGCTGCGCCCAGGGATGGGGATGGTCACCTTTGGGGGTGCTGCCGGGCCTGGACCAGGGTGAAGTGGACCCCTACACCAAGGCGGCGAATCTGGCCGCGGTCCTTTTGGACAACCCCCTTCTCAGGGCGGGAAGGGACTTGGATGAAGACCTGTATTGGCTCATCGGCCCTTCGGCCAAGGAAAAATTAAGGAAGCTGGCAGGCGGAAAGACTCCGCCCGCTACTGAGATCAAGGCTCTGGGGATTGTTTTCCTTTGTCAAAAAAACCTGGGGCGCAAGGTTGGCCTGTTGTTGCGCACCACTTCAGGCCGTAAAGGAGATCAACCCGAGTTGCTCAGCCTGGCCGCTTCCCTTGACGGCAAGCCCTTTTTGGTCACCCCCGGCCCGGTGGGGGCGGGCCCCATGAGCGCTCACCTGGCTTCCAGGGAGGCCCAGAACGCCCTTTGCCTGGATAAAGACGGACCAGGTCCAGGGGTGGTGGAGCTGGAGGCCCTGGAAAAGGAAGGCAACCATGTCTTTACTTCGGTCTTGTATCAAAGCGCCAAAGGGGCCAAGGAAGCCTTAAGCCTAAGGCGCAGAATATTTTTAGATGGCGAGGCCGGGCTGTTCAATATAGTGGATCAGATCCAGGCAGAGGGGGAGCATCTTTGCCGGATCTACTTCCACCTTCCCAGGGGCACCCAGGTGGAACCGGTTTCCGACGGTTCTTTTTCCCTGAACGGCCCCTTTGGGCAGGCCTGGTTCAGACCTGAGCCAAATACATTTGTCTCGGTTGTCAAGGGCAGGCATCAGCCTCCCCTGGGCTGGCTGGCCGATGAAAACGGCCATGTAGCGGCCGCCCCGGTTTTGGCGGTGCAGGCAAAGGTGATGGGCGCAGCCAGGATAACAAGTGTTTTTGCCTTTGAGGATAAGGATTCTGCCTGGATCAAGAAAAAGGAAGCTCTAAATGGCTCAAAGACTGGGAATACTGGTGACCTCCGATGAACACATGTCCAGCCTTTTGGGTATAGCCCGGGCGGCAAACCGGGCGGGCAAGGAGGTCATGGTTTTTATCACCCACGAAGGGGTGCGTCTGACTCAACTGCCTGAGTTTGCCCAATTGGAAGGCCTGGCCGATATAAAGATCTGTGAAGTGAATTTTGCCTTTCATGGCCTTGAAAGACCGGCGCCTCTGCTTGAGGATGAGGATTACACCAACCAGGCCGCCAACGGCATGATGATAGAGGATGTGGACCGTTATCTGGTGCTTTAGCCCATTTTTTTCCAAGGAGGTGACAAATGGAGGTGGATAGGGCCTGCGTGCTGGTCAGAAGGCCCCGGGACGCCTGGGAGGCTTCCAGGAGTGCGCTGGGGCTTTTGCTTGAAGGCATAGAAACCCGGCTTTTTCTGCTTGATGCCAAGGTGAGCCTGCCCCAAGGGAAACGGGAATCTGATTTTCAAGACACCCTGGAAATGATCCTGGATATGGGGGGAGAGGTCTTTTCCAACCAGGATGAGGACAGAGAAAGGTGGCCCGATATGAGACGCGCAGACCTCTCTGAAACAGCCCAGGCCCTGCGGGAATGCGACCTGGTGATCCCCTTTTGAAAAAGGTGCCCGAAATGACCCAAAGCCTTTTACATGTACTGAAATCCCCGCCGGACCAGATTACCAGGGAGCTTATGAAAGAGCTCGGCAAGGACAGGCAGGTGGTTGAATTCAAACTTTATGGGGAAAACGATTACGAACGCCTGGTTGAGCTTGTTTTTGCGGCTGACCAGGTTATCTCCTGGCGCTGAACAGCGGCTCATTTTTTCTTTGCCAAAATTTCACCCACAGGCTAGCATGGAGCGTAACTTCCTCAGCCCATGCAAGCTATAGTCTTTTCGATGATTGGGTCGCCCTCGCGCGTGCACCCGGAGGATACATATGTCCCAAGATATTTACCAAAAACTTGCCAAACACTTAGATGATCTGCCCGGTGGATTTCCCCCCACCGAAGACGGAGTGGAGCTTAAGATATTAAGGCGGCTTTTTAGCGAGGATGAAGCCGCCCTGGCCCTTTGCCTCACCCTTATCCCTGAAAACACCGCAGTGGTGGCCAAAAGGGCTAAAATACCTGTTGAAGAGGCTGAAGAACGTTTGCGGGAATTGGCCCGAAAGGGGCTGGCCTTCAGCATAGAGCATAAGGGGAGAGCCCCCCTTTACATGGCGGCTCAGTATGTAATCGGCATCTGGGAGTACCATGTAAAAGACTTGGACCCGGAACTGGCCCGGGACATGCAGAAATATATCCCCACCTTGTTCAATATGAAGACCTGGGCCAAGGCCCCTCAGCTCAGGACCATACCTATTGGCCGCAGCCTTGAATCCGAGCAAAAGATCATGCCCTATGAAGAGGCCAGGGAGCTGATTGCCAAACGAAAAAAAATACTGGTCGCCCCTTGCATCTGCCGGGTTGAGAACAAGATCACCGGTGGAAAGTGCGACAAGCCGGAGGAGGTGTGTCTGGTTTTTGGCTGGGGCGCCGACTATTACCAAAGAAACGGATTGGGCAGGTTGATCAGCCGGGAAGAGGCCTATGAAATTCTTGATCTGGCCGATAAGCACGCCCTGGTGCTGCAACCCTCAAATGCCAAGAAAATTGTTAATATCTGTTGCTGTTGCGGATGCTGCTGTCAGATTCTCAAAAGCCTTAAAAGACATCCCAAACCCGCAGAATTGGTATCCAGCGCATTTATAGCTCAACTGGACCGGGAAGAGTGCCTGGGCTGCGGTCTATGTGTGGACCGTTGCCAAATGGATGCCCTTGCCATGGTTGACGACTTGGCGGTTTTGGATGCCGACCGCTGTATTGGTTGTGGGCTCTGCGTCACCACTTGTCCGGGAGAGGCCTTAAGCCTTAAGCGCAAGCCGGATGATGAGGTCAAGAATGTGCCGGCAAATATGATCACCAGCACCTTGGCCCTGGGCAAGGCCAGGGGAAAACTGGGGCCCGCCAAACTGGCCGGTATGCAGCTCAAGTCCAAGCTGGACCGGTTGTTGGCCTCAAAAAAGGGGGCTTAAGCGGCGATTAGGGCAAAATCCGCCAACAAGGCGTTAATCGTAATCTTAATAGTCTGCGAAAGGTTTCATAGCTTGATTCCATAGTCGTAAGTTCGAGGATGGTGTCCCCAACCCTTAGCAAGGAGGAGAACCGTGCTTGCCAAAAAGTCGCTCACTTTGGGTGTTTTTTTGTGCCTGACCCTGATTTTAAGCCAATTTGCATTTGCAGAAGACACGGCCGCTTTAATGGGAAAGGCTGATCAGCTTTACCTGCAAAGGGGGCAGGAGGGCAAGGCGGTCGAGGCCGCCCGGATTTATGAAACCATTTTAAAGGCTGAGCCGGGCAATACCGAAGCTGCCTGGAAAAAGGCCAGAGCCCTTTTCTGGGTGGGTGGGCATTCGCCTGAGGAAAAAAAACTCGAGATCTACAGCCAGGCTGTTGAATCAGCCAAGCAGGCCATAAAAAATGATCCTAAAAGCGCGCCCGCTCATTTTTGGTTGGGGGCCAGTTATGGGTTTTACGGAAATGCCAAGGGGGTAATGGAAAGCCTTTCCTTGATAGACCCTATTAAAGAGGAAATGGCGGCGGTCATGGAATTGGACCCCACCTATGCCCATGGCGGTCCTGACCGGGTTTTGGGCAGGCTTTACTTCAAAGTTCCCGGCCTGTTCGGGGGAGATAACGACTTGGCCATGGAGCATTTGGAAAAGGCGGTCAAGGCCGGGCCGAATTATTTTTTGAACCATATTTACCTGGCCGAGGTCTATCTGGATGAGGAGATGAATGACAAGGCCAAAGGACTTTTGCAAAAGGTTTTGGCCGGTCCCCCTTCCGAGGGTATGGAACCGGAGTATGTAGATTGGAAGGCCGCTGCCCAAAGAATGCTGGGTAAGCTGTAAATCCGGGTATGGGGGCCTTAACCGGAAAGAGCGAAAGATTTTGCGCATTGAAGTAGTAAAAGACTTGAACCGGGCCGAGGCCCTCACCGGGGTGGTGGTGGTGTTTGATGTTTTTCGGGCCTCAAACACCATCATAAGCCTTCTTTCGGAGGGGGCTTCTAAAGTGTTTTTGTTTTCCGGACTGGAAGAGGCCAGGGAATTCAAGGAACAGAATCCGGATTATCTGTTGTTGGGGGAAAGGGATGGACTCGCCCCGCCTGGTTTTGAGGGGGGGAACTCCCCTTGCTCGGCCAGGTCCCTGGATCTGGCCGGGCGCCGGGTTATTCTCACCACCTCCGCCGGGACCCAGTCCGTGCACAGGCTGGGCCGGGCAAGAGCTGTGTTTTTCGGCTCCTTTGCCAATGCCGCTTTTCTGGCCCGGCATATAAGATCCATGAATCCGGATGAGGTGCATCTCCTGCCCATGGGGCTCAATGCCCTCAGCCCGGCTGTTGAAGATGATGAGGCCGCCTGGTGGTTGGCCCGGCTTCTTAAAGGGGAACAACCTGATTTCACTGAGGTTAGGCCCAAGCTTATGAATTGTGACGGGGCGGATAGGCTGCGCTCCCTGAACCAGGTAGATGATCTTGAGTTCTGCACCAGTCCGGACACCCATGACCTGATTGCCGAAGTACATATGGCCGAGCCGCCCTGGGCAGGGGCGGTTTAAGCCTCCTCTGACCAAAAAAACCGGCGGCTGAAATTGCCGCCGGTTTTATAATTTATTTATTTTATAAGCTATTTAGAGGATTGAGCCTAGCGGACCCCGGCCACGGCCTGGGAAATGTTGAAGCAGTAGTCGCCTATCTTTTCAAAATTGTTGAGCATATTTACGAAGATCAGGCTGGGGTCCATCTGACAGACTCCGTCTCTTAAGCGGTTTAAGTGGTTGTTGCGCATCTCTTCGCGCATCTGGTCGATGTCGTCTTCCAGCAGCTTGGCCATCTCCATTATCTGGGGATCTTTTTCCGCCACCGCGGTTACAACCATGTCCATGAACATGCTCACCCGCTCTGTAATGGTTTTGTAGTCTTTTATGGCCTCATCTGAGAATTGCAATTCACTTTCCATTATTTCTTCGATGAACTCAGCCAGGTTTTCCACAGTATCGCCCACCCGCTCAAAATTGTTGGCCATACGCATCAAGCTGGCCAGCTCGCGGCTTTGGGCTTCTGTGATGTCACTTCTGCTGATCTGGACCAGGTATTCCACAATTTCCCGGTGCAACCTATCCAGTGAATCCTCAATGGTGAGCGATCGTTTGAGGGCGTCCCTTTTACGGGTGAAGAGCACTTTACAGACCTTTTGATTCATCTCCGCCGCAGCCCAGCCCATGCGCACGATTTCTTCCCTGGCCTTGGTCAGGGCCACCGCCGCATTGTCCAGATACATGCGGTCCAGATGCAGGGGCTTGGCCAGGTCCTCAAAATTACCATCGTCATCACCATGGGTCAGCTTGATCGCCGCCTTGACCAAAAGGGGAAGCAATATTAGGAAGACGGTTGCGTTTATTATGTTGAATAGGGTGTGGGCATTGGCTATATAGCGGGCAATATATGGTTTTTCTCCACCAATCAAGGTCTCTGGCGGCCCTACGCCCAAAAAGGTGGAGGTTGCCCATTCCACCAGCCCCACAAAGGGGTGGAAGAAAACCACAATATAAAGCACCCCCAGTACATTGAACATGGTATGGGCTCGGGCCGCCCGGTGAGCCGTCACCGAACTGCCTATAGCCGCCAACTCGGCGGTTATGGTGGTTCCTATGTTGTCTCCCAAGATCAGGGCAATACAGCCTGGAAGATTCAAAAGCCCTTCGCTGGCCAGGGCCATGGTTATGCCCACTGTGGCCGAGCTTGATTGCACCATTACCGTGAGAATGGTTCCGGTGAGTACGCAAAGCATGATGCCGAGCATGCTGTCAGCATCGAAACGGGTGAAAAAGGCGATGAACTCCGGGTGGGAGCGTAGGGGTTTAAATGCCCCTTTCATTACATCCATGCCATAAAAAAGAAGGCCAAAGCCAAGGATGACTTCGCCTATATATCGCCATTTGCGGCGGGGCGCGAAAAATTTAAGCCCCACCCCCAAGGCAATGGCTGGTAGGGCCAGGTCGGTAATTTTAAAGGCAATTAATTGAGCGGTGATGGTGGTGCCCACATTGGCGCCCAAAACCACTCCCACTGCCTGGGTAAGGGTGAGCAGCCCGGCGCTGACAAAACCCACTACTGTGACCGTAGTGGCGGAAGAGGACTGAATTACTGCGGTAACCACGGCACCGGTCAGTGCGCCGACCACCCGGTTGCTGGAAACCTTTTCCAGAAAATTTCTTAGGCGATCACCGGCAACCGACTGCAATCCTCCACTCATGAGCTTCATGCCGAGGATAAACATACCTAGGCCGCCGATAGCCTGGAAAAAAAGTAGTTTTAAATCCATTTCAGGGGATAACCTGCCAAGGTTGGGATGGAATTGTTAATTTATGAAAACAATTAGTGACTCCACCGCCATAAATAACGCCTGAAGGCCGTGCCGTCAACCTCTAAAGGGGGTTTATTTATTGATAACAGTTACTGGTAACTATCAATTTATTTTTTACCCTGTAATATTAATGTAACAGATTGGTTTTTGTGTCCCGAACCTAAAAATTCCTTTCACCAAAGAAAAGGCAGGTCACTGCCGGTTTCGGAGGCTGCATATGTTGGACCTTGAAGGTTTAAAAAATAATAAGGACTTGGTGGCCAGTATTGACTGGGACATGACCCCACGCAAAGCCTTTGAAGAGTATCAACTGAAATCAGTTGATAACTGGAAATATCACTCCGATTCTCCGGTCTGTTATTTTTATGTCTCCACCTGGAGAGGGGAGGCCAAGCTGCTGTTGATCCGGCGAAGCCTGAAGCAAAGTGAAGAACTGGCAGAGGTGTCGCCGCCCGAGGACCTTATGCGGGACTGTATAAGCAGCCAAGAGGGCGAGGATATGCCCAGGGGCCAACTACCCCTTACCCCGGCCCTTAAAAACTGGCTGTACCAGGAGCTTGGCAGCCGAGGGTAAAGCCGGGAGGACCGGCGTCTCCAATTCTCTCCCGTTTATCAGACAGAATGACGCACTATGGGTGAGATCCGAGTGGAAAAACCGGTCGGCTGGTTTGTTTTTTTACTTGGCTTGCTCATATGAAAAATATGGGTAAGTTTCTTCGTTGCATTGATATATTAAACTTTTTTAAAGGAAATGGGGTGTTTGGTTGATGTTTTTCGGGAAAGGGGCTGGAAGGCTCCGCATTACTGCGCTTGTTCTGGCAGGTCTGTGGCTTTTGGGGGCTGCCTCTCTTTGTCTCGCTGCCTCGAAAGAAGAGGTGCTGGCCCAATCTGATATCTTTTCCGGCCTTACTGACCGGCAATTGGATCTTCTGGCCAGTATAAGCAAAGAAGAACTGGTTCCGGCCGGAAATAAACTAACCACCTTTGGTGAGCCGGTTGAGGAATTGCTTGTCATTGCCTCGGGGACAGTAAAGGTGATATTGCCCAGCGGTAATGTTGTGGCCATGGTCGGGCCGGGCACCACCTTGGGGGAGATGGGGTTTGTGGATAAAAAAAACGCATCCGCCTCTCTGGTGACCCAGGCCGAGTGCAGGGTGCTGAAGCTAAAGGCCAGTGAACTGCGTTCAATCCTCAATGATAATCCTCTATTGGGTTATAAGGTGATGGAGAAGATCGCGGCCAAGATCAGCCGGAGCCTGCGGGCCAGGAACGGGGTTTAGGCAAAGTCTCCCCTTTTCTCTCCACCTTTGGCTCCATGAAGGCCGGATGCTTAAGTTGTAGGATTTTTTTCTAAAATCGTTTTAAGCTGAAAAAAGTTATTTTTTTGCTAAAGTGATTTTCAATTTTGGCCGATAAGGATACAAAGACCGGAAAAGTAACTTTAACAAATTTATTTTTGTTTCAGCTTTTAAATTTAAAAAATTATCAAATCGACGATCTTTTTAGATCGTCGATTTTTTTATGATTAAAATCAAGTAGAAAACTTATTAGTGAAAAACATTTAAATAACAATGGGTTACAGGTAGTAATTAGGGAAAAAATCAGAATTTTTTCTTAAAAAAATAAAAAAGTGCTTAACCTAAAAAATCATCCGCCGATAAGACCGGTGAAGGCAATGGACTTAGGGCACCGGGAAAATTCATGCCCGGACGCAAGGGGAAAGAGCACGCCATAAGGCTCCTGCCAAGTAAAAGTAAAGCGCCAAAAGGATCTTGGCGCGAAACGGACCAAGGAGGGTTCAAATGTCGTTGGTTGTCAATCACAACATGATGGCCATGAATGCGGCCAGGAATTTGTCGACGATTTACGGTCGACTGGCCAAGTCCACTCAGAGGTTGTCCTCTGGCCTTAGGGTCAATGACGCTTCTGACGACGCGGCCGGTCTTGCCATCCGCGAGCTGATGCGGGCCGACATCCAGGTAATCAACCAGGGTATCAGGAACGCCAGCGACGCCATCAGCATGATTCAGACTGCTGAAGGCGCCATGAACGTCATTGATGAAAAGTTGGTGAGGATGAAGGAATTGGCCGAACAGGCGGCCACCGGCACCTACACCACTGCCCAGCGCGAGATCATGGACTCTGAATATCAGGCCATGGCCGCTGAGATCGACCGTATTGCCAATGCCACGGACTTCAACGGCGTCAAGCTTCTTGACGGCACCTTGAATAACTTCCATGAAGGCTCGGGCATGAAGGTGCACTTTGGCACCGGCAACTCCAGTGCGGAAGACTATTACTTCATC